>NZ_JAPCHY010000003.1 GCF_026107455.2 Xanthomonas chitinilytica | reverse complement strand
CTGAAGAAGTTCGACGTGCCGACCCTGGTGATCCACGGCGACGACGACCAGATCGTGCCGATCGACGCCGCCGGCAAGGCTTCGGCCGCCCTGATCGAAGGTGCCAGGCTGATCGTCTACCCGGGCGCACCGCATGGCCTGACCGACACCCACAAGGACCGCGTGAACCAGGACCTGCTGGCGTTCCTGCGCGAGTAAGCGCGGCACCGCACGGCCGCCCTGCGGCGGCCGTCGCCGATACGGACGGCCCGCGACGTCGCAGGACGATGTCGCGGGCCGCGCTGTCTCGTTGCAGGGCGATCGGGTTGCCAGCGGCATCCGCCGCTGCGTAAGGTCCAGTCCTTCCCTCGCCGGCCACGATCCGCATGCACCTGGGCATCGCCCCCGTTGTTCCCCTCATCCGCTTCGCCCTCGGCACGGCGCTGCTGGCCTGCGCCTTCGCCGTCGCGGCGGCCGACGACCCGTCCGAAGCGCCCGCCGTCGCCGCCGACGGCCCCTATGTTTTCCGCCACGAAGGCGGCCTGGAGGCGGCCTGGATCTGCGACGACGAGGTGGTCCGCCGTGAACTGCCGAGCACTGCCGACGGCAGCGCCGGGATCGCGCCGGTGTGCGCCTATCCGCATGCGCTGGATATCGCACCTCCTGCCATTGCCGCGCCGGCAACGGCGACAGCGGACGGCCGCATCGTCGCGCTCTCCGACATCCACGGCCAGTACGGGCTGATGGTGCGCCTGCTGCGCGCGAACGGCGTCATCGATGCCGACGACCGCTGGGCGCTGGGTCGCGGCACGCTGGTGGTCGCCGGCGACGTCTTCGATCGCGGCGATCGCGTCACCGAGACGTTCTGGCTGCTGTACGCGCTGCAGCGGCAGGCGGCGCAGGCCGGGGGCGCGGTCCATTTCGTACTCGGCAACCACGAGACGATGGTGCTGTACGACGACCTGCGCTACGTACACCCGAAGTACCTGCGCAGCGCGCGCCTGCTGCAGCGCTCCTATGCCGGGCTGTATGCCGCGGACTCGGTGCTCGGCCAGTGGCTGCGGACCCGCCCGGCGCTGCTGCGGATCGGCGACACGCTGTTCCTGCACGGCGGCATCGCCCCCGAGGCGCTGGACCTGGCGCTGGACGCCGAGGCGACCAACGCCGGCTACCGCGCCTCGCTCGGGCTGCCGCGCGCACAGGTCAAGCAGGATCCGGCGCTGTCGCACCTGTACGACGGCAAGACCAGCCCGGTCTGGTACCGCGGCTATTTCGACGGCCGCCTGGACAGCGCCCAGGTCGAGGCGCTGGTCGCACGGCTGGGCGTGGCGCGCATCGTGGTCGGGCATACCTCGATGCCGCACGTCAGCCGCTTCCACGACGGCCGCGTGATCGCGATCGACAGCAGCATCAAGGACGGCGAATCGGGCGAACTGCTGTTCATCGAGGGCGACCGCCTCAGCCGCGGATTGCTGGACGGCTCGCGGGTGCCGCTGGCCGAAGGCGGGCCGCCGGAGCGCGACTGACTGCCGCGCGCGGGAGTCAGCCGGCTGCCGGCTCGCGGCGCAGGATGAACTCGCGGTCGCGCACGCGCCCGACCGGGAACTCGTATTCGCCCACCTGCCTGAAACCGTAGCGGGCATAGAAACGCTGCGCGCCGAAGTTCTCCGACCACACCCCGATCCACAGCGTGCGCGGGCCATCGCGCTCCAGCCACGCCAGCGCGGTCTCGAACAGGCGGCTGCCCCAGCCGCTGTTCTGGTGCTCCTTCAGCAGGTAGAGCCGCTTCAGCTCGCCGTCGCCGGCGCGCACCTCGGCATGCGGCAGGCCGCAGGGGCCGGCCGCGGCATGGCCCACGGCCACGCCATCGCATTCCAGCAGCCATACCGCGTAGTCGGGATGGGCCAGGATCACCTGCTGCCTGCCCACCTCGTAGGCTTCGGCCAGGAAGTCCTGCAGGTCCTGGTCCGGATACAGGTGGCCGAAGGTCTCGACGAAGGTACGCGCGGCCAGCGCCGACAAGGTGGCGGCATCGTCGATGGTCGCGCGGCGGATACCGAACCCCATGGCTCAGGCCTTGTCGGCCCTGGGCCGCACCTGCACGTGCACCTCGGCCAGCTGCGCGTCGGCGATCGGCGAGGGCGCGTCGGTCATCAGGTCCTGGGCGCCGGTGGTCTTCGGGAACGGGATCACGTCGCGGATCGACTCGGTGCCGGCCATCAGCGCGGCGATGCGGTCGATGCCGAAGGCGATGCCGCCATGCGGCGGCGCGCCGTAGTTCAGCGCATCGAGCAGGAAACCGAACTTGGCGCGCGCTTCCTCGGCGCCGATGCCGAGCAGCTCGAACACCGCGCTCTGCATTTCCGGACGGTGGATACGGATGGAGCCGCCGCCGATCTCGTTGCCGTTGAGCACCATGTCGTAGCCGCGCGACACCGCGGTCCTGGCGTTGGCGCGCAGGTCGTCGATGGAATCCACCGCCGGCGCGGTGAAGGGGTGATGCAGGGCCACGTAGCGCTGCTCCTCCTCGTCCCACTCGAACATCGGGAAGTCGGTGACCCACAGCGGCTTCCAGCCGTCCTGCACCAGGCCGAAGTCCTTGCCGGCCTTCAAGCGCAGCGCGCCCATGAAGTCGGACACCTTGTTGTAGCCGCCAGCGCCGAAGAACACGATGTCGCCGTTGCCGGCGCCGACGTGGGCGACGAGCGCGGCGAAGGCGGCCTCGTCGAAGAACTTCTGGATCGGCGAGCTGACCTCGCCGTTGTCGGCGATCTTGATGTAGGCCAGGCCCTTGGCACCGAACTTGGCGGCATGCGCGGCGTATTCGTCGATCTGCTTGCGCGACAGCGTGGCACCGCCGGGAATGCGCAGCGCGGCCACGCGGCCATCGGCATCGTTGGCCGGGCCGGTGAACACGGCAAAGCCGCTGTCCTTGACCAGTTCGGCCACGTCCACCAGTTCCAGCGCGATGCGCAGGTCCGGCTTGTCCGAGCCGTAACGGCGCATCGCCTCGGCCCAGGTCATGCGCGGGAACTGCGCGTCCAGTTCGACCTCGACCACTTCCTTGAAGATGGCGCGGATCATGTCCTCGACGAAGTCCTGCACGTCGCGCTCGCGGACGAAGGCGAACTCCATGTCCAGCTGGGTGAACTCCAGCTGGCGGTCGGCGCGCAGCGCCTCGTCGCGGAAGCAGCGCGCGATCTGGTAGTAGCGGTCGAAGCCGGCCACCATCAGGATCTGCTTGAACAGCTGCGGGCTCTGCGGCAGCGCGTAGAACTCGCCCGGGTGCATCCGCGCCGGCACCAGGAAGTCGCGCGCGCCTTCCGGGGTCGCCTTGGTCAGGATCGGGGTCTCGATGTCCTGGAAGCCGCGCGCGTCCAGGTGCCGGCGCAGCGCCTGCACCAGCTTGATGCGGGTGCGCTGCATGCGCTGCATCTCCGGGCGGCGCAGGTCCAGGTAGCGGTACTTCAGGCGGGTGTCCTCGCCCGGGTTCTCGTGGGCGTGGAACGGCAGCGGCGCGGCCTTGTTGAGGACGGTGATGCGGCTGGCGATCACCTCGACCTTGCCGGTGCGGATCTTGTCGTTGACCGCATGCCGCGCGCGCACCACGCCCTCGACCTGCAGCACGTCCTCGTAGCCCAGGCTGGCGGCCACGGCGAACACCTCGGCGTTGTCGACCTCCACCGTCACCTGCACGATGCCCTCATGGTCCCGGAGATCGATGAAGCAGACGCCGCCCTGGTTGCGGGCCACGTCGGTCCAGCCGGCCAGGGTGATGGTTTGGCCGATCAGGGTCTCGTCGACCAGGCCGCAAAAGTGGGTTCGCATCGAAAACTCCGCAGGTAGCCGGCGCAGAACGCACCGGATGGGTTTTACCGCAGCCGAAGGCTGGTCAAGCCGGCTATTTTGCGGCCGGCGCCCGGCCGGGGCAAATCGGCCCCAGTCATGTCCGCTTAAGTGCGCTCCCGCCTATATTCGGCGCCACCACCGGCCCCATGGAAGTCGCCATGAAACATCCCCTGTTCGTCACCTGCCTGGCTGTCTTCCTGGCCCTGGCCGCCCCCGCGGCGGCGCAGGCACAGAGCGCCCGCGCCTATGCCCCGGAGAACCTGCGCCAGCTGAGCGTTCCCGACCGGGTGCGGGTGATCGAGCGCGAGTACGCCGACCAGTCCCGCGGCCGCCAGATCCCCGACGACCAGCTGGAGTTCTACCTGGCCCAGGTCGACTCGGGCTGGGGCTTCTCGCGGATCAAGCAGGACATCGCCACCTCGCTGCGCGGCAGCGGCGGCACTTGGCGGCCGAACCCGGGCTGGAGCTCGCAGACGGTCACCTGCTCGAGCAACGACCGGCGCCGCCGCCAGTGCCAGACGCCGTTCCGCGGCCGCGCGGTGCTGGTGGAGAACATCTCCGGTACCCGCTGCGTGGAGGGCCAGAACTGGGGCAGCGGCAGCGGTTTAATCTGGGTCGACCAAGGTTGCCGCGGCCGCTTCGCCGAAGGCCGCGGCTGGGGCGGCAGCGGTGGCGGCGGCGGCAACGGCGGCATCCTGCGCTGCGAGAGCCAGGACAACCGCGAGCGGATCTGCCCGGCCGGCGGCTGGCGCGGCGCCACGCTGGTCCGACAGCTGTCCAAGACCCGCTGCGTGGAGGGCCAGAACTGGGGCGTGCGCAACGGCGCGATCTGGGTGCGCAGCGGCTGCCGCGGCGAATTCGCCGAAAGCCGTGGCGGTGGCTGGGGGGGCGGAAACAGCAACTACAGCGTGACCTGCAGCAGCGACAACAACCGCCCGCGCACCTGCGCCTGGGACCGTCGCCAGGGCCGCCCGGTGGTGATCCAGCAGATCTCCAAGAACGCCTGCATCGAAGGCCGCACCTGGGGCCTGGGCGGCAACGCCATCTGGGTCAACGGCGGCTGCCGCGCGCGCTTCGGCGCCCGCTGAAGGCGCGCGCCACCGGACCTGGAACGAGGAAGGGCGCCACAAGGCGCCCTTCTTTCCTGTGCAGGCCTGCCGGCTGGCCTCAGCCCTCGGCTCCCCACGGCGCCGGCGGCAGCGCCACCGGCTGGGTGAGGTCGAATTCCACCTGGAACAGGCGGCCGTCCGGGCGCGAAAGCTCGTAGAGGAAGCGCTGCCCCGCCTCCACTTCCATCGCCCAGGTGTTCTCGACCGAGCCGGTCAGGCCCTCGCGCTCGAACAGCGCCACCGACTCGGCATCCACCGGGAACGCCTGGCGCTGCGCGCTGCCGGCCTCGGCGGTGTCGCCGCCGTACATCGTGGTGGCGTCCGGGCTGCCATCCTGGTGACGATGGTCGTGCTTCAGGCGCAGGCCGTCGCCGGTGCGGGTCAGCACCCAGGTGCGCGAATGGTCATCGCCAACATGGAAGGGAACGCGCAATTCGCGGGTCGGCTCGTCGCAACCACGCACGTGCATCACCAGCGCCTTGCCCTCGAACGCGTCGGGGGTATCGGTCTGCGGCTGGTTGGCGACGATGCGGCCGGCGAACGCCTGTCCGCAGTGGCTGGCGATGGCGGCCAGGAACTGGTCGGCCGGCGCGGTTTCGGCCGGCGCGGCGGCGGTACTGGCCGGGGTGGCGGGCTCGTTGCCGGCCTGGCAGCCGGCAAGGACGAGGGCAAGGGCGAAGCTCAGAGGCGTGATGGTTTTCATCCGCCCACCCTAGAACATTTTCGCTTTGGATGCCGGCATGCACCGTCGCCCCCGCGAGACGGCGGACACAGCCGCAGTTGGAAACCGCCCCCCATCCATCGGTCGCGACTGACGTCGCTCCTGCGGCTCTTCGCCGTTGTTGGAGCGACGTCGGTCGCGGGCTTTCCGCGGAAGATCACGCTGGGATGAGGCGGCCACCAGCCAGCGCCGCCGGCCGCCGCAACGCGCGGCAGCCGGCCGATGCCGTGCTCAGGTCGCCGGGGTGCCGCCGGCGGCGGGCTTGCTGTCCGACGCCGTCGCCGGCTTGTCGCCCTTCTCCGCCAGGTTGCGCTTGTTGGCGCCGAAGTCGGTCTCGTACCAGCCGCCGCCGGCGAGCCGGAACGACGGTGCGGTCACCTGGCGCTTGACCGCGGCCGCATCGCAGGACGGGCACTGGGTGGGGTCGGGATCGGCAATCTTCTGCAGGCGGTCGAAGGCGTGGCCGCACTCGGCGCACTGGAAAGCGTAGATCGGCATGGCGGAGGAAGCTGGTGGAAACAGGGTCCCGATGTCAGGGCGAAACCGGGGCATTCAAGCCCCCAACCGCCGGCAGGCGCCATCGCGCTCGCCGGGGCCAGGCCGTGCCCCGCAGCCGGCTGCGACAGGGTCGGGGCGGATCAGCGGGAATGGCCGCTTGGCCGGCGCGGCGAACCCGATGCGGAACTCGCGCTCGGCGCACACCGCCTCGCCCCCGTCACGCCGCGCGCATCATCCCCTCGGCGATCACCGCCACCTGGCGCAGCACGTCGTTGCGCCCGGCGTCATCCACCGTGGCGCCCTGCAGGTAGCTGGTCAGCACCCACGGCGCGCCGCCGGACAGCGGCCACAGGATCGCGATGTCGTTGGTGGTGTCCTTGCCGTTGCTGCCGGTCTTGTCGCCGACCCGCCAGGCCTTGGACAGGCCGGCACGCAGGCGCGCATCGCCGGTTTCGTTGTCGATCAGCCAGTCCGCCAGCTGCTGGCGCGAGGCCGGCGTGAGCACATCGCCCAGCACCAGGCGCTGCAGGCTGGCGGCCATCGCCGCCGGGCTGGTGGTGTCGCGCGGGTCGCCGGGGGCGAAACGGTTCATCTCCGGCTCGGTGCGGTCGTTGCGGGTCACCGCGTCGCCGTGCCCACGCAGGAACGCGGTCACGCCGGCCGGCCCACCGACCACGCCGAGCAGCAGGTTCGCCGCCGGGTTGTCGCTGGTGACCATGGTGCCGCGGCACAGGTCGCGCACGGTCAGGTCCTTGCCGATATGGCGGGTGGTGACCGGGGCGTGCGACAGGATGTCCTGCTGGCGTACCGGCACGCGCTGGTCGAGATCGAGCCGGCCCTGGTCGGCGTGGTGCAGGACCGTCGCGCACAGCACGAACTTGAAGGTGCTGCACATCGGGAAGCGTTCGTCCTGGCGATGGCCGGTGCGCCAGCCGCTGGCGGTGTTCAGCAGGGTCACGCCGAGGCGACCGCCGCTGGCCGCTTCCAGCGCGGCGAAATCCCCGTTCTGCGCCGGCGGCGATGGCAACGGGGTCCGGGCGAACGCGGTGGCGGCCAGTGCCGAGGCGACCGCGGCCCCGGTCCATTGCAGGAACTGTCGTCGGGCAAGCATGCAGGTTCTCCGTGTGTGGTGCCCGGAGTATTGAAGGCGCAGCGGGCAGGCACCAGCGAGGATTCCCAGTGAGAGGCATGAATTCGCCTCATGCCACACCATCCAGGATCCGTGCTTTCCTTGCCCGGACAGGCCGACAGCGCGGCGGATCGATGCGATCATCCATCAACCGCCCTCACGCCTGCGCCCATGCTTCGCCCCCAGTTGCCGCTCAACGCGCTGCGCGCCTTCGAGGCCGCCGCCCGCCACCAGAACTTCACCCGCGCCGCGCTGGAGCTGTGCGTCAGCCAGGCCGCGCTGAGCCATCAGATCCGGGCATTGGAGGATCGCCTGGGGGTGTCGCTGTTCCACCGGCTGCCACGCGGGGTGGCGCTCACCGACGAGGGCGCCAGCCTGTACCCGGTGCTCAACGCGGCCTTCGACCGCATCGCGGTCAGCCTGGACCGCTTCGTCGGCGGCCACTTCCGCGAGGTGCTCAGCGTGGGCGTGGTCGGCACCTTCGCCACCGGCTGGCTGCTGCCACGGCTGGCCGATTTCAACGCACGGCATGCGGACATCGAACTGCGCCTGCACACCCACAACAACCGCATCGACCTGGCCGGCGAAGGCCTGGACCTGGCGATCCGCTTCGGCGACGGCGATTGGCAGGGCCAGGTGTGCACACCGGTGCTGGACGCACCGTTCGCGCCGTTGTGCGCACCGGCACTGGCCCGCGCATTGCGGCATCCGCGCGACCTGGCCGGGGTGCCGTTGCTGCGCTCGTATCGCAGCGATGAGTGGCCGCGCTGGCTGCATGCCGCCGGGGTGGCGGAGCTGGAGGCGCGCGGGCCGGTGTTCGATTCGTCGCTGACCCTGGCCAGCGCGGCCGCCGCCGGCAGCGGCGTGGCGCTGCTGCCGCTGAAGATGTTCGAGCAGGACCTGGCGCAGGGGCGCTTGATCCAGCCGTTCGCACAGACCCAGGACCTGGGGCGGTACTGGTTGACGCGGTTGCGCTCGCGTGCCGAAAGCGACGCCGCGCGCAGGTTCCGGGAATGGCTGACGGGGTAGATCCACGGCATGTGCGGATCTACGCTTGTGGCATTGCGCTATCCACGCCCTGCGTGGATCTACGCGTCCAGCAGTTCCATCCACACCTGCTCGGCCTGCGCCAGCTGCGCGGCGGTGGCTTCGCGCTCGCGGCCGAGCACGACCATGGTCTCGGCGTCGGCGTAGTTCTTCGGATCGGCCAAGGCGCGGTCCAGTTCGGCCAGCGCGGCTTCCAGCTCGCCCACGCGGGCTTCGGCGGCGGCCAGCTTGTGCGGGTTGGGCGCCTTGCGCGCGGGCAGCGGCTTGGCCGGCGGCGGCGGGGTCGGCGCCACCTCGGCCATCTTCTGCTTGGTGCCCTGTGCGGCCGGGCGCGTGCGCAGCCACACCGCGTAGTCGTCCAGGTCGCCGGCGAACGGCTCGACCACGCCATCGGCCACGCGCCAGAAGGTGTCGCAGACCAGGCCGATCAGGTGCCGGTCGTGGCTGACCATGACGATGGCGCCCTCGAAGATGCTCAGCGCCTCGGCCAGCGCCTCGCGCATTTCCAGGTCCAGGTGGTTGGTCGGCTCGTCCAGCAGCAGCACGTTCGGCTGCTGCCAGGCGATCAGCGCCAGCGCCAGGCGTGCGCGTTCGCCGCCGGAAAAACCGTCGACCGGCTCGAACGCGCGGTCGCCCGGGAAATTCCACTTGCCGAGGAAGTCGCGGAACGACTGGTTGCTTCCGTCCGGCGAGATCTCGCGGAAGTGGTCCATCGGCGACTGGCCCTCGTGCAGCGACTCCACCGTGTGCTGGGCGAAGTAGCCGATCTTCAGGTCCGGGTGGGCCATGCGCTCGCCGGCCAGCGGCGCCAGGTCGCCGACCAGGGTCTTCACCAGCGTGGTCTTGCCGGCGCCGTTGGGGCCGAGCAGGCCGATGCGCTGGCCGGCTTCCAGGCCGAAACCGACGTTGCGCAGGATCACCGCGTCGGCGCCGTAGCCGGCTTCGACGTGGTTGAGGCGGATCAGCGAGAACGGCAGCCGGGCCGGCGGCGCGAACTCGATGCGGAACTCGCGCTCGGCGCGCACCGCCTCGGTCCCGGCCATCTTCGCCAGCCGCTTCATCCGGCTCTGCGCCTGGGTGGCCTTGCTGGCCTGGGCCTTGAAGCGGTCGATGAAGCTCTGCAGGTGGGCGCGCTCGGCCTGCTCCTTCTCGTGCGCGATCTGCTGCTGGCGCAGGTGCTCGGTGCGCTGGCGCTCGAAGTCGGTATAGCCGCCGACGTACAGCTTGGCGCCGCCGCCGTGCAGGTGCAGGGTGTGGGTGGCGACGTTGTCGAGGAACTCGCGGTCGTGCGAGATCAGCAGCAGCGTGCCCGGGTACTTGAGCAGCCACTGCTCGAGCCACAGCACCGCGTCCATGTCCAGGTGGTTGGTCGGTTCGTCCAGCAACAGCAGGTCGCTGGGCATCATCAGCGCGCGCGCCAGGTTCAGCCGCACCCGCCAGCCGCCGGAGAACGAGGACACCGCGCGCGAGTGGGTGTCGGCCGGGAAACCCAGGCCATGCAGCAGCTTGCCGGCGCGGGCCTCGGCGTCGTAGGCGCCGATCTCGGCCATCTTCGTGTGCGCGTCGGCCACCGCCTCCCAGTCCTCGCGCGCGGTGGCCTCGGCCTCTTCCTGCAGGATGGCGGCCACCTCGGTATCGCCGCCGAGCACGAACGACAGCGCCGGATCCGGCAGCGACGGGGTCTCCTGCGCCACGCTGGCGATGCGCACCTTGCCGGGCAGGTCGACGTCGCCCTTGTCCGCTTCCAGTTCGCCCTTCACCGCCGCGAACAGGCTGGATTTGCCGGCTCCGTTGCGGCCCACCACGCCGACCCGGTAGCCGGCATGCATGGTCAGGTCGACGTTGGACAGCAGCAGCCGTTCGCCACGGCGCAGGGCGAAATTACGCAGGGAAATCATTGGGGGGTCCGTTAGAACGAAAAGGAATGAGCATGTGAACACCATTCCTGCGACGCGATTCTAGCGTTAACGAATACTTGACGCGTCCCGGGATGCGCGCCGGCGGCCGATCCATCTCTCCCACGTCGTCGCCGGCGCCTGTCCCGGGGTCCTGCCAGACCCCCGCCCCCTCGCGCTAAATAGTTGCTTTTGCAACGTTTTTTTCGATGGCAAGGATTTGACAGGCCTTCGATATCCCGCTACTTCCTGCCTTGCGCACCGCAACAACCGCCCTCGCCGACCCGCCCTCCCCGCAGTCGTGATGTCGCCACGGTGTCGCACCATTCCAACCGGAGCCGCATCCTGATGAACCGCAAGACCAGTACGCTCGCCGCCGCCGTAGCTGTCGCGCTCGGTTTCCCGCTGTCCCCCGCCTTCGCGCAGTCCGCCGGCAGCGGCGGTGCGCAGACGCTGGACACCATCATCGTCACCGGCACCCGCGTGTCCGACCGTACCGTGGCCGAGTCGCAGTCGCCGATCGACATCATCACCCCCGAAGCGCTGTCGGCCACCGGCACCACCGAACTGGCCACCGCGCTGGCGCGCGCCCTGCCCTCGTTGAACTTCCCGCGCCCGGCACTGGTGGACGGCACCAGCGCGATCCGCCCGGCGCAGCTGCGCGGGCTGTCGCCGGACCAGGTGCTGGTGCTGGTCAACGGCAAGCGCCGCCACACCTCCTCGCTGCTCAACCTCAACGGCTCGATCGGCCGCGGCTCGGCGCCGGTGGACCTGAACACCATCCCGGTGGCGGCCATCGCCCGGGTCGAGGTGCTGCGCGACGGCGCTTCGGCCCAGTACGGCTCGGACGCCATCGCCGGCGTCATCAACGTGGTGCTCAAGGGCGCCGAGCAGGGCGGCAGCCTGGTCGCCAACTACGGCCAGTATTCGGCCGGCGACGGCAAGCAGTACCAGCTGGCCGGCGACACCGGCATCGCCCTGGGCGGCGACCGCGGCTTCCTGCACGTGGCCGGCCAGACCGGGCAGCAGGACCGTACCAACCGCGCCCGTCCGTTCGCCGGCACCCCGGGCCCGACCCAGCCCGAACTGGGCCAGAAGGCGTTCGTGATCGGCGAGCCGGACGTCGACTTCAGCGCGGTCTCGCTCAACAGCGAATTCGCGCTCAACGACAGCGTCACTGCCTACGCCTTCACCACGCTGAGCAACCGCGACATCACCTCGTTCGCGTTCTTCCGCGCGCCCGACAACCCCACCCAGAACGTGCCGTCGATCTATCCGGACGGCTTCCTGCCGGAGATCAACAACATCTCCAAGGACCGCTCGCTGGTGGCCGGCGTGCGCGGCCAGACCGCCACCGGCTGGAACTGGGACGCCAGCTACAACTACGGCTACAACCACCTGGAGTTCTACACCCGCAACACCCTCAACGCCTCGATCGGCGCCGGCTCGCCCACCTCGTTCTACGACGGCGCGCTGGAGACCACCCAGAACATCGGCAACGTGGACTTCAGCAAGTCGCTGGACTGGGGCCTGGCCTATCCGGTCACGCTGTCCTTCGGCGCCGAGTTCCGCAACGAGAAGTGGAACCAATCGCCGGGCGTGGAAGGCTCCTACAGCCAGCCGGACCTGAGCCGGCCGGGCGGCGCGCAGGGCTTCGGCGGCTTCGCGCCGGCGGTGTCCGGCCACTACAAGCGCGACAGCTATGCCGCCTACCTGGGCCTGGAGGCGGACCTCAGCGAGCGCCTGTCCGGCGGCGCGGCGGTGCGCTACGAGGACTACGAGGACTTCGGCAGCCAGGTCTCGGGCAAGCTGTCCGGGCGCTTCGCCTTCACCGACCAGGTGGCGCTGCGCGGCACCGTCTCCAGCGGCTTCCGCGCGCCGTCGCTGGCCCAGCAGAACTTCCAGACCATCAGCACCACCTACCTGGCCGGCATCCCGACACCGTTCGAGATCCGCACCTTCCCCGCCTCCAGCGCGGTGGCCAAGGCCTTCGGCGCCGAGGACCTGAAGCCGGAGGAATCGCTGTCCTACAGCCTGGGCCTGGTGTTGCAGCCGGTGGACGCGCTGTACATCACCGTGGACGCCTACCAGATCGAGGTGGACGACCGCATCGTGCTGTCCTCCAACCTCACCGGCGACGCGGTGCGTGCGCTGCTGGAGTCGCAGGGCATCTACGGCGTCAACGGCGGCCGCTACTTCACCAACGCCATCGACACCCGCACCCGCGGCGTGGACGTGGTCGGCAGCTACCGCTTCGACCTGGGCGGCAGCCACCTGGACCTGACCGCCGGCTACAACTACTCCAAGACCGAGGTGACCCGCATCGCCGCCAACCCGCCGGCGCTGGAGAGCAACGGCCTGGACCTGGAACGCATCGACCGCACCGAGCGCGGCCGCATCGAGGAGGGCTTCCCGCGCACCAAGTTCCTGGTCAACGGCGTGTGGAGCCTGGAGCACTGGGACTTCTCGCTGGGCACCACCCGCTACGGCAGCGTGACCACCCGCACCGCCTCGCCGGCGAACGACCAGACCTATGGCGCCAAGTGGCTGGTGGACGTCTCGGCCAGCTACCGGCCCACCCAGAACTGGACCATCACCGTCGGTGCGGACAACGTGCTGAACGAGTATCCGGACGAGAACAGCGTCGCCAACTCGACCAGCGGCCAGTTCCCGTACAGCAACCTTTCGCCGTTCGGCTTCAACGGCGCCTACGCCTACGGGCGCATCGCCTACCGCTGGTAACATCGGCCGGCCCGCCCACGACGCCCTTCATGGGGTGTCGTGGGCTTTTCGTTGCCGAGCCTTCGCCATGCCCCGTCTCTGCACTACCCTGCCGTCGCTGATCGCCGCCCTGCTGCTGGCCGCGCCGCCGGCACTGCCCACGGCCAGGGCCGGCGACACGCCCGAGCAGGTATTCACCGTACCCACCGCGCTGTTCAACCCCGACGATGGCCCGTTGTCCACCTCGCCCGGGGAATGGCTGGACGCCCTGGCGCGGCGCCTGCAGGAGTCCCCGGACGCACCGGTCACGCTGTATGCGCACCACGACCACACCGCCGGCAGCGAGGTCGCGATGCAACGCGCCGCCGAATACGGCCGGGCCCTGCAACGCGCCCTGATCGACCGCGACGTGGCTGCCGACCGGCTGCACCTGGAAGTGGTGGGCGATGCCGAGCGCCTGTGGGACCTGTTCTGCTCCGGCCAGACCGAGCCGACGCTGCTGGCCGGTTGCCTGTCGCCGATGCGGCGCATCGAGATCGTGGTCGGCCAGGCGCCGCCGTGAGCCCCGGCGCGGCCGCAGGATGTTGAAAACCCACAATTTCTGTCGTGGAACCTGCCCTCGGCACGTTAGAATCGGGTGACTTCCCGCCCCACTGCGAGCCCCGATGCACCATGACACCGACCTGATCAACATCGTGGCCGTTGGCCTGGGGCTCGCCTTCATCTTCGGCGCCCTGGCCAACAAGCTGCGCTTGTCTCCCCTGGTCGGTTACCTGGTGGCGGGCATCTGCGTCGGACCGTTCACACCCGGCTTCGTCGCCGACCAGACCTTGGCCAACCAGCTGGCCGAGATCGGCGTGATGCTGCTGATGTTCGGCGTCGGCCTGCACTTCTCGCTGAAGGACCTGATGACGGTGAAGGCCATCGCCATCCCCGGCGCCATCGGCCAGATCGCCGTGGCCACGCTGCTCGGCTGGGGGCTGGCGGCACTGATGGGGTGGCCGGCGCTGCACGGCATCATCTTCGGCTTCTCGCTGGCCACCGCCAGCACCGTGGTGCTGCTGCGGGCGATGGAGGAACGCCGGCTGCTGGAGACCATGCGCGGCAAGATCGCGGTGGGCTGGCTGATCGTCGAGGACCTGGCCTGCGTGCTGGCGCTGGTGCTGATGCCGGTGCTGGCCGGCGTGTTCGGCCCGGAAGCCGCGGCCGAAACCCACACCGTCACCAGCGTGATGAGCAAGATCGGCCTGACCCTGCTGCAGCTGGCGCTGTTCGTCACGGTGATGCTGGTGGTCGGCCGCCGGGTGATCCCGTGGATCCTCGAGCGCATCGCCGGCACCGGCTCGCGCGAGCTGTTCACCCTGTCGGTGCTGGCCATCGCGCTGGGCGTGGCGTTCGGCTCGGCGGCGCTGTTCGGCGTGTCGTTCGCGCTGGGCGCGTTCTTCGCCGGCATGCTGCTCAACGAGTCGGAACTGAGCCACAAGGCCGCCAACGACTCGCTGCCGCTGCGCGACGCGTTCGCGGTGCTGTTCTTCGTCTCGGTCGGCATGCTGTTCGACCCGCACATCCTGCTCGAACACCCGTGGCAGGTGCTGGCCACCACCGCGATCATCATGTTCGGCAAGTCGGCCGCCGCGTTCCTGATCGTGCGCGCCTTCGGCCACCCCAGCAGCACCGCGCTGACCATTTCCGCCTCGCTGGCGCAGATCGGCGAATTCGCCTTCATCATCGCCGGGCTGGGCGTAGCGCTGAAGATCCTGCCGCCCACCGGCCAGGCGCTGGTGCTGGCCGGCGCGCTGATCTCGATCATGCTCAACCCGCTGGTGTTCGCCCTGCTCGACCGCTGGCAGGCCAAGCACCAGGAGCAGGCGCCGGTGACGGTGGAGCCGGAACTGCCGCCGGGTCCGTCGCTGGACCTGCACGACCACGCCATCGTCATCGGCTACGGCCGCGTCGGCAGCACCCTGGCCCAGGTCCTGCGCGACCGCGGCGTGCCGGTGCTGGTGATCGACGACAACAAGGAACACGTCGAGCGCGCCCACGCCGCCGGCATCCCCGGCATCCGCGGCAGTGCCGCGGCCGACCGGGTGTTGGCCGAGGCCCATCCCGAACGCGCCAAGATCGCGGTGCTGGCGATTCCGCAGCCGCTGGAATCGGGCGAGGCGCTGGCCAAGCTGCGCGCGATCAACCCCGGCCTGACCCTGCTGGCGCGCGCGCACAGCGATGCCGAGGTCAAGCACCTGCTGGAACACGGTGCCGACGGCACGGTGATGGCCGAGCGCGAGCTGGCGCATTCGCTGGCGGAGATGGTGATGTCCACCCCGCCGTACCGCAGCATGGGCCAGCACGGCATCCCGGTGGTCTGAGCCTTCGCGGCGGGCGCCGCGGCCTCGGCCCGCCGCCGTCCGGCAATCGCGGGACTGGAGCGTTTCCAGGCCGGAAGTCCAAAAGAGACCCGGCTTCCGTCGCCCCGCGCAGGCGGGAAAAGCCCCCGACGGCGCACAGCGCTGGTCGCCCAGCGACTTCTTCCGGGCCCCGGCCTCCGCCTTCGCGGAGGCAAGCTCTGCGGGGACGACGGGCCTGCGTCGGGGGTGTAAACAGTTGGGTCGAAAAATGCTCTAGCGCAGCGGCACGCGGATGTCCGCGCGCAGGATCGACTCGGGCACTTCTTCCGGGTCGTCCAGGTAGTGGTAGTGGATCGGCGCATCGCGCAGCGCGTGGCCGCTGCCGGGCAACCAGCGCGCCAGCAGCCGGTCGGTGGCCGCCTCCAGCTCCAGATAGCTGCCCACGTGGCGCAATACCGCGTAGCGGCCGCCATCCAGCCGCAACACCCGCATCGGCGCCGGCGGCCCCGGCAGGGCCGCATCGAAGGCCATCGCGCAATCGAATGCGAAACGCGGCGGCGGCACGTCGCGATGGTCGTCCAGCGGGATGCCCACCAGTTGCCGCAGCCGCTCGACCAGGCCCTGCCCGGCAGCCCATTCGAACAGCCGCCCGAACGCGCCATCCAGTTCCTCGAACGGACCGCGCTTGCGCAGCGCCAGCACCTGCAGCGGCTCCAGCGTCGTCACCGTTACCTGCAGCGGCGCCGCGTCCGCCGGCAACGGCGGCGGTTGCGACAACCGGGTGCGCTCGGCCTGCAACAATGCCGGCCGCGAACGCAGCGCGCTCGGACTGGCATCGAGTTCCTGCCGGAACGCCCGCGCCAGTGCCTGCGGGGTTCCGTAGCCGGCGCCGAGCGCAGCCTCGGTGACGCTGGCGCCGGGCCGCTCCAGCAGCTGCAGCGCACGCAGCAGGCGCAGCCGCACCACGGTGCGGCCGATGCTCTCGCCGGTCAGGGCGCGATACACCCGCTGGAAATGGAACGGCGACTGGTGCGCCAGCGCCGCCAGTTCGGCCACGTCCGGCAACGGCAGGCCCTCGGCAAGACATCGCTGCAGGCGGGCGACGACGCGATCGATACCCAGGTCGTGGCGGACACGCGTGGAATCCTTCATCTGGACGCTCTCCGGTGACGGTTGCCGCCCATGCTCGCAGGCACCGGCAGCGACGGCGTTCCCGATCCTGCGCAAATGGCGGCGACCGGGCCGCGATCCGGCCACGGATGATCGGGCCCGGCGCCACCGGCCGGCAAGCGGGAAACCTGTCCCTGCGTGCCTCCGGCGGATATCCCGGGCCGGCACCTATGCCTTGGCCAGCGCCTGCTCCAGGTCGGCCAGCAGGTCGTCGATGTGCTCGATGCCGATCGACAGCCGCACCGTATCCAGCGACACCCCGGCCTTCTCCAGCTCCGCCGCATCCAGCTGGCGATGGGTGGTGGACGCCGGATGCGTGGCCAGCGATTTGGCGTCGCCCAGGTTCACCAGCCGGGTGAACAGCTGCAGCGCATCGAGGAAACGCGCCCCGGCCTCGCGCCCGCCGGGCAGGCCGAAGGTCAGCACGCCCGAGCCCTGCCCGCGCAGGTACTTGCGCACCCGCGCGTGTTCGGGATGGTCGGGCAGCGCGGCATAGTTCACCCACGCCACCCTGGGGTGCCGCTGCAGGTGGCCGGCCACCGCCAGCGCGTTGCTGTTGATGCGGTCCATGCGCAGCGCCAGGGTCTCGATGCCCTGCAGGATCAGGAACGAGTTGAACGGCGAGATCGCCGCGCCGGTGTTGCGCAGCGGCACCACCCGCGCGCGGCCGATGTATGCCGCCGGCCCCAGCGCCTCGGTATAGACCACGCCGTGGTAGCTGACGTCCGGCTCGTTGAGGCGGCGGAAGCGCTGCCGGTGCTCGGCCCACGGGAAGCGCCCGGAATCGACGATCGCGCCGCCGATGCTGTTGCCGTGGCCGCCGAGGTACTTGGTCAGCGAATGCACCACGATGTCGGCGCCGAAATCGAACGGCCGCTGCAGGTAGGGCGTGGCCACGGTGTTGTCCACGATCACCGGCACGCCGTGGGCATGGGCGACCCTGGCCACCGCCTCGATGTCGGTGACGTTGCCGCGCGGGTTGCCGATGGATTCGACGAACACCGCCTTGGTGCGCTCGTCGATCAGCGCCGCGAAGGCTTCCGGGTCGTCGTAGTCGGCGAACCGCACCTCGATGCCGAACTGCGGCAGCGTGTGCGCGAACAGGTTGTAGGTGCCGCCATACAACGCGCTGGAGGAGACGATGTTGTCGCCGGCTTCGGCGATGGTCTGGATCGCATAGGTGACCGCCGCCTGCCCCGAGGCCAGCGCCAGCGCGCCGATGCCACCTTCCAGCGCGGCGATGCGCTGCTCCAGCACGTCGGTGGTGGGATTCATGATCCGCGTGTAGATGTTGCCCGGCACCTTCAGGTCGAACAGGTCGGCGCCGTGCTGGGTATCGTCGAAGGCATAGGCCACGGTCTGGTAGATCGGCACCGCCACCGCGCGGGTGGTCGGGTCGGGCCGGTAGCCGCCGTGCACGGCGATGGTCTCGGGCTTCCATTGCGGGTCGGTCATCACGGGGCTCGCGAAGTCGGGAGCCGTGACCATAGCCCAGCCTGGCCGGCGGCGATCCGATGGTTGCAACCGCGACTTGTGACCGCTCGGCATCAGCGTCGTCGCTTCCGGTTATAAGCGCCTTCCGGGACTGCAGAAGGGATCCCGCACCACTGCCGCGCTCCCGGGTTTGACCGGGCAGCAAATCCGTGACATGCGCCATGAAAACCATTCGACTGCGGTCGACCCCGTTTCTGCCGTGGCATAGTCGCCGCATTCCGACTTCAAAAGGACATTGAGGTGCTCTGGAACCACCGCCCTTCGTCAAGCCCACAGCGCAGCGATGGCCCTCATGCCGGCCGCCGCCGCCTTCGCCCAGGCCTCCTTCCCATCTGGCGCATAGGCCTTGCGTGCATTTTGCCGCTCGCCCTCCTTCCCGGGTGCTCCATGGACAGCAACGAAGACCCCTACCCCAATCCGTATCGCCAGAAGGCCAATCCATCGCAGGCCTACGAGATCACCCTGACCATCGAGGATGCGCCCGGGCCGTTCGCCGTGGTCAATGGATATGCGTCCTACAACATCGTGGGAGAAACCTGCTTGCCGCCCAGGGACAACTTCGCAGGCGTCCAACGTGCACCGACACGCAACAGTGTGCCGGTGGAGTACCGTAAGGTAGCGGCCAATCAATATTTGGCAACGATCCACACTGATCTGATGGAAGCAGCCGATTACTATGGGCGTGGCGTTTGCCAATGGGAGTTCAATGCCTTAACAACGGCTCTGGCCGCATCCGGAACAGAGGGCGAGACAAAATTCATTTCGCATCTGATGCCAGACGAGCTTATAGACGGATCGGGAGTTACCACCCACTTCTGGAAAGAGAATTACCCACGCATTGAATCAAGCATTCCACGCGACTTTGGCATAAGAGAAAAAGAAGGGGAATCAGCCAACCCACCCCCCGATAGTCGCAATAAATATTTCACCGCCCATATAACCGCACGGAAGCCATCACCATGACTCAGACAACACAACAGAACGCATATTTGTCAGACGACACCTACAGCACACCAAATGAAACGGCCACCGGCGAGTATGAACCAGTCACTTTCGACGGGGTGAAATACAATATATTGGCTCACGTCGATCGCCCCAGCGGCTATCAAGGCACGATCTATCAGCGTTTTGATGCTGGGCAGATCATCGTGGCGCATCGTGGAACGGAATTTGACCGCGAACTGATCAAAGATGGCGCGATAACTGACGGTGCAATGGTGGCGAGCCGCATCAACCCTCAGGTCAAAGATGCCCTCGAACTGACAAAAGCAGCCTTGGATTTCGCCAGTCGCGATGCCAAGCCCCAAGAGAACCCCCTTGCAAAAGTCACCGTCACCGGCCACTCCCTCGGCGGCTGCCTGGCACAGATCACCGCCCATCACTACGGACTCAAGGGCGAGGCATTCAATCCCTATGGCGCGGTCAGCCTGGGCTACCGCATTCCGGAAGGGCCACAGGATTCGAAGTACGAATTCACCAATCACGTGATGGCCGGCGACGCGGTCAGCGCGGCCAGTCCGCACTACGGCGAGGTGGTCACCTACGCCCTGCCCCGCGAAATCGAATCGCTGCAGGCAGCCGGGTTTCGCCCCGGCATGCTCGGGACGCTGAGTCATCTCGCCCCCGTCGCGCAGCCGATCGCCGCGGCGACCACGGCGGTCAAGCTCGGCGATTCGCACCGGATCCACAATTTCCTGAACGTGGATGCCAAGGGCGCTGCGGATATCTCCGTCCTCGCCGATCCCAAGGCAAGGGAACTGGCCGCCACGCACAAGGAACAGATCGACGACTATCGCGAGGCGATAGGAAGCCTGCGCGGCGGGGCCACGGTACTGCTGGGCAACGCGCCCAATACCGCAAAGCACCTGTACGACCAGTTGCGCGGCCCGTTGCCGCCGGGCGCTCCTGCCGGACTCGCGCCGGAACGCCAGGATATCCGGGACGCCACGCCACGCACGATCCATACCGATACCCGCTGCGAGCAGGCACCCGCGCCCTGGAGTCCTCCGCTGAAAGTGGAGGCATCCTCTTCCCCGTTGGGCAACACGCTGGACCGGTTGCTGGCGGCATCGCGCGACGGCGACAGCCAGGCGTTCTCGCGGCTTACCCACGACCTGGCGCAACAACCGGCCGGTGTCGCCCTGCGCATGGAGGCGGTGGAGAAGGTCGACCAACAGGAACGCCAGGCAGTGGAACAGGCCGCGCAGCAGGCGGCCATGCAGGAAAGGGCCAACGAAACACAGGTCCGCGCGATGCACCGCTGACCATCGCGGCAATACGGATCATTGCGCCAAGGAGTGGAAAGATGCGCGAACAGGAGCTGGCAGAGCTGGTAAGCAAGACCGCTGCGTTGATGGAGCAGTTCCAGCGCAACTGCGAAAGGATGGAAGCCAGCCAGGCCCAGGTAGCCGCAGCGCTGCAGCAGCTGGCGCGGCAGATTCCGGCGCAGGTCGAGCAATCGGCGAACCGGACCTTCGGCGAACTGGCCCGGCAGGCAGCGACCGGCGTCCGCGGCGCGATCGCCGCTCCGGTGGCCGAGTACGAGAAACAACTGATCGAAGCGTCCCGCCAGATCGTACAGGGCGCGCACTCGCTGGCCGCGCAGATCAAGCGGCAGGAAACCCTGTCCCGGCACGCGGCCTGGAAATCCCTGCTGGCGGCCGGATTGGCGGTACTCCTGCTGCTGGCCGGCGGCACCTGGCTGTCGCTCGGCTACCGGCAGGAGATCGAGCGCAACCGGGTCAGCGCGCAGTTGCTGGAAGCCTACAACCGCGCGGACGTGGTGCTCTGTGGCGAAGGCGCGCTATGCGCCAACGTGGACACCCGCGCGCCGGCGGTGGGCGAAAAGCAGCAGTACCGCATTATCCGCTCGCGTCCCTGATAGCCCTGCCCGGGCAGGGGAATGCGCGCGGCCGGCAAGGCCACGCGCACGCGCGGGATCACCCCTTGGCGAACACCAGATGGCCGCCACCGGCCTCGACCTTGATGGTGTCGCCGTTGGCGAACTCGCCGGACAGGATCTTCTGTGCCAGCGGGTTCTCCAGCTGCGCCTGGATCGCGCGCTTGAGCGGGCGCGCGCCGTACACCGGGTCGAAGCCGACGTTGCCGAGCAGTTCGAACGCCGAGTCGGCCACCTCCAGCTTCAAGCCGCGCTCGGCCAGGCGCTTTTCCAGGCCGCGCATCTGGATCCGCGCGATCTGCTTGATCTGCACCTTGTCCAGCGGGTGGAACACGACGATGTCGTCCAGGCGGTTGATGAATTCCGGGCGGAAGTGCGCCTGCACCACGCCCATCACCGCCGCCTTCATCTGCGTGTAGGCCTCCGGCGAGCCATCGCCGCTCAGCTCCTGGATCTGGTGCGAGCCCAGGTTGGAGGTCATGACGATGACGGTGTTGCGGAAGTCCACGGTGCGGCCCTGGCCGTCGGTCAGGCGACCGTCGTCCAGCACCTGCAGCAGGATGTTGAACACGTCCGGGTGGGCCTTCTCCACCTCGTCGAGCAGGATCAGCGAATACGGGCGCCGGCGCACCGCCTCGGTCAGGTAGCCGCCCTCCTCGTAGCCGACGTAGCCCGGAGGCGCGCCGATCAGCCGGGCCACGGAGTGCTTCTCCATGAACTCGCTCATGTCGATGCGGATCATCGCCTCGGCGCTGTCGAACAGGAACTCGGCCAGCGACTTGCACAGCTCGGTCTTGCCGACGCCGGTCGGGCCGAGGAACAGGAACGAGCCGCCCGGGCGGTTGGGATCGGACAGGCCGGCGCGCGAACGGCGCACCGCATCGGAGACGACCTTGATCGCCTCTTCCTGGCCGACCACGCGGTTGTGCAGCACGTCCTCCATGCGCAGCAGCTTGTCGCGCTCGCCCTCGAGCATCTTGCTGACCGGGATGCCGGTCCAGCGCGAGACCACCTCGGCGATCTCCTCGGCGGTCACGCGGTCCTGCACCAGCTTGAATTCCTTGTGCTCGGCTTCCTGCGCCGCGGCCAGCTGCTTCTCCAGCTGCGGCAGCAGGCCGTACTGGATCTCGCTCATCCTGGCGAAGTCCTGGCGGCGCTGGGCCGCTTCCAGGTCGAGCTTGGCCTGCTCCACCTGCTCCTTGATCTTGGTGGCGCCCTGCAGCGCGGCCTTCTCCGACTTCCAGATCTCGTTGAGGTCGGAGAACTCTCGCTCCAGTCCGTCGATGTCGGTTTCCAGGTCGGCCAGCCGCTTCTGCGACGCCTCGTCCTTCTCCTTCTTCAGCATCTCGCGCTGGATCTTGAGCTGGATCAGGCGCCGCTCCAGGCGGTCCAGTTCCTCCGGCTTGGAGTCGATCTCCATGCGGATGCGGCTGGCGGCCTCGTCCATCAGGTCGATGGCCTTGTCCGGCAGCTGGCGGTCGGCGATGTAGCGGTTGGACAGCGTGGCCGCGGCGACGATCGCCGGGTCGGTGATTTCCACGCCGTGGTGCAGCGCGTACTTCTCCTTCAGTCCGCGCAGGATGGCGATGGTGTCCTCCACGCTCGGCTCGCCGACGAACACCTTCTGGAAGCGGCGCTCCAGCGCGGCGTCCTTCTCGATGTACTGGCGGTACTCGTCCAGCGTGGTGGCGCCGATGCAGTGCAGCTCGCCGCGCGCCAGCGCCGGCTTGAGCATGTTGCCCGCATCCATCGCGCCGTCGGCCTTGCCGGCGCCGACCATGGTGTGCAGTTCGTCGATGAACAGGATGATCTGGCCTTCGTTCTTGGCCAGGTCGTTGAGCACGCCCTTGAGCCGCTCCTCGAACTCGCCGCGGAACTTGGCGCCGGCGATCAGCGCGCCCATGTCCAGCGACAGCACGCGCTTGCCGCGCAGACCCTCCGGCACCTCGTCGTTGACGATGCGCTGGGCCAGGCCTTCGACGATGGCGGTCTTGCCCACGCCGGGCTCGCCGATCAGCACCGGGTTGTTCTTGGTGCGACGCTGCAGCACCTGGATGGTGCGGCGGATTTCCTCGTCGCGGCCGATCACCGGGTCGAGCTTGCCGCTCTCGGCGCGCGCGGTCAGGTCGATGGTGTACTTCTCCAGCGCCTGCCGCTGCTCCTCGGCGTTTTCCGACTGCACGGTCTCGCCACCGCGCAGCTTGTCGATGGCCGCTTCGATCTTCTTCCTGTCGGCGCCGGCCGCGCGCAGCGCCATGCCCACCGCGCCGGTGTCGTCGGCCGCGGCCAGCAGGAACCATTCGCTGGCGATGAACTGGTCGTTGTGCTGCTGGGCCAGCTTGTCGGTCTGGTTGAGCAGACGGTTGAGGTCGTTGCCGATGGACAGGTTGCCCTCCTGCCCGGAGACCCTGGGCAGCGCGTCGAGCGCCTCGCCCAGGCGCTCGCGCAGCAGCGGCACGTTGACCCCGGCCTGGGCCAGCAGCGGGCGGCTGCTGCCGCCGGGCTGGTCGAGCAGCGCACTGAGCACGTGTACCGGTTCGATGATGTTGTTGTCGCGGCCCACGGCCAGCGACTGCGCATCCGCCAGTGCCTTCTGGAAATTGGAGGTGAGCTTGTCCATCCGCATGGTGGGTCCTCGGGGCGTGGTGGCCGGGCAGCGCCGGCGATACCCGGAAAGATGCGGTTGCGCCGGTACGATTCAACCCCGGCGCGGACCGCAATTCATCCCCCCTTCCCCCGCCGTACTCCCGGCGCGGGCGGTGCTCAGCCCCGGGTCACCGCCGCACGGATGGCGCGCAGCTGCTGCTTCACCGCCCGGGCCTGTTCGGCGTCCAGCCGCAGCAGGGCCTTCTGCCCCACCGACAGGGATTGCAGCGCCGGGTCGGTGAACCGGTATTTGCCGCGCTCGTCGGGCTCCACCGCCAGCGGCCGTTGCGGCTCGGGCGCCTGCAGCAGGTGGTCGATCACCGCGACCAGGCGGTCGTTGAAGTAGCCGTCGACATGCCCCAGTTCCACGTAGGCCTGCTGGATCAGCGGGTAGAAACGCACATAGGCCGCCGCCAGGACATCGGCATCGACGGCGGTGAACGCCTGCACATAAGGAGCGTAGCGGGCCGCGTTGTCCCGGCCCAGCCGGCTCCCGGCTTCGTCCTGTTCGAGCTGCAGGGCGCCCGGCACCGGCCGCAGTGCCAGGCTGGAGGCGGTCACGCTGGGCTGGGTGAGGTTGTCGACATGGGCGACCAGCCGCTGGATCAGGTGGTCGCGCAACACCAGCGCCAGCACTCCATCCGTGGGGAACAACTCGGCCAGCGCGCCCCAGGCCGACGCATCGCTGTCGCCCAATGCCGGCAATGCGGGATCGGCCGCGGCTTCCAGGTCCAGCGGATGCTGGATCTGCGGAACGGCCGGGGCCGCGACGGGATCCGCCGGAGCAGGCTCATCGCCATCGGGCCGCACCTCCGCGGCCGGCGTCGGCCGGGTCGGGTAAAGGGAACGCAGGTCGTCGCGGAACAGCCACCAGCCCGCGGCCCCCACCACCAGTACGCCCAGCACCCACGGCCAGACCGCTTTCGTCTTCTGCATTTCGCACTGCCTCGTCTTGCATGGACACCTTGTGACCACGGGGACCGGTGCGGGTTCCCCGTGCAGTTGCTCGCGGCGCGGGCCTAGCGCGGTTTCTGCAGCGACAGCGCCGCCAGCACCGCGGCCAGCGCCGCATAGGCCCCGGCGAACTGCCAGCTGATGATCCGCGGCAGGCCTTCCAGCGCCCACGGCAGGTAGATGCCGCCGCGCGGGTCGACCGAGTGGATCAGGCCGAACAGGGTCAGGCCGGCGGCCACCAGCAGGAAGGCCGAGGCGCGCAGCAGGCGGCGGTCGATCATCGCCACCACCGTCGCGATCCACAGCATCGCGGTGATGATGAAGCCGTTGCCGAGGGCGAAGATCACCGCCAGTTCCGGCAAGCCGTGGCCGTCGAGCGTGGTGGTCAGTTCCACCAGCTTCTCCGGCGCGATCCAGCCCGGCGCCTTGATCGCCAGCAGGTAGGCCACCGAGGGCAGGAAGCCCAGCACCATCGCCCCGGCATGCTGCCTGGGCGTGGCCTCGAACGCCTGGGTGGTGATGTCGATGGCGACGTAGACGATGATCGGCGCCAGTACCGCCAGCGGCAGCCACTGCACCAACCCCGAGATCACCCCGAGCATGCCGCCGATGCCGACGAACAGGCCGGTCAGCAACGTGTAGCCGCTGCGCGCGCCCATGTGCTTGTACGCCGGCTGGCCGATGTAGGGGGTGGTCTGGGCGACGCCGCCGCACAGGCCCGCGGCCAGGGTCGAGAAGGCTTCCACCAGCAGGATGTCGCGGGTGCGGTAGTCGTCGCCGGCCGCGCGCGCGCTCTCGCTGACGTTGATGCCGCCCACCACCATCAACAGGCCGAACGGCAGCAGCAGCGGCAGATAGGGGATCGCCGCCGGCAGGCCATCGATGAAACCCAGCGTCGGCCACGGCAGCACCACCTGCGGCGGTATCCATTCCGGCGGCTTGAAGCCGGGCGCACCCAGCCCGGCCAGGCCGAGCGCGTAGTACAGCGCGGTGCCGACCACGAACGCGACCAGCACGCCCGGCGCGCGCACCGGCAACCGCCCCTTGGCGATCAGCACGTACAGCAGCAGGCCGAGGGTGACGAAGCCGGCCACCGGCGAGCGCAGGGTTTCCAGCAGCGGCAGCAGGCCCATCAGCACCAGCGCGATGCCGGCGATCGATCCCAGCAGCGCCGCCCTCGGCAGCGCGCGCGTCACTGCCTCGCCGAAGAACGAAAGCACCAGCTTGAGCACGCCCATGATCATCAGCGCCGCCATGCCCAGCTGCCAGGTGGCGATGGCCGCGTCGTGCGGCGCCAGCCCCTGGCCCTTGAAGGCGACGAACGCCGGGCCCAGCACCAGCAGCGCCATGCCGATGGAGGTGGGCGCATCCAGCCCCAGCGGCATCGCGGTGACGTCGTCGCGGCCGCTGCGCGCGGCCAGCCGCCGCGCCATCAGCGTGTACAGCAGGTTGCCGACCAGCACGCCGAACGCGGTGCCGGGGAACATGCGCCCGAACACCACGTCGGCCGGGAACTGGAAGATGCCGACCAGCGCCATCGCGATGAAGCCGAGGATCGACAGGTTGTCGACCACCAGGCCGAAGAAGCCGTTGAGGTCGCCGGATACGAACCAGCGTGCGCGCGGGGCGGGAGAGGATTGAGTGGTCATGGGGGACGATCGGCAGAAGGAGCGGGGGCGGCGTCAAGGCCGGCGAGAAAGGTTCACGCGAACGGGCGGGTTCATGGCGGCCCGGGCAGCTTCACCCAGCCCAGGACCGGGCCGCGCGAGGGATTGCGGTAGCGCAGCTGCAGCCAGCCGCCGGCCTCGTCCAGCAGCTCCACCCGGTCGCCTGCGACCAGGTAGCGCCGGGTCGAGGCGTCACCGGCATGCGCATGCAGCGGCAGGCGCGCGGGCACGACGACCGCCGCGTTCCCGCGCAGCGCGGCGGCGTGGTCCGGCAGTTCCAGGCCATCGCCGATCGCACGCTCCAGTACGCTTCCGGACGGCGCGTAGGTGCTCCATACCGCCAACGGCCCCTGTCCCGCGGGTACGTCCAGCGCCAGCACCTGCGACAGTTCCTCGGCGTCCAGCCGCACCACGCGCATGGAGCGGAACAGGTACAGGCGCGGGCCGTCGTAGCGATAGACGTCGCTGTACCACATCGGGCCGCTGCGGCAGCTGCTGGTCAGCGTGCGGCTCGCCGCATCGGGCGACAGCGACCAGAATCCTTCGCAGTTGACCGCCACGCCCGTCGGCGGCGCCAGTTCGCGGAACCGGCCGCTGGCAGGATCGTAGAGATGGACGACGACCGCCTCGTTGACCTGCCCGACCGTGGCAGTGGAAACCAGGTCCTGGTAGCCGTCGAAGTCGTAGTCGCCATGGTCCAGCCTGGAACGCCCCTCCTCGTCGGAGGCCGCCTGCAGCCGCTGGCGTTGCGGCGAACGGCCGGTTCCGGCATCGATCCAGCCCGCTTCCAGCAGCCGCGCATCGGCACTGATGCCCGGTGCGACCTCGAAGCGGATACGGCTGCCGTCGTCGGCCCACGCCGACGGCAGCTGCGCAAGCACGCCAAGCGCAACGGCACCCGGCAAAACCGTAGCCGTCTTTCCCGCGCAGGCGGAGATCCAGTGCCTTGTCTTCTCCCGGGCGGAAGTCGCCGGGCGACCAGCGCTTTGCGCCGTTGCGAAGCTTCTCGGACGACGGGCTTTGCCAGCCACTCCAGGCAGCAGGGCGCGCAGTCGCCGGCCGAGGCCCGGATTCCGTGTTTCTTTTGCCATGGCCGTCCTGATCGTTCCCGAATGATGTCCGCCGAGGCTATCCCATCCGCTGGCGATCAGAACGAAACCTCCACGGCCTGCCGCGACCACAGCACCGACTGGTGGTTCGTCGCCTGTTTCCACGCCAGGCGGATGGCCTCGATGTCCTCGCGCCGCTGCGGCGTGTCCTCGTGCAGCACCACCAGCACCTTGGTGCGCAGTCGGTTCGGCTCGGGCGCATCGCGGAACAGCCACTGGCCGTAGGCGTCGAACACGGTCAGGCCATCGGGGAAGCGCGGGGTCACCTCCTTGTCCAGGAATGCGCGCCATTGCGCTTCGCCGATCGCGTCGGTCTGCTCGCGCGCCGACTCGCCGCTTTCCTCGCCGACGCCGAAGTACAGCTCGCTGCGCACCCAGCCGCTGGCTGCCGCCGGGCGCGCGGCATCGCCGTGCAGCGAGGCGGTGGCGACCGGCACGGCCTCCGGCGGCAGGCTGGCGCAACCGGCCAGGGCCAGTACCAGGGCGAACAGGGGGCCGTGCAACTTCATGGGCAGATCTCCGCGGAACGGGAATACGGGGGAAGAAAGCGTGCGGGATATCCGGGTGCGGGGCAGATCGCCAACGGCTATCTGCTGATAACGCATCGGTCGGGGCTTGCGCCCGCGGCCGCCGTCACGCCAAGATAATATATCGCTTCATCCGGATGGATGTAAGAAAAATCACCTCCCCCTCCCCGCCCTTCCGTCGGAGTACCGCATGTCCCGTCTGTCCGCGACGCCGCTCGGCCTCGCCATCGCCCTGGCCCTGACCTCCCCCGCGCTGGCGCAGGACGCGTCCGCCCCCGCCACCACGCTGGACACGGTGATCGTCACCGGCACCCGCGCCATCGACCGCACCGTGCTGGAATCGACCTCGCCGGTGGACGTGCTCACCGCCGAGGACATCCGCAAGGCCGGCGTGGTCAACGGCGAACTCGGCAGCGCCCTGCAGGCGCTGTTGCCGTCGTTCAACTTCCCGCGCCAGTCCAACTCCGGCGGCGCCGACCACGTGCGCGCGGCGCAGATCCGCGGCCTTTCGCCCGACCAGGTGCTGGTGCTGGTCAACGGCAAGCGCCGCCACAACAGCGCGCTGGTCAACACCGACAGCAAGATCGGCAAGGGCACCACGCCGGTGGACTTCAACGCCATCCCGGTCAGCGCGATCAAGCGCATCGAGGTGCTGCGCGACGGCGCCGGCGCGCTGTACGGCTCGGACGCGGTGGCCGGGGTGATCAACGTGATCCTCGACGACGCGCCGGAAGGCGGCGCCTTCGAAGCCAGCTTCGGTGCCCACCACACCAAGGTGGAACCGATCGACCGCCGCCTCACCGATGGCCAGACCGGCTTCCTCAGCGCCAAGGTCGGCACCCGCCTGACCGACGAGGGCGGCTTCCTGCGCGTGGGCCTGGAACTGAAGAACCGCGAGGCCACCAACCGCGCCGGCTTCGACCAGATCCCGTTCTGGGAGGAGCAGACGCCGGACAACCTGGCCCTGGCCGGGCGCCGCAACTACGCACTCGGCGACGGCGCCAGCAAGGATCTCAACGCCTGGTTCAACAGCGAGATCCCGTTCGGCGCCACCTCCACCGCTTATGCCTTCGGCACCTACCACCAGCGCGACACCGAGGGCGCCAACTACTTCCGCTATCCCGATGGCGTGGCCAACTGGAAGCAGGTCTACCCGGACGGCTACCGGCCCGTCTCCGAGGGCGAGAACCTGGACGTGCAGCTGGTGGCAGGCGCCCGCGGCCAGTGGGGCGAATGGAACTACGACGCCAGCCTCGACCATGGCCGCAACGAGTTCACCTACCGCCTGCGCGACTCGCTCAACGCCTCGCTCGGCCCGGACAGCCCCACCCGCTTCAAGACCGGCGACTACCGCTTCGCGCAGACCGTGGCCAACCTCGACCTCGGTCGCCTGTTCGAAACCGGCGACAACGCCAGCCACAGCCTGGGCCTGGGCGTGGAGGCGCGCCACGAGCGCTACGAGACCGGCGCCGGCGACCCGGCCAGCTATGCCGCCGGCCCCTGGACCGACCGCCCGACCGGCGCGCAGGCCGGCGGCGGCCTGACCCCGCAGGACGTGGCCGACCTGTCGCGCGACGTGGCCAGCGCCTACGCCAGCCTGTCCAGCACCTTCGGCGAGAAGTTCACCACCGACATCGCCGCCCGCTACGAGCACGACGACGACTTCGGCGGCGAGCTGACCGGCAAGCTCGGCGCCCGCTACGAGTTCGCCCCGGCGTTCGCGCTGCGCGGCGCGCTCTCCAACAACTTCCGCGCGCCCTCGCTGAGCCAGATCGGCTACGAGGCCACCTCCACCGGCTACACCGCCGGCGGCCAGCTGGTGCAGGGGCGGCTGCTGTCGGTCAACAACCCGATCGCGCGCGGCCTGGGCGCCACCGACCTGAAGCCGGAGAAGTCGCTCAACGCCAGCCTGGGCTTCACCAGCCGCATCGGCAGCCACTTCGACCTGTCGCTGGACCTGTTCCAGATCGACATCGACGACCGCATCGCGCTGTCGGAAAGCATCGCCGGCGACGCGCTGACCGACTACGTGCAGCAGCAGTTCGGCGTGGCCGGGGTGCAGAGCGCCAGCTTCTTCGTCAACGCCGCCGACACCCGTACCCGCGGCGCCGAGCTGGTCGGCAACTGGCGGCAGTCGCTGGGCGGCGGCGAACTGCTGCTGACCGGCACCTGGGCCTATGCCAAGACCGAACTGAAGAACGTGCTGGCCACGCCCGCGCAGCTGCTGGCGCTGGACCCGGACTACGTGCTGTTCGGCGTGGAGGAAAGCAACACGCTGACCGACGCCACCCCGCGCACGCGCGCCGCGCTGGCGGCCGCCTGGTCCAGCGACCGCTGGTCGCTCAACAGCCGACTCACCCGCTACGGCAGCGCCAGGCGCGTCTTCGACTTCGGCGACGGCTACATCCCCGAGCAGACCTACCGCGCCAAGTGGCAGCTGGATGCGGAAGTGGAACTGCGCCTCACCCCGCAGTGGAGCGTGGCCGTCGGCGGCCAGAACCTGACCGACGAGTACGCCGACCTGTCCAACGAGGACATCTACTACTTCGGCAACCTGCCCTACGACGTGCTGTCGCCGGTGGGCAGCAACGGCGCGTACTGGTACGGGCGGCTGCGCTACACGTTCTGAAAAGCGTCGCGGGCGGCGCGCCGTCCTGTTCCTCCGGCCCGTTGGATGGCACCCTGACGGTTCCATCCAGCGGGACAACAGGCATGCCTTCATCCATCCAGCACGTCGATCCGGCCACGGACATCCACGCCCACCTGGCCCGGCTGGACCGCAAGGTCCGCTGGCTATGGGGCGCCTGCCTGCTGTTGCTGTGCGCACTGGGCGCCACCGTGCTTGCCGGCGCCCGCGCGCCGGCGCAGAAGTCGCTCGACGTGGAACGCATCAACATCGTCGAACCGGACGGCTCGCTGCGGCTGGTCATCTCCAATGCCAGCCAGTTCCCGCTGCCGCGGCTGGCCGGCAAGGAATACCCGCGCGCGGTACAGCCGGCCGGGCTGGTGTTCTACGACGCCAAGGGCGACGAGATGGGCGGGCTGGCGCTGACCGACGTCGAGACCGGCCGGATCGCCGCGCTGGCCTTCGACTACCCGAACTACGACGCGGTGGGCCTGGTCAGCCGGGTCAATGCCGACAACAGCAGCGCCACCACCGGACTGCAGATCAACTCGCACCCGCCGGCCGGACTGGACGTGCTGCAGGCGAGCAAGGTCGTGCAGCGCCGCATCGCGATCCAGAACGAGGACGAGAACGCGGAGATCCTGCTCGCCGACCCGCAGGGCCGCGAGCGCATCCGCCTGCGCGTGGACCGCGAGGGCGTGGCCCGTTTCGAAATGCTGGACGCGGACGGCAAGGTGACCTTCGCCGTGCCGGAACGGGGGCGGCAGTGAACGCCGCCATGACGACGGCGCGACTCCCCGTCGCGCAGGTGCGACGGCCGATCCGCGCGTCCGCCATAACCGTCCGCTCACACCGGGCATGGCATGGTTGAGGCCATGGCTAACGCTTCTTCTTCCGGCCATCCTCCCCTGCTGGATGCCGACTGTGCCCTGTTCCTGGACGTGGACGGCACACTGATCGAATTCGCCGAACGTCCCGAACAGGTCCGCCTGCTGCCGCAGGTGCGCGAGGACATCGGCCGGATCAGCGACCGCCTGCACGGTGCCGTGGCCCTGGTCAGCGGTCGCCCGCTGGCCCAGCTCGACGCACTGTTCGCCCCGCTGCGATTGCCCGCCGCCGGACTGCACGGCCACCAGCTGCGCAACGGCGACCTGCTGGGCACCGCTGCCGAACAGGCCCCCGAATGGCTGCATGCGCTGCACCGGCAGGCGATGGAATACGCCCATGCGCGCCCGGGCGTGCTGGTCGAGGACAAGGGCATAAGCCTGGCGCTGCACTGGCGCTCGGCGCCCGACCTGGGCGAGGACGTCACCCGCTTCGCGCGCCAGCACCTGCGCCAGGACTCCGGTTACCGCCTGCAACCGGGCGATCACGTCATCGAGTTCGTCCCCGCGGACGCCGACAAGGGCGGTGCGGTGGAACGGCTGATGCGACAGCCGCCCTTCGCCGGACGACGGCCGGTGTACATCGGCGACGACCTCACCGACGAGTTCGGCTTCGCCGCGGCCAACCGGCTCGGCGGCTGGAGCGTACTGGTGGGTCCGCGTACCGCGACCGATGCCCGCTGGCGCCTGCGCGACCCGGACGCGGTGCACGCGTGGCTGCGGGAAAACGCATGATGAAACCCCACCCTCCCCGCCACCGCCGGCCAGCACCGGACCACCGCCAGGATCCCCCCGCATGAACGATCAATCCCTCGACCTGGGCGTCGTCGGCAACTGCAGTTTCGGCGCGCTGATCGACAAGCGCGCCAACGTGGTGTGGAGCTGCCTGCCGGCCTTCGACGGCGACCCGGCGTTCTGCGCGCTGCTCGCGCCCACGCAACAGGTCGGCGGCGACTTCGGCATCGAGCTGGAGGACTTCGCCGGGAGCGAACAGCATTACGTCACCAACACCGCGATCCTGCGCACCGTGCTGCGCGACCGCCATGGCGGCGAGGTGGAGGTGATCGACTTCGCACCGCGCTGGCGCCGCAACGGCCGCCTGTACCGCCCGGTGAGCATCATCCGCCGGGTGCGGCCGCTGGCCGGCAATCCGCGCATCGTGGTGCGTGCGCGGCCGCTGGCCGACTGGGGCGCGCGCGTGCCCGAGTGCACCTGGGGCAGCAACCACCTGCGCTGGCTGTTGCCGGGCTTCACCCTGCGCCTGACCACCGACGTGCCGGTGCGCTTCGTGCGCGACGGCCTGCCGTTCGTGCTCGGCCACCCGGTCAACCTGGTGCTGGGCGTGGACGAATCGCTGGACCGTTCGCTCACTGGCTACGTGCAGGAGGCGCAGGAACGCACCGAGGATTACTGGCGCGAATGGGTGCGCTACCTGTCGGTGCCGCTGGAATGGCAGGACGCGGTGATCCGCAGCGCCATCACCCTGAAGCTGTGCCAGTACGAGGACAGCGGCGCGATCATCGCCGCGATGACCACCTCCATCCCGGAGGCGCCGGGCAGCGTGCGCAACTGGGACTACCGCTACTGCTGGCTGCGCGACGCCGCGTTCGTGGTGCGCTCGCTCAACCGGCTCGGCGCCACCCGCACGATGGAGCAGTTCCTCGGCTACATCTTCAACCTGGCCACCAGCGACGGCACCCTGCAGCCGCTGTACGGCATCGGCTTCGAAAGCCGGCTGGACGAACACGAGGTCGAATCGCTGGCCGGCTACCGCGGCATGGGTCCGGTGCGGCGCGGCAACCTGGCCTGGGTGCAGCGCCAGCACGACGTCTACGGCAGCGTGGTGCTCGCCTCCACCCAGCTGTTCTTCGACCAGCGGCTCAAGGACCCCGGCGACATCCACACCTTCCTGCGGCTGGAACCGCTGGGCGAACAGGCCTTCGCCCTGCACGACGTGCCCGATGCCGGGCTGTGGGAATTCCGCGGCCGCACCGAGGTGCACACCTACACCAGCGCGATGTGCTGGGCCGCCTGCGACCGGCTGGCGAAGATCGCCGTGCGCCTGGGCCTGGACGACCGCGCCGGCTACTGGCGCGGGCGGGCCGACCAGATCCACGCGCGGGTCATGCACGAGGCCTGGAGCGACGCGCACGGCCACTTCACCGACACCTTCGGCGGCCACCGGCTCGACGCCTCGCTGCTGCTGCTGGCCGACATCGGCTTCATCGACCCGCAGGACGCACGCTTCGTGGCCACGGTGGAAGCCATCGGCCGCGACCTCAGGCACGGCGACGCGCTGTACCGCTACATCGCGCCGGACGACTTCGGCACGCCGGAGACCAGCTTCACCATCTGCACGTTCTGGTACATCGACGCGCTGGCGGCGATCGGCCGCATGGACGAGGCACGCACCCTGTTCGAAGGCATCCTCGCCCGCCGCAACCACGTCGGCCTGCTGTCGGAGGACCTGGCCTTCGACGACGGCAGCCCCTGGGGCAACTTCCCGCAGACGTATTCGCACGTCGGCCTGATCATCGCCGCGATGCGGCTGTCGCGCAGTTGGCAGGAGGCGTCGTGAGCCGGCTGGTGGTGGTGTCCAACCGCGTCGCGGTGCCCGGCGAAAGCCGTGCCGGCGGCCTGGCGGTGGGCCTGCTGGCGGCATTGAAGGAACGTGGCGGGCTGTGGTTCGGCTGGAGCGGCAAGACCGCCCGCGGCGGCAGCGGCGAGCTGCACGAACAGGTCGACGGCGACATCCGCTTCGTCACCCTGGACCTGAGCAAGCCCGACCTGGACACCTACTACAACGGCTTCTCCAACCGCACGTTGTGGCCGCTGCTGCACTTCCGCCTGGACCTGGTGGACTACGACCGCGCCACCCGCGAAGGCTACCGCCGGGTCAACGCGCTGTTCGCCGACAAGCTGGCGCCCTACCTGCGCGACAGCGACACCGTCTGGATCCACGACTACCACCTGATCCCGCTGGCCTCGCTGCTGCGCGAGCGCGGCATCGGCTGCCGCATCGGCTTCTTCCTGCACGTACCGATGCCCTCGGCCGACCTGATCCAGGCCATGCCCGAGCACCTGCAGCTGTTCTCCAGCCTGTATGCCTACGACCTGGTCGGCTTCCAGACCCAGCGCGACGCCGACCGCTTCCAGTCCTACGCGCGCCTGTTCGGTGGCGGCCGGGTGGTCGGCGATGGCGTGGTCGAGGCGCCGGGCGGCCACCGCTTCCGCGCCGCGGCCTTCCCCATCGGCATCGACACCGACCGCATCGCCCAGCAGTCCGCCATCGCGGTCAACAACAACGCCGTGCGCCGGCTGCGGCAGAGCCTGCAGCCGCGGCAGCTGGCCATCGGCGTGGACCGCCTGGACTATTCCAAGGGCCTGCCCGAGCGCTTCCACGGCTTCGAGCGCTACCTCAAGCGCCACCCGGACCAGAAAGGCAGCCTGACCTACCTGCAGATCGCCCCGGTCTCGCGCGGCGGCGTGGCCGAGTACCGGCACCTGCGCGCCGAGCTGGAGCAGATCGCCGGGCACATCAACGGCGGCCATGCCGAGGCCGACTGGACGCCGCTGCGCTACGTCAACCAGAACTACGCCCACAGCACCCTGACCGGCTTCTACCGCACCGCCAGCATCGGCCTGGTCACGCCGCTGCGCGACGGCATGAACCTGGTGGCCAAGGAATACGTGGCCTCGCAGGACCCGGAAAACCCCGGCGTGCTGGTGCTGTCGCTGCTGGCCGGCGCCGCCGACGAACTGAAGCAGGCGCTGCTGGTCAACCCGCACGACCTGGACGGCGTGGCCGACGCCATCGCCCGCGCGGCGACCATGCCGCGCAAGCAGCGCATCGAGCGCTGGCAGGTGATGATGGACCACCTGCGCGAACACGACATCAACCGCTGGCGGCGCGACTACCTGCAGGCGCTGGAACGCGCCTGAGCGGTGCCGGTCAGTCCAGGAACCGCTGCCGCTGCTGCGCATCCGGCAGGAAGCAGGCCTCGTGGCGCCCGAACCAGCGGTAGCGGTTGCGCGCCAGCGCGCGGTAGGCCGGGTCGCGCAGCCGGCGTGGCAGCAGCAACGCCAGCCGTGCCAGGCGCCAGAGGCCGCCAAGCCCCGCCAGCACCCGCACGATGGCGTCGGTGTCGATCCAGGCACGGCCATGTTCGACCAGCAGGAACGACAGCGGGTCGTCCGGGTCCAACCCGTGCGCGGCCAGCAGCCGGCGGCCCTGCTCTCCCTGCATCGCCGCGAAGCGGTAGCGGCCGCGGCGGTCGAAACGCAGCAGGAAACGCACCCAACGGCTGCACAGCGCGCACACGCCGTCGAACACGACGATGGCGGTACCGCCGCCGGCATCAACGCGGTTCAAGCCAGCCCTCGTAGCGGATGAACGGACCGATCAGCGGCAACGAAACGTCCACCAGGTATTCGTAGCGGCCGGCATGTTCGCGCTCGCGGCAACGCACCTGCGCGAACCAGCGCGGCGGCAGCGGCAGCAGCCCGAACAACCACGCCCGCCGGGCCCGCCAATGGATCTCGTCCCCCTGCACCCGCAGCGCGAACTCGAAGCGCAGCGCGCCCAGCCGCTCGCGCAGCAGGCCCCGGTGCAGCCACAGCCGCGAGACCATCGGGTGTCCGCCGAAGCGGCGACGCCACTGTTCGCCGCCGGCATCGACCAGGAACTCGACCTGCACCGGCAGTTCCGCGGCCGTGGGCGGCAAGCGCGCCAGCCATGCGCACGGCGCCACCAGCGGGTGGCCGCCGCGCCGCACCTGTCCCTGGCCGGCGAACAGCTGTCGCCGCGCGACCGAATGCAGCGCGCGCAGCGCCGGCGGCAGGCGTTCGAAATCCTCGCCCAGCAACTGCGCGAACAGCGGCCGGTTCACGGCGCCATCCACACCAGCGTCGCCATGCGCCCGGTACGGCGGTCGCGGCGATGGGAGAAATACCGCTGCGGGTCGGCGATGGTGCACTGGTCGCCGCCATGGATGGCATCGACCGCCATGCCCGCCGCGCGCAGCCGCTGCCGCGCCAGCGCATACAGATCCACCCGCCAGTGGCCGGGACGGGTGGTGGCGAAGGCCGTGGCCGCGGCCGCGTCGCGCGCGCAGAAGGCTTCGTACACGTCGGCGCCCACCTCGTAGTGGCCGGGTCCGGCGGCCGGCCCCAGCCAAGCGACGACCGCGCCAGCCGGGGTACGCATCGCCGCCAGCGTGGCTTCCAGCATGCCGTCGGCCAGCCCGCGCCAGCCGGCGTGGGCGGCGGCCACCTCGCTGCCGTCGCGGGCGGCGAAGGCCACCGGCAGGCAGTCGGCGGTGAGGATCGCCAACACCACGCCGGGGACGGAAGTCACCGACGCATCGGCGACCGGTTCCACCTCCACGCCCTGCGCCGACGGCGGCGCGTCCAAGCGCAGCACGCCGGTGCCGTGCACCTGCCGCAGCCAGTGCGGCGGCGACGGCAGCCGCGCCAGCGCGGCCAGTTCGTCGCGGTTGCGCTGCACCTGCCGCGGGTCGTCGCCGTCGGCGGCGTAGCGGTTGCCCATGTTGAAAGCATCGAACGGCGGCTGCGAACCGCCCGCGCCGTACCGCAGCGTGGTGAAGGCATGCACCCCGGGCGGCGCCGGCCAGCCTGCCGCCAGCACCGGCAGCGCTGCGTTCATCGGCGCGCGCGCTCCTGCTCGGCAAAGCGCTGGCTGTCCTCGCGCAGCGCCGCCATCAGCTGCTGCATGTCGGCCGGCACCGGCGCGCTGTTGCGCACGCTCTCGCCATTGACCGGATGCACGAACTCCAGCGTCTCGGCGTGCAGCGCCTGGCGCTTGAAGCCGCGCAGCGCCGCGATCAGCTCGTCGCTGGCGCCCTTGGGCAGCTTCAGCGCGCCGCCGTACAGCGGGTCGCCGACGATCGGATGCCGCAGGTGCGCCATGTGCACGCGGATCTGGTGGGTACGGCCGGTTTCCAGCCGGCATTCCAGCGCGGTATGGGCGCGGAAGCGCTCGCGCAGCCGGTAATGGGTGACCGCGTCGCGGCCATCCTCGCGCACGGCCATGCGCAGGCGGTCGCGCGGATGGCGGTCGATCGGGGCATTGGCGGTGCCGCCGGAGACCAGCGCACCGACCACCACCGCCAGGTACTGGCGATGCACCTGGCGCGCGGACAGCTGTTCGACCAGCGCGGTCTGCGCCGGCAGCGTGCGCGCCACCACCATCACCCCGCTGGTGTCCTTGTCCAGGCGATGGACGATGCCGGCGCGCGGCAGCGCCGACAGCACCGGGTCGCGGAACAGCAGCGCGTTGACCAGGGTGCCGGTGGGGTTGCCGGCGCCGGGGTGGACCACCAGCCCGGCCGGCTTGTCGATGACGAACACGTGCTCGTCCTCGTACAGCACCGACAGCGGGATGTCCTCCGGCTCGGCGTGGGTCTGGGTCTCCAGCACCGCATTCAGGCTGACGCTCTCGCCGCCGCGGACCGGGTCGCGCGGGCGCGCCGGTTCCCCGTCCAGCAGCGCATCGCCGGACTTGATCCATTCGGCCAGGCGCGAACGGGAGAATTCGGGGAACAGCTCGGCCAGCACGGCGTCGAAGCGGCGGCCGGCGGCGGTACCGGGCACGACGGCCTGGCGGGGGGAATCGGGAAGGTTGTCGGACATGGGGGACACGGCTTGGAGGCGGAATTGGGGGTCCTGGCGGCGACAGTCAGTCGCAGGACAGGCCACTAGGCTATCATCGCCCCTTCGTATTCCTGCCGCGTCCTGCCCCGACCCCATGATCCGACGCTCCGTCCTGCTGTCCGCGCCCGTCCGCCTCACCGCCCTGCTGCTGGTCCTGGTCTTCGTCGCCACCGGCTGCGGCCGCGGCACCAAGGGCAAGAATCCGGAAGAAGGCATGCCGGTCGAACAGCTCTACGAGAAGAGCCACAAGTTGATGCAGGGCGGCAACTGGTCCGGCGCCGAAGCCAGCTTCCGGCGCCTGCTGGCCCAGTACCCGTACGGCCCGTACACCGAGCAGGCGATGATCGAGACCGCCTACGCCCAGTACAAGGCCGGCAAGCACGACGATGCGGTGTCCAGCATCGACCGCTTCATCCGTACCTACCCCACCCACCGCAACATCGCCTACCTGTACTACCTGCGCGGCCTGGCCAACGCCAACCGCGACACGGTGTTCCTGCGCCGGGTGTGGTCGCTGGACCCGAGCCGCCGCGACCTGTCCACCCCGCGCCAGGCCTATGCCGACTTCAATATCGTGGCCGAGCGCTACCCGAACAGCCGCTACGCCGCCGACGCCCGCCAGCGCATGATCCAGCTGCGCGACGTGTTCGCCCAGCACGAGCTGGACAACGCCCTGTACTACCTGCGCCGCGACGCCTGGGTCTCGGCCGCCGGCCGCGCCAACTACCTGCTGGAGACCTACCCGCAGAGCGCCTACCAGTACGACGCGGTGGCCGCCTTGGGCGAGGCCTACACCCACCTGGGCAACAAGGCCCTGGCCGACGATGCCCGCCGCGTGCTGCAAATGAACCAGCCCGACCATCCCTGGCTGAGCGGCGACTGGCCGAAGTACCCGTGGATGATCCGCAAGCTCAACCCGTTCGCCGGCGAGAAGTCGGCCAGCACCGGGCAGCGCAACGCCACCATCAGCAAGTAGGCGCGCCGCCGGGAATGGATACGAAAAGGGGCCGGAAGGCCCCTTTTTCGTGCCGGCCACCTTGCCGCCGTAGAGCGGAGCTTGCTCCGCTGACGGGAACCTTCGGGGAAGAGGCAGCGGAGCGAGCTCCGCTCTACGGTGGGAAAAGGCTGCGGAGCGAGCTCCGCTCTACGGTGGGAAAAGGCTGCGGAGCGAGCTCCGCTCTACGGTGGGAAAAGGCAGCGGAGCAAGCTCCGCTCTACGGTGGGAAGAGCAGCGGAGCGAGCTCCGCTCTACGGTGACAGGGCGGGCTCTGCCCGCCCTGTCACTACCCGCTGTAGCCGTTGCTGATCGGGTAGCGGCGCTCGCGGCCGAAGGCGCGGCGCGAGACCTTCGGCCCCGGCGCGGCCTGGTGGCGCTTCCATTCGCTGGTCCGCACCAGCCGCAGCACCCGCTCCACCACCTCGGCGGCATAGCCGGCGGCGACGATCTCCTCGCGCGACTGCTCCTGGTCGACGTAGCGGTACAGGATGCCGTCGAGCACGTCATAGGCCGGCAGCGAGTCCTGGTCGGTCTGGTTGGCGCGCAGCTCGGCCGAGGGCGGCCGCGCGATCACCGCCGGCGGGATCACCGGCGCCCCGCCCACGGTGTTGCGCCACTTGGCCAGGCCGAACACCTCGGTCTTGTACAGGTCCTTCAGCGGCGCGTAACCGCCGCACATGTCGCCGTAGATGGTGGCGTAGCCGACCGCGTATTCGCTCTTGTTGCCGGTGGTCAGCAGCAGCCCGCCGAACTTGTTGGCCAGCGCCATCAGGATCACACCGCGGCTGCGCGACTGCAGGTTCTCCTCGGTGACGTCGGCCTCCTGTCCCTCGAACATCGGCGCCAGCGCCTGCAGCAGGCCCTCGAACGCCGGCTCGATGGAGACGGTTTCCAGCTTCACCCCCAGCGCCCTGCACTGCTCGCTGGCCAGGTCGTTGGACATGTCGGCGGTATAGCGCGACGGCAGCCGCACCGCGGTGACGTTGTCCGCGCCCAGCGCGTCCACCGCCAGCGCCAGCACCAGCGCCGAGTCGATGCCGCCGGACAGGCCCAGCCAAACCTTGTCGAAGCCGTTCTTGCGGCAGTAGTCCTGCAGCCCGCGGGTGACCGAGCGCCAGGCCAGCGCGTCCATGCTCTCGTCGCCGTCGTCGATCCACTGCCGCGGCAGGAAGCTGCGGTTGTCGGCATCGAATTCCACCACCAGCCACTGGTCGGTGAAGGCGGCCGCGGCCGGATGCACGCTGCCGTCGCCGTCGGCCACCACCGAGGCGCCGTCGAACACCAGCGCATCCTGGCCGCCGACCACGTTGAGGTAGGCGATGGCGCAGCCGCTCTCGCGGGTGCGCTCGGCCAGCAGCGCATCGCGCTGGGCGTGCTTGCCGCGCTCGTAGGGCGAGGCGTTGGGCACCAGCACCAGCTGCGCGCCGGCGCGCGCGGTGTCGGCCAGCGGCTCGGCGAACCACAGGTCCTCGCACACCAGCACGCCGACCTGCACGCCGTTGAGCTCGAACACGCAGCTGCCGCCGTCCGGGTCGACGTCGAAGTAGCGGCGCTCGTCGAACACTGCGTAGTTGGGCAGCTCGCGCTTGCGGTAGGTATGTTCGATGGCGCCGTCGCGCAGCACGCTGGCAGCGTTGTAGACCACGCTGCCGGCTGCCTGCGGCCAGCCCACCACCGCGACGATGCCGGTGGCCGCGGCGGCGATGCGGCGGATCGCCGCTTCGCAGTCGGCCAGGAACCCCGGGCGCAGCAGCAGGTCTTCCGGCGGATAGCCGCTGACCGCCAGTTCCGGGAACAGCACCACGTCGGCCCCGAACTCGTCGCGGGCCTCGGCGATCATCGCCACGATGCTGTCGGTGTTCTGTGCCACCGCGCCGACCGGAAAGTCGAACTGGGCCATCGCGATGCGTAGGGTTTGGGACATGTCGGTTGCCTTGGTCCTGCGGATTTCCCGCCAACGGGAAAGGAAAAGAAGGAAGCCCGGCGTGGGCGCATGGCGGCGCACGATCGCGGCATCCACCGTGGATGCATTATCCCAGATACGTGGCGACGACCGGTTCACCGCATTGCCCGGCGGCTTTGCCGGCGCCGCTTGATCTGCATCAAGGGCGTCGGTCGCGGCCACCACTAGCATGCAGGCTCCATCCGCCGATGGCCTTTGCCACGCATGCCCGTCGACCACCGCCAACAGGATGCCAGCACCGCCGGAGCCCGGCCGTGAGGGTCGGCGCACGCCTGGCGCTGTCGGGAACGCGACTGGCGATCGACCAGGTCGACGACGCGATGATCGCGCTGCTCGCCGGCCGGCGGCGACTGGCCGCGGCCGGCGGTCGGCTCAAGGCCGAGGGCAACCGGCCGCTGCGCGATGCCGCGCGCGAGGCCCAGGTGCATCGTCGCGCGCAATGGCTGGCCGACCGCTTGCGGGTGCCGCCGGAGACCGCACGGCAGCTGGTCGCGCTGCTGATCGCCGACGCCTGCAACCGCCAGGCGGACAGCTTCTCCCTCTCGGCCACCGGGAATCCGCCAGCCATGTCCAATGCCCGGAACACCACCGCCCGTACCACGCTGCTGCGCCTGATCCCTCCCCCGCGGCGCTGGCGCCCGTTGCTGGCGGCGGTGCCCGGCGCCCTGCGCGACGGGCTGGCATCGCGGGTGTTGTCGCACGCCATCGCCGGCCCGCTGCAGGACAGCGCATTGCAGGCCATCGCCGGGCGCCGGCTCGGCATCGAAGCCAGCGATCTGGGCCTGTCGTGGGTGCTGGAACTGCGCGGCGACCGCTTGCACACGGGCACCGGCGCGGCCGAGGCCAGCGTGCGCGGCAGCGCCACCGACCTGCTGCTGCTCGCCAGCCGGCTGGAAGACGCCGACACCCTGTTCTTCCAGCGTCGGCTCATGCTTACCGGCGACACCGAGCTGGGCCTGACCGTACGCAACCTGCTCGACCGCATGCCCTGGGAACAACTGCCCCTGGGCCTGCGCATCGTCCTGCAACGCGGCGCCCGGCTGGCACGCGATGCGCGCGATGCCCATCGCACGCACGAAGGTGCCCGCGCATGAACCACGACCCGACGCAGCCACGCTGGTCGGACGACCTGGAAGAGCGCTACGCCGGGCTCGCCGCACGCATCGGCGATGCGCTGCCGTGCCTGGAATGGCCGCTGCACCTGCCCTGGATAGACGCCATCAACGCGCTCAAGCGCGAACGCGGCGCGGTGATCATGGCCCACAGCTACCAGTCGCCGGAAATCTTCCACGGCGTGGCCGACATCACCGGCGACTCGCTGGCGCTGGCGCAGGCGGCCGCCGATTGCGAGGCGACGACGATCGTGCTGTGCGGCGTCCACTTCATGGCCGAGAGCGCGAAGATCCTCGCCCCGGACAAGACCGTGCTGATCCCCGACCTGGAAGCCGGCTGCTCGCTGGCCGCCTCGATCGGCGCCGAGGACGTGCGCGCCCTGCGCCGACGCCATCCCGGCGCACCGGTGGTGAGCTACGTCAACACCAGCGCCGCGGTGAAGGCCGAGTCCGATGCGTGCTGCACCTCGGCCAATGCCGTGCAGGTGGTCGAGGCGATGGGGGCGGACAAGGTGATCTTCCTGCCCGATGCCTTCCTCGGCCACCACGTCGCCACCCAGACCGGGGTGGAGCTGGTGCTCTGGGACGGACGCTGCGAGGTGCACGAGCAATTCACCGCGCAACAGGCCAGGCAGGCGCGCGAACGCTTCGACGCGCGCCTGGTCGCCCATCCCGAATGCCCGCCCGAGGTGCAGGCGGAGGCCGACTTCGTCGGTTCCACCACCGCGATGGGCGCGTGGCTGGCAAGGGAGAAGCCCAGGCGGGTCGCGCTGATCACCGAGTGCTCGATGGCCGACAACCTGCGCACCCGCTTCCCGGACGTGGAATTCATCAAACCCTGCAACCTGTGCCCGCACATGAAGCGGATCACCCTGCCCGCCATCCATGCCTGCCTGCGGGAGCTCCGCCACCCGGTGGAGGTCGCGCCGGTCGTGGCCCGCCGCGCACGGGCGGCACTGCAACGCATGCTCGCCGTCGGCCGGCGCGACCGGGTGTGAACCCGGTGCCGCCCTTGGTGGTGGTCGGCTGCGGCGTGGCCGGACTTTCGGTCGCGTTGGCGGCCGCACCGCGACCGGTGGTCCTGGTCGGCCGATCGCCGGCAGGCCACGATTGCGCCACCGCGCTGGCACAGGGCGGCATCGCCGCGGCACTGGATGCCGGCGACAGCCCGACCGCGCACGCGCGCGACACCCTGGCCGCCGGTGCCGGCCACAACGACGCGGCCGCCGTGCACTACCTGACCCGGCAGGCCGGTGCCGCCGTGGAGTGGCTGCAGGCGCAGGGCGTCGCCTTCGACCGTCTCGGCATGCGCCTGCTGCTGGGGCGCGAAGGCGGCCACGGCCACGATCGCATCGTCCATTGCGGTGGCGATGCCAGCGGTGCGGCGCTGCTGGCGGCGCTGGAGCGCGCGGTCACGGCGGCCGCCCACATCGACTGGCGGCCGCCTTCCGCACTGGCGGCGATACAGCTGCGCGACGACCGCGTGGCCGGCATCCGCACGATCGCCGGCACCGGCGGCCGCAGCGAGGAGATCGCATGCGCCGACCTGGTACTGGCCACCGGCGGCTGCGGCGCGCTGTTCGCCGCCACCACCAACCCGCCCGGCGCCGACGGCAACGGACTGGCGATCGCCATGGCCGCAGGCGCGGCCATGCGCGACCTGGAGTTCATGCAGTTCCACCCCACCGCGCTGGACGTCGCCAGCCAAGGCGCCCTGCCGCTGGTGACCGAGGCGCTGCGCGGTGCCGGTGCGCGTCTGCTGGACGGCAGCGGGCAAGCGCTGATGGCCGGCGTGCATCCCCACGGCGATCTTGCGCCGCGCGATATCGTGGCCCGCCAGGTATGGCGCTGCCAGCAGGCGGGCCGCCAGGTATGGCTGGATGCGACCGGCGTGCAGGGCGACTGGCAGGCCCGGTTTCCCACCGTACTCGGGATCTGCCGGGGGCACGGCATCGACCCGCGCGTGCAGCCGGTTCCGGTCACGCCCGCCGCGCATTTCCACATGGGCGGCATTGCCGTCGATGCCGGCGGACGCAGCAGCGTGCGCGGCCTGCATGCCGTCGGCGAGGTGGCCTGCAACGGCGTGCATGGCGCCAACCGGTTGGCCAGCAACTCGTTGCTGGAAGGCGTGGTGTTCGGCCGCCGGCTCGGACAGCGGCTGGCCGACAGCCGCCTGCCGCCATCGACCGCGCGCGCGTCGCGCTGGGTGGACCGCGGCGCCGAGGCCGGGCAGGATGCGATGCCACGCCTGCGCGCGTTGCTCTGGCATGCGCTGGGCCCGGTACGCGCCGCCGGCACGATGACGGCGGCGATGGCCGCCCTCGGCAGCGACGATGCGCTTTCGCATACCTGGCAGGGAAAGCTGGCGGCCCACCTGCTGCGAGCGGCCCTCCGCCGCCCTGGCAGCCTGGGTGCGCACTACCGCAGCGACGATCCTGTCGGCGCTTGACCCTTCGGTACGCGCGGCGGCGACGTCCGGTGCGGTGACCGCGTAACGGCTACAACCACGACAACGATGGCCGTCGCGGAGCCGGTCCGGTCCGCGAAACCGGCGGCCCGCATTCCCGTTGCCGCATGCCATCGCAGAGGAGCCGGCATTTTCCCCCGCCCCCGCGGCCGGCTTCCGCCGCCGGCCGCGCGCACGGAAGCGTCCTATGCCGCCGGCGACGGCGGCAACGAAGCCTTGCCCGGTTCGCCGTGCCAGTAGCCGTTGCGTTCGCCCTGGCGCGGCGGCGGTGCGGCTTCCTCCAGCATCCGATGGAAACGCGCCACCACCGCCGCCATGTCCTCGCCCTGCGGATACAATCGCAACACCGCGACGCCGCTTTCGCGCATTTCGTCGCGCTCGGGCGCCATGTCCACGATCTCGCTGCCCTGCACCTGGATCCCGTTGATGGTCATGAACGGCTCGCCCTCGCGGGTGGCCAGCGGCAGGCCGTCGGGGTAGTCGATGCAGCGGAAGCCGCACTGGTCCTTGGGCAGGTCCAGCGCACGCGCGGTGAAGCAGCGCGCCGAATACGACAGCGGCAAGCGGCCCCAGGCGATCAGTTCCAGCTCCGGCATCGCGGCCCCGGTCCCGGGCATCCGCGCGCGCAGTTCCTGCAGCAGCTGCCGGCCCAGCTCCACCGGCGGCACCCAGCGCTGCAGGCCGTCCTCGACCAGCATCGCCAGCGCGTGGTGGTTGTAGACGTTCAGGGTCGGCCCGGCGACGAAGCCCAGTCCGGCTTCGCGGCACAGCTGTACCGCCGCCATGTCGTTGGCTTCCACCAGGAAGCGGCCGTCGCGCACCAGCCGCTGCAGCACGCCCAGTTCGGACTCGGCCTCGATCAGCGCCAGCGTGGACAGCACCACCTGCTTGCCGCTGCCGGCCATGTCCTCGGCCAGCGCCAACCAGTCGCGGGTGCGCAGTTCGCGGCGCTTGCCGCACACCGTCTCGCCCAGGTAGACGATGTCCAGCGGCCACCGCATCGCCTCGCGGTAGAACGCCAGCGTGCGTTCGCGCGGCCAGAAGTACTGCAACGGTCCAAGACTGAGTTTCATCGGTTCAATGCCAGGCGCGGTGATAGGGGCCAAGCGTGGTCTGCTGGCCTTCGGCATGGGCCGACAGCGCCTGCTGCCAGCCCGGTTGCGGCGCCCACCGCTCCGGTGCGGCCAGGTGCGCGTCCAGCGCCTTGCGCCAGGTGCCGGCCACGGCCCGGACGTAGGCCACGCCGCGTTGCCGTCCCTCGATCTTCAGCGCCGCCACGCCGGCGGCGGCCAGCCGCGGGATCAGCTCCAGCGTGTTGAGGCTGGTCGGTTCCTCCAGCGCATGGAACACCTCGCCGCCGACTTCGTAGCGGCCCTTGCAGACGGTGGGATAGCCGGCCGGCTCGGCATCGGCGAAACGGTCGATCAGCATCCCGTTCAGGCGCACGCTGCGGGCATTGCCGGCATGTTCCTCCCAGCGCACGAAGCGCGCCGGCGAACACACCCCGTGACGGTTGGGCGAAGCACCGGTGACGTAGCTGGACAGCTGGCAGCGGCCCTCGACCATGATGCACAGGCTGCCGAAGGCGAACACTTCCAGCGGCACCGGCGCGGTGGCGCAAAGGCGCTCCACCTGCTGGATCGACAACACCCGCGGCAGCACCGCACGGGCGATGCCGAAACGCTCGTGGGCATGACGCAGCGCCGGCGCGCTGGTGGCCGAGCCCTGCACCGAAAGATGCCGCGGCAGGTCCGGATGGCGGCGGGCGGCGTAGTCCAGCACCGCCATCTCCGCGGCGATGATGGCATCGGCGCCGAGCCCGGCGGCGCGGTCCACCGCGCCGCGCCAGACCGGCAGGCGCGCGCTGTCCGGATAGGTATTCAACGCCAGGTACACCTGCGCGCCGCGGGCATGCGCATAGGCGATGCCCGCGCGCAGTTCGGCCTCGCTGAAGTTCAGCCCCGGAAACGCGCGGGCGTTGGTCTGGTCCTGGAACCCGGCATAGACCGCATTGGCGCCGGCATCCACCGCCGCCTGCAGGGCCGGCAGGTTGCCGGCCGGACATACCAGTTGCATGCGCTCCCTCCCGCTGACGTGACCGCGCCATCATCGGCAGCCTCGTCCGCGCTGTCGTTGACATGGGTCAGGTCGGCGCCAGGTGTCCGCGGCCATCGCCGCCGGCGCGGGCCTGCCACAGCGCGGCCCACAGCGCTTCCACCCGCCGCTCCACCGCCGCGTCCGGACGGATCGGCCGCCCCCACGGGCGGGAGGTCTCGCCAGGCCACTTGCCGGTGGCATCGAGCCCGAGCTTGGACCCCAGCCCCGACACCGGGCTGGCGAAATCCAGGTAGTCGATGGGCGTGTTTTCCACCAGCAGCGCGTCGCGCGCCGGATCGACCCGGGTGGACAGCGCCCACAGCACCTGGCCCCAGTCGCGCACGTCGATGTCCTCGTCGGTGACGATCACGAACTTGGTATAGGTGAACTGCCGCAGGTACGACCAGACGCCCATCATGATCCGCCGCGCATGGCCGGGATACTGCTTGCGGATGCTCACCACCGCCAGCCGGTACGAACAGGCCTCCGGCGGCAGGTGGAAATCGACGATCTCCGGGAACACCTTGCGCAGTATCGGCACGAATACATCGTTGAGCGCGGCCGACAGCACCGACGGCTCGTCCAGCGGCGAACGCCCCATGTAGCTGCCGTGGTAGATGGCATCGCCGCGCAGGCGCATGCGCTCGATGGTCAGTACCGGGAAGTGCGCCTGCGCGTTGTAGTAGCCGGTGTGGTCGCCGAACGGTCCTTCCAGGGCGGTATCGCCGGGGTGGATGAAGCCCTCCAGCACGATCTCGGCCCCGGCCGGCGCATCCAGCCCGGTCGTTTCGCTGCGCCACAGCTGCGTGCGTGCGCCGCGCAGCAGCCCGGCGAACTCGTATTCGGACAGGGTATCGGGTACCGGCGCCACCGCCGCCAGCATCGTCGCCGGATCGGCACCGATGGCGACCAGCACCGGGAACGGCCTGTCCGGATGGGCGGCCTGCCAGCTGGCGTGGTCCTGGGCCCCGCCGCGGTGCGCCAGCCAGCGCATGATCACCCGGTTGCGGCCGATCGGCTGCTGGCGGTAGATGCCCACGTTCTGCCGCGCCTGCGTCGTCCCGCGCGTGACCACCATGCCGAAGGTGATCAAGCGGTCGATGTCTTCCGGCCAGCAATGCTGGATCGGCAACCGCGCCAGGTCGATGTCGTCGCGCTCCAGCACCAGCTCGTTGAACGCCGCCTCGGGCACGCGCCGCGGTGCGACGTTGGCCAGCTGCGCCAGCTCCGGCCACGAACGCAATGCGTCCTTCAGCGACGACGGCCAGCGCGGTTCCTTGATCGCCGCCAGCAGTTCGCCCAGTTCGCGCAGCGAGGCCAGCGGGCGTCCGCCCAGCGCCAGTTCGATGCGGCGGCGGTGGCCGAACAGGTTGCCCAGCAACGGATGCGCCGATCCCAGCGGGTGCCGCATCAGCAGTGCCGGTCCCTGCTCGCGCAGCGCGCGCTGGCTCAGCGCCGTGCTTTCCAGCACCGGGTCCACGGCGGCCTCCACGTCCAGCAACTGTCCGCGCTGGCGCAGCAACGCCAGGAACGTCCTCAGATCGTGCATGTCCTTTCCCCCGCAGCAGCCCGCCCAACCGGCAAGGCAGCGTAGGCGGCGGCGCGCCCGGGAGCCCTGACGCCGGTCAAGCGCGCGCCTGTCCTGCGCGGGAGCGATTCCGGATATCCGTCCGGCGAAGCCTTCGTGCGCCATGCCGATGGGCGCGGTCGCCACGACCCGGGCCAGGGTCGCGACTGGCGTCGCTCCTGCAACGTCTCCCCGCCCCTGCAGGAGCGACGCCAGTCGCGACCGCCGAGGGCACCGACCACCCCGACGAAAGACCACGAAAAAGGCCGCCCGGAGGCGGCCTTCTTCGTCTCGCGCGAAGCCGGTCTTACTTGACCAGCTCGGCGATCGCGGCACCCAGGTCGCCCGGCGAACGGACGGTCTTGACGCCAGCGGCTTCCATCGCCGCGAACTTGCCGGCAGCGGTACCGGAACCGCCCGAGGCGATCGCACCGGCGTGGCCCATGCGCTTGCCCGGAGGGGCCGAGGCACCGGCGATGAAGCCGACGACCGGCTTCTTCACGTGGTTCTTGATGTACTCGGCGCCGGCTTCCTCGGCCGCACCGCCGATCTCGCCGACCATGATGATGCCTTCGGTCTGCGGGTCTTCGTTGAACAGCTTCAGGCAGTCGACGAAGTTCAGGCCGTTGATCGGGTCGCCGCCGATGCCGATGACGGTCGACTGGCCCAGGCCGGCAGCGGTGGTCTGCTTGACGGCTTCATAGGTCAGAGTGCCCGAACGGGAGACGATGCCGATCTTGCCCGGGGTGTGGATGTGGCCCGGCATGATGCCGATCTTGCACTCGCCCGGGGTGATGATGCCCGGGCAGTTCGGGCCGACCAGCACCACGTCCGGATGCTGCTTGAGCACGTTCTTCACGCGCAGCATGTCCAGCACCGGGATGCCTTCGGTGATGCAGACGATGACCTTGATGCCGGCCGCGGCCGCTTCCAGGATCGCGTCGGCCGCGAACGGCGGCGGGACGTAGATGACCGAAGCGTCGGCACCGGTGGATTCGACGGCCTCACGCACGGTGTTGAACACCGGCAGTTCGATATGGGTGGTGCCGCCCTTGCCCGGGGTCACGCCACCGACGACCTGGGTGCCGTATTCCACCATCTGGGTGGCGTGGAAGGTGCCCTGCTGGCCGGTGAAGCCCTGCACGATCACCTTGGTGTTCTTGTTGATCAAGACAGACATGATTCTTTCCTAGGATTCGCGGTGGGCTCAGGCGGCAGCAGCAGCAACGGCCTTCTTGGCGCCGTCGTTGATGTCGTCGGCCGGGGTGATGGCCAGGCCGGATTCGGCCAGCAGCTTCTTGCCCGCTTCGACGTTGGTGCCTTCCAGACGGACCACGACCGGGACCTTGACGTCCACTTCCTTCACTGCGGCGATGATGCCCTCGGCGATCATGTCGCAACGGACGATGCCACCGAAGATGTTGACGAAGATCGCCTTGACCTTGTCCGAGGACAGGATCAGCTTGAACGCCTCGGTCACGCGCTCCTTGGTGGCGCCGCCACCGACGTCCAGGAAGTTGGCCGGCGAACCGCCGTTGAGCGCGATCACGTCCATGGTGGCCATCGCCAGGCCGGCGCCGTTGACCATGCAGCCGATGTTGCCGTCCATGGTCACGTAGTTCAGGTCGAACTGGCTGGCGCGCACTTCGGCCTCGTCTTCCTGCGTGGTGTCACGCATGTCGGCCAGGTCCTTGTGGCGGAAGGTGGCGTTGTCGTCGGAGTTGACCTTGCCGTCCAGCGCGTACAGGTCGCCGCTGTCCAGGATCGCCAGCGGGTTCAGCTCGACCAGCGACAGGTCCTTGGCGTTGAACAGGGCGAACAGGCCGCCCATGATCTTGGCCAGCTGGTTGGACTGCTTGGCGTTGAGGCCCATCTTGAAGCCGATCTCGCGGCCCTGGTACGGCTGGAAGCCTTCGACGAAATCGACGTTCAGGGTGTGAATCTTCTCCGGGGTCTCGGCGGCCACCTGCTCGATGTCCACGCCGCCTTCGCTGGAGACGATGTAGGTGATCGAGCGGGTATCGCGATCCACCAGCACCGACAGGTACAGTTCCTTGGCGATCTCGCCGGCTTCGGTGACCAGCACCAGGTTGACCGGCAGGGCGACGCCTGCGGACTGGTAGGTGGCCATCTTGGTGCCGAGCATCTTCTCTGCGGCGGCCTTCACGTCGTCGGTGGTCTTGCAGAACTTCACGCCACCGGCCTTGCCGCGACCGCCCGCGTGGATCTGCGCCTTGACCATCCAGGGGCCATTGCCCAAGGACTTGGCCGCTTCGACCGCTTCATCGGCCGTGGACGCGACGCGTCCGGCCGGGACCGGGATGCCGTAATCGGCAAACAGTTGTTTCGCCTGGTATTCGTGGAAATTCATGCGTCACCGTGGGAATAGGAACGACCGCACGCAGCACCACGGGGCCCTCCAGGGGCGCCAGCGTGGACCGCGAGCGGGCCCACTATTGTGGCCGAGCCGGCGCCGGGGCGCAAAAGAAGACCATACAAATCGCCGGTTCCGGCGATTTTCCGGCGATTTTTCAGGCAGTTGCCGGAACCCCCGGCAAGCGCCCGGCAGCCCCGGCCGGCCGCAACCGCGCGGCGGCATGGCCGGCGGATGTGGCCGGCCGATCGCGCGAGCGCCGCCCATGCCTATACTGCCCGACAGCCAGAAGGGGAGTTCGGGCGTGTCACCCAGCGCTTCATTGATCGACCGCATCGAATCGATTCCGCGGCGCGAACTCTATTTCTTCGCCCTGTACCGGGTGCTGGTGGCCTCGCTGATCGCCGCGCTGCTGTTCAGCCCGCTGACCGCGCTGGTGGGCGAACCGCACCATCCGCGCCTGGCCCACCTGGTTTCGATCGGCTACCTGCTGGTCGCGGCGGCACTGCTGTTCTGGGGCCGCAACGAACGCTGGCTGCATACCATCGTGTTCTGGAGCGTGGGCGTGGACATCCTCGCCGCCACCCTGCTCACCCATGCCCTGCCGGGGGCCAGCGCCGGCATCTCGATGTCGCTGCTGTTCAACATCGCCGCCGCGGCGATGCTGCTGCCGCTCGCACGCGGGCTGACCATCGCGCTGCTGGCCAGCGTCGCCACCGTGGTGGAGTTCGTCTGGCGGGCGGTGGAGGGCGGCAACGCCACCCGTACCGCGGCCGAACTGGCGATGTTCGTCACCAGCTACCTGGCACTGGCCTACATCAGCTACCAGATCGGCCACCGCGCCCGCCGCAACCAGCAGCTGGCCGAACGGCGCGGCGCCGAAGTCGCCAACCTGTTCGAGATCAACGAGCTGATCATCCGCCGCATGCGCACCGGGGTATTGGTGGTCAACGCCGGCAACCGCATCACCCTGGCCAACGAGGCCGCCTCGCTGCTGCTCGGCGACACCGACGGCGAGATCCCCGGCGGCCGCCTGGACCTGGCCAGCGTCGCCCCGGAGCTGTCCCGCCGCCTGCAGCGCTGGCGCAACGGCTGGAACCAGGACGAAACCCCGCTGCAGCTGTCGCCCGAGCAGCCGGAAGTGCAGCCGCGCTTCGCCCGGCTGCTGGCCGACAGCGACCTGACCCTGGTGTTCCTGGACGACTCCACCGTGGTCTCGCGCCGCGCCGAGTCGCTGACCCTTTCCACGCTGGGCCGGTTCTCGGCCAGCCTGGCGCACGAGATCCGCAACCCGCTGGCCGCGATCAACTACGCCACCCAGCTGCTGGAGGAATCCACCGGCATCGGCGACGCCGACCGGCGCCTGCTGCAGATCATCCACCAGCAATGCCAGCGCACCAACGGCATCGTCGAAAGCGTGCTGGGCCTGGCCCGGCGCGAGCGCGCCAACCCGGAGAACCTGGACCTGGCCGCGTTCGTGCGCCGCTTCGTGCTCGAGTACCGGCAGACCCTGTCGATCGAGACCGACAGCCTGGAGACCATCGTCAGCCAGTCCTCGGTACAGGCCCTGGTCGACCCCAGGCACCTGTACCAGATCCTCACCGCACTGGTGCACAACGCGCTCAAATACGGCCGCATCGCCGAGGAACCGGCACGGGTGCGACTGCGCGTGGCCACCCTGGAGCGGCATGCGGTGGTCGACGTGATGGACCGCGGCCCCGGGATTCCCGAAGCCGTCGCCGCGCAGCTGTTCCGCCCGTTCTTCACCACCTCCGAGCATGGCACCGGCCTGGGGCTGTATATCGCCCGGGAGCTGTGCCGGGCCAACCAGGCCCAGCTGGAGTACGTCCCGGTCCCCGCCGGCGGCGCCTGCTTCCGGGTGATCCTGCCCGGCCCGCATACCATCCTGCCCGGCTGAACCAGGCGCGCGGCGCGCCTCAAACTGCCGGGATTTGTCGGCAATCGCCACACTCGGCTATCTTTCCGTTCATGAACGAAACCCGTAGCGCCCTGGTCGTCGACGACGAACGCGATATCCGTGAACTGCTGGTCCTTACCCTGGGACGCATGGGACTCCGCATCAGCACCGCCGCCAACCTGGCCGAGGCCCGCGAGTTGCTGGCCAGCAATCCCTACGACCTGTGCATCACCGACATGCGGCTGCCCGACGGCAACGGCATCGAACTGGTCACCGAAATCTCGCGCAACCACCCCCGCACCCCGGTGGCGATGATCACCGCCTTCGGCAGCATGGACCTGGCGGTGGAAGCGCTGAAGGCCGGCGCATTCGACTTCGTCAGCAAGCCGGTGGACATCGGCGTGCTGCGCGGCCTGGTCAAGCATGCGCTGGAACTCAACAACACCGAACGTCCCGCCCCGCCCCCGCCGCCGCCGGAACAGGCCGCGCGCCTGCTCGGCGACTCGCCGGCCATGGACGAACTGCGCGCCACCATCGCCAAGGTCGCGCGCAGCCAGGCGCCGGTCTACATCCTGGGCGAATCCGGCGTCGGCAAGGAATTGGTCGCCCGCACCATCCACGAACAGGGCGCGCGTGCTTCCGGGCCGTTCGTGCCGGTCAACTGCGGCGCGATCCCGGCCGAGCTGATGGAAAGCGAGTTCTTCGGCCACAAACGCGGCAGCTTCACCGGCGCCCACGCCGACAAGCCCGGCCTGTTCCAGGCCGCGCACGGCGGCACCCTGTTCCTGGATGAAGTGGCCGAACTGCCGCTGCAGATGCAGGTCAAACTGCTGCGCGCGATCCAGGAGAAGTCGATACGCCCGGTCGGCGCCGCCGCCGAGGTTCCGGTCGACGTGCGCATCCTTTCGGCCACCCACAAGGACCTGGCCGACCTGGTCGAGGACGGCCGCTTCCGCCACGACCTGTACTACCGCATCAACGTGATCGAACTGCGGGTACCGCCGCTGCGCGAGCGCGGCGGCGACCTGCCGCAACTGGCGGCCTCGATCCTGTCGCGGCTGGCCAAGTCGCACGGCCGCCCCACCCCGTTGCTGTCGCCCTCCGCGCTCGAGGCGCTGGCCGGCTACGGCTTCCCCGGCAACGTGCGCGAACTGGAGAACATCCTCGAACGCGCGCTTGCGCTGGCCGAGGACGACAGCATCGGCGCCAGCGACCTGCGCCTGCCGCAGGCCACCGCGCGAGCGGCTTCCCAGGGCACCGTGGCAGCACAGGAAGCCGTGGCCGACATCGACCCGTCCACCTCGGCGCTGCCCTCGTACATCGAGCAGATGGAGCGCGTGGCGATCCAGAAGGCACTGGAAGAAAACCGCTGGAACAAGACCAAGACCGCCGCCCAGCTCGGCATCACCTTCCGCGCACTGCGCTACAAGCTCAAGAAGCTCGGCATGGATTGAGGCGGGACCACGCCCGCCCCTGCAACCCCCATATACCGCAGGAGCGACGTCAGTCGCGACCGGGCCTGGCCGGGAAAGCCCGTCGCGACTGACGTCGCTCCTACCTTCGCCAGCGGACACGCGCCTTTCGGGGGTGGCTTCGCCCTCCGTGCCGCACCATCAGCCCAAGAAGCCCGGCATGGATTGGAACCGGCAGGCCTGCACGCTTTAAGAGCGACGCCAGTCGCGACAGGACTCGCGCAGGGGCCCCCGGTCATGACTGACGCCGCCGCCCCCCATTGCCCGCACGGAACGATGCGCCGCACCGACAAACGCGTGACCGGCCCTCAATCCTTGGTGACGCGGTTGATCTCGGCCAGGCTGGTGATGCCCTGCGCCGCCTTCTTCAGTGCCGACTGGCGCAGGTCGTTGACCCCCACCTTCTGCGCCGCCTCGGCGATCTGCATCGCGTTGCCGCCGGCCAGCACGATGGCGGCGATGTCGTCGTTCATCGGCATCACCTGGTAGATGCCGGTACGCCCCTTGTAGCCCTCGGTGCAGTCGTCGCATCCCACCGGCTCGTACAACTCGATGCCCGCGGCGATCTGTTCGGGGGTATAGCCTTCGGCAAGCAGGGCGTTCTCCGGCAACTGCACCGGCTTCTTGCAGTGGCTGCACAGGCGCCGCGCCAGGCGCTGGGCGATCACCAGCGTCACCGACGAGGTGATGTTGTACGGCGCGATGCCCATGTTCATCAGGCGCGCGATGGTCTGCGGTGCGTCGTTGGTATGCAGGGTGGACAGCACCATGTGACCGGTCTGCGCCGCCTTGATGGCGATCTCCGCCGTTTCCAGGTCGCGGATTTCGCCGACCATGATGATGTCCGGATCCTGTCGCAGGAACGAACGCAGCGCCGCGGCGAAGGTCATGCCGCGCTTGTTGTTCTGCTGCACCTGGTTGACACCGGGCAGGCGGATTTCCACCGGGTCCTCGGCGGTGGAGATGTTGCGGGTCTCATCGTTGAGGATGCCCAGCGCGGTATACAGCGACACCGTCTTGCCCGAGCCGGTCGGGCCGGTCACCAGCACCATGCCGTAGGGCTTGTGGATCGCCTCCAGGAACAGCCGCTGCTGATCCTCCTCGTAGCCGAGCTTGTCGATGCCCAGCTTGGCGGCGCTGCCGTCGAGGATACGCAGCACGATCTTCTCGCCGAACAGGGTCGGCAAGGTACTGACGCGGAAGTCGATCTGCTTGCTCTTGGACAGGTTGAGCTTGATGCGACCGTCCTGCGGCACGCGCTTTTCGGCGATGTCCAGCTGCGACATCACCTTCAGGCGTGCGGCGATGCGCTGGTTCAACTTCACCGGCGCCCTGGCCACGTTCTTGAGCAGGCCATCGATGCGGAAGCGGACGCGGTAGTCGTCCTCGTAGGGCTCGAAATGGATATCCGATGCGCCCTTGCGGATCGCATCCACCAGCACCTTGTTGACGAACTTCACCACCGGGGTGTCGTCGCCCTTGGCATCGACACCGCTGTCGCCGCCAGCACCCACGTCCTCGTCACCGGCCGACACCTCCAGGTCGCCCATGTCATCGTCGCCACCACCCAGCGCATCTCCCAGCGTGTCGTTGCTGGCCTGCCACTGCTCCAGGGTGCGACGGATCTGGTCTTCGTCCACCAGGATCGGCTCCACCACCAGGTTGGTGTGGAACTTGATCTCGTCCAGCGACTGGGTCGGGTTACTGGTACCGACGAACAGCTTGCCACCGCGCTTGAACAGCGGCAGCACCTGGTGCTTGCGCAGCAGCTCCTCGCTGACCAGCTTGATCGCGTTCTGGCTGGCATCGAATGCCGATACATCCATCAGCGGCATGCCGAATTCCACCGCATTGGCCGCCGCCAGCTGCGCTGCCGTCACCAGCTTCTTTTCGGCGAACCATTGCGCCAGCGGCGTCTTCGCCGCCGTCGCCTGCGCCATCGCGGTACGCGCGGCCCCCTCCTCGATCGCCCCGTCCTGGACCAGGCGACGGGCGATGCCGGTGATACCTACCAGATTGGCGGAAACAACTGTATTCATCACACTCCCCCGCAGGACTCGCGCAGATTACCGTAAAAGCACACTTGCGCACCCCGATGCTGATGTTGACCTCCATGGCCGGTACGCCGCTACACCCATGTCACTATCCCGCAAGTCGCACCAGCCTCGGCGCTGAGAAATATTATCCAAGCAACCGACTTCCGTGAACCTGAGTGCTTACCACCTCGGGCCCGGCTGCATACGATCATCACGGCAAACGAACTGGTGACCCAGCACGACCGACGCTACTGTTATGAAGAAACAAGCCACGAGTACGAGCCAACCCATGAGTAGACCGTGCACCGTGAGGCCAAGCAAATGAAAAAAGCCCCGCCGAGGCGGGGCTTTTTCCAAAACAGTTACACAAAATTAACGGCAGCTGGCCGGCAACAGCTGGCTTTCGACGGTGCTGTTGGTGCAGATCCACTCGGTGATCTGGCCATCTGCCGGATCAGCGCCCGGACCCGGCTCAAGCACGTAGGTCGCTCCATCCACGCCACTACCTACGTTGTCATAGGTGACGGTGACCTCACCAGCTGTACCCACTTCCAAGGTGGTGACGTACTGGGTAGCCGTGAAGTTGTCGCAACCGGCCGCGGCGGCGTCTGCCGGGTACTCGTTCATGTTGGCCACATACTCGGCGATCGAACCCTTACAGGCCGAGGCTGCGGTAATGCCCTCGGAAACCTTGGCGCGCTTGATGTAGTTCTGGTATGCCGGCAACGCAATGGCGGCCAGGATGGCGATGATCGCAACCACGATCATCAATTCGATCAGCGTAAAACCCTGCTGCTTCTTCATGTGTACATCCCCTAGAGGTTTTGATGGGTGGACAAGAGCGGTTGTGCAATCACGCTACCGCTCCATGCGGGGTGATTTCAAAGCAGGTTGCGTGCCAGACCCCGGCACACCCCCAAGACTCCCCGGCGCAATGATGGCAGCAACTCCAAGGAATGGAAGCCCCTGAATGCGCAAATGCGATACGCACGACTAATTGACGATTTTTGTCACTTTATGACCTCTGCCGTCACATCCTCCGCATCCGGCCCAGCGTCCTTATCCGCGCGGTCAGCATGCGACACCAAGCGTGATCGGCGGCACGATTGCCGCCAGGCAGGATGTCGTACGCCCCGGAACCGGCTACCATGCGACGGTATGCCCGGCCTGGGGATGGTCCGGGCGGGGAGAACATCGATGGCCGTAACCCGTAGCGCGATCAAGAAAGAGCCGGTGTCTCGCAACACTAGCCAGATGCTTCCGTTTGTCTGGGAGGGGACCGACAAACGTGGCGTGAAGATGAAGGGCGAGCAGCAGGCGAAGAACGCCAACATGCTGCGTGCAGAACTTCGCAAGCAAGGCATCACGCCAAGCGTGGTCAAGCCCAAGCCCAAGCCTTTGTTCGGCTCCACTGGCAGCACGATCAAGACCAAGGACATCGCCTTCTTCAGTCGCCAGATGGCGACGATGATGAAGTCTGGCGTCCCGATCGTGGGTGCGCTGGAGATCATCGGTGAGGGTCACAAGAACCCACGCATGAAGAAGATGGTCGGCCAGATCCGCACCGACATCGAAGGCGGCTCATCGCTGTATGAAGCCATCAGCAAGCATCCCGTGCAGTTCGACGAGCTGTACCGCAACCTGGTCAAGGCTGGTGAAGGTGCTGGCGTGCTGGAAACGGTGCTGGAGACCATCGCCAACTACAAGGAAAACATCGAGACCCTCAAGGGCAAGATCAAGAAGGCTTTGTTTTATCCAGCGATGGTCATGGCCGTAGCCCTGATCGTCAGCGCAATCCTGCTGATCTTCGTGGTCCCACAGTTCGAGGATGTTTTCAAAGGCTTCGGTGCCGACTTGCCGGCCTTCACCCAGCTGATCGTTTCAGCCTCGCGCTTCATGGTGTCTTACTGGTGGCTGATGCTGCTGATCGTTGGCGGCGCACTGGGCGGCTTCATATTCGCTTACAAACGTTCGCCGTCCATGCAGCACACGATGGACCGATTGATCCTGAAGGTCCCCGTGATCGGCCAGATCATGCATAACAGCGCGGTCGCCCGTTTTGCCCGCACCACAGCTGTGACCTTCAAGGCCGGCGTACCGCTGGTCGAAGCTCTGGGTATCGTTGCCGGCGCCACCGGCAACACCGTCTACGAGAAAGCCGTACTACGCATGCGTGACGATGTGTCGGTGGGCTACCCAGTCAACATGGCGATGAAACAGATGAATCTGTTTCCGCACATGGTGATCCAGATGACCGCCATCGGCGAGGAAGCCGGCGCTCTGGATTCCATGCTGTTCAAGGTAGCCGAGTACTACGAGCAGGAAGTGAACAATGCCGTTGATGCGCTGAGCAGCCTGCTGGAACCTTTGATCATGGTATTCATCGGCACCATCGTTGGCGGCATGGTCATCGGCATGTACTTGCCGATCTTCAAGCTCGGCGCGGTGGTCGGATAAGCAATCAATGGCATTTCTAGACCAGCATCCCGGCCTCGGCTACCCCGCCGCGGCTGGGCTGGGGCTGCTGATCGGCAGCTTCCTCAATGTGGTGATCCTGCGCCTGCCCAAGCGCATGGAGTGGCAGTGGAAGCGCGACGCGCGCGAAGCGCTCGAAGAGCCCGACATCTACGAACCGCCACCGCCGGGGATCGTGGTCGAACCTTCGCACTGCCCGCATTGCAAGCACAAGCTGGCGTGGTACGAGAACATCCCGCTGTTCAGCTGGCTGCTGCAGCGTGGCAAGTGTCGCCATTGCAGCGCCCCGATTTCCATCCAGTACCCGCTCGTGGAGGCATTGACCGCGCTGCTGGTGGTTGCCAGTGTCTGGCAGTTCGGCTTCGGCTGGCAGGGTTTCGGCGCCATCGTGCTGACCTGTTTCCTGATTGCGCTGTCCGGCATCGACCTGCGCACCCAGTTGCTGCCCGATCAGCTCACCCTGCCACTCATGTGGCTGGGATTGATCGGCAGCCTGGACAACCTGTACATGCCGGCCAAGCCGGCACTGCTGGGCGCGATCGCCGGCTACCTGTCCCTGTGGAGCGTCTGGTGGTTGTTCAAGCAGATCACAGGCAAGGAAGGCATGGGCCACGGCGACTTCAAGCTGCTCGCGGCACTGGGGGCCTGGTGCGGGCTGAAGGGCATCCTGCCGATCATCCTGCTGTCGTCGCTTGTGGGTGCGATCATCGGTTCGATCTGGCTGGCCTCGCGCGGCCGCGACCGCGCCACGCCCATCCCTTTCGGCCCGTATCTGGCGATTGCCGGCTGGATCGTGTTTTTCTGGGGCGAACAGCTTGTAGGCGGATATCTGCGGCTGGCCGGACTGGGGTAGCTCTTCCTTTTCACTTGCAGCCCCCCATCACAAGCGCCATCATTGCGTCACATATGCGATGCAACGGTGCTGCAATGAAGACCGCGACGTTACCGCCTGTGAGGGTGGACCCCGAGCTAAGGCGTTCGGCCGAACAGGTCCTCGAAGACGGGGAAAGCCTGTCCAGCTTCGTGGAAAGCTCCATCCGTAGCGAGATCGCCCACAGGCACATGCACGCGGAATTCGTTTCCCGTGGCCTGGCTTCCCGGGCATCCGCACGACAGCATGGGCGCTACGTCGAGGCCTCCGAAGTGCTGGAGAAGCTTGAGGCCAGGCTCCGTGCCGCTTCGTCCAAGGCAGTCGTTCCGAAATGAGCTTCAGGATCCGCTTCACGGAAGAAGCCGAGGACGATCTACTCAGGCTCTACGATTACCTACTGGAACGTTCCGGTGTTGCCCCCGCAGCGGATGCCCTGGCCGCCATACGGCACGCCATGGAACTGCTGGCATTCTCGCCCTTCAGTTGCAGGAAGGTTGACCCGGCAAATCCTTTCCTGCGCGAACTGATCATCGGCCACGGGGTTTCCGGCTATGTCGCCCTGTTCGAGATCGAAGACCAGGATACCGTGACCATCCTCGCCATCCGGCATCAACGTGAAGAGGACTATCACTGATGGACTTGGTATGAGCGACTTCATCGTTGGACTTACTGGAGGCATCGCCGCCGGCAAGAGCGAGGTCAGCCGCCGCTTCGAGGCATTGGGCATCGTCGTTGCCGATGCCGATCTGGCAGCGCGGGAAGTGGTTGCTCCCGGCAGTCCGGCACTGGAGCAGATCGCCAACCACTTCGGAGCGCAGGTCCTGCTGTCCGACGGCACCTTGGACCGCGCGCAGTTGCGCGAACGCGTGTTCGCCTCCACCGAGGCTCGGCAACTGCTGGAATCCATCACCCACCCGGCGATCCGCAAGCGGGTACGCGAAATCTGCGAAGCGGCGACCAGCCCCTATGCGATCGCCGCCATTCCGTTGCTGGCCGAGGCCGGTGGGCGCCAGCACTATCCCTGGCTGGACCGGATCCTGGTCGTCGATGCGCCTGAGCCGGTGCAGCATGCACGGTTGATGCAGCGCGACGGCATCGATGCGGAACTGGCCGATCGCATGATCGCCGCACAGACCAATCGCGAGCAGCGGCTGGCGCTGGCCGATGATGTGATCAGCAACGACGGCGACCCGGCACACCTGGACGAGGCCGTTCGCAGCCTCGATGCACGCTATCGGGCATTCGCTGCGGCGATGCGTCAGGGCTGAGGCCCACCAGCTGCAAGTGTCAGTGGCAGCACACAGCGGAAGCGGTATTCGTCCTCCTTCTGGATACGATTCGCGAGTGCTGGTGGGAGCGCAGTTCCGGCACGGGTGTCCGCAAAAAGCTCGCGACTGACGTCGCCCCTACAACGGCAGGGAGCTGCAGGAGCGACATCAGCCGCGATCGATGTGGTGGGAGCCGCAATGACCCCTTGGCGGGAGCGGCTTCCAGCCGCGGATGCCCTTGATCGGGCGGCATGGAAGCTCGTGCCGGGATAAGGCTCCCGCTATGCGCACTCCCCTCTCGCAATACCGCCGGGGCATTGCCGGAATCGATGACATGCCCAGTTCCAGCCGCAACACGGCGCAGGAACGACTATCAGTCGCCGGTTCTTCAAATGAGTCTTCCAAGACGGAATACAACGCGTGCGCCACTCCGGCGATCCAACCGCCCGGGCACATGCATTCTCCTTGTCCGGGAGAAAGCCTGGGCTTGCCGGAGACAGGCCTTCTGATAGCGGAAGCGCGGTCGGCCAATTCATTGGTCGCGACTTACGTCGCTCCTACATCGGTCAATGGCCGGAGTCTGAGGCGTATCGCGCTGCGGGCCGCCGGGAACACACCGGGCACCGGTCAGGCCTTGGTCGCTTGCTCAATCGGCGAAGGCTGGAACGTCAATGTGGCCACCACGCCGCACGAACTCCCCGGGCGCACGCTCACCTGCCAGCCATACAACGCACACAGGCGGCTGACGATCGACAATCCGATGCCGCCGCCCTGCGAATGCCCCGCATGGGTACCACGGTAGCCACGCTGGAACAGGCTGGCCGCGTCCTCCTCGCTGAGGCCGGGGCCGGTATCGATCACCTCGACGGCGTTGTCCAGTACCCGGACCAGCACCTGGCCTTCCTGCGAATACTTCACCGCGTTGCCGATCAGGTTGCCGAGCGCCACCGACAGCGCCGCTTCCGGCGCATCGATCACCAGTCCGCGCTCGCCCTCCAGCACCAGCTCCAGCGGCTTGCCGCCAAGCTGGGCGCGGTGGGCATCCAGCAACTGCTCGGCAACCCGGGCGACATTGCTGGTGCCATGCCCGCGTTCGTTGCGCGACAGCAGCAGCAGCGAACCGATCAGGTCACTGCATTGCTGTTCGGCACGCTGGATGCGTTGCAGGCGCTGCAGCACCTTCTCGTCCAGCCCGGGCCGAGCCAGCAACAACTCGGTGGCGCCACGGATCACCGCCAACGGCGTACGCAGTTCGTGGCTGACATCCGCGTTGAACTCGCGGTCGCGCTGCACCACCTGGGTCAGGCGCGCCGAATAATCGTCCAGCGCTTCGGCCAGCTGCCCGACCTCGTCGTCGGGGAACCGCTGGGCCAGCGGCTCGGGGTTGCTGGTGCCGCCGCGATAGGCCCGCAGGCGCGCGGCAAGATCGGATACCGGACGCATCACCCGCGAAGCCGACCACCAGCCGATCAGCAACGACAGTCCGCTGAACACCAACACCGAAAGGTACAGCGTGCGCTTGAGCTGGCTCTCGCCGCGCAGCGTCTGGGTCATGTCGTAAGCGAGGAAGAACCATTCGTTGGCGGTCTTGCGCACCGCCAGCTTGTAGGAGAAGGGGTTGCCCTGTTCGTCGCGGCCGGTGATGGTATGGATGCCGTCGGACAGGTCGTACCAGTCCGGCTCCTCGCTGCGCAGGCTCTCGAATTTGTCGCTCTTCACCACGCGCCCGAACATCTGCTGCACCGGCAGGTCCGGGTTGCGCGAAGGATCGGTATAGAAGCGCCGCGCGAACTCGTCGATGTTGCGGTTCATCACGTCTTCGACGAGTTGGTTCTCCACTCGCGCACGCGCCCAGTTGGTGGCGAACGCGAACAGCGCTGTCAGGCAGAAGCCCAGCAGCACGAACGAGACGATGATGCGGCTGCGCAGCCTGCGCCGGTAGCGTCCCCGCCGGCGCACCCCCTTGGGCAACGCGTCTTCAGGCATCGGGTGCGGCGATGCGGTAACCGATGCCATGGCGGGTCTGGATCATGGGCACGTCGAACGGCTTGTCCACCACCGCACGCAAGCCGTGGATGTGCACGCGCAGGGAGTCCGAGTCAGGCAGCTCCTCGCCCCAGACGCGGGTTTCCAGTTCCTGCCGCGTCACCACCGCCGGCGAGGCTTCCATCAACGCCTGCAGGATCTTCAGCGCGGTGGGATTGAGCTGCAGCAGCTTACCCTGGCGACGGACCTCCAGCGTATCGAGGTTGTATTCCAGGTCGCCGGTTTCCAGCACCCGCGTATGCACGCCCTTGCCGCGACGGGCAAGGGCGTTCAGCCGCACTTCCACTTCCTGCAGTGCGAACGGCTTGATCAGATAGTCATCGGCGCCGGAATCGAAGCCGGCCAGCTTGTTGTCCAGCGAATCACGCGCGGTCAGCATCAGCACCGGCGTCTGCTTGCGCGCCTCGTTGCGCAGCTTGCGGCAGACCTCGATACCGTCCATGCCCGGAAGGTTGAGATCCAGCACGATGGCATCGAACTCGTGCACCACCGCAAGATGCAATCCGGTGACCCCGTCGGCGGCGAAATCCACGGTATGGCCGCGATCCTCGAGGTAGTCCCCGAGGTTGGCCGCGATGTCGCTGTTGTCTTCGATTACGAGAATGCGCACTTTGACCTCAATTTTTATCAAGCCAACCATCGGACCATGTCATTAACTCCACACACCGTGGCTAGCTTGGCAGTTTCACCGTGTGGCGTTGGGCACATCGCTCCTGCGCTGCTCACGGAAGACATTGGTGGCGTTCTCCCGCGCCTCGCGCCGCTGCGCCACGGTCATGCATAGATTTTGCGGACGATTGCTGCCAATCGGGCGCTCACGACGGCAAATCAGGCGACTGTCTTCACGCGCCTTGGTGAGCAGGGTATTGATGAGTTCCTGATCGTTGAATACCTGGACCTTGTCGGCCTCTCCCAGGTTCGCTGCAATGCCATCATCACCCAGCTTCTCGGCCATGCGCGCCAGTGCCGCCCCGACTTTGCTGCGATCCTCCCGGCTGATCTCGCTGTAGGTTTTGCCATCGGCGAGCGCCACTTCGATCCGCTGGCGCTGCTCGCCAAATGGAACCTTTGCATCAAGTTCCTGCGTCCCCTTACTCGCCACGGCAGTACTGGAAACAGCAAGCAATGCAAAAAGAATGGCCTTGCGGTGCATACGACGGTCTCTCCTTGAGAATTCAAAGGCCAATGTAGCCCGCCCGGTCATATGCAACAAGGCGAAGGTATCGGAACAAAAAACAAGGCCCAGGCAGGTAAGCGCCTGGGCCGAAATGATGTATCCCGATTACCGTTCCTGCTGAGGAGGGCAGAGCTGCGGTCTGGTGGAGACTACCGACAGACCGATTAAACACTTGTTAAGAGAAGGGAAGAAAACCGGGAAACCCGCTCGCACAGACTCAAACAATTGATAATCAACGGTTTTTCATGGAACCCAGGTAGTCGATGATGCGTCCGGCGACATCGATCCGGCAGACCGCCTCCACCCCTTCCAGCCCAGGCGTGGAATTGACTTCCAGCACCAGCGGCCCACGCCGGGCACGGATCAGGTCCACGCCGGCCACACCCAGCCCCAGCGCCTTGGCCGAGCGTACCGCGACCTGCTGCTCGGCGCGGGTGGCCACCGCCGGCTCCGCCCTGCCACCGGCGTGCAGGTTGGAACGGAAGTCGCCCTCCGGCGCCTGTCGACGCATGCTCGCCACCACCTGGTCGCCCACCACCAGGCAACGCAGGTCGGCGCCTTCCGCCTCGCCGATGAACTCCTGTACCAGGAAATTGGCGTACAGCCCGCGCAACGCCTCCACGATGCCGCGGGATGCGCTGGCCTTCTCGGTCAGGATCACTCCCCGCCCTTGCGTGCCTTCGTTCAACTTCACCACGTGCGGCGCCGGCCCCAGCATCGACAACAGGTCGCCGGTGTCGTCCGGGTTGTCGCCAAATACCGTCACCGGCATGTCGATGCCCTTGGCCGCCAGGATCTGGTGCGCGCGCAGCTTGTCGCGCGCGCGCAGGATCGCGTCGGAAGGATTGGGTGTACGCGTGCCCATCATCTCGAACTGGCGCAGCACCGCGGTCCCGTAGCGGGTCACCGAGGCGCCGATGCGCGGGATCACCGCGTCGTAGCCGGTGATCGGCCGCCCCTTGTAATTCATGCTGAAACCGTCGGCGGCGATGCGCATGTAGCAGCGCAGCGGATCGAGCACCCGCACCGTATGGCCGCGCTCGCGCCCGGCCTCGACCAGGCGCCGGGTCGAATACAGCTTGCTGTTGCGGGAAAGGATGGCAAGCTTCATCGCGGCGCGCAGGGGGCAGGAAAGCGCGAAGCATAGCCTGCGCCAGATACAAGGCGATGACGTCTGCGCGTCGTTCCGCCGAGCGCCGGGCAGCGGCCATGCGAATGCGCGACCCCTGACGGGCGCTTCTTCCGGCCTGCCAGGTACAGATGAGGGTCTGGCCGTATTCGCCAGCGTCGATGATCCGACTGGCGACAACGCCCGCAAGCAGCGAGCGCGTGCCGGCAGGCGCGCAGATCCGGGCAGGTGGAAGCAGGGCCACGGCTGCGCGGCAAACCGCGGAAGCGCTGGCGCGAATGCGCAGACGCTGCGATATGGAGCGGGCGAAGGGAATCGAACCCTCGTCAGTAGCTTGGGAAGCTACAGCTCTACCATTGAGCTACGCCCGCGCGGCGCAGTGAAGTCTATTCGGGTCGCGGGCCAAAGTGCAACGAGCACGCCGGGCGGAAGCCCGGCGTGCCCGCGGGAACGGGAAGCCCGGGACAGGCTTCCCGTCAAGGCGACCCGGCCCTGGCCGGACCGCCCTCGGCTCAGAAACTGCCGCTGAAGCTGGCGAACAGGGTGGCGTCGCGCGCGCCCTTCTGCATCGTGGTGGTGCTGATGCCGATGTTGCTGTTCAGGCCGCGCAGCGACAGCCGGGCGCCCAGCACCACGGTGGCATAGTCGCGGTCGAACTCCAGCCCCGGGACGGTATAGCTGCCCACGTCCGGCATGCTCTGCAACCAGGCGCTGGCCTGGCTGCGATCCTCGAACTCGTGGTCGTAGGTCACCTGCGCATACGGCTGCACACGGCCGCCGTCGAGGCGCAGCTGCCAGCCGATGCGGCCGACGGTCGAATCCGCGTCCTGGTCGTCGTAACCCAGTGCGGTGGCGCTGGGGTCGCTCTCGACATAGCCGTCGAGCTTGACCTTCTGCCAGATCACCCCCGCCACCGGGCCATGGCGCAGGCCGCCCTCGGCACCGAACTCGTAACCGGCATTGAGCGCGACGGTCAGGTTGCTGCCGTCCGGCGAACCGCGGTGGATGCGCTTGGCCGGCCCCAGGTTGACCTGGCGGTGCACGTCGTAGTCCAGCCAGCTGTAGCTGGCCTGGCCGTTGACCCAGGCATGGTCGCCATACCAGCCGGCGAACAGGCCCAGGGTGGTGTCCGAATGCTTGAATTCGCCGCCGCTGTTGCCGAAGTCGGCGTCCATCCGGCCGTAGCCGGCGAAGCCACCCAGCACCATGCCGCCGCGGGCCCAGTCCAGGCCGAACAGCCCGGCCGGCGCCAGGCCGTCGTACAGGTCGGCGTGGTCGTAGCGCTGCATGTCGCCGCGCACGTTGCCCCACCAGGTCGTGCCGTCTTCCTGCGGTCCGGCCAGGTGGCCGCTGACCTGGTCGGCGCGGGCGCGTCCGGTGGTCTGCGCCGAATGCGTGAGCACCTGCTGCAGGCGCGGCGCTTCCAGGATCGAGAGCGCGTACTGACCCAGGATCTGGTGCGCCGCGGTGGTCGGGTGCACGCCATCGGCGAACACGTAGCTGTTGGCCGCATCCGGGCTGACATAGGTGGTCGGGTTGCAGGTCAGCGACTGTGCGGTGATCTGCGGCTGGCAGGCGGTGCCGGTGACGTTGCTGAAACCGTAGGTGCCGGGATCGGCGACGATTTCCTGCAGGATGGTGAAGGTATCCACCGGGATGACCTTCAGCCCGGCCTGCTTCAGGCCGCCGAACAGGGCGTCGTTGTAGGCCTTGGCCAGCGCCGTGCCCTGCGCCATCGCCACCGCGCCACCGGCGCGGGAGGCCGGGGTCAGGCCGATGTCCGGGATGGTGGGTACCACGATGTACTGGGCGCCGGCGCCGCTCAGGGCACCGACGATGCCGACCTGGTCGGTCACCGCCGCGCCGATGATGGCCTGGGCCTGCGAAGGATTGGCCTGTATCTGGAACAGGTCGTTGGCGCCGCCCCAGACCGAGTACAGCGCGTTCGCATCGGCCTTGCCGCCGTTGGCGGCCAGGTAGGCGCTGGCCTGGGTCTTCAGCGACGGGGTCAGGCCGAGCGGACCGACCTCGTCCACGCCCACCCGGGCGCCACCGACGGCGTAGTTGTCGCCGCCCTGGCCGTTGCCGTTGGAGACGGCATTGGTGCCGTAGTGGTCGGCCACGTATTCGGACCATACCCAGCCCGGGTTGGTGGTGAAGCGGCCGACGATCGCGGCGCTCGGATCCAGCTGCATCAGTACCGGCCGAAAGTGGCCGGAGTCGGTCAGGCTGTCGCCGAAGAACACGGTCTTCGAGTAGGGCGACTGCGCCAGCGCCGGGGTGGCGGCCAGGGCAATGGCCAGCGCGATCGCCGAGCGGATCGGACGGAACCGGGAAGAGGGCATCGTAAAGCTCCTGCAATGATCGGATGGGAAAGACGGCCGGCAGCGTACGCCGCCGCACGGTGCAATGGTTTCACCGCACCGGCCGCCATTCACGCTGCGCTGCCGCATGGAGCGGCCTTTTCCGCGTACCGATGCGAGAATGACGGCATGGACATCAAGCTCAATGGCGAACTCCGCCAACTGCCGGACGACATCACCGTGACCGCCCTGCTCGACAGCGAGGGCCTGGCCGGGCGCCGGGTCGCCGTCGAGGTCAACGGCGAGATCGTGCCGCGCGGCCAGCATGCCGGCCGCGTGCTCGGCGCCGGCGACGTGGTCGAGATCGTGCACGCGCTGGGTGGCGGCTGACCCGGCCCCGGCGCGGCAGGATGCGGCAAGGCAGCGCGTTCCGGTCGCAACGCCGCACCGCGTCGGCAACCGGCGGCGCGATGGGCGATAATTCGGCGATGAATGCACACGCCCCCACCGATCCGCTGGTCATCGCCGGCAAGACCTACGCGTCACGGCTGTTGACCGGAACCGGCAAGTTCAAGGACCTGGAAGAAACCCGGCTGGCCACCGAGGCCGCCGGCGCCCAGATCGTCACCGTCGCCATCCGCCGCACCAACATCGGCCAGAACCCGGGCGAACCCAACCTGCTCGACGTGCTGCCGCCGGACCGTTACGCCATCCTGCCCAACACCGCCGGCTGCTACACCGCCGAGGACGCGGTGCGCACCTGCCGGCTGGCGCGCGAACTGCTCGACGGCCACAACCTGACCAAGCTGGAAGTGCTGGGCGACCAGAAAACCCTGTACCCGGACGTGATCCAGACCATCAAGGCCGCCGAACAGCTGGTCGCCGACGGTTTCGAGGTCATGGTCTACACCTCCGACGATCCGATCCTGGCCAAGCGCCTGGAGGAAATCGGCTGCGCCGCGGTGATGCCGCTGGCCGCGCCGATCGGCTCGGGCCTGGGCATCCAGAACAAGTACAACCTAATCGAGATCATCGAGAACGCCAAGGTGCCGATCATCGTCGATGCCGGCGTCGGCACCGCCTCCGATGCGGCCATCGCGATGGAGCTGGGCTGCGACGGCGTGCTGATGAACACCGCCATCGCCGGCGCCCGCAACCCGGTGCTGATGGCCGGCGCCATGCGCAAGGCGGTCGAGGCCGGGCGCGAGGCGTTCCTGGCCGGGCGCATCCCGCGCAAGCGCTACGCCAGCGCCTCCTCGCCGGTGGACGGGTTGGTCGGCTGATGACGGATCCGTTTTCCAGCGCCGGCTCCAAGGCGCCACCCAAGCCGTTCACGGTCACCGAGGGCCGCCGCGAGGTGCGCAGTTTCGTGCTGCGCCAGGGCCGCTTCACCCCGGCCCAGCAGCGCGCGTTCGACGAGCGCTGGCCGCGCTTCGGGCTGGATTTCAGCGGCCAGCCGCGCGATCTGGACGCCACTTTCGGCCGTGCTGCGCCCAAGGTGCTGGAGATCGGCTTCGGCAACGGCGCCGCGCTGCGTTTCGCCGCCCGCCAGGACCCCAGCCGCGACTACATCGGCATCGAGGTCCACGCCCCGGGCGTGGGCCGCCTGCTCAACGCACTGGCCGAGGACGGCGCCGACCACGTGCGCCTGTACCACCACGATGCGGTGGAAGTGCTGGAGAAGGAGATCGCCGACGGCGCGCTGGACGAGATCCGCATCTACTTCCCCGACCCGTGGCACAAGAAGCGCCACAACAAGCGCCGCCTGATCCAGCCGGCGTTCGCCGCGCTGCTGGTGCGCAAGCTGCGCAGCGGCGGCCGCTTGCATGCGGCCACCGACTGGCACGACTATGCCGAGCAGATGTGGGACGTGCTCGACGCCACGCCGGGGCTGGTCAACCGCGCCGGTCCGCGCGGCCACGTCGAGCGCCCGGTCTGGCGCCCGCAGACCCATTTCGAGACCCGCGGCCAGAAGCTCGGCCACGGCGTCTGGGACCTGCTCTACGACCGCAACTGACCGCGCAGACGCCGACAGGAACCGCGCCACCCCATGGAAACCGCGCTGACGCTGACCAACGACATGAAGCTCGTCCTCGGGCTGGTCGGCTTCACGATGGCGATGTTCCTGTTCGAGCGCATCCGAGCCGACGTGGTGGCGCTGGTGGTGCTGGTGGTGCTGGGCATCACCGGGCTGATCGCGCCGGAGGAGATCTTCGGCGGTTTCTCCGGCAACGCGGTGATGAGCATCATCGCCACCACCATCCTCGGCGCCGGGCTGGACCGCACCGGCGCCCTCAACCGGCTCGCCTCGTGGCTGCTGCGCCGTTCCCACGGCATGGAACAGCGGCTGCTGATGATGACCACGGCCATCGCCGGCCTGAACTCGTCCTTCATGCAGAACCCGTCGGTGATGGCGCTGTACCTGCCGGTCGCCTCGCGGCTGGCCGCGCGCACCGGGCTGAACCTGCAGCGGCTGCTGCTGCCGATCGCCGCGGCCATCGTCATGGGCGGCGCGCTGACCATGGTCGGCAATTCGCCGCTGATCCTGCTCAACGACCTGCTGGCCTCGGCCAACAACAACCTGCCCTCGGGCATGGCCACCATCGAGCCGCTGCGCATGTTCGCGCCGCTGCCGATCGGCGTGGCGCTGCTGGTCGCCTCGCTGCTGTACTTCCGCTTCCGCGGCGACCGCATGCTGCGGGAAGAGGAGGAGCAGGCGCAGGCCGGCGACGGCGTCACCCCGTCGCGCACCGAGAGCTACTTCGCGCGGACCTACGGCATCGACGGCGACGTGTTCGAGCTGGTGGTGACCGCGGAAAGCCCGCTGGTCGGCATGACCCTGGGCGAGGCCGAGAACATGCACGACGCGCCGCTGCTGCTGGCGCTCAAGACCGGCAACGACACCCGCCTGGCGCCGCCGGCGGACATGCGCATCTGGGTCGGCAGCGTGATCGGCGCGATGGGCTCGCGGCAGCAGGTGGCGGACTTCGCACAGAACCACTTCCTGCGCCTGTCCTCGCGCCTGCGCACCCTGGGCGACCTGTTCAACCCCAGCCGCGCCGGCATCTCCGAGGCGGTGGTGCCGCCGACCTCGCGCTTCATCGGCAAGAGCGCCGGCGAGCTGCGGCTGCGCAAGCAGCGCGGCATCAGCCTGCTGGCGATCAACCGCGACAAGCAGGTGATCCGCGAGGACGTGCGCAACATCGCGCTGCGCGCCGGCGACATGCTGGTGTTCCACAGCATCTGGCAGGACCTGGCGCAGGCCTCGGAAAGCCGCGATTTCGTGGTCGTCACCGACTACCCGAAGGGCGAACAGCGCCCGCACAAGTTCAAGATCGCCATGACCATCTTCGCGATCACCATCCTGATCGCGCTGACCTCCAAGCTGCCGGTGGCGCTGACGCTGATGACCGGGGTGGCCGGCATGCTGCTGACCGGCGTGCTGCGCATGGACGAGGCCTATGCCTCGATCAACTGGAAGACGGTGTTCATGATGGCCGGGCTGATCCCGCTGGGCTGGGCGATGGATTCCAGCGGCGCGGCGGCCTGGATCGCCGGCCATACCATCGACCGCCTGCCCACCGGCATCCCGGTCTGGACCCTGGAACTGGCGCTGGCGCTGCTCACCACCGCGTTCTCGCTGGTGATCAGCCACGTCGGCGCGACCATCGTGATGGTGCCCATCGCGGTGAGCCTGGCGCTGGCGGCCGGCGGCAACCCCACCGCCTTCGCGCTGATCGTGGCGCTGTCGGCGTCCAACAACCTGATGTCCGCCTCCAACCCGGTCATCTCGATGATCACCGGCCCGGCCAACTACCAGCCGCGCGTGCTGTGGCGCGTCGGCGGCCCGCTGGCGCTGATCTACACCGTGGTGGTGGTGGCGATGATCAACCTGATGTTCTGAGCCCGGCATCGCCGGCCTTTCCCGCGCGGGGAGGCCATGTCCGCCCGGATCGTGTACCTGCGCCGGTCCCCCTGCCCCACTTCGCCGGTCCCAAGGTCCGCAGCTTCACCGCCAGTTCCGAACGCTGCGCGACGCGCGGCTGGCGCGGCGGCGGACCCGACCTTGTGCCAGGCGGCCACACCGGCTTTTGCCGCCGAACGGCCGGTGCGGCGCCTATTCGGCCAGATGGACCATGCCGTCCTGCACCCGTACCGCCACCGCGCGCAGCGTGTCGCCGCGGCAGGGGCCGGCCACGCATTCGCCGCTGCCGGTATCGAACGACGCCCCATGCGCGGCGCAGACCAGATGCCCTTCCCTGCTCTTGAGGAACTGCCCCGGCGCCCAGTCCAGGCGGCGGCCGGCGTGCGGACAGACGTTGAGCCAGGCCCGGACCTGGTCGCCGTCGCGGTACAGGATCAGCGATTCGGCATCCCCGGCCAGCACCGCCTCGGCGGCGAGGAATCCCTGTGGCGGAATGTCGTCGAACGGGACCAGCTCGGAAGACGGGGAAACGGCGGTGGTCATGGCGTCTGTGGACATCGGAAAACCCGGGGCATTGTCGCATGGCCGCCCGCAACACCAGGACAGCACGCACGCAAGCAATTGAATGAAAAGGGTAAAGGCTGAAAATTAACGGTAATTTCACTCTCTGTCACGGCACAGCCACGATACTGGCGCCTCATTGCCAGCAGTCAAAGAACCGTCGATGTATACCCGTCATTTCCAGTTTGGCGCTTTCCGCAACCTGTTCGAGCCGCGCAAGCCGCGCAACCCGCTCGTGCGCATTGCGATGGGCCTGCTGGGGCTGGCCATCCTCGCGGTGCTGGTGTTCGTCGGCGTGTTCGTCGGCGCGGCGATGATCCTGGTCGGCGTGGCGTGGAAGCTGCTGGCCTCGCGCAAGCGTCCGGCGGCGGCCGCCGCAGGCAACGTGGTCGATGCCGAGTACCGTGTCGTCCGCAAGCCGGTACTGCCGCTGTCGCGCTGAAGCCTACGCACCCGATCCGCTAGACTGCCGCGTCGTTGGTTCAAGGACGCGAGCATGACCGATCTGATTCCCGCACCCGCGCAGCCCCGTATCCCGGTGGCCGGCGGCGGCACCTTCCCGGTGCGCCGCATCTACTGCGTGGGCCGCAATTTCGCCGAGCATGCCCGCGAGATGGGCGCCGCCGCACCCGCCTCGACCGCCGAGCGCGGCCAGCCGATCTTCTTCATGAAGCCCGCCGACGCCATCGTCGTCGGCCACGGCGACCCGATCCCCTACCCGCCCGGTACCCGCGAGCTGCACCACGAGGTCGAGCTGGTGGTGGCCATCGGCCGCGATGCGCCGCCCGGCGTGCTGCCGGTGGAAGCGGCCGAAGCGCTGGTGCTGGGCTATGGCGTGGGCCTGGACCTGACCCGCCGCGACCTGCAGGCCGCAGCCAAGGCCAAGGGCGGGCCGTGGGACATCGCCAAGGGTTTCGACCATTCCGCACCGGTCAGCGAACTGGTGCCGGCCGGGGAAGTCGGCGACCTGGCCGCGCTGAACCTGTCGCTGGAGGTCAACGGCGAGGTCCGCCAGCAGTCGCTGCTCGACCAGATGATCTGGAACGTGCCGGAGATCCTGCACGAGCTTTCGAAACTGTACGCGCTGCGCGCCGGCGACCTGGTGTTCATGGGCACGCCGGCCGGGGTCGCCGCCCTGCAGCCCGGCGACCGCTTCAGCGCCCGGCTGGAGAACGTCGCCGAACGCCACGGCATGATCGCCGGCTGACGCCGGCCGGGTTACGCTTCGGCCCTCGCCCCCGCTTCGGACAATCAGGAGAAACCCATGGGAATGATCAGCGAGTTCAAGGAATTTGCGATGCGCGGCAACGTCATCGACCTGGCGGTCGGTGTCGTCATCGGCGCGGCGTTCGGCAAGATCGTCACCTCGCTGGTGGAGAAGGTGATCATGCCGCCGATCGGCTGGCTGATCGGCAATGTCGACTTCTCCGACCTGGCCTGGACGCTGGCGCCGGCCAAGATCGCCGCCGACGGCAGCGAAATCCCGGCGGTGGTGATCGGCTACGGCGACTTCATCAACACCATCATCCAGTTCCTGATCGTCGCCTTCGCCATCTTCATGCTGGTCAAGGTGGTCAACCGGCTGAGCCGCAAGAAGGAAGCCGAGCCGGAAGCGCCGCCGGCGCCGAGCGAGGAAGTGCTGCTGCTGCGCGAGATCCGCGACAACCTCAAACGCTAGGCATCGCTGCCACGCCCTCGAAAGCCCCGCCCGGCGGGGCTTTCCGCTTTGCGGATCGTGGCGGGATACAGCGTTCGCGGCGAGCGTGACCTCCCGCCCATGTGCGCCGGCCACGCGCTGCTAAGCTCTGGCGCTTCCATGCACTCAAGCCGGAGCAGTCCATGCGTCGTCGCGTCCTTGCCATCGCCTCCACCCTCGCCCTGCTGGCGGCCCCGGCCTTCGCTGCGGCGGCCGCCACCACGCTGCCACCCGAGTCGCTGGCAACCGCCGCGCAATTGCGCGAGCAGGCGCTGGCCGACGACACCGGCTGGAAGGTGGTGGAATCGCTGACCACCGAAGTCGGCCCACGCCTGGCCGGCAGCGAGGCCGATGCGCGCGCGGTGGAATGGGCCAAGGCCAAATTCCAGGCGCTGGGTTTCGACAAGGTGTGGACCGAGCCGGTGACCTTCCCCAAATGGGAGCGGCGCAGCGAGCGCGCCGAGGTGCTGGGTGCGCATGCGCAGCCGCTGGCGCTCACCGCGCTGGGCGGCAGTCCCGGCGGCATGATCGAAGGCGAGGTGGTGCGCTTCGCCGACCTGGAAGCGCTGCAGGCCGCGCCGGAAGGCTCGCTGGCCGGCAAGATCGCCTTCGTCGACTACCAGATGAGCGCCTCGCGCGACGGCAAGGACTACGGCATCGGCGGCGCGGTGCGCAGCAAGGGGCCGTCGGAAGCGATCCGCAAGGGCGCCATCGGCTTCGTCATGCGTTCGGCCGGCACCGATTCGCATCGCGTGCCGCACACCGGCATCACCCGCTTCGACGAGGGCCTGACGCCGGTACCGGCGGCGGCGCTGTCGGTGCCCGACGCCAACCAGCTGGCACGGCTGGCGGCGCGCGGCACCACCCGCATCCGGGTGACGCTGGATTGCGGCTGGGACGGCGAGTACACCTCGCAGAACGTGATCGGCGAGATCACCGGGCGCAGCCTGCCCAGGGAAGTGGTGGTGATCGGCGGCCACCTGGACTCCTGGGACCTGGGCACCGGCGCGGTCGACGATGCCGCCGGCATCGGCATCACCATGGCCGCCGGCCATCTGATCGGCAAACTCGAGCAGGCTCCCAAGCGCACCATCCGCGTGATCGCCTTCGCCAACGAGGAACAGGGGCTGCTCGGCGGCAAGGCCTACGCCGACGCACGCGCGGCGGCCGGCGAGATCGCGCTGCACCAGCTCGCCGCCGAGAGCGACTTCGGCGCCGGCCGCATCTACGCCTTCAACACCGGCTCGCCGAACCCGGACGGCTCGCGCGAGGCGACCGCGCAGATCGCCGAGGCGCTCAAGCCGCTGGGCATCGAATACGCGCCGGACAAGGGTGGCCCCGGCCCGGACATCATCCCGCTGGCGGCCAAGGGCGGCGCCTGGGCCTGGCTGGCGCAGGACGGCAGCGACTACTTCGACCTGCACCACACCGCCGACGACACCCTGGACAAGATCGACCCGCAGGCGCTGGCGCAGAACGTGGCCGCCTACACCGTGTTCGCCTACCTGGCCGCCGAGGCCGAAGGCGGCTTCGGCAGCGAGGCCAGGGAAACCGCGCCCCCGCAGGAGTAGGAGCGGCAACAGCCGCCGTCGTCCCCGCGCAGGCGCGGACCACGGCCACGGTTCCGCTGGCCGCTTCAAGCGGGCAACGGAACCATCGAATGCGAAGGCGCCCGCGGGCGCCTTCGTGCTTTCCGCGCCGGCAATCGCTCAGCGCGTGGCGCGGAACACCCACTGCCCCTGCGGCAGCCCGGCCCGCGGGTCGTGGACGCGCAGCACCTCGGCATCGCGGAAGCCGGCCTCGCGCAGCGCCGCCAGCAGGTCCCAGCCGAAATGGTGGAAGCACAGCACGCCGCCGGAGACCGGATCGCCGTGGTATTCGGGCTCCCCCGCGAAAGCCAGCTGGCCGTCGGCCTGGAACCACGCCACCCGGGTGCTGTGCGCGGCGTCCTGGTAGAACGGCACCGAGAACACCAGCACCCCGCCGGGGCGGAGCACGCGCGCCATCTCGCGCAGCGCGCGGGCGGTATCGGGAACATGCTCGAGCACGTCGAGGCTGACCACCGCATCCAGGCAGGCATCGTCGAAGTCGAGTGCGGTCACGTCGCGCAGGCGCAACCATTGGTACAGGCCGTGGCGCCACATCCAGGCCTGCAGCCGCAGCCGCCTGGCCAGGCCCAGCCCGTACTCGCCGCCATGCAGGCGACCGACCTGCCGGCGCAGCAGGCGATAGAAGCCGCTGGCCTGTTCGGTGGCGTAGACCCGCGCCTGCCCGGGCGCCGGCAGCGACTGCAGCAGCACCGCGGCCACCGAACGCTGCCGCGCGGTGGCGCCGCAGTTCCGGCAGTGCAGTCCTTCGCGGATGCTGCCGGCCGAAGGATCGCCCTCGAACGCCACGTCCTCGCGGCACAACGGACATTGCCCGCGCAGCGGCAACGGTGCCGGCGCGCCTTCCCGCTCCTGCGCCAGCCATGCCCCGGCCACGGACCGCCACTGCCCGAGATCGCGCAGCCCGCCGCGATTCACCCCACCGGCCTCCGGCTGGCGCCGATGGCCAGGAACACGGCGGTGGCCGAGGCGACGTTGAGGCTTTCCACCGCGCCGCTGCCGGGAATCGACAGGCGCAGGTCGCAGGCAGCGGCGAAATCGCGGTCCATGCCCTGGCCCTCGGCACCCATCACGTAGACCAGGCGCTGCGGCAATGCGGCCGCGAACAGGTCGTCGCCGCCGTCCACCAGGGTCGCGGCCAGGCTGAAACCGGCATCGCGCAGCTGCGCCGTCGCCTGCGCGGCGACCGGCAGCCGCACCAGCGGCACCGCTTCGGCGCCGCCTTCGGCCACGCGTGCCGCGGCCCCGGACAGCGCCAGGCCGGAACCGGCCGGCAGCAGGATCCCGGCCACGCCGAAATGCGCGGCCGAGCGCAGGATCGCGCCGAAGTTGTGCGGATTGCCCACGCCATCCAGCCACAGCGCCAGCGCCGGCCCGGCCGGCAACGCCGCCAGCCAGGCCGCCAGCGGCAGCGGCTCGGCCCGCAGCACGTCGGCCACCACGCCTTCGTGGTGGGTGGTCGCGGCCAGCTTGTTGAGGTCGCCCTCGGCCACCACCCGGTAGCCGACGCGGTTGGCCACGCACCATTTCAGCAGCGGCTGCAGCCGCGGGATCAGCGCCTCGGCCAGGTACAGCTTGCGCAGCGCCTGCGGCCGCGCGGCGAACATCGCCAGCACCGCGTTAACCCCGTACAGCCGCAGCTCGTCGTTGCCGCGCACCACGTTGCCGCCGGCCGCGGTCGCCGGTGGCGCCGTGGCGCGCGGCGGACGCGCGGACGGACGCCGCGCGGATTTCCAGGGATCATTCACCGGCGAGGGCCTTCTGCCGGCGCTCGCGCCAGAAGTCCGCATTGCGGATGCCCAGCGCGTCCGGATCGAACACCGGGTCCAGGCCCAGCTTCTTCTGTCGTTCGTAGTCGCGCAGGGCGGCCATCGCCGGCTTCTGCAGGATCAGGATGGCGATGATGTTGAGCCAGGCCATCAGGCCGACGCCGATATCACCCAGCGCCCAGGCCACCTTGGCGTTGTGGTAGGCGCCGAAGACCACCATCGCGATGATGCCCAGGCGCAGCAGCAGCGTCGCCAGCGGGTGGGTACGCCGGGTTCCGGCGATGTAGGTCAGGTTGGTCTCGGCCATGTAGTAATAGGCCATGATCGTGGTGAAGGCGAAGAAGAACAGCGCCAGCGCCACGAAGCCGGCGCCCCAGCCCGGCAGCACCGATTCCACCGCGGCCTGGGTGAACTGCGCTCCCTCGGAAGGCTGCACCCCCGGCACGCCGGTGAACACCGCCTCCAGCGTTTCCTTGCCGCCCTCCTTGACCACCCGGAACGTGTTGTACATGCCGGTGGACAGCACCAGGAACGCGGTGGAAGTGCAGACCAGCATGGTGTCGAAGTAGATGGCGAAGGCCTGCACGTAGCCCTGCTTGGCCGGGTGCGAGACCTCGGCGGCGGCGGCGGCGTGCGGGCCGGTGCCCTGGCCGGCCTCGTTGGCGTAGATGCCGCGCTTCACGCCCCAGGCGATGGCCTGGCCGATGATCGCGCCGAACGCGGCATGCGCGCCGAAGGCGCTGGAGAAGATGTCGGAGAACATCTGCGGCACCTTGTCGGCGTTGAGCACCATCACCGTCACCGCCATCAGGATGAAGGCCAGCGCCATGAACGGCACCACGACCTCGGCGAAGGTGGCGATGCGCTTGATGCCGCCGAAGATGATCGCCGCCAGCAGCAGCGCCACGCCCAGGCCGATCCACAGCTTCATCGCCCCCATCCCGCCGACCGCGGCGCAGCCGTCGGCGCCGCTGCACAGCACGTTGCTGGCGCTGTCGGCGATGGCGTTGGCCTGCACGCCCGGCAGCAGCAGGCCGGTGGCGACGATGGTAGCGATGGCGAAGGCGGTGGCGTACCACTTCAGGCCCATGGCCTTCTCGATGTAGTACGCCGGGCCTCCGCGGTAGCGGCCCTCGGCGTCCTTGGTCTTGTAGACCTGCGCCAGGGTGCACTCGACGTACGAGGTCGAGGCGCCGAGGAAGCCCATCACCCACATCCAGAAGATCGCACCGGGACCGCCATAGGCGATGGCGGTGGCGACGCCGGCGATGTTGCCGATGCCCATGCGCCCGGCCATGGAAATGGCCAGCGCCTGGAACGAGGACACGCCGGCCTCGGACTTCTGCCCGGTGACCGTCAGCCGGCACATCTCGGCGAAGCCGCGGACCTGCATGACGCGCGTGCGCAGGGTGAACCACAAGCCTGCGCCCAGGCACATGACGATGAGGGCGTTGCTCCAGATGATGTCGTTGATGAAATTGATTACTTCTTCCACGCGCTCTCTCCAGTCGGCGGAAACAAGGGAACGTCCCCGTCGGCCGGGAGGACGCGTCGATTCTCCACGATCCGCAGCGGGCTGCGTAGTGGCAATTTCGATGAACGCGCCGGCCGGCCTCCCGCGCCGGCCTCAGTCCAGCGCCGCGCGGGTCAGGGCGAAGCGGCGCAGATCGTGCAGCACGCCGCGCTTGAACACGGCGCGACGGGCCGTGCCTTCCTCGACGAAACCGTTCTTCAGCAGCACCCGGGCCGAGGCCGGGTTGGAATCGAGCACCTCGGCCTGCAGCCGGTACAGCCGCAGCGTGCGCAGCGCCCACGGGACGTATGCCGCGACCACCCGGGTCATGATCCCGCGGCCCCACAGCGCCCGGCCCAGCCAGTAGCCCAGCTCGGCGCTGTGCGCGCGTTCGCCGCTGCCCGCGCTGGCGCCGATGCCGCCGCAGGCGCGGCCCTCGACCTCGATCGCCAGGGTCGGGCCGTCCAGCGGCAGGATGCGTCCGGACAGGAAGGCCTCGCCGTCGGCGCGGGTATAGGGATACGGGAAGCGGTCGCGCAGCCCCTGCGAGACCGCCTCGTCGTTGGCGTGGAGCACCAGCGTATCCAGGTCGTCCGCGCGCCAGCGCCGCAGCGCGAAGCCGTCGCCCTCGATCCGCGGCGACGGCTCAGGCATGGCCGCCGACCGAGGGGGTTTCCCGCTCCAGCTGTTCCAGTTCGTTGGCCACCGACTCGGGCGACTTGGTGTACGGCGCCAGCCGCGCATAGAACGCCGGCACCACGAACAGCGACAGGAAGGTGGACAGCGAGACGCCGAAGATCACCACCACGCCGATGGTGCCGCGGCTGGCCGAGCCCGGACCGCCGGCCACCACCAGCGGGATCGCGCCGAACACCGTGGCCAGCGAGGTCATCAGGATCGGGCGCAGGCGCACCATGGCCGACTCGACGATGGCCCGGTGCACGTCGCGGCCCTGGTCGCGCAGCTGGTTGGCGAATTCCACGATCAGGATGCCGTTCTTGGCCGCCAGCCCCACCAGCATCACGATGCCGATCTGGCTGAAGAGGTTCAGCGTGCCGCCGGTGAGCCACAACCCCACCAGCGCGCCCAGCACCGCCAGCGGCACGGTGAGCATGATCACCAGCGGATGGATGAAGCTCTCGAACTGCGCGGCCAGCACCAGGTAGACCACCAGCAGCGCCATCGCGAAGGTCAGCAGCACCGCGCCGCCGGCGTTCTTGTACTCGCGCGACTCGCCCTTCCAGTCGATCTGCGCGTACTCCGGCAGCTCCTCGCTGGCGACCTGCTCCACCCAGGCGATGGCTTCGCCCAGCGGGTAGCCCGGCGCCAGGCCGGCGTTGATGGTGATCGAGCGCAGCCGGTTGAAGCGGTTCAGGGTACCGGCTTCGGCCACTTCGCTCAGCGTCACCAGGTTCGACAGCGGGATCAGCGTGCCACCGCTGCCGCGCACCCGGATCGCCGCCAGGTCGCTCGGCGTGGCGCGGCCGTCGCGCGTGGCCTGCACCATCACGTCGTACTCCTCGCCGTTGTCGACGAAGGTGGTGACGCGGCGCGAGCCCATCATGGTTTCCAGCGCGCGCCCGATCTCGGTCACGCTCACGCCCAGGTCGGCGGCGCGCTGGCGGTCGATGTTGACCCGCATCTGCGGCCGGGTTTCCTTGTAGTCCGAATCCGGCCCCACCAGGCCGGGGTTGTCGGCCATGCGCACCAGCAGGCGGTCGCGCCACTGCGCGATCTCCTCGTATTCCGGGCCGCCCAGCACGATCTGGAACGGCTGGCCGCCGCTGCGCACCAGGCCGCCGCCGACCTGGGTGCGCACGCGTACCCCGCGCAGGCCGTCCAGGTGCGTCTGCAGATCGGCGGCGACGTCGCGGGTGGCGACATCCCGCTGGCGCCACGGCTGCAGGAACACGCTGATGCGGCCGGTATGCATTTCCTCGCTCGACCCCCAGCCGCCGGGCACGCGCGGGTTGGCGCGCACGATCGGCTTGTCCTCGCCGACGAAGCCGGCCACGATGCTCTCCACCTGCTGCACCTGCCCGACCGTGTAGTCGAACCCGGCGCCCTCGGGGCCGTCGATCATGATCTGGAACGAGCCACGGTCCTCGGCCGGGGCCAGTTCCGAGGGCAATACCTTCAGCAGCGCGGCGCTGGCCAGCAGCGACAGCAGCATCACCGCGATGTAGATCCAGGTCTGCCCGACATGCGCGTCCAGCACCCGGCCATAGGCCGTGGACAGCCGTTCGAGGTTGCGGTTGATCACCCCGTGCAGCCCGCGCGGTGCCCGCCCCGAGTGCGGCTTGAGCAGCTTGGAAGCCATCATCGGCGTCAGCGTCAGCGACACGAACGCCGACAGCGCCACCGCCGCGGCCAGCGCGACGGCCAGTTCGCGAAACAGGCGCCCGGTGTTGCCTTCCAGGAAGCCGACCGGCAGGAACACCGCCACCAGCACCGCGGTGGTGGCGATCACCGCGAACGCCACCTGCGCGGTACCGCGCTTGGAGGCCACCAGCGGCGGTTCGCCCAGGTCGATGCGGCGCTGCACGTTCTCCACCACCACGATGGCGTCGTCCACCACCAGGCCGATGCACAGCACCAGCGCCAGCAGGGTCAGCAGGTTGATCGAGAACCCGAACGCATACAGCGCGATGAACGCCGCCACCAGGCATACCGGCACCGTCACCGCCGGGATCAGCGCGGCGCGGAAGCTGCCCAGGAACAACCAGATCACCAGCAGCACCAGGATCATCGCCTCCACCAGGGTGGCGTAGACGCGGTCCACCGCCGCTTCGATGAAGGTGGTGTTGTCGAAGGCGACGAAGATGCGCGTGCCCTCGGGCAGGGTCTGCCCGATGCGCCCGGCTTCCTCGCGCGCCTCGCGGGCCACGTCCAGGGCGTTGGCGGTTGAGGTCTTGACGATGCCCAGGCCGATGTTCGGCTCGCCGTTGCTGCGGTAGTAGGCGCGGCGCTCGGCCGAGGCCAGCTCGATCTTCGCCACGTCGCCCATGCGCACCACGTAGCCGTCGGCGCCCTTGCCGAGCGGGATGCCGGCGAAGTCCTCGGGCTTGATGTAGTTGCGCTCCACGCGCAGGGTGAAGTCGCGGTCGGCCGACTCGATGCGGCCGGCCGGCAGCTCCACGTTCTCGTTGCGCAGCGCGGTCTCGACATCGTTCACCGTCAGCCCGCGCGCGGCCAGCTGGTCGCGGTCCAGCCAGATCCGCATCGCGTAGCGCTGGCGGCCGCCGATGCGCACCTGGGCCACGCCATCCAGGCTGGAGAAGCGGTCCACCACGTAGCGGTCGGCGTAATCGCTGAGCTCCAGCGTGTCCATCGTGGTGGAGCTCATGTTGAGCCAGATGATCGGATCGGCGTCGCTCTCGACCTTGGCGATCTCCGGCGGGCGCGCCTCTTCGGGCATGCGGTCGGCGACCCGGCTGACCGCATCGCGGACGTCGTTGGCCGCCGCCTCGATGTCGCGGGTGGCGGTGAACTCGATGCTGACCTGGGCGCGGCCGTTGGTGCTGCGCGCGTTGATGGTGTCGATGCCCTCGATGCCGGCCAGCGCGTCTTCCAGCACCTGGGTGACGCGGCTTTCGATGACCGCCGCCGAGGCACCGGTGTAGTCCACCGATACCGAGACGATGGGCGGATCGATCGCCGGCAGCTCGCGCAGGGTCAGGCGGGTGAACGACATGATGCCCAACACGACGAGCAGCAGGCTCATCACCACCGCGAACACCGGCCGCTTGATGGAAATGTCGGAGAGTTTCATCCCGCGTCAGCCTCTGCGTCGGCCTCTGCGCCGGCCGGCGTCCCCGCGTCGGCGGCGATCTTCAGCCCCGGCCGCAGCTTGCCGGTGCCTTCGACCACGATGCGGTCGCCCGCCTCGATCCCCTGGCGGATCTCCACCACCCCGGCCCGGCGCGCACCGGTGACCACATCGGCGCGCTCGACGGTCTCGTCGTCCCTGACCCGGTACACGAACGAATCGCGGCCGACCTGCACCACCGCGATCTCCGGCACCACCAGCGTCTGCCGCTCGGGCCGGTAGATGCGCACTTCCAGCAGCATGCCCGGGCGCAGCGCGTGGTCGGCATTGGCGAAGTCGGCGCGCACGGTGACCGCGCGGGTGGCGGTGTCCACGCGCGCCTCGACGGTGCTGACCACGCCCTCGAAGTCGCGCCCGGGATAGGCCACGCTGGTGCCGCTGACCTTGTCGCCCAGCGCCACCGACGCCAGCTCGGACTCGGGCACCTGGAAATCGACGTACATGCGGGAGATGTCGTCGAGCGTGGCGATCACGGTGGTCGGGGTCACCAGCGAGCCGGGACTGACCTGGCGGATGCCGAGCACCCCGGCGAACGGCGCGCGCACGCGGCGGTCGCCGATGTCGGACTGCATTTCCTGCACCCGCGCCTGCGCCGCGTCGCGGATCGCGCGCTGGGTGTCGAGGGTGGAACTGGCCACCAGCTGCTGCGCGGCCAGCTCGCGCTGGCGCCGGTACAGCTGGTCGGCCTCGGCGAAGGTGGCCTGCGCCTGCGCCAGCGCCGCCTGCTGGGCGTCGCCGCGCAGGGTCACCAGCGGCGCGCCGGCGGCCACTTCCTGGCCGCTCTCGAAATGGACCTGCTGGACGATCTCGCTGAGCTTGGCGGTGACCGCCACCGACTCGCGCGCCTTGGCCGTTCCCAGCGATTGCAACGTATCGCTCCAGGACAAGGGCTGCACCACCTGGGTGGTCACCGGCACCGCGCCGCCCTGCGGACCGGCACCGCCTTCGCTCCTGCCACACGCGGCCAGCACCAGCGCCAATGCCACGCCACTGGTCAAGGTCACGGCAATACGTCCCAACATGAACAGTCCCGCTAGATTGACGATCCCGCAGTCTAGCCGGCGCCCGTGACCGCCGTATGTGCCATTGGTGGGAGCCCCGCGGCGGCCGTTCAGCCGTGCCCCAGCGCCCGCAGCACCTGCCGCGCCAGCGCCTCGGCATTGTCGCCATCGGCCAGCAGGTGCAGCTCCGGGGATTCGGGCGCCTCGTAGGGCGAGTCGATGCCGGTGAAGTTGGGGATCTGCCCGGCGCGGGCCTTGCGGTACAGGCCCTTGACGTCGCGCGCCTCGGCCACCGCCAGCGGCACGTCGACGAACACCTCGACGAACTCGCCCTGGGCGAACCGCTCGCGCGCCATCTGCCGCTCGGCGCGGAACGGCGAGATGAAGCTGACCAGCACGATCAGCCCGGCATCGGTCATCAGCCGCGCCACCTCGGCCACGCGGCGGATGTTCTCCACCCGGTCCTCGTCGGTGAAGCCCAGGTCGCGGTTCAGGCCGTGGCGGACGTTGTCGCCGTCCAGCAGGAAGGTGTGGTAACCGAGCGCATGCAGGCGCTTTTCCACCAGGTTGGCGATGGTGGACTTGCCGGCCCCGGACAGGCCGGTGAACCACAGCACCCGGGGCTGCTGGCCCTTGATCCGCGCGCGCGCGGCGCGGTCCACGTCCAGCTGCTGCCAGTGCACGTTGCCGGCCCGGCGCAGGGCGAAGTCCAGGGTGCCGGCGGCGACCGTGGCGTTGCTCTGGCGGTCGACCAGGATGAAACCGCCCAGGCTGCGGTTCTGCGCATAGGGGGCGAACGGGATCGGCTCGTCCAGCGACAGGTTGCAGTAGCCGACCTCGTTGAGCTCCAGGCGCTTGGCCGCCAGCTGCTCCTGGGTGTTCACGTCGACCCGGTGCTTGATCTCGCTGACGCTGGCCACCACGCTGCGCGCGCCGATCTGCAGCCGGTAGGGCCGGCCCGGCAGCAGCGCGGCCTCGTCCATCCACAGCACGTGCGCGGCGAACTGGTCGGCCACTTCCGGCGGGTCGCCGGCGGCGGCGATGACGTCGCCGCGGCTGACGTCGATCTCGTCGGCCAGGGTCAGCGTCACCGCCTGGCCGGGGCCGGCCAGCGCGAGGTCGCCGTCCGGCCCCAGCACCCGCGCCACGCTGGAGCGCCGCGATCCGGGCAACACCACCACCGCATCGCCCGGGCGCACCTGGCCGGCGGCGATGGTGCCGGCGAAACCGCGGAAATCCTGGTGGGGACGGTTGACCCACTGCACCGGCAGGCGCAGCCCGGTGGCCGCGTCGTGGCCGGCCACCTGCACCGTTTCCAGGTGCTCGAGCAGGGCCGGGCCGTCGTACCACGGCGTGTTGGCGGACGGCGAGGACAGGTTGTCGCCTTCCAGCGCCGACAGCGGGATGCACTGCACGTGGGCGATGCCCAGCTGCGCGGCCAGCTGCCGGTAGTCGTCGGCGATGCCCTCGAACACCGCCCGGTCGTAGCCGACCAGGTCCATCTTGTTGACCGCCAGCACCACCTGGCCGATGCCCAGCAGCGAGACGATGTAGCTGTGGCGGCGGGTCTGCCGCAGCAGGCCCTTGCGCGCGTCCACCAGCACCACCGCCACGTCGGCGGTGGAGGCGCCGGTGGCCATGTTGCGGGTGTACTGCTCGTGCCCGGGGCAATCGGCGACGATGAACTTGCGGCGGTCGGTGTCGAAGTAGCGATAGGCCACATCGATGGTGATGCCCTGCTCGCGCTCGGCGGCCAGGCCGTCCAGCAGCAGCGCGTAGTCGATGCGCTCGCCCTGGGTGCCGTGGCGGCGGCTGTCGCTTTCCAGCGCCGCCAGCTGGTCGTCGAACAGGCGCTTGCTGTCGTACAGCAGGCGGCCGATCAGGGTGCTCTTGCCGTCGTCGACGCTGCCGCAGGTGATGAAGCGCAACAGCGGCTTGGATTCGTGTTGGCGCAGGTAGGCGGCAATTTCGTCGCCGCCGTGATGGGTGGCTGGGGATCCATGGGCCCGATCCGCGGCATCGCCGGCGGCCGGGCCCTGCCTTGTCGAATCGCCGATCACGAATTCCGGAATACTGCTTCCCATCAGAAATACCCCTCCAGCTTCTTCTTCTCCATCGAAGCCGACTGGTCGTGGTCGATGATGCGCCCCTGCCGCTCGGAGCTGGTGCTGACCAGCATCTCGGCGATGATCTTCTCCAGGGTGTCGGCCGCGGACTCGACCGCGCCGGTCAACGGGTAGCAGCCCAGGGTGCGGAAGCGCACCCTGCGCAGCTGCGGCCGTTCGCCGGGCCGCAGCGGCAGGCGCTCGTCGTCGACCAGGATCAGGCTGCCGTCGCGCTCGACCACCGGCCGCTCGGCGGCGAAGTACAGCGGCACCACCGGGATCTTCTCGCGGTAGATATAGAGCCAGATGTCCAGCTCGGTCCAGTTGGACAGCGGGAACACGCGCACGCTCTCGCCGGCATGCACGCGGGCGTTGTACAGGTTCCACAGTTCCGGCCGCTGGTTCTTCGGGTCCCAGCGGTGGCGGTCGTTGCGGAACGAGAACACCCGCTCCTTGGCCCGCGACTTCTCCTCGTCGCGGCGCGCGCCACCGATGGCCGCGTCGAACTTCCACTTGTCCAGCGCCTGCTTCAGGCCCTGGGTCTTCATCACGTCGGTATGCACGCCGGCGCCGTGGGTGAACGGGCCTACGTCGCCGGCGATGCCGTCGGGATTGATGTGCACGCGCAGCTCGATGCCGGTCTCGGCCACGCGGCGGTCGCGGAAGGCGATCATCTCGCGGAACTTCCAGCGCGTGTCCACGTGCAGCAGCGGGATCGGCGGCACGCCCGGCGAGAAGGCCTTGAGCAGCAGGTGCAGCAGCACCGAACTGTCCTTGCCCACCGAGTACAGCAGCACCGGGTTGTCGAAGGCGGCGGCCACCTCGCGCAGGATGTGGATGCTTTCGGCTTCCAGCCGGTCGAGGTGGGACAAGGCGGCAGGTACGGTCATCGAGCGGGGTGCAGGCGGAGACACGTCGGAGGGAGGGTAGCAGCGAGGCCGGGCACGGGCCGGCAAGGCGGCGAGTGTGGGCGTTCGGCGCCGACGGACAGAAATGAACGCACGGCATGAAGCGATAACCGCTGCTCCTTTCCGCTGGACCGGGCGCCTCCGTAGCATCGTCCATCCCTCCCCCCGTCCGGACAGGAAATGACCGTCGCCCCCGCCGCCGTGCCGCCCAGCCCCCTGCCGGAGGATCGCAGGGTCCTGCTGACGCAGTTGGTGGAGGGATTGGACGGCAACAGCCTGTGGTGGCTGTCCGGTTTCGCCGCGGGGCTGGCGCAGGGCCACCCGCCGCCGTCGCTGGCGGTGGTTCCCGGCGGCCAGGCCGCCGCGCCGGGTCAGCCGCGGCTGACCGTGGTCTACGGCAGCCAGACCGGCAACGCCCGCCGCGCCGCCGAACAGATCGCCCACGACGCCGAAGCGGCCGGGCTGCCGGTGCGGCTGCTGCGCGCCGACACCTACCCGACCCGCGAACTGGCCGGCGAGCGCCTGCTGTACGTGGTGATCAGCACCCAGGGCGAAGGCGACCCGCCGGACGACGCGATCGGCCTGGTCGAATTCCTCGAAGGCCGCCGCGCGCCGAAACTGCCGGCGCTGAAGTTCGCGGTGCTGGCGCTGGGCGACTCCAGCTATGCCGATTTCTGCGGCATCGGCCGCCGCATCGACGCCCGCCTGGCGGAGCTGGGCGCGCAGCGCGTGCAGCCGCTGGGCGAAGCCGACCTGGACATCGACACGGTGGCCGCGCCCTGGCGCGGGCAGGCGCTGCAGCATGCCCGCGAGCAGCTCGGGAATGCCGCGCCGCTGGCCACGGTGACGCCGCTGCGCGGAGCCGTCGCCACGACGGCCTGGAGCCACGAACGCCCCTTCGCCGCCGAGGTGCTGGCCAACCAGCCGATCAGCGGCCGCGATTTCAAGGGCCCCGCCTTCGGCCAGCATGGCGCCGCCGGCAAGCGCGTCCGCCACCTGGAACTGTCGCTGGAAGGCAGCGGCCTGCACTACGAGCCCGGCGACGCGCTGGGCATCGTCCACCGCAACCCGCCGGCGCTGGTGGAATCGGTGCTGCAGGCGCTGCGGCTCGACGGCCGGGCCGAGGTGAGCCTGGGCGAGGAAACCCTGCCGCTGGCCGAATGGCTGGCCAGCCGCCGCGAACTGAGCAAGCTGTCCCGGCCGTTCCTGGCCGCGCACGCCGAACAGGCGCGTGCCGAGGAACTGCAGACGCTGCTCTCCCCCACCCAGCCCGCCGGCCTGGCGGCGCTGCTCGCCGACCATCAGCTGATCGACGTGCTGCGCCGTTGGCCGGCGGATTGGGACCACACCGCGCTGGTGGCGGCACTGCGGCCGCTGGCGCCGCGCCTGTACTCCATCGCCTCCAGCCGCAAGCGGGTGGGCGACGAGGTCCACCTGACGGTGGACGAACTGCACTATCGCGCGCACGGCCACGACCACCTCGGCGCGGCCAGCGGCTTCCTGTCCGCGCTGGCCGAGGGCGCCCATGCACCGGTCTATGTCGAGGCCAACGAACGCTTCCGGGTACCGGCCGATCCCGCGCGCGACATCATCATGGTCGGCCCCGGCACCGGCGTGGCGCCGTTCCGCGGCTTCGTGCAGGAGCGCGCCGAGACCGGCGCCAGCGGCCGCAACTGGCTGCTGTTCGGCGCCCGGCACTTCAACCGCGACTTCCTCTACCAGGTCGAATGGCAGCAGGCGCTGCAGCGCGGCGAGCTGCACGAGCTGGACCTGGCGTTCTCGCGCGACCAGGCCGACAAGATCTACGTGCAGCACCGGCTGCGCCAGCGCGGCCGCGAGGTCTACGGCTGGCTGCAGGAAGGCGCGCATTTCTACGTGTGCGGCGCGATCGGCATGGGCAAGGACGTGCATGCGGCGCTGCTGGAGATCGTCGCCGAACACGGCGCGCTCGATGCCGACGCCGCCGCCGACTACCTGCGGCAGCTGCAGGCCGCCGGCCGCTACTGTCGCGACGTGTACTGAACGCCGATCCGCCGGCGGCGGCCCCGCCACCGGCACCTCCCCGATTTCCCGAGCGGTCCGCACCGCCTCCACCCGGAAGACCATGAGCACCCATTCCGTCGAAGACATCAAGGGCGAAAGCAGGCGCCTGCGCGGCTCGCTGCTGGAAAGCCTGGCCAACCCGGTGACCGGCGCGCTGCGCGAGGAAGACGAACGGCTGATCAAGTTCCACGGCAGCTACCAGCAGGACGACCGCGACCTGCGCGACGAGCGCCGGCGGCAGAAGCTGGAGCCGGCCTACCAGTTCATGATCCGCACCCGCACCCCCGGCGGCATGGTCACGCCGGCGCAATGGCTCAAGCTCGACGCCATCGCCACCCGCTACGCCGCCCACTCGCTGCGCATCACCACCCGCCAGGCGTTCCAGTTCCACGGCGTGGTCAAGCGCGAGCTGAAGGCGACGATGCAGGCGATCAACGCCACGCTGATCGACACCCTGGCCGCCTGCGGCGACGTCAACCGCAACGTGCTGGTGGCGGCCAACCCATTGCTGTCGGCCGCGCATGCCGCGCTGTATGCCGACGCCGCCCGCACCTCCGAGCACCTGCTGCCGCAGACCCGCGCCTACTACGAGATCTGGCTGGACGAGGAACGCGTGGCCGGCAGCGGCAGCGAGGACGAACCGGTCTACGGCAGCCACTACCTGCCGCGCAAGTTCAAGATCGGCTTCGCCGCGCCGCCGTACAACGACGTCGACGTGTTCGCCAACGACCTGGGCTACATCGCCATCATCGAGGACGGCGAACTGCTCGGCTACAACGTCAGCATCGGCGGCGGCATGGGTGCCAGCCACGGCGACGCCGCCACCTATCCGCGGCTGGGCAACGTCGTCGGCTTCGTCGAGCGCTCGCAGCTGCTCGACGTCACCACCGCCATCGTCACCACCCAGCGCGATTTCGGCGACCGCCAGCTGCGCAAGCACGCGCGCTTCAAGTACACCATCGACGACCGCGGGCTGGACTTCATCGTCGCCGAGATCGAGCGCCGCGCCGGCTTCGCGCTGGCGCCGGCGCGCCCGTTCGCGTTCGACCACAACGGCGACCGCTACGGCTGGGTGCAGGGCGAGGACGGCCGCTGGCACCTGACCCTGTCGCTGGCGGCCGGGCGCATCGCCGACACCGCCGCCGGCGGCACCCAGCTGAGCGGCCTGCGCCATATCGCGCAACTGCTCGATGCGCCCGGTTCGCAGGCGCAGTTCCGGATGACGCCGAACCAGAACCTGGTGATCGCCGCGCTCAGCGACGCCCAGCGCGCGCAGATCGCTCCGTTGCTGGCCCCCCACGGCCTGGACGACGGCAGCGCTGCCGGCAGCGCGCTGGCACGTGCGGCGATGGCCTGCGTGGCGCTGCCCACCTGCGGCCTGGCGATGGCCGAGTCCGAGCGCTACCTGCCGCAGTTCGCCGCGCGCCTGCAGCCGCTGCTGGACAAGCACGGGCTGCGCGACGCGCCGATCCTGCTGCGCATCTCCGGCTGCCCCAACGGCTGTTCGCGGCCTTACCTGGGCGAGATCGCCCTGGTCGGCAAGGCCCCCGGCCGCTACAACCTGATGCTGGGCGCCGACCACCGCGGCCAGCGGCTGAACACCCTGTACCGCGAAAACATCGTCGAAGCCGAGATCCTCGACGCGCTCGATCCGCTGCTGGCCCGCTATGCCGCCGAACGCGACGGCGACGAAGGCTTCGGCGATTTCCTCCACCGCAGCGGCCTCGTCGCCCTGCCGGCCTATCCCACCCACCGTCACATTCCCGTGGAACTGCACGCATGACCGCCCTGCCCGCCGTGTCCGGCCGTACCCAATCCCTGCCCGACAACCTGGACGCCATCAACACGCAGCTGGAGGCGATGGACGCCGAACAGCGCGTGGCATGGGCGCTGCAGCATGGCCCGGCCGAGCCGGCGCTGTCGTCCAGCTTCGGCGCGCAGTCGGCCGTCACCCTGCACCTGCTGAGCCGGCAGAAGCCGGACATCCCGGTGATCCTGGTCGACACCGGCTACCTGTTCGCCGAGACCTACCGCTTCGCCGACGAACTGGTCCAGCGCCTGCAGCTCAACCTCAAGGTCTACCGCCCGCTGGTCAGCCGCGCATGGATGGAAGCCCGCCACGGCCGGTTGTGGGAGCAGGGCCTGGTCGGCATCGAGCAATACAACAACCTGCGCAAGGTGGAACCGATGCGGCGCGCGCTGGACGAGCTGGACGTGGGCACCTGGTTCACCGGCCTGCGCCGCGACCAGGCCAGCAGCCGCGCCGACACGCCGATCCTGCAGCGCCGCGGCACCCGCTACAAGGTCAATCCGATCGCCGACTGGAACGACCGCGACATCTGGCAGTACATGCAGCGCCACGACCTGCCCTACCACCCGCTGTGGGAACAGGGCTACGTCTCCATCGGCGATTTCCACACCACCCGCCGCTGGGAGCCGGGCATGCGCGAGGAGGACACCCGCTTCTTCGGCCTCAAGCGCGAGTGCGGCATCCACGAGGACATCTGAAACACCCTTCCCCCTGCAGGAGCGACGCAAGTCGCGACAGGGCCTTGCCGGGAATGCCCCGTGTCGCGACTCACGCCGCTCCTGCGACAGGGAACTGCCGCGGGGGCGCCCCCGGTGCGCCCCCGCAGGCTCCAGCTCAGTATCGGTAATCCAGCTTCAGCCACAACGTGCGTCCCGGCTCGGCGATCCGAACCGGCTCGGCCGGATAGCCGAAGTCGGCGCTGCCGGCCAGGTTCAGGTGCTCGGCGTAGGCGCGGTCGAACAGGTTGTCGATGCCGGCGCTGGCGCGCAGCACGTCGCTGAAGCGATAGCCGGCATTGAGCGCCAGCGTGGCGAAACCGGGACTGGCGCCGAGGTCGCGCGCCACCACGTTGCCTTGGCCGACGGCCACGCGTCCCTGCCGCATCGCCGCGCGCAGCAGCGCGCCCGCCGACCAGCGCCGTCCTTCCCAGGCCGCGCTGGCGCGCGCTTCCAGCGGCGGCATCTGCGGCAATGCGCCGCCCTGGCTGCGGTTCTCGCCCCAGGCATGGGCCAGGCTGCCGCCCAGCTTCCAGCCCGCCCATGGCTGCAGCTCGATCCCGGCCTCGGCGCCGGCGATGCGCGCATCGACATTGGCGGCCGAGGTGGTCGCGCCCATCATCCCGCCCTCGTGGTAGCGGAAGAGGATGTAGTCGCCGATGCGCCCGGCGTAGGCCGATACCCAGGCCTGCATCGCTTCGCCGCGGTACTGCAGGCCCAGGTCCAGCTGCGTGGTCTTTTCCGGGGCGATGCCGGCGAACGCGTTGAGCGACCCGGCCGGCCCGGCATCCGCCGAGAACAGCTCCCAGTAGTCGGGCATGCGCTCGCTGTGGCCGAGCCCGGCATAGCCGGTCAGCCCGTTGGCGAAGTCGCGTTCGAAACGGACGAAGCCGCTGCCCAGGTTTTCCCTGCGGGTGCGGCCGGCGGTGGGATTGGGCATGTCCATCATGCCGGTGCTGCGGCGTTCGTCGGTGGCTTCGGCGCGGTCGATGCGCAGGCCGCCGATCCAGCGCCGGGCGCTGCCGGCGCCGAAGGTGAGCTCGGAGAACACGCCGCGGTTGCCGAAGCGCGCGTCGGTGGTCCACGGCAGCTGCCGGTAGGCGTTGCGGCCCATGCCGCCGCGGCGGCGGTGGCGGCTGTCCTGCGCATCGACCCCGGCGACCACGGCCACCTCGCGCCAGCGCCATTCCGAGGCGATGCGGCCGCCGCGGGTGCGGCGATCGACGTTGGACGCCATCGGCATGGGCATCGCACCGAGCGGATTGGGCGCGCGCAGCGTGTAGTTGTCCATCACGTGGTCGGCATCGTTGTGGTAGACGTTGGCCTGCAGCGTGTCCCAGGCCCCGGGCAGGTTGCTTTTCTCGAAGCGCGCGCCGTAGCTGGTGCGCTTGAACGAAGCGCCGTCCATGCCGCGCCCGGCGTAGCGCGCCAGCGCATCGCCGGCGCCGGCCGACAGTTCCAGCACGGTGTCGGCATCGGGCGTCCAGCCGATGGCCGCATCGCCGTTCCACTTGCGCCATTTCGACGGCACCGTGTCGCCGTTGCCGTCGCGGTAGTCGTCCGACTCGGAGCGGTTGCCGTTGATCCGCACGTAGCCCGGCGCGGCGCCGGCGGTCAGGTCCAGCGCCTGGTCGTTGCGGTTGCGCGAACCGGCCAGCGCGCTGGCGCCGATGTTCACGCCCGGCCGTTCGAAATGCGGGGTGTCGCGCTCGAAACGCACGGTGCCGGCCGAGGCGCCCGCGCCCCAGCGCACGCTCTGCGGGCCCTTGATGATGGTCAGCCGGTCGAAGGTCTCCGGGGCGATGTAGGACAGCGGGTTGTCCATGCGCGAGGGACATGCGCCGATCAGCGTGCCGTCGTTGCTGAGCACGTTCAGGCGCGAACCGAACATCCCGCGCAGCACCGGATCGCCGTTGGTGCCGCCGTTGCGGATCGTGGCGAAGCCGGGAACGGTCTTGAGGTAGTCGGCGCCGTCGCTGGCCGGCACCGGCTGCCGCGGCAGCCGCGGGTCGGTGGTCCAGTGCAGCGGCGTGGAAGGCGCGCTGGCGGTGACCACCAGCGTGTCGAGGGTGAGGGCATCGTCGTCGCGTGCGGCGGCGGCGGTCGCCAGCAGCGGGAACAACGCCAGCGCAAGGCACGACGACAGGCATGCCGGTGCGCCCGGCATACGGGGAATGGAAGACATTGCGGAACTCCGGATAGCACGAACGGCGCGGCGCCGGCAGGCGTCACGCCAAGGGAAGGAGGTGTCGTGGGATCAGGACAAGCGCGGCGGCCCGCGCGGCGCATGGGCGGGCCAGCGCAGCGCGCGCACGGCCGGCGCGGCGCCACGGATGGCGGGAACGATGCAGGGCAGCAGCGGCGCCAGCACCAGCAGCAGCGCCAGCCACGGCAGCAGCCGCGAGGCCAGGGTGCAGTACTCGCAGGCCTCGCCATGGGCGGCGTGCGGATCGGCCGGCGGTTGCGGCGCGGGGGCTGTCGTGCCGTGGTCCATGCCGTGGTGGGCGTGTTCCCCGGCGGCCATGCCGTGGTGGCCGGCATGCGCCTCCATGGCGGCCGCCTGCACGGCGGGGGCCGTCGCCGGCATCGCCGCATGCGTGGCGTGTTGCGCCTGCACCCAGCGGCTGACCACCGGCGCCACCGCCATCAGCAGCGCGGCGGCGAAAGCCAGCAGGAGCAGGAAGGATTGGAAACGGGCCGTACGCATGGCCGCGCCATTCTATCGGCGGCCCATCGCGCTTCCCGCCCGCGGCGGTGCGACCCTTTGTCGCACGATGCCGGTGGAGCGGACCGCATGCGTCGCCCTGCGGAATCGAATGCGCTGCCTGTTCCCGATCGCGACCGACGTCGCTGCTGCAGGAGTGCCTGCCTTTGGCGGAAGCGATGCCGGTCGCGGGCCTCGCGTGCGGACCGCGCCGGTTCCATCGCCGCGCCCGGCTAGCTGGTGATGGTCTGGGTCAGCGATTCCCAGGTCGGCGGCGTCGGCCAGTTCGGTTCCTGGTTGCCGTCGAGCACCCGGCGCAGGTCGCGCTTGTCGATCTGCGGCGCCAGCACGTGCACCAGCTCCAGCGCGTAGTCGCGCAGCACGCGGTCGCGCGGCAGCACCGCCCAGGCGATGCACTCGGGGATCGCCTCCGGCGCCGGCCATGCGCGCAGATCGGCGTCGCCGGCGCTGATCGCCATCTCCGCCAGCAACCCCACGCCCAGCCCGGTGCGCACGTAGGTCTTGATCAGGTCGGCGTCGAGCGCGGTCAGGGCGATGTCCGGTGCCAGCCCGTGCGCGGCGAACGCGCGCTGCAGCGACGAGTTGGCACGGGTGGAGGATTCGTAGCTGATCAACGGCTGCGCCGCCAGCGCGGCCAGGTCGGGGATGCCGCCGGCCCGGTCCAGCGCGTGCCCCTTGGGCACCAGCACCAGCCGCCGCCAACGGTACAGCGGTACCGCGATGCCGGCGCCCGGCTCGCTGCCGGCGGTGCTGATCACGGCGATGTCGGCATCGCCCTGGCTGAGCAGGTCCAGCGCATCGCTTTCGGCGGCCTGCTGCAGGTGCACGCTGACCTGCGGATAGGCCTGCTTGATCCGCGCCACCGCCGGCGGCAGCACGAAGCGCGCCTGGGTGTGGGTGGTGGTCAGGATCAGCTGGCCCTGGCTCTCGCGGCGCTGGTTGGCGGCGTAAGTGCGGATGTTGTTGGCCTCGGCCAGCACCGACCGCGCCCGCGCGATCACCTCGGTCCCGGCCGGGGTCACCGCTTCCAGGCTGCGGCCCTTGCGCACGAACAGCAGGAAGCCCAGCTCGTCCTCCAGCTGCTTGAGCTGCTTGGACAACCCGGGCTGGGTCGCATGCACCCGCGTGGCCGCCAGGGTGATGTTGAGCTCGGCGTCGGCGATGGCCACCAGGTAACGGAGTTGGGTCAGCGTCATCGGGAGCGTGGCAGCCGGGTGCGGAGGTGGGAAACCGACTGTAGATCAATTGCCCCCACAGTTTGATAACCGAAAGTTATTAAGCAGTTGCATCAGGTCATTTCCGGCCGTCATATGCCCGGGATACGGTCTTCCGCTCATCCGGAAAGGCCTGCCTTGAACGCTCCCCTGTTCCCCCTGTTCGCCGATCTGCGTGGCCGCCCCGTGCTGGTGGTGGGCGGCGGCGCGGTGGCCGAACGCAAGGTGGAGGCGCTGCTGCACGCCGGCGCCCTGCCCCGCGTCGGCGCCCCGCAGCTGACCCCGCGGCTGCACGAACTGGCGCAGGCGCAGCGCGTCGAATGGCTGCACGGCCATTTCGAGGAGAGCTGGTTCGCCGGCAGCCTGTGGCTGGTCATCGCCGCCACCGACGATGCCGGCGTCAACCAGGCGGTGGCCGCGGCGGCCGGACTGCGGCGGCTGCTGGTCAACGTGGTCGACGACGCCGGCCTGTCCTCCTTCCATGTACCGGCCGTGGTCGAACGCGGGCCGTTGCAGATCGCCATTTCCAGCGGCGGCGGCGCGCCGATGGTGGCTCGGCACGTCCGCCGCCAGCTGGAAACCCTGTTCGACGACGCCTGGGGCGCGCTGGCCGCGCTGTTCACCCGCGAGCGGGCGCGCATCCTGCGCCGCTTCCCGGCCGCGGCCGAGCGCCGCGGTTTCTTCGATGCGCAGATCGCCGGCCCGCTGCTGCGGCTGCTGCGGCAACAGCGGCCCGAAGCGGCGCTGGCACACCTGCAGGCGGCGCTGGCCGACGACGGCGCCGACGCACCCGCGGCCGGCTCGGTGGCGCTGGTCGGTGCCGGCCCCGGCGACCCCGGGCTGCTCACCCTCAACGCGCTGCGTGCGCTCAACCAGGCCGACGTGATCCTGCACGACCGCCTGGTCAGCGACGCGGTGCTGCGGCTGGCCCGGCGCGACGCCGAGCGCATCGAGGTCGGCAAGTCGGCCGGCGGCCGCAGCGTGCGCCAGGAACAGATCCACGCGCTGATGCTGCAGCATGCCCGCGCCGGCCGCCGCGTGGTGCGGCTGAAGGGCGGCGACCCGTTCGTGTTCGGCCGCGGCGGCGAGGAGCTGCAGTTCCTGCGCGCGCACGGCATCGCCTACGAAGTGGTGCCCGGCATCACCGCGGCGCTGGCCTGCGGCGCCTATGCCGGCATTCCGCTGACCCACCGCGACCACGCCCAGTCGCTGCGCCTGGTCACCGCCCACTGCCGCGACTCGCTCGATACCCTGGACTGGGAGACTCTGGGCCGCGAGCGGCAGACGCTGGCCTTCTACATGGGCGTGGCCGGGCTGGAAACCATCCGCGAGCGGCTGCTGGCCGCCGGCCGCGGCCCGGAGACCCCGTTCGCCATCGTCGAGAACGGCTCGCGCCCGCAGCAGCGGGTGGTCGCCGGCACCCTGGCGACCCTGCCCGACACCGCCCGCCAGCACCGCGTGGCCTCGCCGGCGCTGCTGATCGTGGGCGAAGTCGCCGCGCTGGCCGACACCCTGCACTGGTTCGGCGCACCGCCGCTGCAACCGCCATCCTCACCCACCGCAAAGCCCGCCTCGCGCAAGCTGGCGCATGCCGCCTGACCCGTTCACGGAGAACTATCGAATGGCCATCCACGACAGCATCCTCGACACCATCGGCCGTACCCCGGTGGTCAAGCTCGGCCGCCTCGCGCCGGAGGGACGGACCCTCTACGCCAAGGTCGAGGCGTTCAATCCCGGCGGTTCGGTCAAGGACCGCCTGGCGCTGGCGATCATCCTCGACGCCGAGCAGCGCGGCCTGCTCAAGCCCGGCGACACCATCGTCGAGGCCACCTCCGGCAACACCGGCGTGGCGCTGGCGATGGTCGCCGCCGCGCGCGGCTACAAGTTCGTCGCCACCATGGTGGAGACCTTCTCCATCGAGCGCCGCAAGCTGATGCGCGCCTACGGCGCCAAGGTCATCCTGACCCCGGCCGCCGAACGCGGCACCGGCATGGTGCGCAAGGCGCGCGAGCTGGCCGAGCAGCACGGCTGGTTCCTCGCCAGCCAGTTCGCCAACCCGGCCAACCCGGCCTACCACCGCAACACCACCGCGGCGGAGATCCTGCGCGACTTCGCCGGCCGGCGGCTGGACTACTTCGTCAGCGGCTGGGGCACCGGCGGCACCCTGACCGGCGTCGGCCAGGTGCTCAAGGTCGCCCGCCCCGAGGTGCGCATCATCGCCACCGAACCGGCCGGCGCGGCCCTGCTCAAGGGCGACGAGTGGAAGCCGCACAAGATCCAGGGCTGGACCCCGGACTTCGTGCCGGAGGTACTCGACCGCGAGGTCTACGACGAGCTGTACTCGGTCGGCGACGACCGCGCCATCGAGGTGGCGCGCCGGCTGGCCGCCGAGGAAGGCATCTTCGTCGGCATCTCCGCCGGCGCCACCGTGGCCACCGCGCTGGAAGTGGCGCAGAAGGCACCGGAAGGCTCGGTGCTGCTGGCGGTGCTGCCGGACACCGGCGAGCGCTACTTCTCCACCCCGCTGTTCGCCGACGTCAACGAAGGCAGCGACGACGACTGGCTGGCCGGCCTGCCGTAAGCGCGCCCGACCGCTGCATTCCCTCCGGGGCCGCCGATGTGCGGCCCCGTTTTTTTGCTTCATCGTAGGAGCGACGTCAGTCGCGACAGGGCTTTCGCGCGGGCCCTTCCGCAAGAAGAGCCCACACGCATGGGCGGAAGATTCGCACGGGGAAGCCCTGTCGCGACTGACGTCGCTCCTGCAGTGCCGCCCCCTGTCCGGGTTCCCTGATCGCACCCTGTGAGACGCCTCCGGCCGAGCATTCGCGGCCGCCGCCAGGTCCCGGCCCGGCGGCCGGAGGCCATCACATTTTCCTCATCCGGGTAAGGACGATGATCGACGCATGAAAATCGAGGTCTGGCAAGGCGACATCACCGGGCTGGCCGTGGACGCGATCGTCAACGCGGCCAACGAATCGCTGTTGGGCGGCGGCGGCGTCGATGGCGCCATCCATCGCGCGGCCGGCCCGGAGCTGCTGCGCGAATGCCGCCAGCTGCCGGAACTGCGGCCGGGCGTGCGCTGCCCCACCGGCGAGGTCCGCGCGACCGCCGGCCACCGGTTGCCGGCGCGGCACGTGCTGCATACCGTCGGCCCGGTCTGGCGCGACGGCCTGCACGACGAGCCGGCATTGCTGGCCAACTGCTACTGGCAGTCGCTGCGGCTGGCCGAGCGGATGGAACTGCACTCGATCGCCTTCCCCGCGATCAGCTGCGGCGTCTACGGCTACCCGCTGCAGCAGGCGGCGCGGATCGCCGCCACCGAGACCGTGGCATGGCAGCGCAGCCATGCCGAACCGCGGCGCATCATCCTGGTGGCCTACAACACCGCCACCACCCAGGCCTACCGGCAGGCGCTGGCCGCGCTGGGCCACGGCACCGCCGGCAACCCCGACGCACTCCGTTCGCCGCAGCGGGCCGATGGCGCGCTGCCGCTGCCGGCCGGCAGCGGTCTCTGAGGTTCCCGCCCGCGGCGGGGAGCAGCGCCCGGACGCCGGACGGATCCCGCCCCGGTCAGCATCGATGAAGGCACCGCGGTGCCGGCCCGGAGGTACCACGGGGTGTCGCCGCTCCCGTGCTGCCGGTACCGCCCGTTCAGCGGGTGGCGGCGCCGCGCAGCACCAGCTCGCGCTCGGCCGTGCGCGGATGCACGCGCACGAACTCGATGGCCTCGGCCTTGCCCCAGAAGCGCAGCATCGATCGGTCCTCCACCGTGCGGTTGGCCGGGAACTCCGCCAGCCGGCGACCCTGGCCGTCGCGGGCGACGAGGGTGCCCTCCTTCATCGCGCGCTCCACGTCTGCGATGCAGGCAGCCGCGACACCGACACGCCCGTTGCCGCGGTCGTCGAAGCAGCCCCCCTCGCCGATCCGCTCGTGTACCGGCTCCAGCCGGGACGGACAGCTGGCCGTCACCACGACGTCGTCGCCGGCGAATCCGTGGGCCGGCACCAGCCAGCCATCCCAGCCCGGATCATCGGGACCATCGCGGTAGGCGGTGAACAGGCGGGTACGCAGGTGGGCTTCCGACCACATACCGTCGGCGACCCGCGGCGTGACCTTGCAGTGCTGCACGGCGGCATCGACCCATTCGCCCCGCAGCGGCACCCTCACTTGGTAGCCGCTGTCGTCGGCCACCAGCGTGTCGAACGCCGCCAGCAGCTCCTGCCCGGACACCGCCGCGGCCAGCGGATACAGCGGCTCGGCGGCATGGCGCTCGCCGACCGGTCCGTCGCCGTCGATCATCCCCCCGCCATCGGCGAAGACCCAGGTATCGCGCTCCCATGCCAGGGAATAGCGGCGCAGCTCCACGGCGGCGATCGGCTCTTCGGCCACCACCCGGTAATGCCAGTCACGCGCCTGCGTGGCCAGTGGCGGCAACGGACCCGCGCCCGCGGTGCGGGCATCGTGGTTGCTGTAGGCGATCGGGATATGGCGCAACGGCTCGCCCTGCGCATCCAGCGGCACCACGACCCAGATATCGCCCTGCGCCGCATCCGATGCGGTCGTCAGTTCGGCCCAGTGCCGCGACCATTCCAGTCGCGGCGACGCCCCGTCCGGCTGCCGCCCGACGGCGACCACCTTGCGCTCGCCCAGCACATGGCCGGCCAGCTCCACGTCCAGTTCGATGCGGTCCAGCGCATCCAGCGCGCCGTCGGGCAAGCCCGGCGGCAGGCGGAAAGGGAACTGCTCGTCGCTTTCGTCCAACTCCAGGTCCGCATAGCCGACGCTGTTTTCGAACAGCCGGTTGGGAACCACGGTCAGGCCGGCCAGTGGCCGACCGTCCGCATCCAGCAGGCGCGCCGCATGCAGCCGCATCCAGAAGCGGCGCGGCCGGATACTGCCGGACTCCACCGAATACTGCGCGCTCAGCCGCAGCTGCTGCCGCGGCCCGTTGGCGGGCGCGAGATCGAACACGAGACTACCGGCGATGCGCTCGCGTTCGCCGGCAGGGAGCTGCGCAAGCGCCATCCTGCCGATGGCGGCTTCGACGTCCAGCAAGGCGTCCTCGTCCACCACGCCGTCGCGGAACAACGGCGAGGCCGCCAGCTCGGCGAAGTTGTCGCGGTACGCGTTCCAGTCCGCCTCGTTCCAATGCACCGACGTCATCATTCCGGCATGGCGCTGGCTGATCGCCAGCACCTGCATCCGCATCGGCCCGTCCTGGCCGGGCACCAGTCCGTCCGGCAGCGACAGGGTCAGCCGCGCTTCGACCGGCAGGCCGCTTTCGCGATGCACGACCTGGTACCCGTCCAGCACCGTCCCGATCTTCGCATCGCCGCGCACCTGCAATTCGACCCGCTGCGCATCCAGCGCCATCACCTGCATCGACCACGCCAGTTCGCCCAACCCGGCTACGGTCTGCGTCTCCCGCAAGCGCTGGCCGAGGCGCAGCTTTTCCGGCAGGACGAATGGCCGTACCCCCACGCCCTCCATGACCTGCGCCAACGCCTCGCGCACCTGCGGCCGATGCTCGGCCAATGCCTCCAGCGCCTGCGGATCGGCCGCGCCGACCGCGACCACCTTGCCGCTGCGGTTGAGCCGGGTCTCGATGCCGCCGGTCAGGAACGCGATCACCGCCGCGTCGTCGCGGTAGCGGGCATCCAGTCCGTACGAATCGCCGCGCTGGCCGCTGCCGGCATCCGCCTTGAACCAGACGGTGCGCGCATGCAGGCGGCTGCCCGACGCGCCGGTCTCCAGCGTCACCGGCATCAGCGCCTGCTGGACGATCAGCGCCTTGCCGTCGGCCGGGCCGATCTGCTGGCGGACGTAGTAGACGTCTTCGTGGCGGGTCTCGGCCGCCTGCGCGGCGACGCCGCCGAGCAGGCCGAGCAGGCCCAGCGCCAGGCTCCGCAGGAGGCGGGCCGGCGGGCGGGAAAGGATGTGGTCCATACGTATTGCTCCAGGGTGCGTTGAAACGGAAACGCCGGCGCGAGGCCGGCGTTCCAGGAGGTGGTGCGGTCGGCACCGCGCCGGGATCACCCCGGCACGGCGCAGACAGGCATCAGCCTTCCCACTTGCCCAGCGCGGCCAGGCCGTTTTCCTTGGCGCGCTCGTACACGGTCTGCTGGGCCTTGGCGTAGTTGCCCTTCATGTCCTTGGCCCACAGCTTCAGCGCGGCCTGCTGCATGGCACGGCCGTAGGAGAAGCTCAGCGGCCACGGCAGGTTGCCCAGCTGGTTCATGGCGTTGAGGTGGGCGGTGGACTGCTCGTCGCTCTGGCCGCCGGACAGGAACACGATGCCCGGCAGGATCGCCGGCACGGTGCTCTTCAGGCACATCACGGTGGACTCGGCCACTTCCTCGACGTCGGCCTGCTCGTCGCAGCCCTTGCCGGAGATGACCATCGAGGCCTTCAGGATGGTGCCTTCCAGCACCACGTTCTGCTGGTACAGCGCGTCGAACAGCGAGCGCAGGGTGGCCTCGGTGACTTCGTAGCAGGTCTCGATGTCGTGGTCGCCGTCCATGATCACTTCCGGCTCGACCATCGGCACCAGGCCGGCTTCCTGGCACAGCGCGGCATAGCGGGCCAGCGCGTGGGCATTGGCCTCGATGCAGGTGCCGGAGGGGATGTCCTCGCCGATGTTGATCACTGCCCGCCACTTGGCGAAGCGCGCACCCAGCTTGTAGTACTCCTGCAGGCGCTCGCGCAGGCCGTCCAGGCCCTCGGTGACCATCTCGCCCGGGCAGCCGGCCAGCGGCTTGGCGCCGGTGTCGACCTTGATGCCGGGGATGATGCCGTGGTCGGCCATGTACTTGGCGAACGGCACGCCGTCCTTGGTCGACTGGCGGATGGTCTCGTCGTACAGGATCGCGCCGGAGATGTAATCGCCCAGCTTCGGCGTCGTCAGCAGCAGCTCGCGGTAGGCGCGACGGTTCTCCTCGGTGTTCTCGATGCCGACGCTGGCAAAGCGCTTGGCGATGGTGCCGGTGGATTCGTCGATGGCGATGATGCCCTTGCCCGGGGCGACCATGGCCTGGGCGGTTTCGGCCAGCTGTTCGATGCTCATGTATTTCCTGTGGCGGGTGCGGGAAAACATGAATTATAGCCGTCGTCCCCCGTGAACTGGCCGTCCACAAGGTCTGGAAACGCTTTCAGGCAGGTTCCCCGGCAAACGCCATGACCGATGCCGCTGCCGCCCATCGGCTGTTGCGGGCTGCGCTGCCGCACGCCTTCTCCACTCGCGGCAGCGCGGGGAATCCTTGCGCCAACCCCGCCGATCCCCATCGCGGACCGGCGCGAATGCCCCGGGTGGTTCTTCTCCGCTACAGCTCGCCCAGGCCGCTGGCGCGGCCGTCCGGCCCCACTTCCAGCAGGCGCAGGGTGTTGGTGGCGCCGTGGGTTTCCATGTGCTCGCCGCTGGTGAACACCACGCGGTCGCCCGGCTGCAGCCGGTCGGCCTCGACCAGCAGGCGGATGCTGCCGCGCGCGGCCTCGCGCGGGGTCAGGCCGCGGCTGTCGAAGTTGATCGGGAACACGTCGCGCATCAGCGCCATGCGCCGGCGCGCGCCGTCGTGGCGGGTGATGGCGTAGATCGGCGCGGTGGCGCGGAAGCGCGACAGGAAGCGCGCGGTGCCGCCGGATTCGGTCATCGCCACGATCGCGCGCACGCCCACGTGCTCGGACAGGAACATGGTGGCCATCGCGATGGCCTGGTCGGCGCGCTCCAGGTTGCGCTGCGCGGCGCCGAAATCGGTCTCGGTCTGGAACTGGCGCTCGGCGCCCAGGCAGATGCGCGCCATCGCCTCCACCGCCTTGACCGGATAGGCGCCGGCCGCGGTCTCGGCCGACAGCATCACCGCGTCGGTGCCGTCGATCACCGAGTTGGCCACGTCCAGCACCTCGGCGCGGGTCGGGATCGGGCTTTCGACCATCGACTGCAGCATCTGCGTGGCGGTGATCACCACCTTGTTCTGCGCCAGCGAGGCCTTGATGATCTTCTTCTGCAGGCCCGGCAGCTCGGCGTCGCCGATCTCCACGCCCAGGTCGCCGCGGGCGACCATCACCACGTCGCTGGCCTCGACGATCTCGGCCAGGTTCTCGATCGCCTCGGTACGCTCGATCTTGGACACCAGCGCCGCGTCGCTGCCGTGCTGCCGGGCGATGCGGCGCGCTTCGTTCATGTCCTCGGCGTTGCGGCAGAACGACACGGCGATGAAGTCCACGCCGATCTTCGCCACGATGCCGATCAGTTCCTTGTCGCGCTCGGTCAGCGCGCCCAGCGACAGGCCGCCGCCCTGCTTGTTCAGGCCCTTGCGGTCGGACAGCACGCCATCGTTGAGCACGGTGTTGACGATGCGGTCGCCCTGCACTTCCACCACCTGCAGCTGCATCAGGCCGTCGTCGAGCAGCAGCACGTCGCCGGGGCCGACGTCCTGCGGCAGGCCCAGGTAGCTCACGCCCACCTGGCTGGCGTCGCCGGCCGGCGCGTCGGACGAGGCGACCAGGTCGAAGCGGTCGCCGGCCTTGAGCGTGACCCGGCCTTCGGCGAAGCGGTCGATGCGGATCTTCGGGCCCGGCAGGTCGGCCAGGATGCCCACTTCCACGCCCACGCGCTGCGCGGCCGCGCGCACATCGGCGGCACGCTTGGCCTGGCCGGAAGGATCGCCGTGGGAGAAGTTCAGGCGCACCACGTTGACGCCGGCGCGGAACAGATCCTCCAGCACGCCCGGCGGGTCGGTGGCCGGCCCCAGGGTGGCGAGAATCTTGGTACGGCGCTGACGTTCGATCATGGTACTTGGGCTCCCCGGTAAAACAGCGAAATTAGCACACCGCACACGACGCTATGGGTCTGTCCCGGAAAGGATTTTCCGCCTTTCCGCGATGTCCTGCAGACAACCGGGACAGGTCGTCCAGACAGCCATGGCATGGCGACACGGGATGTCCGGCAAGCGTAGCGGGCCGGTCAGCCCGGCGTCGCGGCGCATACGTATGCGCCATCGCGCTGGCCCGTGGCCGACCGCCCGGGTGCGGGAAGGGACATCCACCCGTGCGGGCAGGACAGCCGGGACACCGGACGCGGCGGCCACCGGCGCCGGCCGGCCGCTCAGCCCAGCAGCGCGGGCAGGTCGTGCGGTCGCTGCGCCAGGTGCAGGGCGCCGGCCGCGCGCAGCTCGGCTTCGCCACCGAAGCCCCACAGCACGCCGATGTTGCGCATGTCGTGGTGGCGCGCGCCCTCGATGTCCATCTGCCGGTCGCCGATCATCCAGCAGCGGGCCGGCTGCAGGGACAGCCGTGCCAGGGCCTCGGCCACCAGTTCCGGCTTGTGGCTGCGCGAACCGTCCGGGGTGGCGCCGATGACATCCTCGAAGCAATCGCCGAACGGCAGGTGCTCGACGATGCGCTGCGCATGCGGTTCGTTCTTGGCGGTGACGACCGCCAGGCGATGGCCGGCCTGCTTCAGCGCGCGCACCACGTTGCCGATCTCCGGGTAGATCTCGTGCTCCCTCCAGCCATCGCTGTCGAAACGTTCGCGATAGTGGTGCACGGCCTGCTCCACCCGCTCCGGATCGCCGAATACCGGGGTGAAGCTGGTGCGCAGCGCCGGTCCGATCCAGCGCCGGAGCTCGCTCTCCGACGGGATCGGCTGGTCCATTTTTTCCAGCGCATACGCCACGCAACGGGTGATTCCCAGCGACGATTCGATCAGGGTGCCGTCAAGATCGAAGAACAGCGTGTCGCGGCTCACGAACCGCGCACCTCCAGCGCGGCCACGGCCGGCAGGGTCTTGCCCTCGAGGAATTCGAGGAACGCACCGCCGCCGGTGGAGATGTAGCTCACCTCGTCGGCGATGCCGTACTTGTCGACCGCGGCCAGGGTGTCGCCGCCGCCGGCGATGGAGAAGGCGCTGGAGGCGGCGATCGCCCGCGCCAGGGTCTCGGTGCCGCCGCTGAAGGCATCGAATTCGAACACGCCGACCGGGCCGTTCCAGACCACGGTGCCGGCGCCGGCGATCAGTTCGGCATAGCGCCGGGCGGTGTCCGGGCCGATGTCCAGGATCAGGTCGTCCTCGGCCACCGCGTCCACCGCCTTCACCGTGGCCTCGGCCTCGGGCAGGAACTGCTTGGCCACCACCACGTCGCTGGGCAGCGGAATGTCGGCGCCGCGCGCCCTGGCGTCGGCCACGATCTTCTTCGCGGTGTCGATCAGGTCCGGCTCGTACAGCGACTTGCCCACGCCGTGGCCGGCCGCGGCGATGAAGGTATTGGCGATGCCGCCGCCGACGATCAGCTGGTCGACCTTGCCGACCAGGTTGGACAGCAGTTCCAGCTTGGTGCTGACCTTGCTGCCGGCCACGATCGCCAGCAGCGGCTTGGCCGGCTCGTGCAGTGCCTTGGCCAGCGCGTCCAGCTCGGCCATCAGCAGCGGGCCGCCGGCGGCGACCGGAGCGAAGCGGATCACGCCATGGGTGGACGCCTGCGCGCGATGCGCAGTACCGAAGGCATCCATCACGAACACGTCGCACAGCGCGGCATACTTCTTCGACAGCGCCTCGTCGTCCGCCTTCTCGCCGACGTTCATGCGGCAGTTTTCCAGCAGCACGACCTGGCCCGGCGCCACGTCCACGCCATCCACCCAGTCCTTGACCAGCGGCACCTCCTTGCCCAGCAGTTCGGACAGGCGCCTGGCCACCGGCGCCAGCGAATCGGCCTCGCTCCACACGCCTTCCTTGGGCCGGCCCAGGTGCGAGGCGACCATCACCGCCGCGCCCTTCTCCAGCGCCAGTTTCAGCGTCGGCAGCGAGGCGGTGATGCGCTGTTCGGAGGTGATGCGGCCGCTCTCGTCGATCGGCACGTTCAGGTCCTGGCGGATCAGCACACGCTTGCCGGAAAGGTCGAGGTCGGTCATGCGAACGATGGACATGGCAGGATCTGCTCCGCGGGGGTGGGAAACCGCCATTTTCGCCCGCCCCGCCAACCGGGGCAAACCCGAGGGTTCCATTCGATGCAGACGCGCCTTCCCCAACCCGAACTGCACGGCCCCCGGCTGCGCCTGCGCGAAGTGCGCGAGGACGACGCCCCGGCGCTGTTCGCCATTCATTCCGATCCGCAGGTGATGCGCTACTGGAGCCATCCGGCCTGGACGGACCCGGTGCAGGCCGAGCAGAAGGTCGCCGACATCCAGCGCCAGCGCCGCGAGCTGGACATCCTGGTGTGGGCGATCGCCGATGCCGCCAGCGACCGGCTGATCGGCACCGGGGTGGTGTTCGCGCTGGATCCCGCCCAGGGCCGCGCCGAGATCGGCTACAGCCTGCATCCCGACTGGCAAGGACGCGGACTGGCCAGCGAGGCGCTGCGGATGATCCTGGCCTACCTGTTCGAGGAGCTGCAGCTGCGTCGCGTGGAGGCCGATGTCGATCCGCGCAATGAAGCTTCATGGCGGTTGCTGGAAAAACTGGGCTTTGTCCGCGAAGGCATGCTGCGCGAGCGTTGGCACGTCAACGGCGAACTCTGCGACACGGCGTTGTACGGACTGCTGCGGCGCGATTTCCCCGCCCGTTGAAGCCCGCCGCGCGCGTCAGTCCATCTGCCCGGAATCGTCGCGATAACGGCGCAGGATCCGGATCCTGGCCTCGACGAACGTCGAACGGCATTCGAGACGGGCATCGTTTGCCCCGGCCGGTGCCTGCCGCGCAGCGACGGCGTACTCGCAGGAAGCCTGCGAATAACGCTGCCACTGCAGCTGTGCATCTTCGAGCAGGGACGCGGCCGCCGCATCGCGGCCAAGGACGAAGGCCAGGGTGCGCTGGTACTCGTCCTGCAGCGACTGGTCCCGCTGATCGGACAGGCAGCTGCGGTACTGCGCCATGTTGGATGCGACGCCCTTGCAATCCTCGGCCTGCACCGTTCCCATCGTTGCCAGCGACAATGCCCACAGCACCTGCGGATGCCCCCGTCGGTGCCCCTCCATCACGCCTGTCCCCCGCCGCCATGGGAGCCACGGTTGCTTCGCACCAGGCTCAGGGCGAAGCCGGCCACCGCCAGCGCGCCCAACACCAGTACCGCCCACAGCACCACGTTCTTCCAGTCGCGCGGCGCCCTGGCCGGCTGGTAAGCCGCGTCACCGGCGCGCTGCACGCCCGCACCAAGGCTGGCGACGGCCGGCTGCCATTGCGCGCCGTTGCGCGCGCGCAGGGCGTCTAGCATCGGATCCAGCGCCGCCTGCGCCTCCGCCACGTTGGCACTGCCGGCAACCAGCAGATACGGCGCCCGCCCCTGCGCAAGGAACACCACGCTGCCCGGCCGGTAACCCAGCCGCAATACCGGCGCCGCTGCCGACACCGCTTCCGGCCCGGCCTGCAATCGCCATTCGCGATCGCTGACCGCTCCCGGCAACTGCAGCGGCGCCGAACGCTGCTGCTGGCCTGTCGCGCTCAGGTTCCAGGCATTCCAGCCAATGGCCTGCACCCGCCATGCCGACGTCGCATCGCCACCGCTCATCCGGTCCGGATCGCGGCTGGACACCGTCCAGCTCGCCGTGCTGTTGGCCGGCATCACCACATCCAGCCGCTGCACAGGCCAACGCCCCTGCAGCTGGTACAGGTAGCCGTCCTTGGCATCGCCCGCCGTTGCCGCCTGCAGTTCCTGCCACTGCCAATCGCCGGCCTCGGCCGTATCGGCCATTTCGCCGCGCAGCCCGCGCAGCGCTGGCGCGCCCGTACGCTGCAAGGGCACCAGCCGCAGGTAACGCATCGCGGTAGCCACCTCGATGGTGTCGTTGCGTAGTTCGCGGCCCTGGTTGCGCAGCTGCACCAGCCGTACCTGCGGGTCCAGCAGCTGCCAGCCACGCAGGTCGTCGCTGCCTTCCAGCCGGTAGCCCAGATCCAGCGTCGCCGTGGCATCGGCCCAGTCCACGACCAGCGCGCGCAGCTTGCCCGCGTCCTCGCCCAGGTCCACCAGCCACACCGGGTCGGCCGCGCCGCTGCTTCCACCACGGGCGACGGAATTGCGGATCGACAGCACCTTGCCGCCGGCATCGCGCCGCACCACCACGCTCAGGTCGTCGTCGCCCGCCGCCGTCACCGGCAGCGCGAACCACCGCAGTTCGACCGTCCGCACCGGCGCGGGCGGCGGCACCGCCGCCGCATGCACCGCGCTGGCCACCGGCTTGCCGTCGGCATCGACCACCCGCACGTCGCGCAGGTCGCGCCAGTGCGCGGCGGCATACACCGATGCGTCCAGCGGTACCCGGTAGGCACCGGCCTCGGGCTGGGACAACTGCAACGGCCATTGCCTGGCGAAATCATCGGCGGCCTGTGCACCCAGCGGCAACAGGGCCAGCCACAGCAGATGCTTCATCATGCGGATGCTTCCTCGTGGTTGTTGTCGATGGCCGGCGTGCGCCGCGGCGGCGCCGGCGCCAGCCAGCCCACCAGCGTGCACAGCAGGCCGTAGGCAATGAAGGCACCGATGCCGAGCAGGTCGCCCAGGTTGCCGCGGTCCACCAGCAGCAGCTTGGCCAGCACCACCCCCATCAGGATCGCGCCGGCCAACCACAGCCCCCACTGTCCGCGTCGCGAACCGGATATCCAGCCCACCACGCCCAGCAGGCTCCACACCACCGTCAGACTGGTCTGCGCCAGCTTGGTGCCCAGCAATGCCTCGTTCCATGGCTCGCCGCCCCAGTGGTGCACCGCGCGCAGGGTCATCACCGTCACCAGCACCAGGGCGGCCACCGCCATGCCCACCAGCTGCGCGGGCGCGATGCGCTCGCCACGCCCCTCCCACAGACGCATCGCGGCCAGCACCAGCACGGCGATCCCGGCCAGCTCCAGCGGATTGAACACCACGATCCAGGGCAGCGGCGCCGCACCGCCCGCGCTGGACAGCGAGCCCAGCCACCACAGGCCCAGCACGCCGAACACGGTCGCCTGCAGCGCGACGCGATAACGATCGAACGCTGCCCCCTGCGGCTGTGCCAGCCAGGCCCAGCGACGCATCGACAGCGCCGCCAGCAGCAGCCATGGCAGCGCCAGCAGCATGCCCACCCAACCCTCGGCCAGATGGAAGCGCTCGCCCACGTGCCAGGCCAGCAGCGACAACACGGTCGGCCACAACAGCCACCATGCCAGTTGCGCCAGCCCGGCCACCGCACCGCTGCCGGCGCGCAGGCACAACAGGCTGCGCACGCCCAGTACCGCGAACAGCGGCCACGCCCATGCGCCATGGCCGGCGAACGGCTGGCCGTACTCGGACAGCTGCAGGAACGCCACAGGGAACGCCAGCACGAAGCTGCCCAGCGTGGTCAACGACAGCGCCAATGCCGGCGCGCGACGCTGCACCTCCGCCGCCAGCCAGCCGGTCACGCCCAGCATCACCAGCACCGCGTGCAGACGACTGCCGGATTCGACGAAATCGCCGATCTCCAGGGTGATGTTGCCCAGCCACCAGGCCAGGCCCCACACATAGGCGGCGCTGGCGAAGCGCATCTGTCCGGCGCCACGGTACAGCCATGCAGTGGCGAAACCCGCCAGCGCGATCAGCAGCGCGCCCATGAACGCGGCATTGGCCACGGCCGCCGCCCCGACACCGGGCGCCCTGCTGGTGCCGATGGCCATTGCCGCCGCGGCCGCCAACTGCAGGCCGATGCCGGTCCAGCGCGCGAACCGGCGCTGCTGCATCAGTCCCAGCCACACCAGCCCGGCGCCCTCCAGCGCGAACACCGACGCGGTGGCGCGCGCCGACAGCGCCAGCGGTACCGCCAGCGTGGCGAAGCCGACCGCGAGGATGGCGTAACCGCGCGCCAGCACATCCAGACGCTCCTTGTTGATCAGCGCCCGCGCCAGCAGCGCATACAACGCCGCCACGCCCAGCGCGCACAGCGCCAGCGGCATGCGCTCGCCCTGCAGCAGCCCGGCCTGCAGCGAGAAGGCGACCAGCGGCGTGCCGAACAGCAGGCAGCCATCGATCCGCGCACTGCCCCGTGTCACCGCCTTGCGCGCGTACAGCAACGGCAACAGCAGGTAGAACGCGAAGAACAGCACCAGGAACGGTTCGGTGCTGTTGAACTTGGCCGGCGAATACTGCAGCACGCCCCACAGGGTGCCGATGCCCCAGGTGAAGACGAAGCCCAGCAGGTTGAGGATGCGCCACGGCCGTACCCAGGCGACGGCGAAGATGCCGGCATTGAGCAGCGCGTAGTACGAGAACAGGCCGACATGGTTGCCGCTGCCGTCGGACAGCCAGATCGGCGCCATGAAACCGGCCAGCACGCCGAGGATGGCCAACGTGCGCGATTCCTGCAGCACCGCCATCACCGCCAGCCCGGCGATCAGCACCACGCTGAGCGCGAACGCCGGCGCCGCATCGATCAACCCGTAGTTCTTGAACGCGGAAAACACGGTCAACAGCAGCACGCCGATCGCGCCGCCCTGCAGGGCCAGCGCGAAGGCGCGGTGGCTTTCGCGCTGGCGCCAGGCGAACACCAGTCCCGCCAGCGCCGCGGCACTGATGCCGGCCAGGCGGAACTCGATGGGCATGCTCAGCCAGCCCTGGTCGCTGGCGTACTTCAGCAGTGCCGCCACGCCGGCCAGCAACACCAGCATGCCGACCTTCACCGGCACGTTGCCGGTGGTGAACCACTGCTTGATCCGTTCGATACCGCGCTCGATGAAATTCAGCTCCGGCGGCGGCAGCCATGCCGATTCCCGCACCGGCTCCCGCGCGGGTTCGGGCACGGCGTGGGCGGCCGAGCGTCCGGACCACTCCGGCAAAGGCGGCAACGGCGGCATGATCGGCTCGGCCGGCGTCGCCGGCATGGGCACCGGCTCGCGGCCCGGTGGCGGGGCAAACGGCTGCCCGTCCCGGGCCGCTCCGCCTGCACGTTCCTGTCCGCTCCACGCAGACGGCTCTGCGACAGGCGCCGGCGGTACGTCGCCATCGCGCTGCTGCGCGAGCGATGCCTCCAGCGCCGCCACCCGCCGTTTCAGCGAAGACACCGATACCAGCGCCATCGCCAGCAGCACCGGTATCGCCAGCACCGCGATCACCACCAGCAAACCCAGGATTACCAACGCCCCATCCATTTTCCGTCCTTGTCCGCAGAGAGGTGCCGCACCACTTTATTGGCATGCGCCGGAAACACAAGGCACATCACGCTCCACCGCGCTGCGCCCGCCCGGTCGCTGCACTCTTCCTCCGGGCCGATATCGAAGGCCGCACGCGCATGCACCATCCGCGACGGATGCCGGCATACCCGCCGCCGCACATCCACCGGCTGCCGCAGCGACTGCCCCCGTCCGGTCAAGACGTAGCAGTCCAGCTGCAGCGGCACGTCCGGGCAGCGATGCGGCCGGACGGCCGTCGCCGTCCGGGGCCCGGCGACAGCGCAAGAAAAAGGGCGCCTTGCGGCGCCCTTTCCATCCATGCAACGCGTGGATCAGGCGGCGACGACGCGCACCATCTCCAGGCACTTGTTGGAGTAGCCCCACTCGTTGTCGTACCAGGACACCAGCTTGACGAAGGTGCCGTCCAGCGCGATGCCGGCTTCGGCGTCGAACACCGAGGTGCAGGTCTCGCCGCGGAAGTCGGTGGCCACGACCTTGTCCTCGGTATAGCCGAGGATGCCCTTCAGCGCGCCTTCGCTCTGCGACTTCACTTCGGCGCAGATCTCGGCGTAGGTGGCTTCCTTCTCCAGCTCGACGGTCAGGTCGACCACCGACACGTCCGAGGTCGGCACGCGGAAGCTCATGCCGGTGAGCTTCTTGTTCAGTTCCGGGATCACCACGCCCACCGCCTTGGCGGCGCCGGTCGAGGACGGGATGATGTTCTCCAGGATGCCGCGGCCACCGCGCCAGTCCTTGTTGGACGGGCCGTCGACGGTCTTCTGGGTGGCGGTGGCGGCGTGCACGGTGGTCATCAGGCCACGCTTGATGCCCCACTTGTCGTTGATCACCTTGGCCAGCGGTGCCAGGCAGTTGGTGGTGCACGAGGCGTTGGAGATGATCGCCTGGCCGGCGTAGGTCTTGTCGTTGACGCCGAACACGAACATCGGCGTGTCGTCCTTGGACGGGGCCGACAGGATCACCTTCTTGGCACCTGCATCGAGATGCTTCTGCGCGGTTTCCTTGGTCAGGAACAGGCCGGTGGACTCGATCACCACGTCCACGCCCACCTCGTCCCACTTCAGGTTGGACGGGTCGCGCTCCTGGGTCAGGCGGATCTTCTTGCCGTTGACCAGCAGGTTGCCGCCATCGACGGCGACCTCGCCCTTGAAGCGGCCGTGCACCGAGTCGTACTGCAGCATGTAGGCCAGATAGTCCGGCTCCAGCAGATCATTGATCGCGACGATCTCGATGTCGTTGCCGAAATTCTGCACCGCCGAACGCAGCACATTGCGCCCGATGCGACCGAAACCGTTGATACCGACCTTGATTGCCATTTTCAGTAGCTCCTGCGGCCGCGCCCGGCGCGGCGGGAAGGTGAAGGGGCGCCCATTCTAGCAGGGGCTGCCGGCACGGTTGATCAGAATCAAAGCGGGACTGTGCAGGCAGGCGGACACTGCGTCCCACCCCCAACGCAGAAGCGAAAACCGATATGTGCAAGACCTCCCCCCTGATCCTCTCCAGCCTGGCCGCCGCCCTGGCGCTGACCGCCTCCCCCGCCATGGCCCAGTCCAAGGGCGACTGGACCCTGGGTGCCGGCATCCACCAGGTGGCGCCGAAGTCGGACAACGGCAAGCTGGCCGGCGGCACCCTGGCGGTGGACGTGGACAGCGACATCAAGCCGACCATCACCGGCGAATACTTCATCGCCGACAACCTGGGCATCGAAGTGCTGGCCGCGCTGCCGTTCAAGCACGACATCAACATCGACGGCCTGGGCCGCGTCGGCAGCACCAAGCAGCTGCCGCCGGTGGTATCGCTGCAATACCACTTCAACAGCCGGGGCAAGGTATCGCCGTTCGTCGGCGCCGGCCTCAACTACACCACCTTCTTCAGCGAAGAGACCGGCGGCGCGCTGGCCGGCAGCAAGCTGAAGCTGGAAGACTCGTGGGGCGTGGCGGCGCATGCCGGCATCGACTTCGCGGTGGGCGACAGCGGCGCGCTGCGCGTGGACCTGCGCTGGGCCGACATCGACAGCAAGGTCAAGCTCGACGGACAGAAGATCGGCACCGTCGCCATCGACCCGCTGGTCTACGGCGTTTCCTACGTCTTCAGGTTCTGAGCATCCGGCGGCAACCTGCCGGCGCCTTTCCCGGCGCCGGCAGCCGCGACATCCGGTCGCGGCGCGCGCATGGGGGCACGCCGGTCCAGCCGGTAGAATCGGTACGATGAAACGACTTCCTCTGCTGCTCGCCGCCGGCCTGCTGATGGCCTCCACCCATGCCTTCGACGCCGCGGCCTGGGGCGCACAGGGCCATCGCCTGGTCGCGCGCATCGCCGAAACCCGCCTGAACGCACCGGCGCAACAGGCCGTCGCCGAACTGCTGGCCGGCGAAGCCGACCCCACCCTGCATGGCGTGGCCTCCTGGGCCGATGAACTGCGCGGCAACGATCCGGTGCTGGGCAAGCGCACCGCCGGCTGGCACTACGTCAACGTCGCCGAGCACGACTGCCAATACCTGCGCCAGCGCGATTGCGCCAATGGCAACTGCGTCACCGAAGCGCTCAGGGCGCAGACGGCGGTGCTGGCCGACCGCGACCAGCCGCTGGCCGCACGGCGGCAGGCGCTGAAGTTCGTGGTGCACCTGGTCGGCGACATCCACCAGCCGATGCATGCCGGTTATGCCCACGACAAGGGCGGCAACGACTTCCAGCTGCAGTTCAAGGGCCGCGGCACCAACCTGCACGCGCTGTGGGACAGCGGCATGATCTACGACCGGCGCCTGGCCGACGATGCCTACCTGGCCGTACTGCAGGCCTTGCCGGCGCCGCCGGTCGCGGAACTGGCGCGCAGCCCGCGCGACCCGGAGCAGTGGACCGAGGCCAGTTGCCGCATCGCCATCCAGCCCGGCGTCTATCCGCCGCGGCGCGTACTGGCCGACGATTACGTGGAGCGCTATCGTCCATTGGCCGAAAACCATCTGCGGCTGGCCGGCGAACGCCTGGCCGTGCTGCTCAATGACGTGCTGGGCACACCCTGACAGGAGAGGCCGATGTCCGTCGAAGTCGTTTCCTTCTTCCATCCGGCAAGCAACACCTTCAGTTACCTGGTGGTCGACCCGCAGAGCAGGCAAGCGGCGGCGATCGACCCGGTGCTCGACTACGATCCGGACAGCGGCAAGGTCGATACCGCATCGGTACGGGAATTGATGGCGCACGTGCGCGACCACGACCTGCAGGTGCGCTGGCTGCTGGAAACCCATGCCCATGCCGACCACGTATCGGCCTCGCGCTGGCTGCGGCAGCAATGGCCGCAGGCCACGCTGGGCATCGGCGCCGGCATCACCCGGGTGCAGGCCACGCTGGCCCCGCGCTATGCGCTGCCGGCGGATTTCCGCGCCGACGGTTCGCAGTTCGACCACCTGTTCGACGACGGCGAGACGTTCGCGCTGGGCGGCTATCCGGCGCGGGTGATCGCGGTGCCCGGGCATACCAGCGACAGCGTCGCCTACCTGATCGGCGATGCGCTGTTCACCGGCGACTCGCTGTTCATGCCCGATGGCGGCAGCGCGCGCTGCGACTTCCCCGGCGGCGATGCGGCGCAGCTGTTCCGCTCGGTGCAGCGGTTGTTCGAGCTGCCCGACGCCACCCGCGTATTCATCTGCCACGACTACGGCCCCGGCGGGCGCGCCGTCGCCAACCAGACCACCATCGGCGAGCAGCGCCGGCACAACATCCACCTGCACGACGGCATCGGCGAAGCCGAGTTCGTCGCCACCCGCCAGGCCCGCGACGCCACCCTGGCCGAACCGCGACTGATGCGGCCCTCGATCGAGGCCAACCTGCAGGGCGGACGCACCGACGTCGCCTGACCTTTCCCTCCCCCTACGAGGATCGTCCCATGTTGCGGCTGCCCAAACTGCTCGTCGCCTTCGCGTTGATGCTGCTCCCGTTCGCTGCGCCGGCGCAGCCGCCCTTGACGGTGTTCGCCGCCGCCAGCCTGAAGGAATCGCTGGACGAGGCCGCCAGCGCCTACCGCCAAGCCAGCGGCACCGAGGTGCGGGTGTCCTATGCCGCCAGCTCGGCGCTGGCGCGGCAGATCGAACAGGGCGCGCCGGCGGACGTGTTCTTCTCCGCCGACCTGGAATGGATGGACTACCTGCAGCAGCGCAAGCGGGTGGACCCCGCGCAGCGTCGCAACCTGCTGGGCAACCGCCTGGTGCTGGTGGCGCCGGCCGCAAGCGCGGCGAAGGTCGACCCGGCAGCGCCCGGCAGCATCGCCAGGGCGCTGGGCAGCGACGGCCGCCTCGCCGTGGGCTTGACCGCCAGCGTACCGGCCGGCAAGTACGCCAAGGCATCGCTGCAGCAGCTCGGTCAGTGGGACGGCGTGAAGTCGCGGCTGGCCGAAGCGGAGAGCGTGCGCGCCGCGCTGATGCTGGTGGCGCGCGGCGAAGTACCGCTGGGCATCGTCTACGGCTCCGACGCCCGCGCCGAACCCAAGGTCCGGGTGGTGGCGACCTTTCCCGCCGACAGCCATCCCCCGATCGTCTACCCGGTGGCGGCGCTGAACGGCAGCCGGCAAGCCGATGCCGGCGCGTTCGTCGCGTGGCTGGCGACACCGCCGGCGCGGGCGATCTTCGAGCGCCACGGCTTCACCCTGCTGGACTGAGCCATCGCCTTGTTCGCCTTCACCCCGGAAGAGCTGACCGCGATCGCGCTGAGCCTGAAGGTCGCCATCGTCGCCGCGCTGGCCAGCCTGCCGCTGGGCATCGCCTGCGGCTGGCTGCTGGCACGCCGCCGGTTCTTCGGCAAGTCGCTGTTCGATGCGCTGCTGCATCTGCCGCTGGTGATGCCGCCGGTGGTGACCGGCTACGCGTTGCTGATCCTGTTCGGCACCCAGGGCCCGATCGGCGCCTGGATGCTGGAACATCTGCACATGCAGTTCGCCTTCCGCTGGACCGGCGCCGCACTGGCCTGCGCGGTGATGGGATTCCCGCTGATGGTGCGTGCCATCCGCCTGTCGATCGAGGCCACCGACCGGCGCCTGGAACAGGCCGCGGCCACGCTCGGCGCCGGTCCGTGGCGGGTGTTCTTCAGCATCACCCTGCCACTGGCCTGGCCGGGCATCGTCGCCGGCCTGGTGCTGGCCTTCGCCAAGGCCTTGGGCGAATTCGGCGCCACCATCACCTTCGTCTCCAACATTCCCGGCCAGACCCAGACCCTGTCCTCGGCCATCTACGGGCTGATGCAGGTACCCGGCGGCGAAGCCGGCATCTGGCGGCTGGCCGGCGTGGCGCTGGCGATATCGCTACTGGCGCTGCTGGCCTCGGAATGGCTGGCGCGCCGGCAACGCACGCGGGAGGAACGATGACGCGCGCAGCGGCCCCGCCCTCTTCCCGCCTGCCGGCGCCCATCGGGAGTCGCCGCTGATGCTGCGCATCGACATCCACCTGCGGCGCGGCGATTTCCATCGCCACATCTGCATCCGCGAAGACGCGCGCGTGGTGGCGCTCACCGGCCCGTCCGGCGCCGGCAAGACCACCTTGCTCAACGCCATCGCCGGCTTGGTGAAGCCGCAGTCCGGCCGCATCGAGATCGGCGGGCGCTGCCTGTACGACAGCGGACAGCGGGTGAACCTGCCCACCCATCGCCGCCGCATCGGCTACGTGTTCCAGGACGCGCGGCTGTTCCCGCACCTGGACGTACGCGGCAACCTGGGCTACGGCCGCCGCCACGACGATGTCGAAGGCCACTTCGGCTTCGACGCCATCGTCGAACTGCTCGGCATCGGCCACCTGCTGGCGCGGCATCCGCGCAATCTTTCCGGCGGCGAGGCGCAGCGCGTGGCGATGGGCCGCGCCCTGCTGTCGCACCCGACGATCCTGCTGTTCGACGAACCGTTGTCGGCGCTGGACCACGAGCGCCGCGAAGAACTGATCCCCTACCTGCAACGGCTGCGCGACGCCAGCGGCCTGCCGATGCTCTACGTCAGCCACCACCAGGAAGAAGTGCGCCGCATCGCCGACGCCATCCATGTGTTGAGCTGAGCGGGACGCCGGCCAGCCCATCCTTCTCATCGGGAATCACGCGAGAGGCAGGCAAGCAAGGTTCCGGCATGCCATTCCTCCAGGGGAAGTGTTTTGCCCACCCGCGGGAAAGGACACATCCCCGGAGCTGTCCGAAAAGCTCGCGACTGACGTCGCTCCTACAAGGGGCGGCAGTGCGTTGTAGGAGCGACGTCAGTCGCGACAGGAGCCGCATGAATCCCCCAGCAGGACATGCAGCCCGGAGCCTGGCTGGGCCGGTTGTGCACCTCTCCCCCAACTGAGCGAAGAACCAGGAAAAAGCCAGGCAGTCCACACTTTCACGAATGATCGGCCCGCTCACTTAGCAGCACAGCCGCCACTGGCGGTATGTTCCACTCGTTTCCCCGATATGCAAGGAAGAACCATGAAGCGGTCTGGCTTGCTTCTGGCGCTGGCCCTCGTGCTTGTGACGACAACGGCCTGTGCCCATCCTTCTGCAGGCGCCCCGTCTCCCAAGCAATCGCCAACGCCCATGACCCTGGACGAGTTGCAGGACCGGCTGCTTCGCCATGCCGAGACGCTGAAGGTGCCGGCCGATGCGGGGAAGGAGAAGTTCGCAGCGGCCCTTGGGGTGGTGGACTTCGTGATTGGAAGGCCAGGGACCGAGTATGAAATCGCCATACAACCGATGACGGATGGCTATTCGTTCGTTGCCTCGACGATGCCCAGTTCGTCGGGCTTTCCGATGAACGAAGTCAGGGTCATGCTGCCCGACGGCCGTGGACCCGTGAGACGGCCGGTTTCGGTGTGCCTCTGGGAAGCAGCCGAGTTCTCCAAACGACTGGAAGCCATCGGTTACAAGCCGGGCCCCAAGTTCGATTTCCAGCGTGGCTGGATACAGTCACATTGGCGCCCCATCGGAGAGGGAAAGCAGGGTTTTGGCGTGAACCTTCTGATCTACCGGGTAGGGTCGGATGAGGTTCGGCGGGATTGTGTCTATGGCGTTATCTTTGATGGAGGAAATACGTAATGGCTTCGCTGGATTTCCGCATTGAACCGTTACTGGCCGGGCTGGCCGACGACCCACGCATGCCCAAAGGGGCCGAAGAGGACATCCGCAGGGTCATTTCCGAATCGCCCCTTCTGTCCAAGGTGATCGCCAATGCAGCGAAAGATGGACAGATCGGGCGCATTGCCATCTCTAATGACCACAACAGCGCAGGTCATTTTGAGGACGGTAAAAATGGACGATCGGGAACCATCTATATCAGCGAAAAGCTATTTGACGAGTCCCGTGAAACCCGTCGGCTTGATCGACTTACAGAAGTCCTTGGCCATGAGGCAATGCATGGAGCATTGACGGACGTGCGGACCAGGGCGCAGGCCAAACTCCGCCTCGACGTGAACAACGCCATGGTGACGGCCTATGAAGCCGGCGAATCCGTGGCGGACCTGACCGGGCCGGTACGGGCCTATCTACAGACGAGCAGGAGGGACGAAGCCTCGGCGGAACTCTTCGCGCTCCGCGCATTGAATGACCGGATCGCTCATGGGCAATCGGGAGCATCGGCTACGGACTTGGAGTCGGAATTGTTGCAGCGCTCCATGTCCCGATGCGTGGATCGCGACTCACCCACCCCGCGATTTGCCGAAGGCATCACCTACGAAGCCCTGACCCGCCGCCCCTATTCCGAAGGCGCCGGCGCCCTCACCGATGCCGTCGAGCAATGCTTCTACGACGGCAAGGCCACGCTGGGCCGGGAGAAGGATTCGGACTACCTCAACTACTACGGGACCCATGCGATCAACGTGGTGGCCCGCGACTACGCCGCGTTTCCCCCCGGGCAGGTGCCGCCCCGGCCCCGCATCGACCTCGAGTCCCTCGGGCTGGATGCCGGGCAGTTGCAGCGCAACGGAGTGGACCTGGGCAAGCTGTCGTCGCTTACCGTGCTGGACAAGAGTTCGGGGCGCTTCGATTACATGGACTTCACCAGCGCCGACAGGCATGAGGTATCGCCGCGACTGGCTTCGCCGTCGGCGCCTTCGCTTACCCCGGACGATCCCCGTCACCCGGACCACGCCATGCTGGAGCAGATCCGCGGCAAGGTCGCCGAACTGGACAAGGCCAACGGACGGACGTTCGACCAGGCCAGCGAATGCCTGTCGGCCAGCCTGCTGGCGGCGGCGAAGGAAGGGAAGCTCGAGCGGGTGGACCATGTGCTGCTGAGCCGGGCGGTGGAATCCGAATCGCTGCCGGCCGCGTACCGCGTGTTTGCGGTGGAGGGCGACCCGATGAACCCGGCCCACCATCGGGCCAGCGTGCTGACCGAGGAGGCAGTCGCGCGCCCGGTGCAGGAAAGCTTCGGGCAGGTGGAAGCCATCAACCAACGCCACTCGCAGGAGCAGGCGATGGAACAGCAGCGGACACAGGAACAACAGCAGCATCAGAAGTCCGCCCAGCACAGCCTGTAGCCGCTTCGCCGGCATTGCCCGGCGAAGGGCCTGGCAACAGGACGGAATATCCCCGGCCGCCGGTTCCGTCCGTTCCGACCGGGCGTCAACGCCCCTGGCTGCGCACGTAGTGGCGGCCGTGCACGATCTCGAAGGTGAAGGCGTACAACAGGCTCACCGGTACCGGTTCGATGCGGCTGGCGCCTGCGCAGTCGCCGTCGTCGCTTGGCGCCTGCCCGGCGGCGAAATGGCACAGCGCGGCCGGAGCGAACCGCCACTGCAGCACGGCCTGCTGCGCCGCCTGCAGCAGGGTGCCGTTCCCGGCCGCGCTGCCGCCCATGCACTCGGGGCGGTCGGCCAGCGGCAGGCTGCGTTCCACCGCCCCTTCGGCATCGACCACCAGCTGCAGGCAGACCGTGGTCGGCGCCAGTTCCCGTCGCGATTCGGCGGCGCCGAGTTCCGGGTTCGGCGCGTGCTGCAGCCGCGGCATGCGGAAGGCTTCGCCCGGTTGCAACTGGTAGGGCTGGACGCTGCCGGCCCCTTCACCCCCCGAATGCGGCGCCAGCAGTCGATGGTCGATGCTCTCTTCGCGGGTATCCACCGCCCGCAGCTGCTCGTGGCCTGCACAGCCGGCGACAAGCAGCGCCGTCAACGCGACGGGAAGCGCGCGGCTCATGGGCTGGCCGGGCCCATCTCGAACGTGAGCGGGATGCGCAGCGCCGATGCCACCGGCCTGCCGTCCTTCATCGCCGGTTTGAACGTCCACTGGCGCGCGGCGGCGATGGAGTCCTCCTCGAATACGCCCTGCGGCCGTGCGCTGATCACCGTGATGTCGCCGGCGCGGCCGTCCGCCCCCACTTCCACCCGCAGTACCACCTCGCCGCCGATGCCCTGCTCGTAGGCGCCGGCGGGATACTTCGGCGGCGTCATGTACTCGGCCACCGCCTGGGTTTCGGCATCGGCCTCCGTCCCACCGCTGGCCCAGGCATAGGGTTCGACGCTGATGGCAGGCTTGCCATCACGCTGCTCCTGCTGCATGGCGGAAGCCGTAGTCGTTGCCGATACGCCATCCATCACCTGGGCCTGCATCTTCAGCTTGAAGAGCGAACCGCCATCGGCCGAGTCGACGTGGATTTCGGCCGGGGTGCCCAGCCGCGCCAGCAGCGTTGGCCGCGACAGTTGCTTTCCGCCTTCCGAAAGCGTTCCCGACAAGCGGACGCTGTCGCCAACCGGCTCCAGCGTGAACTCGGCCTGCCAATGGCGGCCGGCATCGGTGGTGGTGTCGAAGGCGAAGGGCTGTCCGGCGCGTTCGCGCAATTCGAACTGTTGCCGCTCTCCATCGACCTCCAGCTGCATCCGGATCCGGTACAGGTCCTGCGATGCCGCCGCATCGGCCGAGGCCGAGGCCGGCCTGGCCGGCTGCGCCGCCCAGGCGGCATAGCCCAGCGTGGCGGAAAGACCGGCGACCAGCAGTGCGCTGGCCATCCATTGGGCCGGTCGTGGCGTGGGACGCTTCAACATGGCGATACGCTCCTTCAGTGGGTGGTGGATCTGCCAATGGCATCCCATCGGCAATGCGACTCCGTCGAACTGGGTCTTGAGCATGGCCTGGCCGTAGCTGCGGCGCGCCTGCGGATAGGCGGCGACGACGCGCGCATCGCAGGCCAGTTCCTGGTCGAAACGGAAGCGGCGCGCGGCCAGGTGGAAAAGCGGGTTGAACCAGTACAGGCAGCGCAGCCCGGCCACCAGCGCATTGGCATGCAGGTCGCCGCGGCGGATATGGATGCGCTCGTGGTGCAGGACGAGTTCGCGCTCCTGCCGGTCGTAGCGCTGCTCGAAGCCGTGCGGAAGCAGCACGCGGGGGCGCAGCAGGCCCATCACCGCCGGCAATCCCGCCACCGACGACGCTTCGTAGGTGCCGTCGGCGCGGCGGCGCAGGGGTCCCAGCAAGCGGCGGAAGTACCACTGCTGCAGCACCAGCCATGCCAGCATCGCCAGCGCGCCGGCGGCCCATGCCGACAGCAGCAACGATCCGGCGTGTCCGTGCAGCAGGCCCGCATTGCCGGCATCGGCGATCGTGGTGACCGGCTCCAGCACGATGCTCGGTTGCACCCATGTCGGCTCCAGCACCGGCGCCGGCAGCAGCACTGCCAGCAACGCCACCGGCACGCACAGCCACAGTCCATAGGCCGCCCCCGCTCCCAGCCAGCGACGCACGGGGCGGCGCAGCAACAGCACCAGCGCCGTCGCTGCGGTGCCGGCCAACGTGGTGGCGGTCAATCCGGCAAGCAGGTCACTCATCGTCCAGCTCCTGGATCAGCTTCTTCAGTTCGGCGATGTCCTGCGCGCTCAGTTGCCCGCGCTGGCTGAAATGCGCCACCAGCGGCGCCACCCGTCCATCGAACAGGCGCTCCAGCAGGCCCTGGCTTTCCTCCAGCACCCATTCCTCGCGCGCCACCCGCGGCGAGTACAGGTAGCGCCGGCCGTCCTTCTCCGCGGCGATCGCGCCCTTGTTGAGCAGGCGGTTGAGCAGGGTCTTGATGGTCGGTTCGGCCCAGTCGCTGCGGCCGGACAACGCCGCGACCACCTCTTCGGCCGCAAGCGGATGCCGCCGCCACAGCACTTCCATCACCACCGCTTCGGCCTCGCTGATCTGGATCATCGTTTACACCTGTAATTTGTTTATCGATTACGCACGTAATTGAAACTACTGTCAAGCCCCTCGACAACGGATTCATCGCCCGCCTGCCAGCATCGCCGGCATGCCCCGCGGAGGCCGCGATGCGACGCTACCGAAAACTCGACTACCCGGTCGCCGACGCGCGACGCTTCCTCGAACCCGGCCCGATCGTGCTGGTCAGCTCGGCCTGGCGCCAACAGCGCAACATCATGACGCTGGGCTGGCACATGGTGATGGGCTTCAGCCCATCGCTGGTGGCGACCTACATATGGGAAGCCAACCACAGCTTCGGGCTGATCCGGGGCAGCGGCGAATGCGTCATCAACGTGCCCACCCGCGAACTGCTGGACACCGTGGTCGGCATCGGCAACACCAGCGGCGCGGAGATCGACAAGTTCGGGCACTTCGGCCTGGAGGCCGTGCCTGCGCATTCGGTCGGCGCGCCGTTGATCGCGCAATGCCATTCCAGCTTCGAATGCCGGCTGTACGACGGCAGCCAGATCGGGCGCCACGGCCTTTTCGTCTGGGAGATCGTCAAGGCGCACGTCGCGCGCGTGCCGAAACTGCCGCGCACCGTGCACTATCGCGGCGACGGGCAGTTCATGGTGTCCGGCGACGAAGTCTCGCGTCGCCGCCTGTTCAAGCCGGAAATGCTGTAATTGCCCGCATTCTCCGCAGGACAGCGCCGCATGACCGAGCATTTCACCGACCTGGACGCCACCATCGACTGGCTGCTGCAACGGGTCGACGGCCCCCTGCGCATCGGCGCGCCGCTGGCGCTGGGCAAGCCGCACCGGCTGCTCAATGCGCTGTATGCGCGCGTGGAGAATGACCCTTCGCGTCCGCTGCAGCTGTATACGGCGCTGTCGTTGAATCCGCCACGCGCCGACGGCGACGGGCTGGAAGCGCGCTTCATGGCACCGTTCGCCGAGCGCCATTTCGGCAAGGACTTCCCGCGCCTGGCCTATGCCGACGCGATCGCCCGCGACCGGCTCCCCGCCCATGTCCGGATCGAGGAGTTCTACATGCAGTCCGGCGCCCTGCTGCGATCGACCCAGGCGCAGCGCAGCTATACCAGCCTCAACTACACCCACGCCGCCGATGCGGTGGCGCAGCGCGCGCCGCATGCCATCGTGCAGAAGGTGGCGCGCCGCGAGGGCAGCCCCCGGCTGTCGCTGTCGTGCAACAACGACATCACCCAGGACACCCTGGATGCGATGGCCGCGCGCGGCCTGCCGCGGCCGTTGCTGGTCGCCGAGGTCGACCCGCAGCTGCCATGGCTGGGCGGCAGCGCGACGGTGGACGCGGGCTTCTTCGATGCGGTGGTCACGCCGCCGGGCCCCTATCCGGCGCTGTTCGGCCTGCCGCGGCAGCCGGTCGGCGATGCCGACTACGCCATCGGCCTTTACGCCAGCGCGCTGGTGCGCGACGGCGGCACCCTGCAGATCGGCATCGGCACCCTGGCCGACGCGCTGAGCCACGCACTGGTGCTGCGCCATACCGACAACGCACGCTACCGGCGCGCCTTGCATGCACTGGATCCGCAACTGGCCAACCACCCGCTGGTGCAGGAGATCGGCGGGCTGGGCCCATTCGAGGAAGGCCTGTACGGCTGCAGCGAGATGCTCAACGAGGGCTTCCGCAAGCTGGTGCAGACCGGGGTGATCAGGCGCAAGGTGCACGACGACCTGGCGCTGATGCAGCGGCTGGAGAACGGCAGCGCCTATACCGCCGACCACGCGCGGCTGGCCGAGGAAGGCGAGTACCTGCATGGCGCGTTCTACCTGGGCTCGTCCGAGTTCTACCAATGGCTGCGCACCCTGCCCGAGGACGAATGCCGCGCCATCGGCATGCGCCGCATCAGCGAGATCAACCAGCTCTACGGCGGCGACGAGCGGCTCGAGCGCCTGCAACGCCGCCACGCGCGCTTCTTCAACTCCTGCATGATGGCCACCGCGCTGGGCGCGGCGGTGTCCGATGCGCTGGAGGACGGGCGCGTGGTGTCCGGCGTCGGCGGCCAGTACAACTTCGTGGCGATGGCGCACGCGCTGCCGGAAGCGCGCAGCATCCTGATGTTCCGCGCCGCACGCGACGACGGCGGCCGGCGCGAATCCAACGTGCGCTGGAACTACGGCCACACCACCATCCCGCGCCACCTGCGCGATATCTACATCGACGAGTACGGCATCGCCGACCTGCGCGGCCTCACCGACGAGGACTGCGTGCTGCGCATGGCCGCGATCGCCGAGGCGCCGTTCCAGCCCACCCTGCTGGAACAGGCCAGGGCCGCGCGCAAGCTGGATGCCGCGGAGCAGGCGCCGGCCGAATGGCGACGCAACACGCCGCAGGCGCTGGCGGCGGCACTGGCCCCGTTCCGCGCCGACGGCACCCTGCCGGACTACCCGCTGGGCAGCGATTTCACCGAAGTCGAGCAGGCGCTGGTGAAGGCACTGGGCTGGCTGAAGGCCAACACGCAGACGCGCGGCGACAAGCTGCGTACGGTCTGGGCGGCCCTGCGGCAACGGGCCGGCGACAGCGACGCGGTGTACCTGCAGCGGATGGGCCTGGAAGCGCCGAAGGACTTCGGCGAGCGGCTCGATGCGCGGCTGCTGCGGTTGGCGCTGGCACGGACGGCATGACCATCCATCGCCAATACCGGCCGCTGGCCGGCGCTGCCGCGACATGCGGCACCCTGCCTTCGCAATGAACGACGATTCCCGCTTCCTCCACGACCTGCAGCGTCGACAGGCCGCAGGCGATGACCTTCACTATCTCTGCTTCTGGGGCCACCGGCCGCCGCGTACGGGGGTGTCGGCCTCCTGCTTCAGCCAGTGGTACGACGCCGGTTTCAGCATCGACGGCGTGCGCTACGCCACGGCCGAGCACTACATGATGGCGGGCAAGGCGCGGCTGTTCGGCGACACGCGGATCCTCGAGCAGGTGCTGAGCAGCACGACGCCGGACAAGGCCAAGGCGCTGGGCCGCAGGATCCTGGGCTTCGACGAAGCGCTGTGGACGCAGGCGCGCTATGCGCTGGTGGTCGAGGGCAACCTGGCCAAGTTCTCGCAGAACGCGGCACTGGGGGATTTCCTTCGCGCCACCGCCGGCCAGGTGCTGGTGGAGGCCAGCCCGGTGGATTCCATCTGGGGGATTGGCCTGGCGCAGGACCATGCCGATGCCCGCAACCCGGCCGCATGGCACGGATTGAACCTGCTCGGATTCGCCTTGATGGAAGTACGCGAACGGTTGTGAGCCGCGGGATCGCGGACAAAAAAAAGGCCGGCTTTCGCCGGCCTTTTCGTACCGCGCGCTTACAGCGCCTTGGCCGCTTCCACCACGTGCGCGGTGGTGATGCCGAAATGCTTGAACAGCGCGTCGGCCGGGGCCGAGGCACCGAAGGTATCGATGCCGACCACGGCGCCGTCCAGGCCGACGAACTGGCGCCAGAAGCCGGTGACGCCCGCTTCCACCGCCACGCGCTTGCGCACGGCATTGGGCAGCACCGCTTCGCGGTAGGCGGCGTCCTGGCGCAGGAACACGTCGGTGGACGGCATGGAGACCACGCGGGTCTTCAGCCCGGCGGCATCCAGTTCGGCCTTGGCCGCGGTGGCCAGCGCCACTTCCGAGCCGGTGGCGATCAGGATCACGTCCGGGTTGCCGCCCTCGGCATCGGCCAGCACGTAGCCGCCGCGCTCGATCTGCTTGACCTGCTCGGCGCTGCGCGGCTGGTGCGGCAGGTTCTGGCGGCTGAACACCAGGCAGCTGGGGCCATCCTTGCGCACGATCGCCGCCTTCCAGCTCACCGCCGACTCGACCGCGTCGCACGGGCGCCACACGTCGTTGTTGGGGATGTAGCGCAAGCTCGCCAGGTGCTCCACCGGCTGGTGGGTCGGGCCGTCCTCGCCCAGGCCGATCGAGTCGTGGGTATAGACGTGGATGGCATGGGCGGGAATCAGCGCGCTCATGCGCACGCCGTTGCGGGCGTAGTCGCTGAACACCAGGAAGGTGGCGTCGAACGGGATGAAGCCGCCGTGCAGGGCCAGGCCGTTGGCGATGGCGGTCATGCCGAACTCGCGCACGCCGTAGTACACGTAGTTGGCATTCGGGTCGTCGCTGGCGACCGACTTGCTGGCCTTCCACAGGGTCAGGTTGGAATGCGCCAGGTCGGCCGAGCCGCCGACGATTTCCGGCAGCAGCGGCGCGAACGCCTCGATCGCCAGCTGCGAGGCCTTGCGCGAGGCGATGGTCGGGCCTTCGGCCTGCACCTGGGCGATGTAGGCATCGGCCTTGGCGATGAAGTCGGCCGGCAGCTCGCCGTGCGAGCGGCGGGTCAGTTCCTCGGCCTGTTCGGGGAACTGCGCGGCGTACTTGTCGAACAGCTGCTCCCATTCGGCCTGGCGCAGGGTGCCGGTGCCGCCGGCGCGCCAGCCGGCGTAGATGTCCTCCGGGATCTCGAACGGGCCATACGGCCAGTCCAGCGCCTTGCGGGTGGCTTCCAGCTCGTCCTTGCCCAGCGGCGCGCCGTGGCTGGATTCCTTGCCGGCCTTGCCCGGCGAACCGAAACCGATGGTGGTGCGGCAGCAGATCAGGGTCGGCTTGTCGAACTGGCCCAGCGCCGCGTCGATGGCGGCCTTGATGCTGTCCGGGTCGTGCCCGTCGACGCCGCGGATCACGTTCCAGCCATAGGCTTCGAAACGCTCCGGGGTGTTGTCGGTGAACCAGCCTTCGGTGTTGCCGTCGATGGAGATGCGGTTGTCGTCCCAGAAGCACACCAGCTTGCCCAGGCCCCAGGTGCCGGCCAGCGAGGCGGCTTCGTGCGACACGCCTTCCATCAGGCAGCCGTCGCCCAGGAATACCCAGGTGCGGTGGTCGACGATCTCGAACTCGGGACGGTTGTAGCGCTGCGCCAGCAGCTTCTCGGCCAGCGCGAAACCGACGGCGTTGGCCAGGCCCTGGCCCAGCGGACCGGTGGTGGTTTCCACCCCCGGGGTCTCATGGCGCTCCGGGTGGCCGGCGGTCTTGCTGCCCAGCTGGCGGAAGGCCTTGAGCTGCTCGATCGGCAGGTCGTAGCCGCTCAGGTGCAGCAGCGCGTACTGCAGCATCGAGCCGTGGCCGTTGGACAGCACGAAGCGGTCGCGGTTGAACCACTTCGGGTTGTTCGGGTTGTGGCGGAGATAGTCGTTCCAGAGGACTTCGGCGATGTCGGCCATGCCCATCGGCATGCCGGGGTGGCCGGACTTGGCGGTTTCGACCGCATCGGCGGCAAGGAAGCGGATGGCGTTGGCCAACTGGCGGCGGGTGGGCTGCGTCATGGTTCTGTCGGGATCGGGAGGCTCCCGCGGAGCTGCGGGCCGCCCATTGTCCCACAGACAACCGGAGCGGTCAGAAACCCGGCCACGGAACCGCCCTCCGGCGCCGGTTCCCGGCGCGCGGAGGGCGCCGCCACAACGCAAACGGCCGCGCAGGAGCGCGGCCGTTGCGGGGAGCGGGAACGCGGGCTCAGTCCCTTGCGGCCGGCCGCGGCGGGTGCTCCAGGTCGCTCTCGCCCTTGGCCACCAGCGTGGTCAGGGCCAGGTCGCCGGTGACGTTGAGCGCGGTGCGGCACATGTCCAGGAAGTGGTTCACGCCCAGGATCAGGCCGATGCCGACCGGGTTGACCCCGACCATGGCGCAGATCAGCGCCACCACCGGCAGCGAACCGGACGGCACGCCGGCGGTGCCGATGCCGCCGAGGATGCACACCAGCATCACCATGAACTGCTGGCCGACGCTCAGGTCCACGCCGAAGAACTGCGCCAGGAAGATCACCGTCACGCCCTCGAACAGCGCGGTGCCGTTCTGGTTGGCGGTGGCGCCCACGGTCAGCACGAAGCGCGAGACCTTCTGCGGCAGGCCCATCTGGTCGGCCACGCGCAGCGCGGTGGGCAGGGTGGCATTGCTGGAGGCGGTGGAGAACGCCATCACCGTGGCTTCCTGGGTCTCGCGGAAGAAGCGCAGCGGCGAGCGCCCGGCCAGCTTCACCGCGATGCCGTAGGTCACCACCATGTGCAGGCCCAGCGCCAGCACCACCACGCCGACGTAGGCGCCCAGGCGCAGCAGCAGGTCGAAGCCGAAGATCGCCGACAGGTTGAACATGAAGCAGGCCACCGCGTACGGCGCCAGGCGGATGACCAGGCCGATCAGGGTCATCGAGATCTCGAAGATGCCCTCGATGATGTTGCGCAGCGGGGCGATCTTCTCTTCCGGCGACAGCACCATGCCGATGCCGAACATCACCGCGAAGAACATCAGCGACAGGATCGCACCGTTGTCCGAGGCCGCGGCGACGATGTTGCTGGGCACGATCGACAGCAGCATGTTCATGCCCTGGGGCTGGTCGCCGACCCCGGCCACGATCTCGCGGCTGCGTTCCACGTTCTCCCGCAGCAGCTGCGCGGCCAGCGCCGGGTCGACGCCGGCGCCGGGCTGGAACAGGTTCACCAGCACCAGGCCCAAGCCCACCGCGATGCCCGACAGCACCACCGTGTAGGCCAGGGTCTTCCAGCCGATGCGCCCGAGCGCGCGGATGTCGCCCATCTCGGCCACGCCCATGACCAGCGCCGAGAACAGCAGCGGCACGATCAGCATGAAGATCAGGTTGAGGAACAGGCCGGAGAACGGTGTGGTGACGTAGGTGGTGAAGATGCGGACCCACTCGCCGTCGGCGCTGGTCAGGTGCGCGACCAGGCCCAGCAGCAGGCCAAGGCCGAAGCCGATCCCCATCTTCCAATGGAGCGGCATCTTGGCTTTGGACTTCACGGCGTTCCCCATCGGCGACCTTCCTCGGAAAAATTGCGGTGCAGCTTAACAAATGCGGCTTTTGCCGCTCTTTGCGCTATCTGTCCGCAGGGTACAGGGGCGGCAGCTCGCTTTTTTCCGCCTTCGCCGGCGCCTGCCAGCGCGGACCGTCGCGCAGCGCCTCGCGCAACGCGCGGCGGGCGGCAGCCACGTCGCCGCCACCGCCCCAGCGTGCCCGCTGCATGCGCTGCAGCGCCTCGCGCTGGGCCGGATCCTGCAATCGCGCGACCACCGCATCCAGTTCGGCGACCCCGGCCATGTCGCACAGGATCCGCTCCACCTCGTCCAGGCCGCCGGCCTCCAGCGCGCGCCGCAGGTCCGGCAGGCCATGGGAGGTGCTGCGCGGTTGCGTCGGCGCCCCTTCCCGGGCCGGTTGGCCACGGCCGCGGCGCAGCGCCCAGGCCAGGGTCAGCAGCCACAGCAGCGCGAACCCGGCCGCCAGCGCGATCCACGGCCATGCCGGCGCGGACGCATGCGGCGCCAGGGTCAGCGAGTCGTCGACAACGCTCGAACCGGCGGCTGCCGCATCCGGCAAGGCGGGCGGTGGCAGCGCCAGGCCGCCGCGGCCGGCGGCGACCTCGATTTCCAGGTCCGGCACCGTGGCCTTGCGCGCGCGCCCGCTGGCCACGTCCCACCAGTCCATGCCGATGCCGGACAGGCGCAGCGTGCCGGCCTGCTGCGGCACGATCGAGTAGCGCCGGGTGAGCTTCAGCTGCGGGCTGCCGCCGACGAAGGTCTCGTCGTACTGCGCCGGCTCGGCGAAGACCTGGGCGGCATCGCCCAGCGACGGCACCGGCAGTTCCGGGAACTGCGCACGGGTCGCGCCGGTCGCCACCGCTTCCAGCACCAGCGTCGCCGCCTCGCCCACCCGTGCCGCCTGCGGCGTGGCGGTGTAGCGCAGGCGCAGATCCTGCAACGGCAGCCACGGCTGCGGCGCGCCGTCCGGCTGCGCCTGCACCTGCAGCGTCCGCGCCGGGCCGCGCGCGCTCAGCTGGCCGTTGCCGCGGCCGAAGAAATCGTCGAAGAAGCCGCCGACGCCGCGGCCGTTGAAGCGGGCGCCGTCCAGCTGCAGCGGGCCGCTGCGTTCGGGAATCAGCAGGAAGCGGCGCTCGACCACGTTGTAGCGGCGCCCGCCCACTTCGCGCACCAGGCTGCGGTCCTCGCCCACGCGCTGCAGCGAGGCGCCGGCCGGGGTGTCGAGCACCAGTTCGCCCGACGCCAGCTGGGTGGCGAAGTACAGCCGCACCACCACGCCCACGCTCTGCTGCACGTAGGGCTGGGCATCGTCGACATCGGTTTCGATGAAGGCCGCCTCATCGCCGCGGCGCGCCTGGGTCGCCGGTGCGCCGGCCTGGACCTGCAGCCGCAACGGCGCGGTGCGCTCGTTGCCGACCCGCAGCGACGGAATTTCCAGCGTTCCGCTGCGGCGCGGGGTCAACGCCACCCCGAACAGCGCCTTGGACGACAGGTTGCCGTTGTCCCACCGCACCTGGCGGCTGCTGGTCTGTCCGCTCAGGGCGAAGTCGGCCTGCAGCGGCGCATAGTCCGGCGCGGCGCCGGTCTGGTCGCTCTCGATGTTGAGGGTGACGGTTTCGCCATCGCCGACGGTGGCGCGGTCCAGCCAGGCGCGGGTTTCCGCCTGCACGGCCGCTACCGGGCACAACGCCGCCACCGCCAGCAGCCAGCTCCCGAACCGGATGCGCCATCGCTGTCTCATCGCCCTTCCCGCCTGCGTCGCTCGTGTTCGAGCTGGAACTTGGTCTTCAACAGGCTGCCCGGATCGTCCGGCACCCGCCGCATCCATGCTTCCACCGCCTGCCGGCGTTCGCGCTGCTCGGCGCTCTCGGCCGGCTGCGCCGGGTCCGATGGCTGCCCATCCTGGTCCTGGCCCTGCTGCATCGCCTGCTGCATGCGCTCGCGCTGGGCCTGGTCGGCCTGCTCCTGCGCCTGCGCATCCTCGGCCTGCGGCGGCTGCGCCTTGTCTTTGTCCTCGTCCAGGCCCGGTCCGGCAGATCGTTCCTGTGCGGACGGATCGTCCGGGGAACTGCCATCCGACGACGGCGCATCCTGGCCTTCGTCGGCCTGCGGCTGCGCATCCGGCGCACCGGCCTGCGAATCGCCGTCGCCCTGCGACGAAGGTTGTCCCTGGCCCTGCGGCTGTTGCGACTGCCGCCGGCGTGCCGCTTCCACGGCTTCGCGATTGGCCAGCGCGTCGGGCATGCCCGGCTGGTGCTGGAGCGCGCGGTCGTAGGCGTCGATGGCGTCGTCGTAACGGCCCTGTCGCGCGAGGGCATTGCCCAGGTTGTACCAGCCCGGGGCATCGTCGATTCCTTCGAAGCGCCGCTGCGCGCCGGCGAAATCGCCCTTGCGATACGCCGCCACGCCTTCGGCCAGCTGCTCCTGGCGCGCCTGGTCGGCACGTCGCCACAAGCTGGTTTCGGCCGCCTGCGCCGGCAGCGACGCCGGCAGCAGGCAGGCCAGCGCCAGCACCGCCAGCGCACCGCGACGACGGAAGGCCAGCAGGCCGAGCAGCATCAAGGCCGGCAACAACCAATAGCCGTCGTCGCGCCAGGCCTTGCCCGCGCTTCCGTCGCGGACGTCGCCGGTCTGCTGCGACGGCTGCAGCACGTCCAGCGCCTGCAGGTCGGCGTCGCCAGCGGCCAACTTCGCATAGCGGCCACCGCCGGCATTGGCCAGCGCACGCAGCGATGTTTCGTCCAACCGTGCCTGGCCGATGCCGCCATTGCGGGTGCGGAAGGCCGCGCCTTGCGCCGTGCCAAGCCCCAGCACGGAAACGCGGTAGCCCGAGGCCAGTGCCTGCGCCGCCGCGGTATGCGCCGCGGCATCGGCCTGGTCGGTCAGCAGCACGATGTCGCCGCGACGCGCGCCGGTCTGCCGCAGCAGTCCGGTGGCCCAGGCAATGGCACGGTCGGCACGCTGGCCATCCACCGGCATCACCTCCAGCGCCAGCGCATCGAGGAACAAGACCACGTTGGCGGTGTCTTCGGTCAGCGGCGCGACGGTGAAGGCGTCCTCGGCATAGACCACCAGCGCCACTTCGCCACCCCGGCGCTCGCGCAACAGGGTCGCCAGCTTCGCCCGTGCCTGCAGCAGGCGCGACGGCGGCAAGTCGGTGGCGCCGGTACGGCTGGACAGGTCCAGCGCCAGTACCAGCGGTACCTGCGACTGCCACAAGGGCTGCTCGACCTGCCGCCAGCTCGGTCCAGCCAGGGCCAATGCCGCCAGCACGATGCCCAGCGCCAGCCACCCGAACCCGGCCAGCGAACGCCGGCTGCCGCCGACCAGCAGATGCGGCAGCAGGTGCGGGTCCACCGCCTCGCGCCAGCGGTTGCGATGCCGCTGGCGGAGCCACCAGACGACGGCCGCCAGCGGTACCAGCAGCAGCGCCCACAACCATTCGGGACGCAGGAAGTGCAGCGACTGCCAGAAGGCGTTCATGGCCAGCGCCTCGGCCACGCGAAAGCCAGGGTCCCCAGGCCCAACGCCAACGCCAGGGGCAGCGGGTAGCGTTCGATCCGCGGCCGCACCGCGGGCCCCTGCGCCTGTATCGGCTCCAGCCGGTCCAGCTCGGCGTAGATGCCGGCCAGTTCGGCGGTATCGCGGGCGCGGAAGAACCGTCCGCCGGTTTCCTGCGCGATCCTGCCCAGTGTCTCCTCGTCGATCGGATCCTCGCCGGTCGCTATCTGCAGGCCGAACAGCGAGAGGCCGCCGCCGCTGCCGCCGAAGGCGATGGTGTGCACGCGCACGCCTTCGGCCCTGGCCAGTTCGGCCGCCTTGAGCGGCTCCAGCACGCCGGCGGTGTTGACGCCGTCGGTCAACAGGATCAGTACCCGTTGCCCGTGGGGTTGCTCGCGCAGGCGCTTGACCGACAGCGCGATCGCGTCGCCCAGCGCGGTCTCGCGCCCGGCCAGCCCGACCACGCTGTCGCGCAGCTGTTCGCGCACGGAGGCGAGGTCCGTGGTCAGCGGCGTCAGCGCATAGGCGCGCTGGCCGAACACCAGCAGGCCGACGCGATCGCCCTGGCGGCGTTCGAGGAAATCGGCCAGTACCGCCTTGGCCGCGGTCAGCCGGTCCACCACGCGGCCACCCAGCTGCATGTCCGCCTCGCTCATGCTGCCCGACAGGTCCACCGCCAGCATCATCTGCCGCGCCTGCTGCGGCGGCGCCACCGCTTCGCCCAGTTGCTGCGGCCGTGCGGCCGCGGCGCACAGGCAGGCCCAGGCCAGCCACAGCAGCCACCGGCCACCGTGCAGCGCGGACGCGGTGCCGCCGCCAGCCACTGCCTGCAGTTGTTCGTACCGGTACGGCACACGCAGCGCCGGCGCGGCTCCCGTCCGCTGCGGCCACCAGCGCATCAGCCAGGGCAACGGCAGCGCCAGCCACGCCCAGGGCCAGGCGAAGCCCTCCAGCCACCCTGTCCAGTCCCAGCCGCTCATCGCCGGCCGGCCATCAGTTCGAGGAAACGCGCCTGCGCCAACTCACCCGCCCGGGCAACGCCCTCGGCGTCCGCGTCGCGGCGGAAGCCGCCGTCGAGCAGCAGGCGGCCATCGCCCTCGGAAAAATCGCGTCGCTTCGCGCCATCGAGAAAGCGCAGCCACGCCTCGCCCTGCAAGGTGGCCGCCTCGGCATCGAGCTGCCGGGCCGCGCGCCGCAGCAGCCCGGACATCGCCGCCAGTTGCGCCGACGGCCCTTCCGCCGCTTCGATGGCACTGGCGAACATGGCCTGCCAGCGCTGCCGCCGCCGTCTGCGGCGCCACCGCAACAATGCCGGTACCGCCAATGCCAGCGCCAGCATCGCCGCCAGCAGCCACCAGCCCGGTGCCGGCGGCCACCAGCCCGGCGCGGGCGGCAGGTACACGTCGCGCAGGGGGAGCCGGGTGGCAATCATGCCGCCACCGGCCGGCCGGACGCCGCCAGCCAGGCGTCGCTGTCGTCGTCGCAGGCCAGGCTGTGCACCTGGATGCGGCGTCCCGGCAGCGCTTCCATCAGCTGCCGCAACGGCGCGACGAAGGCCTGCTGCCAGCGCATGCGCGCCGCCTCCGAATCGAGGTCGATCTCCAGTCGCCGCCCCTGCGCCAGGAACGACAGCATCCCGTGCGGCGGCGCAAGTTCCAGCGGGTCCGCCTGCAGCAGCACGATCACTTCGTGATGCAGCGCCAGCCCCGACCAGCGCGACAGCGGAACCTGCGCCGCGCTCTCCGGATCGGCCAGCACCACCAGTCGCGATCCCGGCCGCAGCAGGCGTGCGGCATGCTCCAGCGCCACCGCCAGCCCGGCATCGTCGGCCGGCGCCTGCGCATACCAGCGGGTCAATGCATCCAGCACCTTCAACACACCCCGCGGTCCGCCCGCCGGCGGCACCGGCGCTTCGGCGCGGCTGCCGCGCAATGCCGCCACCCGGTCGCCCTGGCGCTGCGCCAGCCACGCGGCCACGGCCCCGGCACGCGCCGCCTGCACCGACTTGAAGCGGACCCGGGTACCGAAATAGAGCGCCGGCGCGGTATCGGCCACGATCAGGGTGAGGCGTTCGCGCTCGGCCTGGAAGAGCTTGGTATGGGTACGCCCGCTGCGGGCGGTGAGCCGCCAGTCGATATGCCGCGCGTCGTCGCCGACCACGTATTCGCGCGACTCGGCGTATTCCATGCCGCGTCCGCGCGTGGCCGCCGGCGCCGTTCCGCTCGCGCCGTGCCGGCCCTGGCGGGTGGCATGCGAGCGCGGCACCCGCTGCCGCAACGCGATCAGTTCGGCCAGGGTCGGCCGGATGCCGTCGCCAGGCGCCGCCCCTCGTGCCGTATCGGCAGACGCGCGCTTCATATGCATCGTCCCGGCATCGCCCGACGTGGCTCAGGGCAGCGGAACACGGTCCAGCAACTCCGCCACCAGCCGCTCGCCGTCCCAGCCTTCGGCCGTCGCTTCGTAGCTGGGCAGGACACGGTGCCGCAGCACGTCCGGGGCCACCGCGCGCACGTCGTCAGGCGTGACATAGTCGCGCCCCGCCAACCAGGCGCGGGCCCGCGCGCAGCGCTCCAGCGCGATCGAGCCACGCGGGCTGGCCCCCCAGGCGATGCGCCTGGCCAGCGCCGGGTCGTAGGCGCTGGCATCGCGCGAGGCCAACACCAGCTCGATCAGGTAGCGCTCCAGTTGCGGCGCCATGTGCAGGCCCAGCACCGCCCGGCGCGCATCGTCGATCGCCTGCAACGGCAGCTTGCGCGCCGCGGGGGGCGCATGGTCCAGGTCCTGCATCGCCCGCTCGCGCGCCAGCCGCAGGATCTCCGCTTCGGCGCCGGCGTCGGGGTAGCCGATCCGCACGTGCATCAGGAAGCGGTCCAGCTGCGCCTCCGGCAGCGGGAATGTTCCCTCCTGCTCGATCGGGTTCTGCGTGGCCATCACCAGGAACAGCGGCGGCAGCGCATAGGTATGGCGGCCGACGGTGACCTGCCGTTCGCCCATCGCTTCCAGCAGGGCCGACTGCACCTTGGCCGGCGCGCGGTTGATCTCGTCGGCCAGCAGGATCGGGTGGAAGATCGGCCCGGGCAGGAATTCGAAGCGACCTTCCTGCGGACGCCAGACCTCGGTGCCGGTCAGGTCGGCCGGCAGCAGGTCGGGCGTGAACTGCACCCGCGCGAAATCGGCCTCCAGGCGCGAGGCCAGGGCGCGGATCGCGGTGGTCTTGGCCAGGCCCGGCGCGCCCTCGACCAGCAGATGGCCGTCGGCCAGCAGTGCGATCAACAGGCGTTCGATCAGCGCCGACTGGCCGACGATGGCCGACGACAGCGCATCGCGCAGTTGCACGAAGTCGTCATGCAGTCGATCGGTATCCGGTACGGGGACGCTTTCGCTGTGGGCAGGGAGCTGTGGTGGCAGGTTCATAGACGCATTCTGACCCATCGCTCGTGAAATGGTTCCCGATATCCGTCGCATCGGCGGGCTTGGCGCTGGAGCAAAACGAAAGGGGCCGCACATGGCGGCCCCTCGTACTGCTGCTTGCGACAGGACTCAGTTCGCCTTCGCCACCCGCAGGATCTTCGGCGTCACGAACACCAGCAGTTCCGCCTTGTCCTTGCCGCGGCCGCGCTTCTTGAACAGGTTGCCGAGGAACGGCACATCGCCCAGGAACGGTACCTTGGCGACGCTGCTGCGGTCGCTGAATTCGTACACGCCACCGATCACTACCGTCTGCCCATCCTCGACCAGCACCGCGGTGTTGATCTCGCGGCGGTTGATCGTCGGAACTACGCCGTAGCCATCCAGCTCCAGGTACTGATCGACCTCATCCTTCTTGACATTCATGTTCAGGAAAACACGATTGTCCTGGGTGATGGTCGGGGTGACCTTCAGTTCCAGCAACACTTCCTTGAACTGCACGTTGGGCGTGGCCTGACCACCTCCAGCGCTCCCACCGCCGGTAATGGTGACATAACCGATCTCCTTGCCCTGCTTGATCACGCCCTCGCGCTGGTTGGCGGTGACGATGCGCGGGTTGGAAATGACCTCGCCCCGGCCTTCTTCCTGCAACGCGGACAGCTCCAGATCAAGATTGAAGTTCGCGCCAAGCAGGGTGTAAGCGATGCTCGGAGCACCAGCGGCGCCGGGATTGGTGAACGAACCCGCCGGCAGGCTCACATTCAACCCACGGGTCGCATTCGCGTTGCCGCTGGCACCGCTGCCGATGGTCGCGGTGTTGTCGCCGTTGTTGTAGCTGCGGCGGCCGCCGACACCGAACTTCGCACCCAGGTCGCGGGCGAACGTATCGGTAGCGATGACGATACGGCCCTCGATCAATACCTGGTCGACCGGGCGGTCGATCACATCGATCAACTCGCGCATCTGCGACACCTTCTTCGGGATGTCGCTGATCATCAGGGTATTGGTACGGTCGTCGGCGACGATGCGGCCACGCGGCGACAGGAAACCGTTCTCGTTCTGCCCACTGCCACCGTTGCCTCCACTGCTACCACCGATGCCCTTGGCCTCGGTCAGCGCTTTGAAGATCGCACCGGCGTTGTGGTAGTTGATCTGGATGTAATCGGTGATGAGGTCCACGCGATTCTCGATCGCGATGCGTGCGTCCTCCTTGTCCTGCTCGAACTTGGCCAGCTCCGGCTGCGGCGCCACCCAGATCACGCCGCCCTCGCGACGCTTGTCCAGTCCCTTGGCCCGCAGCACGATGTCCAGCGCCTGGTCCCACGGCACATTGATCAGGCGCAGCGTGACATTGCCCTGCACCGTGTCCGATGCGACCACGTTGAGGTTGGATTCCTCGGCGATCAGCTGCAGCACGGTGCGGACCGGCACGTCCTGGAAGTTGAAGGTGACCGGACGCCCGCTGTAACCGCGCGCGGCGACCGTCGCTGCCGCTTGGGCGACCGTATTGGCGCTCACCGCTCCGGTGGCCACCTCGGCCTGGCGCGGAGAGATCTCCACCACGTACTCGTTGCCGGTCTGATAGGCCATCGACTCGAACGGGACGTTGGTGCTCAGCACCAGTTGCGAACCGTTGCCCGAAGGCTTGGCGTCGATGCGCTGCACCGGCGTGGCGAAATCGGTCACGTTCAATGGACGCTGCAGCTCCGCCGGCAGCGTGGCATTGCCCATGTCGATCACCACGTTGCTGCCCTGGTTGCGCAGGTCCGGGCTTGCGCCCTGCCCGTCGAACTGCAGGATCAGCCGTCCGGCACCATCATCGCCGCGCTTGAAGTCGATCTTCGATACCGCGATCGTCGCCGGCACCGACTTGGCCGGATCGTGCGCATTGAGGTCGACAGCGCTCGAAGGCGCGGCCATCAGTGAGCCGTTGGCCAGTGCGAGCGCAAACCCCAATGCGCACACACGGATCATCGCTTGGCGCCGGGCGGGACGCAGGCTCAGGGCTTTGGAAAAAGTCATCGTGCTATCCCCTAGTCAATCATTGATCGTCAAGCGCAAGCGAAGCCGGGCGTTCCAGCCAGCCGCCAGCGCCATCCGGCACCAGTTCAATCAGTTCGATTCGATCTTCGCCAACGCTGGTCACACGGCCATCGCTCTGGCCCATGTAAACGCCCGGGCGAATGCGGTAGGTGACCTTGTCCGGCGCCATGACGAGCGCCACCACCCCTGCGCCGCCGCCAATCGTGCCGACCATGTCGAGGCTGTCGAGCGGAAACTGCTCCAGCGGTTCCTTGCGACGGTTGGGATCCGGCCGCAGACCGCTGCCCCCATCCGGATTGGTCCATGCGTCGGTGAACGGATCGCGCAGGCCCTGCGCCGCATATTCGAAGGTCTCGAACTGTTGCATCACCGGCAGCGGGTCCAGCGGCGGCGCCGGGCGGGCACGAACGTCGGCCACCCACTTCTGCAGGTTCGGCGCCTCCCCGGGAGTACTGGTGATCCCGCGGGCGCAACCGGCCAGCAACGCCACCAGCACCAGGCAACAAAGCTTTCCAGACGATGTCGTACTCATGCCTTCTTACCGCCCTTTTTCTTGGACGCTGCTTCCGCTTCCGCCGTCTTCCTTTCCTGCTCATCCATCTCGGCATCGTCCAGGTAACGGTAGGTCTTGACGGTACCGGACAGTTCGAGCGCCCCGCTCCTGGCGGTGATGCCCGTCTTCGGATCCTTGGGCTTGAGGTTGATGTCGTGCATGGTCAGGATCACCACGCGCGGCAGCGATGCCACCCCGCTGACGAATGCGCCGAACTGGTGATAGCCACCCACCATGCGCAGTGCGATCGGCTTCTCCGCGTAGAACTCCTTCGGCGATTCCGGTCCGGGCTGGAACAGCTCGTTGTTCAGTCCGCTGGACAGCGCCGTCTGCGAGATGTCGATGATCAGGTCCGGCATTTCGGTCTTGCTCGGCAGCTGTCGCAGCATCTGCTGCAATACCTGCTCCATCTGCGCCAGCTGCTGCTTCAACGGCTCCAGGTTGACCGCACGCCCCTGCTCCTTCTCGAACTCGGCGCGCAGGGTGACCTCGCGTGCGTCGAGCCCCTGCAGTTCCTCGCGCTTGCCCTTGATCAGGACGAACCACGCCAGGACCACGATGAACACCGCCAGCAAGGCGCAGAACACGACCTTGGCACGCTGCGGCCAGCCACCGATGTTGTTGAAGTCCAGTTCGCTGATCTTGATCTTCTTCTGGCTCACGACGCTGCTCCCTCCTGCGACTGTGCCGTCGCAGCAGGTGCTGCGGCGTCGGCCGGTGCCGCCTGCTCAACCGACGCCGGAATGGCTTCCGCGGGTGCTTCCACCGCCTGCGCCTCTACCGCCTCTTCGGCAGCCTTATCGGCAAACGGGTTTTCGCCCGGCGCCGGCAGCTTCACCTTGAGCACGAATACGTACGGCAATGCCTTCACGTCGAGCACCGGCCCGGTATTCGCCTTCTCCTGGGCCTTGGCCTCGATGATCGACAGCTCCGGATTGGTCATCCAGCCCGAGCTTTCGAGGTTGCGCATGTAGGCGCTGACCCGTGCGTTGGACTGCGTGCGTCCTTCCAGGGTCAGGATGTCGCCTTCCTGCTTGAGCGTCGTCAGCACCACGCCGTCAGGGATCGTGCGCACCAGCGAGTCGAACAGATGCACCATCTGCGAACGCTTGGCCTGCAGCTCCTCGATCACCTTCTTGCGCGCCAGCAGGCGGTCCTTCTGGCGATCGAGGCGGTCGATCTCCTTGTTCTGCTCCTTGACCTTCTCGATCTCGGCCTGCAGGAAGCTGTTGCGATCGTTCTGTCCGCTTACCTGCCGGTCGTAGTAGAACCAGATCAGCAGCGACAGCACTACGCCCGCCACGGCGGCGAAGCCCAGCATCCCGTAGAAGTCGCGTTGGCGTTGTTTGCGCCGTTCGGCGCGCCACGGCAATAGATTGATCCGTGCCATCAGTCAAAACTCCTCATGGCAAGGCCGGTGGCGATCATCAGCGCCGGGGCATCCTGCGCCAGGGCATGGGCCTGGACCTTGGGCCCCAGCGTCATCTGCGCCAGCGGATTGGCCACCACCGTCGCCACACCCAGCTGCTCTTCCACCATCTCGGGCAACCCGGCCAATGCCGCGCAACCACCAGCCAGCACGATGTGGTCGACCCGGTTGAACTCGCTACCCGCATAGAAGAACTGCAGCAGGCGACTGATCTGCTGCACCGTCGCTTCCTTGAACGGCTCCAGCACCTCGATCTCGTAGCTCTCCGGCAACCCGCCCTGGCGCTTGGCCAGGCCAGCCTCCTCGTAGGTCAGGCCGTAGCGGCGCATGACCTCGTCGGTGAGCTGCTTGCCGCCGAACACCTGTTCGCGGCTGTACAGGCTGCGTCCACCACGGAGCACGTTGAGGGTGGTCATGGTGGCGCCGATGTCGACCAGGGCGACGACGCCGTCACTGGCGATCGGCAGTTCGCTGGCCACCAGGGCAAAGGCGTTCTCGACCGCGAAGGCCTCCACGTCCATCACCCTGGCGGTCAGGCCGCCGAGCTCGAGCGCGGACTGCCGCAACTCGACGTTCTCCGAACGCGAGGCGGCAAGCAGGACCTGCACCATCTCCGGATTGTTCGGCACCGCCCCCAGCACCTCGAAATCGAGGTTCACTTCCTCGATCGGGTACGGGATGTAGTTGACCGCCTCGAGCTCGACCTGGGCTTCCAGGTCGTTCTCGTCCAGGTCGGACGGCATCGGGATCACCTTGGTGATCACCGCCGAGCCGGCCACGGCGGCAGCCGCGTGCTTGGCCTTGGTTCCCGAACGGGTCACGGCGCGGCGAATGGCTTCACCGACCGCCTCGACCTCGACGATGTTCTTCTCCACCACCGCATTGGGCGGAAGTGGTTCCACGGCGTAATGTTCCACGCGGAAACGATTACCGCTGCGGGAAAGCTGCAAGAGCTTTACCGCAGTCGAACTGATGTCGACGCCGATGAGCGGCGGCTGACTTTTTGGGATAAGCCCCACGGATTCTCCCCTGCCGACGGGCACTTGGACGCGCAAGTTGCGCCCGCGCATTAATAACGAGTTTTTCGCAATTGGCAACCATCCCGCGTGCAAGCCGAGAAGCACGTCACGCAGCCCCAGATGGTTTCCCCTTGCTCTCCCCGGGATCCGGCCCCAGCCGTTCCCTTGCGTAATCTATACTCTGCGGCCACGAAATTCGCAATCGGAATCTGTCTAGATGCCCCGTTTTCGCCGTTGGCTGCGCTGGATGCTGGCCATTGTTGTCGTACTTGTGCTTCTGGGCGGCGTGGCCGCCGGCGCCCTCTATTACGTAGTGTCCTCCAAGCTGCCGGACGTCCAGTCCCTGCGCAACGTGGAGCTGCAGGAGCCGATGTACGTCTACGCCAGCGATGGCCGGCTGATGGCGGTGTTCGGCGAGACCCGGCGCTACCCGGTGCAGATGCAGGAGGTCCCGGAACGGCTGAAGCAGGCATTCCTGGCCACCGAGGACGCCCGTTTCTACGAGCACGGCGGGGTCGACTACAAGGGTATCGCCCGCGCGATGTGGCTGATCGCCAGGAGCGGCTCCAAGGAAGGCGTGCCGGGCGGCTCGACCATCACCCAGCAGGTGGCCCGCCAGTTCTTCCTCAGCCGCGAGGTCAGCTACACCCGCAAGCTGGCCGAGATCCTGCTTGCGCGCAAGATCGAGCAGGAGCTGAGCAAGGACGAGATCTTCGAGCTCTATCTGAACAAGAGTTTCTTCGGCAACCGCGCCTACGGCATCGGCGCCGCCGCCGAGTACTACTACGGCAAGAAGCTCGACCAGCTGGACCTGGACGAGATGGCCTCGCTGGCAGGCATCCCGAAGTTCCCCTCCAGCGGCAACCCGCTCAGCAATCCCGAACGCGCACGCCAGCGCCGCGACAACTACGTGCTGCAACGCATGGCCGACCTGGATTTCATCACCCAGGCCGAAGCCGACGCGGCCAAGGCGGTACCGATGCACGCCGCCCCGCACGAGCCGCCGGTGCAGGTCTACGCGCCCTACGTGGCCGAGCTGGTGCGCCAGGAGATGATCGCCCGCTACGGCGGCGACGTGCTGGACCGGGGTTACCACGTCACCACCACCATCGACGGCGACCTGCAGGCCGCGGCCAACTCCGCCGTGCGCGATGGCCTGTTCCTGTACGACCACCGCCACGGCTGGCACGGCGTGGAGCAGCATTTCGAGGTGCCGGCCGACGCGGATGCGGCCGCCCTGGCCGCCCACCTGACCGGCGTGGCGCCGCAATCGGGACTGCTGCCGGCCATCGTCGCCGCCACCCATGCCGACGGCAGCGCCACGGTCGTGCTGGCCAACCGCACCGAGCTGACCCTGCCGGTCGCCGCCAGCCGCTGGACCAACCGTACCCCGGCCAAGCTGCTCACCCGCGGCGACATGATCCGCGTCCGCGCCGGCGCCAAGGAAGACGAGTGGCTGATCGACCAGGTCCCGCGTGGTCAGGCCGCACTGGTGTCGCTGGATGCCGACAGCGGCGCGCTGCGCGCCCTGGTCGGTGGTTTCAGCTTTGCCGGCAACAAGTTCAACCGCGCCACCCAGGCCCGCCGCCAACCCGGCTCCAGCTTCAAGCCGTTCGTCTACGCGGCGGCCTTCGACAAGGGCTTCAACCCGGCCTCGATCGTGCTCGACGCGCCGGTCGTGTTCCGCGACCGCCGCGGCAAGACCTGGTCGCCGCAGAACGACGGCGGCGGCTTCCGCGGCCCCATGCGCCTGCGCGAGGCGCTGGTGCAGTCGCGCAACCTGGTCTCGGTGCGCCTGCTCGACGGCATCGGCGTGGAATTCACCCGCAAGTACATCAGCCAGTTCGGCTTCGACGAGGCCGAACTGCCGCCGAACCTGTCGATGTCGTTGGGTACCGCCTCGCTCACGCCACTGTCGGTGGCGCGCGGCTATGCCGCGTTCGCCAATGGCGGTTCGCGCGTGGACACCTGGCTGATCGACAAGGTGAGCGATCGCGAGGGCAACGTCATCTTCAAGGAGAACCCGGCGATGGCCTGCCGCGGCTGCGGCGGACAGGGCGGCAGCGCCACCGCATCGGCCAGCCAGGTCGTGGATGGCTTCAACTTCGGCGCCGCCACCCCGGCCAGGCCGCAGCAGGCGAGCGAGCAGCCGGCCAAGCCCGTGGAACCCGTCGACCCCGACGCCCGCGTGGCGCCGCGCGCCATCGACGAACGCACCGCCTACCAGCTGGTGTCGATGATGCGCGACGTGGTCCAGCGCGGCACCGGTGCCGCGGCCAAGACGCTGGGCCGCGAGGATGTCGGCGGCAAGACCGGCTCCACCAACGACCACCGCGACGCCTGGTTCTCCGGTTTCGGCGGTCCCTACGTCACGACCGTGTGGGTCGGGCGCGACGATTTCCGCTCGCTCGGCTACCGCGAATACGGCGGAAGGTCCGCGCTGCCGATCTGGATCGACTACATGCGGGTGGCGCTGAAGGACCAGCCGATCGCCCGCAACGAGCCGCCGGCCGGGATGGTCGAGGCCACCCTCAACGGCGTGACCGAATGGGTGAAGGTCGAGGACCTGGACCGCCTGCAGGAATTCGACTTCAACCAGCAGGACCAGCAGGCCGACGACGCCGCGTTCGACATCTTCTGAACCCGGCGCGGGCATATCCCCGCGCGCCGGGCCGGGCTATCCTCGAGCCCGGCCCGCCATCGGACGACCGACCATGCGCAGCGACCGCACCGACAGCCGCGACCGTCTCCGCATCGCCGAGCTCGCCGCCCGCCTGTTGCGCGAAGGCTCCGCCGGCGCCCCCTTCCAGGCGCGGCGCAAGGCGGCGGCGCGGCTGGGTATCCGCGCCGAGGCGGCCCTGCCTACCCAGGCCGAGATCGAGACCGCACTGCGCCAGCAGCAGGCGCTGTTCGCCGGCCCTGCGCACGCCTCGGCGCTGTCCATCAAGCGCGAGGCGGCGCTGCAGGCGCTCGCCTTCCTGCAGCCGTTCGAACCGCGCCTGGTCGGCCCGGTGCTCGACGGCACCGCCAGCGCGCACACCCCGGTGACCGTGCACCTGCACACCGACGAACCCGAGGCCGTACCCCGCTTCCTGCACGAACAACGCATCCCGGCCAACCTGGCCACCCGCCGCCTGCGCCTGCAGCACGGCCGCGGCACGCCGCTGCCGTGCTGGCTGTTCGACGCCGACGGCGTGCCGTTCGAACTGCTGGTGCTGCCGCGCTCGGCGCTGCGCCAACCACCACTGCAGGCGCTCGACGACCGGCCAATGGCGCGCGCCTCGCTGGCGCAGCTGCGCCAGCACATCGCGGCGGAGGCCGTCGATGGCTGATACCGCCACTCCACCCCGCACGCTCCCACCCGGGAAGCACACGGAACAGGCCCGCATCGTCGCCGTCTGGTTGATGGCGCTGTCGCTGGCCGCCATCACCGCCATGGCGGTGATCCTGCATCCCCAGGCGCGCAAGGGGCCGCCCCACCCCCGCACGGCGTTGATCGGGCTCCCTCCCGGCGGCACCGATGCCAGCGAACCCGCCCTGCGCTACTTCCTGGGAAACCCATACAGCCGCAGATGGTCGATGGCGAGCTTCTGCGACGAGACGAGCCCGTTCGGCCGGGAGCGCTATTTCGCCCATTCGCAAAGCCCGGACGGCTCCTCCTGGTGGGCGATCCTCACCGTGGACGGTCCATCGGTCGACGTGCGCGCATGGCGCGGCGACGCATACCCATACAGGTCGTCTTACATACCCGCGCCTTTCGGCCCCGGTGGACATCCCCCGGACAGTGCCAGACACCTGCAGCTTCAACGGGAAGAGCTGGCTCCCTTGGCAACCGCGTGGCGAAACCCGGTGCTGTGGGGTACTCAAGGGGCAGAAAGCGGATCACGCTCCCTGGCCGGCGAGACCGTCCAGCTGGAAGCCTGCATCGACGGCACATGGGCATATCGCGCCTACCTGGAAAAGCCCGACAACGCCCCGGCCGGCACGGCGCTCCGCAAGGCGCTCATGGCCATCCTCGACCGCCATGCCGCGCCGGCGGAATGAGCCGCGCCGCGCAAACGAAAAGACCCCGCCGAAGCGGGGTCCTCTCTTCTCGCGAGCATCAACGACGCCCGGCGCAGACCATCACTTGCCGTAGTCGCGCACGTCGCTGCCGGTGTAGATCTGGCGCGGGCGGCCGATCTTCATTTCCGGATCGACCTGCTGCTCCAGCCAGTGCGACACCCAGCCGGCGGTGCGACCCAGGGCGAACATCACGGTGAACATCTCGGTCGGGATCTGCAGCGCCTTGTAGATGATGCCGCTGTAGAAATCGACGTTCGGATACAGCTTGCGGGCGACGAAGTAGTCGTCCTGCAGCGCGGCCTGCTCCAGCTTGACGGCCACGTCCAGCAGCGGATCCTGGATGCCCAGCTGGCCCAGCACCTTCCTGGTCATCTCGCCGATGACCTTGGCGCGCGGGTCGAAGTTCTTGTACACGCGATGGCCGAAGCCCATCAGGCGGAAGCCGGAGCTCTTGTCCTTGGCCTTGAGCACGGCGGATTCGACGTTGTCGGCCGAACCGATCTCCTCGAGCATCTTCAGCACGGCTTCGTTGGCGCCACCGTGGGCCGGACCCCACAGCGCGGTGACGCCGGCGGCGACCGAGGCGTACGGGTTGGCGCCGGTGGAGCCGACCAGGCGCACGGTCGAGGTCGAAGCGTTCTGCTCGTGGTCGGCGTGCAGGATGAACAGCAGGTCCAGCGCCTTGACCACGTCGGGGTTCAGCTCGTACTGGCCGTCGGCCGACTCGAAGGTCTGCTTCAGGAAGCGGCTGACGTAGTCCAGCGAGGTGTCCGGCTTGTTGGCCGGCAGACCCTTGCCATGGCGGTAGATCAGCGCCGACAGGGTCGGCACCTTGGCGATCAGGCGCAGCGCGGCCTGGCGGCGCTGGCCGGCGTCGGACAGGTCCAGCGCGTCGTGGTACTGCGCCGACAGCTGGGCGATCGCCGCAGCCAGGATGGCCATCGGGTGGGCGTCCTTGGCGAAGCTGCCGATCAGGGTGTTGATCGAGGCATCGACGTCGGCTTCGGCGGCCAGCTCGTCGGCGAAGGCCTTCAGCTCCGCGGCAGACGGCAGCTCGCCGTTGACCAGCAGGTAGGCCACTTCGACGAAGCTGGACTTCTCCGACAGCTGTTCGATCGGATAGCCGCGATACAGCAGCACGCCCTTGTCGCCGTCGATGTAGGTGATGCCGGACTTGCAGCTGGCGGTGGCGGTGAAGCCGGAGTCATAGGTGAAGAGACCGGTTTCCTTGGTCAGCTTCGAGATATCGACGCAATCGTTGCCCAGCGTGGGCTTGAGTACCGGCAGAACAACCGACTTGTCGCCGGCGTTGAGCGTGACCTGATCGAGATCGGACACAGTGTGCGCTCCTCAGTGGAAGGCGCCTGTCCTGATGAGGGGAGCGGGCAGACGCGTGAAGTGGAGTCCGCGGCTCGCGCCACGGATCGCGCCATTATCGCATAGCAGCATTTTCGTCGTCGCTAGGACAGAAGTCGTAGACCAGCGCCGCCGCTGCAACAGGGCGTTGCGATCGGCCGCCGGAAACCCCGGCAAAAAACGGACGGCATAAAGCAACGGCCGCGCAGGGCGCGGCCGTTGCGATGGCTTCCGCTCGAAGGACTCAGCGCGCGTAGCGCTTCTGGAACTTGTCGATGCGGCCGCTGGTGTCGATGACCTTGTGCTTGCCCGTATAGAACGGATGCGAAGCCGAGGAGATTTCGACCTTGATCAGCGGATACTCTTCGCCGTCCTCCCACTTGACCGTCTCCTTGGAAGACATGGTCGAACGGGTCAGGAACTTGAAATCGGAGGTGACGTCGTGGAAAACGACGTTGCGGTAATCGGGATGAATGTCGGCCTTCATGGGCTCGCACCGTGTGGGCTGGTGGTCAAGAGCGGCATTATAGTCCCGGCCTGCGGAAATTAGCAAGCCGGGATATGGGCGTTCAGGCCAGGCCCAGCGCCGCCCGCACCTGGGCCTCGAAACGGGCCTGGTCGTAGCCGATCAGCAGCGTGGTGTTGTCCGCCTGGCCGGTCTGCCGGTTCCAGTCGACCACGGTGGCACCACGGCTGTGGCCGCCGTTCAACTCCACGTTCAGCGGACGCTGCTCGACCCGGGTCGCGCCCTCCGGCTGCAGCGCCCACGCCATCGCCAGCGCGTCGGCCGCGTACCAGCGCTCGCCGCGGCTGTCCTCCGACCACAGCCGGGTCTGGCGCGAGATCAGCTCGTAGAAGCGCGCCTTGTCGGTATCGGCGGCCAGCCACGGGCCGACGTCGGCGTGCAGCAGGCCATGGGCCACGGTGGCTTCCCAGTCGGCCACTTCGACATGCGGGAACGTGCTGAACACGATGTGCGCCGCTTCCGGGTCGAACGCGATGTTGAACTCGGCCACCGGGGTGATGTTGCCATGGCCGTTGATGGCCCCGCCCATCACCAGGAAGCGCTTCACCCGCTGCGGCAGGGTCGGGTCCAGCTTCAGCGCCAGCGCGATGTTGGTCAGCGGCCCCAGCGCGACCAGGAACAGCTCGCCGGCGTATTCGTGCGACAGCCGCAGGATCGCCAGCGCCGCGTGCTCGGCCTCGGCCTGGCGCGCCGCCGCGGGCAGGTCCACGTCGCCGAAGCCGTCGCGACCGTGCACATGCGCCGCGTCCACCGCCGGGTGCAGCAGCGGATCGGCGGTGCCGGCGAACACCGGCACGTCCTCGCGCCCGGCCACTTCGCACAGCTTCAACGCATTGCGCACGGTGTGCTCGAGACCAACGTTGCCGGCCGCCACCGTCAGCCCGACCACGTCGTGGCGCGGGTCGGCGAACGCCATCAGCAGGGCCAGCGCATCGTCCACGCCCGGGTCGGTATCAATCAGCAACGGGATCTTCTTGCTCATCTTCTCTTTCGCTTCTGGTTGGCCATGGAGTCTGGCATCGGCCGCATGACAACGGAAGCGCGGCCACCGCGGTCACGCCGCGGCGTAGCGCACCGCGCCGCCGATCCAGCGCGCGACGATGCGCTCGGCCAGCGCCGGCGACTCCACCAGCAGGCGCTCGCCCAGGGCGTGGATATCCGGCAGCAGCGCGGCGTCGCGCACCAGGTCCGCCACCCGGAACGCCGCCAGCCCGGTCTGCCGGGTGCCGAGCAGTTCGCCCGGGCCGCGCAGTTCCAGGTCCTTCTCGGCGATCAGGAAGCCGTCGCTGGTCTGGCGCATGGTTTCCAGCCGCTGCCGCGCCATCGCCGACAATGGCGCCTGGTACATCAGCACGCAGCGCGACGCCGCCGCGCCGCGACCGACGCGCCCGCGCAACTGGTGCAGCTGCGCCAGCCCCAGGCGCTCGGCGTTCTCGATGATCATCAGCGAGGCGTTGGGCACGTCCACGCCGACCTCGATCACCGTGGTGGCGACCAGCAGGCCGGTCTCGCCCTGCTTGAACGCGCGCATCGCCGCCTGCTTCTCCGCCGCCTTCATGCGCCCGTGCACCAGGCCGACGCGCAGTTCCGGCAGCTGCGCGGACAGCGCCTCGTAGGTGTTCTGCGCGGCGGTGGCCACGACCTCGTCGCTTTCGTCGATCAGGGTGCACACCCAGTACGCCTGCCGGCCCTCGGCACAGGCGATGCGGATGCGCTCGACCAGTTCCGGGCGCCGCTCGGCGCTGATCACGCTGGTCTGCACCGGCGTGCGCCCCGGCGGCAGTTCGTCGATGGCCGATACGTCCAGGTCCGAGTACGCCGCCATCGCCAGCGTGCGCGGGATCGGCGTGGCGGTCATCACCAGCTGGTGCGGCACGCTGCCACCGGTCGCGCCCTTGTCGCGCAGCGCCAGCCGCTGGTGCACGCCGAAGCGGTGCTGTTCGTCGATGATGGCCAGCGCCAGATCGTGGAACACCACGCTTTCCTGCATCAGCGCATGGGTGCCCACCACTACCTGTGCCTGTCCGGAGGCCACGTCGGCCAGCGCCTGGGCACGGGTCTTGCCGGTGACCTTGCCGGCCAGCCAGGCGATGCGCACGCCCAGCGGTTCGAGCCAGCCGCGCAGGTTGACCAGGTGCTGCTCGGCGAGCAGCTCGGTGGGTGCGGCCAGCGCCACCTGCTTGCCCCGCTCCACCGCCAGCATCGCTGCCAGCGCCGCCACCACGGTCTTGCCGGAGCCGACGTCGCCCTGCACCAGCCGCAGCATCGGATGGGCCCTGGCCAGGTCCTTGCGGATCTGTTCGAACACGCGCTGCTGCGCGCCGGTGAGCCGGAACGGCAGCGATTCGCGCAGCTGCCGCACCAGTCCGCCCTGCCCGCGCAGCGAAGGCGCGTGGTGCCGCTGCAGCGCGATGCGCTGGCGGCGCAGGCTCAGGTGGTGGGCCAGCAGTTCCTCCAGCGCCAGCCGCCGCTGCGCCGGATGCGTGCCCGCGGCGAAGGCGGCCAGGTCGGCGCCCGGCGGCGGCCGGTGCGCCAGCAGCAGCGCCTCGCGCAGCGAAGGCAGGCTCAGGCCGGCCAGCCAGTCCTGCGGCAGCAGTTCCAGCGCGGCCTCGTCGGGCAGCCGCTCCAGCGCCTGCCCGATCAGCCGGCGCAGGCTCGCCGGACCGATGCCCTCCACCGCCGGATACACCGGGTCCAGGCTTTCGCCCAGTTCGTCGTCGCCCGCGTGGCCGAGTATCCGGTAGCTGGGGTGCACGATCTCCAGCCCGTGCTGGCCGGGCTTGGGCGTGCCGTAGCAGCGCACCCGCGCGCCGATGGCGAACTGCGCCACCTGCTGCGCGCGGAAATGGAAGAAACGCAGCACCAGCGTGCCGCGGGTGTCGTCCTCGATCGCCACCCGCAGCATCGGCCGGTAGCGGAAACCGCGCTCCACCGCGGCCACCCGCCCTTCCACCTGCGCCGCCACGCCCGGCTGCAGCGCGGCGATCGCGGTCAGCCGGGTGCGGTCCTCGTAGCGCAGCGGCAGGTGCAGCCACAGGTCCTGCAGGGCGCCCAGCCCGCGCGCCTGCAGCTTGGCCGCGACCGCCGGGCCGACTCCGGGCAGCACCGTCAGCGGCGCTTCGCCGATGGCGGCCAGGGCCGGGGCAGGAGCCCGCATCCGCGCCACGCCGCCGGATCAGTCGAGGATCATCACCGCATCGACCTCGAAGCCGGCGCCCTTGGGCAGGCCGGAAACCTCGATGGTGGAGCGGGCCGGGAACGGTGCCTGGAAGTACTCCTGCATCACCGCGTTGACCTTGGCGAACTCGCCCAGGTCGGTCAGGTACAGGCCCAGGCGCACGATCCGGTCGAGCGAGCCGCCGGCTTCCTCGGCCACCGCCTTGAGGTTGTCGAACGCGCGCCGTGCCTGTGCGGCGACGTCGCCGGCGACGATCTCGCCGGTGGCCGGGTCCAGCGGTATCTGGCCGGAGAAGTACACGGTGTTGCCGGCGCGCACGGCCTGCGAGTACGGGCCGATGGCGGCCGGCGCGTTGGCGGTGTTGATGATCTGGCGGGACATGGGGAGCTCCGGTTGGGAAAAGACGGGCCATTGTAGCGTCCGCTCCCGTCCAGCCCGATCGCAGGCGCTGTCGGGCGACGCCATCGCGGGACGGCGCTGGACAAATTTTCGCCATCATTGGCGAACGCCCGCCGCGCAATGCGCGCGGGCGGTTATCCACAGTTTGTCAGCATGGCGCTGCACACCGGCTGTGGAGAACCACGCCGGATGTGCCCGCCCAGCGTGTAGAGCGCACCTTGGTGCGCTGGTAGAGCGCATCTTGGTGCGCTGGGGCTGCCGCAGGAAAGCAGCGGGGCAAGCCCCGCCCTACCCGTTCGCCGCGCTCACTGCCGCCGCACCGACTGCACCACCGACAACCGTCGCAGGCGCCGCATCACTTCGGCCAGGTGGTTGCGGTCGCGCACCTGGATGTTGAAGCACAGCACCGCGGCGTTGAAGTCGCGGTCCAGGTAGTCGACCCGCTCGATGTTGGAGTGGCTCTGCGCGATCGCCGCCGCCAGCTGCGCCAGCACGCCGGTGCCGTTCTCCACTTCCACCACCAGCGAGGTGTCGTAGTCGCCGCCGACGCTGGTATCCCAGCCGATCGGCACCCAGCGCTCGGGCGACTTGCGCAGCTCGGCCAGGTTCGGGCAGTCCAGGCGGTGCACCACGATGCCCTTGCCGGCGGTGTGGTAGCCCATGATCTCGTCGCCGGGAATCGGCTGGCAGCAGTTGGCGAAGCTGACCACGCCGCGCTCGCTGCCGTTGATCAGGATCTTTTCCTGCGAATGCTTGGAATGGCCGCCGCCGCGCAGTTCGGCATAGGCCATCAGCGCCTGCGCGGCCTGGTTCGGCATCCAGTTGCCCAGCGCCACGTCGGCCAGCAGCGCTTCCAGCCGCGGATAGCGATGCTCGGCCAGGAACGCGTCCAGCCGGCCCTTGGGCAGACGCTCCAGCGAGCTGTCCATCGCCTCCAGCGCGCGGTCGAGCATGCGGTGGCCCAGCTGCACCGCGTCCTCGTGCTCCAGTTGCTTGAGCTGGTGGCGGATGGCGGTACGCGCCTTGCTGCTGACCACGAATTCCAGCCACTGCGGCTTGGGCGTGGCCGACTTGGCGGTGATGACCTCCACCGTCTGCCCGCTGCTCAGACGGGTGCGCAGCGGCACCAGCTTCTTGTCCACGCGCGAGGCCACGGCCTGGTTGCCGACGTCGGTATGCACCGCGTAGGCGAAGTCCAGCGCGGTGGAATTCCTCGGCAAAGCGAGGATCTTGCCCTTGGGCGTGAACAGGTAGACCTCGTCCGGGAACAGGTCGACCTTGACGTTGTCCAGGAACTCCAGCGAGGAGCCGGCGGCGCGCTGCGACTCGATCAGCTCCACGATCCAGGCATGCGCGCGGCTCTGCGCGCTGTTGGGGGTGTCGCCGCCGAACTTGTAGGTCCAGTGCGCGGCCACGCCGCGCTCGGCGATCAGGTCCATTTCCTCGGTGCGGATCTGCACTTCGATCGGCGAGCCGTACGGGCCGAACAGCACGGTGTGCAGCGACTGGTAGCCGTTGGCCTTGGGAATGGCGATGAAATCGCGGAAGCGGCCGTCCAGCGGCTTGAACGTGGCGTGCACCGCGCCCAGCGCGTGGTAGCAGTTGGGCACGTTGCGCATCACCAGGCGGAAGCCGAACACGTCCATCACCTGGTCGAAGCTCTTGTTCTCGTCGCGCATCTTGTTGTAGATGCTCCACGGCGTCTTGATGCGGCTGACCAGGCGGTGCTCCAACCCTTCGCGCGCCAGCCGCTGCGACAGCTGCACCTCCACCTGCGCCATCGCCTCGCGGCGCACCACCGGCTGGCTGCGGATGTGCTTTTCCAGGATCGCGTGGCGCCACGGGTACAGCGCGCGGAAGCCCAGGTTCTGCAGCTCGGACTTGATCAGGCTCATACCCAGGCGCTGGGCGATGGGCGCATAGATCTCCAGCGTCTCGCGCGCGATGCGGCCGCGCGCCTCCGAACTCTGCGCGCCCAGGGTGCGCATGTTGTGCAGGCGGTCGGCCAGCTTGATCATGATCACGCGCAGGTCGCGCGACATCGCCAGCAGCATCTTGCGGAAGCTTTCCGCCGCCGCTTCCTGACGGTCGCGGAACTTGAGCTTGTCCAGCTTGGTGACGCCGTCGACCAGCTCGGCCACCGCTTCGCCGAACTCGGCGGCCAGTTCCTCGCGGGTGAGCGGGGTGTCCTCGATGGTGTCGTGCAGGATCGCCGCGATCAGCGCCTCGACATCCAGCCCCAGTTCGGCCAGCACCCGCGCCACCGCCACCGGATGGGTGATGTACGGCTCGCCCGACTTGCGCGTCTGCCCGGCATGCGCGGCCGCTCCCACTTCCCAGGCGCGGCGCAGCAACGGCAACTGCTCGGCGGGCAGATAGCTGGCTGCACGTTCGAGCTGGAGGACATAGTCAGGTACCGCCTCGCCCGCGGGCGTGGCTACCTGGGCGGAAGGGCCTGGGTTCATGGCGGAAGACTATGCCAGCGGAGGTACAACGGCAAACCCCGGAATGCGGAACAGCCCGCACGGGGCGGGCTGTTCCGGGGTCCACGTCGATGGTCGCGACAGGCGCGGTCAATCGTCGTTCTTGGACATGTCCTCGTCGGCGACGACTTCGGCCGCGGCCCACTCCAGCGCTTCGCGCTCGGCGCGCTCGCGCTCGGCCTTCTCGACTTCCTCGATCAGCTGGTTGTCGATCTTGCGGGCGGCGATCTCGCGCAGCGCCAGCACGGTCGGCTTGTCCTCGGTCTCGCTGTTGTCGAGGGTGGCCTGGACACCATTGGCCAGCTGGCGGGCGCGCTTGGACGCCATCATGACCAGCTCGAAACGGTTGTTAACGACTTCCAGGCAATCTTCTACGGTAATGCGGGCCATGCGGGCTCCCGGCGACCAGCAACGGCCGCTCGATCGGATGAGGAAAGGTCGCGGATTGTACGGGCCGGGGCCGGGGGAAATCAAGCCGGACCCTGAACCCGCCCTTTCGAATCAATCATTTGCCTCCGGCTCCGGGTCCAGCAGCGCGGCGATCAGGGCGCCGTGGCGTTCCTGCTGGGCCGCGCGCCGCAGGCGGCTGGCGGTGAAGATCGCGCACATCTCCGAGACCGCGGTGTCGAAGTCCTCGTTGACGATGACGTAGTCGAACTCGTTGTAGTGCAGCATCTCCTCGCGCGCGGCCGCCAGGCGCTGGGCGATCACCGCCTCGCTGTCCTGGCCGCGCTTGCGCATGCGCTCGTCCAGCGCCCGCCGCGACGGCGGCAGGATGAACACGCTGACCGCGCCGGGCACCTTCTCGCGCACCTGGCGCGCGCCCTGCCAGTCGATCTCCAGCAGCACGTCGTGTCCCGCCTCCAGCTGCGGCTCCACCGACTGCCGCGCGGTGCCCTTCCAGTCGCCATGGACCCAGGCGTGCTCGAAGAAGTCGCCGACCGCGATCATCCGCTCGAATTCCTCGGCGCTGACGAAGTGGTAGTGCTGGCCCTGCTTCTCCCCCGGGCGCGGTGCGCGCGAGGTGAAGGAGATCGACAGCGCTATCTGCGGGTCGCGCGCCAGGGTGGCGTTGACGATGCTGCTTTTGCCGGCACCGGACGGGGCCGCGACGATATAGAGGGTGCCACGCATCGCTTCAGGTCTCTGGATCGATGGATTCGGGGCGGCGCACGATAACCAGCCGGGGCCGCCGCGGCAAACGCCGCGGCCGCACCGGCCGCTGGCGTCACTCGATGTTCTGCACCTGCTCGCGGATCTGGTCGATCAGCACCTTGAGCTCGACCGCGGCGTTGGAGGTGCGGCTGTCCACCGACTTGGAGCCGAGGGTGTTGGCCTCGCGGTTGAACTCCTGCAGCAGGAAGTCCAGCCGGCGCCCGACCGGCTCGCGCTGGTGCAGCACGCGGCGGATCTCGCCGATGTGGCTGTTCAGCCGGTCCAGCTCCTCGTCCACGTCCAGTTTCTGCAGCCACATCACCAGTTCCTGCTCGGCACGACCGGGATCGACCGGGTGCGGCAGGTCGGCCAGGCGCGCGGCCAGCTTGGCGCGCTGGCCCTCGCGGATCGCCGGGATCAGCGTGCGCACCTCGCCGGCGATGCGCTCGACCGCGTCCACGCGCTCGCCGATCGCCGTGGCCAGTTGCCCGCCCTCCCGCTCGCGCGCCTGGACGAAGCCGTCGATCGTCTCGTCCAGCAGCGCCAGCGCCTCGGCCTGCAGCGCCGTCGCGTCGGCGGACTCGGCCTGCAGCACGCCCGGGTACTGCAGCAGGTCGGTGAAGCCGACCCGCATGTCCGGAAAGCGCGCGTGCAGGCGCAGCGCCAGCTCGCCCAGCTGCTCGACCAGCGCCTCGTTGACCGTCAACGCGCCGGCCGCTTCCGGCGCGCGCAGGCGCAGCACCAGGTCCAGCTTGCCGCGGCTGACGCGCGCGGCGATGCGCTCGCGCAGTTGCGGCTCCAGCGAGCGCAGGTCCTCGGGCAGGCGTACCCCCACCTCCAGGAAACGGTGGTTGACCGAACGCAGCTCGCAGCCGAGGGTGCCCCAGGGCGTCACGCGTTCGCCGCCGGCATAGGCGGTCATGCTTCGAATCATGCGGATTTCCGATGCGCTTCAAAGAGCGGATGGTACCCTAGCGCGCCCCGGATACCGGCGCCCAGCGGCCCGGCCGGCCCGTTCCGCCCTCGAGCACTCCCGGACTTCCCCATGACCTTTTCCCGTCCCAGCGGCCGCCAGGCCGAACAACTGCGCCCGGTGCGCATCGAACGCGCCTTCACCCGCCATGCCGAAGGCTCGGTGCTGGTCAGCTTCGGCGATACCCGCGTGCTGTGCACCGCCAGCGTCGAGAACCGGGTTCCCGGCTTCCTGCGCGGCAAGGGCGAAGGCTGGGTGACCGCCGAATACGGCATGCTGCCGCGCTCCACCCACACCCGCAGCGACCGCGAGGCCGCACGCGGCAAGCAGGGCGGGCGCACGCTGGAGATCCAGCGCCTGATCGGCCGCACCCTGCGCGCCTGCATCGACCGCAGCGCGCTGGGCGAGCGCACCATCACCCTGGACTGCGACGTGCTGCAGGCCGACGGCGGCACCCGCACCGCCGCCATCACCGGCGCCTACGTGGCCCTGGTCGATGCGGTGAACCACCTGCTCAAGCGCGGCGACATCAAGCGCAACCCGATCTTCGGCGCGGTGGCGGCGGTGTCGGTCGGCGTCTACAAGGGCGTGCCGGTGCTGGACCTGGACTATGCCGAGGACAGCGACTGCGACACCGACATGAACGTGGTGATGAACGACGGCGGCGGCTTCATCGAGCTGCAGGGCACTGCCGAAGGCCACGCTTTCCGCCGCGACGAACTGGACGCGCTGCTGGCGCTGGCCGAACAGGGCATCCGCGAACTGTTCGACGCACAGCAGGCGGCGCTGGCACAGCCATGAAGCGACGCCTGGCCCTGGCCACGCTGGTGGTGGCCGACTACGACGAAGCCATTGCCTGGTACACCGGGATGCTGGGCTTCGAACTGATCGAGGACAGCGACCAGGGCAGCAAGCGCTGGGTGGTGGTCGGCCCGGGCGGCGACCGCGGCGCGGCACTGCTGCTGGCGCGCGCCAGCAACGACACGCAGCGTGCGCGCATCGGCGACCAGACCGGCGGCCGCGTCGGTTTCTTCCTGCATACCGACGATTTCCGGCGCGACTACGAGGCGATGCAGGCGCGCGGCGTCGAGTTCCTGGAAACCCCGCGCGAGGAGCCCTATGCCACCGTCGCGGTGTTCCGCGACCTGTACGGCAACACCTGGGACCTGCTGGAGCCGAAATGATGAACCGGATCGTCCTGGCCAGCGGCAACGCCGGCAAGCTGCGCGAACTGCAGGCGATGCTCGCCGGCCTGCCCTACGCGATCGTCCCGCAGAAGGAACTGGGCGTGGACGACGTGCCCGAGACCGGGCTGACCTTCGTCGAGAACGCGCTGATCAAGGCCCGTCATGCCTGCCGCGTGACCGGTCTGCCGGCGCTGGCCGACGATTCGGGCCTGATCGTCGATGCGCTCGACGGCGCCCCCGGCCTGTACAGCGCCCGCTACGCCGGTTCGCCCACCGACGACGACGCCAACAACAGCAAGCTGCTGGAGGCGCTGCGCGAGGTGCCGGCAGGGCGGCGCAGCGCGCGCTTCTACGCGGTGATCGTGCTGCTGCGCCACGCCGAAGACCCGCAGCCGCTGATCTGCGAAGGCAGCTGGGAAGGCGTGATCCTGGACGAGCGCCGCGGCCATCACGGATTCGGCTACAACCCGGTGTTCCTGGACCCGGTCCACGGCCTGACCGCCGCGCAGATGGAACCGGCACTGAAGAACACCCTCAGCCACCGCGGCAAGGCGCTGGCCGCGCTGCGCGCCCGCCTGGGCGGCCAGTGAACGCGGCGGCCGCACCGGCACGCCGTTTCCGCAGCAGTTACCGCGCCTTCCTGGTGCCGGGTACGCGGGTGACCGCGATCCTGGCTGCCGTACTGCTGGCGGCGGGCGCGCTGTTGCCCCATGCCGGGGGCGCGCTGCCGTGGCAGGCCGCACTGGCCATCGCCGGGCTGACATGGCTGGGCTGGCTGATCGTCGCCGGCCTGTCCGCCACCCAGCAGGTGCGGATCCATGACGATGGCCGGATCGTGGTGCGCGGCGTCGGCACCGGTTTCCGTCGCCGCGGCTTCGCTGCCGGCGAGGTGCAGTCCGCGGGCCTGCTGCAGTGGCCGCAGGTCCGCAGCAGTCCGGCCGGACATCTCGTGCTGCAGCTGCGCCCCGCCGCGCACCGCGGCTGGAACCGGGTCGCGGTGATCGATACCCATCCATTCAACCGCAGCGACGGCGCGCTGTTCCAGGCCGTGCTCGCCGCCGTCGCCAGCGTCCAGCCACGCCTGCGCCTGCCGGTCGTCGACCGCGCCGGCAACCCTTGCTGAATCACTCCATCGCCGCCATCTCCCGTCCGTGACCACGCTGATTCCGCCACCGCTGTCGCTGTACGTGCACCTGCCCTGGTGCGTGCGCAAATGCCCGTACTGCGATTTCAACTCGCATGCGGCCAAGGGCGTGTTGCCGTTCGAGGACTACGTGGACGCGCTGATCCGCGACCTCGACTTCGACCTGCCACTGGTCTGGGGCCGGGTGGTCAACAGCGTGTTCTTCGGCGGCGGCACCCCCAGCCTGTTCCCGCCGGAGGCGATCGACCGCTTCCTGCAGGCGGCCAGCGCCCGGCTGCGCTTCGCGCCGAACCTGGAAGTGACGCTGGAGACCAACCCCGGCACCGCCGAGCACGGCCGCTTCGACCGCTACCTGGCCGCCGGCGTCAACCGCATCAGCTTCGGCATCCAGAGCTTCGACGACGCCGCGCTGCAGCGCCTGGGCCGCATCCACGACAGCGGCGAGGCCGAACGCGCGGTCAAGCTGGCGCAGGACGCCGGCTACGACAACTTCAACATCGACCTGATGTACGCGCTGCCGCAGCAGACGCTGGCGCAGGCCGAGGCCGACCTGGAGCGCGCCTTCGCGCTGCGCCCCGCCCACCTGTCGCACTACCAGCTGACGCTGGAGCCGAACACGCTGTTCTTCGCGCGGCCGCCGCAGGGCATTCCCGACGACGATGCGGCCTGGGACATCCAGGAACACTGCCAGGCGATGCTGGCCGACGCCGGCTACGCGCAGTACGAAGTCAGCGGCTACGCGCAGCCGGGCCGGCAGTGCGCGCACAACCTCAACTACTGGCGCTTCGGCGACTACCTCGGCATCGGCGCCGGCGCCCACGGCAAGATCAGCTCCGGCGCCGGCCAGCACGTGCTGCGGCGCTGGAAGCACAAGCATCCGCAGGCCTACATGGCCGGCGCCGGCAGCGCCCAGGCCATCGGCGGCGACGAGATCGTCGGCGCCGACCGCCTGCCGTTCGAATACATGCTCAACCTGCTGCGGTTGCACGAGGGTTTTGCGTTGGCCGACTTCGAGGTCCGCACCGGGCTGGATCGCCATGTCATCGCCCCGGCACTGGCCGCGGCCAGCGAACGCGGCTGGCTGCAAACCGACGCCGGCAGTGTGCGTCCCACCGCGCTGGGACGGCGCTTCACCAACGACGTGATCGAGCTGTTCCTGGCCTGAGCGACGGCCCCGATGACATCGCGGCAGTGGCGGCGGCATCGGTAAAAATGGTAAATACCGCCCTATCAGGGGAGCCGGAAAGCACATCGGATGTCAGCGTCCGCACCAACATCGTCCAGCGCCGCGCTGGCCACACTGGCCGCCGCGCCGGTACCGCCCCGGCCCCGCCAGCTGCTCGAAGCCATGCACGCGCTGGCGGTGCAGACCCTCGCCAATCCGCTCAGGCTGACCGTGGTGGAGTTCGAGCGCGAGCTGTTCAAACAGGCCGAGCGCGCCCACAGCAGCCAGCGGCAGGCCGATCTGTATGCGGAAATGCGCCAGCTGCAGGAGTCGGGCGAACGGTTCGCCAACCATTTCCTCGACGCACTGGCCGCTGCGCTGGCGGCATTGAAGCAGCCGGCAGCTCCGCTGGCCGGCGACAACCCGCGCCCGTTCCAGACCCTGACCCTGGTCGAAGACACCGACATCGACCGCGACATCGTCCTGCACGAGATCGCGCGCCGCGAAGCCTCGCGCGCGGCCACCGCCGTGCAGCTGCTGGGCCAGCGCTTCGGCGTGCTGGCCGCGCAACCGGCCTACGAAGTGGAGCAGCTGCCGATCGGGCCGTATGCGCTGTGCCGGGTACTGCGCGAGTCCGGCGAGCAGCTGGGGCTGGGGCTGGACGCACAGCTGACGCTGTACCGGGTATTCGAACGCCAGGTAATGGAGCGCTACGGCGAGCTGGTCGACCGCATCAACATCCTGCTGGCGCACGAAGGCGTCCTTCCCGGCCTGGTCTACCTGCCCTACCTGGCCCGCCAGGGTTCGCGCCGCGCCACGGTACCGGCGGCAGCCACCCCCGGTCCGGGCAACCGTGGCGCCAGCCGGCGCCCGCTGACCAGCTGGAGCGGTCAGGCCCCCAGCGCCTCCTGGTCGGTCATGGCCGAAATGACGCCGGTCGCGGCCGAAGGCACCGGTAGCGCCATTCCCGCCAGTGGCGGCGACGCCCCGGCGGCGGCGGCCAATGCCCTGCATGATGCCGGCGCGGCCCCCGGCACCGTTCCCGGCATGTCCGCCCTGCACCAGATGCTGGACACGGCGCGTGCCTCGGCGGCACGTGGCGTTGCTCCGGCAGGCGCCCCCGCGGCAGGCGAAGCGCCGGACATGGCCGCTGCGGCTTCGCAGCCGGCCGCCCCGGCCCATACCGTGCCCGGTGCCGCGGTCATGGACGTGCTGGGCAAGCTGCAGACCCAGGTCGCGGCGCCGGCAGGCGGCGGACAGCGCCGCAGCATCGCCGACATCCACAACGCGCTGTTGGCGCAGATGCGTGCCGACCACGGCCCGCAGGCCACGCTGTCGCCGCAGGACACCGACACCTTCGACCTGCTGGGCATGCTGTACAGCCAGATCCAGCGCGAGGTGCGCACCGATGCGCCCGCCGCCGACCTGCTGGTGCAGCTGCAGGTGCCGGTGGTGCGCGCGGCGATCAACGACCAGGCGTTCTTCGTGCGCGACCAGCACCCGGCGCGCGAGCTGCTCAATGCGGTGGCCGAATCCGGCGCCACCTGGCTGGGCGACGACGACACCGACCCGGCGCTGCTGCAGAAACTGAACCAGGCCGTGGAAAAGGTCGTCGCCGACTACCAGGGCGACGAGGCGGTGTTCGAGTCCGCCAACCAGGAAATCCAGGGGCATTTCCGCACCGCCGCGCACAAGGCCGAAGTGGCCGAGCGCCGCCACGTGGAAGCCGCGCGCGGCCGCGAACGGCTGGAAGCGGCCAAGCAGCTGTCCGCGCGCACCATCGACCGGCTGTGCGAGGAAACCGCGCCGCCCAAGTTCGTGCAGGCGCTGCTCAAGCAGGCCTGGACCGACGTGCTCACCCTCACCCTGCTGCGCCAGGGCGAACAGTCCGAGGAATGGCAGCAACGCCAGCAGGCGACCCGGCGCATTGCCGAGATCACCTGCGCCCCGGTCGGCGGCGACCCCGACCCGGGTTTCAGCGCCCAGCTGGAGGAAGCGCTGCTGCAGGTGGGCTACCACCGCGACGAAGCCGGTGCGATCGCCCGCCGCCTGTCCACGCCCGGCGGCGAGGACGACGTCACCTCGCGTACCGAGCTGGCCGCCAAGCTCAAGGCCCGCAGCCGGCTCGGCGAACAGGGCGACAAGGAAGCCCCGGCCGCCCCGCACAAGGCACCGCCGCCGCCGCGCAGCCCGGCCGAAGAGGAGCATTACCGGCAGCTGCGCACGCTGCCGTTCGGCACCTGGTTCGAGTTCGTCACCAACCAGCAGGGCGACGCCCGCCGCCAGCGCCTGTCCTGGTACAGCCTGATCACCGACCACGCGCTGTTCGTCAACCAGCGCGGGCAGAAGGTGGCCGAACTCTCGCTGGACGCGCTGTCGCGGCTGATGGCGCAGGGCCAGGCGCGCATCGTCACCGAGGACAAGGGGCGGCTCATCGACCGCGCCTGGCAGGCCACGATCCGCACCCTGCGCTCGCTGGCCGGCAACAGCCCCAGACCGGAGGCCCCATGATCAACGAGACCCGCCGCGCACCGCGCCGGCCGGTACCGGCACAAGTGCCGGTGTTCGACCAGATGACCGAAGCGCCGATCGGCCGGCTCGGCAACGTCTCCGAAAGCGGCATGCTGCTGCTGGCGTCGGTGCCGGTCACCGACGACGCGCTGTACCAGCTGCGCTTTCCGGTCCCGGACCGCAACGGCCGCGAAGTGCTGATCGACGTGGGCGCGCACCTGCTGTGGAGCGAACAGGCCCACGCCCCCGGCCAGTCGTGGGCGGGCTTCCGCTTCCTGACGCTGGGCAACGAACACCGGGAACTGCTGCGGCACTGGATCGAACACGTGCTTCCCGCAACCTGAGCGCCGATTCCGGCACAGCGGGGACGGCGCGATTGCGGCAAAATCGAGGCCTGCATCCCGCACTGTCGAACGAGTCTCCGCGATGAATCCGCACGATCCCGGCGCCCTGTATCCCCACCACCTGAGCGTGCTCCGGCAGCGCGCGGACGAAGCGCTGGCGCGCGGCGGCTTCGACCACCTGGTCGTCCCCAGCGGCACGCTGCATTACCAGGTGTTCGACGACCGCGACTACCCCTATGCGGTCAGCCCGCCGTTCAAGCACTGGCTGCCGCTGACCCGGCTGCCGTACAGCTGGCTGGTGTACACCCCGGGACAGCGCCCGCAGCTGATCTACTACCAGCCGCACGACTACTGGCACGTGGTGCCGGACGCGCCCAACGGCTGGTGGGTCGAACACTTCGACATCCACGTCATCCGCAAGCCGGAGCAAGCGCTGGCGCTGCTGCCGAAACCGGCCGCGCGCTGCGCGATCCTGGGCGAGCCGCAGAGCGCGCTGGGCGAATTCGTGCCGAACAACCCGCAGGCGGTGGTCGACTACCTGGAGTACCAGCGCTCGTACAAGACCCCGTACGAGATCGCGCTGATGCGCCAGGCGCAGGCGCTGGCGGTGCGCGGGCACCGCGCCGCCGAGGCCGCGTTCCGCGCCGGCGCCAGCGAGTTCGCCATCCACATGGCCTATTGCGGCGCCGTCGGCCAGGACAGCAACGAACTGCCCTACGGCAACATCGTCGCGCTCAACGAACACGCCGCGGTGCTGCACTACACCGACCTGGGCCGCAGCGCACCGCAGCCGCTGCACAGCTTCCTGATCGACGCCGGCGCCTCTTCCTGCGGCTATGCCAGCGACATCACCCGCACCTACGCGGCCGACCGCGGCGGCGAATTCCAGGCGCTGATCGACGCGGTCGACGCCGCGCAGGTGAAGATGGGCCAGGCGGTGCGCGCCGGCGCCGACTACAAACAGCTGCACATCGACGCGCACCTGCAACTGATGGCGATCCTCAAGGATTTCGGCGTGCTCAAGGTCACGCCGGAAGCGGCGCTGGCCAGCGGCGTCAGCTTCGCCTTCTTCCCGCATGGCCTGGGCCATCCGATCGGCCTGCAGGTGCACGACGTGGCCGGTTTCGCCGCCTCCGACCGCGGCGGCCGCATCGAGCGCCCCGAGGGCCATCCCTACCTGCGCATGACCCGGGTGCTGGAACCCGGCATGGTGGTGACCATCGAACCGGGCGTGTACTTCATCGACATGCTGCTGGACGAAGTGAAGAAGAACGGCCACGCCGACAGCGTCGACTGGAAGCGCGTGGATTTCTTCCGCCCCTACGGCGGCATCCGCATCGAGGACGAGGTGCTGTGCACCGACGGCGAGCCGGACAACCTCACCCGGCCGGTGTTCGCGGCGCAGGGCTGAGCGCTTCCATCCCGGTCGCTGCGATGCGTCCCCAAGCCCGGCTGCGTGATGCAGCCGGGCTTTTCGTTTGTTGGCCGGCCTGTCGCCAGCCCGCCCGCGGCTGCAATGCGGTTGCGGTTGCTGTTGCTGTTGCTGTTGCTGTTGCTGTTGCTGTTGCTCGTGATTCTGCGTTTGCTCCCGACCTTTTACTTTCGGGTTCCCTTCCGCAGCGACGGAGCCGGCGGACAAGACCCCACACAGGCGGCGTGCATGGATGCATGTCGTTTTTCGACGCGACGGGGATGTCGTGTCGAAAAATCCCGGCAGCGGAATGGACCCCACGCACGCAGCGTACGGGGGGCGGAGGCAGGGCGTGCTTGACCTGCCATGACCTGCCATGACCTGCCATGACCCGCCATGACCAGCCATTCGGCTGTTGAAGAACGCTTCGGCTGTTGAAAAAAGAAAGCACAGCCGGCCGCGATCCGGCGGGCTACGCCCGCCGGTTCCCTGCGCTCCTCGCGGAACGAGGGGCGGTGCACAACTCGCTTCGCTCAAACACGTGCGCCTCTTCGCCCCTCGTTCCACTGCGGTGCTCGGCTCGCTCTACGGCAGGGGAAGTCAAAAGCCGGGAGCAAACGCAGAATCACGAGCAACAGCAACGGCAACGGCAACGGCAACGGCAGGAATCATCCTCGCCACACCAATCCATGCCAGGCGCATCAGCGCGCCGCCATGAACGCCTCGATCTCGTCGGCACTGCGCTCCAGCGCGCCGGTCAGCACCCGATGGCCCTCGCCGGTGATCAGCACGTCGTCCTCGGTGCGGATGCCGATGCCGCGCCAGCGCGGCTCCACCGTGCGCTCGTCCGGCGCCACGTACAGTCCCGGCTCGATGGTGAACACCATCCCCGGCTCGAGCAGGCGCGAATCGCCGGCCAGCCGGTAATCGCCGACGTCGTGCACGTCCAGCCCCAGCCAGTGCCCGGTCTTGTGCCGGTAGAAACGCTGGTAGTGGCCCTCGACCAGGTTGTGCTCCAGCGTGCCCTTGAGCAGCCCCAGCCGCAGCAGGCCCTCGGTCAGGGTTTCCACCGCCGCCAGGTGCCCGGCTTCGTAGGGCACGCCGGGGCGCGCCTGCGCCAGCGCCGCCGCCTGTGCGGCGCCGACCAGGTCGTGCAGCGCGCGCTGTTCCTTGCTGAAGCGCCCATTCACCGGGAAGGTGCGGGTGATGTCGCTGGCGTAGCCGCGGTATTCGGCACCGGCGTCGATCAGCACCAGCTCGCCATCGCGGGCCTGCGCATTGTTGTCGCGGTAGTGCAGCACGCAGCCGTTGGCGCCGGCGCCGACGATGCTGCCGTAGGCCGGCCAGGCGTCGCTGGCGCGGAACTCGCGCTCGAGCTCGGCCTGCAGCCCATACTCGTGGATGCCCGGACGCGTCGCCCGCATCGCCGCCCGGTGCGCCTGTACGCTGATGTCGGCCGCCCGCTGCATCAGCGCGATCTCCGCGGCCGACTTGAACAGCCGCTGCTCGTGCAGCAGGTGGCCCAGCTCCAGGAACTCGTGCGGCGGCTGCGCGCCGTGTCGCACCTGCGAACGCACGCGATTGACCCAGCCGATCAGCTTCAGGTCGAAATCGGCATCGCGGCCGAAGTGGTAGTAGACCCGCGAACGTCCTTCCAGCAGCCCCGGCAGGATGTCGTCCAGGTCCTCGATCGGATAGGCGTCGTCCATGCCGTAGCGGGCGACCGCGCCTTCCTGCCCGACACGCGGGCCATCCCAGGCTTCGCGCTCGGGATCGCGCTCGCGGCAGAACAGGATCGCCTCGCCGTGGCGGCGGCCGGGCACCAGTACCAGCACCGCTTCCGGCTCCGGGAAGCCGCTCAGGTACCAGAAGTCCGAATCCTGCCGGTACGGGTAATGGGTATCGAGACTGCGCACGCGCTCGGGCGCGGCCGGCAGCACCAGGATGGCGTCGTCGCCGGCCGCCTCCATCAGCTGGCGGCGGCGGTGGCCGTACTCGGCCGCGGAAATACCGGTCGATTGCTTCATGCAGCGGCGGCTCAGTTCAGGCGCTGGCGGTGCCGCGGTCCCATCACGCAATCGCCGTGCAGCAGCAGCACCGCCACCCGCACGAACTCCTCGATCTCGGCCAGCGCGTCCTCGTCCTCGTCGCCGCTGTCGAACTGGTCGCTGGAGGCCTGCGCCAGCCGCGCCAGGTCCTGCAGCGCCTCCTCGCCCTCCTCGCTCAGCGCCGGGCGCTTGCCGGCGCCCATGCCGAAACCGCCGAGGAAGGCGCGGCACCAGTCGAACAGCGCATCGGTGCGCTGCTGCAGCGACGCGCCCGGCGCATCGAGCAGCAGTTCGAAGGCGAAATCGCGGTCTTCCAGCTGCGCCACGCTGGCCTGGCGCAGGCGGTCCAGCGTGCTGTCCGGTGCCGGCGCGGCCAGGCTGTCGTCGGCCAGCACGCTGGCTGGCCAGGCCACGATGTCGGCGCCGCCGGCGGCCAACCAGCCGCACAGGCCACCATGCAGTTCGGCGGGGGAGGCCGCCAGGCCCAGCGCCCGGCTGGCCTGCGCTACGTCGTTGACGTCGGGAAGTTCGGTCATGTCACTGGCCTGCATGGAACGTGGAAACCCGCCGCGGCGAATGGACCACGGCACAAGCGCCACAGTGTAGCAACCGGGCATGGATTTCCGGCTTGTGAAGGCGCGATTTCCGCGCCTACACTCAGGGCATTCCAACCTTCGGGCCCCTCCATCCGCCATGCCGATCGCCTCCGCATCGGTCACCCCGCATACCGTTGCGCTGGCAGGCTGGATCATCGCGGCCGTGCTCGCCGCGGCAGCCATCGCCGCCGCCATCCTGGCACTGGGGCTGCGCCGGCGGTTGCGCCAGCTGCAGCAGCACAACCACAAGCTGCGCCATCGCGACCAGCACCTGAAGCTGGCACTGTGGGCCTCGGGCGAACAATTCTGGGACTACGACCTGCAGCAGCGCCGGCTGCACTGGATGCGTGCCGACGAACTGGCCCCGGCCTCGGCCGAGATCACCATGGTCATGCGCGACGGCAGCGGCCCGAAGATCCACCGCAGCGACCTGCCGCAGGTGCTGCGCCGCCTGAACGATCATGTCGAAGGCCGCGCCGCGGTGTTCCTGTCCGAGCACCGGATGGACCTGGACGGCAACGGCCAGTGGCTGTGGGTGCGGGTCCGCGGGCGGGTGGTCGAGCGCGATCCGGACGGGCGCCCGTTGCGGGTGGCCGGCACCGCGCGCGACATTTCCGCCCACCGCCGCGCCGATGCCGAGCGCCGCATCGCCAGCGAGGTGCTGCACAGCATGAACGAGGCGGTGGCGGTACTGGACCGCAACCTCCGCTTCGTCTCGGTCAATCCCGCATTCAGCCGCATCACCGGCTATGGCGAGCCGGAGGTGGTGGGACAGCCGCTGCACATGCTCGACCACAGCCCCGACACCCCCGCCCAGCGCGCGCAGCTGCTGCAGGCCCTGCGCCAGAGCGGGCACTGGAACGGCGATACCTGGAAGCGCCGCAAGGACGGCCGGGAGATCCTGTGCCACGTGCGCCACAACCTGGTGCGCGACATCGACGGCCGCCGCAGCTTCCACGTGGTGGTGCTGGAAGACATCACCGAACAGAAGCGCGCCGAGCAGGAACTGCGCTACCTGGCCAACTACGACACCCTGACCAGCCTGCCCAACCGCGCGCTCGCCTCCGAGCGGCTGGCCCGTGCCATCGTCCGCGCGCGGCGCGAGGAGCGGCTGGTGGCGGTGCTGTTCCTGGACCTGGACCGCTTCAAGGACATCAACGATTCGCTCGGCCATCCGATGGGCGACCGGGTGCTGCGCGCCGCCGCCGAGCGGGTGCAGCAGGCGGTCGGGCCGCAGCACACCGTGGCCCGGCTCAGCGGCGACGAGTTCACCGTGATCCTGGAGGACATCGCTTCGCAGGCCCAGGCCGAAGAAGTCGCGCGGCAGGTGCTGGCCGCCTTCGAGCCGCCGCTGCAGCTGGACGAGCGCCGCGAGGTGGCGATGTCGCCGTCCATCGGCATCAGCCTGTACCCGCAGCACGCGCTGGTGCCCAGCGAACTGCTCAAGCACGCCGACACCGCCATGTACCAGGCCAAGGCCGCCGGCCGCAGTACCTACCAGGTGTACTCGGCGCGCATGGACGAGCAGACCCGCCACCGTGCCACCCTGGCCAGCACCCTGCGCAAGATCCCGTTCGACCGCGAGCTGAAGCTGGTCTACCAGCCGCGCTACTCGCTGATCGACCGCCGCGTGGTCGGGGTCGAAGCGCTGGTGCGCTGGCACAGTGCCGAATTCGGCCTGGTCTCGCCCTCGCAGTTCATTCCGCTGGCCGAGGAGACCGGGCTGATCCTGGAGATCGGCGAATGGGTGCTGCGCCAGGCCTGCGCCACCCTGCGCGACTGGCGCGAGCAGGGACAGGAAGACCTGTGCATGTCGGTCAACGTCTCGGCCATCCAGCTCCAGCGCGGCGACCTGCCCGACCTGCTGGCACGCATCCTCGGCCAGACCGGCGTGCGCCCCGGCCAGCTGGAGCTGGAACTGACCGAAAGCGCGGTGATGGGCAATGTCGCCGCCAACGCCGCCATCCTGCGCGCCTGCCGCGACCAGGGCGTGGGCCTGGCGATCGACGACTTCGGCACCGGCTATTCCTCGCTGGCCTACCTGAAGCGGCTGCCGCTGACCACGCTGAAGATCGACCGCGAGTTCGTCCGCGACCTGACCCTGGACCCGGACGACGAAGCGATCACCAGCGCCATCATCGCCATGGGCCATTCGCTGTCGCTCAAGGTGGTGGCCGAGGGCGTGGAGAGCCATGGACAGCTGGCGTTCCTGCACGAGAACGGCTGCGACGAGATCCAGGGCCACCTGGTTGCCCCGGCGCTGGAACAGGACGCCTGCCTGCGCTTCCTGCAGCAGGCCGCGCTGACAGCCCACTGAGGCGCCGCCGCCGTCTTGACCGGCCCTTGCCGCCATGCCTATCGTGCCGTCCATGGACCCTTCCGACGCCATCGCCCAGTTGCAGGCCCTCGCCGCCCGTATCGAGTCGCTGCTCGAACGCAACCAGCGCCTGGCCGACGAGAACCGCAGCCTGCGCCACCAGCAGGAACAGCTGATCGGCGAGCGCGCGCAGCTGCTGACCAAGAACGAGCAGGCCCGCTCGCGGGTGGAAGCGATGATCACCCGGCTCAAGTCGCTGGAGCAGCACACATGAGCCACACCGAACCGGTCAGCGTCCGCATCCTCGACCGCGAATACACCGTCGGCGTCGGCGCCGAAGAGCGCGACAGCCTGAACGCGGCGGCACGCACGCTGGATGCCAAGATGCGCGAGATCCGCGGCAGCAACCGCATGGCCGCGGTCGACCGGGTGGCGGTACTGGCGGCGCTGAACCTGGCCCACGAACTGCAGCAGCTGCGCGACGAACAGGTGCGGCAGAACGAGGCGTTGCAGCGCACCCTGGCCGAACTCAACCGCCGCCTGGACAGCGCGCTCGACGCTGCGCGCTGAGCACGGCCGATCACGCCACTGAATTCGCGCCAAGCCGACGAACGGACTGGCGCGGGCCGCCAACATGGCTATACTTGCGCTGCGTTCTCTGCCGTGAACGACGGCGTGTGCAAACATTCGCCTTGTCCCTTAATGACGACCACGGAGGCGCGACGGCGCCGGGTGTGCAAGTCCGCCTTGTAGCGGGAAGCCCGATGGTTCCCCAGCGTTCCCACTTGAACCCCGGGTTCAAGGTCGTTTCGCACGCATCGTCATGGCGGAGAATGCAATTTTTCCCGCAGGAGCGGCGTCCCCGGACGCCGCTCCTGCTTTTTGTGGCCGCGCTCCACGGCACCTGCCGTTGCGGAACCCCGCCAGGACAACGCCGGGAGCGCCTCCCGGAAATGCCCGCACGTGCACCGGCCCCGCGAACCGGCTTCAATGGACGCCACGGCCCCGCCCGGGCCTGCCCCGTCCCGCCCGCGAGTCCGCCGATGCCCGTCCGCTCCGCTTCCCCGCCAGAATGTTCCCGAACCGGGTACCCGGTGCTCCCACCGTCGCTCCCGTGCAGGCGGGTGCCCCGCGACCCGCACTGCCATCCTGTCGGCAGGCGCCGGGTGGCCCGCGCCCTGCGCGGTCGTGGGGCTTCTCCCGCCCGTAAGGGAACGGCAACGGGTACCGGCATCCACGGCGAAGCTGCTCCAGCCTGCCCGCCCACACCCGGCAGCACCCACGCGCCATGAGCAGCGACCGCGCCGAACTGCGGCAGCAGCTGCGCCAGCGCCGCCGCGACATCCCCGCCGCCGGCCGCATCGCCGCCGCCGAGGCGCTGGCCACGCGCTTGCTGGCGCTGCCGTTCGCCCACGCGCCGGGGCCGGTGGCCGGCTACTGGGCGATGGACGGCGAGATCGCCCTGCACCGCTGGCAGATGCAGCTGCCCGCCACCCAGAGCTACTGCCTGCCGGTGCTGCACGGCCAGCTGCTGCGCTTCGCGCCCTGGCGTCCCGGCCAGCCGCTGACCAGCAACCGCTACGGCATTCCCGAACCGGACATCGACCCGGCCGACGCGCTGCCGGCCGAGGCGATGACGCTGGTGGTGGCGCCGCTGGTGGGCTTCGACGCACGTGGCCGGCGGCTGGGCATGGGGGGCGGCTGGTATGATCGCAGCTTCGCTTTCCGCCACCGGCAAGGCGCGCCGCCCTGGCTGGTCGGCGTCGGTTTCGCCGCCCAACAGGTGCCCGCGCTTCCGGTCGAGGGCTGGGACGTGGCGGTGGACGCGATCTGCACCGAACAGGCCACCCTCTTTCCCGAACCGCTGACCGCATGACCGCCCGCAAGCGCTACTGGCTGATGAAGTCCGAACCGGACGCCTTTTCCATCGACGACCTGCAACGGGTAGGCACCGAACCGTGGAACGGCGTGCGCAACTACCAGGCGCGCAACTTCATGCGCGACGGCATGAAGGTCGGCGACGGCATCCTGTTCTACCACTCCAACACCAAGGTGCCCGGCATCGTCGGCCTGGCCACGGTGGCCAGCGAGGCCTATCCGGACGACACCCAGTTCGACCCGAAATCCGACTACCACGACCCCAAGGCCAGCCGCGAACAGCCGCGCTGGTACCTGGTGGACGTGGCGTTCGAGCGCAAGCTGGCGCAGGTCATCCCGCTCGACGAGATCAAGCAGCACGCCGACGAACTGGGCGAAGGCTTCCCGCTGACCGCGCGCGGCAACCGGCTGTCGGTGTTCCCGGTGACCGCGGCGCAGTGGAAGCTGCTGCTGTCGCTGGAAAAGAAGCCGGCCTGAACCCGAATCCCGGTAGGAGCGACGTAAGTCGCGACCGGGCCTTCCCGGTAAAGCTCCGTCGCGACTTACGTCGCTCCTACACCCCCTCTTCCCCATCCAGCGAGTCAACCATGTCCGAAGCCAAGCGCCTGGCCGCCGAAAAAGCCATCGAGTACGTCGAGGACGGCATGATCGTCGGCGTCGGCACCGGTTCCACCGTCGCCTATTTCATCGATGCCCTGGCCCGGATCAAGGACCGCATCCAAGGCGCCGTCTCCAGCTCCGAGCAGAGCACCGCGCGGCTGAAGCAGCACGGCATCGAGGTGCTGGACCTCAACCACACCGGCACCCTGTCGCTGTACGTGGACGGCGCCGACGAGTGCGACCCGAACAAGTACCTGATCAAGGGCGGCGGCGCCGCGCTCACCCGCGAGAAGATCATCGCCGAGGCCAGCAAGCAGTTCGTCTGCATCGTCGACCCGAGCAAGCAGGTGCCGGTGCTGGGCAGGTTCCCGCTGCCGGTGGAAGTGATCCCGATGGCGCGCAGCCTGGTGGCGCGCGAGATCCTCGCCCTGACCGGCGGCCAGCCGGTGTGGCGCGACGGCGTGGTCACCGACAACGGCAACGTGGTGCTGGACGTGCACAACCTGTCCATCACCGACCCGGTCAAGCTGGAACGCGAACTCAACCAGATCCCCGGCGTGGTCAGCGTCGGCCTGTTCGCGCGGCGCCCGGCCGACGTGGTGATCGTCGGCGGCGAACCGCCGCGGGTGCTGTGACGCGCTGAAGCCGCACGCGCGGCGACGGCAGCATCGCGGTACCGCGCTCAACCCTTCGCGGCCAGCGCCTTCACCAGTTCGCCGACCAGTTCGCGCTGCCGCGCCGGCAGCGCGAGGAAGGCCTCGACCACCTCGCGTTCGCGCACGCCCACACCCGGCCATGCACTGCGCGGCTCGGCCACCCGCTTGCCGCCGCCAAAGCGCAGCCGTTGCGGCTCCACGGCGAACAGGCCGGCCAGCACCTGCAGCTTGTCCTGCTCGGGAATGGAACGTCCGCCAAGCCAGCGCGAGGCGCTCTGGAAACTTACCGAACGACCCGTATAGCGCGCATTGAACAGGCGGAACAGCACCGCCGGGCGCGGCTCGTAACCGGCCGCGCTCATCGCCTGCGCCAAGCGTCGGGAGAATTCATGGCGTTCGTCGTTCATGGCGCGCAACGTTACGGAGCGCGCCCGCGGACGATTCACCTATTGCTTCCATTTACATCAACTTATTGCTTTCATTACGAGGATATCACGCCGATCCGCACGCTTCGGCCACGCGTACGCCACCATAAGGAAATGCAGCCATGGCCCCTTCGCAGGCTCATCCCTCCATCGATGCCGACATCCCCTTCGACGTGGTGCGGAACCATGTGCAGGTGGACTACCGCTGCCACTACGCCGAGGTGCTGCGACTCCATCCCTCGCCGCCGGTGGCCATCGCCGAACTGTGCCTGTTCCGCTTCTGGCTGGCCTGCCGCGTCCATCGCCACGCGGCCGCTCCGGACGGCATCGATGCGGACACCGGCGGCGCGCGCCTGCGGCCGCCGCGTGGATGGCCACTGCCGCTGCAGGCCGGTGGCCATGACATCGAGTTCGAGCTGGGGAGCAGGATCGAGCAACTGGTGGAAAGCCGCTTCGACCTGTACGACCGCTTCTTCACCCTCGGCCGCAACGCCGACGACCCGCTGGGACTGGATGCCGCCTCGCTGGCATTGTCCTGCCAGTTGTTCGTGCAGACACCACCCGCAATCCTGGCCCGGCTGCAGGCGCAAACCCAGCAGTTGTTCGCCGCGCTATCCCACGCGTGCGCTGCCTAGCACGCAAACGGCTGCCCCAGCCGCTTCGGGGCGTCCAGCACCGGCGCCGGAAAATGGACCGCGACCTGTCTGGCTTTGCGCAGGCCATCCCGGACGCGCGGCGATCACGCCGCCATGCACAACAACGCCATGCCGCTCCCCGCATGTGCCCGACAGCGCCGGGCAAGCGGAAGGAAGGCCAGGCGCAAAGACATGCCCTGCGGCAACCGCACGCCGAGGAATGCCATCGCAGTCACCAGCGCGGGCGCGCGGCCGGGACGCCCATGCTCGCCTGCCTTGACGAAGCGCGTTGCATCCCCGAAGGTGCGCAACGCCTTCACCCCTTCCGGACACCAGCGATGACCCTCCTGCGCCGCGCCAGCTTCCTGACCCTGCTCCTGCTGCTCGGCGGCTGCGTCAGCACCGGCGCCAGCCATTGGGTGGAACTGGCCGGCGAGCGCTACCGGGTGGAGCTGGCGCAGGACGACGCCAGTCGCTCGCGCGGGCTGATGTTCCGCGACAGCATGCCGCTCGACCACGGCATGCTGTTCATCCACGACCGCGAGGAACCGCAGGCGTACTGGATGAAGAACACCAAGATCGCGCTGGACATCCTGTACTTCGACAGCCAGCGCAAACTGGTGTCGCAGCAGCGCGACGTGCCGCCGTGCTCGGCCGGCAACGCCTGCCCGCCCTATCCCAGCCACCGGCCGGCGCGCTACGTGCTGGAACTCAACGCCGGGCAGGCGGAGAAACTGGGCCTGCGCAACGGCGCCGAACTCGGCTTCGGCCCCGGCATCCCGACCCTGGACTGAACGGCGGCACCCGCGCCGGCGCAGCCCCCGGCTTGAACCGCGCCGGCTTTGCCGCCAGTCTTGGGGCATGCCGCAACCGCAACTGACATTGCCGGCGTGGGATGCGCTGGCCGGGCTGGACAACGACGCGCTGCCGCTGCTGCCGACCGCGCTGCTGATCGCCCGCGACGAATATCCCGACCTGGACCCGGCCCACTACGACGCGCTGGCGCAGAGCCATGCCGACCACCTGCGCATCGAGGTGGGCGCCATCGACGCCTGGCCGCTGAAGGTGGCCGCGATCAACCGCCACCTGTTCGACGAACTGGGCTACAGCGGCAACCACGACGAGTACTACGACCCGCGCAACAGCTATCTCAACCAGGTGTTCGACCGCCGGCTGGGCAACCCGATCTCGCTGGCGCTGGTGCAGATGGAGGTCTCGCGCCGGCTCGGCATCCCGCTGGATGGCATCTCCTTCCCCGGCCATTTCCTGGTACGACTGCCGGTGGACGACGGCGTGCTGGTGATGGACCCGTTCAACGGCGGGCGCCCGCTGGGCGTGGACGAACTGCGCGAGCGCGCCCGTCCGCACCTGGGCGGCGAGACCCCGGACGACCGCGTGCTGGCGCAGATCCTCGACCCCGCTCCGCACCGTGCCATCCTGGTGCGGATGCTGCGCAACCTGCACGGCGTGTACGCCGAACGCGGCGAGTGGGACCGCGCCGCACGCAGCGCCGACCGCGTGCTGAAGCTGGCGCCGGACCAGGCCGACGCGTTGCGCGACCGCGGCCTGGCCTACCTGCAGCTGGAGCACCTGGCCGGTGCCCGCCACGACCTGTCGCGCTACCTGCAGCAGCATCCGCAGGCCGAGGACGCCGCCTCGGTGCGCGAGCAGCTGGTGGCGCTGGGCAGCCAGCGTTCGCGCCTGCACTGAAGGCAGCACCCGGTGCGCCCCCTCCCCATCGACCAACCGCCGCGCCCGCTGCGGCGGCGACTGCTGGCCGCCGGCGGCATCGCTGCGACGGTCTACGCCGCCTGCACGCTGTTGTTCGTGCTGATGGCGCGCGAGGCCGGACAGCCGCTGCGGCCCGATCCGCGGGCCATTGCCGGCATCGGCATCGGCCTGGCGCTTGCGTCCGGCATCGGCGCCCTGCTATTTGGCGGGCTTCCCCATCTGCTGGCGATATCCATGGAGCGCACTTCCAGCCTGTTCGACCTGCTCAACAAGGCGGCGCTGGCCACCGCACTGGCCTCGGTACTGATCGGCGTACTGTCGGCACTGGCTCTGATCTTCGGCATCGCGCCGGCGACCAAACCGCTGCTGGTGGCCATCACCCTGTTCCTGGGCGCGGCGGCCACGCTGTGCTCGCTGAAGTTCTTCCACGCCAACCGCAACAGCGAATAGGCGGGGAGCCGGACGCCCGACGCGCCACGAACGGAACGCCCACCGCCGTCGCCGCACAGGCGGGGGCCGTATTGACGGGCTTGGCGGCACGCTCTCCGACTACCGTCGCCCCCGCGCAGGCGGGGCCCGGTGCCTCTCCACCGCGGAGAAGAAAACCGCCAGGCAACCCCTCCACGGGCCGTTGCGGGGCGCTTTCCGCCAAACGGGGGACGACGACCTTGCCGGACGTCAGTCCAGCTCGACCATCTCGAAGTCGTCCTTGGTCACGCCGCAGTCCGGACAGGTCCAGGTGTCCGGCACGTCTTCCCAGCGCGTCCCCGGGGCGATGCCCTCTTCCGGCAGGCCGTCGGCTTCGCGGTAGATGAAGCCGCAGACGACGCACATCCAGGTGCGGAAAGTGGTGGCGGTGGCATCGGTCATCGGATAATCACGGCTGGGTCAGGTCTGGCTGCAGGCATTGTCCCACCCCCGCCGCCACACCGGTAGCCATCGATGACCACCGCTTCACATTCGTCCGGGAACAACCGCGGCGTCTACCTGATCACCCCCGACGACAACGACAGCGCACGCCTGCTGGCGCAGGTCCAGCCGCTGCTGGCGGCCGGCGCCGCCTGGCTGCAGTACCGCAACAAACAGGCCGATGCCGCGCTGCGCCATGAGCAGGCCGCGGCGCTGCAGGCGCTGTGCGCCGCGGCCGGGGTGCCGCTGATCGTCAACGACGACCCCGCCCTGGCGCGCGCCGTGGGCGCGGCCGGCGTCCACCTGGGCGAGGACGACGGCGACATCGCCGCGGCCCGCGCCCTGCTCGGGCCGGATGCGATCGTCGGCGCCTCCTGCTACGACCAGTTGCCGCGGGCGCAGCGCGCCGTGGCCGCCGGCGCCAGCTATGTCGCCTTCGGCGCGTTCTTTCCCAGCCGCAGCAAGGCCAACACCCGCCGCGCGCACCCGGACCTGCTGCGACAAAGTGCCGCACTGGGCGTGCCGCGGGTGGCCATCGGCGGCATCACCCCGGACAATGCGGCACCACTGGTGGCCGCGGGCGCCGACCTGCTGGCGGTGATCAGCGGCGTATTCGCCGAACCCGATCCCGTCGCCGCGCTGCACGCCTACCGCCGTTGCTTCGAACCCGGGCAGCCGTAGGAGCGACGTGAGTCGCGACCCGGCATTGCAGGCAAGGCCCGTCGCGACTCACGTCGCTCCTACCCATCGCCCCCCAACGTTCCGGGAGTTTTACGCATGAACCACGCCCAGTCCCACGCCCTGTTCGAACGCGCCCGGCAGCTGCTGCCCGGCGGCGTCAATTCGCCGGTACGGGCGTTCAAGTCGGTGGGCGGCGAGCCGTTCTTCGTGCAGCGCGCCGACGGCGCCTACCTGTACGACGTGGACGGCAACCGCTACATCGACTACGTCGGCTCGTGGGGACCGATGATCGTCGGCCACAACCATCCCGACGTGCGCCAGGCGGTCAAGCGCGCCATCGGCGACGGCCTGTCGTTCGGCGCGCCGTGCCCGGCCGAAGTGACCATGGCCGAGACCATCACCCGGCTGGTGCCTTCATGCGAGATGGTGCGCATGGTCAACTCCGGCACCGAGGCCACGCTGTCGGCGATCCGACTGGCGCGCGGCGCCACCGGGCGCGCGAAGATCGTCAAGTTCGAAGGCTGCTACCACGGCCACGGCGATTCGTTCCTGGTCAAGGCCGGCAGCGGCATGCTGACCCTCGGCGTGCCCACCTCGCCGGGCGTGCCGGCCGGCCTGAGCGAGCTCACCCTCACCCTGCCCTACAACGACTTCGACGCCGCCACCGCGCTGTTCGCCGAACAGGGCGGGGAAATCGCCGGCCTGATCATCGAACCGGTGGTCGGCAACGCCAACTGCATTCCGCCGTGCGAGGGCTACCTGCAGCACCTGCGCCAGCTGTGCACGCAGCACGGCACGCTGCTGATCTTCGACGAGGTGATGACCGGCTTCCGCGTGGCGCTGGGCGGCGCGCAGGCGTACTACGGCATTACCCCGGACCTGACCACGTTCGGCAAGATCATCGGCGGCGGCATGCCGGTGGGTGCCTACGGCGGCCGCCGCGAGCTGCTGTCGCAGATTTCCCCGGCCGGCCCGATCTACCAGGCCGGCACGCTCAGCGGCAACCCGGTGGCAATGGCCGCCGGCCTGGCGATGCTGGAACTGATCCAGCAGCCCGGTTTCCACGACCGCCTTGCGGCCGCCACCGCCGCGCTGTGCGACGGGCTGGAAGCGGCCGCCCGCGAGGCCGGCGTGGCCGTCACCAGCAACCGCGTCGGCGGCATGTTCGGCCTGTTCTTCACCGACCAGAAGGTGGAAACCTACGCCCAGGCGACCGCCTGCGATACCGCGGCATTCAACCGCTTCTTCCACGCCATGCTCGAACGCGGCGTGTTCCTGGCACCCTCGGCCTACGAGGCCGGCTTCCTGTCCAGCGCGCACGACGAGGCGGTGATCGAAGCGACCCTGGCCGCCGCCCGCGACGCCTTCAAGGCGGTGGCCGCCGGCTGACCCGGTGCCCCTGCCCGCGCGGCGCCGTGGAGAGGGCGCGGCGCCGTGCGCGGACAGCGGCTCAGGCGAAGACCAGCTTGCCCTTCATCATTCCCCAGTGGCCGGGGAACGAGCAGAAGAAGGTGTAGTCGCCGCCCTTGGCCAGCTTGGCGGTGGAGAACCGGATCGTGGTGGACTCGCCGCCGCCTATCACCTTGGTATGGGCCAGCACCCGCGCATCGTTCTTCGGCAGGTAGCTGTCGGCCAGCGTCGAGCGCATGCCGGCGGTGGCCACCGGCTGGAAATCCGCGGTGCGGGTCAGCACCCAGTTGTGGCCCATCGCCGCCGCCGCGAGCCGGCCGCTGTGCTTCAGGGTCAGGCTGACCTCCTTGCAGTCGGCCGCCACCTGGATCGTCGACAGCGAGAACTGCATGCGATCGTTGCTTTCGATGGTGACCGCACACGTGCGCGCCAGCGCCGACGGCGCGAACAGGCTCGCGGCCACGACCAGCATCACGGCGAACAGTTTCAAGAGGCACTCCTGCAGTCGGTGGGGACGAATCAATTCTATTGATCGCCCCGTTGCGGCGGATGCGACCGGATGTCGCACCGCTTCTCCCGGCGCATGGCTGGCCTCGGCAACCGGCGGGATGCTGGCGAAGCGGATCCACCCCCGGGGCCACGACCAGGGAGCCACGCGCCCGCACGCTCTTTCCCAGGCGCTCCTGGCAGACCATGTTTCAAGCACCTTTCCATGCTCTGCGCCGCTGCTTTGGCAGGCTCGCCGCGGGCGCCGGCGAAGGCGAAGCACTTCGGGGGGAAATCCCATCGGCAACTTCGTGGAAAGCCAGACCTGGCCAATCGATTGGATTGACAGCCGGCTCCGGTGCGACTGAACATCCCGCGCAACACCCCGATTCCGGGATCCATCCTGCGCCGGAGGCCAATGTGGGCCCACTTCTTCTCGCACTCGCAGTGACGATGGGAGCTTCTGCAACGGATGCCGCAGAACCGCCCTCCCTCCTGGCGTGCACCGCGCAGCGCCTGCGGCCCTTTGCCGGCCCCACGGGCGTCCATCAGTCCTGGCCCGTGATTCAGGAACTGCCCTCGCATCTGGCCAATGGTCCCGGAGCGCTGCTTTCGGACCAGGGCAACATCGCCGACGGTTACAGCCAGACCTTGCACGTGGATACGGCGTCCCGGGCAGCATACGTGGTGCAGCAGGGTGGGTTTGCCGGCTTCCGCACCATCTATGGCCCGCTCCCGGTTGCCTCGTGCCCCGGGACTGCTCCCTGATAATCCATTCAAGCCAACGCCGCCCCGCAGCGCGGCTCCAACCAGGCATCGGATCTCCACATGGGCACGGCTGGAACCGAAATATTCGATGGCGGCGATGGCCCCTACCTCGCCTGGCTGCACGGGCATCCCGGGGGCCACGTGCTCACGCGCCGCCGGGGCAGATCGGACGACTATCTTGTCCTCCACCGTGCCACCTGCGAGCGGATCCGAACCTACACGCGGATGGCCCGTCCGGGCGGTTTCACCGAGCGTCGCTACATCAAGGTCTGTTCCGACTCGCTTGCCGCCCTGCAAGACTACGCCCGCGACGAGGGTGGCCGGCCAGACGGATCCTTCAGCAGCAGGTGCCGGTCGTGCAGTCCATAGTCATGCGCTCCGGCGATCCATCCAGTCCGACGCCGCTTCGCGGCGGGCCTGGTTCAGGCATGAGGTGGACTGGATGAGCTTCATCGTGCCGCTCAACGAGGAGCTTGCGAAGTTCGTCGCGAACCTGGACGTGGAAGACGCACAACGGGAGTTCATCGGCGACCTTTCCTCGACATTGAACAAGGTATCCGACAGGTTCACGGGGCATGTGATCCTGCATGACGGACAGCCTGCCGGATTCTTCATCATCGACCTCGACTATCCGGAGCAGCGTGACTTCGCGGACAAGGGATCGGTCGGCCTGCGATCGTTCTTCATCGCCGCGCCCCACCAAGGAAAGGGACTCGCCAGGCGCGCCCTGCGGGAACTCGGCCAATACCTCGTAGCCCAGCACATCGAGGCGGGAAAGGTGTTCCTGACAGTGAACTGCCGGAACGCGGCGGCAGCCGCGCTTTACCGGAAACAGGGCTTTCGCGATGACGGATTGCTCTATTTCGGCGGCCCCTGTGGCCCCCAGCACATCATGCAGATGCCACTCGCCTGACATCCAATCAAGCGGCCATCGCTTCGCAGGCCGGCCTGGCCCCGGCGGCAGCCATCATCGGGAGCATTCGTGTCGAAAGTAGATCTCAAGAAGGAGCTGAAGCAGCTCTACCGGACCCCGGCCAAGGAGGTGGTCCAGGTCGAGGTACCGGGCTTCCGGTTCCTCATGATCGACGGCAAGGGCGATCCCAATACGTCGGAAGCGTACGCCAAGGCGGTGGAAGCGCTGTTCTCCGTCTCCTACACGGCGAAGTTCATGGTGAAGAAGGGGGCGCAGGGGATCGACTATGCGGTCATGCCGCTCGAAGGCCTGTGGTGGTCCGAAGACATGTCCGCCTTCAGCGCCAACGACAGGTCGAAATGGAGATGGACGATGATGATCATGCAGCCCCACTTCGTGGAGGAGGCGGTGATCCGGGCGGCCGTTGCGGAGGTGAAGCGGAAGAAGGCGCTTCCCGCAGTCGATGCGCTGCGGCTGGAGGACTTCACCGAAGGCTTGTGCGCGCAGACGCTTCACATCGGTCCCTTCAGCGAGGAGGGACCGACGATCCAGCGGGTCCACGACTTCATCGGTGCCCGCTCCGCTCTTGCCGGAAAGCACCATGAGATCTACCTGAGCGATATCCGGTGCGCCGCCCCTGCCAGGTGGAAGACCATCATCCGCCAACCCATGGAATGATGGCCGGCCGTTCGTTCAAGCCGACGCGGCAATGCGGTCGGTCCCGGGCAACAGAAGCATTGGAGGGTACATGGCAGTCCAGACAAGATCGCTCGTCGCCTTCGCCCATGTCTCCGACGTCGAACGCAGCATCGCGTTCTATGCCGACCTCGGTTTCAGGGTGGCCAACCGCGTCGTCCCGGCAGGCCGTTCGGCGCCCGTGTGGGCATGGCTGGAGAGCGAAAAGGCGAACCTGATGGTCGGGCTGGCCTCCGGGCCGGTCGAACCGTCCCGGCAGGCCATACTCTTCTACCTGTACTACGACGACATCGAACAGGTGCATGCCGCCCTGGCGGAACTCGGCCATGCCCCGGGCGGGATCAAGTACCCGTTCTACCTGCCCGGCGGCGAGTTCAGGCTCGAGGACCCGGACGGCTACGTCCTGATGCTGGCCCAGATCCAGCAAGCCGGACCGCAATGACATGGCATCCGCAGGAACGTCGATGACCCGCGAACAACGCCCGGCAGCGGATACCGCAGGACGGATCATGAACCGCCTCGGCCCGCTCCTCGCCAGCATGGCGATTGCCGCATGCTCCACGGCCGCGGAGCCCGCCGCATCGCGACCGTCCTGCATCCCCGACGATTCGTGCGGTTGCCGGATCGTCGTGTCCGGCGACCGCTGCCCCCATGGCGGCGCGCACTTCTTCCGCGAACTGGGCGATGGCGCGCCGCTGCGGTTCGACCTGGGCCAGGGCCTGGTCACGGCCATCCCGCCCCGTGGGCGGACGAATGTCTTCAGCCCCGGCCCCGGCGACTCGTGGACGGAAACCTACCGCCACCCCGGCGGCAGCGTGGAGATCAGTTACTCTCCCGGCCCCGACACCTGCCCCAAGCTCGTGCAGGGCGAGGAATGCGAGTATTTCGACATCCGTGCCCAGGTGCGGATCAACGGCCCGCACGGCACCACGCAATACTCCGGAACCGGCACGTGCGGTTGCTGACGGCGCCATGAAAATCCATTCCCGCCCGGCCCGCCGCGCAGGCCGGCCCGATTCCCGCAGCAGAGGTCCCGGGGCATGAACGTGTGGTTTCCACTGTTGGCCGCCCTGGTAGTGGTCAACGCCATCGCTTCGCTGCTGGTCCTTCGCGCGCGGGTGTTTTCGCCGAGCCAGCGCATGCTCCAGGTTGCCGTCGTCTGGCTCATTCCGCTGGCAGGGGCCATCGTCTGCGCGGTCTTCGCAAGATCGCAAACGCCCGGCCCCCGATCGTCCAGCGCATTCGATCCGCTTTACCTGCCGTCCGATGGCGGCGGACCGGACGGTTCGGGATTCGGACCATGCGGCTGCAATGACGCAACCGGCGGGGATGCGGGTGGAAGCGGTTCGGGCGACTGATCTCCCTGGCAATCCATCCCCCCTCCAGCAGACCCGCTCGACCCGGACGCAGGCCCCATGCACAGACAACCTTCGCTCGGCGTCACCGGGGAGATGATCGCCGCCGCCGAATCGGAGCTGGGCGTCCGCTTCCCCGATGAGCTTCGCGAGGCATGGAAGCTCTACAACTGCAACGAACTCCGCGGCGGCTGGCGCATCTTCCCGGTGTTCGATCCGGCCAATCCAGGGAAGACCTGCGGCAGCGTCGTCCATGAGAACCTCAAGGGCGCATGGGGGCGCGAGGCGATGGCGGAGGGACTCGTGTCGATCGCGGACAACGGCACCGGAAACCAGCTCGTGCTGAAGGTCGTTTCGGGCCGTGCCGAAGCGCAGGCCTGCCACTGGCACCATGAAACCCGCAGACTGACGCCGTGGAAGCCCGGCATCGCCTGCATACGTGCGGCGGCGGCCAGGTCCCGCGAGAACGTGCTCAAGCTGCGGGAACGATTCGGGTACGCAGGCTAGCGATCCATCCGGGGCCGCTTAGCGTCATGGTTTCCCATGCCCCGGACAGCCCATGAGGCGCCCCCGCTCTCCATCGACCATACTCATGCCCATGCCGTGCGCGTCCGGGCACCGGTCGTTCAAGCCGATACCGCCTGCGACACGGCCCAACCCAAACGCAAGCCCTTTCGACCATGCTCACCACCGTTGGACGCTATTTCGACCCCTGGGAAGCGCATATCCTGCGCGCCCGCCTCGAAGCCGAGGGCATTCCCGCAAGCGTCGCCGGCGACCAGCACATCATCGCCAACTGGCCGCTGTCCGTGGCGCTGGGCGGGGCCGCGTTGCAGGTTCCCCATGCATGCCTGGAGCAGGCCGGGGAGATCGTTGCCGCCTACCGTGCGGGCGCCCTCGAGCGGGACCTGATCGCGGCGCATCCCGAAGCCGCCGACCAGTGCCCGGCCTGCGGGTCGGTGGAGGTGGCCGGCTCCGTCCCGCTCGGGCAACGGCTGCTGACCACTGCCGCATTCCTGCTGGCGTCGGCCCCCTTCCCCACCAGCGCGTCCCGGATGCGCTGCGCGGCCTGCGGCCATCGCTGGCGGTACAAGGACTGACGCTTCGTTCAAGCCGATGCCGTTTCGCGGATCGGCCCACCCCGGCAACAACGCCTTCTGGAGAACTCCATGCAACTCGCCGCAGATATCGTCACCGGCCTGGTCGCGCTGATACACGTCTACATCTTCGTCCTCGAGGCGGCGCTGTGGACGAAGCCGGCCGGGATGCGGGCGTTCGGGCTGTCCCGGGAGTTCGCGCAGCAGACCCGGGTCCTTGCGGCCAACCAGGGCCTCTACAACGGATTCCTGGCAGCGGGGCTCTGCTACGGCCTGATCAAGGGCAGCGACGGCACCGAGTTCAAGGCGTTCTTCCTCGCCTGCGTCGCCATTGCCGGCATCTATGGCGCCGCCACCGCGAACCGGAAGATCCTCTTCGTGCAGACCTTCCCCGCCGCCGCGGCGCTGGTTCTCCTGGCCCTGGCCCGGTACGGGCAAGGCGCCTGACACGCCCCGGATGCCGGAACACGCACACCACACGCCCGGAGGGCTCATGAAGGTCAAACGCATCGTCGCCAACATCCCGGCACCGGAACCTTCCCGGGCGGACGACTTCTACCGGAACATCCTTGGGCTGGAACTTGCCATGGACCACGGCTGGATCCGCAGCTACGCCGGCACCGCCACGATGGCCGTCCAGGTCAGCTTCGCCAGCCAGGGCGGCTCCGATACGCCGGTGCCCGATCTTTCGATCGAGGTCGACGATCTTTCCGAGGCCCTGCGCCGGGTCCGGGACGCCAAACTGCCGCTGGAATACGGCCCGGCCAGCGAACCGTGGGGGGTCAGGCGGTTCTACGTGAGGGACCCGCTGGGCAGGCTCGTCAACATCCTGCAGCACGAGTAGCCACGCCCGGCTTCGACGCGACATGATCGCATCGTCGGCAGCCCGCCGGAGGAACGTCCCATGCCCGCCCGCAAAGCCGCTTCCGCCCCCGTTCCGGTCGAGGATTTCCTGGCAGCGCTCGAGCACCCGCGGCTGGCCGAGATCCGCGAACTGAGGGCGATCATCCTCGGGGTGGACGCATCCATCGGCGAGTCGATCAAGTGGAACGCCCCCAGCTTCTTCACGTCGGAGCATTTCGCGACGATGCGGTTGTTCGGGAAGGCGCCCACCCTGCAACTCATCCTGCATCTGGGCACCAGCAAGCACGCCCTGCCCAGGCAGGCCATCCAGGACCCCGGCGGCCTGCTCAGCTGGCTCGCTCCCGACCGCGCCTGCATCGATTTCGCCGACGCCGGCCCGGTTTCCGCCAGGCGCGCGGAAATCCAGGCCATCGTCGGCCAATGGCTGGCCCACGTCCCGGGCGGGCGGCCCGGCTGACCATGCATGCCCTCCCGCCCCGTCTGCTGCTGCTCGATTTCGACGGCCTGCTGGCCGGCTACTCGCACCCGGTGCGGATCGCGCATCTGGCGCGCAGCTGCGACGCCGACCCGCAGCAGGTGGCGCAGGCGGTCTTCGCCTCCGGCCTGGAAACGGCCTACGACAGCGGACTGATCGACACCGGCGACTACCTGGACCGGATCGGGCAGGCGCTGCATTGCCGGCTCGATGCCGAGACCTGGATCGCCGCGCGCGTGGCCTCCTGCCGCGCGCAGCCGCCGGTGGTGGAGCTGGTGCGGCGGATGGCGCAACGGATGCCGGTCGGCATCCTGAGCAACAACGGCGCGTTGATGGCCGAGGCGATGCCGCGGATCGTGCCGGAACTGTTCCCGCTGCTGCACGGACGCGTGCTGTGCAGCGGAATGCTGGGGGCGCGCAAGCCCACGGCCGAGGCCTTCGCCCGTGCGCTGGCGCACTTCGACACCGCTCCCGGCCGGACGCTGTTCGTCGACGACCTGTTCGCCAACGTGCGCGGCGCCCGCGCGGCCGGCCTGCAGGCCGAAACCGCGAAGGACGCGCCTTCGCTGCGCAAGGTGCTGAAGCGTTACCGGCTGGCCTGAGCCGGCAGCGATCCGGCCAGTGCCGCGCGCAACCGGGCGGCGATGGTGTCGAGCCGGCTGCGTGCCGCGGGCTCCGGCAATCCGTCCCGGTACAGCGCCAGCACGCCATCGCCCGGCCGGCGCGGATGCACGTGCAGGTGGAAGTGCGGCACTTCCTGGCCGCCGGCCTCGCCGTTGGACTGCCACAGGTTGAGCCCTTCCGGGGCATGCGCGGTGCGCAGCGCCGAGGCCACGCGATGGGCGATGCGCATCGTGTGCGCGGCGGCGTCCTCGTCCAGGTCGTACAGGGTCGCGGCATGCCGGCGCGGCACCACCAGCACGTGCCCCGGCACCGCCTGGCGCAGGTCCATGAAGGCCACGGCCAGCGGGTCTTCCCACACCACGCTGGCCGGCACCCGGCCCGCCACGATGGCGCAGAAGACGCAGCCGTCCATCACTCAGTGCGCGGCGACGAACGCGGCGATCGCCGCGCGCAGCCGCTTCAGCCCTTCGGCCACTTCCTCGTCGCTGATGTTCAGCGCCGGCACGAAGCGCAGCACGTCCGGGCCGGCCTGCAGGGTCAGCAGGCCGTGCTCGGCCGCCAGGTCGAGGATGGCCGCCGCCTGCCCGGCGTAGTCCTTGTGCAGCACCGCGCCCAGCATCAGGCCGCGGCCGCGCACCTGCGAGAACACGTGGAACTCGTCGTTGATCTTCGCCAGGCCGTCGCGCAGCGCCTGCGCCTGGCGGGTGACGTTGGCGGCCACCTGCGGCGAGGACAGCTTGCGCAGCGACACCCGCGCCACCGCGGCCGCCAGCGGGTTGCCGCCGAAGGTGGTGCCGTGCGCGCCGAACTGCATCGTTCCGGCGACCTTGGGCCCGGCCAGCATCGCGCCGATCGGGAAACCGCCGCCCAGCGCCTTGGCCAGGGTGACGATGTCCGGGGTCACGTCGTCCTGCCAGAACGCGAACAGGGTACCGGTGCGGCCCATGCCGGCCTGGATCTCGTCCAGCACCAGCAGCGCGCCGTGGTGGTCGCACAGCTCGCGGATGCGCTTGAGGAAACCGGGCTTGGCCGGGGTCACGCCGCCCTCGCCCTGCACCGGCTCGAGCATCACCGCGGCCACGTCGCCGGCGGCCATCGCCGTTTCCAGCTGCACCTCGTCGTTGTAGTCGACGTAGCGGAAGCCGCCGGGCAGCGGTTCGTAGCCTTCCTGGTACTTGGGCTGGGCGGTGGCCGTCACCGCCGCCAGGGTGCGGCCGTGGAAGCTGCCGCGGAAGGTCACGATCACCCGCTTGTCGGGGCCGCGCCCCTGCGAGGCCGCCCATTTGCGCACCAGCTTGATCGCCACCTCGTTGGCCTCGGCGCCGGAGTTGCACAGGAACACGCGCTCGGCGAAACGCGAGGCGGTGACCAGCTCCTCGGCCAGGCGCAGCGGCGGCTCGCTGTAGAACACGTTGCTGGTGTGCCACAGCTTGCCGGCCTGCTCGACCAGCGCCGCCTTCAGGTCGGGGTCGTTGTGGCCCAGCCCGCACACCGCGATGCCGGCGGAAAGATCGATGAACTCGCGCCCCTCGATGTCCCACACGCGCGCGCCCTGGCCGCGTTCCAGCACCAGCTGGCGCGGGCGGTAGACCGGCAGGTAGTAGTGGGAAAGTGACAGCAAGGGATCGGCAGCGGTCATGGCGGCATCGCAGAGGAAGAAAGGCGCATTCTCGCGCATTCGCCGCGCCGGCGGCAGCGGCGGCCGGCGCGGGATCATGGCGGGCCGCGGGCGCGCCCTCAGTCGAGGAACAGGTCCGGCAGCAGCGGCTGCGTCGGGTCCACCGCATAGCCGGACAGGTCGGTGACGCCGGCCTGCGCCAGCACCTCGTCGTCGAGCAGGAACTGGCCGCTGAATCCAGCCGCCGGCCGCACCAGCACCGCATGCGCGGCGTCGGCCAGGATCTCCGGCTTGCGGCAGCCGGCCGCGTCCACGCCGGGGATCATGTTGATCGCGTCGGTGGCGATCACCGTGCGCGGCCACAGCGCGTTGACCGCCACGCCCTGCGGGCCGAACTCGGCGGCCAGCCCCAGCGTGACCAGGCTCATGCCCATCTTGGCCAGGGTGTAGCCGGTGTGCGGCCCCCACCACTTCGGGTCCAGCGAGGGCGGCGGCGCAAGGGTCAGGATGTGCGGGTTCGGCGCCTGCAGCAGGTAGGGCAGGCAGGCCTGCGCGCACAGGAAACTGCCGCGCGAATTGACCTGCTGCATCAGGTCGAAACGTTTCATCGGCGTATCCAACGTGCCGCGCAGCCAGATCGCGCTGGCGTTGTTGACCAGGATGTCGATGCCGCCGAAGGCATCGACGGTGGCCGCCACCGCGGCGCGGACCTGGTCCTCGTCGCGGATGTCGCACTTCAGCGCCAGCCCGCGGCCGCCGGCTGCGTTCACCGCCTCGGCCGCGCTGTGGATGGTGCCGGCCAGCTTGGGATTGGGCACCGCCGACTTGGCGGCGATCGCCACGTTGGCGCCGTCGCGCGCCGCGCGCAGGGCGATGGCCAGGCCGATGCCGCGCGAGGCGCCGGTGATGAACAGGGTCTTGCCGGTCAGGGACATGGGAATGGAAAGTGTGGCGACAGGGAATGGAAGGGTAACGCCTCGTAGGAGCGACGTGAGTCGCGACCGGGGGTTTCCCGGCAATGCCCGGTCGCGACTCACGTCGCTCCTACACCCCCGCCCCAGCCTCTGGGGGCGCGCCGAAGGCGCGGGGGATAGGCAAGGCAGAAGTCGGGGCCCAAGGTTTTGCTCCGCAAAACCTTGGGGGCACGGCCCGCTGTGCGGGCCGTGTCACGCCTTGGGGCCCTGCCCCTCGTTGTCTTCCCAGTGCAGGATGCGGCGGGTGACGAAGCGGTAGACCGGCTTGCCGGTGCGGAACCAGAGGTCGCGCACCCACGAGTGCCGCTTGAGCAGGCGCTTTTCCACCGGCGTCAGCGCCTGCGGGCAGTACGTGCGCTTGTGCTTGAGCAGATGGCGCAGGTCCTCGCGCGCCAGCAGCCGCATCCAGCGCGAGCGCGGATCGCCGCGCACCGCCAGCTGGAAGTCGATCAATGCCGGGCGGCCATTCTCCAGCACCAGCCAGTTGGCTTCCTTGGCCAGGTCGTTGTGGGCGATGCCGCGCCGGTGCACCTGCTGCAGCAGCCGCCGCGCGGCACGGAAATAGGCCAGGTCGCCGCGCGGCGGGCGCTGGTACATGGCATCGCCGGCCATGAAGCTGCGGTCCAGCCAGCGCCCGTCCCAGCGCAGCAGCCGCGGGGTGGCCGGCATGCCGTCGAGCTGGCGCAGCGCGCGCGCCTCGCGCCGCGCCAGCCACCACGCCGGCAGCCGCAGCCACCACGGGGTGGCGGTGAGATCGCGCCGCACGAAGCGGCCGTCCGCCTGCTGCACCAGCAGGATGCGGCCGAAACTGTCGGACTTGAGCGCTTGGCTGCCGGTATCGCGGGTATCTTCCATCGCATCATTCTAGGCGCGATCCCGGCGTGCGCCGCCGGGCCGGCCGCTGAACCGCAACTGCGCCGGCATCGCCGGTGATCGTTGCCCGATAGCCGATCGCGCACTTTCCGCCCTCTATAATCCGCCGATGAATTCATCCTGGATCGACGCCACGCTCGCGTGGATCGCCGCTCATCCCGTGCTCGCCGGCGCGGTCATCTTCGCCATCGCCTTCTGCGATGCGGTCATCGTGCTCGGCGCCATCGTGCCGGCGCTGCCGCTGATGATCGCGGTGGGCGTGCTGATCGGGCTCGACCAGATCTCCGGTCCCTACGCGGTGGCCTGCGCGGCGCTCGGCGCCTTCGTCGGCGACGGCCTGAGCTACTGGGTCGGGCGCCGCTGGGGCAACCGCCTGCGCGGGGTATGGCCGTTCAGCCGCTACCCGCAGCTGCTGGACCGCGGCGAGACGATGTTCCGCCGCAACGCCTTCAAGAGCATCCTGGTGGCGCGCTACGTCGGCGCCATCCGCCCGTTCGTGCCGGCCATCGCCGGCATGGCGCACATGCCGCTGCATCGCTACGCCCAGGCCAGCGGCGCGGCCTGCCTGTCGTGGGCGGTGCTGTTCCTGCTGCCCGGCTGGATGCTGGGCCAGGCCTACGACGCGGTGGCCGCGGTGGCCGGGCGCCTGTTCGTGGTGGTGGCGCTGCTGGGCGTGATCCTGGGCCTGGTATGGGCCCTGGTGCTGTACGGCTACCGCTGGTCGGCCGCGCGCATCGACATCTGGCTGGCGCGGCTGCTGGGCTGGTCGCAGCGGCATCCGCTGCTGGGCCGCTACTCGGTGGCGGTGTTCGACCCGCAGCGGCGCGAATCGGTGCCGCTGGCGATGCTGGCGGCGATGTTGCTGCTGCTGGGCTGGGGCTGGTTCGCGCTGCTGATGGCAGTGATGGCCCATGGCGAGCCGCTGCGCCTGGACCTGGCGGTGCACGAGGCGATGCTGGCGCTGCGCAACCCGCTGGCCGACTACCCGCTGGCCGCACTGGCCTCGCTGGGCGACTGGCAGGTGCTGCTGCCGGCGATCGGCGCCGGCATGGGCTACCTGATGTGGCGGCGGCGCTGGATGGCCGCCGCGCACTGGCTGGCCGCGCTGGCCTTCGGCCTGGCCCTGACCAAGCTGCTCGGCGCCACCATGCACGTGGTGCGGCCGCCGGCGGCCAGCAGCGGCTTCGGCTTCCCGTCGGTGGCGGTGACCATGGCCACCATCACCTTCGGCTTCTTCGCAGTGCTGATCGCGCGCGAACTGCCCGGGCGCACGCGGGTATGGCCCTACCTGGTCTCGGGCATCATCGTCACCAGCATCGGCTTCGCCCGCATCTACCTGGGCGCGCACTGGCTCAGCGACGTCATCGGCGGGATGCTGTTCGGCCTGTTCTGGCTGCTGGTGCTGGGCATCGCCTACCGCCGCCGCTTCAACCGCTCGTTCTGGGTCAAGCCGGTGGCATGGCTGTTCTACGGCAGCTTCGCGCTGGCCGCGTTCTGGTATGCGCCGCGCAACATTCCGCTGAAGCTGGCCAAGTTCGAGCCGGCGCCGCCGGTGATGATGCAGCTCGACGCCAGCCAATGGTGGGAGCAGGACTGGCGCCACCTGCCTTCGCGCCGCAACGAATTCGACGACGACCAGCGCTGGCCGCTGGACGTGCAGGTGGCCGGCCCGCTGGCGCCGTTGCAGCGCCAGCTCGAAAGCCGGGGCTGGCGGGCGCAGCCGCAGGCCGGCTGGGAACAGGCCTTGCTGATGCTGGACGTGAGCGCCGACGCCGACGAGGTGCCGGTGTTGCCGGCCACGCTGGATACCCACGTGGAGTCGCTGCTGATGCTGCGCCCCGGCGATGCCCCGGGCGAACTGCATGCGCTGCGGCTGTGGCCGGCCCCGGCGCAGCTGGCGCCGCAGGCCGCGCCGCTGTGGCTGGGCAGCGCCCAGACCCTGCGCTACCAGCGGCACTTCCGCCTGTTCGGACTGTGGCGACCGCTGCGCGGCATCGACCCTGCGCTCAATGCGGTCAAGGAGTCGCTGGGGCCGCTGCCCAATCGCAGCGAGCTCCATCCCGATACGCGGATGCCGATGCTGCTGGTCCGCAGCGAGCCGGTGCCGCCGGCCGGCTGAGTTCCGCTCCGCGCCGGTCGGCCGCGCCCGGCGCTCAGCCGGGCATCCACCCCAGCAGGTGTTCCAGGCGCTGGTGCGGATCGTCCTCCTGCAGCAGCAGCAGCCGCTGCTCTTCGTCCAGCGGCAGCAGTTCGGCCAGGCGCCAGCCCACCCAGGCCGCCTGCTCCAGCTGTGCCGGGCCGGCCGAGGCGAACTCGCCACCGGCCTGTTCCAGGATCCGCTCCAGCACCGTTCCCAGCAGCGCGTGCTCCGGCCGCAGCTCGTCGTCGCTGTCCGGCTCGCACCAGTGCACGTCGCCCACCACCAGGCCGTTGTCGCGCACCCGCGTGCGTTCGACGTGGAAGCGGCGCGCACCGCGCAGGCGCAGTACCAGCACGCCATCCGCACCGACGTCGAAGTCCTCGATCCGCGCTTCCACGCCCCATGCCGCCGGCGTGGCCGGCTCGCCCACCTCTTCGCCATCGAGAATCAGGCAGATCCCGAAACCGCAGCCCTGGCGGCCGCATTCGCGCACCAGATCCAGGTAGCGGCGCTCGAACACGCGCAGGCCCACGGCGGCGCCGGGCAGCAGCGCGCCATGCAAGGGGAACAACGGCAGGGTAACGGTCGAAGTCATCGTGGCGTGACGGCGGGCAGCCGCCCGCATCTGAATCCTGCCGGCGATGGTACCGCAGCCCTGTCCGGCCGCTTTCGCCACGTGCGGCGGGACAGCGTCGGAACCGGCGCCGGACGCGGCCCGTCCGTCCCCGCGTTGCTACCCCTGCAACTGCGCCAGGAACCGGCGCGGGGCACCGTCGAAACCGCCGTTGGACATGAACACCACATGGTCGCCCGGCTGCGCCACCTCACCCAGCGCGCGCAGCAACGCCCCGGTATCGGGCACCGCCCGCGCCTGTCCGCGTACCGCGGCGATCACCTTGCCCGCATCCCACGGCAATTCGGGCCGCTGCAGGAACAGCACCGCATCGGCATCGTCCAGCGAGGGCGCCAGCGCATCGGCATGCGCGCCCAGCCGCATCGAGTTGCTGCGCGGTTCCATCGCCACCACGATGCGGGCGTCGCCGACCCGCGCGCGCAGGCCCTCCAGCGTGGTGCGGATCGCGGTGGGATGGTGGGCGAAGTCGTCGTAGAGGGTGATGCCCTGCGCCTGACCGATCAGCTCCAGCCGCCGCTTGACGCTGCGGAACCGCGCCAGCGCCGGCAACACCGTGGCCACGTCCACGCCGACGGCATGGGCCGCGGCCAGCGCCGCCAGGCCATTGAGCACGTTGTGCCGGCCCAGCAGCGGCCAATGCACCTCGCCCAGCGGCTGGCCGTCGTGCAGCACGACGAAGGCGCTGCCGTCCTCGCGCAGCAGCTGCGCGCTCCATTCCAGCGAGGCGTCGAAGCCGAAACGCTCCACCGGCGTCCAGCACCCCATCGCCAGCACTTCGGCCAGATGCGCGTCCTCGCCGTTGACGATCAGCCGGCCACGACGCGGCACCGTGCGCACCAGGTGGTGGAACTGGCGCTGGATCGCCGCCACGTCGGGAAAGATGTCGGCGTGGTCGTACTCGAGGTTGTTGAGGATCGCCACCAGCGGCCGGTAGTGCACGAACTTGCTGCGCTTGTCGAAGAACGCGGTGTCGTACTCGTCGGCCTCGACCACGAATTCCCTGCCGCCGCCGACCCGCGCCGACACCCCGAAATCCTCGGCCACGCCGCCGATCAGGAAGCCCGGCTCGCGACCGGCGGCCTGCAGCAGCCAGGTCAGGATGGTGGTGGTGGTGGTCTTGCCGTGGGTGCCGGCGACCGCCAGCGTGTCGCGTCCCGGCAGTACCCGCTCGGACAGCCATTGCGCACCGGAGGTATAGCGCCGGCCCGCGTCCAGCACGGCCTCGACCGCTGCATTGCCGCGCGAGAGCGCATTGCCCACCACCACCTCGTCGCAGTCGGCCGAGATGTTCTCCGCCGCGTAGCCCTGCGCGAGCGCGATCCCCAGCTTTTCCAGTTGGGTCGACATCGGCGGATACACCGCCTGGTCGCTGCCTTCTACCTGATGTCCCAGTTCGCGTGCCAGGGCGGCCACGCCGCCCATGAAGGTGCCGGCAATGCCGAGGATGTGGATCTTGCTCATGCCGGCGATTGTCGCCGATGCACGCCCATTACGGGAGCCGCGACCTGTCCCGCATGCGGCGGCGGGTAGGAATAATCCTGCCCCGATGTCGGGGAAAACCCGATGGCGGCCCTCTCCGGCGTCATGGACAATGTTCCCCACGCCAGCCGCAGTATCCCGCCGGTCCTACTCCCCAAGAGGCCATCCCCCGGGAGCTCATGCTGCGGGGCCTTGAGCAAGCCCTACTGCTGGTATCACGCAGAGATGCACCTCTTCCAGGTCCCGTCAACGCACGGGACCTGGAAGATCTGCGTCCGCCCTCGCAGGGCGGCCCGGACGGGATATGCCCGCGACACCGCCAGCCGCCATGCCCGCACCGCCGTTGCGGCGGCGCGGGCCAGATTCCCTCAGCGACCGATCGCCGCCAGGATGCGCGACAGCACCTCGTCCAGCGAACCGACGCCATCCACGCGCGCCAGCTTGCCGCGGCCCTCGTAGAAGCCGATCACCGGCGCGGTGGAGTCGTTGTAGACCTGCAGGCGCTTGCGCACCGACTCGGGATTGTCGTCCTCGCGGCCTTCGGCCTTGGCGCGGCCGGCGATGCGCTCGACCAGCAGCTCGGTGGCCACGTCCAGCTGCACCACCGCATCGAGCGGCTGCTCGATCTTGGCCAGCAGGCCGTCCAGCGCGTTGGCCTGGGCGACGTTGCGCGGGTAGCCGTCGAGGATGAAACCGTTGGCCACGTCGTCGCGACCCAGGCGCGATTCCAGCATGCCCAGCAGGATGTCGTCGGATACCAGATCGCCGCGGGCCATCACTTCCTTGGCCTGCAGGCCCAGCTCGGTGCCGGCGGCCACCTCGGCGCGCAGCAGGTCGCCGGTGGAAATGTGCGGAATCTGCAGCTTTTCCTTAAGACGGGTCGCCTGTGTCCCCTTGCCCGAACCGGGCGGTCCCAACAGAACCAATCGCATTCCTGACTCCCAATGTTGAAAAAACCGGACGGCCAGCGGCGTTAGACTCCAGGGCCGATTCACGCTGCACCGCAATAAGCGCAGCTTACCGCATCCGGATATTGTCCCGGAAATGTCCCCCTGTCCCGTGGAAACCCCGATGAGCCAAGGCACCCTGCTGTATGCCCAGTCCGGCGGCGTCACCGCCGTCATCAACGCCACCGCCGCCGCCGTGATCGGGCAGGCGCGCGCGCGCAAGGTCAAGGTACTGGCTGCGCGCAACGGCATCCTCGGCGCGCTGCGCGAGGACCTGATCGACACCTCGAAGGAATCGGCGGCGGCGATCGCGGCGCTGGCGCATACCCCGGGCGGCGCGTTCGGCTCCTGCCGCTACAAGCTCAAGTCGCTGGAGGCCGACCGCGGCAAGTACGAGCGGCTGCTGGAAGTGTTCCAGGCGCACGACGTGCGCTGGTTCCTCTACAACGGCGGCAACGATTCGGCCGATACCGCATGGAAGGTCTCGCAGCTGGCCGAGGCGTTCGGTTATCCGCTGACCTGCATCGGCGTGCCGAAGACCATCGACAACGACCTGGCGGTGACCGACACCTGCCCCGGCTTCGGCTCGGCCGCCAAGTACACCGCGGTCTCGGTGCGCGAGGCGGCGCTGGACGTGGCGGCCATGGCCGAGACCTCGACCAAGGTGTTCGTCTACGAGGCGATGGGCCGCCATGCCGGCTGGCTGGCCGCCGCGGCGGGCCTGGCCGGCGAAGGCGCGGACGATGCGCCGCAGGTGATCCTGCTGCCCGAGCGCGCCTACGACGAGGCCGCGTTCCTGGCACGGGTGAAGCAGGTGGTGGCCAAGGTCGGCTGGTGCGTGGTGGTGGCCAGCGAGGGCATCCAGACCGCCGACGGCAGGTTCGTCGCCGATGCCGGCGGCGGCACCGATTCGTTCGGACATACCCAGCTCGGCGGCGTGGCGTCGTACCTGGCCGGGCGGGTCAAGGACCAGCTCGGCTTCAAGGTGCACTGGACCCTGCCCGACTACCTGCAGCGCTCGGCCCGCCACATCGCCTCCCGGACCGACTGGGAACAGGCGCAGGCGGTCGGCAAGGCCGCGGTGCAGTTCGCGCTCAAGGGCCAGAACGCGGTGATGCCGGTGATCGTGCGCACCTCCGACGCGCCCTATCGCTGGAAGATCGAAGCGGCACCGTTGAGCAAGGTGGCCAACCACGAGAAGAAGATGCCGGCCGGCTTCATCCGCAAGGACGGCTTCGGCATCACCGACAAGGCCCGCCGCTACCTGCAGCCGCTGATCCGCGGCGAGGCGCCGCTGCCCTATGGCCGCGACGGACTGCCGAAATACGTGACGCTGAAGAACGTGGCGGTGAAGAAGAAGCTGCCGGCCTGGGAAGGCTGAGCACCGGCCTGAACCTGCGGATGGCGCCGGGACTCCGGGAAACGGGAGTCCCGGCCAGCGACGCCTGCAAGGTTCGCCGCCTTGCCGTCCTTCCGCTTCATGCCGCGCATAGGGTTTCCGCAGCAGGGCATCGGCGCCCCCTTCCCTGCAGCGCAGCGACACCTGGCGCCACATACTCTCCACGCTGCGCTCCCGCGAAGGGAGCGCAGATGCGCCGCAAGGAGTCTTCGTTGAGAACGATGACCGCGCTGATCCTCGGGCTGCTGCTCAGTCCGCTCGCTTCGGCCTACGAGCCGCAAGCCGGGGACATCGTCTTCCACACCTCCACGTCCAGCCAGAGCCTGGCGGTGCAGGCGGCTACCCGTTCGCGCTACAGCCACATGGGCATCGTCCTGTTCCGCAACGGCAGCCCTTATGTGCTCGAAGCCGTGCAGCCGGTCCAGTACACGCCGCTGCAGGCCTGGCTCGACCGCGGCAAGCACGGGCACTACGTCGTGAAGCGCCTGCGTTCCCCGCTCTCCACGCAGGCTTCCGCCGCGCTCCAGGCGGAGGCGGCGCGCCACGTCGGCAAGCCCTACGACCTCACGTTCGAATGGTCGGACGAGCGCATCTACTGCTCCGAACTGGTCTGGAAGCTCTACAAGTCGGCCGCGGGGATCGAACTGGCGCCGCTGGCCCGGCTCGGCAGCTTCGACCTCAATGCAGCGCCGGTGCGGGCGAAGCTGCGCGAACGCTACGGCCAGCGGGTGCCGCTGGACGAGCCGGTGGTGTCTCCCGCGGCCATCTTCGAATCGCCGCTGCTCGTCACCGTGGACCGGCGCTGACGGGGCGATGTTGACCAGCGGCGGTGACCTCGCAATCATGCCTCCGGCAGGCACCACCTCGATGTGCGGAAGTCCGGTGCCGGTTGCCTGATGAGCGGCTCAGAAAGGCCCATCACCGCTTCTGCCTTTGATGGTGGATGGCTTCCAGGAAATGCTCCGGGGCGCCCAAGACCTGGGGGCATCGCTATGGCAACCGGCATCCCATCGGTCGCAACTGACTCCTACAACGACCAGGATGCCGTTGTAGGAGCGACGTCAGTCGCGAGCTTTTCGGGCGGCAACGACCGGCATCGAGATTTCCAGATGCACGCCCTTGGGAGCCCCGTCACTGCTTCTGTCTTTTGGTGGTGGGCGGCTTCCAGGAATTGTCCCGGAGCGCCCATGACCTGCGGCATCATTATGGCAACCGGCGCCCCACCGGTCGCGACTGACGTCGCTCCTACAACGGCTTCCTACTCCTTGTAGGAGCGACGTCAGTCGCGAGCTTTTCGAGCGGCTTCAACGGCAGGCCTTGCCCTCCATCCTCAGCCGCGCGGCGAACGCCGGCAGCGCCGCCAGCCTGCCCGCTGCCGCCTGTGCCTTGGCTTCCTCCAGATAGACCCGGTTCTGGCCCTGCCCGTCCAGCGTCACCGCCTGCCCGGCCGGCTTGCGCCATACCTCGACCACCGCCTGCCGGCCACTGCATGCGGCGGAAGGAATGCGGATCACTTCGTTGAGTTTCCAGCCCGCGGCTGCGGACGGCTCGACCCTGGCGTAGTCCAGGAACGCCGCGCGCGGCTGGCATTGCGGGCTGGTGCGCACCAGCTGCATGTCGTAGGGCGCTGCCGCCGCGCCGGTGAAGCGGCCCTCGATGCGGGTGCAGGCTTCGGGGATCTGCCGCACCGTGTGGACGGCGCCATCGGCCTGCGGCGTGGCGGCCGGCCGCTCGATCTCGGCCCTGGGCGGCGCGGCCAGCGCAACCGGCAGCGGCAGCAGGAGGAACAGCGGAAGCATGGTTCGAAGGGCCATTGCAGGACTCCGGCAGGCAGGTGCGACGCAGGCTGCCAGCACCGCCCTGAACCGGACGGCAAGACGCGCCGGTGGCGGTGCGGGCATGCGCCGGTCATACTCGGGCCGCTCCAGGGATTGTTGAACACCACGACACGTACCACGGCCGCCCACGCGACCCCGGGTCTGTTCCAGTGCTTCCGCTCCGCCCGGCGTGTCCTCCCGTTCATCCATTCGCTGGATGGCATCCATCAACCTTGGGAGGGGTCATGCTGGAACACTACGGTCTTGGTCTGGCGCTGGTCTGCGCCGCGCTCGCGATTCTCTACGGCATCATTTCGGCACGCTGGATCCTGCGGCAGCCTGCCGGCAACGCACGCATGCAGGAAATCGCCGCCGCCATCCAGGAAGGCGCACGCGCCTACCTCAACCGCCAATACCTGACCATCGCCATCGCCGGCGCGGTGCTGTTCGTGCTGGTGGGGGTGTTCCTGAGCTGGTACACCGCAGTGGGCTTCGCGATCGGCGCGGTACTGTCCGGCGCGGCCGGCTACATCGGCATGAACGTATCGGTGCGCGCCAACGTGCGCACCGCCGAGGCGGCGCGCAACGGCCTGGGCGCGGCGATGGACGTGGCGTTCCGCGGCGGCGCGATCACCGGCATGCTGGTGGTCGGGCTGGGCCTGCTGGGCGTGGCCGGCTACTACTGGCTGCTGCTGCGGCTGGGCCTGAGCAGCGGCGATACGCTGCATGCGCTGGTCGGGCTGGCGTTCGGCAGCTCGCTGATCTCGATCTTCGCGCGCCTGGGCGGCGGCATCTTCACCAAGGGTGCGGACGTGGGCGCCGACCTGGTCGGCAAGGTCGAGGCCGGCATCCCCGAGGACGACCCGCGCAACCCGGCGGTGATCGCCGACAACGTCGGCGACAACGTCGGCGACTGCGCCGGCATGGCTGCTGACCTGTTCGAGACCTACGCGGTCACCGTGATCGCCACCATGCTGCTGGGCGGCTTGATGGTGGCCGAGGTGGGCCGCAACGCGGTGCTGTACCCGCTGGTGCTGGGCGGGGTGTCGATCATCGCCTCGATCGTCGGTGCATTCTTCGTCAAGGTGAAGGCGGGCGGCTCGATCATGGGTGCGCTGTACAAGGGCGTGATCGTCTCCGGCGTGCTGGCGGCCATCGCCTTCTGGCCGGTCACCACCGGGCTGATGGCCGATTCGCCGTATGGCGCCGCCAACCTTTATGTCTGCGCGCTGATCGGGCTGGTGCTGACCGGGCTGATCGTATGGATCACCGAGTACTACACCGGCACCCAGTACAAGCCGGTGCAGCACGTGGCCGCCGCGTCCACCACCGGCCACGGCACCAACATCATCGCCGGCCTGGGGGTATCGATGAAATCCACCGCGCTGCCGGTCATCGCGGTGTGCGCGGCGATCTGGGGCGCATTCCACTTCGGCGGGCTGTACGGCATCGCCATCGCCGCCACCGCGATGCTGTCGATGGCCGGCATGATCGTCGCGCTGGACGCCTACGGCCCGATCACCGACAACGCCGGCGGCATCGCCGAGATGGCCGAGCTGCCGCCGGAGATCCGCGACATCACCGATCCGCTGGATGCGGTCGGCAACACCACCAAGGCGGTGACCAAGGGTTATGCCATCGGCTCGGCGGCGCTGGCGGCGCTGGTGCTGTTCGCCGACTACACCCACAACCTGCAGGCGGCCAATCCCGGCGAGACGTTCGCCTTCGACCTGTCCGACCACACCGTGATCATCGGCCTGCTGATCGGCGGCCTGATCCCCTACCTGTTCGGCGCGATGGCGATGGAGGCGGTGGGCCGCGCCGCCGGCGCGGTGGTGGAGGAGGTGCGCCGGCAGTTCCGCGAGATCCCCGGGATCATGCAGGGCACCGGCAAGCCGGATTACTCGCGCGCGGTGGACATGCTCACCCGCTCGGCGATCCGCGAGATGATCGTGCCCTCGCTGCTGCCGGTGGCGGTGCCGATCGTGGTCGGCCTGCTGCTGGGGCCGAAGGCGCTGGGCGGGTTGCTGATCGGCACCATCGTCACCGGCCTGTTCGTGGCGATCTCGATGACCACCGGCGGCGGCGCTTGGGACAACGCCAAGAAGTACATCGAGGACGGCCACCACGGCGGCAAGGGCAGCGAGGCGCACAAGGCCGCGGTCACCGGCGACACCGTCGGCGACCCGTACAAGGACACCGCCGGCCCGGCGATCAACCCGCTGATCAAGATCATCAACATCGTCGCGCTGCTGCTGGTACCGCTGCTGTGACCCCCGGGGCCGGCCGAAGCTGAACACGGCCGGCCCTTCCGGCCTGGCCCCCGGCCCCGCTTTGGTGCGCCGCAATACTCCTCGGCGTAGAATGGCGCACTTTTCCAATTGCAAGATTCGGAGCTAGCGCATGGGTCTGGAACTCGTTTCGTCGGGCAAGAACCCGCCGGAAGAAATCAACGTCATCATCGAGATCCCGAAGGACTCGGAGCCGGTGAAGTACGAGGTGGACAAGGAATCGGGAGCGATCTTCGTCGACCGCATCCTCTCCACGCCGATGCGCTACCCCTGCAACTACGGCTACGTGCCCAACACCCTGTGCGGCGACGGCGATCCGGCCGACGTGCTGGTGGTGCTGCCGCTGCCGCTGGTACCCGGCTCGGTGGTGCGCTGCCGTCCGGTGGGCGTGCTGAAGATGAGCGACGAGGCCGGCAGCGACGAGAAGATCCTGGCCGTGCCGGTCGCCAAGATCTTCAACGGCTACGCCCATGTCGAGGACATCGGCCAGGTGTCCAGCCACTGGCTGGAGCGCATCGGCCACTTCTTCGAGCACTACAAGGACCTGGAGAAGGGCAAGTGGGTCAAGCTCGACGGTTGGGGCGGCGCCGAGGAGGCCAAGCGCATCCTGAACGAAGCCACCGCCGCCTATCTCGCCAACCAGGCCTGATGCGCTTCGGGGGCAGGCCACCGGCCCGCCCTCGGGGAGACGACGGTCACGTTTCAAGAGTGATGCCGATGACCCGATGACGGGCATTGGCTACATTGCAGCCTGCATTCCGGCCCGGAACAGGGGCCGGACGATCTCGGGGAAAGTGTCTTGCGTATTCTGCTTGTCGGGGACGAGGCCAGCCTGCCGGCTGAGCTGGTCGATTACATCGGGGATCTGGGCGACGAGTGGCAGGTCCAGACCGTCGGCGACGGCAACAGCGCCATCGCCACGATCGCTTCGAGCCCGGTCGACGCGGTCATCGCCGCACCGGCGCTGCCCGACCTGACCGCGGCCACCCTGCTCGGCCAGATCCGTACCCTGCGCCCGGAGACGATCCGCATCGCGCTGATCGATGCCGATACCAGCCATCGCCCGCCACCGGCCCGCATCATCGGCGTGGCGCATCGCTTCCTGCCGCTGCCGCTGACCCCGGAAGTGCTGCTGGACGCGCTGACCAGCCTCGAGGAACTGCGCGAGCTGCTCGACAGCCCGCGCCTGCGTTCGGCCATCGGCCGGATCGAGAAGCTGCCCTCGCCGCCGCACCTGTACCTGAGCCTGAAGCACGCCCTGGAAGAGGACGAGGGCGCCGACAGCGCCGACATCGCCAAGCTGATCGCCGGCGACCCGGCCATCGCCGCCAAGGTGCTGCAGCTGTCCAACTCGGCCTTCTTCAACAGCGGACGCTCCATTTCCGACCTGCGCGGCGCGGTGACCCGGCTCGGGCTGTCGACCCTGCGCGACCTGGTGCTGGCCAGCGAAGTGTTTTCCGGCCAGTCGCTGTCCAACGCCGAGCGCAACGCATTGCAGCTGCGGGCGCTGACCGCCTCGCGGCTGGCCGCCAAGATGCTGCCCGCCTCCAGCGCCGAACTGGGCGCCACCGCCGCGTTGCTGGCCGATATCGGCCTGCTGTTGCCCGGCGTGCGCAACGAGCGCGAGCCGCTGCTCGAGGGCGACGAGCGCCCCGGACATGCCGAGGCCGGCGCCTACCTGCTGGGCCTGTGGGGCCTGCCGATGCCGATCATCGAGGCGGTCGGCTTCCACCTGCAGCCGCAACGCTCCAACCTGCGCAGCTTCTGGGTGACCGGCGCCGTGCACGTGGCCACCGCGCTGGCCGGCGGCACGCCGGTGAACGAGGAATACCTGGCCAGGGTGGGTGCACTGCCGAAGCTGGAAGGCTGGCGGGAGCACGCCAACGCGCTGATGGGCCTCAGCATCGAGGCCTGACGGCTTCCGTTTCCTGTAGGCGTGCCCAGGGCGCGCCTGGTCGGAACTACAGGATTACACCTTCCCGGGTTCGGGCCTGACAGCCGGTCCGAGACGGGGGCGCGTACGCCTTGTCGTGCGTGCGATCCATGCCTCCCTGCCGATGGCACCCCCGGTTGCAGTGCCAGTCGCCGGCTGCGGATGTCGCCGCGGCCACCTCGGCCATTCCCCCGGATGCTCCGCTCATCCGCAGTTCCTGCTTGATCGGCACATTCCAGGCCCATCGCCAATGGATGGCCCGGTCGATGAGCGACTGCCGAAATATGTTCGAGACTGCAGCGAGCGGCGGCAAACATGGTTTGCGTTCCAGACCTGGCCGACGGGACGCCCGCCACCGCATTCTTCCAGGCACCACGCAAACAAGAAGGGCGGGCCTTGCGGCCCGCCCTTCCGGTTACATCACTTCACGCTTCGATGATCAGAAGCGCTGGGTGTACTTCATGTAGAGGAAGCGACCGATGTCGAAACCGCCGTAGTAGGCGTAATCGCTGTTCGGTGCCGAGTACTGCAGCGAAGCACGGTGGTTGAACACGTTGTTCGCACCGATGGCAATGGTGGCATCCCACGGCGCCTTCCAGTTGACCTGCAGGTCATGGAAGGTGTTCGAACCGGTCGTGCGCAGCGGATCGGTCTCGCCATTGGCGATGTGATCCGGTTTGTCGCACCAGAACTGATCCAGATCGATGCAGCTTTCCTTCATGCCGGAGTAGTAACGCGCGGTGTAGTTCACACCGAAGTCACCCAGCTCCCAGTTCACGCCCACGTTCGAACGGACGCGGAAGATACCCGGGGAACCCACGTTGCCGATGATGATGCTCTCGCCGGCAGCGTTCTCGCCCACTTCATCGTACTTGGCGGTATAGCTGGTCTGCCAATCGATGCTGAACTGGCCGATGGACAGTTCCGGCAGACGGTACCTGATACCCAGATCGTAGCCTTCGGTCTCCATCTGGCCCAGGTTGGCCAGACCGTAGAACAGCTGGCTGATATGGCCGTCGGCGGCACGCACGATACCTTCGCAACGGCTGGAATTGCCCAGCACGTAGCAGTCGCGCAGGATGCGGTCGACGCTGTCGGAGATGATCATGTTCTTGATCTGGTAGTTGTACCAGTCAAGCGAGATGTCCAGGCCTTCCACCCAGCGCGGGCTCCACACCAGACCGGCGGTCTTGCTCTTGGAGGTTTCCGGCAGCAAGTTCGGGTTCGAGCCGGAGATGAACTGATCCGGCGTCTGGCACGGCCACGCCGAGCAGGGTTCCAGACCCTGGCCCAGCTGCAGGTAATCGGCAGGCACGCCCGCGGCGGTGCAGGCCGGATTGCCGGCGACGCTGCCAGCGACGCCCACGCTGCACGGATCCACGTACTTCTCGAACGAGGAGCCGATACCGCCGTAGAGGTTGTCGATCGACGGTGCGCGGAAGCCCTCGGCATAGGTGCCGCGGACCAGCAGCTCCTCCACCGGACGCCAGGTAATGCCGAACTTGCCGTTGGTGGTGTCACCGAAGTTGCTGTAGTCCGAGTAACGGCCGGCAATGTTGACGGTCAGTTCCTTGGCGAAAGCGACATCGGCCAGCACCGGGATGTTCAACTCCAGGTACAGCTCATCCAGGTCGTACTTGCCGTTGGTGGTGGTCGAAGCCAGACCGGTGTACTCACCCGATTGCGCGAACGCATCCGGAACGAAGCGGCCTTCTTCTTCGCGGTGCTCCACACCAATGGCGAAGCCAAGCTCACCCGCCGGCAGGGTCACGATCGAACCCGACAGGTCGGCGTTGAAGCTGGTGGTCTTGGTGGTACCCGTCGAGGTGTAGTACGGGAACAGGAACGCAGCGGTATCCGGGTCGGCCAGCGACCCCGGGCCATCCACGCCATACGGCAGCAGCGGATTCCACGGACGGCAAGCGGTCAGGTCGACCGGGTCGGCTGCAGTACCGCACTGAGCGACGCCATCGGCGTTGATGAACGACGGACCGAGCGCCTGGCGCGCGGCGATCAGGCTCATGTCGCCGTGGTTGGTCTTGGTGACTTCGTTGCGGTTCCAGAGGGCGCCGACGTTCCAGTCGAAGGTCTTGCCGGCGAACTCGAAGTAGCCGCTCAGGCTGGGAGCGAAGCGCAAGGTCTTCAGCTTGCTCTCGGTGGTGCGCGGCACATCCCACAGGCGACGGCGGAAATCGACTTCCTCACCGATCGGGTTGAACGCACTGTCAGCCGACAGCGGCGTTTCGAAGGAACCCGACTGGTACGGATAACCGGCGATCTGCTGGTTGGTGGTGCGCTCGTTGTACAGCAGGTCGGCATTGAAGGTCACCGAATCGGTGACATCGTAGTTGCCGTTGATATAGACCGACTTACGCTCGATGCCGGTCTGCAGCATCATCTGCTGGTTGGAATTGGCGTACTCGTCGGTGGTGATCGGGTGGTAATCGGCGACATTGGTCGGATCCCCACCCTTGTTCAGGGTGCACCACGCATCGGCGCCGCCCGGACCGCAAGGGCCGAACCACGAACCGTTCTGGCTGACCGGGCTCCAGCTGTCGCTGGTGCTGTTCGGGCCCAGGCCGCCATCCTTCGAGTACCAGCGGTCCTTCGCCCACACCGGATCCTGCTTCGAGTATTCGGCAGACAGGGTCACGCCACCACGCTCGCCTTCGGCACCCAGGGTGAACGAATACTGCGTGGTGTCGCCGTCGCCTTCGCCGTACTGGCCGACGTAGACGCTGGCTTCAGCACCGTCGAAGCGCTTGCGGGTGATCACGTTGACCACACCGGCAATGGCGTCCGAACCGTAGATGGCCGAAGCGCCGTCCTTCAGGATCTCGATGCGCTCGATCGCCGCCATCGGGATCTGGCTCAGGTCCTGGTAGCCGCCCGTGGTGGCGCCCAGACGCTTACCGTTCATCAGCACCAGGGTGCGGGTGGCGCCCAGATTGCGGATGTCGATGTAGTAGCCACCCACGTTCTCGCCCGAAGCCAGGGCTTCGGAACGGGAGATCGCCGGCGAGCCGGCCGAGGTCAGGTTCTGCAACACGTCGGCGACGCTGGTGAAGCCCTGCTTTTCCAGGTTCTCACGGCTCAGCGTGAGGATCGGCTGCTGGGTTTCCATGTTGGCGCCGCGGATACGCGAGCCGGTGACCTCGATACGGTCCAGATCGGTGGTGCCGCCTGCTTCCTGCGCCGACGCAAATGCCGGCGTCAACGCGATCGCGATGCCGGCGGGCAGAAGGCCCAGCCGCACTGCGGGAGTACGAAATTTCATCAATCTCTCCAGTTACGTTAGTGGCGTGTTAAACGCCTCTGAACGTTACGTTCACACTGAAGCGATGGGTTTGCGCGACACGCCCGGAGACTTTGCCGAATCTGGCGGAAGGTTCACGGCCGACTCGCGGTAGCGCGTGGCCGAAGTACCGAAACGGGCGCGAAACGCCCGCGCGAAGCTGCAGCAGTTGTCGAATCCGCTGGCGGCGGCGACCTCGCCGATCATCATGTCGGTATCGCGCAGCAGCAGCGCGGCGCGCTCCAGCCGCAGCCGCGCCGACAGCGACTGCGGGCTTTCCTCGTACAGGCTCTGGAAGGTCTTGGACAGGTACCAGCTGGAGAAGTTGGTCAGTTCCGCCAGTTCGCCGATGCGCACCACGCGGTGGCTGTTGCCTTCCAGGTACAGGCGCGCACGCTGCATGCGCCCGAATACCTGGCGCTTGCGGCTGCGCGATCGCCCCGGGCAGCGCTGCACGCCATCGGACAGCTCGCGCTGCAGCGAGGCCAGGTGCAGCAGTACCGGGCGCAGCCGCTGCATGGCCTGGCTGTCGTCCAACGCTTCGCGCCACAACCGCAACGCCACCCGCGCTTCGCCACGCGACATGCGGCCGTGGCCGGCATACAGACCGCAGTCGGCCAGCTGGCCGAGCGCACGCAGCGCCTGCGCATCCAGGCTCAGGCCGATGCACAGGCCGTCGCGACCCGCCTGCACCAGCGGCCTCGATTCCTTCTCGAAGGCGATCCATTCGCGCTGGCGCAGCCGGAACTTGCCCTCCTTGGCCTCGACCCAGGCGCTTCCGCGCAACTGCATCCACACCGTGAACGTGGTTCCCGGCGTTTGCAGGCTGCCCAGCCGCGCCACGCCCAGGCAGGCAGGAAGCAGACCTTCCTCGCCTGGCTTGTCGAGAGACACCGACTGGCCGCGATCGGCCCAGGACAACTGACGCATTGCATACACCATCGTTTTGCCATGAGTGGCCGATGGTTTTGCCAAATCGGGCAGCAGCGGTCAGGACGTCTTCACGAGAAAGCCACGAATTCGCACCGAGGCCGCAACGAAGGAATCACGAAGGGTCTTTTTCCAGCAATGGCAACAACTTGGAGATGCCGAACAGCTGTTTCGGGGAGACCGACGGCAGCTCCATCACCGCGATATCGGTGCCATCGGCCACCGCCAATGCGGCATACAGGGCGCTGCCATCCGGCGCTGCGCTGAAACCGTTGCTGGAACTGAGCCGATCCTCATCCAGGCAACGCCCGGACATCGCGTTGCCGATAAGGCTGAATACGCTGGCGCAGTCCGTCTGCGTGGATAGATAGCCCACCTCGCCCCCCGGCATCACTGTCCAGGTCCGGTAGCGCCAGCGCGACGGCACCTGCGGATCCAGCGACCGGACACTGTTCTCCGCCAGCGAGGGATCGGCCGCCCACAGGCCGCCGCCGGACAGCCGGGTGAACAGTACCCGCTCGCCGGTGGCGTCGTAACGCGCCTGCGAAACCCCCTCGATCGCCGCCAGCTCGCGCCACGGTGTCGCGCCGCGGTCGAACAGCACCAGCCGCGTACGCTCGTCTTCATCGCGCTCGATCACCAGCAGGTGGTTGTCGTCGGCTCCATACAGCACCTGCAACGGCTGTCGCGACGGCACCGGCAGGCGCGTGGCCTGGCCACTTTCGGGCGTGATCTCATGGATCGATGCCTCCCCATGCTCGTCGCGCCCCACCACCAGCAAGTGGCTGCTGTCCGCCGACCAGGCCGGCGCCTGCCGGGCCTCCGGCCGTATTCCTTCGATCGGGCGCACCGACTCCGGTTGTTCCAGATCCACCCACCATAGCGAGAAGGTGCCCGAACGGTCGGAAGTAAAGACCAGCTGCCGTCCATCGGGGGCCACCATTGGTTGACCGTCGCGACCGGAAGACGCCAGCAACCGGGTCGCCTGCGGCGGTTGCGACGCATCCGCCAGCGCGATCCGGTACAGACCGAACTGCGGGCGCCGATGCACGAAGGCCAGCAGATTGTGCGAACGCGAGACCGCCGGCATCTGTGCATCGTCCACCCCCAGGTCGCGCAGCGTCCTGGTCTCGACATCCAGTCGATACAAGCGCGATTCGCTGTCGATACGGCGGCCGAAGACGATGCCGCGACTGTCCGGCTGCCAAGCCCAACCACGGATCTCCGCCGCGTCGTTGGTCAGCGCTTCGGCCTCGCCGCCCTCGGCCGGCATCCACCACAGATCGCCCAGCTGCGGATTGCGCACGAACGCGATCCGGCGGCCATCGGGCGAATAGCGCGGCGCGTAGTCGAAATCGTCGGCGCCCACCGCGTAGCGCAGCGGCTCCCAACGCCCCGTGGCGATGTCCAGCCGGCGGATGCCGCGGTTGGCGTAGACCCCGGTCATCGAACCGAACACCAGGCCGTGCCCGTCCGGGGTCCAGTCGAAGCTGAGCATGTCGGTGCCATCGCAGCGTGTGGCGCGCCGCAGTGAACCGCCGGTGGCACTGGCGATCAGCACCTCGCATGTTCCTTCCGGGCCGAAGCGGGCGAACGCGATCTCGCGTCCGTCCGGCGACCATGCCGGGAACCGGTCGGAATGACCATCCGGCGGCGTTGCCAACCGGCGTGCCGGTGCGGTGCCGGTGGTCTGGAACTTGATAACGCTGCCTTCGCGGCCCGGTACTTCGGCGGCATAGGCCACCTGCGAACCGTCCGGCGACACCGTCGGGTAGACCTCGAAACCGGCGGTGGCGGTCACCAGCCGGTAGGGGCGCTCCGGACTGCTGATCACCCGTACACCTTCGTCGATGGCTGCCTCGGCGGCCGAGAGTGGTGCGCGCTGCAACAGCAGCAGCGCCATCACCAGCGTGCTGCATACCAGCACCGCACCGATGGCGATCAACACGTAGCGGCGCACCCTGCGCCGGATCGACGACATCCGCGCCGCTGATGCTTCCGGCGCAGGCATATCCACAACCGTCGATTCCGCGATGATGGGATCGGGTGTTTTCCCGGCCTCGACAGCAGCCTCGCCGTCGCCTCCGCTGCCGTCCCGCAGCCAAGTCACCGGCGCCAGCAGGCGATAACCGGTCTTGGCGATCGTCTCGATATAGACGGTACCGCCATCGCCGTCCGCCGTTGCGAACGCCTTGCGCAGCTGGGTGACGGCCTGTGTCAGCACATCGTTGGTGGGCAGCGTATCCGGCCACACTTCGGCGAACAGCTCATCGCGCGTCAGCACCCGCCCCGGCGTGCGGATCAACGCGATCAGCACACCCAGCGCCTTGGGCGTGAGTCGGCGCGGACGCCGCGCGCCAGGTACATGGACCTCGCGCGCCGACAGCACCACCATGCATTCGCCGATCTGTACCCGGTCGGATGTCGGCTGTTCTGTTTCGATACTGGTCATTCCATCTGGAACATGAACGCTGGAGCGCAAAAAAAACCGGTGCCGTTTCGCCACGACCCGCCCCGAGGACGAGCCGCCACAATCCGCAAAAGGCATCAGCGCAAAAGGCAAAAAATTCGAAGCGCGCGAATACTAGCCTATGACCTGTTAACTGCGCCCCCGCGTGGACGACATCAGGCTCTCTCTCGCCGACGAATTCACATAAACTGCGACAAGATTCGCGCCTTCGGGCGCGATTTTTTTATCTGGCATTCAGCTTTTCGACGACTTGCCAGCGTCATCGCGCTCCACCACGCACCGGACGCCGCCATGCACATCGCACCTGCAGGCCGCTCCAGCCGGGCTTCACGCCCGTCCGCAGTCGTGATGGAACCCGTCTTCCGGCACGTGCGCAGACAGCAAGCTGAAGCTTGGATAAAGCGCCCTATGCGAATGCCGGTTCGAGATCTCCCGATGCCCACCGGGAAACGCGCACGCGGCAGTCCATGCCCCGCGCGTGATGAAAGCACCTACGCCACGGACAACCTGGAACACACCGGCAAACCCGGAACAGGCGTCCGGCCCGGCTGCAGGCAGCTGCGGTCGGCAGCTACCCGGGCGTCATGTCGCCGCAACCTTCCGCCCAGACTTCACCAATAGCCCGGAAAGCAGCGCTGTCCGGCAGACATCATTCACGGACCGCCGGTGCCGGCACGATAGGGGAAGCGGGAGAAGATGCCGGCCACCGCCTCGTCGATCTTCTGGTCCCGGCGCTGCGGATCGAGGCGCCCCACGGTTCCCACCGCGATGCCTTCCCATACCAGCTGCCTTTTGCTCACGTCGACCAGGTCCACGTTGAGCGTCCCTTCGGTGTACTTCCGCACGTCGGTGCGGTCGCGCCAGTACGGCACGGCGACGTAGGAACGCGCCCGGTAGCTGTAGTAGTAGCCGTAGTCCACTTCCGGCATGGAAGTGACGCTGGTCTTCTCCTGCAGATAGGCATTGATGTTGACCCACAGGTCGGGATCGGCCTCGTCGAACACGTAGCCGCGCGCCTCCATCTGCGCCGTCACCGCCGCCCGGATGCGATTGCTGGTGATGGTGCTGTAGCCGTGCTGTTCGATGGCCAACGGGTCATAGAAGGCGAAACTGCGGTAGCGCTGGAAGTCGGCGCTCGGGTCCGCTTCGGCACTGATGCGTGGCCCGGTGGCGCAGGCTGCCGGCAGGCAGACCAGGATCAGCAGGAACAGCCGGAAAACGACCTTGGCAGGCGACATGACGGATCTCCGCGGCAGTTGACGGCAGCACGCTAGCACGCGCCTGCATGCCGCCGCGTCAAACCAGGGGGAACAAGGAGTCCATCGCCCATCCGCGGAAGGAACGTCTGCCGGACCTGCCCGAAAAGCTCGCGACTGGTGGCCCTATGGCCACCAGTCGCGATCGGGGGAGAGGCCGGGAGAACACCCACCCCGGCCAGCGGACCGCCCGCGGGATTCACTCCTGCCGGTAGACCTCGGCTCCCTGCCGCCGGAACTGCTCGGACTTTTCCGCCATGCCCGCCGCCAATGCCGCGGTCTCGTCCACGCCGTGCTCGGCGGCATAGTCGCGCACGTCCTGGGTGATCTTCATCGAGCAGAAATGCGGGCCGCACATCGAACAGAAGTGGGCCAACTTGTGCGCATCCTTGGGCAGGGTCTCGTCGTGGAATTCCTTGGCCTTCTCCGGGTCCAGGCCGAGATGGAACTGGTCCTCCCAGCGGAACTCGAAGCGCGCCTTGCTCAATGCGTTGTCGCGCACCTGCGCGCCCGGGTGGCCCTTGGCCAGGTCGGCCGCATGCGCGGCGATCTTGTAGGCCATGATGCCGTCGCGCACGTCCTCGCGGTTGGGCAGACCCAGGTGTTCTTTCGGCGTGACGTAGCAGAGCATCGCGGTGCCGTACCAGCCGATCATCGCCGCGCCGATCGCGCTGGTGATGTGGTCGTAGCCCGGCGCGATGTCGGTGGTCAGCGGCCCCAGCGTGTAGAACGGCGCCTCGCCGCACTCGCGCAGCTGCTTGTCCATGTTCTCCTTGATCAGCTGCATCGGCACGTGGCCGGGGCCTTCGATCATGGTCTGCACGTCGTGCTTCCAGGCGACCTTCGTCAGCTCACCCAGGGTTTCCAGTTCGCCGAACTGGGCGGCATCGTTGGCGTCGGCGATGCAACCCGGGCGCAGGCCATCGCCGAGCGAGAAGGCCACGTCGTAGGCCTTCATGATCTCGCAGATGTCCTCGAAGTGGGTGTAGAGGAAGTTCTCCCTGTGGTGCGCCAGGCACCATTTGGCGAGGATGCTGCCGCCGCGCGAGACGATGCCGGTGACGCGCCTGGCGGTCAGCGGCACGTAGCGCAGCAGCACGCCGGCGTGGATGGTGAAGTAGTCCACGCCCTGCTCGGCCTGCTCGACCAGGGTGTCGCGGAAGATCTCCCAGGTCAGTTCCTCGGCGCGGCCGTCGACCTTCTCCAGCGCCTGGTAGATCGGCACGGTGCCGATCGGCACCGGCGAGTTGCGGACGATCCACTCGCGCGTCTCGTGGATGTGCTTGCCGGTGGACAGGTCCATCACCGTGTCGCCGCCCCAGCGGATCGCCCACACCAGTTTTTCCACTTCCTCGGCGATGCCAGAGGACACCGCGCTGTTGCCGATGTTGGCGTTGATCTTGGTCAGGAAGTTGCGGCCGATGATCATCGGCTCGCTCTCGGGGTGGTTGATGTTGTTGGGCAGGATGGCGCGGCCACGGGCGATCTCGTCGCGCACGAATTCCGGGGTGATGACCCTCTGGATGCTGGCGCCGAAGTTCTCGCCCGGATGCTGGCTCGACAGCAGGGCATCGCGCACCGCGTCCAGCCGCTGGTTCTCGCGGATCGCCACGTACTCCATCTCCGGGGTGACGATGCCGCGACGCGCATAGTGCATCTGGGTGACGTTGGCGCCGGCCTTGGCCACGCGCGGCAGCGTGCGGGCCGGGAAGCGCACCGCATCCAGCCGCGGATCGGTCTGGCGGCCGCGGCCGAATTCGGAGCTGAGCTGCGGCAGCAGTTCGGTGTCGCCGCGCTCGGCGATCCAGCCGGCGCGCAGCGGCGCCAGGCCGGCGCGCAGGTCGATGTGCGCGTCCGGATCGGTGTACGGGCCGGACGGATCGTAGACGGTGATCGGCGGATTCTCTTCGCCGCCGAACAGGGTCGGCGTCCGCGACTGCGCGATCTCGCGCATGGCCACGCGCAGGTCGGGCCGCGAACCCTCGACGAAGATCTTGCGCGAGCCGGGAATGGGCCGGGTCACGGATTCGGAAAGCTGTTCGGTCTGTTGCTGCAGCGTGGAAGGCACGGCATTCATGGCATTCGTCCTGTGGTTGCAATGGGATCCCCGAAGCGGGTGTCCCGGCTTGCGAGGCTCCCCACGCACGGCGGCGCGTTGGACGGCCGGACGGCGGAAGGTGTCTCGCGACGCGGACGAAGCGGCGGCGCACGATGCACGGCTTCCCGGCGCTGCCGGTGAATGCCGCTGAATCTGCGAAGCTTCCCTACGCCGGTATCAACCGGATCAGGTTCGAAGGGTCTGTCTCAACCGTGGCCATGCGACCGCGGTACCCCCGCTTCGGGCGGCATTAGACCACAAAGGCGCGGGCTCGCCCATGCGTCGCGGCGGGCCACGCATAACGGAACCATGACGCCCCGTTCAGTAAAATTCCCAAGCTTCGTGCGGTCCCGACCGCCCTACCCCGCCGGTCGCACCGGCATCGCTGCCCCAGCCATCGCCTTCGCGCCGCTGGCGGCCGTTTGCAAGCCCAGGCTCGCTCCCCTCATCCCCCTTGATCGGAGAAGCTCCTCCATGGTGTTTCGTGTTTCCATCGCGCTGGTCGCCGTACTGGTGCTGATCGCCGGCTTCGCCCCCGGCCCCTTCAACAACGTGATCCAGACGGTGCTGGCCGAGGTCGTCCGCGGCGCCGGCTGGATGTACCTGCTGGTCGTCTTCCTCGCCCTCGCCTTCCTGCTGTACCTGGCCTTCGGCCGCTTCGCCGGCCTGCGCATCGGCGGCGAGGACGCCGAGCCGGACTTCTCCCGCGCCAGCTGGATGTCGATGCTGTTCGCCGCCGGCATGGGCATCGGCCTGGTGTTCTGGGGCGCGGCCGAGCCGGTCTCCCACTACGTCAAGCCGCCGGAAGGGCTGGCGCCGCAGAGCATGGAGGCGGCCCGCGCCTCGATGCGCTACGCGTTCTTCCACTGGGGCCTGCACCCGTGGGCGATCTACGCGCTGATCGGCCTGGCGATGGCCTGGTTCCAGTTCAACCGCAACGGCCGCGGCCTGGTCAGCGACATGCTGCAGCCGGTGATCGGCCGCCACCATCGCGGCGTCATCGGCCAGGCGGTCAACATCGCCGCGGTGGTGGCCACCGCCATCGGCGTGGCCACCACGCTGGGCTTCGGCACGACCCAGATCGCCGCCGGCCTGCAGCGCGTGTTCGGCATCACCGCCAGCGTGCCGGTGCAGATGACCATCATCGCCATCGCCTTCGTGCTGTACATGGCCTCGACCACCAGCGGCGTGCACCGCGGCATCAAGTGGCTGTCCAACTTCAACCTGGCACTGGCCGCGCTGCTGCTGGCGGCGGTGCTGGTGCTCGGCCCCACCGGCTTCATCTTCGATACCTTCACCACCACGCTCGGCTCCTACCTCAACCAGCTGGTGACGATGAGCCTGCGCATGTCGCCGTTCTCCGGCAGCACCTGGGTCGCCGACTGGACCATCTTCTACTGGGCGTGGTGGATCGCCTGGGCGCCGTTCGTCGGCGCGTTCATCGCCCGCATCTCGCGCGGCCGCAGCGTGCGCGAGTTCGTCGTCGGCGTGGTGCTGGCGCCGACCCTGCTGGGCTTCTTCTGGTTCTCGGTGTTCGGCGGCACCGCACTGTGGTCGCAGCTGTTCGGTCACGTCGATCTGGTGCAGGCGCTGGGCAACGGCTACGAAACCGTGCTGTTCACCCTGTTCGACAGCCTGCCGGCGCCGCTGCTGCTGTCCGGCATCGCGCTGTTGCTGCTGATGATCTTCTTCGTCACCTCGGCCGACTCGGCGGTGCTGGTGTTGGCCAGCATGTCCACCGACGAGGCCGGCGATCCGCCGCTGGCGCGCAAGCTGGTCTGGGGCATGGCGATCGCGCTGATCGCCGCGGCGCTGCTGCTGGCCGGCGGGCTGGATGCGCTGCAGGGCATGATCACCATCGCCGCGCTGCCGTTCGCGTTGCTGATGGCGCTGGTGATGGTCTCGCTGTACCGGGTGCTGGACCAGGAATACAACCGCCAGCGCCGCCAGGCGCAGCGTGCGCGGCACATGATCGAGGCCTGGATCGAACGCGAGACGGCGGCGCAGGAACAGACCCGCGCCGAAGCGGCACGGGCACTGGACCGCGACTGATGGGCGATGCGGGTGGCCGGCTCAGTAGCCGGCGGCCTGCCCGTCCTTGCGGCTTTCCGAGGCGCCGTAGTACACGCCGGTCTGCGGGTCGCGCATGATCGCCTGGTAGCCGCCGTACGGGCCGTCGGCGAACACCACGCGGTGGCCCTTGCGCATCAGCGCGCGCACCGTCTCGTACGGGAAGCCGGTTTCCAGATTCACCTCGCCGCCGTCGCGCATGGCGGTGGCCTGCCCGGTCGGCTCGGTCGAGCCCTCGTGCTGGATGCGCGGCGCATCGCCGGCCTCCTGCAGGTTCATGCCGAAATCGATCAGGTTCATCACGATCTGCGCATGGCCCTGCGGCTGCATCGCCCCGCCCATCACGCCGAAGCTGATCCACGGCTGTCCGTCCTTGCTGACGAAGGCCGGGATGATGGTCTGGAACGGCCGCTTGCCCGGCGCGTAGCCGTTGGGATGGCCCTTCTGCAGCACGAACATCTCGCCGCGGTCCTGCAGGATGAAGCCCAGTCCCGGCGGCGCCATGCCGCTGCCCATGCCGCGGTAGTTGGACTGGATCAGCGACACCATCATGCCGTCGGCGTCGGCCACCGTCAGGTAGATGGTGTCGCCCTCCTCCAGCTGCCTGGGCGTGCCCGGCTGCACTTCCTTCAAGGCCTTGTCCATCGAGATCAGCGCGCGCCGCTCGGCGGCGTATTCCTTCGACACCAGCTTCGCCACCGGCGCCGGCTGGAACGCCGGGTCGGCGTAGAAACGCGCGCGATCGGCGAAGGCCAGCTTCTTGGCCTCGACGAACAGGTGCACGTGCTCGGGCGAGCCGAACGGGATCTTCGAGAAGTCGTAGCCTTCGAGCACGTTGAGGATCTGCAGCGCGGCGATGCCCTGGCTGTTGGGCGGAAGCTCCCACACGTCGTAGCCGCGGTAGTTGCTGCTCACCGGCTCGACCCACTCGCCTTCGTGGGCGGCCATGTCCTCGTAGCCCAGGAAGCCGCCGTTGGCCTTGAAATAGTCGCCGATGGTGCGGGCGATCTCGCCCTTGTAGAAGGCGTCGCGGCCGCCGTCGGCGATCTTCTGCAGGGTGTCGGCCAGGTTCGGGTTCTTCCACAGCTCGCCCTTGCGCGGCGCGCGCCCGTCGATGGTGAACTGTTCCTTGAAGCCCGGGTACGGCGACAGCCGCGGCACCGAGCGGTCCCAGTAGTAGGCGATCACTTCGTGCACGGGATGGCCTTCGCGCGCGTAGCGGATGGTCGGCGCCAGGTTCTCGGCCATCGGCTTGCGGCCGAAGCGCTCGTGCAATGCGAACCAGCCGTCGACCGCGCCGGGCACCGACACCGGCAGCGGGCCATGGGCGGGGATCTCCTTCAGCCCGCGGCGCTGGAACTCGGCCAGCGTCAGCGATTTCGGCGACCGCCCCGAACCGTTGTAACCGTAGAGCTTGCTGGTCTTCGGGTCCCAGACGATGGCGAACAGGTCGCCGCCGATGCCGTTGCCGGTCGGCTCCATCAGCCCGAGCGCGGCATTGGCGGCGATCGCCGCATCCACGGCCGAACCGCCGGACTTCATCGTATCCAACGCGATCTGCGTGGCCAACGGGTGCGAGGTGGCGGCCATCGCGTGCGGCGCGATCACCTCCGAACGGGTGGCGAAGCCGTGGCCGGTGATGCGGTCGGCGGCGGGGGCAGCGGCGCAGAACAGCGCGAGCAACGGCAAGGCAAGCAGGCAGGTACGTCGGATCGGGGACATGGCGATGGGCTGCGGCCGGAGGAAACCCCAACGATACCGATGCCGGGGCGAAGAACACCAGCGCGCTCTTACGGGCCTCTTACGTTGGCGGGGTATTGATGTCGATGCAATCCGTCCGCCCGGTCTCCGCGACCGGCGCGCGCCCGTTCATCCACAGGGGTTTCACTCATGCGAGCACCATCCAATCGCCGGCAAGGCGGCTTCACGCTGGTCGAAATGGCCGTCGTCCTGGTCATCATCGGCGTCATCCTGGGCGCGGTGATGATCGGCCGCGACGTCCAGCGCAACGCCGAATACACCCGCATCAAGCAGAAGTTCGTCGACCAGTGGGTGGTCGCCTACAACAGTTTCCATCAGCGTTACGGCGCACCCATCGGCGACAACCAGTCCGCTCCGCAGCTGATGGTGAATGGTGCCCACTACACCACCGGCTTCTCCGGCGGCGACATGAGCAATGCCCAGGAGCCCAGCCTGATCTGCTCCGGTGCGGACCCGCTGCCCACCACCAGCGGCCTCAACCGCACCAAGGAAGGCGACGCCGCGTTCGACCTGCGCGACTTGGTGCGCCGCGCCGGCATCACCCTGCCGCCCGGTCGCGGCGAGGGCAAGGAAGACCGCTACGCCTACCTGGACACCAACGGCAATCCGCAGGAAATCCGCATCTGCTTCAGCTGGAACAAGCCCGGCAGCCTGCACGGGTCGGGCAACTCGATGATCATCACCGGCCTCACCCCCGACCTGGCCCGCGCCCTGGACCAGATGATCGACGGCAAGGCCGATGCCGCCAACGGCGCGTTCCGCCAGTACGGCATCCAGACCCGTCCCGCCACCGGCGCCGGCGGGGCAACCACGGCGGCCAGCATCGGCAACGAATGGGGCGGCAACAACACCGGTTCGGTGGCATCCAACGTCGCGGACGGACAGACCTTCGGCACCGCCACCGACGACGACCAAGTGATGACGGTGGTCGCCAACTACAAGATGAACCAGTAAGCCGATGATGCCCTCCGTCCTGCTTGCGCGGCTGCGCCAATCGCGGCGCACCTCGCTGCTGCTGTTCGCCGTCACCCTGGCCACGCTGGTGGTGGCGGCGATCTGGTTCGTCAACGCGCGCTCTGCCCTGGCCGATGCCTACCAGCGGCTGGGCGACCGCAACCAGTCGCTGTCGGAAATGCGGGTGCGCGAGCAGGAGACGAAGCTGCGCGTGGATCATGCCGAGGGGGCGCGCCAGCTGCTGGCCGAAGCCCGTTCCCACGGGCTGTCGCCGGAGGCCTGGGGCGAGCGCCTGATCAACCTGCGGCAGAGCCAGATGAGCCGCGAGGATGCCCTGCCGCTGCTCGCCACCGTGCAGCGCGCCCACGACCGCATGTTCGGTGCCGAGGCGTTCGAACTGTCCGTCTCCCATCCCGAGGAAGGCCTGTTCGACCCGCCGGACAGCGTCGACCGGAAGGCCGCGCCGCTGACGCTGACGTTGCGCGGCAGCCTGCTGTTCCAGACCGCCGGCGATGCCGCCACCTACCAGGGAACCAGCGCACCATGAGCCTGCTCCACGTCATCCAGCAACAGGGGCAGTGGCTGGTGTTCGACGGCCGGACCGTGTCGCGCAGCCCCGGCCGACCGCGGCTGTCGCGTGCGGCGATGGTGGTCAGCGACTTCGAGAACGCGGTCAGCAACGTCATCTCGCTCGAAGGCAGCCCCGCGCACGCCGTGGCGCTGATCGAAAGACGCCTGCGCTCGGACGGCCTGATCGACAGCGAAAGCAAGATCCTGATCCACAAGACGCGCAGCGTCGGCGCCGGCTACCAGACCCTGTTCACCGCGGTTCCGCTGGACGTGTGGCAGCAGACCTATGCCTGGGCCGAGGCGCAGCCGGACCATTGCCTGCTGATCCCGTTCACCTCGCTGCTGTGGAAGTCGCTCAGGCCCGGCGTCGGCATGGTGCTGCAGTCCGGCCGCCAGATCAGCGTGCTGGCCATGCTCAAGCACGACATGGTGTACCGCACCGCACTGGCCTACAGCGACGATCCCGGCGATCTGGCGATGACCGCCGGTGCGCTCGCCGAGCGGTTCGCCGAGGACCTGGGCAATGCCGAGGACAACCTGGAGCCGCTGTCGATGCAGTGGTGCCCGGTGCTGGTTCCGCGCCCGGCCGAGGGCGAGCCATGGACCGACGACGTCCTGCGCGAGATCTTCTCCGCACGCAGCGGCCTGCCGGTCGCCAGCGTCCCGCTGCGACAGGTCGTGGACGAGGACGGCAACGAGTACCGCAGCGGCATCGGCTGGATCCAGTCGATGGCCGGTGCCCCGATCGCGGTCAACCCGCTGGCCAGCCGCATCGCCTGGATCGCCGAATGGGCGCTGCCCATCGCCAGCGCGGCCTCGCTGGTATTCGCGATCACGCTGGGTGCGCTGGGCACGCGCTGGGCGCTGGGCGCCAGCGAAGCCAATGCCCGCTCGGCGCAACTGGGCGAGGAGATCGCCGCGATCGAGCAGCGCATCGACGCGCTGCGGACGCGGGAGGCGATGCCCGAGAACTTCGCCGCCACGCAGGCCTTCATCGAACGCGCCGCGCGGCTGCAGGCCGGCGTCGATCCCAGCGCCAGCCTGGCGCTGGTGCGCGACGCCGCCGCCGGCCAGGTGCGGGTGCTGCGCGTACGCCTCGAGGAACCAGCGCCCGCCAACCCGGTTCCGGGCATGCCGCCGCCACAGCCGCAACCGGCGGGGAACGGCGGTTACACCCTGCGCGTCGATGGCGTGGCCGATTCCTACCGCGGTACGCCCGGGATGCAGGTGCCGACCTTCGTCGAACGCCTGCGTCGGGCCGGGTTCGACCCGCAGCCGATCGATCCACAGGCCGGCGGGGCCAACACCCGTTCGGCCGGCGGGTTCTTCTCCTACCTGCTCAAGAGCCCGGCAGCGCAGCCGTTGGAGGCCCGCCCATGAAGATGAAATTCACCGCGGCCATCGCCCTGGCCGTCTGGTTGGCGGTCACCGGCTGGCTGGCGACGATGGTCATCGTCAAGCCTGCGGTGCTGCACCTGGGTATCGATGCCGACGAAACCGCGGCGATGGTCGAACTGCGCGCCGCCATCGAACGCAACCGGCAGATGCAGCAGCGGATCGCACAGCTGCGCCAGACCGGTTTCTCCGACGACGGACGGCCGCTGCTGGCGCTTTCCCCGCGGCCGGCTGCCGCCGGTGCCGGCTCGCTTCCGGCCCACGTCGGCGGCAGCGCCGGCGAGCCGGTGGCGCATTCCGTCTCGGTGGTGCTGGAAGCCAACGGCCGCCGCAGCGCCATCATCGATGGCCGCCACGTCCGCACCGGCACACGGCTGACCGACGGCTCGCGCGTGGGCGCCATCGGTGCCGACTGGGTGCGCATCGAGAGTCCGGATGGCGAGCGCGTCGTCCACCCGGTGCCTTCGCCGTACCAGTCGGCCGCCGGAGCAGTGCAATGAAGCCCGGATACAGATCCCTGCTGTGGGCCGCGGCCGTCATCGCCGTCGGCATCCTGGTGCTCATGGCCGTGCGCAGCGTCGGCAACGACGACGCCGGCGCCGTTGCGCCCCAGACACTTTCCACCGCTGCTGCCGTCGCCGCCGCCGCCGAAGATCCGGCAGCGGCCGCTCCCCACGCCGCTGCCGAAACGCCGCCGTGGATGCAGCACGACGCCGCGCCGGCGGCGACCGGCACGGCGCTGGCGCAAGCCGTTGCCGGCGGGGCGCCGCCGCCGGCAGCCATGATCGAGGTGGGCAAGTCGATCGCCGATATCCGCCAGCAGTCACAGCACAACATCCGGATGGCGGACGACCTGCTGCTGCAGCTCGATGCGCTGGAAAAATCGGGCAAGGCGCCTCCGGAAATGCGGATAGACGCCCTGCGCAACAACCTGGTCGTCGCCAAGCGCGCGCAGCTGCTGGCACGCGAACTGGCCGAATCCACCCAGCTGCCGGACAGCCCGCAGCGCCACCAGCGCCATGCCGAGATCGTCAACGAACTGCAGCAGCTGCAGGGCCAGCTGCGCTACGACGTGACGGTTGCCCCGCCCGCCGCGGCAGCGGGACGGGCGCAATGACATGCGTGGCCGGTCGTTTCCCCCATCACCGATCAAGCCAGGCGCCGATGCCGGCTTCTCGCTGGTCGAGCTGGCGGTGGTCGTCGCCGTGCTCGGCATGCTCGCCGTGACCGCGGTTTCCGCATTCGACAACATCGGCCAGGCGCGCCAGCACAACGCCGCCCGCGCCCATGCCGAATCCGCCCGCCAGGCGTTGCGTACGTTCGCGCTGCGCAACAAGCGCCTGCCCTGCCCGGACAGCTCGTCCCAGGGCGATGCCGGCCGCGAGGCCGGGGGGGGCGTCTGCGGCGGTGGCCTGAATACCGGTTGGCTGCCCTACGAGAGCCTGGGGCTGGACATGCCGGTGCGCGCCCAGCGGCTGCGCTACGGCGTCTACCGTGGCGCCGGCGGCACCGACCTGGCCGCACCGCTGCCGGAGGCGGTCGATCTTCCCGACCTGGAAGGGATCGGCGGCTTCACCGCTGCGCTGTCCCGCATCGCCACGGCCGCGCCATCCACCGGCCAGCCCCACTACCTGCCCGGCGGCACCCCCGACTGCACCGGCGCAACCAGCGGCGCGGCCCCGCTCAACCCCGCGTTCGTGCTGGTCGCGCCGGTCACCGGTCGCGACGACGACGCGACCATCGCCGCCGGCTTCGACGGCAGCGCCCACCGCGCCTTCGCCGCCGGCACCGGCACCTGCGTCGCCCCGCCCGACTACCCGGGCGATGCGCGCTACGACGACGTGGTCGTGGCCGAAAGCCCCACCACCCTGCTCGGCTGGCTGATGACGGTGACCCGCTAGCGCCATGCCGTCCTTCTTCCCAGCCATTCCATCGCACCTTCCCAAGGCACCGAACCGATGAACTCCAACGCCACCACCGCCCGCCCGCGTCCACACCGCTTCGCGGTTCGAGCGCTCGTCAGCGCGATGGGCGTGCTCACGCTCTCGGCCTGCAGCAACATGCCGCCGCGCAGCGCGCAGGAACTCCCCCCGACCGAATACAAGGCGCTCGAACGCAGCGGCGCGGCCATCGTCGAGGAATCGAGCAAGCTCTCCGCGCAGCAGGACCGCCTGCGCGAGCAGATCGAACGTTCGCTGGAACGCGAGGCCGAGACCGCCCCGCTGGCTCCGGCCTACGACCCGCTGGAGAACACCGTGGTCAGCATCAGCATGTTCAATGCCGATGTCGGCCAACTGCTGTGGGCGCTGGCCGACGAGCTGAAGATGAACCTGATCGTCGACCCGCGGGTGCTGGAACAGCGCCAGCGCACCAGCCTGCACCTGCGCAACGTCAGCGCCCGCGAGGTCTACAACCACATCCTCGACGCCTTCGACCTGCACGGCGAGACGCGCGGCGGCGCGCTGGTGGTCGGGCAGATGCGCGAGCGCATCTTCAACGTGGACCTGCTCAACTCCAGCACCTCCTTCGACCTGTCCACCGGCGGCGACGTGTTCGGCGCGGGCATGCAGAGCGCCGGCGGCGGCGGCCAGTCGCTGCGCGGCACCCTGACCATGAGCGGCAGCGTCGGCAAGGACAACGACCCGTACAAGCAGCTCGATGCCGCGCTGAAGGTGATCCTGGGCGCCGAGCAGAATGCCGCCGCGGCCGCACGCGGCCCCGACGACCCGCCGCCGCCCGAGCAGGGCCGCTACAGCCTGGACCCGAGCTCCGGCACCCTGTTCGTGCGCGCCCGGCCGTCGCAGATCCGCGCGGTGGAAGAACTCATCGGCCACACCACCCAGAAGATGCGCCGCCAGGTGCTGGTGGAAGCGCAGATCCTGGACGTCTCGCTCAACGACGACTTCCAGTACGGCGTGGACTGGAACCTGCTGCGCAACCGCGTGGCCGGCATCTACGGCGACAACCCGGCCACCATCCTGCCCGAGGCCGACAGCGTGCTGCCCTATGGCCGCTACGGCCGCTTCGGCGACCAGGGCCGCAACATCGTGTTCCCCAACCAGACCCTGGGCTCGGCCGTCGGCCGCGGCCTGGGCCTGAGCTACCTGTCCGACACCTTTTCGGCCGCGCTCAACGCGCTGCGCACCTTCGGCAACGTCAAGGTGCTGTCCAACCCCAGCGTGCGCGTGCGCAACGGCAGCCCGGCCTATCTCAGCGTCGGCTCCAACATCCGCTATGTCACCAAGTCGACCAGCAATTTCTCCAACACCGGCGGCGGCACCGCCTACAACCAGTCCACCGACATCCAGACCGATTCGCTGTTCTCCGGCGTGGTCATCGGCGTGGCCCCCATCGTGCACGAGAACGGCTCGGTGGAACTGCTGGTGCATCCGATGCAGACCGAGGTGGAGCCGGGCAGCCTGACGCTGCGCGAGTTCCCCAACGGCAATGCGGTCACCCTGCCGATCATCAACGTCAAGGGCATCACCACCACGCTCAACCTGCGCGACGGCGACACCGTGCTGCTCGGCGGCCTGATCGACCAGAAGGCCAGCCTCAGCGACAGCGGCATTCCCGGCCTGTCCGACGTCCCGGCCTTCGGCAAGCTGTTCGGCTCGCGCGGCAAGCAGCAGAACACCCGCGAACTGGTGCTGGTACTGCGGGTGAAGGTGATATGAGCCTGATCTACGACGCGCTGCGCGAACAGGCCGGACCGGCGATGCCCGGCCGCCTGCCGGCGCGCGCGTCCTGGTGGTCGCGGCGGTGCGCCCGCGGGCGCACCGCCGTGCTGCTGGCCGCCGCCGCTTTGCTGGCGGTCGCCGTCCTGCTGCTGGTTGCTTCCCGTTTCCCGCGTGCGGCCGCCCCGGATACCGTCGTCGTCCAGCCTTCGGCCGTCGATGCCGGATCCGCGGCTACGGCCGATGCCCCCGCCGAGCCTCCCGTCGCCGCATCCATGAGCGGGCAGGCCGCACCGCCGCCAGCCATCGCCACCACCGATGCGGCGACCGCCCAAGCCGTACCGGCGCAACCGCAACCGGCCTCGCCTCCCGCTGCCGCAACCGCGCTCGCCGCCACGGACATTGCCGCGGCACCGGAGCGTCCCGCCACCGCTCCACCGCCCGTGGCGGCAGCTGCCGTGGCCGAAGCCGCTCCGCAGCCCATCAAGATCACGGTCGAGCGGCGCACCGGCGCCGGCCACGACCGCGCAAGGCCGGCTGCCGCGGCCGACGACGGCACGGTGGAAAGAACCATCGGCAGCGTCGAAGCGGCGATGGCGGGCAACGACCTCGAGGCCGCACGGCAGGCGCTGGCACGGCTGGACGCGCAGCTCCCCGCGGAAAGCCTCACCCTGCTGCGGATGCATGCCTGGGTCGCGCACGGCAGCAACGACACCGCCACCGCCGAAAAGCTCTACCGGCAGATCGTCGAACGCGTGCCCGACGACATGAACGCCGGCGTCAACATCGCGCTGCTGGATGCGCGCCGCGGCGATCTCGACCAGGCCCGCCACCGGCTGGTGCGGCTGTCCGGCCGCTATCCGCGCGCGCCGCAGGTCAGCCGCGCGCTGGCCGAACTGGATGCCCAGCAGCAATGAATCCGGCCCTCGCCCGCCACCTGCAGATCCTGGGACTGGAGCGCGCGCCGTTCCCGCCCACGCCCGACGCGGCGGCCTGGTTCCAGACCACGCGGCTGGAAGGCGACCTGGTCGAAGCCGCGCACTGCCTGCGCACCCGCGCCGGCTTCGTGCTGCTGACCGGCGAGGTCGGCACCGGCAAGAGCACCTTCCTGCGCCGCCTGCTGCTGGCGCTGGAAGGCGAGGGCGTGGTCACCTCGATGGTGTTCAACACCTTCCTGCAGGGCGCGGACCTGCTGGCCGCGGTGCTGCGCGATTTCGGCCTCGAGCCGCAGGGAAACCCGGCTGCCGACATCGAGCAGCTCAACCGCTTCCTGGTGCGGCGCTGGCGCGAGCAGACCACCTGCGTGCTGATGATCGACGACGCCCAGAACCTGGACATCGAAAGCCTGGAGCTGCTGCGCCTGCTGACCAACCTGGAAACCGGCCAGGAGAAGCTGCTGCAGATCGTGCTGGCCGGGCAACCGGAACTGCGCGAGAACCTGGACCAGCAGCGCATCCGCCAGCTGACCAGCCGCATCTGCAAGCACGTGCAGCTCGACGTGCTGGACAGCGACGACGTCCACCGCTACGTCGGCTTCCGCCTAGCCGCGGCCGGCAACCCCAGCCCCGGCATCACCCTGCGCGCCGACGCCGCGCAGGCCCTGCACCGCGCCAGCGGCGGCAATCCGCGTCGCATCCACCTGATCATGGACCGCTGCCTGTACGGCCTGTACGGGCGCGCCGCCGACGCCCGCGCGATCGATCCGGCGCTGGTCCGCACCGCCGCTGCCGAAGCCGGTGCGCAGCCACGACCGCGCCCGCGACTGCCGCTGGCACTGGCCGCATCGCTGGCCGGCGTGCTGGCCATGTCCTCGCTCGCCCTGGTCGTGCGCGGCACCGACTCGCGTGCCGACGATCGCGTCGCCACGCCACCCACCGCCGCAGCCGCAGCCGCCGCCGCAACGGACGACGCCAACCGGCAATGGAGCCGCTGCCTGCAGCGCCTGGCCGGTCAACCGCTGCAGGTGCAGCCGATAAGCGGATCGCTGCTCGCGCGCCTGCCCTCGCGCGAAGGCCTGTGCCTGCGCCGCCAGGGCGACGGCTGGCTGGCTGGCTGGCGCGCCGGCCTGCGCGCGGAAGACTTCCTGGCCGGACACAGCGATCGCGGGCGCCTGCAGGCGGTGCAGGCGCTGCTGCTCGACCACGACCTCTACGACGGCGCACTGGACGGCCTGTACGGCCCGCGCATGCACGCGGCACTGCAACGCCTGCAGGAGCGCAACGGCCTGCCGGCCAGCGGCCGGCCCGATCCCGCCACCCTGCTCCTGCTCGACACCCTGCTGGCCGCGCGCTCCGGTGCCGGCCGCCCCACTGCCCCGGAAACGCAACACCATGGCCACGGTTGACCCCATCCCCACCCGCTCCGCTCCCCAGACCGCCGCACAGAAGGACGGTTCGCGCCTCGGCGAGCGGCTGCTGGAACGCGGCCTGATCGATGCCACCCAGCTGCAGTACGCATTGCAGAAGAACGAGGTGGAGAAACAGCGCCTGGGCCGCATCCTGATCCGGCATGGCCTGGCCAACGAGTCGGACATCGTGCAGGTGCTGGCCGAGATGAACGGCATCGACTACGTGCAGGTCGACACCCTGCCGCATGCCGAATCGCAGGTACTGGCGATGTTCAACCGCGAACTGTGCCAGCTGCGCCAGTTCCTGCCGCTGCGCCGCGTCGGCGACGCCCTGGAAGTGCTGCTCGGCGATGCCGATCCGCCGGCGGTGGAACAGCTGGTGCTGCAGCGCTGCGGCCTGCGCTGCCGCTTCCTGCAGGGCGAGTACGGCAAGGTGGCGCGGCTGATCCGCCACACCTACTACTTCGCGCAGAACCCGGTCGAAAGCCTGCTCGAACGCGAGATCAAGCGGCTGTCGGTGGACAACGACCACGCCTACAGCCCCGAGAAGCTGCTCGACTACCTGCTGCACTACGCGGTGCGCGAGCGCACCACCGACATCCACCTGTCGCCCTCGGACGATAGCCTGCACGTGCTGTTCCGCGTCGACGGCGTGCTGCGGCCGATGTTCGCCATGCCCACCACGCTCAACCGCCTGCTGGGCTACATCAAGCTGGCCGCGGAGATGGACATCTCCGAACAGCGCCGGCCGCAGGACGGCAGCTTCCGCGCCACGGTGCTGGATTCGGCGCTGACCGTGCGCGTGTCGACCATCATCACCGACGCTGGCGAGCGCACGGTGATGCGCCTGCTGCCCGAGCACAGCGACCTGGACGGGCTGAAGGAGCTGGGCTTCTTCGACGAGGACGTGGCTGCGCTGGAGCGCCTGTTCGCGCGCCCCGCAGGGCTGATCCTGATCACCGGTCCCACCGGTTCGGGCAAGAGCTCCTCGCTGCACGCCGCGCTGCGCATGCAGTCGCTGATCGAACGCAACGTGCTCACGGTGGAGGACCCGATCGAGTACCGCGTGCCCGGCGCCGGCCAGACCGAGGTCAACCGCCGCGCCGGCTACGAGTTCGGCTCGGCCCTGCGCCATTTCCTGCGCCACGATCCTGACGTGATCCTGCTGGGCGAAATGCGCGATGCCGAGACCGCGCAGGCGGCGCTGGAAGCGGCCGCCACCGGCCACCTGGTGCTGTCCACCCTGCACGTGACCAGCGTGTTCGGCGTGGTACCGCGGCTGCGCCCGCTGGGCGTGGAGGCGCAGGTCATCGCCGACAACCTGCTGGCCGTTGTCAACCAGCGCCTGGTCCGCCAGAACTGTCCCTTCTGCGTGCAGGAAGCGCCCTTCAGCGAGCGCGAGCTGGCATGGCTGGACCTGCCCGCCGGCAGCTGCGGCAAGCGCGGCAGCGGCTGCGACCGTTGCCGCGGCAGCGGTTTCCACGGCCGCCTGCCGGTCTACGACATCATGGTGGTGGACGAAGCGCTGGCCAACGGCATCGCCGACGACGTCGGCCGCGAGGCGCTGCGCAACCTGGCCATGAGCGCCGGCTTCCGCGGCATCGAGGACGTGGCCAGGGCGCGGGTCATCGCCGGCCAGACCACCAGCGAGGAGATCATGCGCGTGGCCGGCGTGGGGCCGGCGCCATGAACGTCTACTACTACCGTCTGCTGCTCTCCAGCGGCCGCGTGCGCGCCGGCATCACCCAGCTGTCGGTCGAGCACGACTCCTCGGCGCGGATGTGGCTGGAGAAGAACTTCGATGCGGTGGTGCTGACGCTGTACCGCTTTCCCGGCTGGCTGGCCGAGACCCAGCGCTCCATCAGCCACCTGGTCAAGCCCAGCATACGTTCGGTGGAACTGGCGGGCATGCTGCGCGACCTGGCGGTGATGACCTCCAGCGGCATTCCGATCATGGAGGCGCTGCGCGCGGTGGCCAACGAGGTCGGCGGCGGGCGCACCTCGAACCCGGCCAAGCTGGCCCGGCGCATGCTGGAGGAACTGGATGCCGGCGCCTCGCTCAGCGACGCGTTCTCGCGCTACCCCGACGCGTTCCCCGAGACGGTGCGCAACCTGGTGATGATCGGCGACGAGACCGGCACCATGGACAAGATGCTGATGGAGGCGGCCGACCACATCGAGCGCATCGCCAAGATGACCGCCGACACCCGCCAGGCGCTGATCTACCCGGCCTTCGTGTTCTCGGCGATCTTCGCCGCCGGCGGTTTCTGGATCTACTACGTGATCCCGAACCTGGCCGACCTGTTCAAGCAGATGAACGCCAAGCTGCCGCCGCTGACCATCGCGGTGATGAAGGGCTCCGAATGGCTGATCGGCCACATCGGCTTGATCCTCGGCGCGATGCTGCTGCTGGCCTTCGTGCTGTGGGTGAGCTGGCGCTACAGCCGCGCGTTCCGGCGCATGACCCACTACGCCCTGCACAGGCTGCCGATCGCCCGGACCATCATGTACTCCTCGGGACTGGCGTTCTTCACCGAGTACATGTCGCTGCTGATCCGCGCCGGCGTGGACATGGTCAGCAGCCTGCAGGTCATGGAACAGGCCATGCGCGACGAGTACTACCGCGACCGCATCATCGCCATCCGCCAGGTGCTCGAGCGCGGCGACCGCGTGTCCTCGGCCATGCGCCAGGTCGGCGGCTTCCCGTCGATGATGGTGCGCATGATCGGCGTCGGCGAGGAAACCGGCACGCTCGACTCGCAGTTCGCGCGCCTGTCGGCCGAGTACAGCCTGCGCCTGCAGCGGCTGATCACCAACCTGTCCGAAATCATCAAGCCGGTCGTGGTGCTGCTGGCCGGCGGCATGTTCGTGTTCCTGATCGTGGCGCTGCTGCTGCCCGTGTACGACCTGGTCAAGCAGGCCATCGCCTCCCCGCAGTTCTGAGGACTCCGCAATGCCCCGCCCTTCCCGCTCCCTACCCGCCCCCGCGCCCGGTTTCACCATCGTCGAGATGTCGGTGGTGCTGGTGGTGATCGCGCTGATCATCGGCGCGGTCAGCATCGGCCGCGACGTGTACCGCAGCGCCGAGGCCGAGCGCATCGGCAGCGAGTTCGTGCAGGGCTGGATGATCGCCTACGACCGCTACGCGCAGCAGAGCGGGCTCGTACCCAACGACGACCCGGCCAACCCCAGCGGCCGGATCAACGGCCGCAGCGACCGCAACGGCCGCGAGCTGTGCGACGGCACCGGCGACCCGGCGCTGCGCAGGGCCATGCTCGAGCGCGGCGTGTCCCTGCCGCAGGGGCGCGCGGAGGGCATGGAATCCTTCTACGTCTACCGCGACAGCCAGGGCAATCCGCAGCAGCTGCAGGTCTGTTTCGATACCGTGCTCGACTGGGCGGAGCCGGAAGCCGGCAGCGGTTACCGCGGCCGCGTGCGCAACGTGATGGTGCTCAAGGGCCTGACCCCGGAGCTGGCCAACCAGCTCGACGCGCGCATCGACGGCCGCATCGACGCCCGCTTCGGCCGCATGCGCGAACAGGGCCGCCACAACCAGACCGCCGCCATCGGCAACCCGCCGCCGGCGAATCCGTGGAGCCGTGACGACACCCAGGACTTCACCGGCGGCAACCGGCCCGATGCCCAGGTCGCCGTCATGACCGGCTATGTCCGGATGAACCAGTGAACCAGCCGCACCGCGAGACCCGCCGCTTCAGGACATCCGTCATGAACCCGCCATCCCCGACCGCGCATCCGCTCCCCTCCCGCCGCCTGCCCGGCGCGCAATCCGGCATCGGCCTGGTGCAGGTCATGCTGATCCTGCTGCTGGTCGGCGCGGCGCTGGCCGCCGGCGCCGTGCTCCTGCAGTCCAAACGGGCGCCGGCCCAGGCCGTCGCCCAGGAACGCACCCTGCGCTGGGCGGACGAGGCGATCGCCGCCTTCGCTTCGGCCAACGCACGCCTGCCCTGTCCTTCGCAGACCCTGCACGGGGTGGAGGACTGCAGCCCCGGGCACGTCAAGGGCTGGCTGCCGCTGCGCACCCTGCTCGGCGCCTCCGGCAACGGCATGCCGGTCGGTCCGGTGGCCTACATGGTCTACCGCGGCGACGAGACCGCCGACCTGGTCCTGGCCGACCCCGACGATGCCGCCCACCTGGACCTCACCGCCCCCGGCAACGCCTACCAGCCGCCGCTGATCGACGGCAGCGCGCGCGAGATCGTGACCAGGAACGACGAGGGCGAGGAAACCAGCCGCCGTCCGTTCGCCGCCATCAACGGCCTGGACCTGTGCCGCTCGCTGGAACTGGCCGAAGCCGGCGGCACCGATCGGAAACTGGCCCGGGTCGATGCCCAGGGCGGCGTGCCGCGCAACGTCGCCTATGGCATCGCCGCCGCCGGCCCGCAGGCCGGGTCCTCGCGCATGGACGACGGCAATACCGGCGTTGCCGCCAGCCTGGAAGCGCCCTGGCGCGAATGGGATTCCGGCTACGACGACCGCGTACGGGTACGTACCTTCGACGGTGTCGGCCAGATGCTGGGCTGTCGCCTGCTGGCCGACCTGGCCGGCCCGACGGCCGCGGCGCAATCCATCACCGCCCCCTTCTCCACCAATGCCCTGGCGGCGGCCACCGCCGGCGCCGGGCCGTACAACGTCTCGCTGGCCGGCATGGACGTGCTGGCCGCGGCCGTCACCCTGCACGACAGCCTCGCGCTGCTGCAGGCCACCAACGTGGATGCCACCGAAGCGGCGGTGCGCAGCGCCACCGCCGCGCAGATCTCGCTGATTTTCAAACTGGTGACCACCGCTGCCAGCCTGTCCGACCAGATCACCACGCTGGTGACTTCGGCGGTGAGCCTGACCCGCGCCATCGCCACCTGCATCGCGTCGCTGGGCGCCACCTGCTGGGAAGTGCCGTTGAAGGCCGCCGCGGTGGTGACCTCGATCGTGGCGCTCGGCGAAAAAGGCGTGACCCTGGCACAGAAGGCCGCCGCCCTGCCCTTCGTCGCCCAGGCGCTGGATGCATCGATCAAGGCGCGCGATCTCGCGCGCAAGGCCGCCGTTCCACCGGCCATGGACCTGGACCAGGCACGCAAGCAGATGGAATGCACCCTCTACGCCCGCAACTGCGAGGACGAGGAAGACCGCCAGGTGGTCTACAAGAAGGACAAGAACGGCAATCCGATACCGAAGCTGGGCGAGGACGGCAAACCGCTCCACGACAGCAATGGCAATCCGCTCTACGAAGTGGAGTCCGAGACCGTCGTGCCGCGCAAGGGGCTGGAGGAGCAGACCCGGATCGCCAGGCAGGAATGGGACACCCTGCAGCAGCAGGTCGACCTGCTGGAGCAGGAACGGCTGGCACCATGGGGCCTGGGCGTCGCCGGCGACGGCAACACGCTGCTGGAGAACGGTCGCATCCGCGAGCGCATCGACGCCCGGCAGACCTGCAACGGCAGCGACTGGCAGAACTGCCCCAGCCGTTACCGGAAAGCGATCCAGGAATGGGAATGCCTCCACCTCGGCGACAACCGGGGCGAGTACGACAAGCGCGGCGACGACTGCGTGCATGTCGGCACCGAGACGGTGAAGATCGACGATGTCGACGTGACCCGGCCCGCCGGCGCCTACGACCGCAGGCCGAAAATCCGCTACGAGTTCGACTGGGACGTGGCCGTCGCCGACGCCATCGCCCGCCGCAAGAAAGCCGAGGAGTGGACCGACCTGAACCTGCGCGAGGAGGAACTCAAGCGCGAGATCAAGCAGTTCCAGGAGAACTTCGACACCTGGTTCCAGGGCGACGGCTCGATCCTCGCCGGCATGAAGAAGCAGCGCGACGACGCCCAGCACTGCGGCGCCAGCCCGCGTACCGAGATGACCGAGCAGAAATGCACCAATGCCTCGCAGGCGGTGATCTACATCGAGCAGTGCATGACCCCGGAAATCGGCGAGGACGGCAAGCCGGTCTACGTCGTGGAGAACGGCAGGACCGTGCCCAGGCTGGTCCGCGACACGAATCCGCTCGCCACCTGCAAGCCCAACATGCAGAGCCGGATCGACGAGCTCAAGCGCGAGCAGACCGGGTTGGCGCAAAGGCGCAGCGATGCCGCCAGCGCATACGGCAACCTGCCCTCGCCGTATGTGGCCTATCCGCCCGATTGGTTCGAATACGCCATCGAAGCCATCGAGGACAAGGACGGCAACCCCCTCCGCTACGAATGGAAGCGGTCGCAGATCATCGAGACCTACCAGGTCAAGGTGATCGACGAGGAAACCGACCCGCCGACCGAGAAGTGGGAGGACCGCACCCGCAGCCTGCCCTGGTACGCCCGCGAACCCTATGGCGGCAGCGGATCGGCACCGCTGCTGGTCACCGGCGACCTGCAGCTGCTGGACAAGGAAGTGTGCGCATTCTTCGTCGGCCGGCAGTGGAACGGGACGGCCTGGTGGTGGCCTGGCAGCATCCAGTGGGGCGAGACCTACCGGATCGGTCTGTACTGCCAGCGTTATCCCTACAGCCGGGCCTTCGAGGACTGGCGCCGGGCCAAGGTCGGTGCCGACAACGCCAGGAAGAACTACGAGGACACCCTGGCCCAGTTCGAAAAACTGAAGAAGGAATACGAGCAACTGCAGGAAGCCGGCGCCCCCTCCGGCGGCAGCACCATCGCGATGGGCTTCGGCGCGGAGCCGGCGCTCGAGCGCGCCGATGCCCGCGGTTCGACCGGTCCGCAGGCACTGGAAGCGCGGCCGTGAGCGTCCGATCCTCCCGCAACCGCCAGCACGGCTGGTCGCTGGTGGAGCTGGCGGTGAGCCTGGCCATCGCCGCCCTGCTCACCGTGCTGCTGTTCACCCTGCTGCCCCTGGGCAACCAGATACTCGACGCCGAACGGCAGCAGCAGGAACTGGCGCAGGCCGAACAGGCCCTGCTCGGCTACATGCGCAGCCAGGGACGCCTGCCGGCGGCCGACAGCGACGGCGATGGCCGCGCCGATGCCGGCAGCACCGGCCCGTGGCTGCCGGTGACCGACCTGGGCCTGCCCTCGCGCATGCGCATCCGCTACCAGGCCGAGCCAAGCCTGATCGCATCGCCCGGCGATCTGTTCAGCCCGGTGCTGCCCCCCGCCGACCAGCCCGGCCCGGCCGTCAACACGCTGGATTTCTGCATGCGCCTGCTGCTCAACCAGCGCGGCAACGTGGCCATGGCCGGGCTGGGCATGCCCGTGGCCTATTACCTGGGCCATTCCGGCCTGGCCGGCCACGGCCTGGCCGACGCCCAGGAGCAGTGGAACGAATCGGCACAACAGCTGCCCGGGGCTGGCGACACCAACGCGCTCGCCACGCTGGCCGCCGGTCCCGGCGAACTGGCCACGCGGCTGTCCTGCCCCGACCGGCTCGGCCGTGCCCAGGGCAGCGCACAGGGCGCCTATGCCGCCCACAGCGCCCTGCTCATGACCGAATTCAACCGCGACTTCCGCGAGTTCGACATCAACATCGCCCTGACCGTGCAGAGCCAGGCCAAGGTCGCCCGCGACCTTGCGATCTACGCCCTGGCCGAGGCCATCACCAACGAGGCCATCGCCATCACCATGATGGCCTCCGGCTGGCCGCCGGACGGCGTGACCATCACCGCCGGCGCCAAGCAGCTGGCCACCTCGATCAAGTCGATCTACGACGCCGGCAAGGAACTGAAGTCGGCTGAGGACTCGCTGACCGAAGCCACCCGGGGCGTGGCTGACGCGCGCCGCAACCACGACCTCGTCACCGCCTTCCGCGACAAGGTCAAGGCGCTTTACGCGAACGCCCGCGACACCACCCTCCAGCTGGACAGTGCAGGAGTGAACCAATGACGCCGTCCCCCTCCCGCGCCAGCGCCCGGCCGCGGCAGCGTGGCTTCTCGCTGGTCGAACTGACCGTCGCGCTGGTCATCCTGGGCATCATCGGCATCCTGTTGGCACGCTGGCTGGGCACCGCATCCCACGAGCGCAGCCAGGTGGCCCAGCGCGACCTGCTGCAGCGCGCCGACGACGCGCTGATGGGCTTCACCGCGATCCAGTCGCGCCTGCCCTGCCCGGACACCAACCACGACGGCCGCGAGGACTGTGCCGGCGGCGCCGTGGGCACCCTGCCCTACATCACGCTGGGGTTGCCGGACGCGCGCGCCGCACGCATACGCTACGGTGTCCTGCGCCGCCGCGGCGAGAGCGTCACCCTGGCCGGATGGGATCCGACGGGCAACCGGGTGGTGGATACCAGCACGCCCGTGGACGCCGATCTGGCCTCCCTGCAGGACCAGGCCCTGTCGCTGCAGGTCAGCATCAACTCGCCGCAGTTCTCCCCGGCGCATGTCGTGCGCGGTTGGGACAACTGCGACCACCTGCCCGAAGGCGCGCCCGATTGCACCCAGGCACCGCAGCTGCACCTGAACAGCGTGGATTTCTGCGATGCCGTCCGCAACGCGGCGCTGCTGCCGCCCAGCACGCAGTACGTGCATACCCGGCGCGAACTGGCCCCCGGGGAAATCGCCGGCAACGTCGCCTATGCGCTGGCGATCACCGACCCGCTCGCGCCCTCGCACGACGCCGCGTCCCTCGCCTTCCAGTCGCCGCGTCGCCCCGGCGGCGGCACGGAGGACTATCGGGACAAGGTGCTGGCCGTCGGCATCGACCAGTTGTGGACACGGCTGCGCTGCGGCGACCACTACGGCCCGGCCCTCCATGCGCACGCCAACATCGCCGTGGCCGCGCGCCTGACCACCCCGGCCATGCACAACCACAAGACGCAGCTGGACATCATGGTCGAGCTGGGCCGGGCCGAGAGCATGAACGCCACGGTGGCGATCATCGATGCCACCGCCGAGCTCATCAACACCACCGCCCAGACCCTGGACACCATCGCCGAGATCTTCGAGACCTATGGCGGCTGGAACTGGCGCGCGGCCATCGCCAGCGGCAGCATCGGCACCGCGGTGGGCAGCGTCATCGCCGCCGGCGTCGCCAAGGGCGCGGCCGACAGCCACCTGGCCTCGGCCGAGCAGTACCGCGACCAGTTCGCCGCACGATTCCCGGTGGAGGCGCAGAAGCTGGAGGACGAGATCGTTGCCGATGCGCGCCGCGCCGACATGCTGGGCGGGTTCCCCGACCCGGACACGCGCGCGGTCGCGAAGGACTTCCACTACCCTGCCGCGACGGCTCCCTGAGATGCCCGCTTGCGGCCGCACCGCATCGGCATGCCGGGCCGGCGGCGCGCGGTCCGCGGACGGGCGCGGCCTGGCCGGCCTGCGAACCGGCTAGGCCCGCAGCAGTCCCCGCATCGGCGGCGATGCGGCCGGCCACCGTCCGTACACCGGTGCCGCGGCGACCACTTGCGCATGCCGCCTGATTTCCAGGGCCATTGCCCGGGTCGCCAGTTGCGGCTCCACCCCCAGTTCGCCCTTGAGGCTGCCTTCCAGCGCGTGGTAGCAGTCCAGCGCCATGCCCGGTTCGCCCAGTTCCAGATACAGGCGCATCAATCCGCGCTGCTGCGCTTCGTTCCAGGGATCCAGCGCCACCAGGCGGCGCGCCAGCCGGATCGCGGTATCCCAGTCGCCCGCCGCGGCCGCCTCGTCCTTCCCGCGCTCCAGCACCGCCAACAGCCGCTGCGCACTCCAGGTCCGCATGCCGGTCAGCCATTCGCAGAATTCGTCGCAGTGCTCCAGCGACAGGTCTTCCAGCAGTTCCCCGGCATCGGCCAGCCACGTCCACGCGCCTCCGGGGTCGGCACCCGCGTTGCCGACGTCGAGCAGGTCGATGTCGAACACGCCCTGCGAGGCCGCCGGACACAGGCGGACGGATTCGCGGTCGATCAGCAGCACGCCATCGCCGACTGCGCCCTTCATCGCCCGCTTGAGGTCGGACAGCACCTGCCGCAGGTTGGTCAGCGCCGCGGTGTTTCCCAGCTCCGGCCACAGCATCTCCGCCAGCCGCACGCGCGAATGCCGCCGCCGCTCCACCGCCAGGTAGGCCAGAAGCGCCCACCCCTTGCGGTACAGCAGCTTCCGCGGCCGTTCGCCGCTTCCCAGGCGGCGGGTTCCCATCAGGCATATCCGCGGCGGCCTGGCGCCCGGCCAGGCGCTCACCGCCGGCCCCGCAACGACAGATGACGACTGCAGCGGGACCGACCACGTCCCCAGCCTCGACAGATGACCAGACGATTCATGCATTCCCCCAGGATCGGATCGACGGACCTCCGGCAATGCGGCATCCAAGGGGTAAACCGTAGAAAGCGGCGGATTCCTATCATCCGCCGGCGCGGATTCCTCCGCCGGGAAGGAAATCCGGGTTGCATCGGGCGGAACGCGGCGGCGCTGCCGCGATCACTCCGCCTCCGTGCCCGACTCCAGCTCGCGTCTCAACCATGCCTTGGCGATACGCAGGTCGCGATCCACGGTCGGCACCGATACTTCCAGCACGGTGGCGATCTCGTCGCGGGTCATGCCGCCGAAATAGGACAGCTCGACGCTACGCGCGGCGCGCGGGTCGCAGGCGGCAAAGCGCTCCAGCGCACGATGCAGCGACAGCACCCGGTACTCCTGTGTCTGGCTGCCTCCCGCATCGCACTCCACATGCGACAGCGTCAGCGCCACGCTGCCGCCGCCACGCTTGTCGGCCACGCTGGCGCGTGCGTAGTCGACCAGCACCGCCCGCATCTTCAATGCCGCCAGGGCGAAGAAATGCACGCGATCGCGATAACCGGCGCCGCTGCCCAGCATCCGCGACAGCGCTTCGTTGACCAGTACCGTCGGCTGCAGCAGCACATCGCCCTGCCGCGCCGCCATCCGCGCGGCGGCCATCTCGCGCAGCATCTCGTAGATCGCGGCCGGCAATCGCGGGTCGCCGCCCTCGGCAACCGGCCACGGCCACGATGCCCCGTCGACCGGATCCAGGCCGGCCCGGGCCGGCCCGGTGTCAGGGTTGTCGTGATCCTGTTCCATGTCGCTCGCACGCAAAGGGCCGGCGTCATGCCGGTATCGGACAGGTAGAGAGGAATCCCCGCACGGATTATGGCACGTGCCCCGCGACCGCTCCGATGCCCCGGAGATGCCCCGGATGCGGCCGCAGGAAAGCACGATTTCCGCGCAACCGGCGGCATCCCACCGTCGTCGCGTGCGCGCAGCGCATCGATTTCAAGCGCAACCATCCTGCTGCGATGCGGGTTTCCGCCGCCGCGCCGACGCCGCTGGAGATTTTTCGCGCATGCGGGTTGACAGCGGCAAAAGCGCCATGGTTATCTCGTCCGCATGTTGCAGCGCCACACACATTCCAGCGATCTCCCGCACGCGCCCATCGGCGGCGCGGCATCGGGCCGTTCGCTTCTCGTACTCGTCCTTATTACCGAACCCACAGGTGCGGGACGAGCTGGCGCGTAAGTAGAAAACAGCCAGATTCGATCAGAACCCCGCACCGGCCCCGGTGCGGGGTTTTTCGTTTCCAGCTTCGATTTCATCTGAAACCATGAATCCTCCACACGCCACCACGCAGAAATCCTCCCGATGCGAAGCCTGCCGCTCCGCATCCGCCCGCATGGTGCCCTCCCGCCCCCGCACGGCCGCCGCGTCCTGACGCGACGGCCGTTTTTCTTTCCACTGCAAGGAACTCCGCATCATGAGCACCAATGACCTGCCCCAGATCAAGATCGCCGTCGTCGGCTACGGCAGCCAGGGCCGCGCGCATGCGCTGAACCTGCGCGAATCCGGTTTCGACGTCGTCATCGGCCTGCGCGCCGGCGGCCCCACCGAGGTCAAGGCCAAGGCCGACGGCTTCACCGTCGTCTCGCCGGCCGAGGCGGTGAAGGACGCCGACCTGGTGGCGGTGCTCACCCCGGACATGGTGCAGAAGAAGCTGTACGAGGACGTGCTGGCGCCGAACATGAAGCCCGGCGCCTGCCTGTTGTTCGCGCACGGCCTGAACGTGCATTACGGCATGATCGCCCCGCGCGACGACCTGGACGTGGTGCTGGTGGCGCCGAAGGGCCCGGGCGCGCTGGTGCGCCGCGAGTACGAGATCGGCCGCGGCGTGCCGTGCATCTGGGCGGTGTACCAGGACCGCAGCGGCAAGGCCGAGCAGCTGGCGCTGGCCTACGCCGCCGGCCTGGGCGGCGCCCGCGCCAACCTGATCCAGACCACCTTCAAGGAAGAGACCGAGACCGACCTGTTCGGCGAGCAGGCGGTGCTGTGCGGCGGCGCCTCGGCGCTGGTGCAGGCCGGTTTCGAGACGCTGGTGGAAGCCGGCTACCAGCCGGAGATCGCCTACTACGAGGTGCTGCACGAGCTGAAGCTGATCGTCGACCTGTTCTACGAGGGCGGCATCACCCGCATGCTGGAGTTCGTGTCCGAGACCGCGCAGTACGGCGACTACGTCAGCGGCCCGCGGGTGATCGACGCCGGCACCAAGGCGCGCATGAAGGAAGTGCTGACCGACATCCAGGACGGCACCTTCACCAGGAACTGGGTGGCCGAGTACGAAGCCGGACTGCCGAACTACAACCGCTTCAAGCAGGCCGACCTGGAGCATCCGATCGAGAAAGTGGGCAAGGAACTGCGCGCCAAGATGGTCTGGCTGCAGAGCCAGAACGCGTAACCGCGGCTCCCCCCACCCGCCATGGCAAAAGGTCGCATCGCATGAACACCTCCGCACACAGCGCGCCCCGCAACGGCGCACGCTGGTTGACGCAGGCCCTGGAGGCCGAAGGCGTGGAAACGCTGTTCGGCTATCCGGGCGGCACCATCATGCCGTTCTACGACGCATTGGTGGATTCCACCCTCAAGCACATCCTGGTGCGCCACGAGCAGGGCGCGGCGCTGGCCGCCAACGGCTACGCCCGTGCCAGCGGCAAGGTCGGCGTATGCGTGGCCACCTCCGGCCCCGGCGCCTCCAACCTGGTGACCGGCATCGCCGACGCGATGCTGGACTCGGTGCCGATGGTCTGCCTGACCGGCCAGGTGGGCACGCCGCTGCTGGGCACCGACGCGTTCCAGGAACTGGACGTGTTCGGCATGACCATGCCGATCGTCAAGCACAGCTACCTGGTACGCAGCGTCGAGCAGCTGCCGGAAGTGGTGCGCGAGGCGTTCCGCATCGCCCGCGAAGGCCGCCCCGGCCCGGTGCTGATCGACCTGCCCAAGGACGTGCAGGTGGCCGACGCCTCGCACCTGCCGGCGCACGTGCCGGCGGCGGTCGATCCGGTGCCGGCGCCGGACGCGCGCAGGCTGGCCGAGGCGATCGAGGCCATCGCCGCGGCGGAGAAGCCGGTGGTCTACGGCGGCGGCGGCATCGCCCTGGGCGAAGCGGTGGAGGAGTTCCGCCAGTTCGTCGAGGCCAGCGGGATTCCCACCGTGCTGACCCTGCGCGGCCTGGGCGCGCTGCCGGCCGGGCATCCGCAGCTGCTGGGCATGCTGGGCATGCACGGCACCCGCGCGGCCAACATGGCGGTGCAGGAATCGGACCTGCTGGTGGTGGTCGGCGCGCGCTTCGACGACCGCGCCACCGGCAAGCTGGCCGAGTTCGCGCCGTTCGCGCGCATCGTCCACCTGGATGCCGACGCCTACGAGATCTCCAAGCTGCGCACGGCCGACATCGCCATTCCCGGCAACGTGCGCGACGGCCTGCGCGCGCTGCGCAACGCCGCCAGCCACTGCGATGCCTGGCGCAAGCGCTGCGCCGGCAACCGCGAGCGCTTCGGCGCGCGCTACGACGCCCCCGGCAGCGACATCTACGCCCCGGCCCTGCTCAAGCGGCTGAGCGAGGTGGCGCCGGCCGACAGCATCATCGCCTGCGACGTCGGCCAGCATCAGATGTGGGTGGCCCAGCACTGCCGCTTCAACCACCCGCGCAACCACCTGACCAGCGGCGCGCTGGGCACCATGGGCTTCGGCCTGCCGGCGGCGATGGGCGCGCAGTTCGCCTGCCCCGAGCGCACCGTGGTGCTGGTCTCCGGCGACGGCAGCTTCATGATGAACGTGCAGGAGCTGGCCACCATCGCCCGCTGCCGGCTGCCGGTGAAGATCGTGCTGCTGGACAACAGCTCGCTGGGCATGGTCCGGCAGTGGCAGGAGCTGTTCTTCGCCGAGCGCTACAGCGAGATCGACCTGTCCGACAATCCCGACTTCGCCGCGCTGGCGCAGGTGTTCGGCATTCCCGCGCACCGCATCACCGCGCGCAGCGAGGTCGAGGACGGGCTGGCGCGGATGCTGGCGGCGCCCGGGCCGGCGCTGCTGCACGTGGCCATCGACGCGCGCGCCAACGTCTGGCCGCTGGTGCCGCCCAACAACGCCAACAGCACCATGCTGGACAGCAACCCGGCCCATCGCCAGCAGGAGACTCCCAATGCAATACCGGCTTGACCTGGTGCTGAAGCCCGTCGAGGGCGCGCTGCTGCGCGTGATCGGCATGGCCGAACGCCGCGGCTTCGCGCCCTGCGCCATCTCCGGCGCGCCCGATGCCGGCGACGCCGGCCGCTGGCACCTGCAGCTGCTGGTTTCCGGCGGGCGACCGCCGGAAACGCTGTGCCGCCAGCTGGAGAAGGTGCACGACTGCGAGTCGGTACGCATCACCGCGGTCGAAGCCGCCGGAGCGGCGCCATGAATCCGCTCGTCCGCACCGCCACCGCCCGCGCCCGCAGGGCGCCGGCCCGGAGGCGTCTTCTTCGAGGCGATGGGGGCTGCCACTGCCTGTCGCCTGCGGCCGTCGCCGCCGCCTGCGCATGGCCACGCCGCGATGCCTGAATCCGGCCGCGCCACCGCCCAGGATCCGGACGTAGCCGTACCCGGCGTCGACGTCGCCGACGTGCTGGCCGCGCAGGCGCGGCTGCGGCGCTTCCTGACCCCGACCCCGCTGCACTATGCCGAGCGCTTCGGCGTGTGGCTGAAGCTGGAGAACCTGCAGCGCACCGGTTCCTACAAGGTGCGCGGCGCGCTCAACGCGCTGCTGGCCGCGCTGGAGCGCGGCGACGAACGCCCGGTGATCTGCGCCTCGGCCGGCAACCACGCCCAGGGCGTGGCCTGGTCGGCCTACCGGCTCGGCGTGCAGGCCATCACCGTGATGCCGCACGGCGCGCCGGCCACCAAGATCGCCGGCGTCGCCCACTGGGGCGCCACCGTGCGCCAGCACGGCAACAGCTACGACGAGGCCTACGCCTTCGCCCGCGAGCTGGCCGAGCACAACGGCTACCGCTTCCTGTCCGCGTTCGACGACCCGGACGTGATCGCCGGCCAGGGCACGGTCGGCATCGAGATCGCCGCGCACGCGCCGGACGTGGTGATCGTGCCGATCGGCGGCGGTGGCCTGGCCGCGGGCGTGGCGCTGGCGCTGAAGTCGCAGGGCGTGCGCGTGGTCGGCTCCCAGGTCGAGGGCGTCGATTCGATGGCCCGCGCCATCCGCGGCGACCTGCGCGAGATCGCGCCGGTGCCGACCCTGGCCGACGGCGTCAAGGTCAAGATCCCCGGCTTCATCACCCGCCGCCTGTGCACCAGCCTGCTCGACGAGGTGGTGATCGTGCGCGAGGCCGAACTGCGCGAGACCCTGGTGCGGCTGGCGCTGGAGGAACACGTGATCGCCGAGGGCGCCGGCGCGCTGGCGCTGGCGGCCGGCCGCCGCGTCGCCGGCAAGCGCAAGTGCGCGGTGGTGTCCGGCGGCAACATCGACGCCTCGGTGCTGGCCACGCTGCTGTCCGAGGTGCGGCCGCGGCCGCCGCGCAAGCCGCGTCGGCGCGGCAGCGAACGACTTCGCAACCGTCCCGCCCGCTCCGCCTCTGTCCCCGCTTCCGCTTCCCCTGCAAGCCCCCTGCCCGTCACCGCTACCGCTGTCGAGGAGACCCTCTGGTGAATACTCCAACTGCCATTACCCCGCGAATTACCATCTTCGACACCACCCTGCGCGACGGCGAGCAATCCCCCGGCTGCAGCATGACCCCGCCGCAGAAGCTGGTGATGGCCCGCGCCCTGGCCGAGCTGGGCGTGGACGTGATCGAGACCGGCTTCCCGGCCAGTTCGCAGTCCGACCGCGAGGCCATGGCGCTGATCGCGCGCGAACTGCGGCAACCGGTGCTGGCGGTGCTGTCGCGCTGCCTGCCCACCGATATCGAAATCTCGGCGCGCGCGCTGGAAGCGGCCGCCCGGCCGCGCCTGCACGTGTTCCTGTCCACCAGCCCGCTGCACCGCGAGCACAAGCTGCGCATGAGCAAGGAACAGGTGCTGGAGTCGGTACGCAAGCACGTGGCGCTGGCCCGCAGCTACATCGACGACGTGGAGTTCTCCGCCGAGGACGCGACCCGCACCGAGGTCGACTACCTGATCGAGGTGGCGCGCACCGCGATCGCCGCCGGCGCCACCACCATCAACCTGCCCGATACCGTCGGCTTCACCACCCCGCAGGAGATCGGCGACCTGTTCCGGCGCGTGATCGCCGGCGTGTCCGATGTCTCCGGCGCCGACAAGGTGGTCTTCAGCGCGCACTGCCACAACGACCTGGGGCTGGCGGTGGCCAACTCGCTGGCCGCGGCCGAGGCCGGCGCCCGCCAGATCGAGTGCACCATCAACGGCATCGGCGAGCGCGCCGGCAACTGCGCGCTGGAGGAGATCACGATGGCGCTGAAGGTGCGCAACGCCTTCTACGAGTTCGACAGCGGCATCAACACCCCGCGCATCGTCCCCACCTCGCAGCTGCTGCAGCGGCTGGTGGGCATGCCGGTACAACGCAACAAGGCGGTGGTCGGCGCCAACGCCTTCGCCCACGAGTCGGGCATCCACCAGCACGGCATGCTGCGCCACCGCGGCACCTACGAGATCATGCGGCCGGAGGACGTGGGCTGGGAGTCCTCGCAGATGGTGCTGGGCCGCCACAGCGGCCGCGCCGCGGTGGAGCAGCGGCTGCGGGCGCTGGGCTACTGGCTGGAGGAGGAGGAGCTGAAGCTGGTGTTCGAGCAGTTCAAGGCATTGTGCGAGGAGCAGCGCGTGGTCACCGACGCCGACCTGCAGTCGCTGATGCAGGACACCTCGGTCAGCGACGGCTACCGGCTGGCGTCGATGACCATCAGCGACGTCGGCAACCGCGCCAACGCGCTGGTCGAGCTGTCCGACCCGGAAGGCAACCGCGTCTGCGAGACCGCGCAGGGCGACGGCCCGGTGGACGCGCTGTTCGCCGCGCTGGCCGCCGCCACCGGCGTGCAGCTGACGCTGGACAGCTACCACGTGCACAGCGTCGGCATCGGCGCCGACGCGCGCGGCGAGGCCAACCTGAGCGTGCGCCACGGCGATGGCGAGTACGAGGGCACCGGCACCAGCCGCGACATCATCGAGGCCAGCGCGCTGGCCTGGCTGGACGTGGCCAACCGGCTGCTGCGCCAGCGCGACCGCAGCGAGAAAGAGATCTACGCCACCGCCTGAGCGCGGCAGCCACAGCGACGGAAGAAACGATGAGCAGCACCACCCCGAAAACCCTGTACGACAAGCTGTGGGACGCCCACCTGGTCGTGCCCGAAAGCGACAGCGCCCCGGCGGTGCTGTACATCGACCTGCACCTGATCCACGAGGTCACCTCGCCGCAGGCGTTCACCGAGCTGCGCGGGCGCGGCCTCAAGCCACGTCGCCCGGACCGCACCAAGGCGACCATGGACCACTCCACCCCGACCCTGCCGCCCAGCGCCGACGGCAAGCTGCCGTACGCGAGCAAGGCGTCCGAGGCGCAGGTGGAGATGCTGGCGCGCAACTGCGCCGAATACGGCATCGAGCTGTTCGACATGGCCTCGAGCAGCCGCGGCATCGTCCACGTCATCGCCCCCGAGCAGGGCTTCACCCAGCCGGGCATGACCATCGTCTGCGGCGACAGCCACACCTCCACCCACGGCGCCTTCGGCGCGCTGGCGTTCGGCATCGGCACCAGCGAGGTCGGCCACGTGCTGGCCACCCAGTGCCTGCTGCAGCGCAAGGCCAGGACCATGGCGATCACCGTCGATGGCGAACTGGCGCCGGGCGTCGGCGCCAAGGACGTGGTGCTGCACATCATCGGCGTGATCGGGGTCAACGGCGGCACCGGCCACGTCATCGAATACCGCGGCTCCACCATCGCGGCGATGGACATGGAGCAGCGCATGACCCTGTGCAACATGAGCATCGAGGCCGGTGCCCGCGCCGGCATGGTGGCGCCCGACCAGGTCACCTTCGACTGGGTGGCCAGGACCCCGCGCGGCCCCAAGGGCGCCGACTTCGACAAGGCCGTTGCGTACTGGCAGACGCTGCGCAGCGACGAGGGCGCGCGCTTCGACGTCGAGGTGCGCATCGACGCCGCCGACATCCGCCCGACCCTGACCTGGGGCACCCACCCGGGCACGGCCATTGCCGTTGACGCGCCGATCCCGGCCGCCAACGACGCCGCCGCGCAAAAGGGACTGGACTACATGCATTTCCAGGCCGGCCATGCGCTGGCCGGCACCCCGGTGGACGTGGTGTTCGTCGGCTCCTGCACCAACGGCCGCCTGAGCGACATGCGCGAGGTGGCGCAGGTGCTGCGCGGCCGCCACGTCGCCACCGGCGTGCGCATGCTGGTGGTACCCGGGTCGGAGATCGTCAAGCGCGAGGCCGAGGCCGAGGGCATCCACGAGGTCGTGCGCGCCGCCGGCGCCGAGTGGCGCGAGCCGGGCTGTTCGATGTGCATCGCCATGAACGGGGACCTGGTCGCGCCGGGGCAACTGGCGGTGAGCACCAGCAACCGCAACTTCGAGGGCCGGCAGGGGCCGGGCTCGCGCACGCTGCTGGCCTCGCCGATGACCGCGGCCTGGGCGGCGGTGAACGGCAAGGTCAGCGATCCGCGCGAACTGTTCGACAAGGAGGTGGCCTGATGGCCGGGTTCCGCACCCTGAGCTCGCGCAGCGTGGTGCTGCGCCAGACCAACATCGACACCGACCAGATCATCCCGGCACGGTTCCTGTCCACCACCGAGCGCGCCGGCCTGGGCAAGCACGCCTTCAACGACTGGCGCTGGCAGGCCGACGGCGCGCCGAACCCGGAATTCGCCTTCAACCAGCCGCACAACCAGGGCCGCGCCATCCTGCTGGCCGGGCGCAACTTCGGCTGCGGCTCCTCGCGCGAGCATGCGCCGTGGGCGCTGACCGACCTGGGCCTGCGCGCCATCGTGAGCAGCGAGATCGCCGACATTTTCCGCGGCAATTCGCTGAAGAACGGACTGCTGCCGATCGTGCTGGACGAGGCCGACGTGCAGGAACTGATGCAGCGCCCGGACGACGAGCTGACCATCGACGTGGCCGCGCGCGAACTGCGCACGCCTGATGGCCACGCGTATTCCTTCCCGCTGGACGGGTTCTCGCAAACCTGCCTGCTGGAGGGCGTGGACCAGCTGGGCTGGCTGCTCGGCCGCGCCGACGCCATCGCCCGCTACGAAAGCCAACGACACATCTGACCTCAGTTGCAGGAGCGACGCTGGGTGGCCTCGGGCCATCAGTCGCGACCGGGGCGTTCTCCGAGAAAGCCCCGGTCGCGACTGACATCGCTCCTACGAAGAACCAGGAAACACGGGAAATCCGCATGCAAGCCAACATCGTCGTATTGCCGGGCGACGGCATCGGGCCGGAAGTCGCCGCCGCCGCCGTCGAAGTCCTCAACGCCATCGCCGCCCGCTTCGGGCACGACTTCACTTTCAGCGAGCACGACATCGGCGGCATCGCCATCGACCGCCACGGCGAGCCGCTGCCTGCAGCCACGCTGGAAGCCTGCCGCAAGGCCGACGCGGTACTGCTGGGCGCGGTCGGCGGGCCGAAGTGGTCCGATCCCAACGCCCCGGTACGCCCGGAACAGGGCCTGCTCGCCATCCGCAAGGCGCTGGGCCTGTTCGCCAACCTGCGCCCGGTGCGCACCCACCCGGCGGCGCTGGGCGCCTCGCCGATCAAGCCGGAACTGCTCAAGGACGTGGACTTCGTGGTGGTGCGCGAGCTCACCGGCGGCATCTACTTCGGCGACAAGACCCGCGACGCGGAAAGCGCCAGCGACCTGTGCCGCTACACGGTGACCGAGATCGAGCGGGTGCTGCGCAGCGCCTTCGGCCTGGCCCGGCAGCGTCGCGGCAGGCTGACGTCGGTGGACAAGGCCAACGTGCTGGAGACCTCGCGGCTGTGGCGCGACATCGCCACCCGCATCGGCCGCGAGGAGTTCCCCGACGTGGAGCTGGAGCACCAGCTGGTCGATTCGATGGCCATGCACCTGATCGCCAAGCCGCGCGCCTACGACGTGATCGTCACCGAGAACATGTTCGGCGACATCCTCACCGACGAGGCCTCGATGCTGGCCGGCTCGCTGGGGCTGCTGCCATCCGCTTCCCTCGGCGAAGCCGGTGGCATCGGCATCTACGAGCCGATCCACGGCTCGGCCCCGGACATCGCCGGCCAGGGCATCGCCAACCCCTACGCCACCCTCCTCAGCGCGGCGATGCTGCTGCGGCATTCGCTGGGACTGGAAACCGAGGCCGCCAGCATCGAGGCCGCGGTGGCCGCGGCGCTGGACGATGGCGTGTTCACCGCCGACCTCGCCGGCAGGGAGCCGGCGGTCTCCACCGCCGACGCCACCCGGGCCGTGCTCGCACGCCTGCGCTGAATCCCCTCGCGACGCGGCCGACCGGCCGCGTTCTCGTTGGTGCCGCCAGCGCCGGCCGCGGGCTGGCCGTATCCTGCACGGCGGTCCGCCGAAGGAATGCCCATGAACCATCGCGCCCCCGACGACTTCCTCGCCCACGTGGCGCGACGCGACCCGCAGCAGCCCGAGTTCCTACAGGCGGTGAAGGAAGTGTTCCTCAGCCTGTGGCCGTTCCTGCGCGAGCATCCGCGCTACGCCGACCACGGCCTGCTGGAACGGCTGGTCGAGCCCGAGCGCGTGGTCCAGTTCCGCGTGGCCTGGGCCGACGACCAGGGCCGCACCCACGTCAATCGCGCCTGGCGCGTGCAGCACAACTCGGCGATCGGCCCGTTCAAGGGCGGCATGCGCTTCCATCCGTCGGTGAACCTGTCGATCCTCAAGTTCCTGGCCTTCGAGCAGACCTTCAAGAACGCGCTGACCACGCTGCCGATGGGCGGCGGCAAGGGCGGCTCTGACTTCGACCCCAAGGGCAGGAGCGACGGTGAGGTGATGCGCTTCTGCCAGGCGCTGATGCTGGAGCTGCACCGCCACCTCGGCCCGGATACCGACGTGCCGGCCGGCGACATCGGCGTGGGCGCGCGCGAGGTCGGCTACATGGCCGGGATGATGAAGAAGCTCAGCAACAACGCCGGCTGCGTGTTCACCGGCAAGGGCCTGGCCTACGGCGGCAGCCTGATGCGCCCGGAAGCCACCGGCTACGGCACGGTCTACTTCGTCGAACAGATGCTGCACCATGCGCGCCGCCAGACCCACGGCGCGCGGGTGCTGGTGTCCGGCTCCGGCAACGTCGCCCAGTACGCCGCGCTCAAGGCCACCGAGCTCGGCGCGCGGGTGCTGACCTTCTCCGATTCCGGCGGCACGCTGTATGCGCGCGACGGCTTCGACGAGCAGGGCCTGCAGGACCTGATGGCGTTGAAGAACGAGCGTCGCGGCCGCCTGGCCGAGCTGGCCGACGACCCGCGCTTCGAATTCCTTGCCGACCGCCGCCCATGGCATATCCCCGCCGACATCGCCCTGCCCTGCGCCACCCAGAACGAGCTGGACGAAACCGACGCACGCACCCTGGTGGACAACGGCGTGCTGTGCGTGGCCGAGGGCGCCAACATGCCCTCCACGCTGGAAGCGGTGGACGTGTTCCTGCAGGCCGGCACCCTGTACGCCCCGGGCAAGGCCAGCAACGCCGGTGGCGTGGCCACCTCGGGGCTGGAGATGTCGCAGAACGCCTTGCGCCTGTCCTGGCACCACGCCGACGTCGACGAGCGCCTGCACGCGATCATGAAGGACATCCACGCCAACTGCGTGCGCCACGGCAGGCGCGCCGACGGCAGCGTCAACTATGTCGACGGCGCCAACATCAGCGGCTTCGTCAAGGTCGCCGACGCGATGCTGGCGCAGGGCTTGTACTGAAGACGGGGGCGGCCGGCAGGGCCGCTGCCGTTGTTCCGCACAGGCCCACTGCCGCCCGGGAAACCATCGGGACGGATCGGCGGGTCTTCCGGATCGTCATCCCCACGCAGGCGGGACGCGCTCTTCAGCCGCCGGCCGGCTGGTCAGCCAGCGGCTTCTTGCGGGTGCGACCATGGCTCCGGAAAACAACAATGTTTCATCCGGCATTGCAGGCAAGTCCTTGGATCCCCGTCTACGCGGGGATGACGGTGGAGAGCGGCCGTGGAGGCCGGCACGCCTGCTCAGTCGTGGCCGGCGATGACTGCCATCACCAGCCATCACCGGCCATTCGGCTGTTGAAAAGCTGCTCGGCTGTCGAAAGCATCTCGCAGGGACACCGGTAACGGCTTCGTCGACCGTCCTCAACCCAGCACGCGGTTGCGGCCCTCGCGCTTGGCCCGGTACAGCTCGCGGTCGGCCGCGGCCAGCAGCGTGCGCGCGGTGTCCTGCCCCGGCTTCACGCAGGCCACGCCGATGCTGACCGTCGCCGTCAGCAACACCCCGTCCGGCGACGGGATCCGCAACGCGGCGATGCGTTCGCGCACGTCGGCCAGGTAGCGCAGCGCCGGTTCCATCGCGGTCGACTCCAGCACCAGCAGGAACTCTTCGCCACCATGGCGCGCGGCGAAGGCCATGTCCGCCGCGCCCGGCTCGCAACGCAACACCGCCGCCACCTGCTGCAGTACCTGGTCGCCCACTTCGTGGCCGTGCTCGTCGTTGATGCGCTTGAAGTGGTCCACGTCCATCAGCGCCACGCACAACGGCGCGCCGGTGGCCAAGGCCTGGCGCAGCGCCTGCTGCAGGCGCTGGTCGGCCGCGCGCCGGTTCGGCAGGCCGGTCAATACATCGTGGGTGGCCTGGTGGGCGAGCTTCTGCAGCAACGCATCGTGTTCGCGGCCGGCCGCTTCCAGCGCACGGTTCTTCTCGCGCAGCTCCTCGGTACGCTCGGCAATCACCCGGTTAAGTTTGCGCTGGCGGTTGCGGTAGCTGGCGGTGCGCAGCCAGAAGCCGAGTACCACCGCTCCCAGCACCAGCAGCGCGGCCAGCACCCGCCAGGACGTGCGCTGCCACAGCGGCGGGACCACCTCCAGCACCATCGAGGTCGAGCCGACCTCCTCCTGCCGCGCCCAGTCCAGCGGCAGCGACATCGCCTGCACTTCCAGCTGGTAACGGCCGGGCGGCAGGTTGGTATAGACCGCCTCGGTGCTGCTGCCGGCATCCACCCAATCGTTGTCGAAGCCTTGCAGCCGGTAGCGGTAGCGCAGCTTGTCCGGCGCGCGGAAACTCAGCGCGGCGTAGCCGATCGCGACCCGGCTGGTGCCGGCGTCGAGGCGATGGCTGGACAACGGCGGCTGCACGTTGCCGTCCACGGCCATGCTCTCGAACACCACCGGCGGCACCCTGCGGTCATGGCGGCCGGCGATGTCCGGATCGATCAGCGCCAGCCCGGCCGAGGTCGGGAACAGCAGCGCGCCGTTGCTGGCGCGCCAGCCGGCCGGCATCGAGGCGCCATTGCCCTGGCTGCCGGGCATGCCGTCGCTGTGATCGACCACGTGCACCGCCAGCAGGCGGCGCTTGCCGGCGTCGAGCTGGTCGAAATCGCCGCGCGCGACCCGGAACACGCCCTGGTTGCTGGACAACCACAGGTTGCCGTTGTGGTCGTCGATGATGCGGAACACCTTGTCGCGCGGCAGGCCGTGGCGATGGTCGTACACCCGCAGCCGTTCGCCGCGCATGCGCAGCAGCCCGCGGTCGCTGGCGATCCACAGGTCGCCGCCGGGGTCGCGCAGGAAATCGAACACGTACTGCGCCGGAATGTCCTCGCCCGCCTTCCAGTGGCGCAGGGTGCCGTCGCCATCCAGCGCCGCCATGCCACCGGTGGTGCCGATCCACAGGGTCCCGCCATCGTCGCGGTACAGCACCTGCACCACCGCCAGGGTCGACCCCTCGCTGTCCAGGTAGGCGTCGACGCGGCCGTCATGGTGGCGGGACAACCCCTGGGTACCGCCGATCCACACGCCGCCGTCGGCGTCGGGCAGCAGCGCGCGCACGATCGGCTGGGCACCGTTGCCGACCGGAATCCGCTCCAGCACCCGCCCCTGCAGGTCGAGCCGGAACACGCCGCGGTCGTAGGTACCGGCCCACACCACGCCGTCGCGGTAGGCCAGCGACAGCACCGAGGTGTCGCGGGCCAGCCCGGGCGTGAGCCTGATCGCCTGCATGCGGCCGTGATGCCAGCGGTCGAGGCCGTTGGCGTGGCCGATCCAGAGCGCTCCATCGTCGCTCTGCAGTACCGTGCGGACGTAATCGCTGCCCAGCCCGTCGCTGCGGGTGAAGCCGGTGGCGGCGCCTTCGGCCACCCGGTACAGGCCATCGGTACTGCCCACCCACACCAGGCCTTCGCGGTCCTCGAACAGGGCCGGGCTGACCGCGCCGGGGACCGGCAGGCGCTGGCTGCTTCCCGCGGCATGGCGCTGCAGGGTGCCGATCGACAGGTTCATCCATACCGCGCCCAGGCGGTCGCGGACCACCGCATCGACCCGCTGCCCGGCCTGCAGGCGCTCGTGGCGTCCATCGGCATGCCGCCAGTGGACGCCGTCGTCGCCGGCCACCAGCCAGCCGCCTTCGCCATCGTCGGCCAGGTCGCGCACCGCAACCGTGCCGGCCCAGTCCGTGCCCCACGGTTCGGCCTTGCCCTCGTGCAGGCGGAACAGCCCCGATTCGGTACCGACCAGCAGCGCATCGTCGTGTTCGCCCCGCGCCAGCGCGGTGATGCGCGCCGCCGGCAGTCCGGCGGCGCTGCCGGCTTCCTGCAGGCGGCCGTCGCGCTCCATCCGCAGCAGGCGGTTGGCCGAGGCGATCCACAATGCGCCATCGTGGCCGCGCAGCATCCCGGTGACCGCGAGCCGCCGCGCGGCGGGTTCGCCCAGGTGCTGCCAGCGGCCTTCGTGGTAGCGGAACACGCCATCGGCGGCGGTGCCGAACAGCACGCCGCCGTCGGCTTCGGCGACGATGCTGAATACGCCGGACAACTCGGCACCGGGCGTGTTCTGGCGGTCGAACACGGTGAAGCCGCGGCCGTTGAAGCGGACCACGCCTTCCCAGGTCCCGATCCACACGAAGCCGTCGCGGTCCTGGGCGATGGCATGCACCAGGTTGTGCGGCAGGCCGTCTTCCATGGTCCAGCCGCTGACGGTGTAGTGGCGGCCGTCGCCGGCCATGGCGGGCGACAGTCCCGCCAGCAACAGGCATGCCAGCAGCAGGGGCGCCGCCAACAGGCAACGGCCGGCCTGCAGCCAACGGCCGCGGCAGGTCGCCGCTCCAGCGATGTCATTGCGACCGATCGGCAAACCCGTCCCCCTGGCGACCGCGTCGGACAACCAGTTCCTTCTCCGGGGACCTAATCTATCACCGGCACCGGCAGGCGCCTGTCAGGGAGCCCCCGACAGGCGCTGCCGGGGGCTCAGGACGCGGCCTCGTCCGGCCGCACCCGGAACCAGGCCGCGTACAGCGCCGGCAGGAACACCAGGGTCAGCACCGTGCCGACGATCAGCCCGCCCATGATCGAGATCGCCATCGAGCCGTAGAACGCGCTGCGCGAGAGCGGGATCATCGCCAGCACCGCCGCCAGCGCGGTCAGCACGATGGGGCGGAAGCGGCGCACGGTGGCGTCGATGATGGCGTGCCAGCGGTCGTGGCCGGCGTCGATGTCCTGCTGGATCTGGTCCACCAGGATCACCGAGTTGCGCATGATCATGCCGGCCAGGGCGATGGTGCCGAGCATCGCCACGAACCCGAACGGCACCCGGAACAGCAGCAGGAACAGGGTGGCGCCGATGATCCCCAGCGGCGCGGTGACCAGCACCATCGCCGCGCGCGAGAAGCTGCGCAGCTGCAGCATCAGCAGCGTCGCCACCACGATCAGGAACAGCGGCATGCCGGCCTTGATCGAGTCCTGGCCGCGCGCCGAGTCCTCCACCGTGCCGCCGGTCTCCAGCAGGTAGCCGCTGGGCAGCGCAGCGCGGATCGGCTCCAGCGTCGGCAGGATCTGCGCCACCACGCCCGGCGGCAGCATGCCGTCGCCGATGTCGGCGCGTACCGTCACCGTCGGCAGGCGGTTGCGGTGCCAGATGATGCCGTCCTCGAAGGCGTATTCCAGCGTGGCCACCTGCGCCAGCGACACCGCGGTGCCGCCGGCGGTGGGAATGGCCAGGCTGGCGAGCATGTCCAGCTGCGCGCGCTCCTCGTCCGGACCGCGCAGCAGCATCTCGATCTGGCGGTTGCCCTCGCGGTAGGCGCTCACGCTCATGCCCGACAGCGAACTGGACAGGAACTGCGCCACCTGCGCGCTGCTCACGCCCAGCGCGCGGGCGCGGTCCTGGTCGATCTGCAGCCGCACCACCTTGCTCGGCTCGCTCCAGTCCAGGTTGACGTTGGCCACGTGCGGGTTCTGCCGCACCTTGTCGGCCACCTCGCGGGCGATGGCCTGCACCTTTTCGACATGCTCGCCGGAAATCCGGAACTGCACCGGGTAGCCCACCGGCGGCCCGTTCTCCAGCCGCGTCACCCGCATCTGCACGTCGGGGAACTGCGGCACCACCTCGCGCAGCAGCCAGTCGCGGGTCTGCTCGCGCGCGTGGATGTCCGCGGCCAGCACCACGAACTGGGCGAAGTTGGTCGCCGGCAGCTGTTGGTCCAGCGGCAGGTAGAAGCGCGGCGAACCGGTGCCGACGTAGGCGACGTAGTTGGCGATGCCCTCGCGCTGCTCCAGCAGCGCCTCGAACTTGGCCACCTGCGCCTGGGTCGCGCGCAGCGAGGCACCTTCGGCCAGCTCGATGTCCACCATCAGCTCGGGCCGGGTCGAATCCGGGAAGAACTGCTGCGGCACGAAGCGGAACATCACCAGCGAGAACACGAACAGGCCGACGGTGGCGAAGATCACCAGCCAGCGCCGGCGCAGGCATGCATCCAGGAAGCGGCGGAAGGCGCGGTAGAACGGCCGCTGGTACGGGTCGTGGTCATGCCCGTGCCCGTGCTGGGCCGGCGCGACCAGGTTGGCCAGCGCCGGATGGCGGTCGGCCCACCGCTGGCGGCGGGCGCGCCAGCGCGCGGCCAGGCTGCCCGGCCTGGGCGGCTGCGGATTGAACAGGTCCGGCAGCATCTTGTCGCCCAGGTAGGGGATGAACAGCACCGCGGCGATCCACGACACCACCAGCGCGATGGTCACCACCTGGAACAGCGAGCGGGTGTATTCGCCGGTGCTCGAGGCCGCGGTGGCGATCGGCAGGAAGCCGGCGGCGGTGATCAGGGTGCCGGTCAGCATCGGGAACGCGGTCGATTCCCAGGCGAAGCTGGCCGCGCGCAGGCGGTCGTAGCCCTGCTCCATCTTGGTGGCCATCATCTCCACCGCGATGATCGCATCGTCCACCAGCAGGCCCAGCGCCAGCACCAGCGCGCCGAGCGAGATCTTGTGCAGGCCGATGTCGAACTGGTGCATGACGAAGAACGTCATCGCCAGCACCAGCGGGATGGTCACGCCCACCACCAGGCCGGTGCGCAGGCCCAGCGAGAAGAAGCTGACCAGCAGCACGATCACCACCGCCTCGGTCAGCACCTTGACGAACTCGCCCACCGAGTCCTTCACCGCATGCGGCTGGTCGGACACCTTGCGCAGCTCCATGCCGGCCGGCAGCGTCTTCTGCAGCCGCCCGAACTCGGCGTCCAGCGCCTTGCCCAGGCGGAGGATGTCGCCGCCGTCCTTCATCGCCACCGCCAGGCCGATGGCGTCCTCGCCCATGAAGCGCATCTTCGGCGCGGCCGGATCGGCGAAGCCGCGCTTCACCTCGGCGATGTCGCCCAGGCGCACGGTGCGGTCGCCGGCGCGGATCGGGAAGGCGCGGATGTCGTCCACGCTGTCGAACTGGCCGCTTACCCGCAGCTGCACGCGATCGCTCGGCGTCTCGAAGAAGCTGGCGGCGGCCACCGCGTTCTGCTCGGACAACGCCTGCTGCACCGCCTGCATCGGCACCCCGAGCGTGGCCAGCTTGGTATTGGACAGCTCGATCCAGATCTTCTCGTCCTGCAGGCCGATCAGGTCGACCTTGCCGACATCGTCCAGCCGCTGCAGTTCCAGCTGGATGCGGTCGGCGTAGTCGCGCATCACCGCGTAGTCGAAGCCCTGGCCGGTCAGCGCGTAGATGTTGCCGAAGGTGTCGCCGAACTCGTCGTTGAAGAACGGCCCCACCACCTCGCGCGGCAGCGAGGAGCGGATGTCGCCCACGCGCTTGCGCACCTGGTACCAGAGCTCGGGGATGTCCTTCGAGCGCATGCTGTCGCGGGCCATGAAGATCACCTGCGACTCGCCCGGGCGCGAGTACGAGCGGATGAACTCGTACTGCCCGGTGTTCATCAGCGCCTTCTCGATCGGCTCGGTCACCTGCCGCGAGACCTGCTCGGCGGTGGCGCCCGGCCACATGGTCTGCACCACCATCGCCTTGAAGGTGAACGGCGGGTCCTCGGACTGGCCCAGGTGCCGGTACGACCAGGTGCCGATCACGGCGAAGGCCAGCATCGCGAACAGCACCAGCGGCCGGTTGCCCAGCGCCCACTCGGAGAGATTGAAGCGGCGCACGCGCTTACTCCTTGTCCGCGGCAGGCGTGGCCGGCGCCAGCACCGGCCGGTTCTGGCGATCCACCGCCGTCACCGGCTGGTCCTCGCGCAGCAGGTGGCCGCCACCGGCCACCACCCAGTCGCCGGCCTCGACTCCGGACAGCACCGGCACCGTTTCGGCGCCGTAGGCCCCGACCTGCACCTGCCGCGACTTCAGCGTGGCGCTGGCCGGGTCCACCACCCACACGCTGGCCTTGCCCTGCCCGTCCTGCTGGATCGCCGCCAGCGGCAGCTGCAATGTGCCGTCCTTGCCGCTGGCCGCATGGACCTTCGCGCTCTGGCCCAGTTCGACCGCATCCAGCGCCTCCGGCGCCAGGCTGACGCGGGTGGCATAGGTGCGCGCCTGCGCATCGGCCGCCGGCGCGATCTCGCGGATGGTGCCGGGCCAGCGCCGGCCCGGCGCATTCCACAGCTCCACCTGCACTTCCTGGCCCACGGCGAAATCGCCGATGCCGCTTTCCGGCAGCGCGATGGCCACCTCGCGGGCGCCATCGGCGGCCAGCGTATAGATGGTCTGCCCGGCCGCCACCACCTGCCCGGCCTCGGCCTGGCGGCTGGCGATCACGCCGTCGGCCGGCGCCCGCAGCTGCGCGTAGCCGGCCTGGTTGCGGGCCACGTCCAGGTTCGAGCGCGCGGCATCGGCCTGTCCCTGCGCCGCCTTGTAGGCCGCCGCCTGCGCTTCCAGCGCCGACTGGCTCACCAGTTGCTGCGCGGCCAGCGCCTGGTAGCGCTTGTGGTCGTCGCGCGCGCGCTCCAGGTCGGCCTGCGCGGCGGCGTACTGTGCCTGCGCCGCCCGCGCCCGCAGTTCGTAGTCCGATACATCGAGCTCGGCCAGCAGCTGGCCCTTGCGCACGCGCTGGCCGGCGTCGACGTGACGCCGCAGCAGGTTGCCGCCCACCTGGAACGACAGCGGGCTTTCCTCGCGCGCCCGCACCTCACCGGGATAGGCCGACAGGCCCTGGCCCACCGCGGCCTGCGGGTGCACCACCAGCACCGGCACCGCGGCCGCCTGCGGCGCCTGGCGGTCGCCGCAGGCGGTCAACGCGATCAGGAACAGACTGCCGCCAATCCATCGGAAGTTTTTCATCGGACACCGGAAGAGATATGTGTGGAGGAGATCGCGGCGCGACGGAGAAACACCGCCGCGCATACTGAACCGACCGGTATAGTATAAATATCGAACCGATTGGTCTAGTATTGACCCATGTCACGTAAAGCTCCCGTCCCCGCTCCGGAAAAGCCTGCCGCCAGGGCCAGCGGTCCCGGCCGGCCGAAGGACCTGGGCAAACGCGCCGCCATCCTCGATGCGGCCAAGGAAATGTTCGTCGAGCTGGGCTTCAACGGCGTGAGCATGGACGGCATCGCCGCCCGCGCCGGCGTCTCCAAGCTCACCGTCTACAGCCACTTCGGCGACAAGGAAGCGCTGTTCCTCGAGGCGGTCCAGGCCAAGTGCGTGGAGATGATGCCCGACGCGCTGTTCGTGACCGACGCCGAAGGTCCGCTGCGCGACCAGCTGCTGGGCATCGGCGAGGCGTTCTTCACCCTGGTCAGCAGCGATGCCGCCATCGCCACCCAGCGCATGATGATGTCGCCGGACACCGACGACCGCGTGCGCGAGATGTTCTGGCGCGCCGGCCCGCGGCGCACCCACCAGGCGCTGGCCGACTTCCTGCGCGCCCGCGTGGCCGCCGGCGAACTGGACATCGACGACGTCGACCAGGCCGCGCACCAGTTCTTCTGCCTGGTCAAGGGCGAACTGCACACCCACATGATGTGCGGCCTGTGCACGCAGCCGGCGCCCCCGGACGCCCGCGCGCATGTCCGGACCACGGTCGATTTCTTCCTCCGCGCCTATGCGCGGCGGTAGCAACCTGAATGGACCGGAGGTCGCGATGACTTCCGGCACTGCGCCCCCGGCACGGCGGCAGCGATGCTTGCCACGCGCCGCCGGCTCCCGGCACCGGTAAAATGGCCGGCCCACTGCGCTGGAAAGACCCCATGACGATCGATTATTCCCAAGCCCGCGAGATGATGGTTGAGCAGCAGATACGTCCCTGGGACGTGCTGGACCTGCGCGTGCTCGATGTACTTGCACGGCTGCCGCGGGAAGCGTTCGTCGCTCCGTCGCACCGGGCCCTGGCCTATGCCGACCTGGAACTGCCGCTGGGCCACGGCCAGAAGATGATGAAGCCGGTGGTCGAAGGCCGCATGCTGCAGGCGCTGGACCTGCAGCCGAGCGACGAGGTGCTGGAGATCGGCACCGGCAGCGGCTTCATCAGCGCCTGCCTGGGCCAGCTGGCGCGGGAAGTGCTGAGCCTGGAGATCGAGCCGGAGCTGGCCGCCGGCGCGCGCGCGCGGCTCGACGCCGTCGCCCTGGGCAGCAACATCCGCATCGAGACCGCCGACGCGCTGGCCTGGACCAGCGAGCGCCGTTTCGACGCCATCTGCATCACCGCCGCGGTCGACCGCGTGCCGCCGCAGTTCCTGCAGTGGCTGCGTCCCGGCGGCCGCCTGTTCGTCGTCCGCGGCCACTCGCCGGTGATGGAAGCGGTGCTGGTCCACGCCGACGGCAACACCGAATCGCTGTTCGAAACCGATATCGCCTACCTGCGGGGCGCTGCTCCGACACCGCAGTTCCAACTCTGAAAAAGTCCAAGGAAGCCGCAATGATCCGCCGATCCCTCGTTCTTGCGCTGGCCGCCGCCCTCTCGCCCCTGACCGTCCAGGCCGCCGACCTGCTGCAGGTCTACGAGATGGCCCGCAACGGCGATCCGCAGCTGGCCGCCGCCGAGTCCACCCGCCTGTTCAACAAGGAAGGGCAGGTGCAGGCGCGCGCCGCGCTGCTGCCGCAGCTCAACGGACAGGCGACGCTCGGCCGCACCCGCACCGAGGCCGACGGCTTCAGCGGCACCGCCACCACCAAGCGCCGCAACTACACCGTGGAAGGCAGCCAGACGCTGTTCAACTGGAGCCAGTTCGCCAACCTGCGCGCCCAGCGCGACATCAGCAAGGCGGCCGACTTCACCCTGGACTCGGCCAACGACGAGCTGATCGTGCGCACCGCGGCCACCTACTTCAACGTGCTGGTGGCGATCGAATCGCTGAGCGCGGCGCAGACCAACGAAGCGGCGGCCAAGAAGCAGTTCGACTACGCCGACAAGCGCCTGGAAGTGGGCCTGGCGCCGATCACCGACGTGCACGAAGCGCGCGCCCAGTACGACCAGGCCCGCGCCGACACCATCCTGGCGCAGAACGCGCTGGAGGATGCCTACCAGGCGCTGGCCGAGCTGACCGGGCAGCCGGTGCGCAACCTGCGCGCGCTGCCGGACGACTTCCGTCCGGAACTGCCCGCCAACCGCGGCAACATCGACCAGCTGGTTGCCGAGGCGGTGGAGCAGAACCCGGCGCTGAAGGCGCAGCAGCTGCAGGTCAGCGCCGCCGAGGCCAGCGTCGCGGCGGCCCGCGGCGGCCACTACCCGACGCTGTCGCTGGGCGGCAGCTGGGGCAAGGCGGCGACCTGGGGCGACGCCACCGGCGGCAGCGCGCTCAATCCCGACACCACCACCAACTCGGTCGGCCTGACCCTGAGCGTGCCGATCTTCGCCGGCGGCGCCACCCAGTCCGGCGTGCGCCAGGCCCTGGCCCAGCGCGACATCGCGCAGGACACCTACGAGCAGCAGCGCCGCGCGCTGGACCGCAACACCCGCAACGCCTACCAGACCCTGGTGGCCGGCATCAGCGAAGTGGAAGCGCGCCGACTGGCGGTGGTCTCGGCGCAGAGCGCCTACGACGCCTCGCAGGTCGGCCTGGAAGTGGGTACCCGCACCGTGCTGGACCTGGTGCAGAACCAGCGCACCCTGTTCGCCGCGCAGCTCAACTACGCCCAGGCCCGCTACAGCTTCCTGCAGAGCCGGTTGCAGCTGAGCCAGGCGGTCGGCGCGCTGGACATCGACGAGGTGCAGGAGATCAACCGCCTGCTGACCGAGGACGCCGAGGCCAAGCTGCAGCCGGCTTCGGCCATCACCACGCCCTGATCCGGCGGGCGGCTTCCGCCCCCGCGAAAGGGAAAAGGAAAGGCGGACTCCGGTCCGCCTTTTTCTTGGTTCTTCGCTCGTCCCCGGAGAACACAATGCCGGTTGCCGCTCGAAAAGCTCGCGACTCACGTCGCCGCTGCGGGAGCGGGGGGCGTTGTAGGGGCGACGTGAGTCGCGACCGATGCACCGCCGGCCGCACCGGATTCAGCCGCCTGCCGGGCGAGGACGCGGAGGCCAGGCTGCCGGCCACCACAAGGCGGACTCCGGTCCACCTTCCCTGGCTCTTCGCCCGTCCGGGGAGAACACAGTGCCGGGTTGCCGCTCGAGAAGCTCGCGACTCACGTCGCTTCTGCAGGAACGGGGGTGCATTGTAGGAGCGACGTGAGTCGCGACCGGTGCGCCGCCGGCCGCACCGGATTCAGCCGCCTGCCGGGCGAGGACGCCGAGGCCAGGCTGCCGGCCACCACAAGGCGGACTCCGGTCCGCCTTCCCTGGCTCTTCGCCCGTCCGGGGAGAACACAGTGCCGGGTTGCCGCTCGAGAAGCTCGCGACTCACGTCGCTCCTGCAGGAACGGGGGTGCATTGTAGGAGCGACGTGAGTCGCGACCGGTGCGCCGCCGGCCGCGCCGGATGCTCGTGCCCGCCGTTTCAGTCGTCGTGCGGCGGCGGCAGTTCCGGCCCGATCAGCGCCAGCGTCTTCTGCAGCGCGCCGCGACCGTTGGCCACCAGCGCGCAGCCGGCCTCGGCCATCCGCGCCCGGGCCTGGCCGTCGTCGAGCAGCCGCTGCAACGCCGTGGCGACGGCCTCGGCGTCCTCGCAGATCTCCACCGCGCCGGCCTCGCGCATGCGCCGCGAGATCTCGGCGAAGTTGTGCAGGTGCGGGCCGGTCACCGACGGAGTACCCATCGCCGCCGGTTCCAGCAGGTTGTGGCCGCCGATCGGCTGCAGGCTGCCGCCGACGAAGGCGACCTGGGCGCAGCCGTAGAACGACATCAGCTCGCCCAGGGTATCGATCACGAACACCCCGGTATCGGTCGCCGGCCACTGCTGCTGGCGACGGGTGGCGACCTCCCAGCCCTGTTCGCGCGCCAGCGCCTCGACCCGCGCGAACCGCTCCGGATGGCGCGGCGCCCACAGCAGCAGCAGGTCCGGGTGGCTGCGCAGCAGCGTGCGGTGGATCTCCACCACCGCCGCCTCCTCGCCTTCGTGGGTGCTGGCGGCGATCCACACCGGCCGCGTCGCCGGCACGTGGGCGTGGAAGGCGTCGATGAACGCCTGCGGCCGCACGGTGCCGATGTCGAACTTGAGGTTGCCCAGCGCCTGCACCTGTTGCGGGCGTGCGCCCAGCTGCACGAAGCGCGCGGCGTCGTCCTGCGATTGCGCCGCCACGCAGGTGACGGTGCGCAGCGCGCGGCCGATCAACGCCCGCAACAGGCGGTAGCCGCGCAGCGAGCGCGCCGACAGCCGCGCGTTGAGGATGTAGACCGGGATCCGGCGGTCGCGGCAACCGAACAGCATGTTCGGCCACAGCTCGGTCTCCAGGATCAGCGCCAGGCTCGGCTTGAAGTGGCCGAGGAAGCGGCCGACGCTGCCCGGCACGTCGTAGGGCAGGTACACATGGTCGACCGCCTCGCCCCACAGCGCGCGCACCCGCTCCGAACCGGTCGGGGTGATGGTGGTGATGACCCAGCGGATGTCCGGGCGCTGCTGGCGCAGCGCGTTGACCAGCGGCGCGGCGGCGTTGACCTCGCCCACCGACACCGCGTGCAGCCACACCCGCGGCTCGCCGCTGGAGCGCGGGTAGGAGGCGTAGCGCTCGTCCCAGCGCTGGAAGTATTCGCGGACCCGGAAACCGCGCCAGATCAGGTGGTAGACGGTGACCGGCAGCAACAGGTACAACACGGCCGAGTACAGGCCGCGCAGGATCCATTCGACAGGGCTTTTGCGCATCGCCGAAGGATACGGGAGCCACCGCGGGAAAGCATGCACGGACCGCCTCGCCCACGATGCGGGCAGGAGCCGGCGCGCGCATCCCTTAGAATCGGCGCATGTCCGATTCCGCCACCACCGCCTCCCGCCCGTCCCTGCTGCAGCCGCGCCACTGGCCGATGTTCCTGGCCCTGGCGGTGGCCGTGCTGCTCGCCCGCCTGCCGTGGTTCGTGCAGCGCGCGCTCGGCCGCGGCGTGGGCTGGTTCGCCTGGCGCTTCGCCGGCAGCCGCCGCCGCGCCGCCGCGGTCAACCTCAGGCTGTGCTTCCCGGAACAGGACGACGCCTGGCGCCAGCGGCTGCTGCGCGACAGCTTCGACGCGCTGGGCGTGGGCATCTTCGAGTTCGCCCGCGCCTGGTGGGGCAGCATCGACGCGATCCGCCCGCAGGTGAGCATCGAGGGCCTGGAGCACCTGCAGCGGCTCAAGGCCGAGGGCCGCGGCGTGCTGCTGGTCTCCGGCCACTTCATGACCCTGGAGATGTGCGGGCGGCTGCTGTGCGACCACGTCGAGCTGGCCGGCATGTACCGCCGCCACCGCAATCCGGTGTTCGAGTGGGCGGTCAAGCGCGGCCGCCTGCGCTACGCCAGCGCGATGTTCGCCAACGAGGACATCCGCGCCACCGTGCGCCACCTGAAGAAGGGCGGCTTCCTGTGGTACGCGCCGGACCAGGACATGCGCGGCAAGGACACGGTGTTCGTGCCGTTCTTCGGCCACATCGCCGCCACCATCACCGCCACCCACCAGTTCGCGCGCATGACCGGCTGCGCGGTGGTGCCGTACTTCCATCGCCGCGAGGGCAGCGCCTACGTGCTGAAGATCGCCCCGCCGCTGCCCGACTTCCCCAGCGACGACGTCGCGGCCGACACCGCACGGGTGAACCAGGCCATCGAGGACATGGTGCGCGAGGCGCCCTCGCAGTACCTGTGGATCCACCGCCGCTTCAAGCGCCAGCCGGGCGCGGAAGGGCGCAGCAAGTTCCACGTCTATTCGTAACCCGTAGAACCGAGCGTGCCCCGTAGAGCCGAGCTTGCTCGGCTGAAGCATTGCCGGAAGGCCCCAGCCGAGCAAGCTCGGCTCTACGGGTCGGCATCGCCGCTGCCCAGGGTGCCGGCGTACAGCGCCGCCAGCAGCAGCGTCAGCCCGCCCCAGAAGGTGGAATAGAACGCCAGGTGGGTGTTGAGCGGGAACACCGTCACCGCCAGCGCCAGCATCGCCGGCCGCGCCTGTTCGCGCACCGCGGCGGTGGCGTAGCGCCACGCGCGCCAGGCCAGCGCGACGCCGGCCAGCCACAGCAGCAGGCCGGCGATGCCGGTCTCGGCCAGGATCTCCAGCACGATCTGGTGCGCGTGCAGCGCCGGCCCCACGCCCCAGGCGACGGTCTGCGCCGGGTCCGGATCGCAGTCCGGATAGGCCTCGCGGAAGCCGCGCGCGCCGACGCCGTTGAACGGATGCCCGCGCACCATGCAGGCCGCCGCCGACCAGATCTGGCCGCGCCCGGACAGCGCCGCGTCGACTCCGGCCGCGTCGCCCTGCAACGCCATCGTGGTGCGCTCGATGCGCCCGCGCACCTGCGGCGACAGCAGTCCCACCGCCACCGCGCCGGCCACTGCCAGCGCCATCACCACCAGCAGCTGCTTGCCGCCCAGCAGGCGCCAGCCGGAGAACAGCAGCACCAGCGCATAGGTGATCCAGGAGGCACGCGAACCGGCCAGCACGATCACCACGCCCACTGCCGCCGCGGCCAGCAGCCAGCCGGCGATGCCGAAGCGGCGACCGGCGGCGAACAGCAGGAACGGCGACAGGCTGGCCAGCACCGGGCCGAGCTTCAGGTTGCAGGGGCCGAACACCCCGCTCAGGCGATCGACCACCGCCAGTTGTTCGGCAGTGCACAGGCCATGCCCGGCCATCGCCCATTTCAGCTGGTCCATCGACCAGAACAGCGGGCTGCTGCCGCCGGCGACCTGCGCCAGCGCATCCAGGGTCCACACCGCCACCACGACCGCCAGCCCGCCGAAGGTGGTCCGGCGCCGCTCCGGGGTGGCCACGGCGATGGCCGCCAGCCACAGGAACGGCAGGTAGCGCAGGCCGGCCGCGGTCTTGGACCAAGCACGGCCGGCATCGACCGCGTCGAACGCCGACACCAGCTGCGGCAGCCAATAGGCCAGGAACAGCACCGTGGTCAGCGCCCACGCCGGGCCGCTGAGCAGGCTGGCGCCGCCGCGCAGGCGCAGCTGCAGCAGCCGCACGCACGCAAACAGCGCGCCCAGCACCAGCACGCCCTCGGCCACGCCCGGCGCCGGCCACAGGGCGACGAAGGCAATCACCCAGGCCGGCGCCCAGCGCCCCGGCCGCGGACCGGTGGAAACCGGGAGATCGTCAGCTGCGGAGTTCGTCATAGACCTTCAGGGTGTCGCGTTGCATGGCCTGCAGGGTGAACGGGAGGCGCGCCGGCAGCGGCGGCGGCTCGGCCAGCAGTTGCTGCGCGCGCTCGTACAGCGCCCGCGGGTCGAACGGCGCGACCGCGCCGGAGGGTTGCAGCTGCGCCAGCAGCTCGCCCACGCCGCCCTGGTCCCAGCCCAGCACCGGACGGCCCACCGACAGCGCTTCGAGCACGGTGCGGCCGAAGGCTTCCGGCTTCTCCGACAGCTGCAGCACCAGGTCGCTGGCGGCATAGGCCTGGGCGATGCGCGCGGTCGGCGCGCTCATCAGCAGCGACCCGGCCACGCCCAGTTCGGCGGCCTGCCGCTCCAGCCCGGCGAGATAGTCCTCGCGCCCCGGCTCGCGCGCGCCCGGCATCCACAGCCGCGCCGGCACGCCGGCGGCGTGCAGCGCCGCCAGCAGCCGCAGCGCATGGGCGTGGCCCTTGAGCCGGGTGCCACGGCCGGGCAGCAGCAGCAGCGGGCCGTCGCCGGCCAGCGCCGGATACTCCCGCACCACCGCCGCGCGCGCCTGCCGGTCCGGCCGCGGCGCACGCGGGAACTGGGCGACATCGACCCCGCGCGGGATCACCCGCAGCCGTGCCGGGTCGGTGCCCGGGTAGTGCCGCAGCACGTAGTCGCGCACCGTCCGCGAGACGCAGATCACCCGCTCGCCGCCGGCCATCACCGCGCTGTAGCGGCCGGGCGAATTGAGTCCGTGCACGGTGGTGACCCAGCGCGGGCGCCGCGCCGCCGGCAGCCCGCACAGGGCATGCCAGCCCAGCCAGGCCGGCAGCCGCGAACGGGCATGGACGATGTCGGCACCGGTCTCGGCGAACAGCCGGCGCAATGCGCCGACGTGGCGCAGGGTCAGCAGCGACTTGCGGCCGATGTCCAGGGTCAGGTGTTCGGCGCCGCTGGCCAGCAGCGGCTCGAGCAGCCGCCCGCCCGCGGACACGACGATGGCCCGGTGGCCGGCGGCGACCAGGGCGGCAGCGATTTCCAGGGTGGAGCGCTCGACCCCGCCGGAGTGCAGCGCGGGCAGCAGCTGCACCACGGTCAGGCGGCGCATCGGCGCGACGCGCGCTTAGTCGGCCAGCACGAACACCGCGCCGCAGTACGGGCACGCGGCTTCGCCGTTGGGCTCGTCCTCGATCGGCAGGTACACCCGCGGATGCGAGTTCCACAGCGCCATCTCCGGCGTCGGGCAGCTCAGCGGCAGCTCGTTGCGGTGCACGGTGTAACGCTTTTCGGCGTTGGCGGGCGCGGTGGCGGTATGGCTCATGGCGATGCTTGCAGGGGAATCGGGTCGGGCAATTCTAGCAGTGGCGGGCGATTGCCGTAGGAACGACGTCAGTCGCGACAGGGGCCTTGCCGGGAAAGCCCCTGTCGCGACTGGCGTCGCTCCTGCGCAAGGCGGGAGGCGCGGCCCTCAGCCGCCCCTCTCGGCCTCCAGCTGCTTGCGGATCTGCGCATCGACCGCGGCGATGGCGGTCATGTTGAGGATCCGCCGCGAGGTGGCGCTGGTGGTGAGGATGTGCACCGGCTTGGAGATGCCCATCAGGATCGGGCCGATCGCCACGCCGTCGGTGAACACGCGCACCAGGTTGTAGGCGATGTTGGCCGCCTCCAGGTTGGGCAGCACGAACAGGTTGGCGCGGCCCTTGAGGGTGCTGTCGGGCAGCAGCTTCTGCCGCAGCGCCTCGTCCCACGCGGTGTCGCCCTGCATCTCGCCGTCCACGTTCAGGCGCGGGTTGCGCCGGAGCAGCAGCGCGCGCACTTCGCGTATCTTCAGCGCGTCCTTCGAGTCGTGGCTGCCGAAGTTGGAATGCGACAGCAGCGCCACCTTCGGCTCGATGCCGAACAGCTTCATGCGGTAGGCCGCCTGCAGCGTGGCCTCGGCGATCTGCTCGGCGGTGGGATCCTCCTTGACGTGGGTGTCGACGAAGAAGAACACGCCCTGCTGGTTGATGACGCCGGTCATCGCCGAGGTGGAGCTGACCCGCGGTTCCAGCGGGATCACGCTGCGCACGTAGCCGAGCTTCTTGTGGAAGCGGCCGACCACGCCGCTGAGCATGGCGTCGGCCTCGCCGCGCGCCACCATCACCGCCGCGATCAGGGTCGGGCGCGAGCGCATCAGGTTCTTGGCCGCGGCCACGGTGACGCCGCGGCGGCCGGTGAGGTTATGGTAGTACTGCCAGTAATCGTTGAAGCGCGGGTCGTCGTTGATGTTGGTGATGTCGAAGTCCGCTTCCGGCTTCATGCGCAGGCCCAGGCGCTGGATGCGCGCCTCGATCACGTCCGGGCGGCCGATCAGGATCGGCCGCGCCACGCCTTCGTCGACCACGTTCTGCACCGCGCGCAGCACCACTTCCTCCTCGCCCTCGGCATAGACCACGCGCTGCTTGTCGGCGCGGGCGCGGTCGTACACCGGCTTCATCATCAGGCTGGTGCGGTAGACGAACTGGCCCAGCTTCTCGCGGTAGGCAGCCATGTCCATGATCGGGCGGGTGGCCACGCCCGAATCCATCGCCGCCTGGGCGACCGCGGCGGACAGTTCGACCAGCAGCCTGCGGTCGAACGGGCGCGGGATCAGGTAGTCGCGGCCGAAGCTGGGGACGTCGTCGCCGTAGGCCGCCCCCAGGTCGGAGGCCTCGCGCCGCGCCAGCGCGGCGATGGCGCGCACGCAGGCGATCTTCATTTCCTCGTTGATGCCGGTGGCGCCCACGTCGAGCGCGCCGCGGAACAGGTACGGGAAGCACAGCGCGTTGTTGACCTGGTTCGGGTAGTCCGAACGGCCGGTGCCGATGATCGCGTCCGGGCGCGCGGCGCGCGCCGTCTCCGGCATGATTTCCGGGGTCGGGTTGGCCAGGGCGAAGATCACCGGATCCTTGGCCATGGTCCTGACCATGTCCGCGGTCAGGATGCCCGGCGCCGACAGGCCCAGGAAGATGTCGGCCCCTTCGACGATCTCGGCCAGGGTGCGCTTGTCGGTGTCGCGCGCGTAGCGCGCCTTCTCCGGGTCCAGCCCGGGACGGCCGGTGTGGATCACGCCGTCGCGGTCGAAGGCCAGGATGTTCTCCGGCCGCAGGCCCAGCGAGACCAGCATGTTGACGCAGGAAACGCCGGCCGCGCCCATGCCGGTGGTGGCCAGCTTCACGTCCTCGATCTTCTTGCCGGTGATCTCCAGCGCGTTGAGGATCGCCGCGCCGACGATGATCGCGGTGCCGTGCTGGTCGTCGTGGAACACCGGGATGTTCATGCGCTCGCGCAGCTTGCGCTCGACCACGAAGCATTCCGGCGCCTTGATGTCCTCCAGGTTGATGCCGCCGAAGGTCGGTTCCAGCGAGGCGATGATGTCGACCAGCTTGTCCGGGTCGTTCTCGTCGATCTCGATGTCGAACACGTCGATGCCGGCGAACTTCTGGAACAGCACGCCCTTGCCCTCCATCACCGGCTTGCCGGCCAGCGGGCCGATGTTGCCCAGGCCCAGCACAGCGGTGCCGTTGGTGACCACCGCCACCAGGTTGCCGCGGGCGGTCAGCTCGCTGGCCTGCTGCGGGTCGGCCACGATCGCTTCGCAGGCATGCGCCACGCCGGGCGAGTACGCCAGCGACAGGTCGCGCTGGGTCAGCATCGGCTTGGTGGCGGTGACCTTGATCTTCCCCGGCGGCGCGAGGCGGTGATAGTCGAGGGCGGCCTGCTTGAAATCTTCTGAGGACATGAATGGGGCTTGCTGTGGCTGAACCGTCGATTCTAGCGACTCGGCACCGGCATGACCGGCCGGATCCGGATACGGACAAGGGAAGACAACCGGGCCCTGCCGATGCTGCAGGGCAACATCATGCGAAAATATTTTTCATTCGCCTCTTTATCTGATACATAGACACCTCGCAAACATCTGATAATCAGCGGGATGAGGGCGCACGACATTGGCTAAAAAATTATTTCAGCACGCCCCGACACCGCTGCGCGGCAAGGGCATCGGCGCCGCCGACGCGGCGCTGACCGTGGCCGATGCCGGTGCCCAGGGCTGGTCGCTCCTTCACGAACAGGTCAGCCTGCCGGCCGCGGTACTGCGCCGTTCGGCCCTGCTGCACAACCTGGAATGGATGCGCCGCTTCGCCGAGGCCTACGGCGTGGCGCTGGCGCCGCACGGCAAGACCACGATGAGCCCGGAGCTGTTCCGGCTGCAGCTCGACGCCGGCGCCTGGGGCATCACCCTGGCCACCGCGCCGCAGGTGCACGATGCCTGCGCCGGCGGCGTGCGCCGGGTACTGATGGCCAACCAGCTGGTCGGCCAGGCCAACATGGCGATCGTCGCCGGGCTGCTGCGCGACCCGGGCATCGAGTTCTTCTGCCTGGTCGATTCGGCCGCCAACGCCGCCGCGCTGGGACGGTTCTTCTCGGCCCGCGGGCAGGCGCTGAACCTGCTGCTGGAAGTGGGCGCCGCCGGCGGCCGCAGCGGCGTGCGCGACGAAGCCCAGGCCGCGGCGGTGGTGGCCGAGATCGCACGCTGGCCCGGCACGCTGGTGCTGGCGGGGGTCGAGGTCTACGAGGGCGTGGCCGCCGACGAGACACAGGTGCGCGAACTGCTGCGGCGGACCGTCGCCTGCCTGCAGCGGTTGCGCGGCGAAGATGCGTTCGCGCGGCGGCCGGCCCTCCTGTCCGGCGCCGGCTCGGCCTGGTTCGACGTGGTCGCCGAGGAGTTCGCCGCGCTGGCACGGGACCCGGAGGTGGAGGTCGTACTGCGACCGGGCTGCTATCTCACCCACGACGTCGGCATCTACCGCGCCGCCGCGCAACGCATCCATGCCGGCAATCCGGTGGCGCAGCAGATGGGCAGCAGCCTGCAGCCGGCGCTGCAGCTGTGGGCCTACGTGCAGTCGCTGCCGGAGCCGGAACGGGCGATCGTCGGCCTGGGCAAGCGCGATGCCGCCTTCGATGCCGGCTTCCCGCTGCCCGCGCTGCACTACCGCCCCGGCTGGGATGCGCCGCAAACGGCGCCGGAGCACTGGCGCATCGGCGCGATGATGGACCAGCACGCCTTCCTCGAAGTGCGCGCCGGCGACGAGCTGCAGGTGGGCGACCTGCTGTGCTTCGACATCTCGCACCCGTGCCTGACCTTCGACAAGTGGCGGCACCTGCTGGTGGTCGACGACGACCATCGCGTGGTCGACGCGGTCTCCACGCTGTTCTGATCCGACTCCCTTCCACCGGCTCCCGCGCGCATGTCCAACGGAAACCTGTTGCTGTTGTACGCCACGCTGTCGATCCTGGCGCTGATCGTGCTGATCGCGCGCTACCGGCTCAACCCGTTCATCAGCGTCACCCTGGTGTCGGTGGGGCTGGCGCTGCTGGCCGGGATGCCGGCGCCGGACATCCTGCCGGCCTACGAGCAGGGCGTGGGCAAGACCCTGGGACACATCGCGCTGATCGTGGCGCTGGGCACCATGCTCGGCAAGATGATGGCCGAGTCCGGCGGCGCCGAGCGCATCGCCCGCACCCTGATCGGCTGCTTCGGCCCGCGCAACGTGCACTGGGCGATGATGCTGATCGCGTTCTGCGTCGGCCTGCCGATCTTCTTCGAGGTCGGCTTCGTGCTGCTGATCCCGATCGTGCTCAACGTCGCCCGCCGCACCGGCGTGCCGCTGCTGCTGGTCGGCCTGCCGATGGTGGCCGGACTGTCGGTGGTGCACGGGCTGGTGCCGCCGCACCCGGCGGCGATGCTGGCGGTGCACGCCTACCAGGCCGACGTCGGCCGCACCGTGTTCTACGCACTGCTGGTGGGGTTGCCGACCGCGGCGCTGGCCGGGCCGATCTTCGCCAGGGTGGTGGCGCCGCGGGTGCGGCTGCCGCAGCACAACCCGATGGAAGCGGCGCTGCTGGACGAGGGCCACGCCGGCCTGCGCGACGACCAGTTGCCCGGCTTCGGCATCACCCTGGCCACCCTGCTGCTGCCGGTGGGGCTGATGCTGCTGGGCGGCTGGGCCGACCAGATCGCCACGCCGGGCAGCGCGCTCAACCACGGCCTGCGCTTCATCGGCCACTCGGTGGTGGCACTGCTGCTGGCCACGCTGGCGAGCTTCGTCACCCTGGGCCTGATGCGCGGCTTCGACCGCGAGCGGATCCTGAAGTTCTCGCAGGAATGCCTGGCGCCCACCGCCGCCATCACCCTGCTGGTCGGCGCCGGCGGTGGCCTCAACGGCATCCTGGTGCAGACCGGCGTGGCCGCCGAGATCACCGCGCTGTCGCAGCGCTTCCAGCTGTCGCCGCTGCTGATGGGCTGGACCGTGGCCGCATTGATGCGGGTGGCCACCGGCTCGGCCACGGTGGCCATGACCACCGCCTCGGGCATCGTCGCGCCGATCGCGCTGGCGGCGCATTATCCGCATCCGGAGCTGCTGGTGCTGGCCACCGGCGCCGGCTCGCTGATCCTGTCGCACGTCAACGACGGCGGCTTCTGGCTGGTGAAGGAGTACTTCAACATGAGCGTGGCGCAGACGTTCAAGACCTGGACCGTGCTCGAAACCCTGATCTCCCTCGCCGCGCTGGCACTGGTGATGGCGCTGGCGGCGATGCTCTGAATAACCGATAGAGATGACCACTCCCATGTTCGACATCGTCTACGAACTCCGCCAGCGGCTGCACGAATTCAGCCCGGTCGAGGCGCGCATCGCCGAGGCCATCCTGGCCGACGTCGATGCCGCCGCCCAGTACGGCGTCAGCGAGCTGGCCGAACGCGCCGGCGTCAGCGCCGCGGCCATCTCGCGCTTCGCCAAGGCGCTGGGCTGCGAGCACGTGCGCGAGCTGCGCGCGCGGCTGGCCTCGGCCGGCGCGGTCGGCAAGCGCTTCCTGGAGCAGCCCGGCGCGCCGCCGGTGTCGGCGCTGTACGCGCAGATCTGCGACGACATCCAGGCCACCCTGCAGCACAACCTGGGCAACTTCCAGGAAAGCGTGGTGCAGGCGCTGGCCGAGGCGCTGTGCAGCGCGCGCATGATCCACGTGTTCGGCATCGGCGGCTGCTCGACGATCCTGTCGCAGGAGCTGCAGAACCGGCTGATGCGCTTCGGCCGGCCGATCTCGGCCTGCCACGACGCGGTGGCGATGAAGATGATCGCCGCCACCCTGGGCCCGGCCGACGTGGTGCTGACGCTGTCGGTCAGCGGCATCACCCCGGAGATCGTCTCGGCCATCGAGATCGCCCGCGGCTACGGCGCGCGCATCGGCGCCATCACCCGCACCGGCACGCCGCTGGCCGCGCACAGCGACTGGCTGCTGCCGATCAGCATCGAAGAGACCGACTTCGTGTTCAAGCCGTCCACCTCGCGCTACGCGATGCTGCTGGCGATCGACGTGCTGGCCACCACCGTGGCGCTCAACGACGCCAGCGCCAACCACGAGCACCTGCGCCGGATAAAACTGGCGCTGGACCGCTACCGCGGCGGCGATTCGCGCCTGCCGCTGGGGGACTGAGCATGTACGACCTGCTGATCCGCGATGCCTGGATCCTCGACGGCGGCGATGCGCCCGGCGTGCGCGGCGACGTCGCCGTCAGCGATGGCCGCATCGCCGCGTGCGGGCGGATCGAGTCCGGCGCGGCGCAGGTGATCGACGCCGGCGGCCGCGCCCTCGCCCCCGGCTTCATCGACGTGCACACCCACGACGACCTGGAAGTGATCCGCACCCCGCACATGCGCAGCAAGCTGTCGCAGGGGGTGACCACCGTGGTGGTCGGCAACTGCGGCATCAGCGCCAGCCCGGTGACGGTCGCCGCGGAGGTGCCCGACCCGATGAACCTGCTCGGCGAGGCCGGCGAGTTCCGCTACCCGGATTTCGCCAGCTACCGGCAGGCGGTGGAAACCGCGGTGCCGGCGGTCAACGTCGCCGCGCTGGTGGGCCATACCGCGCTGCGCCAGAACCACATGGAGCGGCTGGACCGCGCCGCCACCGCCGCGGAAATCGCCGCCATGCGCGCGCAGCTGCGCGACAGCCTGGCCGCCGGCGCGCTCGGCCTGAGCAGCGGCCTGGCCTATGCCTCGGCGTTCTGCGCACCGGCGGACGAGGTCGCCGAGCTGGCGCGCGAACTGCCGCGCGGCGGCCTGTACGCCACCCACCTGCGCGACGAGTTCGCCGGCATCGTCGCGGCGATGGACGAGGCCTTCGACGCGGCCCGCGATCCGCAGGCCGCGGTGCGGGTGTCGCACTTGAAATGCGCCGGCATCGACAACTGGGGCCGCAGCGGCGAGGTGCTGGCGCGGCTGCAGGACGCGGCCTGCGACCAGGACGTGGCCTGCGACTGCTATCCATACGCCGCCAGCGCCTCCACCCTGGACCTGAAGCAGGTCACCGGCGCCTACGACATCCTCATCACCTGGTCCGAACCGGAACCGGCGCAGGGCGGCCGCCTGCTGGCCGAGATCGCCGCCGACTGGAACGTCGACCTGCACGCCGCGGCCCGGCGCCTGCAGCCGGCCGGCGCGGTCTACCACTGCATGGACGAGGCCGACGTGCGGCGGATCCTGAGCCATCCACTGACGATGATCGGCTCGGACGGGCTGCCGCGCGACCCGCGCCCGCACCCGCGGCTGTGGGGCACCTTCCCGCGCGTGCTCGGCCACTATGCCCGCGACCAGCAGCTGTTCCCGCTGCACACCGCCGTGCACAAGATGACCGGGCTGCCGGCCGCGCGTTTCGCGCTGGGCGCGCGCGGCCGCATCCGCACCGGCTGGTGGGCCGACCTGGTGTTGTTCGATCCGCAACGGGTGCGCGACACGGCCAGCTTCCACGACCCGGTGCGGGCCGCCGAGGGCATCGACGCGGTCTGGGTCAACGGCCAGCTGGCCTACGACGGCCGCGAGGTGGTGGCACGCAATGGCCGTTTCATCGCGCCGGAAGCGGCACCGACCGACTAGCCGCGTCGCAGCGGAACATCGGCGACTGCGACGATGAACGCCACGCGCCGGGCCGGACAACGACCAGGGCGCTGTTCTCCGGGCAACCGGACCTGCACGCGGCTTCGCCCCGGCCCCGCTCCCGGAGCAAGGGCAGCCGCAAAGCCATTCCTACTCACTGATTCCCACTCACTGATGCAAAAGGAACACCCATGAGCGACATCAAGCGTTACGGTGCCGAAGGCGGCGTCGGCCAGGGCAAGCAGCACATGCCGTTCGCACGCGCGGTCGAGGCCGACGGCTGGCTCTACGTCTCCGGGCAGGTGCCGATGCGCGACGGCGAGCTGGTCGGCGGCACCGTCACCGAGCAGTCGCACGTGGTGATCCAGAGCGTGCTGGGCATCCTCGCCGAGGCCGGCTACGGCCCCGAGCACGTGGTCCGCTGCGGCGTATGGCTGGACGATGCGCGCGACTTCTACGCCTTCAACACCGTGTTCAAGCACTACTTCGGCGAGCACCCGCCGGCCCGCGCCTGTGTCGAGTCGCGGATGGTGGTGGACTGCAAGGTGGAAGTGGACTGCATCGCCTACAGGCGCCCGGCGCGCTGATTACCCCCTTGCCCCCTCTGGGGAACTGTAGGAGCGACGTCAGTCGCGACCGGGCCTTACCGGTAAAGCCCGGTCGCGACTGACGTCGCTCCTACAGGGGTTCCGTGCGCCGCTACCCGCCGACCCGGTCCATGCGGATGCGGTTGGCGAACAGCGAGAACGCCAGCATCCCGGCCAGGCCGTTGGCGCGGCTGATCCAGTGCGGCAGCCAGCGCGGCGGCGCCAGCACGCCGGCCTCGAACAGCGGCGCCAGCGCCACCGCATCGTCCAGCGTCATCTTGCCGGCGAACAGCCAGCGGCAGACCTGCAGCTTCTCCTCGCGCAGCATCTGCCGGAAGAAGGTGTGCACCGCCACCAGCCCGCGCAGGTACACCGTGTCCTTGGTGAACGCCGCGCCGCCGGTGGGGGGCACGCCGCGGAACACGCGCTGGGCCGAGGCGAAGCTTTCCCCCGGGTTCTGCCCGGCCTGGCGGAAGTAATCGAACACTTCGATGAAGTCGGCGCCGTCGCGCGCCATCGCGATCGCCTCGATGCGCAGGCTGATGCGCTTGAGCCGTTCGATGTCGATGCTGCCGGTGATCTGCTCGGCGAAGGTCGCCAGCCCTTCCTGGGTGGCGGTGGTGCGCGGCGAGGACAGCGCCAGGCTGGGCAGCCAGGCCTGCTCGCGACCGTTGAGCGCGGTCAGCGAATGCACCAGCGCCTCGTGGTGGAACAGCTGCGCGCGATCGTAGGCGCTGAAGCGCGCACCGGTGCGCAGGCGGATGCGGGTGGCGCCGGCGGCGGCCTTGGCGATCAGTTCCGGATCCAGCTCCACGCTGATGATGCGCCCATCGAAGAAGCCGTCCAGGTCGCCCTGCAGCTGCAACTGCAACGCGGTGGCCGAGACCGGCACCTGCTCCTCCGGCGCCAGCAGTTCGTGGTCCAGCTCCTGCGCGATCTGGATGAAATGCAGTGCCGCCTCGCGGGTGGTGGGACCGTTGCCCGGCATCGGCTGCTCCGGCACGCCGTACAGCTGCGCCGAGTAGTCGTCCACCGCACGCGTGCCCAATGCTTCCAGCAGGCCCGCGCCCAGGTCCCAGCTGTGCACCGAATCGCGCAGGTAGCGGCCCAGCGGATGCGCAGGATCGGCCGCGGCGGCTATCGCGGCCAGTTCGCGCCGCACGTCGCCGAAGTCGAGCCTGGGATATTCCACCTGCGGCAGGCGCGGGCGGCCGCGGGCGACGCTTTCCAGGAACGGGACCTGGGTGGAGGCCGGCCAGCTGGTCAGCGCGAGCAGGCGCAGGCCGCGCACCGCGTCCACCAGCCGCGCATCGAGCGCGGCGTGGTGGGCGATGCCGCCGTCGGGAGAAGCGAAGGTCGCCATGCCCGCACCTTAGCAATCCGCCGGCCGCCGCGGGCGGCGGCCGGCGCAGGGGGATTCAGCGGCGGCCGCCGCGCCCGGGCGGACGCCACTGCGCGCCGCGGCCGACGTGCTTGCGCTCGACCGCCTGCTGCGCCTGCCGCACCGCCAGCTTGGCGGCGGCGGCGGCGACCTCGTCGCGCAGCTTGAGGTAGTTGAGCAGGCGGCTTTCCTCCAGCTCGCCGCGCGCGATCGCCGCCTGCACCGCGCAGCCGGGCTCGCCCTGGTGCGCGCAATCGCGGAACCGGCACTGCGCGGCCAGCGCCTCGACGTCGGCGAAACCGCCTTCGGCCAGCACCTCCTCGCCGGTGGGCTTGAGCTCGCGCATGCCGGGGGTGTCGATCAGGCAGGCGCCGGACGGCAGCGGGATCAGCGCGCGGTGGGTGGTGGTATGGCGGCCGCGCGAATCGCTCTCGCGTACCGCACCGGTCTTCATCCGCTCGCGCCCGAGCAGGGTGTTGGTCAGGGTCGACTTGCCGGCGCCGGACGAGCCCACCAGCACCGCGGTGCGGCCGGCGCCCAGCCACGGCAGCAGCGCGGCCACGCTGTCGGGATCCTTGGCGTTGACCGCCAGCAGCGCGATGCCCTGCGCCGCCAGTTCCTCCAGCACCGCCAGCGCGTCGTCGCCGTATTCGGTCTGGTCGGCCTTGGTCAGCACCACCACCGGCTCGGCGCCGCCACCACCGACCAGCATCAGGTAGCGCTCGATCCGGCGCGGATTGAAGTCGGCGTCCAGCCCGCAGACGATGAAGACGGTATCGATGTTGGCCGCGATCACCTGCTGGTGGTAGTGCTCGCCGGCGGCGCCGCGCTTGATCGAGGTACGCCGCGGCAGCAGCGCGACGATGCGGATGCCGTCCAGCAGCACCCAGTCGCCGACCGCCGCGCGCTCGTGGCTGGGAAAGCGCGGGCGCTGCCATTCCGGCGGCGATTCGGTCTTCAGGCTGTTCTCCGGCGCATCGGCCACCACGTAGCCGGAACGGTGCTGTTCGATCACCCGCCCGGGCCGCGCCTGCGGATGCGCGGCGAACGCCTCCCGCCACGATGGCTCTTCGGGCGGGCCGGGCCACGGCCAGCCCATGCTGCGCAATGCGCTGAAGTCGATGGAATCGCTCATCCGGCAATTCTAGAGGGTGACGGTCGCCGCCGGCCGGCGACGACGACGCGGATGCCCGCCGCAACGGGATTCCGCCCCTCCCGGACGCCCGCCCCGCAGCGCAGCAATTCCGCTACCATGCGGCTTCCATGCCCTGAACGGCCCGCCCGCAATGTCCACTCCGCCGCTGAAGCCGCTCGCCATCCGCGAGCGCCTGTCCGAAGTCCGCTACGAGATCCGGGGCGAACTGGCACGGCGAGCGCGCGAGCTGGAGGCCCAGGGCCGCAAGCTGATCAAGCTCAACATCGGCAACCCCGGCGCATTCGGCTTCCGCGCGCCCGGGCACCTGCAGCGTGCGATCGCCGACGACATGGGCCGCACCGATCCCTACACCCACCAGCAGGGCCTGCCGGTGGCGCGCGAGGCCATCGCCGCCGCCTATGCCCGCCGCGGCGCGCCCGACGCGCACCCGGACCGGGTGTTCGTCGGCAACGGCGTGTCCGAGCTGATCGACCTGTCGTTGCGCGCCCTGCTCAATCCCGGCGACGAGGTACTGGTGCCCTCGCCCGACTATCCGCTGTGGTCGGCGGCGACCATCCTCAACGACGGCCGCCCGGTGTACTACCGCTGCGCCCCGGAGAACGGCTTCCAGCCCGACCCGGTGGAGATCGAGGCGCTGGTGTCCTCGCGCACCCGTGCGATCGTGCTGATCAATCCCAACAACCCCAGCGGCGCCAGCTACCCGCGCGAGCTGCTGGAGAAGATCGTCGCCATCGCCGCCAGGCACAACCTGCTGCTGATGGTCGACGAGATCTACGACCGGATCCTCTACGACGACGCCGTGTTCCAGCCGCTCGCGCCGCTGGCCGGCGAACACCCGTGCATCACCTTCAGCGGCCTGAGCAAGGTGCACCGCGCCTGCGGCTGGCGCGTGGGCTGGGCGCTGCTGTCCGGCGACGCCGAGCGGCTGGGCGAGTTCCGCGCGGCGCTGGACCTGCTCAGCGCGCTGCGGCTGTGCGCCAACGTGCCGGGCCAGTACGCCATCGACGCGGCGGTCAACGGCCCGGACACCATCTCCACGCTGTGCGCTCCCGGCGGCCGCCTGTACGAGACCCGGCGCGCGGTGATCGAGGCCTGCGCCGCCAGCGAGCACTTGTCGCTGGTCGCCCCGGCCGGCGCGCTGTACGCATTCCCGGCGGTGGTCGGCCACGCCGCGCGCGGCTTCGACGACCACGATTTCGCGCTGGAACTGATGGACGACGAGGGCGTGCTGGTGGTGCCCGGCTCCAGCTTCAACGTGCCCTATCGCAACCATTTCCGGGTGACCCTGCTGCCCGAGCCGGAGACGATGCGCGAGGTGTTCGCGCGCATCGACCGCGCGCTGTCGCGCCGCGCCGAGGCCGTCACCAAGGTGGTGCCGCTGAAACCGCGCAGCGCGGTCGCCTGAGACGATGGCCGCAGCTGACGGCAGCGGCGCGCTGCGCTACCTGGCCCTGGGCGATTCCTACACCATCGGCGAAGGCGTGGCCGAGGACGGGCGCTGGCCGCGGCAGCTGGCCGCGGCGCTGCGCGGCGAAGGCATCGACCTGGCCGATCCGCGGATCGTCGCCACCACCGGCTGGACCACCGACGAGCTGGCTGCCGGCATCGACGCCGCGCAGCCGCATGGGCCGTTCGACCTGGTCAGCCTGCTGATCGGCGTCAACGACCAGTACCGGGGCCGCCCGCTGGACGACTACCGGCCGCGGTTCGCCGCGCTGCTGGAGCGCGCCGTCGGTTTTGCCGGCGGCGACCCGGCAAGAGTGCTGGTGCTGTCGATCCCGGACTGGGGCGTGACCCCGTTCGCGCGCGCGCAGGGCCGCGATGCGACCGTCATCGCGCGCGAGCTGGATGCGTTCAACGCCGCCGCGCGGAGGCTGTGCGAACAGCGCGGCGCCCGCTTCGTCGACACCAGCGCGATCAACCGCGAACGCGGCGCCGAGGCGGCGATGCTGGTCGACGACGGCCTGCATCCGTCCGCGGCCATGTATGCGCTGTGGACGCGGCAGGCGCAGCCGGCGGCGCGGGACATCCTCGCGGAGCCGCGACGCTGAGCGCGGAGGCCACCCGCGCGCTCGCCGCCGGCGACGCCCGCCAACTGGCCCGCGCGTTCCTGCCGGCCAGCCGCCTGGGCAACCGCCGCGACTATTTCTATGCGCGCGGCAAGCTGGCCAGCGACCCGCTCTACCCCGGCGTGACCGCCGCGCTGCGCGGCAGCGACGCGCCGTTGCTGGACCTGGGTTGCGGCCTGGGCCTGCTGGCGCACGCGCTGCGCCACGATGGCCAGCCGCTGCGCTACCACGGCGTGGACATCGACCGCTCCAAGCTGCAGCGCGCGCAACGCGCCGCCGGCAACGCCGGCCTGGCCGCGGCCACGTTCGCCTGGCACGACCTCGCCGCCGGGCTGCCCGACCACCACGGCAGCGTGGCGCTGCTGGACGTGCTGCAGTACCTGCCCGCCGAGGCCCAGCAACGGCTGCTGGCCGGCGCCATCGCGATGCTGGCGCCGGGCGCGCGGCTGGTGATCCGCACCACGCTGGCCGACCGCAGCGCGCGCGACCGCACCACCCGCATCACCGACCTGCTCGCCCACCTGATCGGCTGGATGGGCACGCGGCCGCGCCACTATCCCGGTGCCGACGACCTGCGCGCGCCGCTGCAGGCGGCCGGGCTGCACGCCCGCTTCACGCCGCTGTATGGCAACACCCCGTTCAACAACTGGCTGATCGTCGCCTGGCGGGACTGATCCCGGCCGGCCGCCACCGCCGCGTTTTGCGCCGATAATCGCGTTCCCCGGCGCTCCCGACCCTCGTTCCGGCCCGCATCCCTTCGGGCCGTCCGCGCCAGTGGCGCCGCCCCCATCAGGAATCCCCGTGAGAAAGACCTACCCGCTCAACATCGAAGGCAAGAACCGCGACCGCCTGGTCGAGGCCGCCAAGCACGACATCCGCAAGTACGCACGCCGCGAGCGCGGCAAGCCGCTGCCGGCCGGCGCCGATTTCTGGGACTTCGACAGCAAGTGCGGCCTCGACGAGGCCAGCGCGGTCGCGGTGCCGTTCGCCGAGCTGATCCGTTCGGTGGACGCGCTGGTGGCCGCCGGCAACGACCAGTTCTACGTGGAGGTGCTGCGCAAGCCGGGGCAGCGCACGCCCCGCCCGCGCGCGGAAGCGCCCGGCAGCGACCCGGCCGAGGCCTGAGCCGCTCCGCCGTCCTCAATCGGCGGCGGGTTCCCCGGAGGCCTGCGCGGCGGCGCGCAGGCGGTCCTTCCTGCTCGGACGCCGGCCTTTGACGCCGCCGTTGTCCGTGCTGGCCGCCGGCGATGCCGGCGGTAGCGCACGCGGCTCGAACCCGGGCACCTGCTCGCGCGGTACCCGCTGCCGCCGGCGCTTCTCGATCAGGCGGAAATGCGCCTCGGCGGCGGCGTCGATGAAGCTGACCGCCAGGCCCGGCTCGCCGGCGCGTCCGGTGCGGCCGATGCGGTGGGTGTAGTCCACCGGCGAGCGCGGCAGGTCGTAGTTCACCACCACCGGCAGGCGCGGGATGTCGATGCCGCGCGCGGCCACGTCGGTGGCGACCAGCACCCGCAGCGCGCCGTCGCGGAATTCCTGCAGCGTGCGGCTGCGCCGCCCCTGGCCCAGCTCGCCGTGCAGGGGCTGCGCCTCGATGCCGGCCTTGCGCAGCTTCTGCGCCACGGTCTCGGCGGCGTGGCGGCTGGCCACGAACACCAGCGCCTGCGGCCAGTCCTGTCCGTCCAGCAACTGCCGCAGCAACGGCGTGCGCTGCGCCGCATCGACCAGGATCGCCCGCTGCGCGATGTCCGGCGCCTGCGCGCCTTCCTCCTCATCACCGCCGATGCGCACGGGTTCGTGCAGCATCGTGGCGGCCAGCTGCCGCACCGCCGGCGGGAACGTGGCGGAGAACAGCACGGTCTGGCGCTCCTGCGGCAACAGCGCCAGCAACCGCTGCAGTTCCTCGCCGAATCCCAGGTCGAGCAGGCGATCGGCCTCGTCCAGCACCAGCGTGGCCACCGCCGACAGCTCCAGCGCATGGCGCGCGACCAGATCGAGCAGCCGCCCGGGCGTGGCCACGACGATGTCGGCGCCGCCGCGCAGCGCCATCATCTGCGGGTTGATCGAGACCCCGCCGATCGCCACCACCCGCTTCGGCCGCGACGGCAGGCCATCGCCCAGCGTCGCCAGGGCGGCCTCCACCTGCGTCGCCAGTTCGCGGGTCGGCACCAGCACCAGCGCGCGCACGCGCCGCGGCCGGGACGCGGGACGCAGCGCGAACTGCTGCAGCAGCGGCAGCACGAAGGCGGCGGTCTTGCCGGAACCGGTCGGCGCGGCGGCGATCACGTCGCGTCCCTGCACGATGGCCGGCACCGCCTGCGCCTGGATCGCGGTCGGTTGGCGGTAGCCCTGCCGTTCCAGCGCCGGCAGCAGCTGCGCCAGCAGGTCGGGGGACAGGCCCAGCGTGGAAAATGCCATCGGGGATTCCGTATCGGCGGATGGGGCCGGCGTCGCGGCCGGCAAGTGCGGTGCAGCCTACTCCGGCAGCCGCGCCTCGTAGCCGCGCTCGCGTGCCACGCGCAGCACCGCTTCCAGGATCTCGAGGTTGTGCCCGTGGGCGGCGCCTTCGTGCAGCAGCACGATGGCGCCGGGGCGCAGGTGGCGTTGAATGCGCGCGATCACCGCCTGCGGCTGGCAATCGACGCCGTCGAAGCCGCGCGCGCTCCAGCCCACCCGGGTCAGCCCGTGCGTGCGCAGCGCGGCGGCCACGAACGGATTGGTCATGCCCACCACCGAGCGGTACCAGCGCGGCGGCGCGCCGGCGATGGCGGTCAACGCCCGCTGGCAGTCGCCGATTTCCCGCGCCAGCGCGCCCGGCCCCAGCGCCCAGAAGCGCGCCTGCGGATGCGAGTGGCTGTGGTTGCCCAGCGAGTGGCCGCGGCGCAGCATCTCGCGCACCAGCTCCGGCCGCGCCGCAGCGCGCTCGCCGACCAGGAAGAAGGTGGCCCGCGCGTCGTAGCGGTCCAGCAGGTCGAGGACTGCCGGGGTGTCGTCGGAGGGACCGTCGTCGATGGTCAGCCAGATGCGCTTGCCGGCCTGCGGCAGGCGGCTGAGCACCGGTGCGTAGAACGCAGTGTTGGGCAGGAACACCGGCACCATGAACAGCGCGTGCGAGGCCACCATCGCCGGCAGCCCGGCCTGCCAGCCCAGCCACAGCCACAGCAGCAGCACCGCCAGCTGCGAGGCCAGCAGCCACGGCAGCCAGCGCCAGGGAGTACGGGGAACGCGCGACAGGGTTTGCGGGGCAGTCATGCCCCATGATGCCATGCCGCGTAGAATGGGCTTTCCGCCTCCACCCAGAATCGAAGCCGATGTCCCTTGATCCCGCCCTGCGCACGCGCATCGAATCCATCCTCGGCGCCAACCGCGTCGTGCTCTTCATGAAGGGCCAGCCGACCATGCCGCAATGCGGCTTCTCGGCCAAGGCGGTCGGCGCGTTGTCCGACCTGGGCGTGGAGTTCGCCCACGTCAACGTGCTGGCCGACCCGGAGATCCGCGAAGGCATCAAGGTGTACGGCGACTGGCCGACGATCCCGCAGCTGTACATCGACGGCGAGCTGGTCGGCGGCAGCGACATCATCCTGCAGATGGCCGGCAGCGGCGAACTGAGCAGCGTGCTCGGTCTGCCGGCGCCTGACCGCACCCCGCCGAACATCACCATCACCCCGGCCGCGGTGGAAATGCTGCGCGGCGCGCTGGCCGATGCCGACGGTGCCGCGCTGCAGCTGGGCATCGACGCGCGCTTCCAGCCCAACTTCCAGCTGGCGCCGTTCGACGCCAACGCCATCGCCGCCGAATCCAACGGCCTGCGCGTGCAGTTCGACCTGGCCAGCGCGCGCCGCGCCGAAGGCATCACCATCGACTGGGTGGACGACATCCGCGGCAAGGGCCTGGCGATCGACAACCCCAACGCCCCCAGGCCGGTGCAGGACCTGGAACCGCGCGACGCCGACGACCAGGCGCGTGCCGGCAGCCTGACCCTGGTGGACGTGCGCCCGGCCGAGGAGCGCGCCATCGCCGCGGTCGCCGCGCCGTTCCGCAGCTTCGACGGCGACGGCCGCAGCCAGCTCGAGGCCCTGCCCAAGGACACACCGCTGGCGTTCCTGTGCCACCACGGCGGACGCAGCGCCCAGGCCGCCGAGCAGTTCCGCGCCCTCGGCTTCACCCGCGTCTACAACGTGGCCGGCGGCATCGACGCCTGGTCGGACACGGTCGACAACGGCGTGCCGAAGTACTGATCCGCTCCCGCGGACGGCAACAGCAAAGCGCCGGCAACGCCGGCGCTTTTTGTTTGGTGCTTCTTCCTTCTCCGCGGACAACCGCGCATCCGGGCAGCCTTGTTGCCCGTTCCGGGCACGGGACGTTCCGGACCCGAACAGCCCGCAACTGATGGCCCAAGGCCACGCCGCGCCTGCCAGAACAGTAGGGGACCTTCCGCTGGTGTAGGAGCGACGTCAGTCGCGACCGGCAACGACCACTGGCGCCCACCCATGGGCCTCGGCCGCTGCAGCGGTGATGTCTTTCCAGCTCTTTTCCCGACTGGGGGCAGATCCCGTTTCCCGGGGAAACCGGCCCCCGGCATCGGACGTCCGCACGAAAAGCCCGCGACTCACGTCGCTCCTACAATGCCTACCGCTTGTGTAGGAGCGACGTGAGTCGCGACCGGCAACGACCGTTGCCGCTCGCCCATGGGCCTCAGCCGCTGCAGCGGTGATGTCTTTCCAGCTCTTTCCCCGACTGGGGGCAGATCCCGTTTTCCGGGGAAACCGGCACCCGGCATCGGTTGTCCGCACGAAAGGCTCGCGACTCACGTCGCTCCTACAATGCCTACCGCCTGTGTAGGAGCGACGTGAGTCGCGACCGGCAACGACCGTTGCCGCCCGCCCATGGGCCTCAGCCGCTGCAGCGGTGATGTCTTTCCAGCTCTTTCCCCGGCTGGGGGCAGATCCCGTTTTCCGGGGAAACCGGCACCCGGCATCGGTTGTCCGCACGAAAGGCTCGCGACTCACGTCGCTCCTGCAGTGCATTCCCCCCTCGCCAGGCGGCCTGCCCGTGAGCCCTTGCTGCCGTTCACGGCCGCCGCATCCTTCGCCCGCCGGTGCGGCCCCTGCGGATCAGCCGGCGAAGCCGCCGGTAGCCAGGTAGTTCAGTTCCTCCGGGGTCGGGATCCGCCCCAGCACCGCGTTGCGGTGCGGGAAGCGCCCGAAGCGGCGGATGATGTCGCGGTGCAGTTCGGCGAAGCGCAGGTATTCCAGGTCGCCCAGCATCTCGAACATCGCCACCGAGCGCTCCTGGTCCTGCGGATCCTCCGAATGCTCGAACGGCAGGTAGAGGAAGGCGCGCAGCTGCGGGGTCAGTTCCCGGTCCAGTCCTTCCTCGATCGCACGCATGGCGTAATGCCGCGCCAGGCCGTCGGTGGCATAGGAATGCGCGGTGCCGCGGAAGCAGTTGCGCGGGAACTGGTCGAGCAGGACCATCAGCGCCAGCGCGCCTTCGGCCGTGGCCAGCCACGCCTCGTAGCCGCGACTGGCGGCCACATAATGCTCGTCCAGGAACAGCCGGCGGAACTCGGCGTCGAACGCATCGTCGCGCGCGAACCAGCGCCGCGGCCCGGCCGCGCGCCAGAAATCCACCACCTGCTTGCCCGCGCTCATCGATTCGCCGCCTTCTTCGGAATAACGCACTTCACGTCCCATGCAATTGCCGGCCGGAATGCCGTTCGTGCCTTGCCGCATCGCCCATCCTCGTCCATCGGAACGCCGATCGCCCGTTGGCCCGGCATCGACGCCTGTTCAGCTTAACGTCCGGACAGTAACGACGGTATGGTTTTCGATGGACTTCGCGCTGCGGATCACATCCGGCGCCCCGGCCGGGGCGGCAATCCGGGTCCCGGCGGCGAGGATCGGCCGCCTGCGCGACGATCGCGCACCCGAAGCACTCAGCAACCAACCGGCGCAGCGTCCGTGGCGGCATTCCAGCCGTCGCCGACGCGATCGCCGGCCCTTCCGCGCGTACCTGCACAGCGTGCCGCGCTTCCGTCGCTTCGTCCATGCAGGAGAGACTTTCCGTTGCCGGCACGATCATCGCGCACGAGGGCCCGCCCACATCAACCAACCCACAGGGCTGCCGTCGCCGGCACCATGACCATCGTCAGGCTTGGCACGCCGGACGCGCTTGGCTAGGGTGCTTCGAGTACACCACCGCGCCCTGCGCGCCGTCACCTGGGGAAACAACCGGATGTATCGACCACCGTCTGCCGCACTCGCGGCCGCGCTCGGCCTTGCCCTGGCCGGCGGCATCGCCCTGGCCAGTCCCGCATCGGCGGCCTCGCGCTTCGTGCAGGACCCGTATCCCAGCACCTACCGCGCCATCGCCTCGGCGCCGGTGCTGATCGAACACGCCACCGTGCTGACCGGCGACGGCGAGCGCCTGGACGATGCCGACGTGCTGATGCAGGACGGCCGCATCGCCGCGGTCGGTCGCGGACTGCAGGCGCCCGCCGACGCGGTGCGCGTCGACGGCCGCGGCAAGTGGGTCACCCCCGGCATCATCGACGTGCATTCGCACCTGGGCGTGTATCCCAGTCCCGGCGTGCAGGCGCACAGCGACGGCAACGAGATGACCGCGCCGGTCACCGCCAACGTCTGGGCCGAGCACTCGGTATGGCCGCAGGACCCGGGGTTCGCCGCGGCGCTGGCCGGCGGCGTCACCACGATGCAGATCCTGCCCGGCTCGGCCAACCTGGTCGGCGGCCGCGGCGTCACCCTGAAGAACGTCGCCGCCACCAGCTACCAGGCGATGAAGTTCCCCGGCGCGCCATGGGGGCTGAAGATGGCCTGCGGCGAGAACCCGAAGCGCGTCTACGGCCAGAAGACCGGCCCGGCCACGCGCATGGGCAACGTCGCCGGCTACCGCGCGGCCTTCATCGACGCCAGCGAGTACATCGCCAAGCAGTCGCCCAAGCCGGCAAAGAAGAAGCGCTGGGGGAGCAATGGCGACATGGACAGTGGCGGCGACAGCGGCGGCAAGCGCGACCTGAAGCTGGACACGCTGGCCGGCGCCATCCAGGGCGACATCCGCGTGCACATCCACTGCTACCGCGCCGACGAGATGACCACCATGCTCGACCTGGCCGGGGAGTTCGGCTTCAAGGTGGCCTCGTTCCACCACGGCGTGGAGGCCTACAAGATCGCCGACCGGCTGGCCGCCGAAGGCGTGTGCGGCGCGCTGTGGGCCGACTGGTGGGGCTTCAAGATGGAAGCCTTCGACGGCATCCAGGAGAACGTGGCGCTGGTCGACCGCCCGGCCAACAGCTGCGCCATCGTCCATTCCGATTCACCCGAGGGCATCCAGCGCCTCAACCAGGAGGCGGCCAAGGTGATCGCCAACGCGCATCGCGCCGGCATCGAGATCGCTCCCGAGCGCGCGATCCGCTGGCTGACCGGCAATGCCGCCAGGGCGCTGGGCATCGAGCGCCAGACCGGCACCCTGGAGGAAGGCAAGATGGCCGACGTGGTGGTCTGGAACGGCACCCCGTTCAGCTCCTACGCCCAGGCCGAGAAGGTCTACATCGACGGCGCGCAGGTCTACGACCGCGCGCAGCGCCGGCTGCAGCCGGTGGCCGATTTCCTGCTGGGACAGGAGGTGGCCCGATGAGCCGCACAACCCTTCGCAGACCGCGCCTGCGCGGCCTGCTGCTGGCCGCCCTCGCCGCCTGCGTCGCCCCGGCCATGGCCCAGGACGTGCTGATCCGCGGCGCCACGGTGCACACCGCCGGCCCGCAGGGCACGCTGCGCGACGCCGACGTGCTGGTGCAGGGCGGGGTGATCCGCGCCGTCGGCCCCGCGCTGCCCGCGCCAGCCGGGGTTACCGTGGTCGAGGCCGGCGGACGGCCGCTGACGCCGGCGCTGTTCGGCGGCATCAACGACATCGGCGTGGAGGAAGTTTCCGGCGAGAAGTCCACCGTCGACAGCGCCCTGACGCTGCCGCAGGAACAGCCGATGCGCCCGGAATTCGACGTCACCCTGGCCTACAACCCCGACTCGGTGCTGGTGCCGGTGGCGCGGGTGGAAGGCATCGGCTTCACCGCGCTGGCGGCCAACACCGGCGGCGCCTTCATCGCCGGCCAGGGCGGGATCGTGCGCCTGGACGGCGGCCCCGACCCGCTCGGCCCGCGCGCCCTGTTCGTGCGCCTGGGCGCAGCCGCGGCGCCGCTGAGCGGCAACTCGCGCGCAGCGCAGTGGATGCTGCTCGACCAGCTGGTGGCCGAGGCCCGCGGTCGCGTCGCCAGCGATTCGCCGCACGCGCTGCTGACTCCCGCCGGTCGCGCGGTGCTGGCCCGGTACCTGGAGGGCCAGGGCCGCATCGTGGTGGAAGTGGACCGCGCCGCCGACATCCGCCAGCTGCTGCGCTGGGCCCGTCGCGAGAAGGTGCGCATCGCCATCGCCGGTGGTGCCGAGGCATGGAAGCTGGCGGCGGAGATCGCCCGCGCCGAGGTGCCGGTGTTCGTCGATGCGCTGGCCAACCTGCCGTCCAGCTTCGACCAGGTCGGCGCCACCCTGGAGAACGCCGCGCGGCTGCATGCGGCCGGCGTGGCGGTGTCGTTCGCGCAGTCCGGCGATGCCTCGCACAACGCCCGCAAGCTGCGCCAGCTGGCCGGCAACGCGGTGGCCAACGGCCTGCCGTGGGAAGCCGGGCTGGCCGGCCTGACCCGGATACCGGCGCAGGCGTTCGGCGTCGACGCGCGGATCGGCAGCATCGCCCCCGGCAAACTGGCCGACCTGGTGCTGTGGAACGGCGATCCGCTGGACGTGGCGCATACCGCCGACCAGCTGTGGCTGGGCGGCAACGCGATCCCGATGCGCTCGCGCCAGACCGAGCTGCGCGACCGCTACCTGCGTCCGGCCGGCGCCCTGCCGCGCGCCTACCCGTAGCACCCGTCGCCCGCGCGTCCGCCACCGGCGGGCGCGCGAAGGGCGGCCGCCGCATCCGGCAGCGTCGGCGCAGCAATAATGCCCACCCGACCCGCGGCTGGAGCAAACGATGGACCTGCGCTGGTATTTCGACTTCATCTCGCCGTTTTCCTACCTGCATTGGCAGAAGCTCAAGGCCCTGCCGCAGGGCCACGAGGTGACGCCGGTGCCGATCGTGTTCGGCGCCATCCTGCAGCACCTCGGCAGCCGCGGCCCGGCGGAAATCCCGCACAAGCGCCTGTTCACCTACCGCCACGTGCAGTGGCAGGCCGAACGCGAAGGCGTGGCGCTGCGCTTTCCCCCCGCCCATCCGTTCAACCCGCTGGCGGCGCTGCGGCTGTGCATCGCCGCCGGCAGCGATGCCCGCGCCGTCGACGCGATCTACGACTGGATCTGGCGCGACAGCCACGCCGGCGACAGCCCGGCGGCGCTGGCACCGGTGGCCGCGACGCTGGGCATCGCCGATGTCGACGCCGCCACCGGCAGCGCCACGGTCAAGGCCGCGCTGCGCGCCAACACCGAAGCGGCCATCGCCGCCGGCGTGTTCGGCGTGCCCACCCTGTCCATCGACGGCGAGCTCTACTGGGGCAACGACGCCCACGGCCTGATGCAGGCGGTGCTGGCCGATCCACGATTGCTGCAGCGCGGTGAAATGGCGCGGCTGGCGACGCTGCCGGAAGCAGTCCGGCGCCAGAGCTGACGACCGCCCCCGTCAATGGGAGAAATAGGACAGGCAACCGAAGCAAAATTGCGATAGGTTTCTCACTACGGCACCTTGTATCGGCCGGGAGGGCCCCAGATGCGTATTGGAATCGTCGTCGATTCGGCCTGCGATCTACCGCAGGATTTCATCCGTGAACACAACATCGTGCTGCTGCCGATCACCGTGCGTATCGGCGAGGCGGTACTGGCCGACCACCGCGACGAGGAGGCCACGCTGAGCTTCCTGCACGCGCACGTCGCCGAACACGGCGCCGAGGCCGAAACCATTCCCTTCAGCGTCAACCAGATCCGCGACCTGTTCCTGGGCGAACTGGTGATCGACTACGACCACGTGTTCTGCCTGACCATCACCAGGACCCGCAGCCCGATCCACGACAACGCGATGCAGGCCAGCTTCGCGATCCTCAACGACTACAAGCCGGTGCGCCAGGCCGCCGGCCACAACTCGCCGTTCGCGCTGCGGGTGCTCGATACCCAGAACCTGTTCGCCGCCCAGGCGGTGACCGCGGTGGAGGCCGTGCGCCTGCGCGACGCCGGTGCCAGCGTGCAGCAGATCCGCGAGCGGCTGGAGGAACTGGCCGGCAACGTGCACGGCTACATGGTCACCCGCGACCTGTACTACATGCGCGCCCGCGCGCGCCACAAGGGCGACCGCAGCGTGGGCCTGCTCAGCGCCGCGCTCGGCAGCGCGCTGGACATCAAGCCGGTGCTGCACGGCTACCGCGGCGAGACCGCGCCGGTGGCCAAGATCAAGGGTTTCGACAACGCCGTGGGCAAGCTGTTCGACTTCGTCGGCGAGCGGGTACGCGCCGGGCTGATGACGCCCACGCTGTGCGTGAGCTACGGCGGCGAACTGGCCGACCTGCGCGCCCTGCCCGGCTACGACCGGCTGCGCGAGACCTGCGCCAGCCACGGCGTGACCCTGTTCGAGAGCGTGATGAGCCTGACCGGCATGGTCAACGTCGGCAAGGGCGCGGTCACGCTCGGCTTCGCCGACGGCCCGCACACCTTCAACGGCTGAGGCCGCGGCGGCGCGACGGATCGCCGACATCACACGCCGCGCGCTGCGGACACCCGCGCGCGGCCCATCCAGGAGACCCCCATGTCCGTGCAATATTCCATCGCCCTGCCCAACCCGGCCCTGGCCCGCGGCAGCGACCCCGAACTTTCCTTCAGCGCCAACGGCGCCGACGCCTTCGCCGAACAGCTGCAGGACGCGTTGCGCTCGCCGGCGCTGTTCGAACGCTGGCGCGACCGCCAGCCCGACCCGGACCAGGTGGATCCGGCGCTGGGCGCCACCGATCCGCAGGCCAGCGTCAGCGGGCAGCAGCAGGATCTGCGCATCAACCTGGTGGCCACCACCAGCCTGCCCGGCGATATCTTCAAGCACCGCATGCGGCTGCTGGCCGGCAACCACTGGGAACTGCGCAACGTGCGCTGACGCCACGATGCCCGTCCCGGTACTGCTGTCGTGGAGCGGCGGCAAGGACGCGGCCTGGACGCTGCACGTGCTGCGCCAGTCCGGCCAGTTCGAAGTCGTCGGCCTGCTGGCCAGCATCGAAAGCGACAGCGGCCGTGCGGCGATGCAGGGCATCGCCCGTGAGGTGCTGCAGGCCCAGGCCGATGCCGCCGGACTGCCGCTGATCGAAGTGCCGCAGCCGGCCATGCCCAGCAACGCGGTCTACGAAGCGGCGCTGGCGCAGGCCGCCGCACAGGCCCGCCAACGCTGGCCGGGGATTTCCCGAATCGCGTTCGGCGACCTGCTGCTGCAGGACATCCGCGACTACCGCCAGGCGCTGTGGGCGCGCTGGGGCTGGTCGATCGACACGCCGCTGTTCGACAGCGATACCGCCGCACTCGCGCGCGCGATGATCGACGGCGGCCTGCAGGCCACGCTCTGCTGCATCGACACCCGGCGACTGCCACCGGAATTCGCCGGCCGCCGGTTCGACGCGGCGCTGCTGGACGACCTCCCACCCGGCGTCGATCGCTGCGGCGAGAACGGCGAATTCCACACCTGCGTCCATGCCGGCCCGATGTTTGCCGCACCGCTGCGCCTGCACGTCGGCGCGCAGACGCGCGACGGCGACTTCCTGCGCACCGATTTCCGCTTGGCCTGAAGTCGCCCCCGCGCATCCGGTCCCTGGCGGACGGCATTCCCCATGCATCGCTCCGCGATCCCGATGCTGCGGCTGCATCGGCCCTCTCGTGCCGGCATGGAAGAACGTGTGCCGTCTGCCTCGGGGAATTCACGCAAGACGCCGCCCAAAGGAAGCTGCCCCATCGATGGAGAAACTCCTCTCCGTCCTGCAGATGCGGCGCAAGCGCGTATGCGCATTGCCTGAGCCGCGAGGTCAGCCCCGCATCCTCTCGACGTTCGGCGACGGCGAGCATGGCGAGGGATGCATCCTGTGAACACGCTTTTGACTGCTGCCCAAGCCATCGAACCGCTGCGCAAGCAGCCTGCCGGAAGATGGAACCCGGTACCGGTTGCCGGGTCCACCCGGGAGTAGTATCCGATCCACGCCCGGCCACCTTCAAGGAGAACACCATGCCGTTCGTCAACGAATACATCCCGCCCGAGGATGAGGAGAAGTATCGGCTGGCGGAGATCGATGCGAAGTTCAATGGGGGAAATCGAACACGGCAGTGGACCATCGACCGCGAGCGCGATATCTACTTCCGCAATCTCTCGCGAGGGCGTGAAGAGGAGACCCGCCATCAGGGTGTCTGGACGTTTTACTGGAAAGGAACGCCGCTGACGCTGCGACTCGATCTACTGGGAGGGGAAGGCAAGCCCGGTGACCCCGGTTGGTCGCATTGGCGGCTGGTCTCCCTCAATGGCACCAATGGGCTGTCGTCGGCCTTGGAGTGGCATCGGCAGTCGATCCTGGACGACTTGAAGCAGACATTGCTGGCTTACAAGGATGGTGGCGTCTTCTCGGTGAACACTGATTACCGAGTGATCTTGGAGCTGGCCGAGGAATGCATCCTGTAAGCACCATCGCTGATGGTTGCCCGAGCCATCGAACTGCTACGCAAGCGGTCTACCAGAAGATGGAACCCGGTACCGATGCCGGGTCCACCCGAGAGTAGTATCCGATCCACGCCCGGCCCACCTTCAAGGAGAACACCATGCCGTTCGTCAACGAATACATTCCGCCCGAGGATGCGGAAAAATATCGGCTGGCGGAGATCGACGCGAAGATCATCGGAGGCAATAAATCCCGTGACTGGACCATCGACCGTGAGCGTGACATCTACCTGCGCAATGTCGAAATAGGGCGTGATGAAGATACTCACCACCAGAGTCTTTGGACGTTCTACTGGAAAGGAACGCCGCTGACTCTGCGGGTCGATTTGCTGGACGCATGGGGAAAAGTTGGTGAGCCAGGAGGAGGGCACTGGCGACTGGTCTTTCTCAACGGCACCAACGGACTGCCACCGGCCTTGAAGGGGCATCGACAGGCGATCTTGGACGATCTGAAGCAGGCATTGCTAGCTTACAAGGATGGCGGCGTCTTTTCGGTAAAAACTGACTACACCGTAACTTTGGATCTGGCCGAGGAGTGCATCCTGTGAACACGCTTTTGACTGCTGCCCAAGCCATCGAACCGCTGCGCAAGCGCGCTTGCCAAAAGATGGAGCCGGGTACCGATTGCCTACTCCACCCGGGGTAGTATCCGATCCACGCCCGGCCCACCTTCAAGGAGAACACCATGCCGTTCGTCAACGAATACATCCCGCCCGAGGATGAGGAAAAGTATCGGCTGGCGGAGATCGATGCGAAGTTCAATGGGGGAAATCGAACACGGCAGTGGACCATTGACCGCGAGCGCGACATCTACTTCCGCAATCTCTCGCGAGGGCGTGAAGAGGAGACCCGCCATCAGAGCATCTGGACGTTTTACTGGAAAGGAACGCCGCTGACGCTGCGGCTTGATTTGCTGGACGCATGGGGAAAAGTTGGTGAGCCAGGAGGAGGGCACTGGCGACTGGTCTTTCTCAACGGCACCAACGGACTGCCACCGGCCTTGAAGGGGCATCGACAGGCGATCTTGGACGATCTGAAGCAGGCATTGCTAGCTTACAAGGACGGCGGCGTCTTTTCGGTAAAAACTGACTACACCGTAACTTTGGATCTGGCCGAGGAGTGCATCCTGTGAGCACGCCCTTGACCGCTGATCAAGCCATCGAATTACTGCAAAAGCAGCCTACTGCCTACAACACTCGGGAGAAATTGGCGGCCTTGGCCACGCAGTTGGATGCGGACAGCCCCGGCCGCGTCACCGTGCTGTACAGCACCAAGATCCACGAGGGATTGTCGACGGAGGACGTAGCCAAGGGATTGAACGCATCGGTCCAGGACATCCGCATCATCAACAACAGCCAGGCGGCACAGTTCCTGGCGTCCGATGATTTTCTCAGTGCTGCCGCCCGGCTGGATGGGGTGGCCTTGGATGAGTTCACGAAAGACGGCTACCGCAGCCCCACCAGCATATGGCTCTACCACCCCACCGACGGCCCATGGGCAGAGGTGTCCGGGCGTTTCGCCGACGGCGCGCGTGGCGAGGTGCGCGCCATTGTCCCCAATGCCGTGCCGGACCGGGTGTTCGGAGCCACCGAGCTGCCGCGCATCCTGGCCAATCCCCAGGTCACGGCGGTGGAAGGGCTGCCGCGCCCGATGCTGGCGCAGGTCCATGCCCGCGAGGGCCAGCAGGCGGTCTTCGAGATGGTGGCGGCGCAGTCGCACGCCAACCTGGGCGGCCTGCGGGCGGGCACGAACTACGCCGGTACGCTGCTGCACGACGACCAGGGCCGGATGCAGCTGGACAGCCGGGCGTATTTCAAGGACGGGCCGGTGCAGGGACGCGCGCCCGACATCGCCGGCACCTCGCGCGAGCTGGGCGAACTGGCGGGGCCGCCCAGCGCGCATGTGCAGGCCGGCCAGGCGCGCGTGCAGGCATGGCGGCTGGAGGTCATGCCGGACGCGGGCATCAACCCGGGAGCAGCGGAAACCCGGCTGGCGCGCGCGCTGGGACACGGCGCCGCCGTGGTGGCGACCGGCGTCGAGGTCGCCAACACCGCCCACGACTACGGCCGCCTGCGCAGCCAGGGCAACCTGACCGCGGCACAGGCGGCTGTCGGGCGCTCGGCCAGTACCGGCGCCGGGGCGTGGCTGGGCTTCGAGGCAGGGCTGGCCGCCGGCAGTCCGTTGGGACCGGGGGCGCTGGCCGTCGGTGCGGTCGGCGCGGTGGTCGGTGGCGTAGCCGGCGACAAGCTGGCCGACAAGGTCGAACACCATCGCATCTACACCCAGCGCGGCAGCGACGGCAACACCTGGCAGGCCGACCCGGCCCATCCCGGGCAGGGCTGGACGCGCACCCTGCCGCCGCTGCCGGATTATCCGCAGGGCCAGCGCCTGACCGCCAGCCCGGAACTGGCCGACGAACTCAACTACAAGGCCGTGTCCAAGGCCACCGAACTGGCGCTGGCCTCGGCGAGGGCGCGCGATCCGTTCCGGCTGCCAGCCAGCCGCGACGATGCGCACAGCGCCTACGGCGGCGACTGGATCCACAACCCGCACGACAACTCGTGGCAGCGGCAGATCAACCGCGACAAGCCCGGCCTGGGCCACCCCGAATCCGCCTCGCCGGAGCGTGCCGCGCAACTGGACGCCCAGTCGCGCCAGATCACCGCCGACAATGCCGCGCACAGCCCGGCGGCCCTCGCGGCCACGTTCAAGGTCATGTACGAGCAGAACGACTGGCAACGGCACGGCAAGATGCCGGAGGCGGTCGAGAACACCCTGGCGCACCCGGAGCGGGTGTTGGCATCGGATGGCCGGCAGTATGCCCACCAAGCCAGCGGCCAGTGGATACATGATGGGATGCTGTGGAACACCCATGCCGACGGCAACCTGCGGACGGAACTGGATCTGGCCGTCGACGCCCAACGCGCGCAGGTCCGGAAACTGCTGCAGCCGGGCCTCGCGCCCGATCGCGAGATCCCCACTCTGGAAACGGTTCAGGTGACCGCACCGGTGGAACGCAAGGCCGATGCGCATGTGCCCGCCGTGGGAGCGGCACCTCCACCGGCAACCGCCGAACCGCAGGCAAATGCCGCACCGGCGGCTTCGCAGTCGCAGCCCCCGCCCGCTTCCGGCCAGTTGTCAGCAGTGGACCAGGCCATGCTGGAGCAGGTCCGCGCCGGCGTGCGATCGCAGCGGCTGGCACTGGGCAACCCCGACGAGGCGGCCGGCGAACGCCTGAGCCACAGCCTGCTGGCGGCGTGCAAGGACAAGCGCGAGCAGTACCCGGACTACAACGGTCCGCTGTCCGATAATGCCCTGAAACGCGTGGACCATGTGGTGGTGGGCACCACCGGTAACCTGTTCGCGGCGGAAGGAGCGCTGGACAACCCCGCGAGCAAACGTACCTTCGTTACCGTCGCGCAGGGCATGCAGACGCCGATCGCCGAATTGGAGGCGAAGCTGGAGGCCGCCAACCAGACCATCGCGCAGGAACAGGCGCTTGCCCAGCAGCGCGAACAGACCCGTGTTCAGGGGCAGGGCGGTCCCACGATGGGGATGTAGCTACCCGGACTTCGTATCTCCGGCAACATCGACGGCTTCCGCCCGATGACCGGGATCGCGCAGGCCGCGCCGCCGTTGCAGGGCAGCGTGCGGCGGGCGTAGGCGCTCAACCGTAGGAATCAGGCGCTATCTCGCCGTGTATGAATCTGGCCTTACGTGTCTGTATGCCACCGTACGTCCACATGAAATCCCCATGCGGAACACCGTCGCAAAATGCACCGTCCCAGTCCACGACACTTATCGAGCCAGAAGCTTTGCCAGAGTAGGGCTCCCCGGAAATTCTCATGGCCCTGACAGGAAGTGCGTAGCCATCGCGATACTCGAAAATCACATCCGGGGGCACGTTGTTGCATCCATGCGGATTGTCGTAGTCACTTTCCATCGTTCTCCCCCGCCTTCCGCCGATGCCCAGGGCCTGGATCAAGTCGCGCTGCCAAGCGGCGCCGGTTTGATCCCGTTGTCGGGCTGCATGCGACCTGGCACGCAGCCATATGAAGAGCCCGCCGAGCACCGCTCCTGTGGCACCTCCCCCGATAAGGCCTTGGGTCAAACGCACTTCGATGAAGTAGGCAACCACACCACCAATGGCGCAACCAATGAGCGCCAGCCTGCCCACCTGGCGTCTCCGCACCAGGAAAAGAGCCTCCGCCATGCGTTTGCGATAAACCTCTTCCTGTGCGCGGATACCCGGTTCAAGGATGGCCCGGGCGATCGCATCCGCCTGTCTCTTGTCCATGCGATTACCTCTGATGTGCAACCCAACGCCGACTTGCACCGCAACGATGGCAGCGCGGGAGATGGACGGACCGGACACCGGGGCTCGACTCCCCCCATCCGGACCTGCTCCGGGCAAATCCCGCGGTTCGATCCGGCCGGTGCCGGCAGCAGGCCAATAATCCGCTCACTATGGCATGCCCGGCTCCTCCAGCGCATTCGCATGGTGGGCGATGTGTTCGCCGATGAAGCTGGCGATGAAGTAGTAGCTGTGGTCGTAGCCGGGTCGCATGCGCAGCGTCAGCGGGTGCCCGGCGGCGGCGCAGGTGGCCTGCAGCAGCTGCGGCCGCAGCTGGGTTTCGAGGAATTCGTCGGCCCCGCCCTGGTCGACCAGCAACGGCAGCTTCTCCGTGGCCGACTTCAGCAACTCCAGCGTGTCGTACTGTTTCCATGCCTCGCGGTCGTCGCCGAGATAGGCCTTGAACGCCTTCTCGCCCCACGGCACCTGCGATGGCGCCACGATCGGCGAGAACGCCGACACGCTGCGATAGCGGTCCGGATTCTTCAGCGCGATGATCAGCGCGCCATGGCCCCCCATCGAGTGGCCGCTGATGGCGCGCGCGACGGTGGCCGGGAAATCGGCCTCGATCAGCGCCGGCAGTTCCTCGACGATGTAGTCGTACATCCGGTAATGGCGTGCCCATGGCTGTTGCGTGGCGTTGAGGTAGAAACCGGCGCCCTTGCCCAGGTCGTAGCCCTCGGCATCGGCCACGCCCTCGCCGCGCGGGCTGGTGTCCGGCGCGACCAGGATCAGGCCGTGCTCGGCGGCATAGCGCTGCGCGCCGGCCTTGGTGATGAAGTTCTGCTCGGTGCAGGTCAGGCCGCTCAGCCAATACAGCACCGGCAGTTCCTGCGTGGCCGCCTGCGGGGGCAGGTACACGGCGAAATCCATCGTGCAGCCGAGCACTTTCGATTCGTGCCGGTAGACGTCCTGCCAGCCGCCGAAGCAGGCGCGATGTTCGATGCGTTGCATGGGATTCACTCCGTCAAGGGTTGTTTCGCGGCGAGGCCGGCAGCAGCGACCGCATCCGGTTCGATGCGCTGGATCCAGGTGCTCTTGCAGTCGCCGTAGGCCCGCGGATCAAGCCGGTGCAGGCGTTGGCAGCGCTCTTTCTCGCGGTCGTATTCCAGCGCGAGCGATGGGTTGCCCCGAAGGTGGTCGCGAAACGCCAGATGGCGCGCGATCCCGGGCGAACCTTCGGCATACCCGTGCAGGTGCATCAGGCGGCGTCCGGTGGCGGGATCGTCCTTCGTGCAGTAGCGGCGCCCCGGCAAGCCGTTCTCGCCGCGCCACCGGTAACCCCGCGCCCCGAGTCCGTCGCGTTGGAGCTCGAGCACGGACAGGTCGCGCACCACCGCCATCAGGTCGACGACCGGCTTGGCGCGGATGCCGGCGATCGCGGTCGAGCCGATGTGGTGGACGGCGACCAGGCCGTCGCCGAGCAACCGGCGCAGTGTCGCCGCTTCGGCCCGGGCGACGTGCGCCCAGGCCGGATCGTGCGGCAGCAGCTCGACCGCGCGCATGGCCGTCAGTAATGGACCACCGAGCGGATCGACTTGCCTTCGTGCATCAGCTCGAACGCGCTGTTGATGTCGTCCAGCGGCATGGTGTGGGTGACGAACGGGGCCAGTTCGATATCGCCCTTCATCGCGTCCTCGACCATGCCGGGCAGCTGGCTGCGGCCCTTCACGCCGCCGAACGCGGTGCCCAGCCACTTGCGGCCGGTGACCAGCTGGAACGGGCGGGTGGAGATCTCCTGGCCTGCGCCGGCCACGCCGATGATCACCGACTGGCCCCAGCCACGGTGCGCGCATTCCAGCGCGGCGCGCATCACGTTGACGTTGCCGATGCATTCGAAGCTGTGGTCCACGCCCCAGCCGGTCATCTCCACGATCACCTGCTGGATCGGCTTGTCGTGCTCCTTGGGGTTGATGCAGTCGGTGGCGCCGAACTGGCGCGCCAGCTCGAACTTGGACGGGTTGGTGTCCACGGCGATGATGCGGCCGGCCCTGGCCTGGCGCGCGCCCTGGATCACCGCCAGGCCGATGCCGCCCAGGCCGAACACGGCCACGCTGTCGCCTTCGGCCACCTTGGCGGTGTTGTGCACCGCGCCGATGCCGGTGGTGACGCCGCAGCCCAGCAGGCACACGTGCTCCGGGTTGGCTTCCGGGTTGATCTTCGCCAGCGACACCTCCGCCACCACGGTGTATTCGCTGAAGGTCGAGCAGCCCATGTAGTGGTAGACCGGCTCGCCGTTGTAGGAGAAGCGGGTGGTGCCGTCCGGCATCACGCCCTTGCCCTGGGTCGCGCGTACCGCCACGCACAGGTTGGTCTTGCCCGACTTGCAGAACAGGCACTCGCCACACTCGGCGGTGTACAGCGGGATCACGTGGTCGCCCGGCTTGACGCTGGTCACGCCCTCGCCCACTTCGACCACGATGCCGGCACCCTCGTGGCCGAGCACGGCCGGGAACAGGCCTTCCGGATCGTCGCCGGACAAGGTGAACGCATCGGTATGGCAGACACCGGTGTGGGTGATCCTGACCAGCACCTCGCCGGCCTTGGGCGGGGCGACGTCGATCTCGACGATCTGCAGCGGCTGGCCGGGACCGAACGCGACGGCGGCACGGGATTTCATGGGGAACACTCCTGCATGGCTAAACAACGACAAGGGCATCGGTACGCGGACGACCGCGCACCGTCATTTCAGGTAGGAACGGATCAGCATGCTCATCTCGCGCACGCGTTCGGCGCGCTGCGCATCGGATTGCGCGGGCTGGCCGAATTCCTCGCGCAGGTGCGCCTCCATCACTTCGGACATCAGCCCGTTGACCGCGCCGCGGATCGCGGCGATCTGCTGCAGCACCGGCCCGCACTCGGCGCCGGCCTCCAATGCGCGGTCCAGCGCATCGCACTGGCCGCGGATGCGCCGGACCCGGGCCAGGACGCGCTTCTTTTCCTGCGGCGAATGCGGCATACCCACCTCTATCTATACTGGGGGACAGTATATGAGCGAACGTCGCGACCGGCTACACCCGATTGCCGTGTCGCCCGGGGCAGCCCCCGGCGGTCCTTCATGCATGAGGGGCTCCCTGCCGCCGGCCCGGAGCGGCCGGACCAGGCACGCGAAGACGCCCCGGCCCATTCCTTCATCGTGAAGAAGCCTGCTCCGGCGAAGGCGGGGCCGCCTTGAACCGGCGGACGAGAGTGGACGAAGTCCAGGCGCCCAAGCCGCCGGATTACGGCAGCTGCGGCGGCAGGTGTTCCTGTTCCAGCAGCAGCGGCGTGCGTTGCAGGGCGGCAGCCACCGCGTCCCAACCGGCGCGGTGCGCCCAGTCGCACATCGTGGTCAACACCGTCGGTGACGGAGCTTCGGCACCGGCGATGAGGTCGACCGGCAGTTCATCCGGTGCCATCAACCACGGCTGCAGCTCCCGACCGGATTGCCGAGCCGTGTCGGCCAGCTTGGCGGCGATGCGGAAGCCGCCGCGATCGATATCGCCCCAGTGGTACAGCGCGGCATCGGCCGGCAGCCCGGCAAGCAGGCGCGCGTAGGCGGTGCGCCAGGCCGGCGACGGCATGCCGCCGGTGTAGAGCAGCAGCACCGGGGCATCGCCACGCAGGGTGGCGGCCTCGTGGAAGCTGGCGAGGTTCTCGATGCTCAACAGGGCGCGGGCGCCGGTGGCGATGCCGCGCACCGCATCCACCGGGAAGCCCAGCCAGCGCTGCGGCAATGTGTGGCGACTGGCATCGTCCAGTTCCACCGTGCCCTGCCCGGCCAGCAGCAGCGGCTGCGGTTCCTTGCGCAGCCCCAATGCCGACCAGACCTGCTCGTCCTCCAGGCCGCTGGGCATCAATTCGCCCGTCACCAGCAGGTCCAGCCATGCGGTCAGCGCTTCCAGTCGCTTGCTGTTGCCGAACAACTGCGCACTGGCCCTGCGCAGGATGCGTTCACCGCGTGCGTCGGCCTGCAAGACAGCCACTGCGTGCGCGGCAGCGGCCAGGTCGGCGGCGGCGTCCGGGCCGTGGCCACGCACCTTGCGGCCGGTGCGCCATGCGTCCAGCACCGTGGCGATGACGGGGAAGTGCGGCTGCGCGCCGGGTTCCGCGTTCCCACCTTCTGAATCCCCGTGGGAGCGACGTGAGTCGCGACCGGGCTTTCCCGGTAAAGCCCGGTCGCGACTCGCGTCGCTCCTGCACGGGTGGGGTGCGTGCCATTGCACGAGCAGGGCTTCCGCGCGCGCCACGCGTTCGCCCAACAGCTCCACGCCGAGCTCGCGCGCCAATGCCGCCGCATCGAGCACGCGCAGGCGCAGCAAGCGCTCGCCGTCGTCGCGGTGGCGGTCGCGCTCGACCGTGATCGCGCCGGCGCGCTCGGCCAGGGCGATGCGCGCGTGGAACGCCTCGAAATCGGCCACGCCGCGCAGCGCGCGGTACTCGGCGCCGTCGCGCTTGCCGTCCATCGACAACGTGGCCGGTTCCGGATCGCCGGCCAGCGCCGCGGCTTCGGCACGCCGCAACAAGCGTTCAAGGACGCGCCGGGCCGGCGTGTCGCGCTCGCTGCCCGGCGCCCGGCTCATGGGATCGCCTGCTCGCGTTCGATGCGTTCGGTCTCGGCCGCCAGCAGCTCCGGGTGCAGGTCGAACTGGTCGGACAGCAGCAGGGTGCGCGCGGCTTCGGTGACCTCGATGCGTTCGGCCTGCAGCAGGTCGCCATCGCGGAACAGCTCGATGTAGCTGTCCAGCACGCCGGACAACGTGCCCTGCGCGGTGTCCGGCGCGGCCAGTACCAGCTGCAGGCCCAGCGAGCGCAGGTAGCCGGTGATGGCGCGCGCGTTCTGCGCGTCGATCTTGTCGCCGAACTCGTCGAGCAGGATCAGCCCCAGCCCGCCCGGCTGCGCCTCGCTCTTGCCGTAGGCCGCGGCCAGGGCGGCGCCGGCGATCACGTACAGCGGCGCACGGTGCTCGCCGCCGGAGCCGGAGCGCATGCGCTCGCTCAGGCTGCCGATCACGCGGTCTTCCTGGCGGATCTGCACCTCGAAGCGGAAGAAGCGGCGGTAGTCGTCCAGCGGCGAGTTGGCCACGTGCGCGCTGGCCTTGTCCTCGACCAGCGCGCGGAACGCCTCGGGCACCTGCCCTGCACTTTCAAACAGGGTGTCTTCGCCGCCGATGTCGGCGGCGCGCTGGATGAAGCGATGCAGTTCGCGGAATTCCGGCACCACCTCGTAGTGGAACTGGTAGCGCTCGTTGTTGGAGAACGCCGGACTGGCACGCAGGGTGCGGTTGAGCGTGGCGATCTGGGTCTTGAGCCGGGTGAAGTTGTCGTACAGCGTCGAAGCCACGCCGGTGCGGAAGGTATCGACCGCGGTGGCGTAGGCCTGCTGCGCTTCTTCTTCGTACTGCACCAGTTCGGTGTCGCGCAGTTGCGTCAGTTCGCGTTGCAGCAGGCTGCGTGCGGGCCGCCATGCGCTGGCGTCGAAGTCGAGTTCGATGGCGTGGTCGCGCGCGTATTGCGCCAACCCGCTCCAGGCCTCGGGCAGCAGCCGCGCCAGCTGTGCGTCGCTGTCCCGGGCACGTTCGTCGCAACGGCGCGCCCGCTCCTCCAGCGAGGCGTACTTCTCGTCCAGCTCCTCGCGCTGGCGCTCGACCCGGTTCGGGTCGACGTCGGGGTCGGCGAAGGCTTCCACCGCGCGGCGCACGACCAGTTCTTCCTGCTGGCGCAGGCCGTCAAGCAGGCTGCGCGTGCGTTCGAGGTCGGAGGCGGCCACCGCTTCCTGGCCGACCAGCGTCTCGGCGCGCTTTTCGCACTCGCCCAGTTGCAGGTTCAGTTCGCGCACCTGCTCGGACAACCGCAGCAGGTCCGGGTCCAGCGAGGCGCGGCGGCTGTCCTGCGCGCTGCGGTAGCGCTCGGCCACCTGGCGGTGTTCGAGCACGCGCTCGTGCAGCGCCTGCGCCACCGCGTCGGCGTCGGCCAGCCGTGCCAGCCCGCGCTGGCAGTCGTCGGCGCGGCGCAGGCGTGGTTCGATCTCGCGCACCGCGCGCTCGGCCTGTTCGATTTCCTCGTGCAGCACGCGCAGGCGTGCGCGGTTGTCGGAGGCGCCGATGCGCAGGTCGCCGGCGGCAGGCAGGCGCAGGCGCTCGATGCTGCCACCGCGCGAGAGCAGGCCGTCGCGGGTCAGGCCCTGGCGGCTGCGCACCAATTCGGCTTCGGTTTCCACGCAGCGCAGTTCGCCGAGTTGGCGGCGCAGGAAGGCCAGCGCATCGGCGTTGACGCCTTCCAGCAACGCGGCGACGCTGCCTGCGGCCGGTTCCTCGGCGCCGCGCGAGTTGCGCGCCTGGCTGGACAGCGCCAGCTTGACGCCATACACCGAGCGCCCGCCGGACAGGCCGCGGTACAGCTTGACCGCGCGTTCCTCGTCCTTGTCGGGGATCAGCAGCGCCTCGACGTTGCTGCGCAGGTAGCCTTCGATGGCGTGTTGCCAGGTTGCATCGGTGACGCGCACCAGGTCGCAGACCGGGCGTGCATCGATGCCGGCGTCGCGCAGGTAGCTCATCAGCCGCACCGTGTCCGGGTGCAGTTCGGCCTGGCCGGCGGCCAGCCGCTTCTGGTTCTGCCGCGCGGTTTCCAGCGCGTCGCGCGCCTTGTCGTGGGCGGCGTGCAACTGGCGGGCGTGGCGGTCCACCTGCTCGCGCAGCGGTGCGGCGGCTTGCAATGCCTGCCGCGCGCGGGAGAACAAGTCCTCCGGCGTCCACGGCAGCGCGTCCTCGGCGGCCAGCCCCGACAATTCGGCATGCCAGCCGTCCCAGTCGGCGCGCGCGGCAGCCAGCACGTCGGCGTCGATGCCCTCCAGCTCAAGGGTGCCGAGCTGGCGGAACTGCTCGCGGACGAAGCCGATCTCGCGCGCCAGATCCTTCTTCAGCTGCGCGAGGCGGTCGCGGTCGCGACCGGCCAGTTCGTCCAGCTGCGCCTGTTCGCCATAGCCGGCGCTGCCCTGCAGGCGGGCGTTGGCGCGGGCCTGTTCCTCGCGCAGGGTGTCGCGCTCGACGCGGGTGTCGGCCAGGCGACGACGGGTGTCGGCCAATGCGTTTTCCGCATCGCCGAGTGCGCCTTCGGCCTGGTCGAGCTGCTCGCTGTACAGGTCGCGCGCGTATTCGGCGGCCAGCGCCCGCGCGGAGGCGGCGCGGGTGGCCTGGCCGGCGATCTTCTCGTACTGGCGCTCCACGCCTTCGGCCGCATCGATGCGCTGCCTGACCTGCTCGATCTTCTCCTTGATCTGGCGGAAGCTTTCCAGCAACGCGCGGAAACGGGCGATGTCGGTAGGCCGGTCCTCGGCCACCAGGGTGCGCACGAACAGGTCCACGTCCTCGACGCGCTGCAAATTCAGCGCGTTGAGGAAGGCCTTGCGGTAGGCGGTGAGGTCGGGGCTGACCGAGGGGCCGGCGCGCAGGCGCAGCAGCAGGTCGCGCAGGAAGCGTTCGGCATTGGGGTGCAGCTGCGGGGTTTCCCCGGCTTCCTTGCAACGGCGGCTGATGTACTCGCGGAAGGTGTTCCAGGCCAGCGGCAGTTCCTTGCCCTTGACCCGTTCGACGTGCTCGTCCAGCTCCAATGCCACGCCCGGCAGCAGGTACAGGCCGTGCACGCGGTGATCGGGTTCGTCGCTTGATGCGCCCAGGGCGATGCCGGCGGTCAACGGCACGCCGGTCTCGGTGTCGCGGAACACCAGCGATATGTAGGTCGTCGCGGTGCGGCGCTTGCGGCCTTCCTCGCCGGTGCGGAACACGCCCAGGCAATAGTCGCGGATGGTGCGCGCGCGGTGGCTGCCGCCGGCCTGCGCGTTGAAGCGGATGCGGCTGCGGTCGCCGCCCAGCAGCACGATCTGCAGGGCATCGAGCAGCGCGCTCTTGCCGGCACCGTTGGGCGCGATGATGGCGCTGGTGCGGTCCAGCTGCAGGCTCTGCGCCTCGAACAGGAAGAACTGGACCAGATGGACACGCTCAAGCTGCTGCATCGTCGTCCTCCGTTTCCACATCGCCGTCATCGTCGCGGTTGTGCTGGTCCAGCCGCTGCAGCCACTGTTCGCCGACGATCTCGACGATGGCCGGGCGTACCCGCAGGTGGAACGGCTGCGGGTCGTCGCTTTCCGAGTCCACCAGCCGGCACACGCCCCAGCGCTTGAGCGTGCGCGCCAGCGCGCGCAGCGCGCCGACGTCGGGCATGGCGCGGCCGGTCAGCGCCTGCCAGCTTTCCTGCAGTTCGGGCAGTTCCACCACCACTTCGCCGTGGTCCTCGATCAGGCCCTGGCGCATGGCTTCGTCATAGCGTTGGCGCAGCACCAGCAGGGCCAGGGTTTCGTCCAGCGTCACCGGCGCGCCTTCGCCATGCGACGGCAAGGCCACCACGTAGCGATAGTGCGCATTGCGCTCCAGGCGGATGCCCAGCGGCTCCAGCGCGGCGACGAAGTCGTTGTGGTGGTCCTCGACCAGGTGATAGGCCACGCGCGAGCGCGGGTCGGTGGCGTACAGCACCTGCTCGGTGGCCAGGCGATAGGCGGCGCGTTCGAAGTCCTGCACCGTGTAGGTGCCGTTGGACATCTGGCTGAGGGTGTTCCAGCTGCGTTTCATTCAGTGGCCGGGAATCGAAAATGGGAAATGGTGCGTGGAAGCGGCGTGGGTCGCGACCGGGCTTCACCGGGCAGTCCCCGGTCGCGACTCACGTCGCTCCTACAGGCGTGGGAGCGGCCGCACCGACCCGCTGGATGCGGAAGCGCGGGCCGCGCAGGTAGTCGTTGTCGGGGGTCTCGCCGATGTCGAGCAGTTCGACGCGGAAACCACGCAGCAACCGGCCCAGCGGGTCCTCGCGGCGCAGGCCGCCGATGCGGTTGCCGCGCAGCGCCAGGGTGAGCAGCGTTTGATAAGCGCGCAGGTCCTCGATGCTGGCGATGTCCAGCTGCGCCGATTCGATCGCCGTGCCGTGCTGCAGGTGGCGGCCGACGTAGCGCGCCATGTCCTCGGCGTTGACCAGCCGCGCGCGCTTCATCCGCCGCAGCAGCGACAGCCGCGCCAGCTGCTCGGGCGTGGGCGGGGTGGTGGCGTTGGCGCTGCGCGGGATGGGCGCAGGCTTGCGGTGCGGCGGGCGCAGCCGGGTTTCATCCATCAGCGGGCCGGGCGCGACCGGCAGCCGCAAGGCTTCCTCCGGTGCCGACAGCACGCCACGGCAGGCGCGGCGCAGCAGCACGTCGAGCTTGTCCGGCGCGCGCAGGCGGTAGTCAAAGAAGGCCAGCGCGCGGCGGTTGGCCTGGCGGATGTCCTCGTCCAGCCGGGTCAGGTACTCGTCGATGCGCTCCAGCTCGCGCAGGCGGCCGAGGCTGCGCGACAACCGCTGTTGCGCGCGTGCCTCGTCGCCGCCGCTGACGTGTTCGCGGTACCACGCCACCAGCGTCTCGCGCTGCGTACCGGTTTCCAGTTGCTGCACCATCGCCAGGATCGAACTGCGCCGCGCCATCGGGTGGTCGGCACGGTGCAGCTCGGCGTAGTCGCCGATGAACAACTGGCCGACGTAACGCTCGAACCACTGCCGGGCGAACTGCGCGGTGGTCTCGGCCTTGCTCAGTTCCGGCATCAGGTCGCGCACCTGCAGGCTCATCGAGGCCAGCGACACCAGCAGCCGGCGCGCCTGGTCGGCGGCCTCGTCGAGGATGCCGCCGTCCATGCGGCCTTCGGCCACCTGCTGCAACTGCAGCTCCACCGAGCGCATCTTGGCCGAGACGAAGGTCGGGCCGTGTTCGCAGAACTCCACCAGCGTGGACAGCAGCTGCGCCACCATCGGCGGCATGGTCACCATCTCGCGCGCGCCGATGCGCTCCTGGCGCAGCCAGCCGGCGGTGCGGAAGCGGTCGTGGATGGCGTTGGCGCGCACGTTCAGCGGCGCATCCGGGGCCTGTCCGTCCTCGTCCTCCCACGGGTCGTCGGTGAGCAGGTAGCGCTCGATCGCGGCGGTGATCTCGCGGCGCGGGAAACCGTGGCTGGGCGGCACCGGCGCGTCCGGGCCGAAGAACTCGTCGAACAGCCGGCACAGCAGCGACCAGTAGTTCTGGCGGTTGGCCGAGGCCAGCGGGCCGAAGATGCCGGCGGGCACGACCGTGAACAAAGGCGGGGTGGTCGTGGGGTTGGGCGTACTCAAACGTCGGGGTCCTGCTGCTTCCTGCCGTGCGGCGGCGATTGTGGCATATCGCCGCCGGGGTGGCCTTTCCCGGACGGGAGAAGTCGCGCCACGCTTGGCCCTGCACCATCCCGCAGGCCCAAGCCCATGACCGGCGCCGCTGATCCGTTCGAGTGGTTCCTGCGCCAGCGCGGCAAAGATCGGCGCCGCATCGTCCGGGCCACGCGCGGCGAATACGGGCCTGCCGATGTGGTGCAGGAGGCCTGGCCGATGGCCGGGCAGCTGTCGGCCCGGCACGGGGTGGAGGCCGACTTTTCCGATCCCGGTTTCCAGGAACGGCTGATCAGCCACCTGTACCAGGCCCTGGTGCGCCATGCCGGACTCCACGTCCGGCATGGGTACGGCCGGACCACGCCAGCGGCGACGAGGCCGACGAAGGCGCTCCGCACCGGCTGATGAACCGCCTGGTCAGCGACGAGGCCCATGATCCGCTGGCCCGCCTGATCGCCGGCGAAGAACGCGCCGGTCTTCCCGACAGGGACACCGCCCATCCCTCGCGCGCCGGCGCATGGATCGTGCTGCTGCGAAGTTGCGGCAACCACATGCCGGCGGTAGCCGCACGGCTGCCGATCTCAGTCTCGTATGCCTATCGCCGCTGTGCCGAGGCAAGGCGCATCGCCAGCCTACAAGGCGCTATCGCACTCACGCCACCGCGCAGCGCGGACCAGCTCGGCCCGTGGCGTCGCTACCGGGCCATGCGCACACCGCGGCAGCTGGAATTCGATGTCGACGGACCCTTGCTCGCTGCACCCTGATCCCCTGCGGATCAGGGCATCGCGCCATGCGCACTCACTCCACGGTGACGCTCTTGGCCAGGTTGCGCGGCTTGTCCACGTCGGTGCCGCGCGCCAGTGCGGTGTGGTAGGCCAGCAACTGCACCGGGATGGTGTGCACCACCGGGCTGAGCACGCCGGCGTGGCGCGGGGTGCGGATCACGTGCACGCCTTCGGAGGCGCCGAAGTTGCTGTCCTGGTCGGTGAACACGAACAGTTCGCCGCCGCGCGCGCGCACTTCCTGCATGTTGGACTTCACCTTCTCCAGCAGGCTGTCGTTGGGCGCGATCACCACCACCGGCATTTCCGCGTCGACCAGCGCCAGCGGGCCGTGCTTGAGTTCGCCGGCCGGGTAGGCCTCGGCGTGGATGTAGGAGATTTCCTTGAGCTTGAGCGCGCCTTCCAGCGCGATCGGGTAATGCAGCCCGCGGCCGAGGAACAGCGCATTGGACTTGCCGGCGAAGCGCTCGGCCCAGGCGACGATCTGCGGTTCCAGGTTCAATGCGTGCTGCACGCTGCCCGGCAGGTGCCGCAACTGCTCCAGGTAGTCGGCTTCGCGCTCGGCGTCGACACGGCCGTGCAGCTTGCCCAGCACCACGGTCAACTGGAACAGCGCCGCCAATTGGGTGGTGAACGCCTTGGTCGAGGCCACGCCGATCTCGGCGCCGGCGCGGGTGTAGCACACCAGCTCGCTGGCGCGCGGGATGGCGCTCTCGGGCACGTTGCAGATCGACAGCGTATGCAGGTGTCCCAGCGACTTGGCGTACTTGAGCGCCTCCATCGTGTCCAGCGTCTCGCCGGACTGGGAAATGGTGACGATCAGGTGCCTGGGGTTGGCGTAGGCGGCGCGGTAGCGGTATTCGCTGGCGATCTCCACGCTGCACGGCAGGCCGGCGATGGCCTCGATCCAGTAGCGCGCGGTCAGGCCGGCGTAGTAGCTGGTGCCGCAGGCGAGGATCTGCACGCCCTCGATATCGCGCAGCACGGCTTCGGCGTTCTTGCCGAACAGCTCGGCCGGGAAACCGCCGGCATCGATGGCCGCCTCGAGGGTGTCGCCCAGCGCGCGCGGCTGCTCGTGGATCTCCTTCTGCATGAAGTGGCGGTACGGGCCCAGCTCCAGCGAGGCCAGCGACACGTCGGACAGGTGTTCGCCGCGCTGCACCGGGCGGTCGTCGCCACCGAACACGCGCACGCCCTGGCGGGTCAGCTCGGCGGTGTCGCCCTCTTCCAGGAAGATCACCCGGCGCGTGGCCTGGACGATGGCCGACACGTCGGAGGCGACGAAGTTCTCGCCCTCGCCCAGCCCCACCAGCAGCGGGCAGCCCATGCGCGCGACCACCAGCCGCTCCGGCTCGGCCTGGCTGACCACCGCCAGCGCATAGGCGCCGGTGAGTTCCTTGACGCTGTGCTGCAGCGCCAGCAGCAGGTCGCCGTGCTGCTGCAGGTGGTGGTGGATCAGGTGCGCGATGACCTCGGTGTCGGTCTGCGACTCGAACACGTAGCCCAATGCGGCCAGCTTCTCGCGCTGCTCCTCGTGGTTCTCGATGATGCCGTTGTGCACCAGCGCCACGCCGTGGCTGATGTGCGGATGGGCATTGGCTTCGGTCACCCCGCCATGGGTGGCCCAGCGGGTGTGGCCGATGCCGAGCGTGGCGTGGAAGCGTTCGACCTGCGCGGCGGCTTCCATCTCCGAGACGCGGCCGGTGCGGCGTACCCGGCGCACCTCGCTGCCGTCGATCACGGCGATGCCGGACGAGTCGTAACCGCGGTATTCCAGGCGCTTCAGTCCTTCGATCAGTACCGGAACCACATCGCGATCAGCGATCGCACCCACAATGCCGCACATAGTCAGTCCACTGGAAACGTCAGGCGGTCATTTTAGCCATGGCCGGCACCGGCCCTCCGGACAAATGCTGTCCGGTGCCGGCCGGGCGGTGTCCGCGGCAGTGTCCGCGGACACCCGGACACTGGCCGCGTGAAAAATAAACAAGTGTTTTCAATGGCTTGGAATTGGCACGGGTTCTGCTTAACGGTAACCAACCCCAGCAGCGAAGCCGATTGATGATCCGCGACACTTCCGCCCAGGACCACACCCTCTCTTCCAAGGACGCGCCCGCCCCGTGGCGCCGCTGGCTGTGGCCGGCCGTGGCCGTCCTGGTCGTGCTCGTCGGCATCGGCTTCGTCGCCAAGGGCTGGCTGGGCGGTTCGCGTTCGTTCGACAGCGCCCGCCTGCGCATCGCCACCGTCGGCCGCGGCGACCTGGTGCGCGACATCGCCGCCGACGGCCGCGTGATCGCCGCCAACAGCCCGGTGCTGTACGCGATCTCCGCCGGCACCGTGACCCTGAAGGTGGTGGCCGGCGACGTGGTCAAGCAGGGCCAGGAGCTGGCGGTGATCGACAGCCCCGAGCTGCGCAGCAAGCTGGCGCAGGAGCAGGCCACGCTGGCCGGGCTGGAGGCCGAATCCAGCCGCGCCACGCTCGACGCCACCCTGGCCCGCGCCACCGGCAGCAAGCTCACCGACCAGGCCGGGCTGGTGCGCACCGCCGCCCAGCGCGACCTGGACCGCTTCCAGCGTGGCTACGACGGCGGCGCGGTACCGCAGGTCGACCTGGCCAAGGCCCAGGACGAGCTGAAGAAGGCCGACATCGAACTGCAGCACGCACGCCAGGACGCCGCCCTGCAGAGTCGCGGCGCCGACCTGGATGCGCGCAACAAGCGCCTGCTGGCCGAACGGCAGAAGGCCGTGGTCAACGAGGTCGAGCGCCAGGTCGCCGCGCTGACCCTGCGCGCGCCGTTCGATGGCCAGGTCGGCCAGGTCCAGGCCACCCAGCACACCCAGGTCGCGGCCAACGCGCCGGTGCTGGGCGTGGTCGACCTGTCGCGCTTCGAGGTCGAGATCAAGGTGCCGGAAAGCTTCGCCCGCGACCTGGCCATCGGCATCCCGGCACAGCTCACCAGCGGCTCCGGCCAGCCGTTCCCGGGCGAGATCTCGGCGGTGTCGCCGGAAGTGGTGAACGGCGAGGTCGTGGCCCGCATCCGCTTCTCCGACCAGCAGCCGCCGGGCCTGCGCCAGAGCCAGCGGATGAGCGCGCGCATCCTGCTCGACACCCGCAAGGACGTGGTCAAGGTCGAGCGCGGCCCGTTCGTCGAGCAGTCCGGCGGGCGCTATGCCTGGGTGGTCAACGGCAGCACCGCCAGCCGCCGCCCGGTGACCTTCGGCGTCAGCAGCCTGGGCGAGGTCGAGATCGTCGAAGGCCTGCAGCCGGGCGAAAAGATCGTCGTTTCCGGTACCGACCTGTTCGGCGATGCCGAGCGCGTTTCCATCAACTGATCCCCGTTTCCACCTTTCAGCACAGGAACCTCCCATGCTCCAGATGCAATCCGTCTCCAAGGTCTTCCGCACCGAACAGGTCGAAACCCACGCGCTGCGCTCGCTCGACCTGCACGTGCGCGAAGGCGAGTTCGTCGCCGTCACCGGTCCGTCCGGTTCGGGCAAGACCACCTTCCTCAACATCGCCGGGCTGCTGGAGACCTTCACCAGCGGCCAGTACCTGCTCGACGGCCAGGATGTGAGCCACCTCGGCGACGACGCCCGCTCGCGCCTGCGCAACCAGAAGATCGGCTTCATCTTCCAGGGCTTCAACCTGATCCCCGACCTGAACCTGTTCGACAACGTCGATGTGCCGCTGCGCTACCGCGGCATGCCGGCGGCCGAGCGCCGCCAGCGCATCGAGAAGGCGTTGAGCGACGTCGGCCTCGGCTCGCGCATGAAGCACTACCCGGCCGAGCTGTCCGGCGGCCAGCAGCAGCGCGCCGCCATCGCCCGCGCGCTGGCCGGCAGCCCGCGCCTGCTGCTGGCCGACGAACCGACCGGCAACCTCGACACGCAGATGGCGCGCGGCGTCATGGAGCTGCTGGAGGAGATCAACAGCCAGGGCACCACCATCGTCATGGTCACCCATGACCCGGAGCTGGCCGCACGCGCGCAGCGCAACGTGCACATCGTCGATGGCCAGGCCACCGACCTGCTGCGCGAGCCGGTGCTGGTACGCGCCGCGCACATCGCGGAATCCACCACGCAGGACTGAGGCAACCACGGCATGTCCCTGTTCCCGTACTACCTCCGCCAGGGCCTGCGCAGCCTGCGCCGCACGCCGGTGCTCACCGCGCTGATGGTGCTGTCCATCGCCATGGGCATCGGCGCGTCGATGACCACGCTGACGGTGCGCCACCTGCTCTCGGGCGATCCCTTGCCCGGCCGCAGCCAGTACCTGTACTACCCGCAGCTGGACGCGATGCCCGGCGAGGAGCCGCGCCGCAACCCGCCGGACATGCTCGACTACACCTCGGCGGTGGACCTGTGGCGCTCCGGCAGGGCCGACCGCCAGGCGCTGGTGGTGGACAGCCCGGTGAGGTTGCAGGCAGCGGACAGCCGCGAGCCGGCGAGCATGGCGACGATGCTCTCCACCACCGCCGACTTCTTCCCGATGTTCCAGGTACCGATGGCCTGGGGCAGCGGCTGGTCGGCCGAGGACGACGAGCGCCGGGCGCGGGTGGCGGTGATCTCGTGGGACCTCAACCAGCACCTGTTCGGCGGCCGCGACAGCACCGGCAGGATGCTGCGCATCCGCGGCAGCGACGTACGCATCGTCGGCGTGCTGGCACCGTGGCGGCCGTCGCCGCAGTACTACACGGTGGCCGGCGGCCGCTTCGCCCAGGGCGACACCGCCGGCTACTACGCCAAACCCGAGGATGTGATGGTGCCGTTCTTCACCGGGTTGCAGCTCAATGCCGGCAATTTCCGCCAGTTCACCTGCTGGGGCCTGCCCGAACGCCCCGGTCACCTGGAGAACTCGGACTGCGTGTGGCTGCAGCTGTGGGTGCAGCTGGACAGCGCCGCCAAAGCCTCCGCCTACCGGCAGTTCATGGACGGCTACGTGCGCCAGCAGCATGAGCTGGGCCGCATCCGCCAGACCGGCAACGTGCGCCTGCCCAGCCTGATGGAATGGCTGGACTACAACGGCGCGGTGCCGCGCGATGCGCGCCTGCAATCGTGGCTGGCGCTGGCCTTCCTCGGCATCTGCCTGTTCAACACCGTGGGCCTGCTGCTGGCCAAGTTCCTGCGTCGCAGCGGCGAGATCGGCGTGCTGCGTGCGCTCGGCGCGACCCGCTCGATGGTGTTCGCGCAATGCCTGGTCGAGGCGGCACTGATCGGCCTGGCCGGTGGCGTGATCGGCCTGGGCTTCACCCTGCTGGGCCTGTGGAACGTGCGCCAACAGCCGCTGGAGTACGCCGACATGGTGCATCTGGACCTGCCGATGCTCGCCCTCACCTTCGTCCTGGCGGTGGCCGCCACCCTCGTCGCCGGGCTGCTGCCGGCGCTGCGCGCCAGCCGGGTGGACCCCGCATTGCAGGTCAAGTCGCTGTGAGAACCCTGATCATGGACATCAAGCCCATCCTCGCCACGCTGACCCGGCACCGCGTGTCGGCGCTGCTGATCACCCTGGAAATCGCGCTGGCCTGCGCGGTGCTGTGCAACGCGCTGTTCCTGGCGGTGGCCCGCATCGACCTGATCGGCCTGGACAGCGGCGTGGACGAGGCCTCGCTGGCGACGCTGGCGCTGAACGACTGCGAAGGCTGCAACGCGGCCGACATCAACGGCCGCTGGCTGGACCTGCTGCGCCGCCAGCCCGGCGTGCAGGCGGCCGGCGTGGTCAACAGCGTGCCGTTCGCGCAGCGCGCCGGTGTGGCCGGGGTGACCCTGGACGCCGAGGGCAAGCACTTCGGCGGTGTGCCGCACTTCTACACCTTCGACCCGGGCGCGATCCAGGCGCTGGGCCTGAGGCCGGTGCGGGGACGCGCGTTCACTGCCGCCGACCACCAGCCGATCGACAACTTCCTGCCGGCCAACGCGCAGGTATGGATCACCCGCGATTTCGCCGAGCACCTGTGGCCCGGCGAGGATCCGCTCGGCCGCGAATTCTGGATGAGCAACTCCCGCCTCAGCGTGGCCGGCATCGTCGAGCACTTCGCCCGGCCCGACCCGGGCCGCAGCGAGGACGGTATCGCCGCGGCGCAGTGGTCGGTGATCGTGCCGGTCACCACCGACGCGCAGAGCGGCACCTACGTGGTGCGCGCCGACCCGCGCGACCTGCCCGGCATCCTCGGCAACGTCATCGCCGCGGCACCGGCGCTGGTGCCCGAGGCCATCCTCAACCGCGAATACAGCCGTACCCTGGCCGACCTGCGCCACGCCTATTTCGCCCAGGACCGGGCCATGACCCGGCTGCTGCTCGGCGTGTGCCTGGCGATGCTGCTGGTGACCGCGCTGGGCATCGTCGGCCTGGCCAGCTTCTGGGTGCAGCAGCGCACCAAACAGATCGGCATCCGCCGCGCGCTGGGCGCCACCCGACGCCAGGTGGTGGCCTATTTCCAGACCGAGAACCTGCTGCTGACCGCCGCCGGCATCGTGCTGGGCATGCTGCTGGCCTATGGCGGCAACCAGCTGCTGATGCGGTACTTCGAGATCGCCCGCCTGCCACTGCCTTACCTGCCCATCGGCGCACTGGCGCTGTTCGCGCTGGGCCAGGCCGCCGTGATCGGCCCGGCGCTGCGCGCCGCCGCCGTGCCACCCATCGTCGCCACCCGCAGTACCTGACCGCCCGCAAGGAACACGAGCATGTTCACCTACTACTTCAAACTGGCCCTGCGCAGCTTCCGCCGCAACAAGGTGCTCACCGCGCTGATGGTGCTGGCCATCGCCCTGGGCATCGGCGCGGCGATGACCACGCTCACCGTGTTCAAGGTGCTCTCCGGCGACCCCATCCCGCACAAGAGCGAACGCCTGTTCTACGTGCAGCTCGACCCCGGCATGCGCGAAGGCTACCAACCCGGCGAGGAGCCGGAGGGGCAGCTGACCCGCTTCGACGCCGAAGAGCTGCTGCGGCAGAAGAAGGCGCCGCGGCAGGCGATGATGACCGGCGGCGGCGGCATCGTCGATCCGCGGGTGGATGCGCTCAAGCCGTTCAGCGTCGGCATGCGCTATACCTCGGCCGATTTCTTCCCGATGTTCGACACGCCGTTTCTGCATGGCCAAGGCTGGAACGCGGCCGAGGACGAAGGCCATGCGCGGGTGGCGGTGATCAGCCGCAACCTCAACGACAAGCTGTTCAAGGGCGCCAACAGTGTCGGCAAGGAAGTACTGGTCGAAGGCCACGCACTGCGCATCGTCGGCGTGCTCGACGCCTGGAAGCCGCAACCGTTGTTCTACGATCTGTATGTCGGCCGCTACGATCGCCGGGAGGAGGTGTTCGTGCCGTTCTCCACCTCGCGCGACCTGAACCTTGACCGCAGCGGCAACATGAACTGCTTTGGCCGCGAGGTCATCAACGACAACATGGCCTTGAACGTACCCTGTGCATGGATCCAGTACTGGGTGGAATTGGATTCGGCCGGCGACGCGGCCACCTTCAAGACCTACCTGGACAACTACTCCGACCAGCAACGCGCCGCCGGCCGTTTCGAGCGCCCGGCCAACACCCGCCTGCGCAACGTGATGCAGCTGCTGGAGTTCCGCAATGTGGTGCCGGGCGACGTGCGCCTGCAGATGTGGCTGGCGTTCGGCTTCCTGCTGGTGTGCCTGGTCAACACCGTGGGCCTGCTGCTGGCCAAGTTCCTGCGCCGCAGCGGCGAGATCGGCGTGCGCCGTGCGCTCGGCGCCAGCCGCATGGAGATCTTCAAGCAGTGTCTGGTCGAAGCCGGAACGATTGGTTTGGCCGGCGGCCTGCTCGGCCTGCTGTTCGCGCTGGGCGGGTTGTGGGCGGTGCGCCAACGCCCGGCCGACTACGCCGCGCTGGCGCACCTGGACGGCTCGATGCTGCTGCTGACCTTCGCCATGGCCATCGCCGCCAGTCTGCTGGCCGGCGTGCTGCCGGCATGGCGGGCGATGCAGGTGACGCCGGCACTGCAACTCAAGAGCCAATAACAAGGCTGGAACAACTGGAGGAGTACCGGGCAGGTGCAAGCCAGCTCTCTCCGCCCACTTCCCACTCCTCGTTTTTTCTTCCGCTCCCGGAGAACCCCATGGAAATCCGCCCCATCCTCTCCACGCTGTCGCGCCACAAGACCGCAGCGGCGCTGATCGTGCTGGAAATCGCGCTGAGCTGCGCGATCATCTGCAACGCGCTGTTCATTGTCTCCCAGCGCATGGAAACGCTGACCATGGCCAGCGGCGTCGATGACGAACGCCTGCTCGAGATCGGCCTGAGCGGCATCGGCCAGCAGACCAACGCCGACGCCCGCACCGCCGAAGACCTGGCCGTGCTGCGCGCCATCCCCGGCGCTGAACACGTGGCCGTCACCAACCAGTTGCCGTTCCAGAACGGCAGTTGGAACACTTCGCTCGCGCTCAGCGCCGAGCAGGAAGTCCCCACGCTCAACGCCGCCCAGTACTTCACCAGCGAAGGCACACTGGCGACGCTGGGGTTGAAGCTGGTCGCGGGCCGCGACTTCAATGCCAACGAATACATCAGCAACGACGTGCTGCGGTCGTCTTTGGACATCCTCAACACCTTCACCCCAACCATCATTCTCAGCAAGCCGGCGGCGGACAAGCTGTTCCCCGACGGCAATGCGGTCGGCAAGACCGTCTATATGGCCAACATCCCGCTGACCATCGTGGGCGTGGTGGAAACACTGGTACGCCCGAACATGCAGGGCAACAACCGCACCTACTCGGTGCTGCTGCCCGTCCGCATGAACTTCGCCAACGGCGGCCGCTACGTCATCCGCGTCACCGACCCGGCGCGTCGCGACGAGGTACTGGAACATGCGCTGGCCGCGCTGGACAAGAACGATCCCAACCGCCTGGTATGGCGCAAGCTCAGCTTCGAACAGGGGCGCGCCGAATTCTTTGCCAACGACCGCGACATGGTCGGCCTGCTGCTGATGGTGTGCGGCCTGCTGCTGCTCGTCACCGCGCTGGGCATCGTCGGCCTGGCCAGCTTCTGGGTGCAGCAGCGCACCAAGCAGATCGGCATCCGCCGCGCGCTGGGCGCGACCAAGGGCCAGATCCTGCGCTACTTCCAGACCGAGAACTTCCTGCTGGCGACGATCGGCATCGTGCTCGGCATGCTGCTGGCCTACCTGCTGAACCAGTGGCTGATGGGGCGCTACGAGCTGCCGCGGCTGCCGCTGCTGTACCTGCCGCTCGGCGCCGCCGCGCTGTGGCTGCTGGGCCAGGTTGCGGTGTTCGGCCCGGCCCGGCGCGCGGCGGCGATCGCGCCGGCGGTGGCGACCCGCAGTACCTGAGCCTCCTTACCGTTCGCCAACGCACCTGCCAGGAAACCTTGCGATGAAGGCCCTCCCGCTGCTCCTGCTCGTCCCGCTGTCGCTGTCGTGTCCGGCCGCACTGGCGGAAGACTCGGGCGATGGCAGCCTGCATGCCGCCATCGCCGCCCTCGACCATGAGGTCTTCGACAGCTTCAACCGCTGTTCCGACCCGGCGCAGTTGCAAAAGCACGCCGGCTACTTCGATCCGGCGGTGGAGTTCTACCACGACACCGGCGGCGCGACCTGGACCCGCGACGCGATGCTGGCCAACACCCGGAAGCACGTCTGCGGCCGCTACACGCGGGAACTGGTGGGCGGCAGCCTGCAGGTGTTCCCGGTGAAGGACTTCGGCGCGATCTCGCAGGGCCGGCACCGTTTCTGCGACACGGCGACGGGAAAGTGCGAGGGACTGGCCGACTTCACCCTCGTCTGGCGCCAGCACGAAGGACATTGGACGATCACCCGCGTGCTGAGCTACGCCCATCGCCCGGTGGCGGCCGTCCGCGACGACCCGGCGTGACCGCCGCCTGCAAGCGCGGCGCGCTACGTGTAAGGTCTCCGCTTCCCAGCCTCCAAGGTCCACGATGTCCCAGATCCTCATCATCGACGACAACCCGGCCGTAGCCACCGCGCTGGACGTGCTGTTCTCGTTGCATGACATCGATACCTGCCACGCCAGCTCGCCCGAGCAGGGGTTGGCGATGCTGGACGAGCAGGCGTTCGAACTGGTGATCCAGGACATGAACTTCACCGCCGACACCACCTCCGGCGAGGAAGGCGAAACCCTGTTCCGGCAGATCCGCCAGCGCCACCCCGACCTGCCGGTGATCCTGCTCACCGCCTGGACCCACCTGGGCAGCGCGGTGGAGCTGGTCAAGGCCGGAGCCGCCGACTACCTGGCCAAGCCATGGGAGGACGGCAAGCTGCTGACCACGGTCAACAACCTGCTGGAGCTGTCCGAGGCGCGGCGCGAACTCGACCGCCGCCGCGAACGCGAACTGCGCAACCGCGACACCCTGCGCCAGCGCTACGACCTGCGCGGCGCGGTGTTCGCCGATCCGGCCAGCGAGCGGGTGATCGCCCTGGCCTGCCAGGTCGCCCGTTCCGAATTGCCGGTGCTGATCACCGGCCCCAACGGCGCCGGCAAGGAAAAGATCGCCGAGATCATCCAGGCCAACTCCTCGGTGAAGAACGGCCCGTTCGTCGCACTCAACTGCGGTGCCATCCCGTCCGAACTGATCGAGGCCGAACTGTTCGGCGCCGACGCCGGTGCCTACACCGGCGCCAACAAGGCCCGCGAAGGCAAGTTCGAGGCGGCCGACGGCGGCACCCTGTTCCTGGACGAGATCGGCAACCTGTCGCTGGCCGGACAGATGAAGCTGCTGCGCGTGCTGGAGACCGGGCGCTTCGAACGGCTGGGCTCCAACCGCGAACGCCAGGTCAAGGTGCGGGTGATCAGCGCCACCAACGCCGACCTGGCGGCGATGATCCGCAACGGCCAGTTCCGCGAGGACCTCTACTACCGGCTCAACACCGTGGAGCTGGCGCTGCCGCCGCTGGGCGAGCGCCCCGGCGACGTGCTGCCGCTGGCCGAGCTGTTCCTGTCCGGCGACAAGCCGCTGTCCAGCCAGGCCGCGCACGCGCTGCAACGGCATGCCTGGCCGGGCAACGTGCGCGAACTGCGCAACGTGATCCAGCGCGCCGAGCTGCTGGCCACCGGCCCGCGCATCGAGGCGGCCGACCTCAACCTGCCGCGGGCGGCGCCTTCGCGAGCGCCGGCGACCGCGGCCGAACCCGACCGTGCGCATATCGAGACGGCGCTGGCGCGGGCGGGCGGCGTGATCGCGCAGGCGGCGGCCGAGCTCGGCCTGAGCCGCCAGGCGCTGTACCGACGCATGGACCGCTACGGCATCCCGCGCGAATGATGCGCATGTCCTTCACCTTCCGCCTGTTCCTGCGGTTGCTGCCGGTGCTGGCGCTGGCCGCGGCGGTACCGTGGCTGCTGGCCTACTGGATGGACCGCGGCTGGGTGGTGGTGACGGTGTCGGCGCTGTGCCTGCTGGCGCTGATGTGGTGGACCCTGCGCCGCGCCACCGCACCGGTGCGTTCGCTGCTGCGCGCGCTGGCCGGCACCACCAGCAGCTACCGCGACGGCGAGTACAACTTCGGCGTGTACTGGCCGGGCGACGACGAACTGGCCGCGCTGGTGAAGGCGCATGCCGAACTCGGCGACGTGCTGCGCGCCCAGCGGCAGGCGCTGGCGCAGCGCGAGCTGCTGTTCGACACCATGCTGCAGAACACCCCGGTGGCGATGCTGCTGGTGGCCGAAGGCGGCGACGGCATGGAACGGGTGGTGTTCTCCAACGTCGCCGCGCGCAAGCTGCTGCACGGTGGCTGGAAGCTGGAAGGCCAGCACATGCCGGACCTGCTGGAACAGATGCCGCAGGAGCTGCGCGACGCCATCGCCCGCGGCGGCGACAGCCTGTTCGCGGTGCGCGAAGAAGGCGACGACGAGGACGACGAGCAGGTCTACCACCTGGCGCGGCGCCGCTTCCATCTCAACGGCAAGCCGCAGCAGCTGCTGCTGATCCGCCTGCTCACCGCCGAGCTGCGGCGCCAGGAGGTGCAGACCTGGAAGAAGGTCATCCGCGTCATCAGCCACGAGCTCAACAACTCGCTGGCGCCGATCGCCTCGCTCGCCCATTCCGGCGCCGAGCTGGTGCGCCGCGGCAAGACCGAACGGCTGGGCGAGATCTTCGGCACCGTGGAGGATCGCGCCCGTCACCTGGAGGGCTTCATCCGCGGCTACGCGCGCTTCGCCAAGCTGCCGCAGCCGCAGCTGCAGACGGTGCAGTGGCAGCAGTTCCTCGCCGGCCTGCAGCACCAGATCCCGTTCCGCATGCAGCCGCCGCCGCCCGAGCTGTGCAGCCGCATCGACATCGCCCAGTTCGGGCAGGCGCTGCTCAACCTGCTGAAGAACGCGCACGAGGCCTGCGGCGAGGCGCAGCCGCCCAACGACGACGTGCAGGTGCGCATCGGCCGGGTGCCGAACTGGCTGCGGCTGGAGATCCTGGACCGCGGCCCCGGCATGAACGAATCGGTGCTGCAGAACGCGCTGATGCCGTTCTACTCGACCAAGCGCAACGGCACCGGCCTGGGCCTGGCGCTTACCCGCGAGATCGTGGAAGCCCATGGCGGCCGCATCTCGCTGCGCAACCGCAATGATGGCGGGCTGTGCGTGACCATCCTGCTACCGCAGGCGTGAGCCGCGTTCCGCGGCGCTAGAGCAGCGGCTTGCGCAGGGCGACCCGCAGCGCCATCGGGAATCCCAGCGCCCGCTCCTCGGCCATGGTCTGCCGCAGTCCCTCGCCCCATTGCGCCTCGCCCAGCTCGCGGAAGCCTTCGCTGGCGTAGAAGGGCGCATTCCACGGCACATCGCGCAGGGTGGTCAGCACGGCATGGCCGAAACCATGCCGGCGCGCCTGGGTGCAGGCATGGCGCAGCAACGCCCGGCCATGGCCGCGGCGCGCATGCGCAGGGTCCACGTCCATCTGCAGGACATGGAAATCGCCATCGAGCACGCCGCCCAGCAAATAGCCGGCCACCTCGCCGCCGGCAACGACGAGCCACAAGCGGCCAGCCGCCAGCCCTTCCTGCAGGCTGGCCAGCGGCAATGCATGCGCGGCGAATACCGCGTATGCCGGATGCCCCTGCAGCAGGTCGCCGGCGCGCTGCTCGATCTTCTGCAGCAGTGGCAGCTCGGCGACCGTCGGCGGCCGGATACAACGTGTGCGAGGGTTCGACATGCGCGAGGGGCCCGGGGCGGATCAGGCCCCGGCCCGGATCTCGGCAATGGCCGCCGCATAGGCGGCATCGCCCAGGCCCACCTGCGCCCAGACCAGCCGGCGCCCGCCGCCCTTCCGGTCGTACTGTTCGTCGGCATCCCACAGGGTGAATATCTGCCCGGGGAAGCAGTATTCGTGGTCGACGAAGCGATGCGCGCCGGTGCCGTCCACGGCCGCGACGACGGCGAAGAGTTCTTCCGCGCCCAGGGCGAAAACGTCCTGGCCGCGGAACCGCACGACGAACCGTTCGCTGCAGGAAACGCCGACGAAGCGCACCTGCTCGTCGGGACCGCACTCGACCTGGATCGTCGCTTCGCAGAAAAAATCCAGCGCGCCGCGCGAGGACTCGAGCGCGAACCCCGCTTCGGCCAACGCCGCGCGCATCGCCACGCGCGAACTACCCAAGCGCACCGGCCCGATGCCGTGCAACGGTTCCATCACGAACACCGGCACGGTCGCCGGCTCGCCGCCGCATCGGTTCACTGGCCGCCCTTGACTGGCCGTTTCCAGCCCTCGATCGCCTGCTGCCGCGAGCGCGCCACGCTCAGCTTGCCGGCCGGCGCGTTGCGGGTGATGACCGACCCGGCGGCGATGGTCGCGCCTTCGCCGATCTCCACCGGCGCCACCAGCGATGCGTTGGAGCCGATGAACGCCTTGTCGCCGATGATGGTCTGCGACTTGTTCACGCCGTCGTAGTTGCAGGTGATGGTGCCGGCGCCGATGTTGACGCCGCTGCCGATCACCGCATCGCCGAGGTAGGTCAGGTGGTTGGCCTTGCTGGCCACGCCCATCACCGTCTTCTTGGTCTCGACGAAGTTGCCGATGTGCACGCCGTCGGCCAGCACCGTGCCCGGCCGCAGCCGCGCGAACGGGCCGATCTGGGCCGCGCCCTCGGTCACCACGCCTTCCAGGTCGCTGTGCGCGCGCACTTCGGTGCCCGGCCCCAGCTTCACGTCCTTCAGCCGCACGAACGGGCCGATGCTGACCTCATCGCCCAGTTCCACCTCGCCCTCCAGCACCACGTCGACGTCGATCTGCACGTCGCGGCCGACCCGCACGCGACCGCGCTGGTCCACCCGTGCCGGGTCGAGCAGCCGCGCGCCCTGCTCGCACAGCGCGCGCGCCGCGCGCAGCTGCCAGGCGCGCTCCAGCTGCGCCAGCTGCCAGGGGTCATTGGCGCCTTCGGCCTCCTGTGGATCCTCGACCAGCGTCATCTCCGCCGGCGTGTACTCCGCCGCCGCCGCCGCGAACACATCGGTCAGGTAGTACTCGCCCTGCGCGTTGAGATTGGACAGCTGCGACAGCCAGCGCCGCAGCGCGGTGGATTCGGCGCTGATGATGCCGGTGTTGATGGTGCGGATCTGGCGCTGCTCGTCGTCGGCATCCTTCTGCTCGACGATGGCGGCGACCTTGCCCTCCGCATCGCGGACGATGCGACCGTAACCGGTGGGATCGGCCGGCTCGGCCACCAGCACGCCCAGCCTGCTGGAATCGCGCAGCAACCGCCGCAGGGTCTGCGCACGGATCAACGGCACGTCGCCGTACAGCACCAGCACCGTCGCAGCATCGGGCACCTCGGGCATCGCCTGCAGCACCGCATGCCCGGTCCCCAGCCGCTGCTGCTGTTCGGCCCAGCGCAGGTCCTGCTGGTCGGCGAACGCACTGCGCACCGCCTCGCCGCCGTGGCCATGGACCACGTGGATCGCCGCCGGCACCAGCTCGCGCGCGGCCTCGATCACGTGCGCCAGCATCGGCCGCCCCGCGATCGGTTGCAGCACCTTGGGCAGGGCGGATTTCATGCGCTTGCCCTCCCCCGCGGCAAGGACGACGACGTGCAAGGGCTGGGTCATGTTTCGTAGGCCTGGATGATCCGGTGGAACCGAATTCTATGCCCGCAACCGTTAGCATGGCGCCTTTCCGTCACGATGCGACATGCATGAGCCTCTTCCGCCAGGGCAGCCACTTCATCGTCATCGGCCTGCTGCAGCTGCTGCTGGACTGGGCGATCTTTGTCGCCGCCACTGCACTGGGCATGCCGGCCGCACCGGGCAACCTGCTCGGCCGCAGCTGCGGCGCGCTGCTGGGATTCTGGCTCAACGGCCGCATCACCTTCGCCGACGGCGGCCAACAGCGCCTGGGCTGGAAACGCTTCGGCCGTTTCCTCGCCCTGTGGCTGGCGATGACGGTGGTCAGCACCTGGCTGGTGGCGGCAGTCGCGCATGGCCTGGGCCTGCAGCTGGCATGGCTGGCCAAGCCGGTGGTGGAAGGAGGACTGGCGGCACTGTCGTTCTTCCTGTTGCGCCACGTCGTCTATCGCTGAGCGGTTGCCGCCTGCGGCTTTGGCGACGGCCGGATGCCTCCGTGGGAAAGAGCGCGCTCCGGCACGACTTGCCGGCGCCTGGAGAGGTCGCGACTGACGTCGCTCCTACAATCTGCAGGAGGCCGTTGCAGGAGCGACGTCAGTTGCGACCAATCGGGCAGTGGCCGCCTCGATGAATCCCCAGAAACGAAAGACGCCGGACGGGCCGACGTTCTTCGCATGCGCGCGGCAGGCGCGTCAGACACCCGGCATCCGCGGGAAAGAGCGCACTTCCGGCTCGACTTGCCGGCGCCTGGAGAGGTCGCGGCTGACGTCGCTCCTACAGCCTGCAGGAAGCCGTTGCAGGAGCGACGTCAGTCGCGACCGATGGGGCAGCGGCCGCCCCGATGAACCTCCCGAAACGAAAAAACGCCGGGCGGGCCGGCGTTCTTCGTGCGCGTGCGGCGAACCCGCCGCGCGCTCAGTGCTTGAGGTTCTTGCGCAGGCGCTCCAGCGCCTGCAGCTGCGCGGTGACTTCGGCCAGCTTGGCCTGCGCCTCGGCCACCTCCATCGCCTCGCCGCGGTTGGCCAGGATCCGCTCGGCTTCTTCCTTGGCCTTGCGCACCGACGCTTCGTCGATGTCCTGGGCGCGGATCGCGGTGTCGGCCAGCACCGTCACCACCTGCGGCTGCACCTCGAGGATGCCGCCGGAAATGGCGAAATCCAGGTGCTCGCCGTCCGGCGTGGTCACCACCACCTTGCCCGGCTTCAGGCGGGTGATCAGCGGCGCGTGCTTGGGCGCGATGCCCAGCTCGCCCAGCTCGCCGGTGGCCACGACCAGGGTCGCTTCGCCATGGAAGATTTCCTGCTCGGCGCTGACGATGTCGCAACGGATGGTGCTCATGGAACCTCTTGTCTGCCTTGTCCGCTCCTTCCGGGAATGGAAGGAGGCAGGATGTACGTCGCCTGGAGTTCCTCCCGCAAGCGGGAGGAACCGTCAGGATCAGGCCTTCTCGGCCATCTTCTTGGCCTTCTCGACCGCTTCCTCGATGCCGCCGACCATGTAGAACGCCTGCTCCGGCAGGTGGTCGTACTCGCCATCGACGATGGCCTTGAAGCCACGGATGGTGTCCTTCAGCGACACGTATTTGCCCGGCGAACCGGTGAACACTTCGGCCACGTGGAACGGCTGGCTGAAGAAGCGCTCGATCTTGCGCGCGCGCGACACGGCCTGCTTGTCTTCTTCCGACAGCTCGTCCATGCCGAGGATGGCGATGATGTCCTTCAGTTCCTTGTACTTCTGCAAGGTCGACTGGACGCGGCGGGCGGTGTCGTAGTGCTCGTTGCCGATCACCAGCGGATCCAGCTGGCGCGAGGTCGAGTCGAGCGGATCGACCGCCGGGTAGATGCCCAGCGAGGCGATGTTGCGGCTCAGCACGACGGTGGCGTCGAGGTGGGCGAAGGTGGTGGCCGGCGACGGGTCGGTCAGGTCGTCCGCGGGCACGTACACGGCCTGGATCGAGGTGATCGAACCGGTCTTGGTCGAGGTGATGCGCTCCTGCAGCACGCCCATTTCCTCGGCCAGGGTCGGCTGGTAGCCCACCGCCGACGGCATGCGGCCCAGCAGTGCCGACACTTCGGTACCGGCCAGCGTGTAGCGGTAGATGTTGTCGACGAACAGCAGCACGTCCTTGCCCTTGCCCGAGGCGTCCTTCTCGTCGCGGAAGTACTCGGCCATGGTCAGGCCGGTCAGCGCCACGCGCAGGCGGTTGCCCGGCGGCTCGTTCATCTGGCCGTAGACCATCGCCACCTTGTCCAGGACGTTGGAGTCCTTCATCTCGTGGTAGAAGTCGTTGCCCTCGCGGGTACGCTCGCCCACGCCGGCGAACACCGACAGGCCGCTGTGCGCCTTGGCGATGTTGTTGATCAGTTCCATCATGTTGACGGTCTTGCCGACGCCGGCGCCGCCGAACAGGCCGACCTTGCCGCCCTTGGCGAACGGGCACATCAGGTCGATCACCTTGATGCCGGTTTCCAGCAGCTCGTTGGCCGAGGACTGGTCCTCGTACGACGGTGCGGCGCGGTGGATTTCCCAGGTGTCCGACGCGGCGACCGGGCCGGCCTCGTCGATCGGGCGGCCGAGCACGTCCATGATGCGGCCCAGGGTGCCCGGGCCGACCGGCACCGAGATGGCGCGGCCGGTGTTGTTGGCCACCAGGTTGCGCTTCAGGCCGTCGGTGGAGCCGAGCGCGATGGTGCGCACGACGCCGTCGCCCAGCTGCTGCTGCACTTCCAGCGTGATCTCGGTGTTTTCCACCTTGAGCGCGTCGTACACCTTCGGCACCGACTCGCGCGGGAATTCGACGTCGACGACCGCGCCGATGATCTGAACGATCTTGCCCTGACTCATTGCTGCATCCTCTAATTGAATACTTCTGTTCGCGCGCGTCAGACTGCTGCCGCGCCGCCGACGATTTCGGAGATTTCCTGGGTGATCGCTGCCTGGCGGGCCTTGTTGTAGACCAGTTGCAGGGTGCCGATCAGCTTGTTGGCGTTGTCGCTGGCGGCCTTCATCGCCACCATGCGCGCCGCGTGCTCGGACGCCACGTTCTCCAGCACCGCCTGGTATACCAGCGACTCGATGTAGCGCGTCATCACGTGCTCGAGCACGGTCGCCGCATCGGGTTCGTACAGGTAGTCCCAGTCGTGGTGCGAGACCGGGGCGTCGGCTGCCGGCAACGGCAGCAGCTGGTCGAAGCTGGCCTTCTGCGTCATCGTGTTGATGAAGCGGTTGTAGACCAGGTACACGCGATCGACCTTGCCCGAGGTGAACGCATCCAGCATCACCTTGATCACGCCGATCAGCTGTTCCAGCTGCGGCAGGTCGCCGATGTGGGTGACGCTGCCGACCATGTCGACCTTGACCCGGCGGAAGAAGGTCGACGCCTTCTGGCCGATGGTCACCACGTCGATCTCGGCGCCCTGCTCCTGGTACTGGCGCACTTCGCCCAGCATCTTGCGGAACAGGTTGTTGTTCAGGCCGCCGGCCAGGCCGCGGTCGGACGACACCACGATGTAGCCGACCCGCTTGATCTGGTCGCGCTGCACCAGGAACGGGTGCTGGTAGTCGGTGCTGGCCTGGGCCAGGTGGCCGATCACCTGCTTCATCGCCTGCGCGTACGGGCGCGAGGTCTTCATCCGCTCCTGCGCCTTGCGGATCTTGGAGGCCGAGACCATCTCGAGCGCGCGCGTCACCTTGCGGGTGTTCTGCACGCTCTTGATCTTGGTTTTGATTTCGCGTCCGCCTGCCATCTCTTGTTTCCCGTGGCGCGGGGCTGATGCCCCGCGTTGTTCAACCGTTTGATCATCTGGTCCAGCGGAGCATGGCTCCGCTCTACAGGACCTCGATTACCAGCTGCCGGTGGTCTTGAACTCTTCGATGCCCTTCTTGAAGGCCGCTTCGATGTCGTTGTCCCAGCCGCCGGTGGCGTTGATCTTGCCGATCAGCTCGCCCTGGGTGTTGGCGAAGTGGGCGTGCAGGCCCTCTTCGAACGCCAGCACCTTGTTGACCGGCACGTCGTCGAGGTAACCCTCGTTGACGGCGTAGATCGACAGCGCCTGCTCGGCGATCGACATCGGCGCGTACTGCTTCTGCTTCATCAGCTCGGTGACGCGCTGGCCGCGCTCGAGCTGCTTGCGGGTGGCTTCGTCCAGGTCCGAGGCGAACTGCGCGAACGCCGCCAGCTCGCGGTACTGCGCCAGCGAGATGCGGATGCCGCCGGACAGCTTCTTGATAATCTTGGTCTGGGCGGCGCCGCCGACGCGCGACACCGAGATGCCGGCGTTCACGGCCGGGCGGATGCCGGCGTTGAACAGGTCGGTTTCCAGGAAGATCTGGCCGTCGGTGATCGAGATCACGTTGGTCGGCACGAACGCCGAGACGTCGCCGGCCTGGGTCTCGATGATCGGCAGCGCGGTCAGCGAGCCGGTCTTGCCCTTGACGGCGCCGTCGGTGAACTTCTCCACGTACTCCTCGGACACGCGCGCGGCGCGCTCGAGCAGGCGCGAGTGCAGGTAGAACACGTCGCCCGGGTAGGCTTCGCGGCCCGGCGGGCGCTTGAGCAGCAGCGAGATCTGGCGGTAGGCCACGGCCTGCTTGGACAGGTCGTCGTAGACGATCAGCGCGTCTTCGCCGCGGTCCATGAAGTACTCGCCCATGGTGCAGCCGGAGTAGGCGCTGATGTACTGCATCGCGGCCGATTCGGAAGCGGTGGCGGCCACGACCACGGTGTGGGCCAGCGCTCCGTTCTCTTCCAGCTTGCGCACGATGTTGGCGACGGTCGAGGCCTTCTGCCCGATCGCCACGTACACGCACTTGATGCCGGTGCCCTTCTGGTTGATCACCGCGTCGATCGCCATCGCGGTCTTGCCGGTCTGGCGGTCGCCGATGATCAGCTCGCGCTGGCCGCGGCCGATCGGGATCATCGCGTCGACCGACTTGTAGCCGGTCTGCACCGGCTGGTCGACCGACTTGCGCCAGATCACGCCCGGCGCCACGCGCTCGACCGGCGCGCTCAGCGCGGCGCCGATCGGGCCCTTGCCGTCGATCGGCTCGCCCAGGGCGTTGACCACGCGGCCCAGCAGCTCCGGACCAACCGGCACTTCCAGGATGCGGCCGGTGGTCTTGGCTACGTCGCCTTCGCGCAGCTGCTGGTAGTCGCCCAGCACCACCGCGCCGACCGAGTCGCGCTCCAGGTTCAGGGCCAGCGCGAAGGTGTTGTTCGGCAGCTCGATCATTTCGCCCTGCATCACGTCAGCCAGGCCGAAGATGCGCACGATGCCGTCGGACACGCTGGTCACGGTGCCTTCGTTGCGCGATTCCGCGGCCAGCTTGACCTTCTCGATGCGGTTCTTGATCAGTTCGCTGATTTCGGAGGGGTTGAGCGTGGTTGCCATGGTCAGGTCCTAGTGCCGGCGGTCACGCCGGACGTTAAATGAATTCAGTGTGCGAGCGCGTTCTGCAGGCGCGACAGCTTGCCCTTGAGCGAGCCGTCGATCACCACGTCGCCGGCGTCGATCACCGCGCCGCCGATCAGCGAGGCGTCCACCGCGGTCCGCACTTCCACCTCGCGGCCGAAGCGCTTGCGCAGCGCGGCCTTGAGGTTGTCCAGTTCGCTGGCGGACAGCTCGGCGGCCGAAGTCACGGTGGCCTTGACCACGTGTTCGGCGTCGGCGCGCAGCTGTTCGTACATGCCGGCGATCTCCGGCAGCTGCGGCAGGCGGCGCGCTTCGGCCAGCAGGCTCAGGAAGCGGCCATAGCTCTCGCCCGCCGATTCCGGGGCCAGCAGCGCGACGGCATCGTCGCGGCCCAGCTCCGGATTCGACAGCAGGGCCGACACGCGCGGATCGGCGGCAACGTGGGCGGAGAACGCCAGGGCGTCCGACCACGGCGCGAACTTGCCTTCGTCGCGCGCGATCGCGAACGCGGCGCGGGCATACGGGCGGGCAAGCGTGAGGGCCTGGCTCATCTATCAGATCTCCGCAGCCAGCTCGTCGAGCAGCGCCTTGTGGGCGTTGGCGTCGATTTCGCGCTTGAGCAGCTTTTCGGCACCGCTCACCGCCAGCACCGACACCTGCTTGCGCAGGTCCTCGCGGGCACGGGTGGCAGCAGCGTCGATTTCGGCCTGGGCCAGGTCCTTCTGGCGGCCGGCTTCGGCGATCGCCTCGTTCTTGGCGGCCTCGATGATCTGGTTGGCGCGCGCATGGGCCTGGTCGATGATCTCGTTGGCCTTGCTGCGGGCTTCCTTCAGGGTGTCGTTGACCTTTTCCTGCGCCTGGGCCAGGTCCTTCTGGCTGCGGTCGGCAGCGGCGAGGCCTTCGGCGATCTTCTGCTGGCGCTCTTCGATCGCATTCATCAGCGGCGGCCAGATCTTGGTCGCGACGATCCAGATCAGACCGGCAAACGCCAGCGCCTGGGCAAAGATGGTAAGTCCGAGATTCATGGGTTTCGCTCGATCGATGGTGACGGGTTGGATGCGCCGCCGTGGCGGCGCACCCGAACCTTCATCCGCGACCAGGCGCGCGTGGCGCCCGGTCGTGTCGCTATCGCTGGATCAGCCCGCAACCTGCGACAGGCGCGAGATGAACTCGCCGGCCAGCGGGTTGGCGAAGGCGAACAGCAGGCCGACGGCGACGCTGATGATGAACGCGGCGTCGATCAGGCCGGCGGTGATGAACATGCGGACCTGCAGCACCGGGATCAGCTCCGGCTGGCGGGCAGCCGATTCCAGGAACTTACCGGCCATGATGGCCAGACCGAGACCGGCGCCCAGCGCGGCCAGGCCGATCATGATGCCGACAGCGAGGACGGTGGAGCTCTGGACTTGGGCGAGGTTGGTCAGGGCGGCGAAGTACATGGTTATCTCCAGGAACTTGAGTAGCTAAGGGTTGAGAAACGAAACGGATGAAGGGTGAAGCGAAAACTTGCGGATCAGTGACTGTCTTCGGACAGGCTCAGATACACGATCGACAGCATCATGAAGATGAAGGCCTGCAGCGGGATCACCAGCAGGTGGAACAACATCCAGCCCAGGCCGAACGCACCACCGGCGATGGCGCCGGCAATGCCGGCTCCGCCCAGGACCCAGATCAGCAGGAACACGATTTCGCCGCCGAACATGTTGCCGAACAGTCGCATCGAGAGCGAAATCGGCTTGCTCAGCCACTCGACGATGTTCAGGATCAGGTTGAACGGCATCATCCACTTGCCGAACGGCGCGGTCAGGAACTCCTTGGTGAAGCCACCAAAGCCCTTGGACCGCAGCGCGAAGAACAGCATCAGGAAGAACACGCTGATCGACATGCCCAGCGTCACGTTGACGTCGGCGGTCGGCACCGGCTTCCAGTAGTGCACGCCGGCCAGTTCCAGCGGCTTGGAGATGAAGTCCGCCGGAATCATCTTCAGCAGGTTCATCAGCAGGATCCAGAAGAACAGGGTGATCGCGATCGGCGTCACCAGCTTGCTCTTGCCGTGGTAGGTGTCCTTGGCCTGGCGGTCGACGAACTCCAGGCAGATCTCGACGAAGGCCTGCCACTTGCCCGGCACGCCGGCGGTGGCCTTGCGGGTGGCCAGCCAGAAGGCGAACACCATCACCAGCCCCATCAGGACCGACGTCACGATGCTGTCGACGTGAAGCGCCCAGAAACCACCTTCCTGGACCTGGACGGTCAGGTTCTGAAGGTGATGCTGGATGTAGGAGGTGGGGGTCAGTGCCTCGCCTGCCATGTGTCCGGAACCTTTTATGAATTCGATCAACGTCTGGCCAAGGCCAGAACCTGGAACATCAACCCCGTCGCGATACCCGCCAACAGGGCCAAAGGAGGAAGCCGCCACCAGGCAAAGCCCAGCGCCAATACGGCGAATACCAGCACCCACTTCAGCACCACGGCCAGAATCAGGCGCATCATCGCAGACCCTGCGGCCTGCACACCGCCGCCGAGCGCCATCCTCGCTGCCAGCCACCCCCCTGCCACCACGGCCAGACCCGATGCCGCCGCGCCGATAGCGTACTTCGGCCCGACCATCAGGAACGCCAGGGCCAAGACAGTCACCGCAACCAGCGGGTACACCGCTGCGCGCAGCATCAGCCGCCGACCCGAATCAACGGAGTTCAGCACGAATGTCCCGCCATGGTTGAAAGGAAGTTCTGAGCGCGCGTGGATATGCGCCCCGTCGAGCTTCGAGATTATAGCAGTGGGACATTTTGCGAGACAACCGCCACCCATTCACCGATGGATCGGCGCAAGTCCGCGACATATCTGCCCTTTTTGCATCGCCGGCGGCCGCGAACGGCAGCTTGTCGCCGCATTGCAGCATCGGGAACTCCGCTGCGGCCGCGGTGTCTGAGCAGGCGGCCCGCCTTCTCATCCTCGTCGGACGCTTCCCGGCAGGCCCGGGCAAGGCGGCCCCGTCAGCTCTCTCCGGGGCCGCCCTGCTGTTCTCGCCGCATCGCCGGCCAGCCGCATCGACACGACGTCCACCGTACGATCACGAATGGTGGACGCGGCAACGCCGATAGTGGAAGTCGATCTCAACGACTCCCACAAGGAACACACGATGCGCCATGTCCTGTACGCCCTGGCCCTGCCCTGCGCCCTGGCCGCCGCCGTCCATGCCGGCAGCGCCGACGCCGCCGAAGGCGACGACCGCTTCACCCTGCGCCTGGGTGCGATGAACATCGACTCGGACAACACCCTGCGCGGCAGCACCACCGCGGGCGGCCAGGAGCTGTCCTTCTCCGAGGATTTCGACCTCGGCGGCAAGGAATGGGAGCCGCGGGTGGACGGCGTGTTCCGCATCAGCAACCGCCAGCGCCTGATCTTCGATTACTTCAAGTACGACAAGGACCGTCGCGAAACCCTGGGCGACGACGTCAGTTACGGCGACGTCACGGTGCCGGCCGGCAGCTTCGTCAAGGGCGAGCTGAAGTACCAGGTGGCGAGCCTGGTGTACGACTATGCGGTGGTGGACAACGAGCGCTTCAACCTGGGCCTGCAGCTGGGCGCGGAATGGGCGAAGGTCAGCGCCAAGGCCGATGCCGATCTGGGCGACCTGTACCAGGGCCGCTTCCTCGACGAGAAGACCGACGGCGTGGCGCCGGTGGTCGGCGTGCGCGCCACGTTCCGGCCCGCCGAGCGCTGGCTGGTCAACCTGCAGGGCCAGTACCTCAACACCGACTGGGGCAGCTTCGACGACTACGACGGCGACCTGAGCCGCGCCAACGCGATCGTGGAATACCGCCTCACCGACAACTTCGGCCTCTTCGCCGGCTACGACTGGTTCAAGCTCGATGTGGACAGGAGCGGCAGCGACGGCCTCATCGGCCTGAAGCAGGAATTCAAGGGCCCGGTGGCAGGCGTGACGCTGGCGTTCTGACGCTCCCTCAATGCCTTCGTAGGAGCAACGTCAGTCGCGACCGGGCCTCACCGGTAATGCCCCGGTCGCGACTGGCGTCGCGCCTGCAAGACCACGGAAAAACCGCCGGGGCCGACACGAAAAAGCGACGCCCCGGCAAGCGGGGCGTCGTCGGTTCAGCGGCGATGCCCGCGCATCACTTCTTCTTCGGGATGTACAGGTCGGTGATGGTGCCGTCGTAGACCTCGGCCGCCATCGCCACCGACTCGCTCAGGGTCGGGTGGGCGTGGATGGTGTGGCCGATGTCCTCGGCTTCCGCCCCCATCTCGATCGCCAGCCCGATCTCGGCGAGCAGGTCGCCGGCATGCACGCCGACGATGGCGCCGCCGATGATGCGGTGGGTGTCCTCGTCGAAGATCAGCTTGGTGAAGCCTTCGGTACGACCGATGCCGATGGCGCGGCCGCTGGCCGCCCACGGGAACTTGGCCACGCCGACCTTCAGGCCCTTGGCCCTGGCTTCGGTCTCGGTGACGCCGACCCAGGCGATCTCCGGGTTGGTGTAGGCCACCGACGGGATCACCCGCGCCACCCACTCCTTCTTCTCGCCGGCGGCCACTTCGGCGGCCAGCTTGCCTTCGTGCGTGGCCTTGTGCGCCAGCATCGGATTGCCGACGATGTCGCCGATGGCGAAGATGTGCGGCACGTTGGTGCGCATCTGCCGGTCGACCGGGATGAAGCCGCGCTCGGTCACTTCCACGCCGGCCTTGTCGGCGTCGATCTTCTTGCCGTTCGGGGCGCGGCCGACAGCGACCAGCACGCGGTCGAAGGTGCCCTGCTGCAGTGCCGGCTTCTCGCCTTCGCTGGCCGCTTCGAAGGTCACGGTGATGCCCTTCTTGTCGGCGCTGACGCCGGTGGCCTTGGTCTTCAGGTGCACCTCGACGCCCTGCTTCTTCAGGCGATCGGCCAGCGGCTTGACCAAGTCCTTGTCGGCGCCGGGCATCAGCTGGTCCATGAACTCGACCACGGTGACCTTGCTGCCCAGCGCGGCGTACACGGTGGCCATCTCCAGGCCGATGATGCCGCCGCCGACGACCAGCAGCGACTTGGGCACTTCCTGCAGTTCAAGCGCATCGGTGGAATCCATCACCCGCTTGTCGTCCCACGGGAAGTTCGGCAGCTTCACCGCCTGCGAACCGGCGGCGATGATGCACTGCCCGAAGCGCAGCAGCTGGGTCTTGCCGTCGCCGCCCACGATCTCCAGCTCGTTGGCCGAGACGAACTTCGCCACGCCCTGCACGGTGCGCACCTTGCGCTGCCGGGCCATGCCGGCCAGGCCCTTGGTCAGCTGGCCGACGACCTTTTCCTTGTATTCGCGCAGCTTGTCCAGGGTGATCTTCGGCTTGCCGAAGTCGACGCCGAAATCGCCGGCATGGGCCACCTCGTCGATCACCGCGGCGGCATGCAGCAGCGCCTTGGACGGGATGCAGCCGACGTTGAGGCAGACCCCGCCGAGGCTGGGATAACGCTCGACCAGCACCGTATCCAGGCCCAGGTCGGCGGCGCGGAATGCGGCGGTGTAGCCCCCCGGGCCGGAACCCAAGACCACCATCGCGCATTCGATGTCGGCAGTGCGGCCGGAAGACGGCAGCGCCTTGGCCGCGACCGCCGGATCCGGCGCCCGATGCGACGGCGTGACCGGCGGCTTGCTGCCCGGCGCTTCGCTCTTCGGCGCTTCGGCCCTGGCCGGCGCCTCGCCGGCGCCCTCGGTTTCCAGCAGCAGCACCACGCTGCCTTCGGACAGGGTGTCGCCCAGCTTGACCTTCAGCTCCTTGACCACGCCGGCGGCCGAGGACGGCACTTCCAGGGTGGCCTTGTCCGATTCCAGCGTGACCAGCCCCTGGTCCTTCTTCACCGTGTCGCCGACCGCGACCAGCACCTCGATGACCGGCACATCGCTGTAGTCGCCGATGTCCGGAACCTTGATTTCAATCACCGCCATGCCTGTTCTCCTGGTGCTCAACCGGCTGCGCCGGTCAGCAGTTGCTGCAGTTCGTCCAGCGACGCCTCGAGGTCGCTCCAGCGACGGTCGCGCTTCTTTTCCTTGGTGTCGCTGGCGGTGACCAGCAGCGACACCTGTTCCAGCATCAGCTTGCCGGCGCCGCAACCCGGGCGACTGCCGCTGTAACGCGCGCCATCCACCTGGAACGACAGCACCTCGCCCTCCAGCACCGGCGCGCGCACGTCGGCCGGCACTTCGCCTTCCAGCGCCGCCTGCCAGGTGCGCACCAGGCGCTGGGCCAGCGCCGCCGGCATCGGCACCTCGTCCTGCTTCGGGCTCTGGTCCACGCGCAGCTCCAGACCACCGCCGCGGCTGTTGCTGTTCCAGTTGTAGACCCGCTTGTCGGCCACGCTGGAGCGCAGGATCCAGTCCTGGCCATCGCCGGCCGGGGTCAGCGACACCCCGCTTTCCACGCCGCGCGGCGGCAGTACCACCAGCGACAGCATCGGCGTCCGCGCGCCGTCGAACAGCCGCTCGACCGCCTCGCCATAGTTGCCCACCGCCGGCGGCCAGCCCTGGCCCAGGTCGGTGCTGCAGGTGCGCGCCGCCCATGCCTGTGCCGCCGGCAGCGCCAGCAGCACCGCCATTGCCGCTGCCCGCATCACAGCAGGACCCGGCGCATGTCGGCCAGCACCTGCGACAGGTAGGTGGTGAAGCGCGCGGCGAGCGCGCCGTCGATGACCCGATGGTCGTAGCTCAGCGACAGCGGCAACAGCAGCTTCGGCGCGAACTCCTTGCCGTTCCAGACCGGCTGGATCGAGGACTTGGACACGCCCAGGATCGCCACTTCCGGCGCGTTGACGATCGGCGTGAACGCGGTGCCGCCGATGCCGCCCAGCGAGGAGATCGAGAAGCAGCCGCCGGACATGTCGGCCGGGCCGAGCTTGCCGTCGCGCGCCTTCTTCGCCAGCTCGCCGGTTTCCTGCGCGATCTGGATCACGCCCTTCTTGTCGACGTCGCGGATCACCGGCACCACCAGCCCGTTCGGGGTGTCGGCGGCGAAGCCGATGTGGAAGTACTTCTTCAGCGTCAGGTTCTCGCCGGACGCATCCAGCGAGGCGTTGAAGGTGGGGAACTTCTTCAGCGCCGCGGCGCTGGCCTTGATCAGGAACGCGAGCATGGTCAGCTTGATGCCGGCCTTCTCGTTCTCCTTGTTCAGCGCCACCCGCAACGCTTCCAGGTCGGTGATGTCGGCCTGGTCGAACTGGGTGACGTGCGGGATCATCGCCCAGTTGCGCGCCAGGTTGGCGCCGGAGATCTTCTGGATGCGCGACAGCGGCTGGGTCTCGACCTCGCCGAACTTGCCGAAGTCCACCTTCGGCCACGGCAGCAGGCTCAGGCCGTTGCCGCCGCCAGCCGCCGCACCCGCGGCGACGCCACCGCCCAAGGCCGCCTTGACGAAGCGCTGCACGTCCTCGCGGGTGATGCGCCCGCCCTTCTCGGTACCGGACACCTGGTTCAGGTCCACGCCCAGCTCGCGCGCGAACACGCGCACCGCGGGGCTGGCATAGGGCACCTTGGCCGGCAGCACGCTGTCGGCGTTGAACTGCACCGGCGGTGTGGCCGGCTGGCCGCCGGTCGGCAGCGAATCGACCTGCTGGATCTCGCGCTGGGCCAGCCTGTCCGGCTGCTCGTCCACGGCCACCGGCTCGACCACCGCGCCGGTCTCGGCGGTCTCGACCCGGGCGGCCGGCGCCGGTGCCTGCGCGGGGGCTGCCGCGGCCGGCTTGGCATCGCCCTCGGCCACCTCGATCAGCGCCACCACCTTGCCTTCGGACAGGGTGTCGCCCAGCTTGACCTTGAGCTCCTTGACCACGCCGGCATAGGCCGACGGCACTTCCATCGTCGCCTTGTCCGATTCCAGCGTCACCAGCCCCTGGTCCTTCTTGACCGTATCGCCCACGGCCACCAGCACTTCGATCACCGGGATATCGCTGTAGTCACCGATATCGGGGACAAGTGCTTCCTTGATTTCGGCCATGGGTAACTCCAGCAACGGTGAGGGAAACGCCTATTGTGGCGGCACCGGGCCGCTGCGCCAACCGCCGCGCCTCAATTCGAATACGTATGTCCCGGGACAGGCCGGCGCCACGGCCGCGGCCGCGGCGTCCCTGCGAGGCGGGCGTGATGACGGCTGTCCCGGCCCTGTCCGCCGCGGCCAGAACGCGCCAGCGGCAGTCAGGGCGGCGGCGGCAGGTACGGGCCGACCCGCTGCCATTGCTGCAGCAACCGCGGCAAGGTGAATGCGGCGTTGGCCGGGCTGGTCGAGGGCAACGCAAGCACCGGCAGCGACCGCGCGGCGACGGGCAACGAAGGCTGCACCCACCTTGCGAACGCCTGCGCGGCGCTGCCGCCGTTGCAGGCGATCGCCCGCAGCTGCGGCAGCCCGGCCACCAGTTCCGGCAACGGGTTGGGCACTTCGCTGCCGCGCCGGATCGCCGCATCCAGGCTGCCGCTGCGCTCGCACCGGCCGATCACGTCCCACAGGCCGACGCCGGACGCCAACAGCGCTTGCATCCGTTGCGGATACGGCAGTTCCGCGGCGAAGCCGCACAGCGTCGCCATCACCGGCCAGAACCGGTTGCGCGGATGCGCGTAGTAGCGCTGCGCCTGCAGCGACGCCACACCCGGCATCGAGCCCAGCACCAGCACGCGGCAATCCGTTTCGACCTGCGCGGGCAGGCCCTGCAGCAGGGCGCCGGCCATCACGCCCACCACAACATGATGAACGGCTCTTTCCGGCCATGCCTGCTCCTGCAAGGCCTGCGCACGAAGCCGGCTGAACGCATGCCGCCAGCCCGCACCCGGCGTCGGAAGCGATTCATGTCGGCGTCGCTACGGTTGGCGCGCCCCGCTCGAGGGCCTTGAAGAAATATTGAGGAGAACACCATGCAGTCCATTCGTATCCTGAGCCTTGCCACCCTAGCCGCCCTGGCGATGTCGCCGGCCGCGTTCGCGCAGGACGAGGGGGCCGATACCGCTTCGGGCAAGCATTTTGCCGTGGTCGGCGGCGTCAGCCTGCTGCAGCCCAAGGACAACCCGGGCAACGGCCTGGACAAGTTCGACGGCGGTCCGGCGCCGACCATCAGCGCCAGCTACTTCATCAACGACAACTTCGCCATCGAACTGTGGGGCGCGGCCGACAAGTTCAACCACCGCGTGCGCGCCGACGGCGCCGGCAAGGTCGGCACCGTCGAACAGCAGCCGATCGCGCTGAGCGGCCAGTACCACTTCGGCGCGGCCGACAACACCTTCCGCCCGTTCGTCGGTGCCGGCTACTACGAGTCCAACTTCAGCAACGAGAAGATCGACGGCCTGGACGCCAGCGGCGACCACGTCGGCCTGGAGACGGCCAAGGGCGCCATCGGCACCGTGGGCGTGGACATGAACATCAACTCGACCTGGTTCGCCCGCGCCGACGCGCGCTACATGCACGCGCGTCCGGAACTGCGCGTGGCCGGCAGCGGCACCGGCCAGGACCTGAAGCTGGACCCGTGGACCGTGGGCTTCGGCATCGGCGCGCGCTTCTGATCCGGCCTTCGCCACCCGCGGCTTCGGCCGTACCCCGCACGGGCCCGCAAGGGCCCGTGCTGTTTTCAGGCCCCGGGCGTGCCGCTCCAGCGCAGCCGGCGGTGGTCGAAGCCGGCCTGCAGCCGCGGCTTGACGATGGCGAAGAACGGCGAGACGTCGAAATCGCGCGGCGTATACAGGCTGTAGTTGCGGATGTGCAGGATCTCCTCGCGCTGCTGGCGGCCGCCGACCAGCATCTCCACCGTCTCGATGTCCGGCAGGATCGGGTAGCCGATCGATTCGAACGCCTGCGCCAGCAGCGTGGAGCAGATCGCCTTGGTCGGCTCGCCGCTGCCCAGCGCGATCATCCGCCGCCGCACGTTGCCCGGCACCGGCGGTTGCCGGATCAGGTAGCGCGCCAGGTCGAACACGTTCTTCAGGTCGTAGCTGTAGCCCACCCGCGACACCATGAAGTCGCACAACGCCTGTACCTCGGCCGGGTCCAGTCCCTGCGGCCGGCAGATGCGGGTGTGGCCGCCGGAAAAACGGCTCAGCGGCACCACCCGCACCCCTTCCAGGATGTCGACGTCGGCCAGCAATGGCTGCACCCGGCCGCCCTCGGGGAACGGATGCTCGCCGATGTACAGCGCCGCGTGCGACCAGGTCGACTGGGTCAGGTACTTGATGGCGGTGGAGAAGCGGCTGTCGCCTTCCACCAGCAGCACGTCGCCGCGCTGCAGCGCCTGCGCCAGCAGCGTCGGATCGCTGGTGGACGGGTGCGCCTGGCTGCGGCGCGAGCGCGCCAGGAAATGCGCCAGCCGGCGTCCCACGAACCGGAACAGACCCATTGCGTTCCTCCCGACGACAGGGGCGCCAGCCTAGCGCAGCCTCCGCCGACGACGAAACCGCACCATGGCGGTACGACGCCGGGAACGTCCTGCGGGTTCGTGCGAGGAACGGCCGCCGCTCAGCGCGGCGTGCGGTCGTAGCCGCGATAGCGCCGGTGGCGGCGCAGGCGCCGCTGCAGCAACCAGGCGTAGGCGACGGCATAGCCGAGCAGCAACGCGGCGGCGGCCAGCAGGCTGCCGTGGCTCATCCAGCCTTCGGCCGGCCACGCCCCGCCGCCGACCGACGCCCGCCAACCCTGCACCAGGCCGGCGCCCAGCCGCACCAGCACCAGCAACGTCAGGGCCAGCGCCAGCCACGGGTTGGGGGTGTAGAACAGCGGGCCGGGGGTCGGCTCGAAACGGGTCAGGGCGCTGCCCGCCGCCCCGAGCAGCGCGCCGGCCAGGCCGCCGAGCGCGGCCTGCCACCACACGCCGGGCCACCACAGGCTGGCCACGCCCACGAACGCCGCGAACAGCGCGCACGAGAGCAGCGTCGCCCACAGGTTCAGGCGCACCGCCCATGGCCGCGCCTGGCGGCGTGCGCTGCCGCTGCGCAAGCGCTGCCACAGCGACAGCGGCAACAGCAGCACCATCAGCGCCACGAAGACCAGGATCGCCAGCGGCAGCGCGAGCAGCAGCGGCATCGCCGCGGTTTCCGCTCAGAACGCCGGCAGCACCGAGCCCTCGTACTTCTGTTCGATGAAGGCCTTCACTTCCGGTCCGGTCAGCGCCGCGGCCAGCTTCTGCACGCGCGCGTCGTCCTTGTTGTCGGTGCGGCTGACCAGGAAGTTCACGTAGGGCGAATCGCTGCTCTCGATCGCCAGCGCATCGCGGGTCGGGTTGAGGCCGGCGTCGAGCGCGTAGTTGGTGTTGATCAGCGCCAGGTCCACCTGGTCGAGCACGCGCGGCAGCATCGCCGAGTCCAGCTCGCGGAACTTGAGCTGCTTCGGGTTGGCGACGATGTCGCGCTGGGTGGACAGCGCGTTGCCCGGGTCCTTGAGGGTGATGAGCCCGGCGTGGTGCAGCAGGATCAGCGCGCGGCTGTTGTTGCTCGGATCGTTGGGAATGACCACGTGGGCGCCGTCGGGCAGCGCCTCCAGCGAGGCGGCGCGGCGCGAGTAGGCGCCGAACGGCTCGATGTGCACGCCGACCACGGTGACCAGGCTGGTCTTGCGGTCGCGGTTGTAGGCATCCAGGTACGGCTCGGTCTGGAAGTAGTTCACGTCCACCTGCTTCTGCACCAGCTGGTCGTTGGGCTGCACGTAGTCGTTGAACACGCGCACGTCCAGGGTGAGGCCGTCCTTCGCCAGCAGCGGCTTGACCACCTGCAGGATCTCGGCGTGCGGCACCGCGGTGGCGGCGACCACCAGCTTCGAATCGTCGGCGGCCGGCTTGCCGCAGGCCGACAGCACCAGCACGGCGGCAGCGGCGAGCAGCGGGCGGAACAGGGAAGTCTTCATCGGGATTCCAGTGCGATGAGGGGGAGAGGATGCGCGCAGGTGCGGGGCTCGCCCCGCACGGGACCTTGCCGGGAAGTCCCCAGCCGGGCAAGCCCGGCTCTACGAAAGCGGGTGCTCAACGGCGAGTGTAGTGCGTCACCAGGCGGTCGCCCAGCATCTGCAGCAGCTGCACCAGCACCAGTAGCAGCAGCACGGTGACCAGGGCCACGTCGGTACGGTTGCGCTGGTAGCCTTCGCGCAGTGCCAGGTCACCCAGACCGCCGGAACCGATCGCCCCGCCCATCGCGGTGAAGCCGACCAGCGCAACGGTGGTGACGGTGGCTGCGGCGATCAGGCCCGGCCGGGCTTCGGGCAGCAGCACCCGGGTCACCAGCTGCCAGGTGGTGGCGCCCATCGACTGCGCCGCCTCGACCACGCCACGATCCACTTCACGCAGCGCGGTCTCGACCAGGCGCGCGTAGAACGGTGCCGCACCGATCACCAGTGCGGGCAACGTGCCGAGCACGCCGACCGACGAACCCACCAGCCACAGCGACACCGGGATCAGCACCACCATCAGGATGATGAAGGGCACCGAGCGCAACAGGTTCACCACCAGCGCGAGCGCGCCGTAGGCGAACGGCCGGCGCTTCATCTGCGGTGCGCCGAACAGGTACAGCAGCACGCCCAGCGGCAGGCCGATGGCCAGGCTCAGCGGCAGCGAGCCGGCCATCATCAGCAGCGTTTCAACGCTCGCTTTGCCGATGTCGACCCACTTGTCGGCATCCAGGTGGCGGAAGAAACCGCCCGCAGTGGCGAGGTTCATCGGCGCAGTTCCTCCACGTGCACGCCGGCTTCGGCAAAGCCGGCCTGGGCGGCATCCTGGTCGCCGCCGACCAGCGAGACGGTCAGCTGTCCGTAGGGCGTGTCCTTGATGCGGTCGATGCGGCCGGACAGGATGTTGTAGTCCACCCCGGTCTGCCGCGCGATGCGACCCAGCAGCGGTTCGTAGGTATCGGCGCCGAGGAAGGTCAGGCGCACGATGCGGCCGCCCACCGAGGCGAAGTCCCGGTGCAGCTCGCCCTCGTCCACGTGCTCGGATTCGGACACGAAGCGGCGCGTGGTCGGGTGTTGCGGATGCAGGAACACCCGGGTCACCTCGCCGCTTTCGACCAGCTGGCCGGCGTCGAGCACCGCCACCCGGTCGCAGACGCGGCGGATCACGTCCATCTCGTGGGTGATCAGCACGATGGTCAGGCCCAGCTCGCGGTTGATCCTGCCCAGCAACGCCAGCACCGAGGCGGTGGTCTGCGGATCGAGCGCGCTGGTGGCCTCGTCGCACAGCAGGATCTTGGGCTCGGTCGCCAGCGCGCGGGCGATGCCCACGCGCTGCTTCTGGCCGCCGGACAGCTGCGCCGGGTACTTGTTGGCATGCGCCTCCAGGCCGACGGTGCGCAGCAGTTCGGCCACCCGCGCGTCGATCTTCGCGCGCGGAGTGCCGGCCAGCTCCAGCGGGAAGGCGACGTTGCCGGCCACGGTGCGCGAGGACAACAGGTTGAAGTGCTGGAAGATCATGCCGATCCGGCGCCGCAGCGCGCGCAGGCCGTCGGCGTCCAGTGCGGTGGCGTCCTGGCCGTCGATCAGCAGGCGTCCGCCGCTGGGTTCCTCCAGCCGGTTGATCAGCCGGATCAGCGTGGACTTGCCGGCGCCGGAGTGGCCGATGATGCCGAATACCTCGCCGGCCTCGATCGTCAGGTCGAGCGGATGCAGCGCGACGATGGCGCGGCCTTCCACGGAATAGGACTTGTGCAGACGCTGGAACTCGATCACTGCGCGGGTGCCGGGGGGAAGCAAGCAAAGGGGGCGTGAAGCCTAGCAGCGCCGGCCCGGTGCACGCCCGTGTCGCCAGGCAGAATCATATTCCTTTTGGTTCTAAGCAAGCCCCACCGAGGGTTCAGGGGTGGTCCACCGGGACCGTCCGGCGCGCCCGCACCACCCGCTCGCGGTGCAGCAGGTACAGGCCGCTGGCGACGATGATGGCCGCGCCGATCCAGGTCATGCGGTCCGGCAGCACGCCCCACAGCAGCAGGTCCCAGCCGATCACCCACACCAGCCCGGTGTACTCCAGCGGCGCGATCAGCGACGCCTGGCCGAGCTGGAACGCCCGGGTCAGCGCGATCTGTCCCAGCGCCCCGGCCAGGCCCATGCCCGCGATCAGCCCGCCGTGCCGCCACTGCAGCGGCTGCCACTGCGGCCAGGCCAGCAGCGCCGCGCCGGCGGCGAGGATCACCAGGAACCAGACCACCATCGACTGCGAGGTGTCGGTACGGGTCAACAGGCTCACGGTGACCGCGGCCACCGCATAGGCGGTGGCCGCCAGCAGCACCATCAGTCCCGGGATCGAGATCAGCCCGTCCACGCCCGGGCGCAGCACCACCAGCACCCCGACCAGGCCGATGCCGATGGCCACCCAGCGCCGCGGCCCCACGTGTTCGCCCAGCAGCGGCACCGACAGCGCCGCCACCAGCAACGGCGCGACGAAGTAGATGGTGTAGGCGGTGGACAGCGGCAGCGAGCGCAGCGCGAACACGAAGCAGGCGATCATCACCACACCGAGCACGCCGCGCAGCAGGTGCAGGCCCCAGCGCACCGGCAGCAGCGAGCGTGGGCCGGCGGTCGCCAGCACCCACACCAGCACGAACGGCAGCGAGGCGGCGCCGCGCAGCACGGTGACCTGCAGCGGCGGGTAATGCGCCGACAACAGCTTCATGCCGGCATCCATCAACGAGAAGAAGGCGACGGCGGCGAGCATCCAGGCCACCGCGGCCAGGGGGGAACGGGAATTCGACATGCCCCATTATCGCCCGCCGCCCTCGCCGCGCGGCCGTGCCCGGGGCCGCCGCCGGGCTATATGCTCGGCGGATTCCACCCGAGTCCGGACGATGAAGCGAACGCATCCGCACGGCCCTGGCCTCCGCCCCTCCGCGTCCCGGCGGGGACGACCGCTGGCGGGCCTGCTGCTCGCCCTGGTTGCGCCCGGCCTCGCCGCCGCCCGATGCCGTCGCCCTGGCGCGCCTGGACGGCTTCGCCCTCGGCATGGAGGCGGCCGGGCAGTTCTCCGGCGTGGTGCTGGTCGCGCGCGACGGCGAGGTGCTGTTCGAGAAGGCCTATGGCCGGCGCGACGAGAATGCCGAGGCGGCGCTGTCGGTGGACGACCGCCTCAACCTGGCCTCGGCCGGCAAGATGTTCGCCAGTACCGCAGTGCTGCAGCAGGTGGCCGCCGGCCGCATCACGCTGGACAGCACCGTGGGCGAGGTGCTGGAGGACTACCCCGACCGCACCTTCGCCGACACCGTGACCGTGCGCCAGCTGCTGATCCATACCGCCGGCGCCGGCGACATCGACGAACTGTTCGGCGCCGAACATGCCGCCGAACGCGCGCGCCTGCGCACGCTGGCCGACATGGTCGCGCTGCACGGCGGTCGCGCGCCGGAATTCACGCCCGGCTCGCAGCAGAAATACGGCAACTACGGTTATGTCGTGCTCGGACGGATGGTGGAAGTGCTGTCCGGGCAGGACTTCGAACGCTACGTGCGCGAACGCGTGCTGGAACCGGCCGGGATGACCCGCACCGGCTTCGTCGACTGCGACGACCCGGCGCCGGACCTGGCCATCGGCTACGTCGAGGTGGACGGCGGGCGCGTGCGAAACTGCGCCACGCTGCCGGCACGCGGCTTCGCCGCCGGCGGCCAGGTGGGCAGCGCGCGCGATCTGCTGCGCTTCGTCGAGGCGCTGCGCGGCGGCCGGCTGCTGCCGCCGGAGCTGTTCGCGCAGGCGATCGCCCCGCAACACGAGTTCATGGGCCTGGGCTTCTTCGCCACCGGCTACGGCGAGGGCGTGCCCGAACGCGACTTCCGCTGGGGCCACGGCGGCAGCGCCGACGGCATCTGCAGCGACGTGCGTACCTATCCGGCCACCGGCGAGACCGTGATCGTGCTGTCCAACCGGGACGCGCCGGCCTGCTTCGCGGTTTCCAACCTGCTGCACGCGCAGTGGCCGGATACGCCCTGAGCGCGGCGTTCCGGCGGCAATGGCCTAGAATGGACGCCGCTTTTTTGCCAGGAGTTTCCCCATGCCCTCCTTCGACGTCGTCTCCGAAGTCGACAAGCACGAACTCACCAACGCCATCGACCAGGCCAACCGCGAGCTGTCCACCCGCTTCGATTTCAAGGGCGTGGACGCCCGCTTCGAACAGGACGACCAGGTCATCAACCAGTCCGCGCCCAGCGACTTCCAGCTCAAGCAGATGACCGACATCCTGCGCCAGCGCCTGACCGCGCGCGGCATCGACGTGCGCTGCCTGGAGTTCGGCGAGGTGGAGACCAACCTGGCCGGCGCGCGGCAGAAGGTCACGGTCAAGCAGGGCATCGAGCAGAAGATCGCCAAGCAGATCGCCGCGAAGATCAAGGAAGCCAAGATCAAGGTCGAGACCCAGATCAACGGCGACAAGCTGCGCGTGACCGGCAAGAAGCGCGACGACCTGCAGGAAGTGATCGCGCTGCTGAAGAAGGCCGATTTCGAGCTGCCGCTGCAATTCGACAACTTCCGTGACTGATCCGCGGGCCGAGGCCATCGATCCGCTCGCCGCGACCCGGCGCTGGATCGAGCGCGCGGTGATCGGGCTCAACCTGTGCCCGTTCGCCAAGGCGGTGTACGTCAAGGACCAGGTGCGGCTGGTGCTCAGCGACGCCAGCACCCCCGAGGCGCTGCTGGAGCAGCTGGCCGAGGAGCTGCTGCTGCTGCGCGACACCCCGGCCGAGCAGATCGACACCACCCTGATCGTGCACCCGGACGTGCTCGCCGACTTCCTGGACTACAACGACTTCCTCGACAACGCCGACGCCGCGGTCGAGGCGCTGGACCTGCAGGGCATCCTGCAGGTGGCCAGCTTCCACCCGGACTACCAGTTCGCCGGCGCGGCGCCGGACGACGTTTCCAACTGCACCAACCGCTCGCCCTACCCGACCCTGCACCTGCTGCGCGAGGACAGCGTGGAACGCGCGGTGGCGGCGTTCCCCGACCCCGACGTGATCGTCGAGCGCAACGTGCAGACGCTGGACCGGCTGGGCTTGGACGGCTGGAACCAGCTGCTGGCCGGCGCGCGCGAACAACCGTAGGAGCGACGTCAGTCGCGACCGGGCTTTCCCGGCGAGGCCCGGTCGCGACTGACGTCGCTCCTGCACTCCCCTCCATGCCTTCCCGGGCAGCCATGGCGACCGCCCATTGCCCGCACCTCGCACAGCGAATCGACGGTGCCGTGGCCCGACCCTGCCCGCTGCGCAGACGCGGCGGCGGGTCGATCGACGCACCCCTGACTGTAGGAGCGACGTCGGTCGCGACCGGGCTTTCCCGGCGAGGCCCCTGTCGCGACTGACGTCGCTCCTACAGGGCTGCCGCCCTCGTCGGCAGCCACGGCAGCAGCCACTGCCGCACTTCGTGCAGCGAGGCGGCGATACGGTGGCCCAGCGCACGCACCGTCTCGTCCGGCAGCAGCAGGTCCGGTACCTGGATCACGGTCATGCCGGCGGCCAGCGCGGCGCGCACGCCGGTGGGCGAATCCTCCAGCGCCAGGCAGCGCGCCGGGTCCACGCCCAGCCGCTGCGCGGCCAGCAGGTACACGTCCGGCGCCGGCTTGGGGTGGGCGACGTCGCTGCTGGTGGCCACCTGCTCGAAGCAGCGCAGCAGGCCGGCGGCCTCGAGCTTGCGCAGGGCCAGCGGGCGCCGGGTGGAGGTCGCCACCGCGCGCGGCACGCCATGGGCGACCAGCGTGTCCAGCAGCTCGACGATGCCGGGCCGGTGCGGCACGCCGGCGGCGACCACCTCGTCGTAGCGCGCATAGGAGCGCTGCAGCAGGGCATCGACCGCCGCGACGCCGACACGGCCGGCGATGGCCTGGCGGGTGACCGCGTCGCTGGAGCCGATCAGCGACAGCAGGAACGGCTCGGGCAGTTCGTGGCCGGCCTCGGCGCCGGCCTGCGCCAGGCAGCCCAGCAGCGCGCGCTCGCTGTCCAGCATCAGCCCGTCCATGTCGAAGATCACCGCCTCCGGGCGGAACGGCAATGCGACGGGCGGGTTCACGCGGCGCCGCCGAACAGCTGCGCCAGGTCGGCCGCGTCCAGTTGCCGCCACTGCCCCTCCGGCAGGTCGCCGAGCGCCAGCCCGCCGATGCGGCTGCGGTGCAGCGCCTGCACGTGGTTGCCGACCGCGGCGAACATTCGCCGCACCTGGTGGTAGCGGCCTTCGTGCAGGGTCAGGCGCGCGCGGCGCGGCGCCGTCGCCTCCAGCTCGGCCGGCAGCAGCGGCTTGTCCTCCGATTCCAGCATCAGCCCGCCGCTGGCGAACACCGCCGCCTCGTCGCCGCGCAGGTCCTGCGCCAGCTCCGCGTCGTAGACCTTGTCCAGCTTCGACTTCGGCGACACGATCCGGTGCAGCAGGGCGCCGTCGTCGGTCATCAGCAGCAGGCCGCTGGTGTCGCGGTCCAGCCGCCCCACCGGCGACAGCAGCGGCGAGCGGTCGCGGAAGCGCGAGGGCAGCAGGTCGTAGATCAGGCGGCCCTGGTCCTTGGTCGAGCAGGTGTAGCCGGCCGGCTTGTGCAGCATCAGGGTCAGCCCGGGCGGCGGGTCCAGCGGCTCGCCGTCGATGCGGATCGCCTCGTGCGCCACCTTGTCGTCGGCGTACAGCACCTCGCCATCGATGTCGGTGATGCGCCCCTCGCGGAACATCAGCGTGACCTGCTTGCGGCTGCCGTAGCCGAGGTTGGCGATGTGCTTGACCAGCTTCATGCGCGGCCACCGCTGCGGCCGCGGGTCGCGGCGATCACCTTGAAACCGTCGCGCTCGGCCGCCACCCGCACCTCGCCGAAGCTGTCGTTGAGGATCTGCTCGTACGGCAGGTGGCGGTTGGCCACCAGCCACAGCCGCCCGCCGGGGCGCAGCGCCTGCGCGGCGACGGCGATGAAGCGCTGGCCGATGTCGGGGCGGTCGGCGCGCGAGGGGGTATGGAACGGCGGATTGCTGACGATGAAGTCGTAGCGGCCGTCGATGCCGGCGGTGACGTCATGCCAGTGGTAGCGCAGCGCCGCACTGCTGCCGCTGGCCTCCAGGTTGCGCCGGGCCAGCGCCAGCGCGCGCGCTTCGGCCTCGTACAGGTCCAGCGCGACGACCTTGGGACAACGCGCCAGCACCTCGGCCGAGAGATAGCCGTAGCCGGCGCCGAGGTCGGCGCCGTGCCCGGCCAGGTCGGCCGGCAGCTGTTCCGCCAGCAGCGCCGAAGCGGGATCGATGCGGTCCCAGGCGAACACGCCCGGACGGCTGTGGAAGCGACCGTCGAGGATCGGCCGCGGCGCGTCCAGCGCGGCCCAGCGCCGGCGCAGCGCCTCGTCGTGGTTGCCCTGCAGCGGCGCGGTCCAGTAGGCGCGGCAATGGTTCTTGGTCAGCTTGCCGCCCAGCCCGGCCAATTGCTGCAGGTCGCTTTCGCCCGAACGCGCGCCCTCGTTGTTCGACTGGCAGGCCAGTACCACGCCGCCGGGTGCGGCCAGCGCCAGCGCGCGCGCGAACAGGGCACGCGCCTCCTCGCGCTGGCGCGGCGGCAGCACCAGCACCAGCGCATAACGGCCGGCGTCGGCCTCGATCGCCGCTTCGTCGCGCACGCTCCAGCCACTGCGCTCCAGCGCCTCGGCGAACGGCCGGAAACTCTGCTCGCAGAGCAACTGCTGCGCCTGCGCATGCTCGCGCAGCGGCCAGCCGTCGCGCGCGCGCAGGAACAGCACCGGGCCTTGCGGCCAGCGCAGCGCACCGCTGGAGAACGGCAGGAACAGGGTTTCCAGGGGGGCATCGTGCAGGGCGGGCATTGCCGGTTCGCTTTCGGGACAGGACGCACATTCTAGCGGCGACATCCGCAGGCACCGCCCACGTTTGCGTTTGTGCAACAGCGTCTTGATCCGCCGGGAACATCGGCGCGCGCATGGTAGGGCTCCCTTCACCCGGAGATTCCCCATGCGGGCACTGTTCATAGGCGGCGTGGTCGACAACAGCGAGATGGACCTGGACACGGCGCACGCGCCGGCCCATTACCCGGAGAACACCGGCAGCGGACATCCGCGCTACCGCCTGCACCAGCTGGGCGAACGCGAGGACGGCAGCGTCGCCTATGCGGTCTATGCCGCGCCGGAAATGGCCGCCGCCGAGATCGAGCGGATCGCCGACGAGCGCGGCTACGCGCGGCGCTTCGCCGCCGCGACGGTGGCCGCCGTGTCCTGAGCCGGCGACAGCCGCCCGCTCACTGTTCCAGCGGCGGCAGCGAACGGACCTCGCTGATGCGGTCGAGCCAGATCCGGTGCTGCTGCACCGGCTGGTCGAGGTCGTCGATCCGCACCATCGCGTTCATGCCCTGGCGGTTGTCGTGGTCGAAGAACAACTGCAGCGCCGGCCGTACCGAGACGGTGCCGAGCACCCGGGTGCCGTCGTCCAGCGTCAGCTGCACCCGGGCCTCGTCCGGAAGCTGGGCGATGAGCGCTTCCAACGCCGCGATCCGTGGCTGGTCGGAATAGACATGCGGTGCGTAACGGGCCATCGGGAACCTCCTGGGCGGCATCCCAGCCTCGCGCCGCTGGCGTGAAAACCCCGGCAAGGCGGCGCCAAGCGCCCACGACATGGCCCGCCGCAAGCGGTACCCGGCCGCCGGGCCGGGAGCACGGACGCCGCGGCACATGCGTGCGCCGGCGGCAGAACAACGCATCGGCCGGACCCGGCCCGGGCCTGTCCCGCAGCGCCCCTCAGCGACCGGACAGCGCGCCGCGTACCGCGGCCACCAGTTGCGCCACGCTGTAGGGCTTGGCCAGGTGCTCCTGGAAACCGGCCGCCAGTGCCCGGCGGCGGTCGTCGGCGCGTGCCAGCGCGGTCACCGCCACTGCCGGCAGCGCCGCCGGCTCCACCCCGAGGTTCTCGCGCAGGGTCCGCACCAGGCCATAGCCGTCCATGCCGGGCATGCCGATGTCGGTGACCAGCACGTCGAAATACTGCTGGCCTTCGCTGTCCAGCAACTCCAGCGCCTCGCCGGCCGAGCCGGCGGTCACCACCTCGGCGCCCTGTTCCTGCAGCATCCGCCGCAGGTACTCGAGCACGTCGGGCTGGTCCTCCACTGCCAGCAGTCGCAGCCCCTTGAGCGCGTTGGCTTCCACCACCTGCTCGGTGATCGGCCCGCGCAGCACCTCGCGCCGCGGCCGGCCGGCGGCCTGCGGCTGGTAGCGCGGCAGACACACCGTGAAGGTGGAGCCACGGCCGGCGCCCTCGCTGGCGGCGGTCACGCTGCCGCCGTGCAGTTCCACCAGTTGCTGCACGATGGCCAAGCCCAGTCCCAGGCCGCCGTGGCGGCGGGTGGTGGTGCCGTCGGCCTGGCTGAAGCGCGCGAACAGGTGCTTGAGGAATTCCGGGGCGATGCCGTCGCCCGAATCGCGGATGTCGACGATGAAATGGCCTTCGTCCTCGCGCAGCTCGACCTCGACGCGACCATCGGCCGGGGTGAACTTGATGGCATTGGACAGCAGGTTCCAGAACACCTGCTGCAAGCGGGTGGCATCGCCCAGCACCAGGCATGGCGTCGGCGGGCAGCGCAGCGTGAGCGACTGCGCCTTGCCCTCGGCGATCGGCTCCTGCGCGCGCAGCGCATCGCGGACCTGCTCGGCCAGGTCGATCGTCTCCACCTCCAGCTGCACCTTGCCCAGCAGCATGCTGCTCAGGTCGAGCATGTCCGAGATCAGCCGCTTCTGCGCCATCGCGCTGCCGGCGATCACCGTCAGCCCCTTGTGCAGCGGATGGTCCTCTTCCACCCGCTGCAGCAGCAGTTCGCTCCAGCCGAGGATGGTGGTCAGCGGCGTGCGCAGCTCGTGCGACAGCGTGGCCAGGAACTCGTCCTTCAGCCGCGCGGTGCTCTCGGCGGCGTTGCGCGCCAGCCGCTCGGACTGCAGCAGCTGCTCGCGCGCCATCTCGATCTCGCGGCGCTCGGTCACGTCCGGGCTGTTGCCGGCCAGGCCGATGAAGCGGCCATCGGCCGAATGCCGCGGCACCGCGTTCATCTCCAGCCAGCGCCATTGGCCGTCGTGCCGGCGCGCCCTGACCAGGGCATGCAGGTTGCGCTGGTTCTGCAGCGCGGCCTGCAGCTCGAACGCGAACGCCGCCCGGTCCTCCGGATGCAGCAGCCCGCCCCACCAGGTCTCGCCGGGCGCCGGGTCCTCGCCGCCGAAGAACTCGCTGAAAGCGCTGTTGACGAAACGCACATGGCCTTCCGCGTCCAGCACCCAGACCGGCATCGGCAGGCCGTCGGCCAGCGCGCTGAAGCGCGCCTCGCTCTCGGCCAGCTGGGTCTCCACCTGCCTGCGCCGGGTGATGTCCATGAACAGGATCGCCACCTGGCGATCGGCCGGGTCGCCGATGCGCACCGCATCCACCGAGAACCAGCGCCCCAGCGAATGCGCCTCGCGCTCGAACTGCAGCGGCGCGCCGTCGCGCGCCACCTGCCCGTACAACCGGAACCAGTCCTCCTCATGGTCCGGCGCCAGCGTGCGCATGCGCTGGCCGCACGCATTCACCAGCCCGGTACTGCGCTCGAAGCCCTCGTTCACTTCGATGAAGCGGTAGTCCACCGCCCGTTCGCCCTCGAACAGCACCTCGATCACGCAGAAACCGGCGCCGATGCGCTCGAACACCTCGCGATAGCGGGTCCGGTCGCCGCCGAGTTCGAGCGGCGGCGCGTCCGGCGGGCCGGAGTCGTGGACGACTGTGCGCATGGAAGCACCGGAAGCGGCAGGCCGGAAGCGGCAGGCCATCATCTTGGAAACCGTGCCATCGCCGCGTCAAGCCGCCGCCGGGCTTGATGAACCGTCCGGCAATCCGGGGCGGCGCTGGCCGCGGCAGCGATTGTCCGGGCCGCCGATCGGCCCCACACTGCCGATGTCCACCCGCCAACGGAGTCTGCGATGAAAACCTGGACCCGAACCCTGCTGGCAGTGGCGCTGGCCGGCCTGTTGTCGGCAGGTGCCGTCGATGCCAAACCCCGCAACGTGACCGATCCCGATGCCCCGCGCGAACTGGCCGGCGACGGCCCGGTGCAGGTGCAGTGGACCGACCCGGCACAGTTCACCGAGCTGCGGCAGAGCAGCAACCGCTGGGAGGCCCGGCGCGGCGACTGGGTACGCCAGCTGGCCGAGCACCTGCGCAAGAGCGCCGACAGGCAGCTGCCGGCCGGGCAGCAGCTGGACGTGACCATCACCGACATCAAGCGCGCCGGCGACTACGAGCCGTGGCACGGTCCCAACCTCAGCGACGTGCGCTTCATGCGCGACATCTACCCGCCGCGCATCACCCTGCAGTTCACCCTCAGCGATGCCCACGGCCAGGTGATCGACCAGGGCGAGCGCAAGCTGGTGGACAGCGGGTTCCTGCTCAACAGCACCATGCGCAACGACCAGGATGCACTGCGCTACGAAAAGCGCCTGCTCGACGACTGGCTGCGCCGCGAACTGCGCCAGGAACGCCCCACCGCGGGGCTGTGAGCGCGGCGAAACGCCAGGCGGCAAAGGCGGCAGGAGCGCACCGACGACCCTGCCGCTGCCCGGCGGCAGCGGGTCGGTCACCCGGCACTGCCCTGCACATCGCGGTTCTCGCGGCTGCCTGCGCGGCAGCGGCTCGCGGCTGACGTCGCTCCTGCAACAGCCCCCCTGCAGGAGCGACGTCAGTGGCGAGCTTTCCGACCGGCGACAAGGCAACCCGGCGATAGGCGCTCCCCCGGAAGCAAGAAGAGGCCTGCGCCGTCATATCTCCAAGCCGCCTACGCGGCAGCGAACGCAGCGGCTGCGGTCCCGGGCGGCCGCATTGTTCTCCTGGCGGCCTGCGCGACAGTGCCCCCTCAACCGTGCTCTACGCCGTGGCCTTGCGTTTCTTGGCTGCCGCGGCAGCAAGCATCGAACGCCTCCAGGCATCGCCGCATCGGATCTTGCTGGCCGCCTGCCCAGGTACGTTGTCGTGGAGCTTTTCCCGCCTGCGCGGGGACGACGGCATCAGGCTTGCCCGCAGCTTTCGGCTGCCCGTCCATGGCAACTCCCCGGCCGCGTAGAAACGGACGCGGCGGATGGATACCCCCGACGCCGCGCCAGCGGCCATCCGCGGTCGCTCCCGGTCGCCGTCAAGCGTCGAGATAGACCCGCGGCACCCGCTTCAGGCCGCATGGCAGCCGGTAGGCGCTGGTGCCGCAGCGCGGCGCCAGCTCGGCGATGGTCGGGCTGTCGCCCCACAGCTGCACCACGCTGCCCAGCCCGGCCTGCGGGTGGTCGGTCAGGTCCACGGTGAGCATGTCCATCGATACCCGCCCGATCACGCTGCCCGGTTGGCCGTCGATCAACACCGGGGTGCCGTTGGGCGCGAACTGCGGGTAGCCGTCGGCATAGCCCATCGCCACCACGCCCACCCGGGTCGGGCGCTGGGCGATGAAGCGGGCGCCGTAGCCCAGCGGCTCGCCGGCGGCGATCTCGCGCACCGCGATCACCTTCGATTCCAGCGTCATCACCGGGCGCAGCCGTTGCGCCAGTTCGGTGGCCTGCGGGAACGGGTCGGCACCGTAGAGCATCAGCCCCGGCCGCACCCAGTCGCTGCGCACCTGCGGCCAGCCCAGCAGCGCCGGCGAGTTGCACAGGCTGGTCTCGCCGGACAGCCCGTCGATGGTGCGCGCGAACAGTGCGGCCTGCTCCTCGGTGCGTTCGCTGTCCAGTTCGTCGGCGCGCGCCAGGTGGCTCATCAGCACCAACGGGCCGACGTGCGCCAGCGCGCCCAGGCGTGCATGCGCGGCGCGGAATTCCTCCGGCGACAGCCCCAGGCGGTGCATGCCGCTGTCCAGCTTCAGCCACAGCCGCAGCACCGCGTCGGTGGCGAACGCGGCCACCGCCTCCACCTGCCAGGGCGAAGCGATGGCGCACCACAGGTCGTGCTCGACGATCAGCGGCAGCTCGGCGGCATCGAAGAACCCCTCCAGCAGCAGGATCGGGCGGGTGATGCCGGCCTGGCGCAGCTCCAGCGCCTCCTCGATGCAGGCCACCGCGAAGCCGTCGGCCTGCTCGTGCAGCGCGCGCGCGCAGGCCACCGCGCCGTGGCCGTAGGCATCGGCCTTGACCACCGCCAGCGCCTTGCCACCGCCCAGCTCGCGGGCCAGGCGGTAGTTGTGGCGCAACGCGTCCAGGTCGATCAATGCACGGGCTGGGCGCACGAATCCGGCTCCTTGCTTGCCGCGGCCACGCCGCGCGAATAACGGGAAATGTCCAGGCCCTCGCCGCTGATCTGCGGCTGGCGCAGGCTCATCAGGTCGGCCAGGTAGCGGCCCGAACCGCAGGCCATGGTCCAGCCCAGGGTGCCATGCCCGGTGTTGAGGAACAGGTTGCGGTACGGCGTGGCGCCGACCACCGGGGTGCCGTCGGGCGTGGCCGGGCGCAGGCCGGTCCAGAACTCGGCGCGCGACAGGTCGCCGCCGTGCGGGTACAGGTCGCCCACCACCTTCTCCAGCGTGGCCCGGCGCCGCTCCGACAGCGACAGGTCGAAGCCGGCCACCTCGGCCATGCCGCCGACGCGGATGCGGTCGTCGAAGCGGGTCACCGCCACCTTGTAGCTCTCGTCCAGGATGGTGGAGGTGGGCGCCATCGCCGCGTCGGTGATCGGCAGCGTCAGCGAATAGCCCTTGAGCGGGTACACCGGCAGGCGCAGCCCCAACGGCGCCACCAGCCGCGGGGTGTAGCTGCCCAGCGCGGCCACGTAGTGGTCGGCGGTCTCCAGCCTGCCGTTGACGCGCACGCCGGCGATGCGGTTGCCGTCGCCCTGCAGCGCCTGGATGTCCTGGTCGTAGCGGAACTCGACGCCGGCCTCGGCCGCCATCGCCGCCAGCCGCCGGGTGAACAGCTGGCAGTCGCCGGTCTGGTCCTCGGGCAGGCGCAGCGCGCCGACCAGGGTATCGGCCACGCCGGCCAGCGCCGGCTCGGCGCGGACGATGCCGGCACGGTCGAGCACTTCGTAGGGCACGCCGTACTGCTTGAGCACTTCGATGTCCTGGGCGGCGGCGTCGAGCTGTTGCTGGGTGCGGAACAGCTGGGTGGTGCCGAGCTGGCGGCCCTCGTAGGCGATGCCGGTCTGCGCGCGCAGTTCGTTCAGGCAGTCGCGGCTGTAGTCGGACAGCCGCACCATGCGCGCCTTGTTGGTCGCGTAGCGCTCGGCGGTGCAGTTGCGCAGCATCTGCCACAGCCAGCGGTACTGGTTCAGGTCGAAGGTGGGCCGGATCGCCAGCGGCGCGTGTTCCTGGAACAGCCACTTGATCGCCTTGAGCGGAACGCCCGGCGCCGCCCACGGCGAGGTGTAGCCGAACGACAGCTGGCCGGCATTGGCGAAGCTGGTTTCCAGCGCGGGTCCCGGCTGGCGGTCGACCACCGTCACCTCGAACCCCGCCTGCCGCAGATACCAGGCACTGGTCGTGCCGATCACTCCACCACCAAGCACCAGAACGCGCATCGCCATCTCCAGACCCGATCATTCCCTGCCTGGAAGCCGGCAGGCACCATAATCGGCGCAGTATAGTCAGGCATTACTGGTCGTTTCCCCTGTTTTTAGTGATGATTTCAGGGTAATTTCCCGAGAACATGACCGCCGGCAGAGACCCATGAGCACCCGTCCCCGCGAACTGGACAAGATCGACCGCAAGATCCTGCGCATCCTGCAGGCCGAGGGGCGCATTTCCTTCACCGAACTGGGCGAGCGGGTGGGCCTGTCCACCACCCCGTGCACCGAGCGCGTGCGCCGGCTGGAACGCGACGGCGCGATCACCGGCTACTACGCCCGGCTCGACCCGCAGTACCTCAAGGCCAGCCTGCTGGTGTTCGTGGAGATCTCGCTGGCCTACAAGTCCGGCGACATCTTCGAGGAGTTCCGCCGCGCCGCGCTGCGCCTGCCCAACGTGCTGGAGTGCCACCTGGTCTCGGGCGACTTCGACTACCTGATCAAGGCCCGCATCAGCGAGATGGCCTCCTACCGCAAACTGCTCGGCAGCACGCTGCTGACGCTGCCGCACGTGCGCGAGTCCAAGAGCTACATCGTGATGGAAGAGGTGAAGGAAACCCTCTGCCTGCCGATCGCCGACTGATTCTCTGCCCTGGAGACGCCGCGCGGTCGTGTCGAAAAGCTCGCGACTGACGTCGCCCCCACAATGGCGCCGGCTTCTGCAGGAGCGACGTCAGTCGCGACCATTGGGACAGATGCCCCCCGGTTCCGGGCCCTGGGGATGCATCCTTGCGCAGGCTCGGCGGCATGCTCAACGCTCGATGCGCTGGCCGTCGCCGCTGGGCACGGTGTCGTGGTAGCGGCCGGTGCGGGTGTCCATCACCCGGTTCGGGCCGGCCGGCTTCATGCCGTGCAGCACGCGGCCGTTGCGGTCGTAGACCCGCGTTGGCGCCACCGGCTTGGCCGGCGGCACCGGTTGCGCCGGGCCCTTGCTGTCTATGGGGTGCGTGCTCAGCCGCTGGCGGATTGCTTCGTTGTCGGTCGCGGTCGGTGCGGCCGGCTTGATCTGCGCCTGCGCCAGCAACGGCGCCAATGCCAGCAGCAGGCAGCCGGTCCTGATCGTCCGTTTCATGCGCATGCTCCTCGCCTCGACAACCGCGAGCTTGCGCCCGCACGGCTGTCATTGCGGTGAATGCCGGTGGCCGCCGCCACGCAGCGTCCGCGTCGCGCGCGCGGCCTTGATCCGCGACTGCCGCGGCCGCACTACCATGGCAGTTGCGCGCCGCCAGGACGCGCCCTTCCCCTGCCGCGAGCCGACCATGACCGCCTTCGACCTCACCCCGCCCACCGCCCCGCAACGCGACGCGCTGATCGCCGGCCTGGATGCGGACGAACGCCGGGTGCTGCTGCAGCACGGCACCGAGGCGCCGTTCTGCGGCGTGTTCCTCGACAACAAGCTCGACGGCGTCTACTGCTGCCGGCTGTGCGGACTGCCGCTGTTCCGCTCCGACGCCAAGTTCGACTCCGGCACCGGCTGGCCCAGCTTCTTCGCCCCGTACGACGCGGCGCACGTGCGCGAAGTGCGCGACCTCAGCCACGGTATGGTCCGCACCGAGATCGTCTGCGCGCGCTGCGGCAGCCACCTGGGCCACGTGTTTCCCGACGGCCCGCCGCCGACCGGCGAACGCCATTGCCTGAATTCGGTGTCGCTGTCGTTCGCCGCCCGCGGCGAGCCGCTGCCCGATCCGCTGCAACGCGGCGGCGCCGAGGCGCTCCCGGCGGACTGAGAACCCGTTCCGGCTTGGCCCGGCCCGACCTCCGGGTACGCGTACCGTCCCCGATGCCCGGGAGCCGCCACTGCCCCCGGTCGGCGTCGGCCCCATCGCCCACGGAAAAGTGTGAACCAGTTCCGCAGGGTTCTTCAGAAACGGCGGCGCGCGCCGAAAACGGGATATCCCTCCCCTGCGCCGCCTCCATGCTCATCCTCATCGGTTTTCTGGTCGTCATCCTCAGCGTGCTCGGCGGCTACGTCGGCGCCCACGGCAAACTGGGGGCGCTGTGGCAGCCCTACGAACTGGTGATCATCGGCGGCGCGGCGCTGGGCGCGTTCCTGGTCGGCACCCCGGTGCGGCAGGTGAAGCAGACCCTGGCGGACATGGTCGGCGTGTTCCGCGGCCCGCGCTACAAGAAGCAGGACTACCTGGACGTGCTCAGCCTGCTCTACGAACTGCTGAACAAGGCCCGCCGCGAGGGCTTCATGGCGCTGGAAGACCACGTCGAGAAGCCGGCCGAAAGCGCCATCTTCGCCAACTACCCGAAGGTGCAGGCCGACCACCACCTGGTCGACTTCATCACCGACTGCCTGCGGCTGATGATCGGCAGCAACATCGAGCCGCACGAGCTGGAGCCGCTGCTGGAGCTGGAGCTGGAGAAGCACCACCTGGAAGCGATGGCCTCCTCGGCGGTGCTCAACAAGGTGGCCGACGGCCTGCCCGGCTTCGGCATCGTCGCCGCGGTGCTGGGCATCGTCATCACCATGGGTTCGATCGGTGGAGACATCAAGGAAGTCGGCGCCCATGTCGCCGGCGCGCTGGTCGGCACCTTCCTCGGCATCCTGCTGGGCTACGGTTTCGTCGGGCCGATGGCGGCGGCGGTGGAAGCGCGCGCCGAACAGGACAGCCGCATCTACGAATCGGTGAAGACCGCGCTGCTGGCCTGCCTGCGCGGCTACAACCCGAAGATCGCGCTGGAGTTCGCGCGCAAGACGGTGCCCTCGTCGCTGCGCCCGGCCTTCACCGATTTCGAACAGCACCTGAAGTCGGTCAAGTAGGCCCGCGCCGATGAGCGAGAACAAACCCACGGTGATCGTGCGCCGGGTCAGGAAGGGCAAGCACGGCGGCCACCATGGCGGCTCGTGGAAGGTGGCCTATGCCGACTTCGTGACCGCGATGATGGCGTTCTTCCTGGTGCTGTGGCTGATGGCCACCACCAGCCCGCCCGATCGCGCGGCGATCTCCGAGTATTTCCGCAATCCCAGCCCGCTGGTCGGCAGCAGCGCCACGCCGGCGCCGGGCATGGCCGGCCCGGGCGGCGCCAGCACCTCGATGATCAAGTTCGGCGGCGCCACCGACATTTCCCGCGGCAACAGCAGCGATCCGTTCCAGAACCAGCAGCAGGCCATCCCGCAGGCGGTCGACGAGAAGCAGAAGGAAAAGCGCCAGCTCGAAGCGCTGATGCAGGACCTGCAGGAAGCCATCAGCAAGAGCCAGGCGCTGGAGCCGTTCAAGGACCAGCTGCTGCTGGACCTGACGCCCGAGGGCCTGCGCATCCAGATCGTGGACAAGCAGAACCGGCCGATGTTCGACATGGGCAGCGCCACGCTGATGCCGTACACGCAGGCGATCCTGGTGGAGCTGTCGCAGTTCATCAACCAGGTGCCCAACCGCATCTCCATCACCGGCCACACCGACACCACCGCGTACAACACCCGCAACGGCTACGGCAACTGGGAACTGAGCGCCGACCGCGCCAACGCCGCGCGCCGCGCCCTGATCGGCGGCGGCATGGCCGAGGACAAGGTCACGCGCGTGGTCGGGCTGTCCTCGTCGGTGCTGTTCGACAAGCAGGACCCGCAGAACCCGATCAACCGCCGCATCAGCATCGTGGTGATGACCCGCGAGGCCGAGGCGGCCGCGCTGGCCGACAGCGACCATCGCCTGGCGCTGTCGTCGCTGCTGCCGGACGCCGACACCGCGATGCCGGCACCGCCCATCGTGGAACCGCCCGGCGCCGGTCCCGCCTCGCCCTGAACCGCCCCGCCAGCCGGGCGGACGGGACGCCTGCCGGAGAGGCCGCCTACAATGGCGGCCTTTCCATCCATTCGCAGGCTCCCTCCCCCATGTCCAAGCAGTCCAAGGCCAAGCGCGACAAGCGCAAGAAACAGCAGCCCAGGCGCCCGATCGCCCGCCTCAACGCGCAGCAGCCGGTGCAGAACCACGCCGTGCTGCAGAACGAGGAGGGCCAGGTGGTGGCCGCCATCGGCCTGCAGGGCCACGAATGGCTGTTGGCCATCGGCGGCCAGACCATGGGCAACGCCGACAATCCGGTGCCGATGCTGGCCATGCTCAAGCACCTAGCCAACGTGCAGGAGCAGGAAGGCCGCAAGGTCACGCTGGAGTACTCGGCGCAGCTGCAGCAGATGATCGACGACCTCGCCGCCGACGAAGGCAAGACCGCCGAGGAGTACCTGGCCGCGCTGGTGGCCGAGTTCGAGAGCGTGGAGGGCGAGGACGACGACAGCGGCGAAGCCGCCGAGGCGACCGAAGCGGGCGCCCCGGCCGCAACCGAAGCCGGCGACACCCCGGCCGCCGACGACGACAAGCCGCAGGCCTGAGCGCCGGAGCCGCAGGTGACGGTCTACATCGACGATGCGGTGCATCCCTGGCGCGGCGAGCGCTGGGCGCACCTGATGGCCGACACCCTGGACGAGCTGCACGCGATGGCGGCGCAGCTCGGCATGTCCCGCCGCGCGTTCCAGAACCGTCCCAGCGGCGCCCACTACGACGTGCCGGCGTCGCTGCGCGAACGCGCCATCGCCCTGGGCACGCGGCCGATCTCGCGCCACAGCGACCGCGCCCTGCTCAAGGCGGTGATCGCCAACGCCCGCGCGCAGTACCGGCCGGCGAACTGAAGGCTGCCGGCCGCCGCGCCTTGTGGTTTCCGCGCAGGCGAGAGCGACTTCACGACTGTGCAAGAGTGCCGGTCATCCAAGGACTGGCGGAAGCCCTCACAAACTCCCATCGTCGTCCCCGCCTGCGCGGGGGACGACGGCCGGGAGAGTTGGCGAAGTCCTGCCGTGATTCGCGCACAGCCAGGAATGGCCCCATGGCAGACGAAGCACAGGTCGTCCCGGGACTGGCAGGAAAGCCTCACGAACTCGAATCGCCCCCCGCGCCGGCGGGGATCCAGGGACTTGCCCGCGCGATACCGGACGAAGCCTTATGGACCATGCCCGCGCCGGCACGAACGTCACTGGGTGACCAACGCTTTACGCTGTTGTGAAGCCCCTCCCGCCTACGCCGGGACGACGGTCGGAACAACCCGCGAATCCGGCCTCAGAACGGATCGCTGCCCGGGCGCACTTCCACTTCCAGCAGCGAGGACAGCGCCAGCATCGCCTCGTCGTCGCGGCTGAGTGCGATCCAGCCGGCGCGGGTGTCGTCGCCGGTATCCCAGGTCCACAGCGAATAGCCGTGCTCGCGCAGGCGGTCGTAGGCGGTGGCCAGCAGCACCGGCACGTCGACGTGGTCGGCGAAGTCCTCGTCGTCCAGGTCGCCGCCCCAGTCGATGCGCAGGTTCCAGCGCGCGGCCAGCTCGTCGATCGCCGAGACCAGCGCCTCGGCATCGTCGCCGGGGACGTGGAAGCCGGCCTGCCAGTCGATGGCGTCCTTCAGCGCCCACAACCAGCGGTCGTCGCCCTCGCCGCCGGCCTCGCCCACCACCTCGCGCCAGGCGTCGAACTGGCGCAGCGCGCTCTCCTCGTCGCCGGGGTTGATCAGCAGCAGCAGGTTCCATACCCGCGCCGGATGGTCGTCGACGTCGAACTCCGGCGGCAGGTCCTCGAATTCCTCGTAGTCGGCGCTGTTGTCGGGCATGGCGGCGGTCCGGTTGGGCAGGCGCGCATTCTGACGCCGCGGCGACCGCGACGGAAGCGCGCGCCTCGGCACGCCGGCCGCGCCGGTTTATCCTTGCCGGCGGAAGGCGGCCGCGGTGGCCGCCAGCAGAAGCGGAAACATGAGCGATACCCCTCCCGATCACCTGGCGATCAACCCGCAGAGCCCGTTCCACGATGCCGCCGCGCTGGAACGCGGCGTCGGCGTCCGTTTCAACGGCATCGAGCGCGACAACGTCGAGGAATACTCGGTCAGCGAAGGCTGGATCCGGGTGCAGGCCGGCAAGGCGCGCGACCGCCGCGGCAACCCGATGACGATCAAGGTCAAGGGCGAAGTGGTGCCCTACTTCCTGGACCTGGAAAAGAAGTGATCCGGCGGCCGGCACCACGCGGTGCCGGCGATGGCCCCGGGCAACGCCCCGGGCCGTCCATGGCCATCGCCCGCGGGCCTCAGGCCTTGAGCCGGTAGCCGCTGCGGAAGATCAGCCACACCACCAGTAGGCACACGGCCAGGAACGCCAGGGTCATGCCGGTACTCACCGCGATGTGCACGTCGGCCTTGCCGTAGAAGCTCCAGCGGAAGCCGCTGACCAGGTACACCACCGGGTTGAACAGGGTGATCTTCTGCCACAGCGGCGGCAGCATGCCGATCGAATAGAAGCTGCCGCCGAGGAAGGTGAGCGGGGTGACGATCATCAGCGGGATCACCTGCAGCTTCTCGAAGCCGTCGGCCCATACCCCGATGATGAAGCCGAACAGGCTGAAGGTGACCGCGGTCAGCACCAGGAAGCCGCCCATCCACAGCGGGTGGGCGATCTCGTAGGGCACGAACACGCGCGCGGTGAGCAGGATCAGCAGCCCCAGCAGCACCGACTTGGTGGCGGCCGCGCCGACGTAGCCGAGCACGATCTCCCACCAGGACACCGGCGCGGACAGCACCTCGTAGATGGTGCCCGACCAGCGCGGCATGTAGATGCCGAACGAGGCGTTGGAGATGCTCTCGTTGAGCAGCGACAGCATGATCAGGCCGGGGATGATGAACGCGCCGTAGCTGACCCCGTCGATGTCGCCCATGCGCGAGCCGATGGCCGCGCCGAACACCACGAAGTACAGCGAGGTCGACAGCACCGGCGAGGCGATCGACTGCATCAGGGTGCGGAAGGTGCGGGCCATCTCGAAACGGTAGATCGCGGCGACGGCATGCAGGTTCATGCGCGTGCCTCCCGCCGGGCGTCGTGCACCAGGCTGACGAAGATGTCCTCCAGCGAGCTTTCGCGGGTGTGCAGGTCCTTGTAGTCGATGCCGTGCTCGCCCAGCTGCCGCAGCAGCGCGGCGATGCCGGTCTCCTCGGCCTGCGCGTCGAAGGTGTAGACCAGCGTGCCGCCGTCGTCGACCAGCTCCAGCGGCAGCGCGGACAGGCCGTGCGGCAGCGCCGGCAGCGGTTGCTGCAGGGTCAGCGACAGCTGCTTCTTGCCGAGCTTGCGCATCAGCGTGTGCTTGTCCTCCACCAGCACCAGCTCGCCATGGTTGATGACGCCGACGCGATCGGCCATTTCCTCGGCCTCCTCGATGTAGTGGGTGGTCAGGATGATGGTCACGCCCTGCTCGCGCAGGCGCCGCACCATCTGCCACATGTCGTGGCGCAGCTCGACGTCGACCCCGGCGGTGGGTTCGTCCAGGAACAGGATGCGCGGCTCGTGCGCCAGCGCCTTGGCGATCAGCACGCGCCGCTTCATGCCGCCGGACAGGGTGGAGATCTTGCTGTCGCGCTTGTCCCACAGCGACAGCTCGCGCAGCACCCGTTCCAGGTGGGCGTCGTCGCGCGGCCGGCCGAACAGGCCGCGGCTGAAGCGCACGGTGGCCCATACCGTCTCGAACGCGTCGGTGGCCAATTCCTGCGGCACCAGCCCGATCAGGCCGCGCGCGGCGCGGTAGTCGCGGACGATGTCGTGGCCGTCGGCCAGCACGGTGCCGCGGCTGGGGTTGACCAGCCCGCAGACGATGCTGATCAGCGTGGTCTTGCCGGCGCCGTTGGGGCCGAGCAGGGCGAAGATCTCGCCGCGGTGGATCTCCAGGTCGACCTGCTTGAGCGCCTGGAAGCCGCCGGCGTAGGTCTTGCCCAGGCCGCGGATGGAAATGATCGGTGGCATGCAGGATTCCGCGAAGGGGCGCAGTCGCGCCGCAGGCTGCACAGCCTAGTGCCCCCGGCCGCGGCTGCAAACCGGGCAGGCGCGGAAACACTATCCCGCCACCGGGACATCGGCCGCCACGCGCGGAACCGGAGCCGTGGCCCGGCACCGGCGAAGACCGGCCGGCGCCCGGCGTGGAGCGCGGCAAGCGCCGCGTCTTCACGCCCGCGCGGACGCCTGACCCGGCGGGATGGAGCGGTCCTCAGTCGCGCTGGCGCGATTCGAGCAGGTCCAGGTTGCGGATCAGCCGCCGCGACAGCTCGTCGGAGATGCGCCCGCGGCGGGCCAGCCGGAACAGTTCCTCGCGCTCGGCGGTGAGCCCGGCCATGCGCAGCTGGCGGTAGCCCTGCTGCATGCGCCGCACCTGTTCGGGGTCGGCGTCCGGGTCCTCGCCCATTTCCAGGTTGCGCTGGTACAGCAGGCTGACCCGCGCCGCGGCGTCGTTGAACAGCTGCACGGTGCCGGTGGGCTGGTTCTGCACCAGCTCCTGGCGCGCCCGCTCCACCGCCGCCAGCGCCGCGCGCGAAGAGGCCTTGCGCGCCAGGTCCTCCTCGCGGCGCTCGCTGTCGTCGTGCGGCAGCTCCAGCCCGCGCAGCAGCCGCGGCAGCAGCAGGCTGGCGCCGACCAGCGAGAACAGGATCACCCCCGCGGCCAGGAAGATCACCAGGTCGCGGGCCGGGAACGGCTCGCCGCCGGGCAGCAGCAGCGGCAGCGTCAGCACGCCGGCCAGGGTGATCGCGCCGCGCACGCCGGCCACCGAAGTGGCCAGCATCACCCGCCACGGGGTGCCGGCATGGGTCCGTCCGTTCCAGCGCGCCTTGAACACGTTCCAGCGCAGCGACAGCCACACCCACGCCAGCCGCAGCAGCACCAGCCCCAGGTTGATCGCCAGCATGTACACCAGCAGCCACCAGGGGCTGTGGTGGCCGGTCTCGTCCATGCTGTGGATCGCGCGCTCGACGATCCCGGGCAGCTGTTCGCCCAGCAGCACGAACATGATGCCGTTGAAGGCGAACTGCACCGTGTTCCACACCGCCGTGCGCTGCACCCGCATGCTGCCGCTGACGCGGCCGGTCAGCTCCACGTAGCTCATCGAGATGCCGGCCGCCACCGCCGCCAGGATCCCGGAGGCGTTGAATTCTTCGGCCAGCAGGTAGGCGGCGAACGGGATCAGCAGGTTCACCAGCAGCGCTGCGCCCGGCTCCTCGCCGAAGCGGTGCCACAGCCAGCGCTGGAAGGTGGACACGCCCAGCGTCACCGCCACGCCGATCCCCAGCCCGGCCACCGCGACCCAGAGGAAGGTCAGCGAGGCCGAGGCCAGCGAGAACGTGCCGGTCATCACCGCCGCCACGGCGAAGCGGAAGCAGACCAGGCCGGAGGCGTCGTTGAGCAGCGATTCGCCTTCCAGGATGTGCATCAGCCGCTTGGGGATCGGCGCGCGCGCGGCGATGGCGCTCACCGCCACCGGATCGGTCGGCGAGATGATCGCGGCCAGCGCGAACGCCACCGCCAGCGGCATCGCCGGGATCATCCAGTGGATCAGGAAGCCGGCGCCGATCACGGTGAACAGCACCAGCCCGAACGCCAGTTCCAGGATCGTGCCCTTGTCGCGGAACAGGCCCTGCTTGGGGATGCGCCAGCCGTCGAGGAACAGCAGCGGCGGCAGGAACAGCAGGAAGAACACGTCCGGGTCCAGCGCATGACCGCGCTTGAACACGCCGGCGATCACCGCGCCCAGGCCGATCTGCACCAGCGGCAGCGGCAACGAGAACGGCAGGATTCTTACCAGATAACCGCTGGCGACCACGGCCACCAGCATCGCCAGGACGACTTCGATCGTATGCATGCCGGATCGGGAAGACGCCGGCGCGTTACCCGCGGGCGCCGCCCCGGGAAATAGGAGGACCGGAAAAAGCTAGCACACACCCGGCCGATCGCAACGACGATCCACGTCCATGCCGACCCTGTGCCGGCGCCGGACCGCTCACGCCGGCCGGCCGCCGTCGAAGCGGTAGATGTCCATCGCCAGGAAACCCATGTCGATGCCGGCATCGATGCGCTGCGCGGCCAGCGCGTCGCCGCCGGCCGCGCCCATGGCGAAGAACAGCGGCAGCAGGTGCTCGTCGCTGGGATGGGCCTGCACGGCGAACGGCGCGCGGGCACGGTAGTCCAGCAGCGCGGCGATGTCGTCGGCGGCCAGCCGCTGCTCGATCCACTCGATGAACGGACGCACGTAGGGCGCTTCCTTGCCCTGCTGGTAGTTGCGCCAGTCGTGCAGGTTGTGGGTGATGCTGCCCGAGCCGAGCAGCAGCACGCCGCTCCCGCGCAGCGGCGCCAGCGCGCGGCCCAGTGCGAACTGGTGCGCCGGGCCGAGCGCCGGCTGGACCGACAGCTGCAGCACCGGGATGTCGGCCTGCGGATACAACAGCCGCAGCGGTACCCAGGCGCCATGGTCGAGCCCGCGCTGCGGGTCGATCGCCGCCGGCAGGCCGGCCTGCGCCAGCAGCGCGGCGACCTGCGCGGCCAGCGCCGGCGCCCCCGGCGCCGGGTACTGCAGCCGGTACAGCACCTCGGGGAAGCCGCCGAAGTCGTGGATGGTTTCCGGCCGCGCCGCCGCGCCCACCGTCGGCCGCTGCGCCAGCCAGTGCGCCGAGGCCACCACGATCGCGCGCGGGCGCGGCAGCGCCTGCGCCAGGGCCGCCAACCGCTCGCCGGTCAGGCCCGGCTGCAATGCGGTCATCGGCGAACCGTGGGAAACATAGAGGGAAGGCAGGCGGTCCATGGGCACTCCAGGCTGGGTGGATGGGCGCCACGCCGGCCCCGGATCGGGTAACGGCCGGCAACGCCCGTGCGGGGCGGCGCGGATGGCGCGCGCCCCGGGAATGCGATACAGGGTATTGACCTCGCCCGGCGCGATAAATAGCGTGCACAGACAGGATTTATTGCGGGAACGGGAACAATGGATACCCTCGATGCGATGCGGGTCTTCGTGGCGGTAGCCGAGCGCAACGGCTTCAGCGCCGCCGCCGAGGCACTGGGCATCTCCACCGCCGCGGTCACCCGCCAGGTCGCCGCGCTGGAGAAGCGCCTGTCCACGCGCCTGCTCAACCGCACCACGCGCCGGGTCAGCCCCACCAGCGCCGGCGCCGCCTACTACCAGCGCTGCGTGCAGCTGCTGGCCGAATTCGACGACATGGAAGCGGCCATCGGTGCGCAGGCGCTGCAGCCTTCCGGGCTGCTGCGGATCACCGCGCCGGTCAGCTGGGGCGTCGCCCGCCTGGCGCCACTGCTGGCCGGTTTCCGCGAGCGCTGCCCGCAGGTGCAACTGGACCTGTCGCTGTCCGACCGCCAGGTGGACATCGTCGAGGAAGGCTTCGACCTGGCCATCCGCATCACCCGCGAACCGGCGCCGGCGCTGATCGCGCGGGCGCTGGCGCAGGCCCAGGTCCGCCTGTGCGCGGCACCGGCCTACCTCGCCGCGCACGGCGTGCCACAGCATCCCCGGGACCTGGCCGCGCACCAGTGCCTGGCCTACAGCTACTGGGCCGGCGGCAACGCCTGGCAGCTGCAGGGGCCGGAGGGCGAAGTCGCGGTGGCGGTCGCCGGCGCGCTGCGCGCCAACAACGGCGACGTGCTGCGCGAGGCGGCCATCGCCGGGCTCGGCATCGTCGCGCAACCGGATTTCCTGGTGGACGAGGCGCTGGCCGACGGCCGCCTGGTGCCGGTACTGCCGGCCTGGCGGATCGCGCCGGTCGGCATCCACGCCGTCTACGCCAGCCGCAGCCACCTGGCGCCGAAGGTACGCAGTTTCATCGACTATCTGCTGCAGGCCCTGCCTGCCGACGCCGCCTGAGCGCCTGCGCCCTCGCCTGCCTGCCGCGTTACGCTGGCGCCCGTTCCCGTACGTGACCACCATGATCTCCAGCTCCCCCGCTTCCCCCGTCGGCCTGCGCATCCTCGGCAGCGGCGCCTACCTGCCACGCCAGTACCGCGAATCGGAGGAATTCGACCGCCGCTGGAACAAGCCCGCCGGCTGGACCCGGCGCCACGTCGGCATCGTCCGCCGGCCGTATGCCGGCGCCGACGAGACCTCGTCGATGATGGGCGCGGCCGCCGCGCGGCAGGCGCTGGACGCCGCCGGCCTGGAGGCCGGCGAGGTGGACGTGGTGGTGTCGGCCTGCTCGGTGATGGAGCAGGCCATCCCCTGCAGCGCGGCGCTGATCCACCGCCGCCTGGGGCTGGCCGATTCCGGCATCCCCGCCTTCGACGTCAACGCCACCTGCCTGAGCTTCCTGGCCGCGCTGGACCTGCTGTCCACCGCGATCGCGGCCGGCCGCTACCGGCGGGCGCTGATCGTCTCCAGCGAGATCGCCACCGCCGGACTGGACTGGGACGACCCGGACACTGCGCCGCTGTTCGGCGACGGCGCCGCCGCGGTGGTGGTCGCGGCCGACCCGGAAGGCGCTTCCTGGCTGTCGGCCGCGCACATGGAGACCTGGTCCGAGGGCACCGAACACTGCCGGGTACGCGCCGGCGGTACCCGCGTGCGCATCGACGACGACCTCGACGCGTTCCGCGCCGCGGCGCGGTTCGAGATGTCCGGCAAGCCCACCTACCGGCTGGCCGCGCAGAAGCTGCCGGCGTTCATGGACGCGCTGCTGGCGCGCGCCGGGCTGCGGCTGGAACAGCTGCGCCGGATCGTCCCGCACCAGGCCAGCGCCAAGGCGCTGCGGCACCTGGAGGTGGCGCTGCGGCTGCCGCCCGCCGCGCTGGTGCGGATCATCGAGACCCACGGCAACCAGATGGCCGCCTCGATCCCGCTGGCGCTGCACCACGCCATCGGCGAAGGGCTGATCGAGCGCGGCGACCACGTGGCGCTGGTCGGTTCCGGCGCCGGGCTGTCGCTGGGCGGCATCGTGCTGCGCTACTGATGGCGCGCGTCCTCGTCACCGGCGCCTCCGGCTTCATCGGCCGCCACGTCGCGCAGGCGCTGCTGGCGCGCGGCGACACGGTGGTCGCCAGCGGCCGCGACCGCGACGCGCTGGCGCGGCTGGACCCGCGCATCGAGCGCCAGCCCGCCGATCTGGCCCGCGACGCGCTGGCGCCGCTGCTGCGCGGCTGCGACGCGGTGGTGCATGCCGCCGCCAAGTCGATGCCATGGGGCCGCGCCGCGGATTTCCAGCAGGCCAACGTGGTCGCCACCGAGCGCCTGCTCGACGCCGCCAGGCAGGCCGGCGTGGCGCGCTTCGTGCACTTCGGCTCGCCCAGCATCTACTTCCGCTTCGCCGACCGGTACGACGTGGGCGAGGATTTCCAGCCGCCCGCGCGCTGGATCACCGACTACGCGCGCAGCAAGTGGGAATCGGAGCTGCGCGTGCGCCGCGCCGCCGCCCAGGGCCTGCCATGCGTGGTGCTGCGGCCGCGCGCGGTATTCGGCGACGGCGACCGCGCGATCCTGCCGCGGCTGCTGGCGGTGGCGCGCAACGGCCGCTTCCCGCTGGTGCACGGCGGCCGCGCGGTGATCGACATCACCCACGTCGACAACGTGGTGCAGGCCACGCTGGCCTGCCTGCGCGCGGACGCGGCCGGCGACGGCCGCGCCTACAACCTCAGCAACGGCGAGCCGATGGCGGTGCGCGAGCTGCTGGTGCGGCTGTTCGAGGCCTGCGCCCTGGACGTGCGCCTGCTGCCGTTGCCGCGGCGGCTGGCGCTGGCGCTGGCCGGCATCGCCGAGGGCGTGGCGCGGCTGCGGCCCGGCCAGCCCGAACCGCGCCTGACCCGCTACGGCGTCGGCGTGATCGGCTGGTCGCAGACGCTGGACATAAGCCGCGCCCGGCGCGAACTCGGCTACCGGCCCACGGTGTCGATCGCCGAGGGCCTGCAACGCTTCGCCCGGCAGGCCCACGATGATCGTTGAGTGGCGGCTGTTCGAGGCGGGCCACTGCCTGCACCCGGAGATCGCCTCGCGCCGCGACGGCGCGCTGCGCCCCTGCCAATTCCCGGCGCTGGCCACCCTGCTGCGCCACCGCGAACACGGCTGGCTGCTGTTCGACACCGGCTACGCCGAGCATTTCCTGCACGCCACCACGCCATTCCCCGAACGCCTGTACCGCTGGGTCACGCCGGTGCGGATGCGCGAGGACGAACCGCTGGCCCGCCAGTTGCGCAGCGCCGGCATCGCCGCCGACGACATCGCCTGGATCCTGCTCTCGCACCTGCACGGCGACCACGTCGCCGGCGTGGCCGACTTCCCGCGCGCGCGCATCGCCTGTTCGGACGAGGCCTGGAACGACCTGCGCCGGCGCGGCCGCTTCGCCGCCACCCGCCAGGGCTTCCTGCCGGCCCTGCTCGACAGCGCCACCGGCCGCCGGCAGTCCTTCGAGGCCAGCCCGCGCGCGCGCATGCCGGCCGCGCTGCGCGGCTTCGATCCCGGCCACGACTTCTTCGGCGACGGCAGCCTGCTGCTGGTGCCGCTGCCCGGCCACGCCCCCGGGCACTACGGGCTGTGGTTCGAGGACGGCGACGGCCCGGTGTTCCTGGTCGCCGACGCGGCCTGGTCGTCCGACGCCCTGCGCAGGGGCGTGCCGCCGCCGGCGCTGGTCAGCGCCTGGCTGGGCGACCGCGACGCCTACCTGCAGACCCTGGCGCGGCTGCAGGCGCTGCAACAGGCGCAGCCGTCGCTGCGCATCGTGCCTTCGCATTGCCGCGACTGGCGTCCAAGGGGCCATCGCGATGCCTAGCGTGCTGATCACCGGCGCGCGGGCGCCGATCGCGCTGGACCTGGCGCGCCGCTTCCACGCCCACGGCTGGCGCGTGCACGTGGCCGACAGCGTGCCCGCGCACGCCGCCGGCGCCTCGCGCGCGGTCGCAGGGCGCCACCGCATCGCCCCGCCGCGGCACGCGCCGGAGGCGTTCGCCGCCGACCTTTCGCGTCTGGTGCACGAACACCGCATCGACCTGCTGCTGCCCACCTGCGAGGAAGTGTTCTACGTCGCCCACCTGCGCCACCGCCTGCCGGCGCAGCTGCGGGTGCTGGCCGACGACTTCGACCGGCTGCGCTCGCTGCACAGCAAGTGGGAATTCCTGGCGCTGGCGCGCGCTGCCGGGCTGCCGGTACCCGACAGCGCGCGGGTCGCCAGCCTGGCCGAGGCGCGCGACTGGACCGCCGGCCGCGCGGTGGTGCTGAAGCCGGAGTTCTCGCGTTTCGGCGTGCATGTGCGGCTGTATCCGCACGGCATTCCCGCCGACGCTGCGCCGCTGCCGGACGGCCAGCCCTGGGTGGTGCAGCAGCTGTGCGCCGGCACCGAGTACTGCAGCTATGCGGTGGCCGAGCGCGGGCGCCTGCTCGCGCATGCCGTCTACCAGCCGCGCCACCGTCTGCGCCGCAGCGCCAGCTACTACTTCGCCCCCGCCGCGCCGCCGGGACTGCGCGAGCATGCCGCCGCGCTGGTGGCGCAGCTGGGCTGCAGCGGGCAGGTCGCCTTCGACTGGATCGTCGCCGGCGACGGTCGCGCCCACGTGATCGAGTGCAATCCGCGCGGCACCAGCGGCCTCCACCTGTTCGCGCCCGGCGACGCCCTGCCGCGGGCCCTGGCCGGCGACGGCGACGGCGTGCTTGAACCGGGCCACCGGCGTGCGGCGATGCTGGCGCCGCTGATGTACCTGGACGCGCTGCCGCGCGCGCTGGCGGCCGGGCGGCTGGCGCAGTGGCACGCCGACCTGCGTGCCGGCGACGACGTGCTGGCCCGTCCCGGCGACCGCGCACCGCTGCCCGCCACCCTGCGCGACCTCGGCCACTACGGCCTGCAGGCCGCGCGCCGGCGCATCAGCCTGCGCGCGGCGTCCACCGCCGACATCGAATGGGACGGAGCACCGCTGGCATGAGCCGCGACCACGGCTACCGGCGCCAGGCCGAGGCCTTCGCACGGCTGCACGAAGGCGGCAACGCCCGCGCCATCGCCCGCAATCTCGATGCCGGGCTGGAGATGCTGCGCACCGGCGACTGCGCGATGCCGGTCACCGTGAACGACCGCGAGCGCGGCAACGCCTGGGTATGCTCGCCGCGCACCACCTATGCCGACTACGCCGCCGAGGAGGCGCGGCGGCTGTTGCCGCCGCGGTCCGCCGCCGCGACCGCGGCGCTGTGCGGCGCGCTCGGCGGCGTGTTCGCTGCCGCCGGCATCGACCGCGCGGTGGCGATCAACAACTGGTGCGTATCGACCAACCTGTACCCGCCGCTGCGCGAGGTGCCGCTGGACGCCCTGCTCGAACAGGCGCGCGGGCGCTGGCCCACGCATGCGCTGTGGCTGCGCTCGCTCAACCCGCACGACAACGGCGACTGGCTGCAGGCCCTGCAGGCGCGCGGCTTCCGCCTGGTCGCCAGTCGCCAGATCTACCTGTACCCGGACATGACGCGACTGCTGAAGGTGCGCGACATGGCCACGGACATGAAGCTGCTGCAGCGGCGCGACCTGTCCTTCGCCGGCAATGGCGACATCGGCGAGGCCGACTATCCGCGCATCGAACGGCTGTACGCGATGCTCTACCTGGACAAGTATTCGCGCTGCAATCCGGACTACCACGCGCGGATGCTGCGCGACTGGCACCGCCACGGGCTGCTCGAGTTCGAGGGTTTCCGCGACGGCAATGGCGAACTGCAGTGCATCGCCGGCATGTTCGGCACCGACCGGGCGCTGACCACGCCCATCGTCGGCTACGACACCTCGCAGCCGCGGAAGCTCGCGCTGTACCGCACGCTCACCGCCTGCAGCTTCCGCAACGCGCTGCGCAGCGGCCGCCACCTCAACCTCAGCGCCGGCGCGGCCGGCTTCAAGCGGTTGCGCGGCGGCCGGCCGGTCATCGAGTACAGCGCCGTGCTCGACGCCCACCGCCCGCTGCGCACCCGCGCGACGCTGTCCGTGCTGTCCTCCCTCACCCGCCGCATCGGCATTCCGCTGATGCAGAGGTACCGCCTGTGAATCCCTGGCCCGCCCCCCTGTTCCAGCACTGGTATGCCGTGGCCCGCAGCGACCGGCTCGGCCGCAAACCGCTGGCGGTCAGCGTGCTCGACCGTCCCCTGGTGCTGGCGCGCGACGGCGCCGGCGGGCTGCTGGCGCTGGAGGACCGCTGCCCGCACCGGCAGGTGGCGCTGTCCGACGGCTGCGTGCGCCACGGTCGCCTGCAGTGCCCGTACCACGGCTGGAGCTTCGATGCCGACGGCCGCCTGCGCGACATCCCCGGCCTGCCCGACGGCCAGCCGCTGCCGGCGGTGAAGGTGCGCAGCTACCCGCTGCTCGAACACGACGGCCTGCTGTGGCTGCGCCCGTCCGCCGACGGCGAGGCTGCGCCCTCGGCGCTGGCGCGGGAACTGCCGCCGGCCAGCCGCCGCTTCCTGTGGCAGACCCGCTGGCCGGCGCACGTGCTCGACGCGATGGAGAACTTCCTCGACCCGCTGCACACCCACTTCCTGCATCCGGGACTGGTGCGCCAGGGCGACCGGCGCCAGCGCATGCAGGTGCGGCTGCAGAGCCGCGACGACGGCTTCAGCGTCGACTACCGCGGCCAGGGCGAACAGAGCGGCTGGCTGTACAGGCTGTTCGAATCGCGCCGCAGCGGCGAGCATGCGCACTTCGCCCTGCCCGGCAGCGCGCGCATCGAGTACCGCTACGCCAGCGGCGCGCGGGTCTGCATCACCCTGCATTTCACCCCGCACAGCGCCACCGCCACCGACGTGTTCGCCACCCTGCACGTGCAGGGACGCATCGCCCCGCGCTGGGCGGTGCGGCTGCTGCTGTGGCCGCTGCTGCGCAAGGTCGGCGAGCAGGACCGGCGCATGCTCGAACGCCAGGCCTGGAACCAGGCGCGCTTCCCCGGCCGCCACGGCGCCAGTTCGCCGCTGGACCTGGTGCGCGCGCCGCTGGAGGCGTGGTGGCTGCGCGGCGAACGCCCGCAGCCGGGCGAACGCGACATCGAGCTCATGCTGTAGCCGGGCCGAACGATTCGACCACCTGCCGCAGCGGCAGCGGCCGCCCCAGCAGGTAGCCCTGCACCTGGTCGCAGCCATGCGCCGCCAGCCAGGCGTGCTGGCCTTCGGTTTCCACGCCCTCGGCGATCACCGTCAACCCCATGCTGTGGCCCAGCGACAGCAGCGCGCGGCAGATCGCGGCGTTGCGCGGATTGCGTTCGACGTCGCTGACGAAACAGCGGTCGATCTTCAGCGAGTCCAGCGGCAGGTGCTGCAGGTAGGACATGCTGGAGAAGCCGGTGCCGAAATCGTCCAGCGACACGCAGACGCCCTTCTCGTGCAGGCGCTGCATGGTCTGCAGCGCCTGCGCCGGCTTGTGCATCAGGCTGCTCTCGGTCAGCTCCAGCTGCAGCGCCCCGCGCTGCAGGCCGAACTCCTCGGCGGCGCGGGCGAACTCGCCCACCAGGTCGCTGTTGAAGAACTGCACCGCCGACACGTTCACCGCGATCGGCAGATGCCCCCAGCCCGATTGCACCAGCTGCCGCTGCGCGCGGGCCGCGGCGCGGATCACCCAGCGCCCCAGCGCGATGATCAGACCGGTGTCCTCGCACAGCTGGATGAAATGGCCGGGCGGGACGAAGCTGCCGTCGGCCTGCGGCCAGCGCAGCAGCGCCTCCAGCGCGGCGATGCTGCCGTCGGCGGCGTGCCGGATCGGCTGGAAGTGCAGTTCGAACTCCTCCCGGTCGATGGCGCTGTGGATGCGCCCGGCCAGCTGCAGCCGTTCGGACAGGCGCGCGGCCACTTCGTCGTCGAACCACGAGATCGTGGTGCGCTCCTCACGCGCGGCGTACGCCGCCTGCGCGGCGCGGCCGATCACCTGTTCGGCCAGCTCGCCCTGCTGCGGGCAGCGGGCCACGCCGATGCGCGCTTCCAGCTGGTGGCAGGAATCGTGGCCGCGCACCGGCTCGGCGACGATCTCCAGCAGCGCGTCCAGCGCCTTGTGCGGATCGTGGCCGCTGCAGATGGCCAGCACGAAATCCTCGGCCGGCTGGAACGCCAGCAGCCCGTAGCGCGCGCCCAGCCCGCCCAGCCGCGCGGCCACCGCGCGCAGCACCTGCTCGCCGGCCTCGCGGCCCAGGGTGTCGCCGACCATCTGCAGCCCGCGCAGCTGCACGTGGGCGATGGTGTAGCCCTCGTGGTGGCTGTCGAGCATCTCCGCCAGCGCGCGCACGTTGAGCAACCCGGTATCCAGGTGATGGCTGGCGCGGTAGGCCAGTTCGCGCTCGTAGGCGATGCGCTCGCTGACGTCCTCGGCCAGCACCAGGCACGCCCGCACCCCGCCGAATTCCAGCAGCGAGACGTGCCCGCGCACCTCGAACAGGCTGCCGTCCTTGCGCCGGTGCACCCGCACCACGCCGTCGCGCACCTCGCCGGCGGCGGCCAGCTCGACGGCCTCGTGGATCTCGCCCCAGTCCTCCTGCGGGCGGATGTCCAGGATCGACATCGCCAGGAATTCCTCGCGGCTGTAGCCATACTGCTGCACCGCAGCCTGGTTCACTTCCAGGAAGCGCAGGGTCTGCATGTCGAACACCCAGAACGGCGCCGGGTTGCGTTCGAACACCAGCCGGAACTGGTGCTCGGCTGCCTGCACCCGCGCCGCGTCGTGCACCCGCTCGCTGACGTCGACCACCGCCCCGGCCATGCGCCGGCGCGGGCCGGTGGTCTCGACCAGCTCGCCGCGCACCGACAGCCAGCGCAGCTCCCCGCCCGGCAGCACCAGCCGGAACATCGCGTTCATCGCGCCCTTGCCGGCCCAGGCATCGGCCAGCATCGTCTGCAGCGCGGCGCGGTCGTCGCGGTGCACGCGCTCGAAGAACTCGTCCATGCCGGCCTGCCGGCGCGGCAGCGCGAACATGCGCTGCGACAGCGCCGACCAGCGCAGGCCGCTGCCGTCGTCGTCCATCGACCAGGTGCCGACCTTGCCGACCCGGTGCGCCAGCGCCAGTTCGGCGCTGCCGGCGCGCAGTTCCTCGCCCAGCCGTTCCTGCTGCGCGGCGCTGCGGCGCACGCTCGACAGCAGGTACAGGAAGCCGAGCCAGTACAGCAGGTAGATGCCCAGCGCGGCGTACAGCAGCGGCCACCAGCGTGCCAGCACCTCGTCGCGCGCCAGCCCGGCATACAGCACCAGCGGATACTCGCGCGGGGCCACCGTTGCGGAAATGCGGCGCACGCCGTCATCGGCGGCGATCCGCGCCCGCAGCGCGGCGGCAACCCCGCCGCCATCCGGCGGGACGACCCCCTGCCCCACGCGCACGGCCGGCTCCAGGCTGTGCGCCAGCATCTCGCCCTGGCGGCTGGCGATGGCCACCACGCCGCGGCGGCCGGTATCCAGGTTGCCCACCACGTCCTGCAACTGGGTCACGTGCAGCCGCGCCAGCAGCCAGCGGCCGGGCTGCATCGGCAATGCCAGGCGCAGCACCCGGTGACCGTCGGCACGCCGTTCCAGCCGGCCGACGTACAGGCGCCCGCCGACGCCGCGGTTCTGCGCGACCGTCCATTGCGGCAGGGTCGCATCGCCCTCGCCACCGGCCAGCGGTCGGCCGGCGGCGTCGACCAGCACCACGCTTTCCAGCCCGGCATTGCGCGACAACACGCCCTTGATCGCCTCGTCGAGCAACTGCGGCGCCTGGGCGGGCACGCGATCGAACAGGCGCCGGCCATCGCTGGCGATGCCGGTCAATGCCCGTTCCAGGGTATTCAGCTCCGAGCGCAGCAGGCGGTCGGTGCCGGTCACCAGCGCCAGGCTCTGGCGCTGCGCGGCCGCCACCCGGTTGTGCCAGTCGTTCCACAGCATCAATCCCAGCGCGAGGGCCAGCACCACGGCCAGCAGCAGGCCGAAGCCGGCGATCGTGCGAGTCGGGGGCGTGGCCGCACGCGTCACCGGCATGGCGCGCGCATTCCCCATCGGCAGGCGGTCATCTGTCGCAACTGGCACCTCTGTGGTCGCAGCCGGCGGGAGCGTCCAGTCCCATGCCGCATCCAGGGAAACACCCCTGCCACGCATCCGTGGCCACGGACCGTTCGTTCCCCCTGCATGGAGGCAGCATGCCCCAGCGCCGGCGCCACGGGAAGCCTGGCGGCCCGCCGGCCGTGCCACCCGGCGGCGTCCCGGCCGCACGGGCGCGGCGCCGCCGCGTCCACCTCCACGCCTGCGTGCATCGTTGGAGAGCGGGCCGGCATGCGTACACGCCAGGGCGATTGCGCACTGGAACCGGGACAAGTACCGCGGTGCCGCTTCGCTTCAGGCCAGCGGCGGCCAGTGCCGCAACGCATCCGTGTCCATGCCCACCCGCTGGCAGGCACGCGCGGCCACCCCATCGCCCAATGCCACCCGGAACAGCGGCGCCATTCCCCGCAGCAACCGCGCCGATGCCTGCGCCTGCGCGCGTTGCAGCGCACTGCGCCGCAGCAGCGCCTGCGCCCATTCCGGCAGCAGCGCCGCGCCCGCTCCCAGGAACACCTCGCGCGACAGCCCCGCCGCCGGCACCGGCAGGCGGATGCCGGACAGCACCGCCAGCACCTCGCGCGAACGCGCGTCCACCTGCAGCACCGGCCGCTGCCGCGCGAAGTACGCCTGCACCTGCGCTTCCGACGCCGGCACGTCGCGCGCGCCCAGCGCCTCGGCGATGCGCCGGGTTTCGTCGTAGTAGCGGTCGGCCACTGCCGTCGGCACCGGCCGGCAGTAGCGGCGGCACCCCTGCAGGAAGCCATAGGCCTCGGTGACGTGCACCCAGGTCAGCAGCGCCGGATCGTCGGCGGCGTAGCCGCGACCGTCGGGCAGGCGGCCACGTACCTGCGCGTGGATCGCCCGGACCCGCGCCAGCAGCCGCTGTACTTCGCCCTGCGGCGCATAGCTGGTGCCGGCCACGAACGCGGTGGTGCGACGCAGGCGACCGACCAGGTCGTCGCGGAAATTGGAATGGTCGTACACCCCGGCCAGCGCCAGCGGATGCAGGGTCTGCAGCATCAGCGCGCACAGGCCGCCGGCCAGCATGCCGGGAAATTCCGCGTGCACCCGCCAGGTGACGCTGTCCGGGCCGAACCAGCCCGGATCGCCCACCGGCCGGTCGTAGTCGATCCCGCTCTGCCCGCGCGGAAACGCTGCCAGTACCCAGTGGCGGATGCGCGCGGTGAGCGGTGCGGCAAGCGCATGCAGCAGTTCGGTCATGGCGCCATGGTAAACGGCGCTGCCCGCGCAGCAGCGCGCACCGGCGGGGTCCGGCGGGCGGCAGGCACGTCATCGACCGTCGGTGCCCCGCACCGGAGCGGCGGCATGTGCGGATGCAGCAGGACGCGACGGAATTTCTCCACGGGTTCGCCAGTTAGCTCATGCCGCATTGCAAAAAATCCCGGCCTGGCACAGGCCGGCGGCGACCACGATGGCCGCGTTCTTCGCGTCTTCCCCATTGCCAAGCGATCTGAAAATGCTAGAACTGGAGTCGCCTCAGGTTTCCCCCCGCCGCATCGCCACTCGTTCCCCGCCGTCTGCAAGGAGCTGGTCATGATCGCTTTGTTCAAGGGTTTGGGTTTGCTGTTGCAGGACAACGAGCTGTATCGCAGCCCGTTCGAAAAGCAGGTGGAGCACTGGCGCAACCTGAGCGAGGAACAGATCCGCGAGGAAGTGGCGCTGCTGGCCAAGGCCAAGTGCCAGTGGCTGATGGCCTCGATCGTGCTGTGGCAGGCCAGCTCGCTGCTGATCCTGGGCCTGATCACCAACTACCTGTGGCGCGACGACTTCCACATCACCTTCACCCGGGTGGTGATCGTGCTCGGATCGTGGGTCTCGATCCTGTTCGTGATCTGGTTCATGGCCAACATGTTCGACCACACCGCCGGCTTCGAGCGCTGGATGAAGGCGTTCAACAGCCGCGCGCGGATCAGCTCCGACGCCGACAGCGTGGAATGCGTGGCCGACGCGCTGGAGATGGCCCAGCACTATCCGGAAGTGCTGGACTACAAGCAGGCGGTCAGCGCCAGGCGCGAGTTGCGGCACGAGGACATCCGCATCATGCGCGAGCTCGGGCGCATGCGGCAGCACTCGGAACTGGTGGGCAAGCTGATGCACGTCGGCGACGACGGGCTGCGGCTGCAACCGGCATTCTGAACGGGAACGCCCGCCTCCCGTTGCACTGCCCTGCCGCCGCGCTCAGTCGCGGCGGCATTGTTTTCCGGCCTGGGTGACCACGCAATGGCCGAAATCGGCGGGCAGTCCGCGCAGCTCGCGGCGCTGGCCTGGGCCCAGCGCGAAGCTCTCCAGTTCCCGGCGGCTGCAATGCAGTGCCGGCTCCGTGGCCGTGGCCGGCGGTTGGCAGGTTTCGGCGAACACGCGGTAGAAGCAGCGGCCGCTGCCGCTGTCCACGCACTGGAACGTGGCCACGCCATCGGCATAGGTGGTCCTGCTGAACACCGCCTCGGTGGTGCCGGGGGCGACGACGCGGGTGACCGACGTGATGCCGGGCCGCTCCTGGTAGCCGAACAGCGACAGCACGCTGGTCAACAGGATGGTGAGATAGCGCATGACGATTCCCTTCCCGGTTTGAGCGCCCGTGCATGCGGCATCACATGCCGCGGAACAGGCTCATGAATGGCTGGCTGACGCCCAGGGTTTCCGGCCGCGACTTCAGTTTCAGCACCCCGCGCCCGCTCTCGTCGCGGGTCACCGAGGCCACCGCGGTCATGTTGACGATGGTGGAGCGGTGCACCTGGCGGAACCGCTGCGGGTCCAGTGCGTCGAGCAGTTCGCGCAGCGGCGTGCGCAGCAGCGATTCGCCGTCGGCGGTGACCACCACGGTGTACTTGTTGTCGGCGCGGAAATAGACCACGTCCTCGAGCATGATCAGCCGGGTATCGCGGCCGTTGCTGGCGGTGATCCAGGCCAGCGGCGGCGGTGCCGCGGCGTCGGCCGGGCGCTGCGCCAGCTGCCGCAGCAGCTGGTCCAGCACCGCATTGTCCGGGCGCCCGGCCTGGGCGCGGGCCAGCACGCGCTGGCGGGTGGCGAGCAGGCGGTCGTCGGCCACCGGCTTGAGCAGGTAGTCGATCGCGCCCTGCTCGAACGCGTCGATCGCGTACTGGTCGTAGGCGGTGACGAACACCACCTGGGTGCGCGGACTGATCTCGCCCAGCGCGCGCGCCACCTCGATGCCGCTGATGCCGGGCATGCGGATGTCGAGGAACGCCACGTCCGGCTTCAGCTCGGCCAGCGATTCCAGTGCCGCGGCACCGTCCTCGCATTCGGCCACGATGCGCAGTTCCGGCCACAGCTGCCGCAGCTGCGCGACCAGCGCCTGGCGCAGCAACGGCTCGTCTTCGGCGATCAGTGCATCAAGCTGCATCGGGGGCCTCCGTCGATGGCCGCGGCAGGGTGATGGTGGCCGCGACGCCGCTGGGGAAATTGGAGACGATGGCGAACGCCGCGCGCGGACCGCAGGCCAGGCGCAGGCGCTCGCGCAGGTTCTTCAGGCCGATGCCGGTGCCGCTGCTGTCGCCGCCGAAGCCGCGGCCATCGTCGGCCACGGTCAGGGTGACGTGGTCGTCGAACGCGCGCGCCAGGATCCAGATGGTGCCGCCGCCGGACTTGGGCTCCAGCCCGTGCTTGATCGCGTTCTCCACCAGCGTCTGCAGCGCCATCGACGGCAGCGGCAGTTCGTTCAGCGCGGCCGGTACGTCCACCTGCAGGTTCAGGCGCGCGCCCATGCGGATCTTGAGGATCTCCAGGTAGGCGCGGGCGCGCTCCAGCTCCACGCCCAGGGTGGACATCGATTCGTCGGCGCTGGGCAGCGAGGTGCGCAGGTACTGGATCAGGTGGCCGAGCATCTGCTCGGCGCGCGCCGGGTCGGTGCGGGTCAGCACCTGCGCGTTGGCCAGCGTGTTGTAGAGGAAGTGCGGCTCGACCTGCGCGTGCAGCAGGTTCAACCGCGCCACGCTCAGTTCCTTCTCGGTGGCGTTCTGCTCGGCGGCGGCCTGCTCGTCGCGGCGCTGCTCGGCCACGCGCCGGGTGATCGCGCGCGTCACCGCCTCGGCATTTTCGAAGTTGCTGCCTTCGTCCACCACCAGCAGGTCGACCCAGGCGCCGGCTTCCGGCTCGAACAGCAGGGTCACGCTGCTGGTGCCCTGGCCCGGGGTGACGATGGCCGACACCTGGTTGCGCTTGATCGCCAGCCGCGCCATTGGATTCCAGCGCGACGGCGGGCGCACGTTGTACGGATCGCTGCGCGGTACCTTGGCGCGCAGCTGCAGGCTGCCGGCCGAACTTTCGATCTCCTCCGCCCGCGGCAGCTCGCGGATCGCCGCCTCCACCAGCGCGAACGCCTCGGCGGCGTCGAGCGGGATCTCGATCTGGCGGCGCTGGCGGCTGGCCAGGCTGTCGCGGTCCAGGCGTCCGGCCACCAGCTTCACCCGCCGCAGGTGGCTGACCGTGCTCACCATCGCCATCACCAGCAGTGCGATGGTGAGCAGGGCGAATACCGAGCCGGTGTCGCCGAACACGGTCGACCACACGATGCCGGCAACGATCAGGGCCACGGCCCAGGCCAGCAGGATGCGAACAATCAGGGACAGGCTGGCGGACACGCGGGTGGCTTCCTGGAAGTTGCCGCCGAGCATAGGCTGCGACCGGAGGAGCGCAAGCGGTCGGCGACGAATCGCCGCAACGGCGGACGAAACCACCTGCCGCCGCGACGGAATCGGCGCCACGGCGTTGCCGCACCGCACCGTTGCGCGGGTTTCCAGCCTGCACGGCGGCCGCACGCTGGAGATGCGCATACCGGTCGGGAACGGCCATCGGCGTCCTGCCATCGGTGCTTCGCCCCGGCATGGATGGCGGAAGGCGGAGTGGCCGGGCCATGCCCAGGAATCCCCGGGAAGGCCGCTTGCCGATGCGGCGAGGCTCCGAAGGGCGGGCCGTGGCAAAGGGCTTCTTCCATCCGGGGGAAGCGGATTCTCCGAGCACCTGGCGCTGCTCGAAGAGCTCGCGACTTACGTCGCTCCTACAACGTCCTCTGCTACTGGTGCTACTGGCAGGAGCGACGTCGGTCGCGACCGGGCAGTCATCGCCTGCCCGGATCAGGCCCCCGCAAGCCGGCGGGCGGTTTCCCGCCCGCCGCCATGTTTTCCGGCGACCGCGCCTACCTGCGCGCGTCGGCGCTGGCGTCGCGCACCGCGCGGAACGGCGAGTCCTCGCTCCAGTTCGGCCAGTCGCGCGAATTGGCCAGCTGCGAGCCCAGCGTGTACAGCACCTCCAGGTCGCGCGCGGCACCGGCGAAGGTCCAGTCCGGCTGCCATTCGTCGCCCTGCTGGTGATAGCGCTTGGCGGTGTACTCGTCGGACGCCCGCTTGCCCGCGGCCACGCCACCGTCGATCCAGTCCTGGCCGGCCGAGTACGAGATCGCCGGCACGCCGCGCTTGGCGAACGGGAAATGGTCGGAGCGGAAGAACAGGCCGGCCTCCGGCTTGGGATCGGGCGTGTAGCGCAGATCCCAGCCCTTGGCCACGTCCTTGAGCCGGTCCAGCAGTTCCAGCTTCGCCGAACCGTAGATGCCGAAGTCGCGCGACGGCCCGAACGGCGCCATGCCGTCCATGTTGATCAGCGCCACCGTCCTGTCCAGCGGATACAGCGGCTGCGAGGCGTAGTACTCCGAGCCCAGCAGCCCCTTCTCCTCGGCGGTGACGGCCAGGAACAGCACCGAACGCTGCGGCCGCGGCGCCTTGGCGAAGCCGCGCGCCAGTTCCAGCAGCGCGGCGGTGCCGCTGGCGTTGTCCGCCGCACCGTTGAAGATGCGGTCGCCGCTGGCGTCCGGCTCGCCGACGCCGATATGGTCCCAGTGCGCGCTGTAGACGACGTTCTCGTCCGGATGGCTGCTGCCTTCCAGCCGCGCGACCACGTTGTGCGAGGTGATGACCTCGTTCTTCACCTGGTAGGCGGCCGAGAAGGTCTCGCCTTCCAGTTCCACCGGTCGGAAGTCGCGCGACTGCGCCTGCTTCTTCAGCGCCTCGAAATCCAGCCCGGCGCGCGCGAACAGCTCGACCGCCAGGTCGCGCTGGACCCAGCCTTCCAGCGGCGGATGCACCGCCGACGGATCGTCGCGCACCACGTCGAACATGGTGTTGGTGTTGGAGCCGGCCACCGTCGCCCAGCCGTAGGAGGCCGGCGCGGTCTCGTGCACGATCAGCACCCCGAGCGCGCCCTGGCGGGCGCCTTCCTCGTACTTGTAGGTCCAGCGGCCGTAGTAGGTCATGCCCTTGCCGTCGAAATCGCCTTCGCCGGTCTCGAAGTCCGGGTCGTTGATCAGCACCACCGCGACCTTGCCCTTCAGGTCCACGCCCTTGAAGTCGTCCCAGTCGCGCTCCGGCGCCTTGACGCCATAGCCGACGAACACCAGCGGCGCATCCTCGATCGCAATCTCGCTGTCGCCGTTCATCGCCGCGCGCACCGCGATCTCACGGCCCTGGGCCAGCGGCTGCGGCGTGCCCTTGCTGTTCAACGACAACGACGGCGTACCGACGATGTCGCCCTTGAGCAGCGGCACCGCCTGCGTCCACAGGCGCTCGCCGTTGTCCAGATCGCCGCCCGGCTGCAGCCCGGCCTCGGCGAACTGCCTGCTCAGGTAGGCGACGGTCTTCTCCTCGCCGGCAGTGGCCGGGGAACGGCCTTCGTAGGCGTCGGACGCCAGCTCCTTCACGTCGGCGGAGATCCGCGCGCCGTCGAACCTGGGCGTCGCCGCCATCACCGCCGCCGATACCGACAGCGCCAATACCCCCAGAACCAATCGCTTCACCTTGCACCTCGCACGACACAACAGGACGGCCTGCGAGTGTAGGCCAGGCAGCGGGGCTTTCGCCGCCGTGGCTTGCGCATGCGTTACAGGCGACGTGTTCTTTGCCTGTCCGGGGGAAAGCACGTTCCCGGGTCACCTGGCTGCCCGAGAAGCCCGCGACTCACGTCGCTCCTACATGGTTCCGCCGCTGGCGGGAGCGACACGGCGTGGCCTCGGGCCATCCGTCGCGATGGGGCAGCGGCGGAGCGCTTCGGGCCTGGACAGGAGCAAAAGAAAAGGCCTTCCCGGAGGAAGGCCTTCGCATGCCGATGACGGCTTACCAGTTCGGGTCGTCCACCGGCGCCGGCGCCGGGGCTGCCGCAGGCCTGGACGCCGCCCGCGTGGCCGGCTTCGCCGCCGCGGCAGGTGCGGCCGATGCTTCGCTGCGCGCCGGCTTCAGCTTCTGCCGCAGTTCGATCGAACCCGGCACGAAACCGCTTGCCGGCGGCGTGCCTTCCACGACGGTGCCGTAGGAGGTCTGCGTCGCCACCCGGTCGATGCGGATGGTGCAGCACGGCGTTTCGTTGCGGCCCAGCGAACGACCGGTCTGCGGATCCTTCAACTCCTCGCCCAGACGCACGGCCTGATAGCGCTGGCCGGCTTCGAGCAGGTCGCCGCCCTGGCTCAGGATGACCTGGTCGCCGTCCAGTGCCACCACCGATACCGGGAAGATGCCGGTGACCACGGCGCTGCCGATCTGCCCGGACAGCGCATCCATCATCGCCGCGGCCATGCCCTTGCCGTCCACCGTGCGCGGCAGCGTGCTCGGGCCGGAGGAAGCCAGCTGGTGGTCGAAGCTGTCGGACATCACCACCTCGCCGGTAGTGGCGTTCAACAAGCGCAGGGTGATGCGGCCGCCGCCCGAATACGAACTGACCTGGCGGTCGGACATGCGCAGCTGGCGGGTGCTGCGCGGATACTCGAAGCGCTCGATGGTCGGGATCAGGATCAGGTCGGTCGCCAGTTGCTGGCCCAGCCGCGCGGTGTCGGCCAGGCGCACGTTGCCGCTGCCGATGTGGTCGATCTCGGCCTGCAGCTCGTCGCCGAACTCGCGGTCGAGCACGATGAAGCGCCGGGTCTGGGTCAGGGTATCGGACAGCCGCGTGCGGATCGCCCGCGCCACCTCGTCCGCCGCCACCCGGTTGTCGCCCACCGCGTAGCTGGCCGAAAGCACGCGCGGCGCGGCCACCACGATCTTCGGCCGCCCTTCCTCGTCCGCGACGCGGTACTGGGCGATGTCGGCCTTGATCCGCACCTTCCAGTAGCTGCGCATGCGCGTGTAGGCCAGGTCCGATTCGAAGCTGCTGGCGCCGCGCTTGATGTCCAGCTGGCCCTTCTCGCTGTAGCGGGTCGAAGCCGAGGCGCTGGCATCGCCGGCCTGCGCCTTGGCGCTGGCGCGGCCGCTGGCCGACGCCGAGGCGGAATAGCTGAAGCCACCGTCGCTGGCGCGCACGCGGCTGACCGTTTCCGAATCGACCTTGTCGACTTCTTCCTGCGACAGGATCTCGTAGCCGAGCACCGCCCCCTGCGAGGCGGTCACCACCTGCTGCCGGAACGCCTCGGCGCCGAGCGAAGCGGCCGCATGGCCGTCCACCGCCACGTCCAGCCCGGCACGCACCGACTGCAGGCTGCCGGCCACGCGCACGCCGTTGACCTGCGCGACCGCCGACTGCAACGCCGCCAGCACCGCCAGCTCGGGGGTGCTGCCGATGCCCTCGGCCTCGCGCGAGACGCGGATGGTGCCGCCGAAATCCGGAGCGCCACGCAGCGGCGCGGCTTCCTCCTGCACCGGCTGTTCGAGCGTCGCCGCCGGTGCCGCCGCTTCCTGCGGCTCGGGCTTCTGGCCACAGGCGACCAGCAGCGACGTCGAGACCAGCAGGGACAACAGACGAGTGGACATGGTCATGCGCGGGTCCGTGCTCAGTTCAGGCCGTCGAGCATCGCGTCGGCATTGCCCGGCACCTTGATCTTGGCGGCACGGGCGAAGGTCAGCGCCGACTTGGTCGAGCCGTACAGGCCCTGCAGGTAGCCCGGCGATTCCTTGGCCACCCAGGCGCCGGCTGCCAGCTTGCGGCCGACGGTGGCCATCTGCGAGGCGCCCAGGTTCTTCATGCCACCGGCGAAGTCGCTGGCTTCGCCGCTCAGCTTGCGGCCTTCGGCGGCGGATTCCAGCAGCGACACCAGGCCAGCGGCGTAGTGTTCCTTGGCCTCGGCGCTCAGTTCCGGCTGCTGTGCCTGCCGCTCGTCCAGCGCGGCCTGCACGCTTTCGCTGACCGAACGCGCCTTCTTCATCGCATCGGTGCTCACCGAGCCGCTGGACAGCGCCAGGCTCTCGGCTTCCAGCAGCTGCACCTGCTCGGCCAGGCCGAAGGCCTTGGCGAACGAGGTCTGGGCGCTCAGCGAATGCGACTGCGAAGCGACGAAGCGCTTCACCAGCGCTTCCTGTGCGGCTTCGTCCGGCACGCCGGCGGTGCTGGCCTGGCTGCTGGAGGAACCGCCGGCCAGGCCCTTGAGCTTGCCCAGCTGGGCGTGGGCGGGAACGGCAACGGTGGCGGCGGCGATGGCCAGGGCGAGTGCGGTGGTACGGATCATGGAATTCCCCTGTTCTGGAAGATGGATGGCCGCCGCAGGGCGGCAGCCGGAGACGGATTCACGGGCACGGGCGCCGTCGTGACGGCGCCTGCGTGGACGGCTCGCCGGTCAGCGCACCGACTTGATGTTCAGTTCGTTGATCATCTGCTGCGAGGCCTGTTCGGCGGCTTCGCGCAGCGCGTTGGTGCGGGCGACGGTCTCGTTCGGGCCGAGACCGGCGTACTGCACCGGTCCCACCGAAGACACCGTGCGCGGGAAGCGCCCGGTCACGTCGAGCACCTTGCCGGTCACGGTGACGTACACGCGCACGTTGCCGCTGGCCGGATCGCGGTCGCGCATGCCCACGTCCAGGGTGCCGACGGCGATGTACGGGATGTCGGCCGCGCGCACGCCGTTGGCGGTATTGCGCAGGGTCTCGGGCGAGAGGTCGTCGCCGGTGCTGAAGTCCGTGCGGATGCGCTCGATGCTGAGCAGGCCGCGGCTCTCGCCCTCGACGTACTCGGCTTCCACCACCTCGTAGCCGGCGGCGCTGAAGGCGCCGGTCATGGCGGTGTTGACCTCGGCGGCGTTGGCCACCTTCCAGGTGATGCTGTCGCTGCGCTGGGTGGTGCTGCCGCCGGTGGTCACCGAGACCGAGGCGTTCTGGTTGACGCTGCCGCTGGTGCTGACCGCGTTGCCGGCGAACGCATCGCCCTCGCGGGTGTTCTCGTCGTAGCTGCGGCTGACGTCGGCGCGGCGGTACTCCTTGTCCTGGAACGACTGCACGGTGTCCTGCGAGCGCGCCATGAACAGGAAGGTCAGCAGCGACTTCTGCGCCGGACTGGCCGCCGACACCGCCGAGCCGCCGTCCAGCGTGGCCTGCAGCAGGGTGGCGTTGATCTCGGCACGGACGGTGATGGTGTAGGTCTTGGCCTTCTTGTCCTCGTTGTCGGACAGGGTGACGGCGGACAGCACGTAGCGGTCGATCTGTCCGATCAGCTGGTCGCGACGGGCCTCGAACAGGCGCAGCTTGGCCGGTCCGGACTCGGCGATGTAGGCCTCCAGCGCGTTGATCTTGGCCTTCTCCAGCGCCTGCGCGCGGGTGTCGGCGCTCAGGCGCAGGCCATAGCTGGCCGAGCCCATGCCGCGCGAACTGACGGTCTGCGCCGCCACCGGCATCGCCACCAGCAGGGCAAGAAGGAATACGGATACCGCACGAATCAACGACATGACTTGATCAACTCCTGAAGGGCCTGGGTCTGTTGCTGCAAGGGACGTCCGCCCGGCTTCTGCTCGTCCAGCCACGCACGGTGGCCGGCACGCCCGGCGGCAGCGCCGGCGAAGGCATCGAAGCCGGCCAGCAGGGTCTCGTAGCCGGCCGACCACTGGTCCACCTGCCACTGCGTCGCCGGCACCACCTTGGTGGCGCCCTTGCGCAACGGTTGCTCGAAGAACACCTTGCCGGAGTACGGCTCGGTGACGGTGACGCTGAAGAACGCGCCGAACAGCATCTGTTTCATCGCCGCGGTCTCGCTGACGACGCCGCTCTTGAACGCATCCACCTGCAGCTGCACGAGGTAGTCGGCCTCGGGGATCTTCAGCTGGAACACCTTGCCGTCGGCGAAGCGCGCGGCCATGGCGCCACCGATGGCCTGGCCGGTAGCCGGTGGCAGCAGGCCGATGCCGGTATTGACCGCCAGGGTCTTGGTCAGTTCGTGCGCCAGGCTGGCGCGCAGCGGCGCCTCCCACGACGGATCGGGCAGCTTCTGCCGGGCGGCGTCGGACAGCGTCACCGCCCCCACCTGCAGGCGGCGCACCGCTGCGTTGGGCAGGCGCGCCTCGGCCAGGGTCTGCGCCAGCACCTGCGGCAGGTCGGTCGCGGACGAGCCGTAGATCAGCCCCGAGACGATCGCACCGATCTCGCTCTGGTCGGGACGGTAGTCCATCAGGTCGATGCGCTGCAGGGTCAGCGGATAGGCCGCGATCACCTGGCGCTCGCGGAAATCGAAGAACAGCGCCTGCAGCGCGACTTCCACCAGCACCTTGTATTGGCCGGCGATCGGCTCCACCGACACCAGCTCACGGTCCAGCGCTGCGGCCAGCACGGTGGCGCTGGTGCTGCCGTCGAGCTTGGCCAGCTGGTCGTCGATCAGCGCCAGCCGCTGCGGCGGCTGCCGTTTCAGCGCACTGGAAAGCTGCCGGTTGAGCGTCTCGATACCACCGGCGTCGATCGCCGCGGCACTGTGCGGAACCGCCTCGTCGCGCGCGGACGCCTCGCCGGTGAACGCAAAGCCCGCCCAGTACACCTGCTGCTTGCCGCCATCGGCCTGGGCCACCATTGCCAGCGCCAACAGGCACAGCAACCACCCGCGCAGGCGCACGCCCGCGTTTCTCATCCCTGAAACCATCTAGTCCCTGGCCCCTGTATCGGCCGCGCGGTCGGCGCAGTCATTTTTGTGAAGTGCGTAACGATATCGACGGCGACGAATTCCGGCAAGCCGTGTCGACCGCCCCCTGGAGAATTCAGCGGGTCTCCAGCCCCGCGGCACGGGCCAGCAGGTGCGCCTTCTCGCGGGCGTTGCCGGTCAGCTCGACAGCGCGAAAGCCGTATCCACCGGGCGGCGGAGCGGTGCAAAGCCCCGGAATCGTGAACACCACCGCAGGCAACCACCAACGAAGAGACTACGCAGAAGCGGCCATATCAATGACAGTGGGAAAAGTCACGAACACCGAGATGAGAAGCTCTCCAAGCCATTGAATCAAAAAGAGATAAATAAATTTAGAAAGAAATTGTTCATACACCGTTAACTTTGCCGCAACCAAGAGTTATTGTTGGTTCACTTGGCATTCGACTTCTGTTCATCTTTTTGGATCCCGCCAAGGACTTCCACTGGAGAGAGAAATGGTCAAACGCAAGACGATCCAACGTGCGGCGCTGAGCGTCGCCTTGAGCCTGTGCATTGCCGGAGGCGCCCATGCGCAGAGCACTACCGGCAGCATCTATGGCACGGTTCCGTCCTCCACCGCAGGTGGGGCCACAACCGTCCAGATCACCAACAACAGCGGCTTCAACCGCACAGTGACGGTGGATGCCACCGGACGCTACAACGTCAGCGCCCTGCCGGTAGGCAACTACAAGATCACCGTCCAGCGTGATGGCCAGGTGGTCGGCACCCGTGACGTGACCGTCATCGTCGGCGCCGGTACCGATGCCTCGTTTGCCAGCGGCAGCGGCGACGCCTCCACCCTCGAAACGGTCAACGTGCGCGCCAACGCCGCTGCCGCCATCGACCTGACGGCCGTCGATACGCGTACCGTCTTCACTGCCGAACAGCTCGAGCGCCTGCCGATCAACCGGTCGGCCGAAGCCATCGCCCTACTCGCACCCGGCGCAGTGGCCGGTGCCGGCGGCTATTCGGCGCTGTCCGGACTGGTGTCCTTTGGTGGCGCGGGCGTTTCGGAGAACGCCTACTACATCAACGGCTACTTCACCGGCGAGCCGCTCTCCAACCTCGGTGGCTCGGGCTTGCCGTTCCTGGCCATCGCCCAGCAGGAAACCTATACCGGCGGCTACAGCGCCAAGTACGGCCGCTCCGACGGCGGCGTGATCAACCAGATCGGCAAGCGCGGCACCAACGACTGGCAGTTCGGCGGCGAGATCACCTGGGCACCGAAGGGCCTGCGCGAGAAGCGCAAGGACCTCTACCTGCCCGACATCGACCTCCCCGCCGGGTACGAGTACGAGGATCCGGACTCCGCCGGCTCGCTGTATACCCGTGGCAAGGGCGAGGAAACCAACGCCACGACATACAGCGCTTATGTCGGTGGCCCGATTGTGCAGGACCGCCTGTTCTTCTTCGTCGGCGCCGAACTGGAGAGCCGCAAGACCATCACCAACCCCAGTACGCTGGCCACGCCACGCACCACGCACGGCAAAACCGACGACCACAACATCTACGCCAAGCTGGACTGGAACATCAACGACAACAACATGCTGGAAGCCACGTGGCTGAAGCAGAAGGACGACTACAGCGGCAGCTATTACGCCTATGACTTCGATACGGGCGCGGAAGGCGACAGGCTGGCGGTGGTTCCCACCCCGATCATCAAGGAAAACGACTACCGCATCCTGAAATACACCAGCTATCTGCGCGACAACCTGACCCTCAGCGCCACCTATGGCGCCAACGAGTTCACCAACAACCAGGTCAATCCAGGCATTCTGCCGGGTATCCCCTACGTGGTCGGCGCCACCAACCAGGATCCGGCCATCACCGGCGGCACTCCGATCCCGAACCGTCAGGGCGGCTACCAGAGCAGGGACGGCAAGAACAAGACCCATGGCCTGCGCGCCGACCTGGAATGGGTGATCGGCGATCACACCCTCAGCGTGGGTGTGGACAACATCAAGTTCGAAGCCACCAACGAAGGCACCGCACAGGTGGCCGACTATTGGGAATACGCGCGCACCTCCAACCCCAACGGCAATCTGTCCCCCTCGCTGGGCGTCGGCGCACCGGGCGGCAATGGCTATTTCGTGCGCCAGCTGCAGTATTTCAACAACACCAGCATGTCGCTGGACCAGAAGGCCTGGTACCTGGAGGATCGCTGGCAGGTCACCGACAACCTGCTGCTGTCGCTGGGCCTGCGCAACGACGAGTTCACCAACAAGAACGACGCCGGCGCGGTCTACATGGACGCCAAGAACCAGTGGGCACCGCGCCTGGGCTTCAGCTGGGATGTCTTCGGTGACTCCACCCTCAAGCTGTTCGGCAACGCCGGCCGCTACTTCCTGGCCATGCCCAACAACGTCGCCATCCGCGGCGCTTCGGCCTCGACCTATACCTGGGAGTATTTCACCTACACCGGCATCACCAGCGATGGCCTGCCGACCGGCCTGACCCCGGTACCGGGCGTGAACGGCGCACCCGCGCCGGGACCGGTGTCCGCCAACGGCGAATACGGCACCCCGGTGGACGTGCTGGCCTTCGCTCCGAAGGACCTGAAGAACATGTACCAGGACGAATACATCCTGGGCTTCGAGAAACAGATCAGCGAGCGCTGGGTCGCGGGTGCCAAGTTCACCTACCGCGACCTGAAGTCCTCGATCGACGACATCTGCGACCCCTACACCATGCTCGACCACATTGGTGCGGTGGACTACACCGCCCAGGGTTCGGGCTACAACGCCGAACTGGCCGACGGGCGCAACGTGTTCGTGAACTACTGCTACATGTTCAACCCGGGCGGCACCAACACCTTCAGCATGGCCTATCTGGATGCTGCCGGCAATCCGACCGGCGAGCGCACGGACGTGGTCATGAGCAGCAGGGACTGGGGATTCAGCGAGGGTGTCAAGCGCACCTACAAGGCCATCGACCTGTTCGTCGAACACCCGTTCGACGGCACCTGGGAAGGCCGCGCGACCTACACCTACTCCAAGAGCCAGGGCAACAATGAAGGCCAGGTGAAGTCCGAGTTCGGCCAGACCAACATCTCCAAGACCCAGGACTGGGACGCCTGGCAGATGATGGAGTTCGCCAATGGTTACCTCGCCAACGACCGGCGCCATTCGCTGAAGCTGTATGGCAGCTATGCGTTCACGCCGGAATGGTCGGTGGCAGCCAATCTGCGGGTGCAGTCGGGCACCCCGATCAGTTGCCTGGGCTTCTACAATCCGGACGGCACGATCGACGAGAACTCCAGCGAAGCCGATCCGATCGGCTATGGCCCGAGCTACCACACCTGCTTTGGTGAGGTTGCCAAGCCGGGCTCCAAGCGCACGCCCTGGACCAGAAACTTGGACATGAGCGTTACCTACCGTCCGGAGTTCCTTGACCAGAGGCTGGCATTCAACCTGCAGGTGTTCAACGTACTCAACGACCAGAAGGCGACCCAGGTAGATGTGACTTCGGAAACCGATTATGGCTATACGGTTTCCAACACCTACCTGCTGCCGATCGCTCGCCAGACGCCGCGCTACGTGATGTTCTCGGCGTCGTACAACTTCTGATCCGGCGAACATTCAAAAAACGCTCTCTCGTATAGAAGCGCCTTCGACCCCGGCCCTGTGCCGGGGTCTTTTTTCCCGGCAGGAGCAGGACACCCATCGCCATCGGTAAACCTGCAGGCTTCAGACAAATGAAAGAGGCCCCACCGAAGCGGAGCCTCCTGGTCAAAGCGTAGCTTTCTGATCAGTCGAAAGGCGCGTTGCATGTCGTCTGCATGCACTCGTCGAAACGCTCCATGCAATACGCATCGCTCCCGCCACTTGTCTTGCATGCGTTGTAAATCTGGAAGCACTTCAGATCACAAGGGGGTGCTGCGACGACACTCGAAACCAGCATTGAAGAAGCGAATACGGCAATGGCAACCAGATGCTTGATACCTTGCTTCATATCACTCTCCCTGTAGCCTACGAGCTAGGTGTGTAAACCCAGGACGTTGTTCAGCGGGAGCTGGAGGCGGCTGATGGGTGGCTGGTAGCCGAGGCTGGCATGAGGTCTGTGCCAGTTGTACTGGTGCAGCCAGCGCGGGAGTGCCAGCCCGCGCTGGTTGGAGTTTTCGTAGGAGCGAGCGTAGGCCCACTCGCGCAAGGCGGTCTGGACCAGTCGCTCGGCCTTCCCGTTGGTCCGTGGCGTGTAGGGACGCGTGCGCAGGTGGCGCATGCCCAGGCGCCGCAGGAGCCGGCGGAACCGTCGGGATTTGTAGCAGGCACCGTTGTCGGTCATGACCCGGCGGAAGGTGACGCCGAGGCTGCGGTAATAGCGCAGCGCCTGCATCAGGGCACGGCAGGCGCTGGAGCCGCGCTCGTTGCCCTCGATGGTGCCGAAGGCGACCCTGGAGTG
>NZ_JAPCHY010000002.1 GCF_026107455.2 Xanthomonas chitinilytica | reverse complement strand
TCCTCCACTCTCAGGCCCTGTTCGATCACGCGATCGACAAGCAGGGCTCGACCGCGAGGCGTAAGACGGGCATGTTTATGCAGGTTCATCCGGGGCTCCTGGGGGCTGGGTTGGCTTCGCAACCTCCATCTTCCAGAGATGCCCCGGATGAACAACCTACTGAGAGATCACAACTAGGACGCCCGCACCGCGACAGCCGCAGGCCGGTCGTGGCAATGCCGCGCCGTATCAGCCGCCCAGGTAGAACATGCCCTTGGCCAGCAGCACGATGCCGACCATGTGGCAGAACACGCTCAGGTGGATGCGCCGGAAGCGGCGCGCGATCCGTTCGCCCCGGCCGCGTGTCGTCACCGCGACCACGAAGTGGGCGAGCACGCTCAGCGCCAGCGCGATCTTGAGGCTCAGCAGCAGTCCGAAGCCGCTGGCCAGCGGGTGCGCCAGCGCCGCGCGGTAATGCCAGGCCATGCCGGCGCCGCTGCCGTAGAGCACCAGCAATACCCAGGGCATCAGCCTGCGCGCGCGGTGGGTGATGCCGGCTTCGATCCGCCGCATCGCCGCGGCCGGCACGTGCCGGCGCACGCTGTCGAGGATCAGGACTTCGAAGAACACCGCGCCGATGAACACCAATGCGGCGAACAGGTGGGCGATGAGCAGCAGCGGGTAGGCGGCCATGGGATCTGTCTCCGGCGCCGGGACGGCGGTCGTCGATGTGAACGGGGAAACATGTCCGTTGCCGCATCATCCGGCGATCGCCGGTGGATGCCCTTGACCTGCGTCAACCGGGCGCCGGTCCGGCCCGGTTGCGCCTGGCTGAAGCGGCGCCGGCATCGCGCTTGAACCGCCCGCGGCCGTCCCCACTTCTGGGAGAACACTCCGGAGGTCGCATGGATCCCAGCCAGAACCCCAACGTTTTCCACGCCACCACCATCGTCTGCGTACGTCGCGGCGAGCACGTGGCCATCGCCGGCGACGGCCAGGTCACGCTCGGCCATACGGTGATGAAGGGCAATGCACGCAAGGTGCGCCGCCTTGGCCGCGACGGCCAGGTACTGGCCGGTTTCGCCGGTGCCGCGGCCGATGCCTTCACCCTGTTCGAGCTGTTCGAGGCGAAACTCGAAAAGCACGGCCAGCTGCAGCGGGCCGCGGTCGAACTGGCCAAGGACTGGCGCACCGAGCGCCGCCTGGGCAAGCTCGAAGCGCTGCTGGCGGTGGCCGACCGCGAGACCTCGCTGATCATCAGCGGCACCGGCGACGTGATCGAGCCGGAGGACGGCATCATCGCCATCGGCTCCGGCGGCTCCTACGCGCTGTCGGCGGCGCGCGCGTTGATGGCGCACACCGAACTGGACGCGAAAACCATCGCCAGCGAGGCGATCGGCATCGCCGGCGACATCTGCATCTATACCAACCGCAACGTGGTGGTCGAGGAGCTGTGACGCCTCTCTTGTAGTGCCGAGCGATGCTCGGCAGCGCTCTTCGTCGACCGAGCACGGCTCGGCAGCGCTCTTCGTCGGCCGAGCACGGCTCGGCTCTACATGCATCTGAATCCGTGAGCACACCCATGCCCCACAAGATCGAAGTTTCTTCCGCCACCATGACTCCGCGCGAGATCGTGCAGGAGCTGGACCGGCACATCATCGGCCAGCACGACGCCAAGCGCGCGGTCGCCATCGCCCTGCGCAACCGCTGGCGGCGCATGCAGCTGCCCGACGAGCTGCGCAACGAGGTGATGCCCAAGAACATCCTGATGATCGGGCCCACCGGCGTCGGCAAGACCGAGATCGCCCGTCGCCTGGCGACGCTGGCCAACGCGCCGTTCGTGAAGGTCGAGGCCACCCGCTTCACCGAGGTCGGCTACGTCGGCAAGGACGTGGAGCAGATCATCCGCGACCTGGCCGATACCGCGGTCAAGCTGTATCGCGAGCAGGCCAAGGTGCGCGTGCGCACCCAGGCCGAGGAACGCGCCGAGGACCGCATCCTCGACGCGCTGCTGCCGCGCCGCAGCGTCGGCATCGGTTTCGACGCTGAGGCTGCGCGCAACGAACCGTCGGCGCAGGACAACGACACCCGCATCAAGTTCCGGCGCATGCTGCGCAACGGCGAGCTGGACGAGCGCGAGATCGAACTGGAGGTCTCGGCCAACGTCAGCATGGACATCATGACCCCGCCGGGCATGGAGGAGATGGGCCAGCAGCTCAGGTCGATGTTCGCCAACCTGGGCGGCGGCAAGGCGCAGAAGCGCACCTTGACGATCAAGGCCGCGCGCCCGCTGCTGGTCGAGGAGGAGGCCGGCAAGCTGGTCAACGAGGACGACATCCGTGCCGCGGCGATCGAGGCCTGCGAGCAGCATGGCATCGTGTTCATCGACGAGATCGACAAGGTCGCCAAGCGCGGCGACAACGTCGGCGGCGGCGATGTCTCGCGCGAGGGCGTGCAGCGCGACCTGCTGCCGCTGGTGGAGGGCTCCAACGTCTCCACCAAGTACGGCACGGTCAAGACCGACCACATCCTGTTCATCGCCTCCGGCGCGTTCCACCTGGCCAAGCCCAGCGACCTGATTCCCGAGCTGCAGGGCCGCTTCCCGATCCGGGTGGAGCTGGGCGCGTTGAGCAAGCAGGATTTCGTGCGCATCCTGACCGAGCCGAAGGCGGCGCTGACCAAGCAGTACGAGGCGCTGCTGAAGACCGAGGGCGTGTCGGTGACGTTCTCGGCCGACGGCGTGGAACGGCTGGCCGAGATCGCCGCGCAGGTCAACGAGCGCCAGGAGAACATCGGCGCACGGCGCCTGCATACGGTGCTGGAGCGGCTGCTGGATACGCTGAGCTACGAGGCGCCGGATCGGGGCGGCGACAGCATCACCATCGATAGCGCCTACGTCGACAAGCACCTGGGCGAGCTGGTGCAGGACCCGGACCTGAGTCGCTACATCCTGTAGTTTCCCGGTGGGAACCGGTGCGAAAGCGGCGGCACGTGGGTGCCGCCGTTTTTGTTTGGTTCTTCGCCGGTCGGAGGGAGAAGAGACTTTCCGGGGTATCTTGCTGCGGCCCGGAAAGCTCGCGACTGACGTCGCTCCTACAGTAGGAGCGACGTCAGTCGCGAGCTTTCCGGACAGGTCGTGGGATGTATTGCTCCCGCAGATGGGCGAAGGACCTTCTGCTTGGGCAGCTGGGAAGTGGTCGCTTTTGCGGCGATTGCCCCGGGTGTCGCCTGGAGCACCATCGTCTGCCGTTGCCGTTGCCGTTGCCGTTGCTTCGGCTTTTGCTTCTGCCTTTGACCTTCCCCGCCGTAAAGCGAGCCGAGCACCGCAGTGTCGGCGGGGCGAAGAGGCGCACGTGTTTGAGCGAAGCGAGTTGTGCGCCGGCCCCGCCGACGCGAGGAGCGCAGGGGACCGGCGGGCGCAGCCCGCCGGCTCGCGTCTCGGCTGTGCTTTCTTTGGGTTACTTTTCTTTGCACAAGCAAAGAAAAGTGACTCGCTCCCCGCGGAGCGGGAGCGAAAGCTTTTGCTGTTGCTTTGGTTTTTTGCCGTTGTTTCCCTGGCAGAGCATGAGGTGCAAATGCTTCAAGAGCAGGTAAAAGCTTTCGCGCCTTTCGGCGCGAGCTACTTTGACCAGCCATGACCAGCCATTCGGCTGTTGAAAAGCACTTCGGCTGTTGAAGAACTCTTCGGCTGCTGAAAAAGCGCTTGTCTTGGCAAAAGTAGCCAAAACCGCCGGCGCCGACGCGAGCCGATGCGGCGGCGCCACATCGGTCCCCTGCGCTCCTCGCGGGCCGGGGGCCGGCGCACAACCCGCTTCGCTCAGACATGTGCGCCTCTTCGCCCCCGGCCCGCTGCGGTGCTCGGCTCGCTTTAAGGCGCTGGAAGGTCAAGATCAGAATCGACAGCAACAGCAACAGCAACAGCAACAGCAACAGCAACAGCATGGCTTGTCGGTGTCGGGCGGGCTGCCGTCTTCGCCACACTCAGCAGCCAGCAGGCGAGTCATCCTGCGATCTCCGCCAGTGAAAGCCAGGGCACCAGGCCCCGCCTGCACGGGGATGACGGACTACCACTTCAGTCCGCGTCGCCAACCTCATCGTCGGTGGGCAACGGCGAAGGTGGCGCGCCGCGGGTGAAGACCCCGTCCTTGATGTAGGCGCCGAGGATCACGTCGAGGGTTTCCGCACCGTCGCGCTGCAGGTCGAACAGCGCAGGCTCCAGCATCGCGCTGTACAGCACGCCGTGCAGGCCGGTGTGCAGGATGCGCGAGGCGGTATCGACATCCGCATGCTCGCGCAGTTGGCCCAGCTGGCGCGCGCGCTCGAACGCGCGCGCGATGATCTCCAGTTCCTCGCGCGTGCTGTCGCGCTGCAGCTCCTGCATGGCCTGGCTTTCCGCCGACAGGTCGTTGCGCAGCATGATCTCCATCATGCCGCGCAGGCGTTCGTCGTTGGCCAGCTCCTGGAACGACACCAGCAGCGCCGAGCGCAGGTCCAGCACCGGGGTGGTGCGGCGGGGGGAGGAGGTGCGCCGCAACCGCTCGATGAACGGGATGCGCTCGCGGTTGATCATCGCCTCCAGCACTTCGGTCTTGTTCTTGAAATGCCAGTAGACCGCGCCGCGGGTATAGCCGGCACGGGTCGCGATCATCGCCAGGCTGGTGCCGGCGACGCCGAATTCGTGGAAGCAGGCCTGCGCGGCGTCGAGGATGCCTTCGCGGGTGGCCTGCGCCTCTTCCTTGGTTCTTCTGGCCATTGCTCTGTGCAGAGTTGCTGGATGAAACCGGCCTGAATTGTAGCTGTTTACAAACAGACATGCATGTATGTATATTTCGCGGCCATCGATCCCCGTGCTGATCCGTCCCGGTACTCTGGGCGTGGTCGCGGTGCGGGGATGCCCCCTGTCCATCGCCTCGCAGACCGCTTTCCGCCGCCCTCCCGCGCCCGGAACGTTTGTGGGGCGGTCTTCCTCTTGTCTGCCGCGAGCCTGCCACCATGTCCCGATCCCCCTGCCGTCTCGTCGCCCTGTCCCTGGCGATCGCCCTGACCGTTGCCGCCTGTGGCGGCGCTTCCGATGGTCCCCAGGGCGGTCCCGGACAGGTCACCGTGGCCACGCTCAAGCCCGAAACGGTGACGCTGACCCGCGAACTGCCCGGCCGTGCCAATGCCTACCAGGTGGCCGAAGTACGGCCGCAGGTCAGCGGCATCGTCGCCAAGCGGCTGTTCGCCGAGGGCGGGCTGGTGAAGGCCGGGCAGCCGCTCTACCAGCTGGACGACGCGAGTTACCGCGCCGCCGCCAACAGCGCCCGCGCGCAGCTGGCGCGGGCCGAGGCGACCGCCAATGCCGCGCGCCTGAGCGCCAGGCGCATCGCCGAGCTGGCCAAGGTCGACGCGGTCAGCGTGCAGGACGACGAGAACGCGCAGGCGGCGCTGAAGCAGGCCGAGGCCGACCTGGGCGCCGCGCGCGCGGCGCTGGATTCGGCCAACGTCACGCTGGGGTATGCGCGCATCACCGCGCCGATCGGCGGCCGCATCGGCAAGTCGTCGGTGACCCAGGGCGCGCTGGTCAATGCCGGCCAGGCCGATGCGCTGGCCACCATCCACCAGCTCGATCCGATCTACATCGACCTGACCCAGTCCTCGGCCGAACTGCTGCAGCTGCGCCGCGAACTGGATGCCGGGCGCCTGCAGGGAGCCGACGGCCTGCCGGTGACCGTGCTGCTGGAGGACGGCAGCGAGTTCGCGCACAAGGGCACGCTGGAGTTCTCCGAGGTCAGCGTCGATCCGTCCACCGGCACCTTCAACCTGCGCGTGCGCGTGGACAACCCCGACAACCTGTTGATGCCGGGCATGTTCGTGCGCGCGCTGGTCGGCAGCGGCGTGCGCCAGGACGCGCTGCTGGTGCCGATGCAGGGCATCGCCCGCGATCCCAAGGGCAACACCAGCGCGATGGTGGTCGACGGCGAAGGCAAGGTCGCGGTGCGCCCGGTCAAGGTCAGCCGCGCGATCGGCGACAAGTGGCTGGTCGAGGACGGCCTGCAGGCCGGCGACAAGGTCATCGTCGAAGGTCTGCAGAAGATCGGCCCCGGCATGCCGGTGCAGGCCACCGAGAGGGGCGCCGAGACGCCCGCGCCCACGGCCCCGGCCGCACCGGCCGGCGAGCAGTAAGCGGAGAATCCCATGGCACGTTTCTTCATCGATCGACCCATCTTCGCGTGGGTCATCGCGATCATCATCATGCTCGCCGGCACGCTGGCGGTGCTCAAGCTGCCGATCTCGATGTACCCGGAAGTGGCACCGCCGGCGGTCGAGATCAGCGCGACCTACCCGGGCGCCTCGGCCAAGGTGGTCGAGGACTCGGTGACGCAGATCATCGAGCAGAACATGAAGGGCCTGGACGGGCTGATCTACTTCTCGTCCAACAGCTCGGCCAACGGCATGGCCACGATCACGCTGACCTTCCAGAGCGGCACCGACCCGGACATCGCCCAGGTGCAGGTGCAGAACAAGCTGCAGCTGGCGATGCCGCTGCTGCCGCAGGAAGTGCAGCGGCAGGGCATCAACGTGGCCAAGTCCAGCAGCGGTTTCCTGCAGGTCATCGGCTTCGTCTCCAACGATGGCAGCATGGACGCCAACGACATCTCCGACTACGTCGGTTCCAACATCGTCGACCCGCTCAGCCGGGTGCCGGGCGTGGGCAACATCCAGGTGTTCGGCGGCAAGTACGCCATGCGCATCTGGCTGGACCCGAACAAGCTGCACACCTACCGGCTGTCGGTGGACGAGGTGGCCGCGGCGATCACCGCGCAGAACGCGCAGGTGGCCATCGGCCAGCTCGGCGGTGCGCCGTCGGTGAAGGGCCAGCAGCTCAACGCCACCATCAACGCGCAGGATCGCCTGCAGACGCCGGAACAGTTCCGCAACATCCTGGTGCGCAGCGCCGCCGATGGGGGCGAGCTGCGCCTGGGCGACGTCGCCCGGGTCGAGCTGGGCGCGGAGACCTACGACTTCGTCACCCGCTACAACGGCAAGCCGTCCACCGGCATCGCCATCACCCTGGCCACCGGCGCCAACGCGCTGGACACTGCCGCAGGCGTGCGCGCCGCGCTGCAGGACATGAAGGCCAATTTCCCGGCCGGCCTTGAGGCGGTGGTGCCGTACGACACCACGCCGTTCGTGCAGGTGTCGATCAAGGGCGTGATCAAGACCCTGATCGAGGCGATCGTGCTGGTGTTCCTGGTGATGTACCTGTTCCTGCAGAACTTCCGCGCCACGCTGATCCCGACGATCGCGGTGCCGGTGGTGCTGCTGGGCACCTTCGGCGTGCTGGCGGTGCTGGGCTTCTCGATCAACATGCTGACCATGTTCGCGATGGTGCTGGCGATCGGCCTGCTGGTCGACGACGCCATCGTCGTGGTCGAGAACGTCGAGCGCATCATGTCCGAGGAGGGCCTGTCGCCGCTGGAAGCCACGCGCAAGTCGATGGACCAGATCACCGGGGCGCTGGTCGGCATCGGCCTGGTGCTGTCGGCGGTGTTCGTGCCGATGGCCTTCATGAGCGGCTCCACCGGCGTGATCTACCGGCAGTTCTCGGCCACGATCGTGTCGGCGATGGCGCTGTCGGTGCTGGTGGCGATCGTGCTGACCCCGGCGCTGTGCGCGACCATGCTCAAGCCGCTGAAGAAGGGCGAGCACCACGTCGCGCGCGGGCCGGTCGGCCGCTTCTTCGGCTGGTTCAACCGCGGCTTCGAGCGCTCCAGCGGCCAGTACCAGCGTGGCGTGCGCGGCATCATCGCCCGCCCGTGGCGGTTCATGGGCATCACCGCCGCGCTGTTCGTGGTGATGGGCCTGTTGTTCGCGCGCCTGCCCAGCGCGTTCCTGCCCAACGAGGACCAGGGCATCCTGATGGCGCTGGTGCAGACCCCGGTCGGCGCCACCCAGGAGCGCACCCTGGAAGCGATCGACAAGCTCGAGCGGCACTTCATGGAGAACGAGGCCGAGGCGATCGAGTCGGTGTTCTCGGTGCAGGGCTTCAGTTTCGCCGGCATGGGCCAGAACGCCGGCATGGCCTTCGTCAAGCTCAAGGACTGGGGCGATCGCACTGCCGACCAGGGCGTGGGTCCGGTCACCGGTCGCGCGATGATGGCGCTGGGCGGGATCAAGGACGCCTTCGTGTTCGCGTTCCCGCCGCCGGCGATGCCGGAACTGGGCATCGGCTCGGGCTACACCTTCTTCCTGAAGGACAACGGCGGACAGGGCCACGAGGCCCTGCTGGCGGCGCGCAACCAGCTGCTCGGCATGGCCGGCGAAAGCACGCATCTGCTGGCCAACGTGCGCCCCAACGGCCAGGAAGACACCCCGCAGCTGCGCGTGGACATCGACGTCGCCCGCGCCAGCGCGCTGGGGCTGTCGCTGGATGCGATCAACGGCACCCTGGCGGCCGCCTGGGGCAGCAGCTACATCGACGACTTCATCGACCGCGGCCGGGTCAAGCGTGTCTACCTGCAGTCCGATGCCGATTTCCGCATGACTCCGGACGATTTCCGGCTGTGGTCGGTGAAGAACGCCAAGGGCGAGATGGTGCCGTTCAGCGCCTTCGCCAGCACCCGCTGGGACTACGGTTCGCCGCGCCTGGAACGCTACAACGGCGTGTCGGCGATGGAGATCCAGGGCGAGCCGGCGCCGGGCGTGGCCTCGGGCGATGCGATGGCCGAGATCGAGCGGATCGCCCGCAGCCTGCCGCCGGGCTTCGATATCGAGTGGACCGCGCTGTCCTACCAGGAGCGCCAGGCCGGTTCGCAGACGCCGCTGCTGTACACGCTGTCGCTGCTGATCGTGTTCCTGTGCCTGGCCGCGCTGTACGAGAGCTGGAGCGTGCCGACCGCGGTGCTGCTGGTGGCGCCGCTGGGCATTCTCGGCGCGGTGCTGGCCAACACCTTCCGCGGCATGGAGCGCGACATCTACTTCCAGGTGGCGATGCTGACCACGGTGGGCCTGACCAGCAAGAACGCGATCCTGATCGTGGAGTTCGCCAAGGAGAACCTGGAGAAGGGCGCGGGCCTGATCGAGGCGACCATGCACGCGGTGCGCGACCGCCTGCGCCCGATCATCATGACCTCGCTGGCGTTCGGCCTGGGCGTGCTGCCGCTGGCCATCGCCTCGGGTGCCGGTTCCGGCGCGCAGAAGGCGATCGGCACCGGCGTGCTCGGCGGCATGGTCGTCGGCACCGCGCTGGGCGTGTTCTTCATCCCGCTGTTCTTCGTGGTGGTCAACCGGATCTTCGGCCGCGACCGGTCATCGGACGCCACCAAGGGAGGCGATTCCCATGCGTAAGCCATCGATGACCGCCCTGGCGCTGGCCGTGGGCCTGTTCGCGTCCGGCTGCGCCATGCTCGAACCGCGCGATGTGGAAGTGGCGCCGGGTGTGTCGGTGCAGTGGCCGCTGCCAGCGGAAACCGCGGCAGTGGATGCCGGCTCCGCGCCGGCCGATGCCGCGACCCGCGCGGTGGCCGACATCGGCTGGCGCGACTTCTTCACCGATCCGCGGCTGGAGGAAGTGATCGCCTTGGCGCTGCGCAACAACCGCGACCTGCGCGTGGCCATGCTCAACGTCGAGAAGGCGCGCGCGCAGTACCGCATCCAGCGTGCCGACCGGCTGCCGTCGCTGGCGGCCAGCGGGCAGATGACGCGCAGCGGCGGCGACGTGCCGGTCAGCGAGCAGTACAGCGCCGAACTGGGCGTGGCCGGGTTCGAACTGGACCTGTTCGGACGCGTGCGCAACCTGAGCCAGGCGGCGCTGCAGCAGTACTTCGCCAGTGCCGAGAGCCGCCGTGCGGCGCAGCTCGCGCTGGTGTCCGAGGTGGCCCGGGGCTGGCTGACGCTGGCGGCCGACGGCGAGCTGCTGCGCATCGCGCAGGCCACGCTGGAAAGCCACGAGGCCTCGCTGCAGCTGGCCGAGCAGCGCCACCGGCTGGGCGCCGCCTCGGCGCTGGAACTGAGCCAGACGCGGACGCTGGTGGAGTCCGCGCGCGCCGACGTGGCCCGCTATCGCGGACAGGTGGCGCAGGACCGCAACGCGCTGAACCTGCTCGCCGGGCAGACCGTGGCCGCCGACCTGCTGCCGGAGGCGTTCGAGCCGCAGGTCAGCGGGCTCGATCCGCTGCCGGCCGGGTTGCCGGCCGAGGTGCTGCTGCGGCGCCCGGACGTGATGGCGGCCGAACACCAGCTGCTGGCCGGCAACGCCAACATCGGCGCGGCGCGGGCGGCCTTCTTCCCGTCGATCAGCCTCACCGGCGCGGTGGGCTCGGCCAGCGGCGAGCTGTCGGGATTGTTCGAGAGCGGCACCCGGGTCTGGAGCTTCATGCCGCAGGTCACCCTGCCGATCTTCCAGGGCGGCCGCCTGCGCGCCAACCTGGGCGTGGCCACCGCCGAGCGCGACATCGCGCTGGCACAGTACGAGAAGGCGATCCAGTCCGGTTTCCGCGAGGTCGCCGACGCGCTGGCGCTGGAGCGGACCCTGGCCGAACAGCGGGTGGCGCAGCAGGCGCTGCTGGAGTCGGCGCAGCGCGCCCACGACCTGGCGCAGGCCCGCTACGACGCCGGCCTGGACAGCTTCCTGGTGCTGCTGGATGCGCGCCGCACCCTGTACGGCGCGCGCCAAGGGCTGGTCGCCACGCAGCTGGCCGAGCAGGGCAACCGGGTCACGCTGTACAAGGTGCTGGGCGGCGGCTGGGTGGAGCAGGGCTGAGGGCCTTCCCCGGGCCCGGGCTCGACAAGGGGCGCGGCCGGTCGGCGCTTCAGCCGTTGCGGGCGCCGCTGCCGCAGATCAGCTGGGCATGGTCCACTGCGCCCAAGCGTTCGGCGATGTGCGCCATCAGGTTGCACACCTCGACGCGTTCGTCCGGGAACGTGGCCGCCAGCTCGCTCTGGATGGCCTGGTAGGCGTCCCAGAAGTCGGCGGAATTGCGGTGCCGGGAGTACTGCACCTGCAGCCGCTCGCGGGCGCGGGCGATGGAATCGTGATGGTCAGGACTGTGCTTGAGCTGCGTGTGCATCACGTCACCTCCAAGTCGACGACCCCCTGGTGGATGAACCATAAGCTGAATGTGCCTGCGGCGTGTTACAGAAACGTAAGCACGGGCCACAGACGCGCCCATAGCGTGACCACGTGCATGAAATTCCCTTCCCGGAGGGCGGGAAGGGAGGGGACCGGCGGCCGCTATTCGCCGATGTCCTCGTTCCACAACTCCGGGTGGGTGGCGATGAAGTCGCGCATCATGCCGATGCAGCGCTCGTCGGCCAGGTCGATCACGTTGACGCCGTTCTCGCGCAGCCAGTCGATGCCGCCGTGGAAGGTGACCGATTCGCCCACCACCACGGTGCCGATGTTGAACTGGCGCACCAGCCCCGAGCAGTACCAGCACGGTGCCAGGGTGGTGACCATGAGGGTGTCGCGGTAGCCGCGCTGGCGGCCGGCCTTGCGGAAGGCGTCGGTCTCGCCGTGGATCGACGGGTCGCCCTCCTGCACCCGGCGGTTGTGGCCGCAGCCGAGCAGGCGGCCGTCGTTGTGGTACAGCGCCGCGCCGATCGGGATGCCGCCCTCGGCCAGGCCCTGGCGGGCTTCGGCGATGGCGGTGTCGAGCAGGGCGCGGTAGTCGGGCGTGGCGATCATGCGGGATTCCGTTGTGCGGCGGGAAACGCCGCCGCCGGCCGGGCCGGGCGGCGATGCGGTGGCGGGCATGATAGCGGCCGTGCACGGCCCGGAGCCGGCGCGCCGGCCCCGGCGGTGCGATAATCGCGGGCATGAGCGAATCCCCCTACAAGACCGGCACCACCCACTTCGGCTTCCGCGACGTACCGGCCAAGGACAAGCAGAAGCTTGTCGGCCAGGTCTTCACCTCGGTCGCCGACAACTACGACCTGATGAACGACCTGATGAGCCTGGGCATCCATCGGGTGTGGAAGCGCTATTTCGTCGCCACCGCGCAGGTCAAGCCGGGCGACCGGGTGCTCGACCTGGCCGGCGGCACCGGCGACATCGCGGTGCTGCTGAAGGACCGGGTCGGCGGGGAGGGTGGGGTCGTGCTGGGCGACATCAACGCCGGCATGCTTTCGGTCGGCCGCGACCGCCTGACCAACCGCGGCCATGTATCCGGTTTCGACTACGTGCAGTGCAACGCCGAGGCGCTGCCGTTCCCGGACCAGAGCTTCGACCTGGTGACGATCTCCTTCGGCCTGCGCAACGTCACCGACAAGGACGCGGCGCTGCGCGAGATGTACCGGGTGCTGAAGGTGGGCGGCCAGGCGCGGGTGCTGGAATTCTCCGAGGTCACCGTCGACTGGTTCAAGCCGGTCTACGATTTCCACTCCTTCCAGGTGCTGCCGCGGCTGGGCCGGTTGTTCGCCCGTGGCGATGCCGACAGCTACCGCTACCTGGCCGAGAGCATCCGCAAGCATCCGCCGCAGGAAGAACTGAAGGCGATGATGGGCCAGGCCGGCTTCGCCCGCTGCCATTACAAGAACCTCAGCGCCGGCATCGTCTCGATCCACTCCGGCTACAAGGTCTGAGGCCGCCGCCACCGTCCTGCCATCGGGGAAGTCGCATGCGTCTGTACCAGGGATTGTCGCGGTTGTTTCCCGGTTCCTTCAGCACCCGGCTGCTGGCGGTGACGCTGGCCGGCATCCTGCTGCCGCTGTTGTGCCTGCTCGGCTGGGCGCTGCTGCGCAACGGGACCTGGCCGGGCGACCTGCTGGGGCTGGCGCTGGCCGCGACCCTGGTCGCCGCCGGCCTGACCCTGCTGGCGCTGCACCGCCTGCTGGCGCCTTTGCGCGCCGCTGCCGATGCGCTGGACGCCTATTACGACGACCAGCGGCTGCCGCACCTGCCCGACCTGGGGGATGACGAGATCGGCCGCCTGCTGCGCGGCATCAACCGCAGCCTGCACGGCGTGGACGCCGGCCTGAGCGACCTGCGCCGCAGCGTGCTGCTGGACCCGCTGACCGAGGCGCTCAACCGCCGCGGCTGCGAGCAGGCGCTGGCCGAATCGGCGCGCGAGGCGCAGGCCAAGGGCTGGCCGTTCGTGCTGTTCGTGGTCGACCTGGACAACCTCAAGCCGATCAACGACCAGCTCGGCCATCAGACCGGCGACCAGGTGCTGGTGCGGCTGGTGGAGTCGGCCTACCAGTGGCTGGGGGCGCAGGACTGGATCGGCCGCTGGGGCGGCGACGAGTTCCTGCTCGGCGTGCATGCCCCGGAAGCGGAGGCCACCGCCAAGCTGCGGCAGTGGCTGGAGACGCTTGAGCACCCGCACGGGGAGATCCCGATGCCGGTCTACGCCAGCGCCGGCTTTGCGGTGTACCGGCCCGGCGAGGACCTGCGCGCGCTGTACCAGCGTGCGGACGCGGCGATGTACCGCGCCAAGTTCACCGGCGGCCATCGCCTGCTGGGCGGGGACGCTGCGCCGCCCGCGGAATGAGGCCGCGGACCGGACGTGGCCGCGGCAGGGGGGTAAACTGGCGGTTTCACCCAGATTGGTCCCGATAGATGCGCTCACCGTTCCTGATGCTGCCCCTGGCCGTGGCTCTGGCTGCCGGCTGCGGCAAAGAACCCGCCAACCCCGTTGCCGAACCCGTCGCCAAGAAGGCCGCCGCCACCGTGAACGCTGTCGATCGCAGCCACGACGAGAGCTCCTATGCCGAGCCGGACAAGGTGGTCATCAAGGACCTGGCGCTGGACCTGAAGCTGGATTTCGACAGCAGGCAGATCGGCGGCACCGCCACCTACACCCTGGAGTGGAAGGACAAGGATGCCGCGCAGCTGGTGCTCGATACGCGCGAACTGACCATCGAGAAGGTCGAATCCATCGACGCCGAGGGCAAGCGCGCGCCGCTGGCGTTCCAGCTGGCCGACGCCGACAAGGTGTTCGGCAGCAAGCTGACCATCGAAGCGCCGCAGCAGCCGGGCACGGTCGCCGTCAGCTACCACACCGCGCCGACCGCCTCGGGCCTGCAGTGGCTGGAGCCGTCGATGACCGAGGGCAAGCAGCAGCCCTTCATGTTCAGCCAGTCGCAGGCGATCCACGCCCGCTCCTGGGTGCCGCTGCAGGACACCCCGAGCGTGCGCTTCACCTACAGCGCGCACGTCACCTCGCGCCCGGACGTGATGGTGCTGATGAGCGCCGACAACGATCCCAAGGCCGCGCGCGACGGCGACTACACCTTCAAGATGCCGCAGCCGATCCCGTCCTACCTGCTGGCGATCGCCGCCGGCGACTTGGTGTTCGAGCCGATCTCCGGCCGCGCCGGCGTCTGGGCCGAGCCGTCGATGGCCGGCAAGGCCGCCAAGGAGTTCGAGGACACCGAGAAGATGATCGTCGCGGCCGAGAAGCTGTACGGCGAGTACCGCTGGGGCCGCTACGACATGCTGGTGCTGCCGCCGTCGTTCCCGTTCGGCGGCATGGAGAACCCGCGCCTGACCTTCGCCACCCCGACCGTGATCGTCGGCGACAAGTCGCTGGTGTCGCTGATCGCCCATGAGCTGGCGCACAGCTGGTCCGGCAACCTGGTGACCAACGCCAGCTGGAAGGACATCTGGCTCAACGAAGGCTTCACCACCTACGTGCAGGGCCGCATCACCGAGGCGCTGTACGGCCCGGAAATGGCCGAGATGGAGCGCGAGATCGACCAGAACGACCTGCTGGCCGAGGTCAAGGACATGAGTCCGGCCGACCAGGCGCTGGCGCTGCCGCCGCTGAGCGAGCGCGATCCGGACGAAGCGCTGAGCAACGTCGCCTACGTCAAGGGCTCGTGGTTCCTGCAGTTCCTGGAGCAGCGTTTCGGCCGCGAGACGTTCGACCCGTTCCTGCGCGGCTGGTTCGACGACCACGCCTTCCAGAGCGCCAACACCGACCAGTTCGTCGACTACCTGAAGAAGAACCTGCTGCCGAAGAACCCGAACGCGGTGACCGCCGCCGAGCTGGACGCCTGGCTCAACGAGCCGGGCATCCCGGCGTTCGCGGCCAAGGCGCGTTCGCGCAACTTCAGCATCGTCGATACCGCGCGCATCGCCTGGCTGGGCAGCGACAACCTGCCCAGCAACCAGGTGACCAGCGAGTGGGGCACCCAGGAATGGGTGCACTTCATCGACGGCCTGGGCAAGACCGTGCCGGTGGAGAAGCTGGCGCAGCTGGACCGCGCTTACAAGTTCACCGGCACCGGCAATGGCGAGATCGCCATGCGCTGGTATCCGCTGGCCATCCGCAGCGGCTACGGCGAGGCCAACACCGCCGCCGGCGAGTTCATCCAGCGCGTCGGCCGCCGCAAGCTGATCCTGCCGATCTACGCCGAACTGGTGAAGACGCCGGAAGGCCTGGCCTTCGCCCGCGAGGTGTTCGAGCGCGCCAGGCCGGGTTACCACCCGATCACCACCGCCTCGGTGGCCGACATGCTGGGCAAGGCCGACGCTGCCGCGCAACAGTAGGCGGCGTTCGGCGGCAACGACGGAGACGGCGGGCGCGAGCCCGCCGTTTTTCGTCCGCGGACGCGGCCTGCGGCAATCGCGGACGTGGGCGATTAAAGTACCCGGCGACCACGCCGCGGCCCTGGGCCGGGCGTGCCGAACCGACCGAACACGGAGCTTCACGATGAAACGTATCGTCCTTGGCGCGTTGTGCGCCGTCGCGCTGGCCGCCTGCAGCGATCCGGAAGCCGAGCGCCAGGCGCAGGCCGCTGCCGCCGAGCAGGCGCGTGCCGAGCGCGAGCAGAAGGCCGAGGTGGTCGGCAGCCAGTACGACAGCGCGGTCGCCGGCGGCGACTGGGACAAGGCGCGCATCCATGGCGCGGCGCTGTTCGACCAGTACCCGGACTCGGAGGCCGCCCGGCGCATCGAGCCCGGCTACGCCGAGGTCAAGGCCAAGGCCGAGGCCGCGCGCGAACTGCGGCGCATGCAGGCGCTGTGGCACTACAACCAGGTCACGGTCGGCAGCAAGGGCGTGCAGCGCTCGGCGGCGATCTACGGCAAGCAGCCGGTGGACGTGGACGGCAGCGGCGCCAGGCAGGTGCAGCTGGTGTTCCGCGACCACCCCGAATGGAAGCGCCATGCCTACCTGGTGCTGCAGGCCGGCGACTTCGCCAAGGCCTGCTATGGCCGTTGCCAGGTCACGGTGACGGTCGATGGCGGCGCCCCGCGCAGGATGGCGGCGTACCGGCCGGATACCGACGAGGCCATCGCCATGTTCGTCACCGACAACAAGGCGCTGTGGAAGCTGGCGCGCAACGCCGGCACCGTGCAGATCGAGTTCCCGGTGAAGGAAGGCGGCACCCGCACCGTGCTGTTCGAGACCGGCGGCCTGGACGGCAGCCAGATGCCGGCCTGGGACTGAGCGTGCCTGGAACCGCGGCCAGCGCCCTCCCGGCACTGGCGCACTGCCGTCACTGGGTGTTCGACATGGACGGCACGCTGACGCTGCCGGTGCACGATTTCGACCTGATCCGGCGCGAGCTGGGCATTCCCGCCGACGCCGACATCCTGCACCACCTGGCCGAGATCCCCGCGGCCGAGGCCCGGGCCAAGCGCGCCTGGCTGCTGCGGCACGAACGGGCCCTGGCCGAAGCCGCCATCGCCGCGCCCGGCGCCCTCGAGCTGGTGCGGGCGCTGCATGCCGCCGGCTGCCGGCTCGGCCTGCTGACCCGCAACGCCCGCGAGCTGGCGCAGGTGACGCTGGCCGCGATCGGGCTGGAGGGGGGGTTTCCCGAGGCCGAGATCGTCGGCCGCGACGATGGCCTGCCGAAACCGCATCCGGCGGGGTTGCTGGGATTCGCCGAGCGCTGGCGGGTGGCGCCGGCGCGGATGTTGATGGTGGGCGACCACCGGTACGACCTGGCCTGCGGCCGCGCCGCCGGGGTCGCCACGGTATTGGTGAACATGCCGCAGAACCCGTGGCCGGGCCTGGCCGACTGGCACCTGCGCGATTGCGGGGCGCTGCTGGCGCGCTGGCGGGAGGCCGCCCCGGTCCGGTAGCGACGGGCAACGACGGGCCGGGGATGCCGGCGCCGTCGCAGGAAACCCTGTCGACGGACAGGGTTCACTTACGGCGGGTGGCCGGGCTGTTGCTCGAACTGCCGGTCGAACCCGGCAAAACCGAAGCGCCGACTCCGGCTGCCCGGGCAGTGACGCGCCGGGGCGGGCGGTGCCGGAGGCCGGCAGGCCTTACAGCGAATAGCCGAACTGCTGCTTGAACTGCTCGTTGAACTCGGCGAAGTCGAAGCGCTGGTTCTGGGTGCCCGGGTGCTCCACCTTCAGCGCCCCCATCAGGTTGCCCATGCGGCCCACGGTCAGCCAGTCGTAGCCCTTCTCGATGCCGTAGATCAGCCCGGCGCGGAAGGCGTCGCCGCAGCCGGTGGGGTCGACCACGCGGCGCTCGTGCGCCGGCGGGATCTGGAAGCTCTTTTCCGGGGTGTGGATCACCGCGCCCTTCGGCCCCTGGGTGGTGATGTAGGCCTTCACCCGCTGCACGATGTCCTTTTCGTCCCAGCCGGTGCGCTCCTGCAGCAGGTTGGACTCGTAGTCGTTGACCACCACGTAGTCGGCCTGCTCGATGAAGGTGCGCAGCTCCGGGCCGTTGAACAGCGGCATGGCCTGGCCGGGGTCGAAGATGAACGGGATGCCGCATTCCAGGAACTCGACGGCGTTCTGGATCATGCCCTCGCGGCCGTCCGGGCTGACGATGCCGAAGCTCACGCCCGGCACGTCCTTCACGTGGTTCTCGTAGGAACGCATCATCGCGCCGGGGTGGAAGGCGGTGATCTGGTTGTTGTCGTGGTCGGTGGTGATGAACGCCTGCGGGGTGAACAGCTCGTCGATCACCTTGACCCGCGACAGGTCGATGCCCTGCTCGATGAAGTGCTCGCGGTACGGGCCGAAGTCCTGGCCGACGGTGGCCATCGGGATCGGCTCGCCGCCCAGCAGCTTGAGGTTGTAGGCGATGTTGCCGGCGCAGCCGCCGAACTCGCGGCGCATCCGCGGCACCAGGAACGACACGTTCAGGATGTGCACCTTGTCCGGCAGGATGTGGTTCTTGAACTGGTCCGGGAACACCATGATGGTGTCGAAGGCAAGAGAACCACAGATCAGAGCGGACATCGGCAACGGGCCTTTACGAAAGGGGATTTCCACCCGCGCGAGGGGGTGGGGAGGGCGCCGGCTGGCGCGGAGCGGTGCAAAGGTTAACGGCTGCGGCGGTGCAGGGCCAGAACCGGTGCTGTCCGGCGGTGGCCGAGAACGAGCGAAGGCGCGGTTTTCCAACGAATTTTCCTTGCCCGCGCCGGGGGAGGTTGCTAGGCTAACCGGCCTCGTTTTATGCCCATTTTTTCGCCAGTCGGCGCCGGGCACGACACCCCTCAGGATCACTCCCCAGATGTTCAAGAAGCTGCGTGGCATGTTCTCCAATGACCTGTCCATCGACCTGGGCACGGCCAACACCCTCATCTACGTACGCGGGCAGGGAATCGTGCTCAACGAGCCGTCGGTCGTGGCGGTGCGCCAGGACCGCGCCATCGGCGGCACCCGCTCGGTCGCCGCGGTCGGCGCCGAGGCCAAGCAGATGCTCGGCCGTACCCCGGGCCACATCACCACCATCCGCCCGATGAAGGACGGCGTGATCGCCGACTTCACCTACACCGAGGCGATGCTCAAGCACTTCATCAAGAAAGTGCACAAGTCGCGCTTCCTGCGCCCGAGCCCGCGCGTGCTGGTGTGCGTGCCGGCCGGCTCGACCCAGGTCGAGCGCCGCGCGATCAAGGAATCGGCGGAAGAGGCCGGCGCCCGCGACGTCTACCTGATCGAGGAGCCCATGGCCGCGGCGATCGGCGCCGGGCTGCCGGTGACCGAGGCGCGCGGCTCGATGGTCATCGACATCGGCGGCGGCACCACCGAGGTGGCGGTGATCTCGCTCAACGGCATCGTCTACTCGGCCTCGGTGCGCATCGGCGGCGACCGCTTCGACGAGTCGATCACCAACTACGTGCGCCGCAACCACGGCATGCTGATCGGCGAGGCCACCGCCGAGCGGATCAAGGTCGAACTGGGCTGCGCCTACCCGCAGACCGACGTGCAGGAGATGGAGATCTCCGGCCGCAACCTCGCCGAGGGCGTGCCGAAGATGATCAAGATCAGCTCCAACGAAGTGCTCGAGGCGCTGCACGAACCGCTGTCGGGCATCGTCAGCGCGGTCAAGCTGGCGCTGGAGCAGACCCCGCCGGAACTGTGCGCCGACGTCGCCGAGCGCGGCATCGTGCTGACCGGCGGCGGCGCCCTGCTGCGCGACCTGGACCGGCTGATCTCCGAGGAAACCGGCCTGCACGTGCAGGTGGCCGACGATCCGCTGACCTGCGTGGCCCGCGGCGGCGGCCGCGCGCTGGAGCTGGTGGACATGCACGGCAACGAGTTCTTCGCCCCCGAGTGACATGCGGTACCGCGCGCCCCGTCGGCGTGATGGCCGCCGCGCTGCGCGGGCGCCGGCCGCGCCCCGATGGGGCGTCGTCGTATCTTCCTTCCGTCTCCTGCAGCCGAACCTTCCGTGCCTCCCTACGCCGGTCCTCCCGTAGCCTCCCGTCCGGGTGACGCCAGCAGTCCGCTGCGGTTGCTGGCCTACCTGGCGCTGGCGATCGTCCTGATCGTGCTCGACGACCAGGGCGGGTGGCTGTCGCGCCTGCGCGCGCAGGCCAACGTGCTGGTGCAGCCGATGTGGGCGCTGGCCGGCTTGCCGGGCAGGCTCGGCAGCCAGGTCAAGGACACCGCCGCCAGCCACGGCCAGCTGGTGGCCGAGAACCGCGAGCTGCGCAACCAGCTGCTGATCGCCAACGCCCGCCTGACCCGGTTGCAGACCGCGGCGCTGGACAACGCGCAGCTGCGCGAGCTGCTCAACGTCGCCGAGCGCAGCGGCCTGGACGTGCAGCTGGCGCCGATCCTGGACATCGACCTGGACCCGGTGCGGCAGCGGCTGGTGCTGGCCGCCGGCAGCCGCGACGGCGTGCACGTGGGCCAGGCGGTGATCGACGCCGGCGGGCTGATGGGCCAGGTGATCGCGGTCACCCCGGCGCATGCCACGGTGCTGCTGCTGACCGACCCGGACCATGCGGTGCCGGTCACGGTGGCGCGCAACGGCGTGCGCCTGATCGTCTATGGCCGCGGCGACAGCCTGGAGCTGCGCGACGTGCCGCTCAGCGCCGGGGTCGAGGTCGGCGACGAGATCGTCACCTCGGGCCTGGGCGGGCGTTTCCCGGCCGGGTTCCCGGTCGGCACCATCACCCGGCTGCGCCCGGACGACACCCATGCCTTCCTGGTCGGCGAGCTGGAGCCGGCGGCCAAGCTGGACCGCGGCCGCGACGTGCTGCTGCTGCGCACCACCCCGGCGGTGCCGCTGGAAGGTGCCGAGGGCGCGGCTACGGGCGCCGACGGCGCCCGCCAGGCGCCTTCCGCCGCAGCGGAGGCCACGCCATGAGCCGGCTGCGCGGCAAGGGCTGGGTGCTGCCGGTCAGCCTGCTGCTGGCGTTGCTGCTGGGGCTGGTGCCGCTGCCGGCGCTGCTGCAGCCGCTGCGCCCGTACTGGCTGGCGCTGGTGCTGTCGTACTGGGTGATCGAGACCCCGGAACGGGCCGGGCTCGGCTTCGCCTTCATCGCCGGGCTGGTCGCCGACCTGCTGTATGGCGGCATCCTCGGCGAGCAGGCGCTGCGGCTGGTGATCATGACCTTCATCCTGCAGCGCTTCCGCGCGCGCATCCGCTTCTTCCCGATGTCGCAGCAGGCACTGGCCATCGGCGGGTTGCTGGTCAACGACCGCATCGTCAGCGCCGCGATCCACCTGCTGCTGGGCGAGCCGGTGCTGCCGTGGGCGTACTGGTGGGCGCCGCTGCTGGGCATGGCGCTGTGGCTGCCGGTGTTCGTGCTGCTGGATGCGGCGCGGCTGGGCCGGCGCGGACGCTGAGCCATGTACCCGCGCCGCCAGGCCAAGAACCCGCACGCCGAGGCCGAGCAGTTCCGGCGCCGCGCCGCGCTCGGCTTCCTCGGCGTGCTGGTGACGCTGGTCGGCCTGGGCGCCTGGTACTTCAAGCTGCAGGTGCTCGACCACGACATCTACGCCACCCGCTCGGAGGCCAACCGCATCAAGCCGCGGCCGGTGGTGCCCGGGCGCGGCATGATCTACGACCGCAACGGCCGCCTGCTGGCCGAGAACGTGCCGGCGTTCCGGCTGGACGTGACCCCGGACAAGGTGCAGGACATGGAGGCGACCCTGGCCGGGCTGCGCACCCTGTTCTCGCTGACCGACGAGGAGATCGAGCGCTTCAACGAGTCGCGCCGGGCGCGCCGCAGCTTCCTGCCGGTGACGCTGAAGCTGCGCGTGTCCGACGAGGAGATGGCGCGCTTCGCGGTGGACCGCTGGCGCTACCCGGGCGTGGAACTGGAGCCGTACCTGACCCGGCGCTACCCCTATGGCGACCTGTTCACCCACATCATCGGCTACGTCGGCCGCATCGACGACAAGGACTTGGAGACGCTGGGCGAGGGCAACGCCGCGCTGACCCACATCGGCAAGTCCGGGCTGGAGCGCTATTACGAGACCCAGCTGCGCGGCAAGGTCGGCTACGAGCAGGTCGAGACCAACGTGCAGGGCCGCGCCATCCGCACCGTCGGCCGGGTGCCGGCGCAGTCCGGCGCCGACCTGCGGCTGTCGATCGACGCCGACCTGCAGCGGGCGATGGTGGCCGCGTTCGGCGAATTCGAGGGCGCGGCGGTGGCGATGGACCCGCGCAGCGGCGAGATCCTGGCCATGGTCAGCCTGCCGTCCTACGACCCCAACCTGTTCGTCAACGGCATCTCCCACGCCGACTTCAAGGCGCTCAACGAGAACCCCTCGCGGCCGCAGTTCAACCGGCTGGTGCTCGGCGGCGTGGCGCCCGGTTCCACGCTCAAGCCGCTGATCGGCCTGGCCGGGCTGGACAGCGGCGTGCGCCGGCCGGAGGACAAGATCCTCTCGCGCGGCATGTTCTACCTGCCGGGCGTGAGCCGTGGCTGGGGCGACGCCAACCGCGGCGGCCACGGTTGGACCGACCTGCGCAAGTCGATCGCGCAGTCGGTCAACACCTATTACTACCAGCTGGCGCTGGACCTGGGCATCGAGCGTTTCAGCCAGTACATGCGGAACTACGGCTTCGGCGAGCCGACCGGCATCGACCTGACCGGCGAGATCGGCGGCATCCTGCCCTCGCCGGCGGCCAAGGGCAAGGAGCGCTGGTATCCCGGCGACACGGTCAACGCCAGCATCGGCCAGGGCCTGTGGAAGGTGACGCCGCTGCAACTGGTGCGCGCGGTCGCCGGCCTGGCCGACGGCCAGCTGCGGCGGCCGCACCTGGCGGTGGAGCAGCGCACCGGCTTCGACCACGACTGGCTGCCGCTGGCGCAGCCGGCCAGCCGGCCGATCAGCCCCAATCCCGGCAACCTGCAGGCGGTGCGCGAGGGCATGATGGCGACCATGCAGCCCGGCGGCAGCGGCGCCCGTGTCGCCGCCGGGGCGCCCTATTCGATGGCCGGCAAGACCGGCACCGCGCAGGTGGTCAGCCGCCGCGGCACGGCGGCGGTCAACCCGCGCAGCCTGCCGCTGCACCTGCGTCACCGCGCGCTGTTCGTCGGCTTCGCCCCGGCCGAGAACCCGACCATCGCCGTCGCCATCGCGGTGGAGGGCGGCGGCTACGGCGGCAGCGCCGCCGCGCCGATCGCGCGCAAGGTGTTCGACGCCTGGTTGCTGGGCAAGCTGCCCGACGGGCTGCAGCCGCTGGACAGCGACCGCGGCACCACCGTCGTCGGCGTTGCCGTGCACGACACCGAGGACCCGGCGCTGCGTGCGGCCGGCGAGGCCGCCGCGGCACGGCTGGAGACGCTGCCGGTGCTGGTCGGGGCGCCGTCGGAGCCGCTGCCGCCGGGTCCCGCGCCGCTGCCGTCGCCGGCGAGGGCGGCGCCCGCGCCCGCCACCGGGGAGGCGCGATGAGGGACTTCCTGCGCTGGGCGGCGGAAATGGCCGGGCGCTTCGCGCGCAGCCTGGACTGGCCGCTGCTGCTGGCGTTGATGGCGCTGATGGGGATCGGCCTGGCGGTGCTGCACAGTGCCGGCGGCGAACGCCTGGTCATGGCCCAGGCGGTGCGCTTCGCGATCGGCCTGGCGGCGATGTGGGTGATCTCGCGGTTGTCGGTGCTGCGCCTGCGCGCGTGGACGCCGATGATCTACGCGGTGTCGATGATCCCGTTGCTGGCGGTGTTCGTGCTGGGCACCGGCAAGTACGGGCGGCAGTGGCTGGACCTGAAGTTCTTCTACCTGCAGCCGGCCGAGCTGCTCAAGGTCAGCCTGCCGATGATGGTGGCCTGGTACCTGCACCGCATGCCGCTGCCGCCGCGCATCCCGGTGGTGCTGACGACGGCGGTGATCATCGGCGTGCCGACCGCGCTGGTGATGCTGCAGCCGGACTTCGGCACCGGCGTGCTGATCGCCGCCAGCGGCGCGTTCGTGCTGCTGCTGGCCGGCCTGCCGTGGTGGTGGGTGGGGGTGGCGCTGGGCGGGGTGGCCGCCGCCGCGCCGGTGGCGTGGTTCTGGCTGCTGCGGCCGTACCAGAAGGACCGCATCCTGATGTTCCTGGACCCGGAGAGCGATGCGCTGGGCGCCGGCTGGAACATCATCCAGTCCAAGATCGCGATCGGCTCGGGCGGGCTGGACGGCAAGGGTTGGGGACTGGGCTCGCAGTCGCATCTGAACTTCATCCCCGAGCAGACCACCGATTTCGCGTTCTCGGTGCTGAGCGAGGAATTCGGCTGGATCGGCGTGGCCATCGTGCTGGCGCTGTACCTGGTGGTGATCGGGCGCTGCCTGTGGATCGCGGTGGATTCGCGCGACACCTATTCGCGGCTGCTGGCCGGCGCCACCGGCCTGGCGTTCTTCGTCTACGTGGTGGTCAACGGCGGCATGATCTCCGGCCTGCTGCCGGTGGTGGGCGTGCCGATGCCGCTGATCAGCTACGGCGGCACCTCGGCGGTGTCGCTGCTGGCCGGCTTCGGCCTGGTGATGGCGATCAAGGCGCACCGCCCGGTGCACGGGCATTGACCGCGCCCGCCGGTGCGGCGGGCCTCCTTCCGTCCTCACCTGCCCCGGCCCGGAAGGGCGTTCGACGGGCCTCGATCGCGACTGACGGCCCGCGGCCCCCCGGCGTCGCTCCAGCCAACGGCAGGGAAACGTTGTAGGAGCGACGTCAGTCGCGGGCTTTTCGGTCAGCAGCCAGGTGGCCCGGCAACGCGCGCTCCCGCGGAAGGGAAGAGAGCCTTCTGGGGTCACATTCCCGAGCTGCCTGCGCGGCAGCAAACCCGCTCGGCTGGTTCTGGTTCCACTCCAGTCTTTTCCTGGCTGCCCAGGCGGCAGCGAACGGCTATGCCGCCTCTTCGCAGATGACCTGCCTTTCCTGAACTGCCTGCGCGGCAGCAAAAACATGCAGCAGCCCGGTCGCATCCGCTGGCGGCCCGGCGCTCCTTTTCCCGGGGGCTCGCCCGATCGGCTGTGCCGAGTTTTGATCGCGATCAAACCATTGCCCCCATTCAGACTGCACAATAGCGCCCCCGTCCCGGTTGCCGGATGCCTCGCGGCACCGTGCCGAGGGCGGGGACGGCCGCCGCGCCATCGCTCGGCCATCGCCGAATTCGGGACGGGATCCGCGTGGGGAGACGCGGGTCGCGCCCGCACTGGATCCGGCCGGACGGCCGGTTGCGCCCGCGGGGATGGGGGCGCAACCGGCGGTCCTTCTGACCTTTCCTTGCCCTGCCATGTCCTGGCTGCCCGTTGCCGGCGGTCGGTGCCCGCCTGTCCGCGCCGATACCGGCCGGCGATCGTGCCGGGCCGGCCGGATGTGCGGGAATTGGCGTTTAATCTTCTTGTGATTCATGGTCTTATTGCTGGAAATTCATCCTCGACCTGCTAATCTCGCCCGATGATTCGACGCGTACTGGTGTGCTTCATTACCTTCGGCCTGGTCGCCTGTGCGACCCAGCCGCCGTCCCCACCCGCGGCGCCGCCGGCCGTGGACACCCCGCGCGCACCCGCGGCGGGCGGCGATACCCCGGCCGAGGCGGTGCCCGAGGCGGCCGCGCCGACCGCGCCGCCGGTGGACCTGACCCCGGTGCCGTTCGAGGTGGCCCGCGCCAACTTCATCCGCGACACCGCCGCCCGCTACGGGATCGATGCGGCCTATATCGCCGGCGTGCTCGACCAGGCGCAGGTGCGGCAGCCGATCATCGCGGCGATGGCGCGCCCGGCCGAGCGGGTCAAGCCGTGGAACGAATACCGGCCGATGTTCATCAGCCAGGCGCGCATCGACGGCGGCAGGAAGTTCCTCGCCCAGCACCGCGCCGAACTGGAGCGCGTGCAGCAGCGCACCGGCGTGCCGGCCGAGGTGATCGTGGCGATCATCGGCGTGGAGACCAGCTACGGCGGCAACACCGGCAACCATCGCGTGCTCGATGCGCTGTACACGCTGGCCTTCAACTACCCGCGCAGCGGCGATCCGGACAAGCTCGAGCGCGAGGTGCGCCGCGAGCTGTTCTTCCGCGACGAACTGGCCAAGCTGTTCGAGCTGGCGCGCCTGGAAAAGCTGGACATCACCGCGCTCAAGGGCAGCTATGCCGGGGCGATGGGCATGGGCCAGTTCATGCCGTCCAGCTACCTGGATTTCGCCGTGGACGGCGACGGCGACGGCCGCCGCGACCTGTTCGGCAACTTCGACGACGTGTTCGCCTCCATCGCCAACTATTTCGTGAAGAAGGGCGGCTGGGTGCGCGGCGGCGAGGTGGCGGTGCCGGCGACGCTGGCCGCCGGCCACGAGGAGTTCAACCCCACCGACTGGACCCCCAACCACAGCCTGGCCGAGCTGGCCGCGCGCGGCTACCAGCCGCGGGTGCCGGTACCGGCGGAGGCCACCGCCACCCCGGTGACGCTGGAGGCCAGCGACGGCAAGCAGTACTGGCTGGGCTTCCAGAACTACTACGCGATCACCCGCTACAACATTTCCAAGATGTACGCGATGGCGGTGTTCCAGCTGTCGCAGGCCATCGCCGGCAAGGAGCTGCCACCGGCATGAACATCAGGCTGCTGGTCCCCGCGTTGATCGTGCTTGGGCTTGCCGCCTGCAGCAGTGCGCCGAAGAAATCCGCACCGGCCGCGTCCGGCGCCACCGCCAAGGTCGGTGCCCCGGCACCAGGCGGCAAGTCCGCCGGGTGTCCGGAAGGCTCGCCCTACGCGCCGGCCAGCGAGGACCCGGCCACCCGCGGCAACTACACCGCCGGCGGCCTGTACAAGCCGGGCGTGTCCGACAGCACGCCGGCCTACGTCCCCAATGTCGCCTGCATTCCCGAGCCGGTGGTCAGCGACGAGCCGCGCTCGCCGGTGGGCAACAAGTCGCCCTACACCGTGCTCGGCAAGCAGTACCGGGTGATGGACAAGGTGGAGGGCTATTCCGAGAAGGGCATCGCCTCCTACTACGGCAGCAAGTTCCATGGCCGGCTGACCTCCAACCGCGAGGTCTACGACATGTACGCCTTCACCGCGGCGCACAAGACGCTGCCGCTGCCCAGCTTCGCCCGCGTCACCAATCTGGACAACGGCGAATCGGTGGTGGTCCGGGTCAACGACCGCGGCCCGTTCCACGACGGCCGGGTGATCGACCTGAGCTACGCCGCGGCGGTCAAGCTGGGCATCACCCAGCGCGGCACCGGGCGGGTGGAGGTGGAGGCGCTGACCCCGGGCAGCGACAACCTGCTGGCAGGCGCCGGCAAGTCCACGCGCCGCGAGCGCAGGGCCGAGGCCGCCGCGGCCACGACAGCGGTTGCGGCCGCGGCCGCCAGCGACATGGACCGGCTCGTCGGCAGCCTGCCGGCGACCCCGGCCGCGCCCGCCGCGGTACCGGCGGCGCGCCAGGCGCTGGCCGATGCCGGCGAACAGTGGCGCTACCGCGTCGCCGATTCCGCCCGGCCCGGTTCGGCCGACAATTTCGATGCCTGGATGAAGGACAACGGCGTGCGCGTGGCCACCGGCCGGCCGGCCGCCGCGCCGACGGCCACGACCCCGGCTTCGGCTCCAGCTCCGGCCCGGACTGCGACCGTGGCCACCCGCGAGGCGCCAGCACGCGATCTCGCCGCCGCCACGCTGGGCAATGTGCTGCTGCAGGTGGCCAGTTTCTCCAACCGCGACAACGCCAACCGTGCCCTCACCCAGCTGTCGGCGGCCGGCATCGCCGGTGCCAGCCTCAGCGACATCGTCAGCGGCGGCCGCACCCTGTGGCGGCTGCGGGTGCCGGCCAGCGACCATGCCAGCGCCGCGGAACTTGCCGGCCGCATCGCCGGTCTTGGCTTCGGGCGCCCGCAGATCGTCCGGGACTGACTCCCGTCGTCGTCTTCGCGGGCGGCCTGCGTGCCGCCGCCATGGGCCTACAATGCCCGTCTTCCCGACCTCCGCGCCCCTCAGGAGTTGCTGTCCGATGAAATTCCGTTTTGCCGCCGCCGCCGTGGCCACGCTCGCCTTCGGCCTGGTTTCCGCCCAGACGCCCACGCCGGCCCCGGCCCCGGCTGCCGCACCGGCCGTGGTGGCCACGCCGCCGGCCCCGGCCCCCAGCGTCTCCAAGTCCTGGGTCCTGATGGACTACGCCACCGGCCAGGTGCTGGCGGGCGAGAACATCCACGACCAGGTGGCGCCGGCGAGCATCACCAAGGTGATGACCTCCTACGTGGTGGCCGCGGAGATCAAGAACGGCAAGGTCAGCCCGGACGACCAGGTGATGCTCAGCGAGCGCGCCTGGCGCGAGGGCGGCGCCGGCACCGACGGCAGCTACAGCGGTTTTGCGGTCAACCAGACCGCGCGCCTGGAGGACATGGAAAAGGGCATGGCGGTGCAGTCCGGCAACGATGCCGCCATCGCCCTGGCCGAGCACGTGGCCGGCAGCCAGGAGGCCTTCGCCGCGCTGATGAACAGCTATGCCGACAAGCTCGGCATGAAGAACTCGCACTTCGTCAACGCCCACGGCCTGACCGCCGAAGGCCACTACTCCAGCGCCTACGACCTGGCGCTGCTGGGCCGCGCGCTGGTCCGCGACTATCCCGAGACCTACGCCTACAACAAGATCAAGGAATTCACCGTCGGCCGCATCACCCAGCCCAACCGCAACCTGCTGCTGTGGCGCGACCAGAGCGTGGACGGCATCAAGACCGGGCACACCTCGGCGGCCGGCTACTGCCTGATGAGCTCGGCCCAGCGCGGCGACCAGCGCCTGATCGCGGTGGTGATGGGCGGCAGCTCGGAGAAGCAGCGCGCCGACGACAGCCTGGCGCTGCTCAACTGGGGCTTCCGCTTCTTCGAGACCCATCGCCTGTACGAGCCGGGCGGCGCGGTCACCACGCAGAAGATCTGGAAGGGCAAGGCCGACCAGGTGCAGCTGGGCGTGGCGCAGCCGTTGCTGGTGAGCGTGCCGCGCGGCCGCTACAACGACCTCAAGCCGAGCATGGAAGTGCCCAAGGTGCTGGAAGCGCCGATCGCCGCCGGCCAGCAGGTCGGCACGGTGAAGGTCTCGCTGGACGGCAAGGTGGTGGCCCAGGCGCCGCTGGTGGCGGTGGCGGCGGTGGAGCAGGCCGGCTTCTTCAAGCGGCTGTGGGACAGCTTCTGGATGTGGTGGGAATCGGAGTAAGCGGCCCCGCCGCAGCTTCCACCGGAGTGGGCATCGCCCCGGTCCGCCACGAAAAAGCCGGCCTCGCGCCGGCTTTTTCGTGGCCCTTCGCCCATCCATGGAAGGCGTGCATCGCGGGATCCGCCCGAAAAGCCCGCGACTGACGCCGCTCCTGCCCGTAGGAGCGACGTCAGTCGCGACCGGCCGGCCGCCGCCGTCAGAGGCTGCGGCTGATGGTGAAGCTGCCGAACACCGGCGTTTCCTTCTGCAGGTCGAATTCGCGGGTGCGGTGGTAGCGGGCCAGCGCGAACTTCCACTGTCCGCGCATGATCGCCAGCCCGTAGCCGAGGTCGGCCACCAGCGGGCGCTTGTCCACGCTGTGGCTGTTGCGGAAGGTGTTGCCGTCCAGGGTGATGTCGCGCAGCACCCAGCGCCCGTCGGCGGTGGCGAACAGGTGCCAGGACCATCCCGGCACGCGTCCGGCCCGGGCCGGGGCGGTGTTCTCGCCGGCCGGGCGCAGCGGGGTGCTGCCGAAGTCGTCGGGCAGCTTCCAGCCGAAGCGGACTTCGCCGCCGGTGTTGGCGTAGGTGGCCAGGTTGCCGATCGCGCCACCCCAGTGGCTGATCGCATCCCAGCCCCAGCCGGCGGCATTGGCCTGGCCATCGCCCGGCCAGCGGCGCATGCGCTCGTGCACCAGCTTGAACACCGGCTCGTCGCGCAGCTGGTGGTCCCAGCCGTTGAAGTCGTCGCCATCGATCAGCTTGTGCACCGCGCGCTGCACCTGCTTGCCCTGCGCCGAGGGACCGACCATGCCCAGCGCCAGCTGCGTGGTGCGCAGGTGGTCGTGGTTGCGCGCGTTGTAGCCGAAGGCCACCAGCAGCACGCCGGCATACGGGCGGTCGTCCTCGATCAGGTCCGAACGGGTGTTGTCGGTCGGCGTGAACAGCCCCTGGCCGATGCTGAACACCATGTTCTGCTGCTCGAACTCGCCCGGATGCAGGCGCTCGAGATAGCCGTTCACCCAGCGCGCCAGGCGCGGCAGGCAGGGATCGCGGGTGTAGTCGACCAGGTTGGGCGATACCAGCGTCAGCATCGCGCCGTTGCTGTAGCCCTGGTCCTGCTGCTCGCCGCCGAACAGGTCGTTGTCGATACGGAAGTTCACCGCCGGCGGGGTATTGCGCAACTTGCTCTGCGCGCACTGTTCCGCAGCGTGGGCCGGCGTTGCCGCCAGCGTGGCGAGTCCGGCCAGGACGATGAACAACGGGGTGCGCAGCAGCATAGAGGCTCCTGGAAAGCGGAGGGAGGCTGGGACGGGACGGGACCGACGCGCAGCCCGGGGCCGCATACCGGAGCGGCGCAGCATAGTGGTTGCAGGCCGCGTCGATGGACGCATGGCTGCATCACTGCGTTGCGTTGCTCCGTCGATGGTAGCGCGCGCGGCGTGATGCCGGCCTTGCGGGGGCCGGGACCGCGCCGGTGTGCAACGGCGGCCGGAACGGTGCGATGCGTGAACCGGAAGACGAATCCGGCCACGGCGATGGGGTTTTCGCGACGTTGCCGGAACTTCCGGGTTGGGGCCGCGGCGGGCCGGAACCCGTCGTGCCGCCGGCCATTTCCGCCGGCCCGGCCGCCGGCGCCGCACTTGGGTTTGCCGGCCTGCGCCCCGATAATGGCGCGATGGAAATCAAGTCCGACAATCCTGAACACGGCTTCCAGTTTCCCGGCACCTTCGAACTCAGCGCCATGGGCGCGGCCGGCCGGGGGCTGGAAAGCGAGCTGCCGCGCCTGCTGGAAAAGGCGGGCGTGGAAGTGCTGAGCGAGCGCATCAGCTGGAAGCACTCGAGCAACGGCAAGTACGTCTCGGTGCGGATCGCGTTCAAGGCCGCCAGCCGCGAGCTGTACGACGCCGCGCACACCGTGCTGCGCAGCCATCCGGAAGTGAAGTGGACGCTGTAGGCAGCTGCGGGACGGCGCCGGCGGCAACGGCGCGCACGTACCCGGCGCTGGTCCGCGACCTGGGGCGCCAGGCCTACGAGCCGGTCTGGCATGCAATGCAGCGTTTCACCGATGCCCGTACCGAGGCCGCCGCCGACGAGCTGTGGGTGGTCGAGCACGACCCGGTGTTCACCCTGGGCCAGGCCGGCAAGGACGAACACGTGCTGGCGCCGGGCGACATCCCGGTGCTGCACGTCGACCGCGGCGGCCAGGTGACCTACCACGGCCCCGGCCAGATCGTGGTGTACCCGCTGCTGGACCTGCGCCGGCTCGGCATCGGCGTGCGCGAGTACGTGTGCCGGATCGAGCAGGCCATCATCGACACCCTGGACGAGTGGAACATCGGCGCCGAGCGCCGCGAGGGCGCCCCCGGCGTGTACGTGGCCGGCGCCAAGATCGCCGCGCTCGGCATCCGCGTGCGCCGCGGCTGCACCTTCCACGGCCTGGCGTTCAACGTGGCCATGGACCTGGAACCGTTCCACCGCATCAATCCCTGCGGCTACCAGGGGCTGCGGGTGACCTCGGTGCTAGACTTGGGCGGTCCTTCGGGCATCGAGGCCGCCAAGCCGGTACTGCTGGCCCAGCTGGCCCGCCAGTTCGGCCTGCAGCTGCAGCCCGGCGCCGGACTTCCCGATCTCAATCCCGCGGCCTGAGGCCGCCGAAAACGCCATGACCCAATCGACCACCCGCTCCATTCCCCTGCAGGTCGTGCAGGGCGAAGTCCCGTCCGCCGCGGCGCCGCTGCAGGAAGGAATCAAACAGCTGGGTGGCGACAAGATCGCGCGTTCGCCGGTGCAGTTCGCCGACGCCCCGGTGCTGCGCAAGCCGTCCTGGATCCGCGTGCGCATTCCCTCCGGCAACGCCGTGCAGCAGCTCAAGGCCAAGCTGCGCGAGAACCGGCTGGTGACGGTGTGCGAGGAAGCCAGCTGCCCGAACATCCACGAGTGCTTCGGCCACGGCACCGCCACCTTCATGATCCTGGGCGAGGTCTGCACCCGCCGCTGCTCGTTCTGCGACGTCGCCCACGGCCGGCCCAAGCCGCCGGACCCGAACGAGCCGGCCAGCCTGGCGCAGACCGTGGCCGACATGGGCCTGAAGTACGTGGTGGTGACCAGCGTCGACCGCGACGACCTGCGCGACGGCGGCGCCCAGCACTTCGTCGACTGCATCGCCGCGATCCGCGACAAGGCCCCGCACACCCGCATCGAGGTGCTGACCCCGGATTTCCGCGGCAAGGGCCGCATGGAGCGCGCGCTGGAGATCCTGGCGACCAATCCGCCGGACGTGTTCAATCACAACATCGAGACCGTGCCGGACCTGTACCGCAACGTGCGCCCGGGCGCCGATTACCAGTGGTCGCTGACCCTGCTGAAGAAGTTCAAGGCCCAGCACCCGGCCATCGCCACCAAGTCCGGCATCATGCTCGGCCTGGGCGAAACCCTCGAACAGGTGCAGGCCACCTTGCGCGACCTGCGCGAACACGACGTGGACATGGTCACCATCGGCCAGTACCTGCAGCCCACGCCGCACCACCACCCGGTGCTGCGCTACTGGACGCCGGAGGAATACAAGGCGTTCGAGGACTACGGCAACGCGCTGGGCTTCAGCCATGTCGCCTCCGGGCCGATGGTGCGCTCGTCGTACCACGCCGACCGCCAGGCCGCCGGCGCCGGCGTCGCTTCCTGAGCGGATTCCCGTCCGGCCGCCGCATGCCGGCGGCCGCCGGTAGCCGCCGCCGGTCTTCGCCGGTGCGGGCGGGCGCCGTACCCGGAAGCATGGAGGCCTGCCGTGCCGGCCGCGATTCACAATTCGCTACGGCCGGCCCGCTACGCTGCATCCGTGACAGATGACAAGTGCTGAAACTTTCGGCACTGTCGGCTTGTCCGACCTACCCGCAGTCTCCCCCTTCCGGCCCGGTGCCAAGAGTACGTAGATGAATTACAGAGTCCCCGCCTTCCTGCTGGCCTTCGCCCTGACAGTGCCGATGGCGCTGCTGGCGCGCGCCGATACACCGTTGCTGCCGTCGGCGGCGACCGTGGACCAGGCGACGACTTCCAAGCTGGTGTACGGGCTGCTGTCCGACAGCCGCTACGCCTACCGTCCGCGCGCACTGGATGCGGAAACCTCGCGCGACGTGTTCAAGCGTTACCTGGAGACGCTCGACGGCGGCAAGCAGTTCTTCACCCAGGCCGACATCGAGCGCTTCGCGCCGTTCGAGGCGGGCATTTCCGGTGCCCTGCGCGGCGGCCAGCTGGAGCCGGCGTTCGAGGTGTTCGCGGTCTACAAGCAGCGGGTCGAGGAGCGCGTCGGCTACGCCCGCCAGCTGCTCAAGCAGGATTTCGACTTCAGCGCCGACGAGCGCTTCGAGTACGACCGCAAGGACGTGCCGTGGGCCAGCGACAGCGCCGAGCTGGACGAGCTGTGGCGCAAGTCGGTGAAGAACGACTGGCTGCGGCTGAAGCTGGCGGGCAAGCCGCAGGCGGAAATCCGCAAGACCCTGGACAAGCGCTACGCCAACCTGCTCAAGTCGGTGGGCGAACTGAAGGGCGAGGACGTGTTCTCGTTCTTCCTCAACGCCTACACCAGCGCGGTCGACCCGCACACCGACTACTTCACCCCGCGCACCGCCGAGAACTTCAACCAGGCCATGTCGCTGTCGCTGGAGGGCATCGGCGCGCAGCTGCAGCGGCAGGACGACGTGGTGGTGATCCGCGAGATCATCGCCGGCGGCCCGGCGGCGCTGGACGGCACGCTCAAGCCGGGCGACCGCATCGTCGGCGTCGGCCAGGGCAAGTCCGGGCCGGTGGACGACGTGATCGGCTGGCGCATCGACGACGTGGTGGCCAAGATCCGCGGCAAGAAGGACACCCAGGTGCGGCTGGAATTCATCCCCGCCGAGGAAGGCCTGGACGGCAAGCACCACCACGTCACCCTGACCCGGCAGAAGGTGCGTCTGGCCGAACAGGCGGCCAAGGGCGAGACCATGACCATCCCCGGCACCGGCGAGGAGCCGGAGCGCCGCATCGGCGTGATCAAGCTGCCGACCTTCTACCAGGATTTCGAGGGCCGCCGCCGCAACGCCGCCGACTACGCCTCGGCCACCCGCGACGTGGCCAAGCTGCTGGCCGGGTTCAAGGCCGATAAGCTCGACGGCGTGGTGCTGGACCTGCGCAACAACGGCGGCGGCTCGCTGGACGAGGCGATTGAGCTCACCGGGCTGTTCATCGAGCAGGGCCCGGTGGTGCAGGTGCGCGAATCCGGCGGCCGCGTCACCGTCAACAGCGACCGCAGCCAGGACGTGGCCTGGGACGGCCCGCTGGCGGTGCTGATCAACCGCGGCTCGGCCTCGGCCTCGGAGATCTTCGCCGGCGCCATCCAGGACTACGGCCGCGGCCTGGTGATCGGCGAGACCAGCTTCGGCAAGGGCACGGTGCAGAACATCGTCGACCTGGACCGCTGGCCGGCGACCGAGAACCAGCGCTTCGGCCAGGTCAAGCTGACCATCGCCCAGTTCTTCCGCGTCAGCGGCTCCAGCACCCAGCACAAGGGCGTGGTGCCGGACCTGGCGTTCCCGGCCAGCGTCGACGCCAGCGAGTACGGCGAGAGCACCTACGACAACGCGCTGCCGTGGACCCGCATCGCCGCGGTGCCGCACACCCAGTACGGCAACTTCGCGCCGCTGCTGCCCAAGCTCGAAACGCTGCACAACGAGCGCGTCGCCAGCGACCGCGAGTTCCGCTGGTGGAACGAGGACGTGGAGCAGTTCCGCGCCGAGGCGGCGAAGAAGTACGTGTCGCTGAACGAGACCGAGCGCCGCGCCGAGCGCGAGCGGCAGGAGAACCAGCGCAAGCAGCGCCAGGAGATCCGCAAGGAACTGGGGCTGGCGCTGGACCCGCTGGCCGACGACGGCAACGACGACGGCCTGACCGGCAACGAGCGCGACATCGTCAAGGATGCCGCGCGCGAGAAGGCCGCCGAGAAGCGCCCGGACCCGCTGCTGCGCGAGTCGGCCTCGATCCTGGCCGATGCGGTGAACCTGCTCGAGCACGACCGTCCGCTGTCGGCGCAGGTGCTGCCGCAATCCACCGCTCCCGGCCGCTGGGCCAACTGATCCGTCGCCGACCGCGGCGGACCCGCCCGACGCCGTCAATGTCCGCCGACATTGGCGGCGTTATGCTGCCGGCTCCTTCGACATGGCGGGAGGAACCATGATCCTGCGCCCTGCGGCGTTCCTGGCGGCAACCATCGCGATGGCGGCAGCGGCCGGCTGTGGCGGCCGTTCCGGCGACAGCACGCTGCTGCGCGAGTCCTTCGGCTCGGTCGATACCTATTCGCGCACGTTCGATGCCGCGGCCGACCGCGCCTGCGAGGCCGGCCGCCGCGCGCTGCTGAGCCAGGGCTACGCCATCGCCCGCGCCGGCGCCGACGCGGTGGAGGGCAGCAAGAACTTCCAGCCGCGCGAGGAGAGCCACGAGCAACTGGTGCTGCGGGTGTCCTGCGTGGCCGACGAGGGGCGCGCGCTGGTGTTCGTCAGCGCGGTGCAGGACCGCTATGCGCTGAAGAAGAGCCCGACCTCGGCCAGCGTCGGGGTCGGCGCGCTCGGTTCGGTCTCGCTGCCGTTCGGCGGCAACGACGATTCGCTGGTGCGGGTCGCCAGCAGCACCGTGCAGGATCCGGGCTTCTACCGGCATTTCTTCGATCGGCTGGCGCAGTACCTGGCGCCGGCCACCCTGCCGCGGGAGGCCGCGGGGCCGGAGCGATGAACCCGGCCCGGCAGTGTCGGTGGCCGCGCCTCGCGCGCCTGTTGCTGCTGGCGGTGGCGACGACCGCCGGGCCGGCACAGGCGGACACCGCCTGCATGCAGGGCGTGCTGGAACGCCTGGGCTGGCAGGTCGCGGCCACGACCGCGGCCGAACCGTCGATCGTCCCCGGCGAGCCGTGCCGGCGCGCTTCGGCCGCCGCCGCGCGGGCGGCCGGCGACCTGCGGCTCGCGATCCCGCAAGGGTTCGACGACGACCGGCGCCAGGCGTTGCTGCAGGCATTGCTGGAACACCCGGCGACGCTGTGCGGCTACGCCTTCGAACTGGGCGAAGCCACGCGCCGGGCGACGGAGCGGCTGCAGGCCAATCGCGGCTATCGCTTCTCCGCGCTGCAGCTGGGGTGGATCGGCTTCGGCCCGGGCGGCGCGCGGGCGCAGGGCTGGCAGCGCTTCCGCAGCTTCGGCCGCGGCTACCGGCCCGACGGCGGCAATGCCCGGGCGATCGAGGCGTTCTATTCCGGGCGGGTGCGTTCCGAATGCGGCGTGGGGCGGCAGCTCGCGCAGCTGGCCACCCAGCGCGAGCTGTATGGCGACGACGCGTTCGACCGCGAATTCGACGCCGGCGAGCTGTCGATCGGCACCTTCCTGACCCTGCACCGCACCGACAGCATCCTGCTCGGCCGCCGTGCCGGCGAGCTCTTCGCCGACGGCAAGGCCGAACTCAGCGCCCGCCGCGGGCGGCAGGCGTTCGTCGGCGTGCCGGGCTTCATCGAGCACGTGTTCGACCGCGGCCATCTGGACGACATCCACAACCAGGCCGAGAACTTCGTGGTCACCGATGTCGGCGAGGCCGCTGCCGCCGCCCTCGCGCGGCATGGTGGCTTCGCGCATTACGACCGGATCAACCGCCGTATCTGGGAGCTCTCGCGGCGGATGCCGGGCAGCGGGTCGCGCCGTTTCGAACGGCTGCTGTACGAGCGGGACGCGGCGCTGCGCGCGGCGCTGCCGGAGGCGCAACGGCCGCTGCTGGAGGAAATGGACGGCCTGCTGGCCGATCCGTTCTATCGCGGGTTCATGGTCTACGTGCACCCCCGCGGCGTCCGCCCGGTGGGCTACCACATCGCGCGCCTGCTCGATCGCAACCCGCGCACGCCATACTCGCTGAACCTGGCGCTGCACAACCTGCATACGACGCTGTACCGGCGCTGGTTGCAGGCGCAGTTGCGCGACTGCATGGCCGGCGGCGGGGCGAGGATCCGCGTCGGCGACATTCGACTTTCCACGGAACGAGGTGAGGCATGGAGATAGGCATGATCGGGCTCGGGCGCATGGGCGCCAACATGGCCGAACGCCTGCAACGCGGCGGCCATCGGGTGCTCGGGTTCGATCCCGGCGAGCAGGCGCGGACGCAGGCGCAGGTGCGCGGCATCGGCACGGCGACGACGCTGGAGGCGTTGGCGGAGTCGTTGCCGCGGCCGCGCACGCTGTGGCTGATGGTGCCGGCCGCGGCGGTGGATGCGACCCTGGACGCACTGCTGACGCTGCTGGACGAAGGCGATACCGTCATCGACGGCGGCAACTCCTGGTACCGCGATTCGCTGCGGCGTGCCGCGCGGTTGGCCGAGCCGGGCATCGGCTACGTCGATTGCGGCACCAGCGGCGGGGTATGGGGACTGACCGAGGGCTACAGCCTGATGGTCGGCGGCGACGCGGCGACGGTGCAGCCGCTGCATCCGCTGTTCGCGGCGCTGGCGCCCGCGCCCGACCGCGGCTGGGCGCACGTCGGGCCGCCCGGCGCCGGCCATTTCTGCAAGATGGTCCACAACGGCATCGAGTACGGAATGATGCAGGCCTATGCCGAGGGCTTCGCGCTGATGGCGCGCAAGCAGGAGTTCGCACTGGACCTGGGCCAGGTGGCCGAAGTGTGGCGGCACGGCAGCGTGGTGCGTTCCTGGCTGCTGGACCTCAGCGCCGATGCCCTGCAGCGCAATCCGCGGCTGGAAGGCATCGCGCCCTATGTCGAGGATTCCGGCGAGGGCCGCTGGACCGTGCGCGAGGCCATCGACCTGGAGGTATCGGCGCCGGTCATCACCCTGTCGTTGCTGGAACGGCTGCGTTCGCGCGAAGGCAACTCCTTCGCCGACCGCCTGCTGGCGGAAATGCGCAACGGCTTCGGCGGCCACGCGGTGCGCAGCAGCGATCCGGGCGGATGAGCGGCCGCGGCGCTCAGTCCAGGCGGACCCGCTGCCCGCTGTCGGCGCTGCGCCGGCCGGCTTCCAGCAGCTGCATGACCGCCAGCGCCTGTGCCGCCGATACCGGCGGTGGCGCCTCGCCGCGCATCGCATCGCGCAGGGCCGCGTAGCAGCAACGGTAGTCGCCGCGTTCGTTGGCGATGTCGCGCTGGTGCATGCGGCCGTCGGCATCGAGCGTGGTCAGGCGGCCCGGCAGCGGGTCCACGCCCCAGCCGTCGCTGCCGGGCAGGCGGCCGTCGCGCAGTTGCGCTTCCTGCACGTCCAGCCCGTGCTTGAGGTAGCTGCCGGCGCTGCCGTGCACGGCGAAGCGCAGCCGGTGGTCGGCCACCAGCGAGCCGGCATGCAGGAAGGCGCGGTGGGCGGGGTAGTGCAGCACCGCGTGGAACCAGTCGTCGGAGCGCGCGCCCGGACGCTGCGCCATCAGGTCGGCCTGGATCGCCAGCGGCGGGCCGAACAGCTGCAATGCCTGGTCCAGCAGGTGCGGACCCAGGTCGAACCACAGCCCGGCGCCGGGCTCGCCGCTCTCGCGCCAGCGGTCGCGCGGCTGCGGCCGCATCCGGTCGAAGTGCGAGTGGAACTCGCCGATCCGGCCCAGCGTGCCTTCGGCGAGCAGCCGTTGCAGGGTCAGGAAGTCGGCGTCCCAGCGCCGGTTGTGGAACACGCTGGCGATGCGTCCGGCGCGGCGCGCGGCCTCGATCACGGCCCGCGCCTCCGCCGAGGTGACCGTGAACGGCTTGTCCACCAGCACGTGCTTGCCGGCGGCCAGCGCCGCCAGTGCGAGCGCGGCATGGGTGCGGTTGGGCGTGGCGATCACCACGCCGTCCACGTCCGCGTCGGCCAGCATGCGGTCGGCGTCGTCGACGATGCGGGCGTCGGGGAAGTCGGCGCCCGCCAGCGCCTGCTGGCCGGTCACGATGCCGTGCAGCCGCAGTCCCGGCGTCTGCGCGATCAGGGGCGCATGGAAAGTGCGTCCGGCGAAGCCGTAGCCCACCAGGGCCAGGTTCAGGGGCGGCGGCATGCCGGTCTCCGAGGCGGTTCAGTGGCCAGTATCGGAACTCGCCCATGTCTGCGCCAGCACCTGAACCTTTCACGGTGTGGTGATGCCGTGCCGACGCGGCCTGTATGCGTGGCCCCGGACACTGGCGTCACACACACGGAAAGGAGAACACACCATGAGCAAGCGCTACTCTTCCCGCAACCTGCTGGCTTCCGCGCTGGCGTTGGGACTGGTGCTGGGCGCCGGCCCGGCGCTGGCCAACGACCCGCCCACGGACCGCACCGCAGGCGAGTCGCGGGAGCCGGTGAGCGACAGCTGGATCACCACCAAGGTCAAGGCCGACCTGCTGACCACGCGGGACGTATCCGGCACCGAAGTGAAGGTGGAAACGGTCAATGGTGTCGTCACCCTGAGCGGCGACGTCGACAGCCAGGCCGAGCGCGACCGCGCGGTCGCGGTGGCCACGGGCATCGAAGGCGTGCAGCGGGTGGACGCCTCGGGGTTGAGGGTGGTCCCGACGCGCTAGTGCACGATGGCGGGAGATGAGGCGGCAGGCGGAATGCCGGTCGCAGGCAGGCGCGCCCTTCGGGGCGCGTTTTTTTGTTTGCCCTACAACTCGGAAAGCTCGCGACCGATGGCTTGAGACCACGCCGTCGCGACCCCGGGCACCAACGGGATCGCACGTGTGGGGCCACCCGCGCTATACCCGCCTTCACGACAATGGGACACTGTCTGGCCCATTGTGTTCAGCTATGTGTCCGGCGCGGCCGTGGGCCTCTGAACGATTCAGGGTGACGCCAACCGGCCCGCGGACCGCACGCGTATTGTTGTGGAGAGACGAGGGGGAGCATGCGGACATCTTTCACCGACGACGGCTGGGATCGCTGGCGGCTGCTGATCCTGGCGGCGGCCGCGGCGCTGATCATCGTGGTGCCGTCGCTGACATTGCAGCGGCTGTCGCGCAACAGCCTGGATGCGGCCAACTGGGTGGCCCATACCCAGGCAGTGGGCGCGAGCCTGTACCGGCTGCAGGCCGACGTACGCGACGTTGAATCGGCGGCGTTGACCCTGTCCAAGGGCGTGGACACGCCGGAGCTGCGCGAGCGCCTGAATCAGGCCGACGGCATCAAGCCGATCCTGCGCGAACTCACCGGGCTGCTGCAGGACAACCCGGAACAGCTGATCCGCATCGGCCGCATCGAATCGGTGCTCGAGCGGCGCATGGCGCTGGCCAGGGAAATCGCCGCCACCGAGGATTCGCCGGAGCAGCGCCAGCTGGTCGCGGAAATGACGCTGCGCTATCCGATCCGCGGGCTGGTGGAGGAACTGCAGGCTGAGGAGGAGGCAATGCTCGAGCAGCGCAGCGCAGCGTCCGCCCACCAGCGGCAGCAGGCCAGCCTGGTGTCGTGGACCTCGCTGGCGGTACAGCTGTTGCTGCTGGGGCTGGTGCTGTGGCTGCTGAAGCGGCAGATCGGACACCGGCTGGCGGCCGAACGCTTCTCGCTGCGGGCCAGCGCCCGCGCCACCTCGATACTGCAGACCGTGCGCGAGCCGATCGTGCTGCTCGACAACGAGCAGCGGATACTGCTGCACAACGCCGCGTTCTCGGAAATGTACGGGCTGGAGCCGGACGCCCAGCGGCGGCCGCTGCAGGAGATCGGCGACGGCGCCTGGAGCGATCCGATGATCCACCAGCGGCTGGCCGACGTGCTGCTGCGCGGCCGCGAGCTGTGGGACTACGAGCACGAGCAGCGCGGCGCCGACGAGGTGGCGCGCACGATGCTGATCAACGCCCGGCGCATGCCGCTGCCCGACAGCGACGACGAGGTGGTGCTGATGACGGTCAGCGACATCACCGTGCAGCGTGCGGTGCAGCAGCGGGTGGAGGAGCTCAACCGCCAGCTCGAGGGCAAGGTGGACCAGCTGTCGGAGGTCAACCGCGAGCTGGAAGCCTTCAGCTACTCGGTCTCGCACGACCTGCGCGCGCCGCTGCGGCATGTCGCCGGCTTCTCCGACAAGCTGGCCAACCACCTCGGCGACGACGCCGACGAGAAGACCCGCCACTACCTGCAGGTGATCGGCAGCTCGGCCCGGCGCATGGCCGCGCTGATCGACGACCTGCTGGTGTACTCGCGCCTGGGCCGCGGCGCGATGCGCATGCAGGCGGTGGACATGCAATCGCTGGTGGCCGACACCCGCGCCCTGCTCGACGCCAACCTGCTGGCCGAGGCCGGGCCGGACGCGCCGCCGCGCCGGGTCGAATGGAGCATCGCGCCGCTGCCGATCCTGGTGGCCGACGAGAACATGATGCGGCAGCTGTGGCTCAACCTGCTGGGCAACGCGGTCAAGTACACCGCCGCGCGCGATCCGGCACGGATCGAGGTGGCCTACCGCCAGCTGCCCGACGGCAGCCACCAGTTCAGCGTCCGCGACAACGGCGCCGGCTTCGACATGGCTTACGCCGGCAAGCTGTTCGGCGTGTTCCAGCGACTGCACAAGGCCAGCGAATACCCCGGCACCGGCATCGGCCTGGCCAGCGTGCGGCGGGTGCTGATGCGCCACGGTGGCCGCATCTGGGCCGAGGCCACGGTTGACCAGGGCGCCACCTTCCATTTCATACTTCCGCCTGCGCTCGACGCGCTCAACAAAGGGTCCGCCGCATGACGTCGCTCCGTACCATCCTGCTTGCCGAAGACAGTCCCGCCGACGCCGAGATGGCGATCGATGCCCTGCGCGACGCCCGCCTGGCCAATCCCATCGTGCACGTGGAGGACGGCGTCGAGGCGCTGGACTTCCTGCTGCGCCGCGGCGCCTTCGCCGATCGCGAGGACGGGCTGCCGGCGGTACTGCTGCTGGACATCAAGATGCCGCGCATGGACGGGCTGGAAGTGCTGCAGCGCATCCGCGCCGAGGAGGAGCTCAAGCGGCTGCCGGTGGTGATCCTGTCGTCCTCGCGCGAGGAGAGCGACCTGGCGCGCAGCTGGGACCTGGGAGTGAACGCCTATGTGGTCAAGCCGGTGGACGTGGACCAGTTCTTCAGCGCGGTCAAGACGCTTGGCACGTTCTGGGCGGTGATCAACCAGGCTCCCGAACTCGAGTAAGGCGACATGCCGAACAAAGGCGCTCCGCTGGGCCTCCTGCGCATCCTGCTGGTCGAGGATTCGCCGGAAGATGCCGAACTGATGTGCGACCAGATGCTGGAGGCGGGCCTGGAGGCCAGCTTCCAGCGCGTCGACAGCGAATCCGGGTTGCGCGCGGCGCTGCAGGACTTCGCCCCCGACATCGTGCTGTCGGACCTGAGCATGCCGGGCTTCTCCGGCTACGAGGCGCTGCGCATCCTGCGCGAATCGAACCCGGGCACGCCCTTCATCTTCGTCTCCGGCACCATGGGCGAGGAGAACGCGGTCGAGGCGCTGCACCAGGGTGCGCAGGACTACATCATCAAGCATCACCCCGCGCGCCTGCCGTCGGCGGTGGCGCGTGCGGTGCGCGAGGCGCGCGGCCAGATCGAGCGCCAGCAGGTGGAAAGCGAGCTGATGCGCGCGCAGCGGCTGGAAAGCCTGGCGCTGTTGGCGGCAGGCCTGAGCCACGACCTGCGCAACATCCTGCAGCCGCTGCTGATCGTGCCGGAGCTGATGAAGAGCCGCAGCGACGATCCGCAACTGATGCGGCTGGCCGACGTGATCGCCGAGTGCGGCCGGCGTGGCCACGAGATGGCCGAATCCATGTTCTCGTTCGTGCGCGGTTCGCGCCAGCCGAGCGAGCGCATCGAGGTGCGGCGGCTGTTCCAGACGGTGGAGATGCTGCTCAAGGGCAACCTGCCGGCGAACGTGAACCTGCACCTGGAAGTGGACGATCCGGCGCTGGCGGTGGAGGCCAACTACACCGAGCTGCAGCAGGTGCTGCTCAACCTCGCGCTCAACGCGATCCAGGCCATGCCCGACGGCGGCCGCCTGACCCTGTCGGCGGCGCGCGCCGAGGGCGTGGACGGCGACGAGCTGCTGCGCATCCGCGTGGCCGACGAGGGCATCGGCATGGATGCGGCCACGCTGTCGCGGTTGTTCAGCCCGTTCTTCACCACCAAGGCCGATGGCACCGGCCTGGGACTGATCTCCTGCAAGCGCATCGTCGAGGGCTGCCACGGCAGCATCCACGTGGACAGCCAACCCGGCGCGGGCAGCCGTTTCGACCTGGTGCTGCCGATGCGCGGGCGTGCCGCACCGGCACCGGAACGTGCGCCGGCGGTGCCGCTGGGAGCGGGCCAGTCGGTGCTGGTGGTCGATGGCGAAGCGACGCGCCTGTCGCTGCTGGGCAATGCCCTGTCCAGCCAGGGCTACCGGTTGCAGCTGGCATCCGACGGCGCACGCGCGCTGCGGCACCTGCAGGAAGCCGGCACGCCGGCGCTGGTGATCGTGGACAGCGGCATCAAGTTGCTGTCGGCGCCGCGCCTGCTCGGGGAAATGGCCGCGCTGGGATACCGCGGCCCGGCGGTGATGCTGGAGGATGCGGCCGCGCCGCTGCAACGCGCGCGCTTCCCGGCCAGCATCGAGGTGCACGTGCTGCGCAAGCCGCTGGAGATGCAGCGGGTGTTCCAGGTGGTGGCCGAGGCGCTGGCGCCGGCTTGAGCCGGCAGCGGCGCCGGTCGCCGCTCAGCGGTCGTCTGCCGCCCGCTCCTCCCATGGGAACCGCGGCAGGCTGGCCACCGCCTGTTCCAGCCGGCGCGACCAGTTGGCGTGGATGTCCGCGTACAGCGGGGTGTCGGCCGCCAGCCGCATCTGCTGGCTGATGCGCAGGTCGCCGTTGCGCACCAGCGCCAGGTCCAGCGGCAGGCCGACCGACAGGTTGGAGCGGATGGTCGAGTCCAGCGACACCACCGCGGTGCGGGCGGCATCGTCGAGCCGGGTGTGCGGACGGATGATGCGGTCCAGGATCGGCTTGCCGTACTTGGATTCGCCGATCTGCAGGTAGGGCGTTTCCGGCGAGGCGGAGATGGCGTTGCCCAGCGGGTAGATCATGTACAGACCCGGTTGCTCGCCGGCGATCTGGCCGCCGAGGATCAGCGAGGCCTGGGTGTTGATGCCGCTGTCCCCGTCCTTCTTCGTCGCCTTGACCTGGCTGTCGACCAGCATCTGGCCGACATGCCCGGCCGCTTCGAACAGGTGGCGGAAGCCGCGCAGGCCGCCGCCATCGTCGGCATCGCGCCGCAGCCGCGCGACCAGCAGCTGGGTGGTGGCGAGGTTGCCGGCGGCCATCAGCACGAATGCCGCCTGGCCGGGATATTCGAAGACGTGCAGCTTGCGGTGCACGCGGACGTCGTCCAGCGATGCATTGGTCCGCGTATCCGCGGCGAAGACCAGGCCTTCGTCCACCTCGATGCCGACGCAATAGGTCATGTCGGTGCCATATGATGTGCGTCCCGATTCTATGCGGCCCCCCACGGCGATGCCACCCGGCGTGCCGCAACGCCGCGGCAAGCGAAAACCCGATGACGACCGTGCTCCTGAGCCTGGGCAGCAACCTGAGACCGCAACAGCACCTGCATGCCGCGATGGCGGCGCTGCGCGAACGTTTCGGCCCGATCCGGGTATCGCCGGCCTACCGCACCGCCGCGGTCGGCTTCGACGGGCCGGATTTCCTCAACAACGCGGTGGCGCTGGAAACCACGCTGCCGCTGCGGGAGCTGGACGACTGGCTGCATGCGCTGGAAGACGCGCACGGCCGCGACCGCAGCGGGCCGCGCTTCAGCGACCGCACCCTGGACATCGACGTGGTGTATTACGGCGACCTGGTGGTGGAAGGGCCTGGCCACCTGCGCATTCCGCGGCCGGAGCTCAAGCATGCGTTCGTGCTCAAGCCGCTGGCCGACATCGCCCCGGATTTCGTCGACCCGGTGCGCAGGCTGCCGTTGAGCGCGCTGTGGCGGGCGCATCCGCAGTACGACGAAACCTTCGAGACGCTGGAGCTGCTGCCCTGAGCCGTGTAGGTGCGCTGTTTCAGCTCAGCGTGCGACCGCCGTCCAGGCGCAGGGTGTGGCCGGTGACGTAGCCGGCGTCGGCCAGCAGCCAGCGCACCGCCTCGGCGATTTCCTCCACCGTCCCGGTCCGCGCCAGCGGCGTGCGTTCCAGCAGCGACTGCTTGGCGCTGTCGTCCTTGCCCTGTTCCGGCCACAGGATCGCGCCGGGGGCGACGGCGTTGACCCGTACCCGTGGCGCCAGTTCCAGCGCCAGCGAGCGGGTGAGCATCTCCAGCGCCGCCTTGGCCGCGCTGTAGGCCGGATGGTTGCGCAGCGGCTGGCTGCCGTGCAGGTCGGTCAGGTTGACGATGGCGCCGCGCTGCCGGCGCAGGTGCGGGGCGGCGGCCTGGGCCAGGAAGAACGGCGCGCGCGCGTTGACCGCGAACAGGTCGTCCCACTGCGCCGGCGTCGCCTGTCCCAGCGGCGTGGGATAGAAGTTGGAGGCATTGTTGACCAGCGCGTCGAGCCGCTCGAAATGGCCGACGCACTGCTCGACCAGGTCGGGCAGCGCGTCGCTGTCGCGCAGGTCGGCTTCCAGCGCCAGCACGCTGCCCGGGCGCGCGGCTTCCAGTTCGAACGCCAGCGCCTGCAGCTCGCCGCCGGAGGTGTGCGCGTGCAGCGCCAGCCGGTAGCCGTGGGCGTGCAGGTGGCGCGCGATGGCGGCGCCGATGCGGCGCGCGCTGCCGGTGACCAGGGCCACGGGTGAGGTATCGGTCATCTGCTGTTTCCTCGCTCGGCTATGCTGTGCATTGTCCACAGATTCCGCCGCGCCATGCATTCCGACCTGCCCACGCCCGATCCCGAGGCGCTTGCCCACAGCGAGCAACTGGCCGCGCACCTGCGCGCCGACATCCTCGCCAACGGCGGCGCGATGCCGTTTTCGCGCTTCATGGAGCTGTCGCTGTATGCGCCCGGCTGGGGCTACTACAGCGCCGGCGCCAGCAAGTTCGGCGCCGCGGGCGACTTCGTCACCGCGCCGGAGTTGGGGCCGCTGTTCGCCGCGACCACCGCCAATGCGCTGGCGCCGGTGATGCAGCAGCTGGGTCCGCAGACGCGGATCCTGGAACTGGGCGGCGGCAGCGGTGCGTTCGCCGAGGTCCTGCTCAAGCGGCTGCTGGAGCTGGACGCGCTGCCCGAGCGCTACGCGATCCTGGAGCCCAGCGCCGACCTGCGCGAGCGCCAGCGCGAGCGGCTGGGCAAGTCGCTGATCCCGCCGGTGTTCGCGCTGGTGGAATGGCTGGACCGGCCGTTCGCGGACGAATGGGACGGCGTGCTGTTCGCCAACGAGGTGATCGACGCGCTGCCGACGCCGCGCTTCCTGTGCCGCGACGGCCAGGTCTACGAGGAAACGGTGGAGCTGGACGGCGACGGGCAGTTCGTCCGCGGCGCGCAGCCGGCCGATGCGATGCTGGCGGCCGCGGTGCGGCACATCGAGCATTACCTGGAGACGCCGTTCGCCGAGGGCTACCGTTCCGAGGTGCTGCCGCAGCTGCCGTACTGGGTGCAGGCGGTGGCCGGCGGCATGCAGCGCGGGGCGATGCTGTTCGTCGATTACGGCTATCCGCGCAGCGAGTACTACCAGGCCGGGCGCGACGACGGCACGCTGCGCGCGTTCTATCGCCACCGCGTGCACAACGACGTGTACCGCTGGCCCGGCCTGCAGGATCTGACCGCCTCGGTGGACTTCACCGCGCTGGCCGAGGCCGGCACCGGTGCCGGTTTCGAACTGGCCGGGTACTGCACGCAGGCCAACTTCCTGCTCGGCAACGGCTTGACCGGATTGCTGGAAACCGCCGAGACCCGCACCGACGAAGTGGGGCGGATGCGCCTGCGCGAACAGGTGAAGCGGCTGACGCTGCCGACCGAGATGGGCGAGCGCTTCCAGGTGATGGGCTTCGCCCGCGATGTCGATTTCGCCGCGGCGTTCCTGCTCGGCGACCTGACCTGGCGGTTGTGAGCATGGCGCTCAAGCCGCTGCGGCGGCCATGGCTGTGGGCCGGGCTGTGGTGGTGCGCGGTGCTGGTGGTGATCGCGGTGTGCCTGTTGCCGCCACCGCCGATGCCCGAGCTGCCGCGCAACAGCGACAAGGTCGAACATTTCCTGGCGTACTTCGTGCTCGCCGCCAGCGCCGTGCAGCTGTGGCGGGGCTGGCGGTCGCTGGCCCGGGTCGCGCTCGGACTGGTGGCGATGGGCGTGGGCATCGAATGGGCCCAGGGCGCGCTGACCGAGGCCCGCCTGGCCGATCCGGTGGACGCGCTGGCCAACACGTTGGGCGTGGTCGCCGGCATGGCCACCGCGGCGACGCCGCTGCGCGACCTGCTGCTGCGGCTGCAGCCGCAGCGCTGAGACCGCCGAAGGTGGCGGCGCTGCGCCGGTGGCCGGATGTGTCGCCGTCGCCGTCGTCGCGATGCTTGCTGCGCGAGGTGTCGCCGCGACAGGGGGGGGGCGCGCCGGGCCCGGGTATCGCGTCGAGTGGATCGTGCAGGCGGCCTTTCCGGTCGATGGCGGCGGTTCGACGCGTCGGCCCCGACGCCGATGAGGCCCGCTGTTCCCATGAGACGCCGTTCAACGGCCACATGACTGCCCCGGCGGCCCGAAGCCTTCTTTTCCCGAATGGAAGTCGCTGCGCCCCCGCCAGTGCGGGGGCGACAGCGGTGTCGCTGGCGGCGCTTATTCCGGCTGCAGCGTCACCCGGTTGAGCACCCACATCTGCGGGCGGGTATCGCCGCTGAAGGTCATGCACAGGTCGGTGCGCTCCGCGGCGGTGGCCGATAGCGGCGCTTCCAGTTCGACGAAGCCGTCCGCGCCGGGCTGTGCGGGCAGCGGTACCGAGGCCAACACCGGGCCTTCGCAGCCGGCGCGTACTTCGAACTCGCCGTGTTCGGCGACCGGCTTGCGGTAGCGGCGCGCGGCTTCCTCGTCGCGCAGCAGGCCGAAGTTGTAGGGCAGGCGGCCGGCGCGCACCTTGACCGAGGCGATGCCCTCCAATTGCGCGCCTTCCCACAGCCAGCACGGATAGAAGATGCTCACGTCGAAGCTCTCGCGCGGGCCTTCCAGCGGGTTGTCGTCCTCCAGCCGCAGCACCAGGCGTCCGGAGTCCGGGCATTGCGACAAGGTCTTGTCGCTGCGGGTGAGCAGCGAGGCCGCATCCAGCGTCCAGGCGCTGGCGCGGTCGGCCAGCGGCTTGCCGTCGAAGAACGCGGCGGCCTTCAGCTCGGTCGGCACCTGCAGCGTCAGCGGCGCGCGATAGGCCGGCGACTGCGCGGTGGGCGCGCTGCCGTCGGTGGTGTAGCGGATGTCGGCATAGCCGAGCGGGTTGGACAGTTCGATGCCGACGGTGTTGCCGATGCGGTCGTCGTGGCGCTGCATCGCCACCGACAGCGCGGTCTGCGCATACGGGATGCCGAGTGCGCGGTAGCGCTGCAGCTGCGCCGGCAGGCGTGCCAGGAAGTCGTCGTAGTCCTTGCGCTCCAGCGGCGACCAGGCGATTTCCGCCAGTGCCGCCATGCGCGGGAAGATGTTGTGCTGGACGCGCTCGAACAGCCGCATGTGCTCGGTCCAGACGTTGGCCTGCACGCCGAGCACGTGTTTCCTCTGCGCCTGGGTCAGCGCTTCCGGCACCGGGTCGAAGGCGTAGATCTTCTGCATCGGGGTGAACTTGGGCCGGCCCGGCGGTTCGTCCGGCAGGTCGGTCTGCAGGAAGTCCAGGTACAGCGTGTGGCCGGGCGCCATCACCACGTCGTGGCCGTGGGTGGCGGCCTCGATGCCGCCCTCGGTGCCGCGCCAGGACATCACCGTGGCCTGCGGCGGCAGTCCGCCCTCGATGATCTCGTCCCAGCCGATCAGCTTGCGGCCGCGGTCCTCGAGGAATGTTTCCAGCCGCTTGAGCATGTACGACTGCAGCGCTTCCTCGTCCTTCAGGCCCAGCTCGCGGATGTGCGCCTGCACCTGCGGCGAGGCCTGCCACTGGTACTTCACCGCCTCGTCGCCGCCGATGTGCACGTACGGGCCGGGGAACAGTTCGAGCACCTCGGCCAGGATGCCTTCGAGGAACTGCAGCGTCTCCTCGCGCGGGTTGAACAGGTAAGGGTTCACGCCCCAGTTGTGCGAGGGCTCGGTCGGGCCGTCGACCACGCCGTGCTCCGGGTATGCCGCCACCGCCGCCTGCGCGTGGCCGGGCACGTCGATCTCGGGGACGACGGTGATGTGGCGGGCGGCGGCATAGGCCACCACGTCGCGGATCTGTTGCTGCGTGTAGTGGCCGCAATACAGGTTGGACGAGCCATCGGCCTTGCGGCCGGCATCGCCCTGCGGCACGCGGCAGCCGCCGATTTCGGTGAGCTTCGGGTAGCGCTTGATCTCGATGCGCCAGCCCTGGTCGTCGGTCAGGTGCCAGTGGAAGGTGTTGAGCTTGTGCACGGCCATCGCGTCGAGCAACGACTTGACCTGCTCCACGCTCCAGAAGTGCCGCGCCGAATCCAGCATCAGCCCGCGCCAGGCGAAGCGCGGCGCATCGTCGATGCGCACCGCCGGGACCGCGATCGGCGCGGTGTCGCCCGGCGTCATCAGCTGCAGCAGGGTGACGGCGCCATAGAACAGCCCGGGGGCGTGGCCGGCGCTGACGACGATGCCGTCGGCGCCGACGCTCAAGCGGTAGCCCTCGGCCGGATCGCCGTGGCGTGCCGGGTCGAGCTCGAAACGGATGGCGCCGGCCGCGGGCGGGGCATCGCCGCTGGCGACCGCCAGCTCGAGCGCAGTGGTGCGGGCCAGCAGTGCCGAGAACTGGCCGGCCACGGTGCGCGCGGCATCGCCGTTGCCGTACACGGCGGTGTCGCGGTCGACGACGAAGCCGGCGGCAGTGGACTCGACATGGGCAGGCAGCGGGATCACCGATGCGACCGGATGCGCCGGCGCGGCGCCTCCGGCGACAGCGGCGCCGGAAAGCGCGAGCAGCAGGCCGCCGCTCAGCAGCGTGCGGAGGGGAGAATTCGGGCGGTAACGGATCATGGTCTCTCCACGGAAGCGGGCAACGCATCTTCCCCCAAAAAAAAGCGGGCCTGGAACCCCAGGCCCGCTGGAGGAGAAGACAGCGGTCGAACGTTTGCCGGTTACGGCGGCATCAGAACGCGAAGCGCAGCGACGCCATGTAGCGGCGACCGCTGAGGTAGGCGCCACGGGTGAGCTGCTCCACGCCGGAGTAGCTGTGGTACTTCTCGTCGAGCAGGTTCATGCCTTCCAGCGCCAGGGTCAGGTGGTCGTTGACCTTGTAGGCGATCGAAGCGTCGACCGAGGTGTAGTCCATGGTCCACAGGTCGCGGCCGCCGCTGACCTGGGTGAAGTACTTGTCGCGCCAGTTGTAGGTCACGCGCGCGGCCCAGCGGTCGTTCTCGAAGAACGGGGCGATGTTGAACTGGTTCTTCGAGTTGAACGGCAGCGGACGGCCGCCGGTGGCCTCGCCATCGGAGTAGGTGTAGTTGGCGACGATGCCGAAGCCGGCGCCGAAGTTCTGCTGCCACGCCAGCGAGGCGCCCTTGACCCTGGCGTCGCCGGCGTTCTGCGGGCGATCCACCTGGTACTGGGTGTCCTGGTTCTGGTTCTGGTTCCAGTGGGTCTCGGTGGTGGAGGCCATCAGGATGTAGTCGGCGATGTCGCGGTAGAACACCGAGCCGGCGAGGATGGCGTCCTGCGAGAAGTACCACTCGGCCGAGAAGTCCAGGTTGGTCGAGCGGTAGGGCTTCAGGTTCGGGTTGCCGCCGCCGCCGGTCAGGGTCTGGTCGGCCAGCCACAGGTAGCTGGACACGTCGGCATAGCTCGGGCGGGCGATGGTCTTGGCCGCCGAGAAGCGCAGCACGACGTCGTCGCTGGCGTCGAATACCAGGTTCAGGTTCGGCAGGGTGTTGTTGTACTTGTTCTTCTGCACGCCCCACACGTAGCTGTCGGCCGGGCAGTCGCTGGTGTTGACCGAGCAGTTCCATGCACCGCTGCCCACTTCGGTCTGCACGTAGCGCACGCCGATGTTGCCGCGCAGGCGGTCGAAGCTGAAGTCGGCCTGCAGGTAGGCGGCCTTGGTGTCTTCCTCGATGGTCCAGGTGTTGCGCACGAACTCGGCGGCGTTGAAGGTCGACACCGCCGGCATGGTCTGCCACGGCGCCAGCCAGGCGCCGCTGCTGATGAAGTCGGCCAGCGCCCAGCCGTCGATGGTGAAACGGTCGCCGAGATCGCCGTAGCCGCCGAAACCGTCCAGGTAGTTGCCCGGCAGCTTGCGCGGGTTGAAGTCCGAGGCCTTGGCATCGCCATAGCCGGCGACCGAGGCCAGCGCCACGCCGCGCTGGATCTGGCTGGTTTCGTGCGCGCGCTGCTTGTAGCCGAAGCGCAGCAGGTAGACCGGCGAATCCAGCTTCAGGCCGAAGTCGACCTGGCCGTAGGTTTCCTTGTCCACGGTGGGCTTTTCCACCAGGTTGCCGCCCCAGCCGGTATTCCAGGTCGGCGAGTCGGGGTCGTCGCCCCAGCCGCCATCCATCTGGAACATGTCCGGGTTGGTGAACGGGTTGGCGCCGTTGAACGTCACGCTGCCCGGGTGCTTGGGCGCGCCGGCGATCGACCAGGTGTAGTCGGTGCGCGCGAGGAACTCGCCGAACACCTGTTCCGGGCCGCCCTCGGCCTTGGTGTGGCCGATGTGGGTGGAGGCGAACCAGCGCTCGTCGTTCCAGTCGATCTTGACGTCGTAGGTTTCCGACTCGACCTTGGCGCGGCGGTTCTGCAGGTCGAAGATGGCCAGGCCGTTCTTGTGCGTGCCGCTGGTGATGATGCCGTTGTCGACGGTGAGGTCGGTCAGGGTGAACAGGCTGTTCCAGGCGTTGCCCGGCATGACGAACATCGACTGCGCCATGTGGTCGAAGTTGGCGTCGATCTTCAGCGCGTTCAATTCGATGCTGAGCTTGTCGACCGGCTTGAACTGCAGCGTGGCCGAGTAGGTGTTGCGCTTGCGCTCCTGCTCGAAGAAATGGGCGCTGATCGAGTTGGGGCCGACCGCATCCAGGTTGGCGCCCAGGGTGTCGGCGCAGCTGCCGACGCAGGTCGGGTCCTTAGGCGCGCCGATCGACCAGTCCATCGGCGGGTTGGCCACCGAGCCGCCGCCGCCCTGGCCGTAGTAGTAGTCGCGGCCGAGCACCGTGCCGTAGGCCTCGATGCCGTCGCGGCGGATGCTTTCGTGCGCGGACTGCGCCGAAAGCATCACGCCGAAGGTTTCCGCATCGTTCTTCCAGCCGAACGCGGCCGAAGCCTGCGGGTCGGTCTTCTCGACGCGGTCGTTGCGGGAATAGCTGACCTGGCCGGTGATGCTGATCTTTTCCGGCATGTCCAGCGGCTTGCGGGTGGAGATGATGACGGTGCCGCCGATCGAACCTTCCTCCAGCCGCGCCTCGGGCGACTTGAACACCTCCACCTTGCCCACCAGCTGCGGCGCCAGCAGCGAGTAGTTGAAGGTGCGGGTCGGAAAGTCGGACATGTTCCAGTCGCCCGAGGCGATGGACTGGCCGTTGAGCAGGGTGCGGTTGAGCGCCGGGTCGGTGCCCAGGATCGATACCTTCTCGCCCTGGCCGTAGGCGCGGTCGATGGTCACGCCGGGGATGATGGTCATCGCCTCGGCGACGTTGGTGGCGGGGAACTTGCCCACGTCCTCGGCGGTGATCACGTCGACGATGGCGTCGGCGTTGCGCTTGGTCTCCAGCGACTGCTGCAGGCTGGCGCGGATGCCGGTGACGACCACCCGGTCCAGTTCGGTCGCATCGGCCCCGGTTTCCTGGGCGACGGCCGGGAAGCTGAGACAGGCGACGATCGCGGCGGACAATACGGACTTGCGGTACCTCATGATGTCTCTCCTCATCATTGTTGGAATCGTTCTCCGGCCGCCGCGGAAGGGCTGCCGGTATGCAATCGCGCCATCGGCCCCCCGGCCGCGGACGCGCCATCCATTGCTGCTACCGGTTCACTGGGTCCACGCCTCCCTGTGCCCCAGGTACCAGCTGGCGGCGCCGATGACGCCGAGCTGCCCGTGCTCGACCACCTTCACGGGAATGCGTTGCAGCGCCTCGCGCATGGGCCCCTTGTTGAGGAAGCGCTGGACGAAGCTGCTGTGGGTGAGGAACGGATGGATCCTGGGGAGGATGCCGCCGGCCAGGTAGATGCCGCCCTGGATGCCATAGAGCAGGGCCATGTCGCCGATGGTGGAGCCGAGGAAGCCGCAGAACAGCTGCAGGGTTTCGACGGCGAGCGGGTCGCTGCCGTCGCAGGCGGCGGCGCTGACGGCATCGGGGGTGGCATGCACGGGGGTGGCGCCGCGGACGGCGCACAGGGCGTTGTAGAGGTTGAGCAGGCCGGGGCCGGACAGCGCGCCGTGCTCGATGGAGACGTGGCTGCGGCCGCGCAGCATCTGCTGCAGGACGGCCATTTCCAGCTCGGTGCCGGCGGCGAGCGATGCCTGTCCGGCCTCGGTGGCCAGGACGACGGCGCGCGGGCCATCGGGGATCCAGACGGCGGCGCCCAGTCCGGTGCCGGGTCCGACCACCAGGGTGGGGCCGCGCGGCGCCTGGGCCGGCCCGGTGAGCTGCAGCACCTGGCTGGCATCGACATGGGCGGCGGCGTGGGCGACGGCCTCGAAGTCGTTGACCAGGTGCACGGCGTGCAGGCCGAGTTCGTCGCGGATGCGCGCCGGGGCCAGCGGCCAGGGCAGGTTGGCGGTGATGACGGTGCCGTCGGCCAGCGGGTAGCCGGCGCTGGCGATCACGCACTCGCGCACCGCCGGCGCCTGTGCGCAGAAGTCGGCCAGGATGGCGCCGAGGCCGGGGTGGTCGGCGCACAGGTACTTGCGATAGGCCTGGACCTGGGGGGCGCCGTTGCGGTCCTCGCGCACCAGCGCCACGCGGACATGGGTGCCGCCGACATCGGCAGCCAGGAAGGCATCGGTCCCCTCCAGGGCGGCTTGGACAGGAGCTGGATTGAGCCGTGCGACCACATGTCCCCCGGTAGTTGCGGCAACGGGGCGCATGCAGCCCGTCGTGAGTCGCAGTGTCGGCTCAATGTGACAACGATGTCAACAGTGGTTGCAAAAAATTTTCAACATCCTTCATGCCGCCTTTTTCATTGTTATCCATATGAATTGAATGGATATTTTAAAGATGGCCAACCTTGTTTTTCAGGCGGATGATCAGGAATCGGTGGGCGATAAGTGGTGAGGAAGGGGCTTTGCAAAAAAAATGATCGGAAGTTTCCGGCATGGCTGCATGTCCTTCGTCCATCGATCCATGGGGATCGCTGCCCGCCCGAAGGGGGCGGGATAGGGTGGCGGCCGATGGCATCGACGCCGGCCGGGGGCCGGAAACGCGGAAGGCCACCGTGGGCGGTGGCCTTCCGGGAAGCGGGAGGTTTCAGTGGGTGCCGGCCGGGACCAGGGTCATCCGGTCCACCACCCACATGGTTGGCCGGGTATCGCCGGTGAAGCGCACGCACAGGTCCCGGGGCGATGCCTGTGCCGGGATGTCCGCGTCCAGTTCGATGAAGCCGTCCGGCCCGGCCGTGGCCGGCAGCGGGACCTGCGCCAGCAGCGGGCCATCGCAGCCGGCGAGGATCTCCAGTTCGCCGTGGGCGCTGCGGGCCGGGACGAATCGGCGGGCTGGCTCGTCGTGCGCCAGCTGGAAGTAGTAGGGGATCTGCCCGGCGCGCACGCGGATGCGGTCGATGCCGTCCAGCGCCGCCGCTTCCCACAGCCAGCAGGGGTTGAAGATGTCGACGTTGAAGATCGCGCGTTCGCCATCGGCCGGGCCGTCGTCCTCCAGGCGCAGCATCAGGCCGCTGCTGCACATCTGCAGTGCGGCGTTGTCGCGGTTGCGCAGCGAGGGGGCGTCCAGCGCCAGCGCGGTCGGCTCGGCCAGCGCCCGGCCCTCGGCGAACACCGCGGCGTGCAGCTGCGCCGGCAGCGGCAGTTGCAGCGGTTCGCGGTAGAGGGGGGAGGCGGCGGTCGGCGCGCTGCCGTCGGTGCTGTAGCGGATGTCGTAGCCCAGCGGGTTGGACAGCGTCACCTGCACGCCGTCGGCCGTGGGCGCAACGTCGTACTCCGCCTGGAACGGCGTCTGCGCCCAGGCGATGCCCAGTGCGCGATAGCGTTGCAGCTGCACCGGCAGCCGTTGCAGGAAGTCGGCGTAGTCCTTGCGCGCGGCCGGCGACCAGCCGGTCTCGGCCACCGCGGCGATGCGCGGGAAGAAGGCGTGCTGCACGCGGGCGAAGCTGCGCATGTGCTCGGTCCAGGCGTTGGCCTGCAGGCCGAGGATGTGGTGGTGGTAGGCCGGATCGAGCTGCGCCGGCACCGGCTCGAATGCATATACCTGCTGCAGCGGGATCGTCGCCGGCCGGCCCGGCGGCTCGTTGCGCGAGGCGGTCTGCAGGTAGTCCAGGTACAGTTCCGAGGACGGCGCCATCACCACGTCGTGGCCTTCGCCGGCGGCCTTCAGCCCGCCGTCGGTGCCGCGCCAGGACATCACCGTCGCCTCCGGCGGCAGGCCGCCCTCGAGGATCTCGTCCCAGCCGATCAGGCGCCGGTCGTGTCCGGCCAGGAAGCGCTCCAGGCGCTTGATGAGGTGGCTCTGCATCTCCGCCTCGTCCTTCGCCCCCAGTTCGCGCATGCGCTGCTGTACCCGCGCCGAGGCGATCCACTGGTCCTTGACCGCCTCGTCGCCGCCGACGTGCACGTAGCGGCCGGGGAACAGTTCCACCACTTCGGCCAGCACGTTCTCGACGAACTCGAAGGTGCTTTCCTCGGCGTTGAGCAGGTTGGGGAACACGCCCCATTCGGGCAGCGGCTGCAGCGGCGTGTCCAGCACGCCCAGTTCCGGGTAGGCGGCGATGGCGGCGGTGGAATGGCCGGGCACGTTGATTTCCGGCACCACCGCGATGTGGCGCGCGGCGGCGTAGGCCACCACGTCGCGGATCTGCGCCTGGGTGTAGTAGCCGCAGTAATCGCGCGGCTGGCCGCTGACCGGGTCGCGGCCGCCGTCGCCGGCGGGGATGCGGCAGCCGCCGACCTGGGTCAGCTTCGGGTAGCGCTTGATCTCGATGCGCCAGCCCTGGTCGTCGGTCAGGTGCCAGTGGAAGGTGTTGAGCTTGTGCTGCGCCATCGCGTCGAGCAGCTGCTTGATCTCGTCCACGCTCTGGAAATGGCGCGCCGAGTCGAGCATGAAGCCGCGCCAGGAAAAGCGCGGCGCATCCTCGATGCGCAGCGCCGGGATCGCCACGCTGCCGTCGCCCTGGCCGCTGGCCAGCTGCCACAGGGTCATGGCGCCGTAGAACAGGCCGCGCGCGTCGCCGGCCTTCACCTCGACGCGCGACGGCGTGACCTCCAGCGCATAGGCCTCGGCCGCGCCGTCGCCGGGTTCGAGGACGAAGGCGATGCCGGTGTTGCCCGGGTCGCCTTCCTCCAGCGCCAGGTCGAGGCCGTTGCTGCGTGCCAGCAGCGCACCGAACTGGCCGGCGACCGTGCGCGCGGCGTCGCCATCGGCGTGCAGTTTCAGGCCGCGATGCAGCACGAACTGGCCTTCGCCGGCCTGCAGCATGGCCGGCGCCGGGATCAGCGCCGGGGCGGAGGCCACGGGCGCGGGGGCATCGGACGGGGCGTCGCCGCAGGCCGCAAGGCCGAGCGACAGGCCGGCCGCGAGCAGCGGTGCGGCGAGCGTTCGGGAAAACAGGGTCTTCATGCTGGGGCTCCTGGCGGCGACCGGGCCGCGGTGGAAACGCGATGGGCCCGGAAAGCCCAGGCCCATCGCGGTGGAACGGGATCGGCAGGCGTCGCTGCCGGTGGATCAGTACTTCAGGCGGACGTTGAAGTAGTACTGGCGACCGTTGGTGTAGAACGCGGTCGGGATGTTGGCGCTCTGGTAGTACTTGTAGGTCGGGTCGTTGAGGTTCAGCGCGTCCAGCGAGAAGCTCAGGTGGTCGTTGACCTTGTAGCTCAGCGCCACCGACAGGGTGCCGAAATCGTCTTGGTAGTACGGGTTGGCGCCCTTCAGGCCGATCAGGAACGCCGAACGGTAGGTGTAGCCCACGCGCGCGCCGAAGCTGTCGTTCTCGAAGTAGGCGCCCACGTTGTAGGTGTTCTTCGAGGTGCCCAGCAGGTTGTTGCTGCCGTCTGCCCAGGTGTGCGAGGTGCTGCCGTCGGCATAGGTGTAGTTGGCGTTGACGCCGAAGTTGTCGCCGATCGGCTGCTCGTAGGCGAACTCGACGCCGGTGACCTTGCCGTTGGAATTGACCGGCACTGCGACCTGGTAGGCCTCGAGCTGGTTGGTCAGCTCGCTGAACAGCATCTGGGTCTCGGTGCCGAAGGCCACGTAGTCCTTCAGGTTCATCGAGTACACGCCCAGCGACAGCAGGCCGCGCGGCATGAAGTACCACTCCAGGTTGGCGTCGAAGTTGGTGGACACCACCGGGTCGAGCTTCGGGTTGCCGCCGCCGCCGGTGCGGCTCAGGTCCGAACCCCAGGACGAAGCGCCCAGCGCCGAGAAGTCCGGCAGGGTCTGGGTCTGGGACGCGGCGAAGCGGAACACCAGGTCCTCGGCCAGGTCGAACTTCAGGTTCGCGCTGGGCAGCACGCGGCTGTGCTTGTTGTTGTAGGACAGCGCCTTCCACGCACCGAACAGGCTGGACACGTCGGCATTGGCCGGGTCGCTGACCGCCTGGTAGGTGTCGATGTCCTGGTCGATGTTGACGTAGCGCAGGCCGACGTTGCCGCTCCAGCGGTCGCCGACGAAGTTGGCCTGCACGTAGGCGGCGAAGTTCTTCTCCTGCACCTTCCACTCGGCGCCGTAGTTGTGGCGGCCGTCCGGGCCGTGGTTGTTGGACAGCCACTCGGAGTTGCCGAGGATCGCTTCCTTCAGCGCGCCCGGGGTGAAGTACCAGATGTCGCGCGGGAAGTTGCCGCCGATGCCGCTGGCGAAGCCGCCGGGGTAGTTGCCGGTGGCGCCGCCCTGCAGCGCGTCCCAGATGCCGGCGCCCGGGGTGGCGCCTTCCGGCGACAGGGCTTCGCGCTTGTGGTCGGCGTAGCGGGCGCCGAAGTCGATCGAGCTCAGGGTGCCGGTGTCGAAGTACTGGGTGAAGTCGACCTTGCCCCAGTTCTCCTTGTCCTTGGCGGTCACTTCCTGGTTGCCCCAGGTGCCGCCCCAGTCCGAGCCGCTCGGCGAGATGTCGCCGCCGACGTTCCAGTCGATCGGCGAACCCTTGCCGTGGGTGGTCCAGCTTGCGCCGCCGCCCTGGGCCGAAACCACTTCGGCGATGAACTGGCGCGGGGTCGAGCCTTCGCCCTTGGTGGTGCCGGCCTGGAACTTCGCGCTCAGACTGTCGTTGATGTTCCAGTCGGCGTCGAAGGTGACGTAGTTCGACTTGGCGGTGGCTTCGCGGTAGATCATGTCGTACACCGCGTAGTAGGTGTCCGGGTCGCCGCTGTAGGTGGCGTCGGTCAGCACGCCGTCCCTGACCACGTAGCCGGCGTCGGGCGCCTGGGAGTTGGCGAAGGCGCCGCCCCACAGCATGAAGTTGCGGTTGTAGTTGTTGGCCTGCATCTTCGAGGAGAAGGCGCTCAGGCCCAGGCTCAGGTCGTCGCTGGGCTTGAACTGCAGCTCGACCAGGCCGCCCTTGCGGTCGCGGGTCTGTTCGAACAGGGTCGAGCCGAGCAGGCTCGGGGCATAGACGTCGACCAGGTCCGGATTGGACTGGCCCAGCGCGTTGATCGAACCATCCGTATTGCGGCCGAGCTGGAAGAAGCCGGCCGGCAGTTCCTGCGCTTCGCGGCGCAGCTCGCGCTTCTGCTTGAACGCCTGCACCATCACGCCGAAGGTGCCTTCGTCGTTCCGGTAGTTGAACAGGCCCGACAGTTGCGGGTCGTTGGACTTGGCCTGGTCCGAGCGCACCACGCCGACCGAGGCCTCGGCGGTGATCGGGTTGGCGAACTCCAGCGGCTTGCGGGTGATGATGTTGACCGTACCGGTGGTGCCGCCGTCCTGCAGCCTGGCCTGCGAGGACTTGTGCACTTCCACCGAGCTGACCAGCTCGGACGGCAGCAGGGTGTAGCTGACGCTGCGGCCGACGTTGCCGCCCTGGCTGAGCACGAACCAGTCGGCCGAGCCGACGCTGTGGCCGTTGATCAGGGTCTGGGTCAGGCTCGGGCTGGTGCCGCGCAGGCTGACGCGGTCGGCCTCGTCGAAGCCGCCTTCGTCGGCGGAGGAGGAGCTGATGTTGACGCCGGGCAGGCGCTGCAGGGTATCGGCCACGTTGTGCGCCGGCAGCTTGCCGACGTCTTCGGCGGTGACCACTTCCACGCGCGAGTTGGCATCGCGCTTGGTGTCCAGCGATTTCTCCATGCTGCCGCGGATGCCGACGACCTGCACGGTATCCAGGTCGGTGGCCTGTGGCGCGGCGGTCGGCTCCTGGGCCTGTGCGGTGAAAGCCAGGCAGCTGATGATGGCAGCGGAAAGCAGGGTCTTGCGATGCATGTTGTCTCTCCTCAACACTTGGGTGTGATTGCTCTGACTGCTACTTGATTGCGCTGTTGGTTGTTGCGTACGGAGCTGCTGCGGGTGGATCTGTTGCCGGTATCGTCGCGGCCTCGTCGGCCATCTTCTGCAGGTACCAGCTGGCGGCGCCGATGACGCCGAGCTGCCCGTGCTCGACCACCTTCACGGGAATGCGTTGCAGCGCCTCGCGCATGGGCCCCTTGTTGAGGAAGCGCTGGACGAAGCTGCTGTGGGTGAGGAACGGATGGATCCTGGGGAGGATGCCGCCGGCCAGGTAGATGCCGCCCTGGATGCCGTAGAGCAGGGCCATGTCGCCGATGGTGGAGCCGAGGAAGCCGCAGAACAGCTGCAGGGTTTCGACGGCGAGCGGATCGCTGCCGTCGCAGGCGGCGGCGCTGACGGCATCGGGGGTGGCATGCACGGGGGTGGCGCCGCGGACGGCGCACAGGGCGTTGTAGAGGTTGAGCAGGCCGGGGCCGGACAGCGCGCCGTGCTCGATGGAGACGTGGCTGCGGCCGCGCAGCATCTGCTGCAGGACGGCCATTTCCAGTTCGGTGCCGGCGGCGAGCGATGCCTGTCCGGCCTCGGTGGCCAGGACGACGGCGCGCGGGCCATCGGGGATCCAGACGGCGGCGCCCAGTCCGGTGCCGGGTCCGACCACCAGGGTGGGGCCGCGCGGCGCCTGGGCCGGCCCGGTGAGCTGCAGCACCTGGCTGGCATCGACATGGGCGGCGGCGTGGGCGACGGCCTCGAAGTCGTTGACCAGGTGCACGGCGTGCAGGCCGAGTTCGTCGCGGATGCGCGTCGGGGCCAGCGGCCAGGGCAGGTTGGCGGTGATGACGGTGCCGTCGGCCAGCGGGTAGCCGGCGCTGGCGATCACGCACTCGCGCACCGCCGGCGCCTGCGCGCAGAAGTCGGCCAGGATGGCGCCGAGGCTGGGGTGGTCGGCGCAACGGTACTTGCGGTAGGCCAGTATCTGGATCGGCGAAGCCGTGCCGGTGTTGGCCTGGATCAGGCCCACGCGCACGTGCGTGCCGCCCACGTCGGCGGCCAGGAACGTCGGCAGCGGCGTGGCCTGGTCGGGCATCTGGAGATGGGGGACGACAGCGGTCACTCGGATTCCCTTGGATGGATGGGGCCGGAACGGGCGCCTGTTCCGGCCGAGTCTGTAATCGTCCTGACAACGATGTCAACGAATATCCGAAACTTTCGATGCTGCGCCGCAACGGCGATGGCGCATCCGGGCACGACCTCCGCGATTCCGGGAAGGAGCGGGTGAAGGCTTGGCGTGGATGGTTCTGCTCACGGAAAACCGAGGCGGGACAAGCGCTGCACGGTTCCCGCTCAAGCGTCCGGTTCGGGGGTGGGGCGCATCTGCCGGTTGACAAAGACGACGGCGTCAACGAATAAATGTGACAACGTTGTTCCAAGTTACCGACAGACGGCCCCACCCGTCTCCCGCAGCTGCAGGAGGTTTTTCGATGTCTGCCGTTTCCGTTCCCGCCCCGCGCGCCAGCATGGCCTCGTCCATCGCCATCATCGGCCTGCTGTTCTTCATCATCGGCTTCTTCACCTGGCTCAACGGGCCGCTGATCACCTTCGTGCAGGTGGCGTTCGAAGTCAGCGAGATCTCCGCCTTCCTGGTGCTGATGGTGTTCTACCTGTCGTACTTCTTCCTGGCGCTGCCGTCGTCGTGGATCCTCAAGCGCACCGGCATGAAGAAGGGACTGGCGCTGAGCCTGCTGATCGGCGCCGCCGGCGCGCTGGCATTCGGCCAGTTCGCCACCCACCGCTGGTTCCCCGGCGTGCTGGGCAGCCTGTTCGTGATCGGCGGCAGCCTGGCGTTGCTGCAGACTGCGGTCAACCCCTACATCAGCATCCTCGGCCCGATCGAGAGCGCGGCCCGCCGCATCGCGATGGTGGGCATCTGCAACAAGGTCGCCGGCATCCTGGCGCCATTGCTGCTGGGCACGCTGGTGCTGCACGGCATCGGCGACCTGTCGGCGGCGGTGGCCGATGCCGATGCCGCCACCAAGGCGCAGCTGTTGGGCGAATTCGCCGCCAGCATCCGCGGTTTCTACCTGGTGATGGCGGCGATCCTGGTGGTGGTGGCGGTCGGCATCCTGTTCTCGCCGCTGCCGGAGCTGAAGACCGCCGAGGCCAACGCCGAGCGCGGCAACGGCGGCGACGGCAAGCGCAGCGTGCTGCAGTTCCCGCACCTGCTGCTGGGCGTGGTGTGCCTGTTCGTCTACGTGGGCGTGGAAGTGCTGGCCGGCGATGCGATCGGCACCTACGGCAACGGCTTCGGCCTGCCGCTGGACCAGACCAAGTTCTTCACCTCGTTCACCCTGACGGCGATGCTGGTGGGCTACCTGGCCGGCCTGGCGCTGATCCCGCGCTTCATCTCGCAGGAGCGCTACCTCAGCGTTTCGGCAGTGCTGGGGCTGGTGTTCGCGCTGGCCGCGCTGCTGACCCGCGGCAATGTCTCGGTCGGCTTCGTGGCCGCGCTCGGCTTCGCCAACGCGATGATGTGGCCGGCGATCTTCCCGTTGGCGATCAAGGGCCTGGGCCGCTTCACCGAGACCGGCTCGGCGCTGCTGATCATGGGCATCGCCGGTGGCGCGATCATTCCGCAGCTGTTCGCGGTGCTCAAGCAGCACTACGACTTCCAGTGGGTGTTCGCCGGGCTGACGGTGCCGTGCTACCTGTACATCCTGTTCTTCGCCGTGTACGGCCACCGCGCCGGCAAGGCGCGTGCCGGCTGAATCGCGCATCATGGCAGGCACCCAGACAACGCAGGAACCGGTAATGCGCAGACCCACCATCAAGGACGTCGCCGAGCGGGCCAAGGTCTCGCTGAAGACCGTCTCGCGGGTGATCAACAACGAGCCGTCGGTGATGCAGGCGACCCGCGCACGGGTGCTGCGCGCGGTCGCCGAACTCGACTACGAGCCGGACCCGTCCGCACGCAACCTGCGCAGCAACACCACCTTCGTGATCGGGCTGGTGTACGACAACCCGAACCCGTACCACATCATCGGCGTGCAGAACGGCGTGCTCTCGGCCTGTCGCGAGACCGGCTTCGGCCTGCAGATCCATCCCTGCGACTCGACCTCGCCGCTGCTGGCCGACGAGCTGGCCGACTGGGTGCAGCGCTCGCGGCTGGCCGGGCTGGTGCTGACCGCGCCGATGTCCGAGCGCGGCGAGCTGGTCGCCGCGCTCACCGCGCGCGGGATCAAGACCGTGCGCATCATCGCCGCCACCGAGGACCCGGGCGACGGCGCCTGCGTCTACGTCGACGACCGCGATGCCGCCTACGAGATCACCGAGCACCTGATCCAGCTCGGCCACCAGCGCATCGGCTTCCTGTGGGGCGGCACCTCGCACCGCTCCAGCGGCGAGCGCTATGCCGGCTACGAGTCGGCGCTGAAGGACTACGGCATCACCCTGGACAAGCACCTGGTGATCCCCGGCGACTACACCTTCGACGACGGCTTCCGCGGCGCGCGGCGGCTGCTGGCGCTGCGCGAGCCGCCCACCGCGATCTTCGGCTCCAACGATGAGATCGCCGCCGGGGTGCTGGCCGCGGCGCGCTCGGCCGGCATGAACGTGCCCTACGACCTGTCCATCGCCGGCTTCGAGGACAGCCCGTTCTCGCGCCAGTCGTGGCCGGCGCTGACCACCGCCAAGCAGGCCACCGAGGACATCGCCCGGCACGCCGCGCGGCTGCTGATCAGCCAGCTGCGCAGCGACGCCTACGACGACGCGCCGGTGCAGCTGCAGAACCAGGGCTTCGTGCCGCAGCTGGTGGTGCGCGGCTCGACCGCACCGATGCGTCTCCACTCTTCCCGACCTCCCACCCCCGATTCTGCGTGAGCGAAACCATGGCATTGCCCAGCGAGACCGAAACCCTGATGTTCCGCGAGGCGGCGGAAACCGCCGATGTCGTCGCCGCCCAGTTCGCGCGCAACCGCGCGGTGGTGGAGGCGCTGGCCGGTACCCTGCGCAGCGCGCCGCCGCCGTTCGTGGTCACCTGCGCGCGCGGCAGTTCCGACCACGCGGCCACCTATGCCAAGTACCTGTTCGAGACCCAGCTGGGCATGGTCACCGCCTCGGCCTCGCCGTCGGTGGGTTCGGTGTACGAGGCGCAGCAGCGGCTGCGCGGCGCGCTGTACGTGGTGATCTCGCAGTCGGGCAAGAGCCCGGACCTGCTGCGCAATGCCGAGGCGGCCAAGGCCGCCGGCGCGCGCGTGGTGGCGCTGGTCAACGTCGAGGATTCGCCGCTGGCGCAGCTGGCCGAGACCGTCATTCCGCTGGGGGCCGGGCCCGAGCGCAGCGTTGCGGCGACCAAGAGCTACCTGGCCTCGCTGGCCGCGATCCTGCAGCTGGGCGCCTGTTGGAAGAACGACCCGCGACTGCTGCATGCGCTCGACGCGCTGCCCGACGCGCTGCGCCAGGCCTGGGGCTGCGACTGGTCGTCGCTGACCGACGGCCTGGAACCGGCGCACAACCTGTTCGTGCTGGGCCGCGGCTTCGGCCTGGCCGCGGCGCAGGAAGCGGCGCTCAAGTTCAAGGAAACCTGCGGCCTGCACGCCGAGGCCTACAGCTCGGCCGAGGTCAAGCACGGGCCGATGGCGTTGGTGGGCGCCGGCTTCCCAGTGCTGGCGTTCGCGCAGCCGGACGAAACCGGCGCCGGCACCCGCAGCATGGTCGAGGAATTCCGCGCGCGCGGCGCGCGGGTCTGGCTGGCCGGAGCCGATGGCGACCTGCCGGTCGCCGCCGCGCCGCATCCGGTGTGCGCGCCGCTGCTGACCATCCAGAGCTTCTACCGCGCGATCAATGCGCTGGCGCTGCGCCGCGGCTACAACCCGGACCTGCCGCCGCATCTGAACAAGGTGACCGAAACGGTGTGATGCTTTTGCCCTTCTCCCGGGGGAAGGGACGGAATTTCCCGTGGGCGCCGGGCTTGTCCGGCACGGGGACTTCGCGGAAATGGATACGGGGCAAGCCCCGTATCTACAGCAGGCAGGTCGGGGTTGCGCCCCCGACGTTAGGGAAACCGGAAAGATGACCAGTTACGCATTGACCAATGCCCGCGTCCTGACCGATGACGACTTCCAGTCCGACGTCGCCGTGTGGGTGCAGGACGGCAGGATCGCCGGCCTGTTGCCGGAGTCGGCGCTGCCGGCGGGCCTGCCGCGCCACGCCCTCGGCGGCGGCTGGCTGCTGCCCGGCTTCATCGACGTGCAGGTCAACGGCGGCGGCGGTGCGCTGCTCAACAACGCCCAGGACGTGGACGCGCTGCGCGCGATGATGCGCGGCCACCGCCGCTTCGGCACCACCGGCATGCTGCCGACATTGATAAGCGACGACGCGGCGGTAATGGAAAAGGCCATCGCCGCCGTGCGCCAGGCCATCGCCATCGGGGTGCCCGGCATCCTCGGCATCCACCTGGAAGGCCCGTACATCGCGCCGGCGCGCAAGGGCACCCACGATGCCGGCAAGTTCCGCGTGCCGGGGCCGGACGAAGTGGCGATGGCGACCTCGCTGGACAACGGCGTCACCCTGATCACGCTGGCGCCCGAGCAGGTACCGGCCGAGACCATCGCGCGCATGGTCGCCAACGGCGCCATCGTCGCCGCCGGCCACACCGCCGGCAGCTACGAGGAAGCACGCGCAGGACTGGATGCCGGCATCACCGGCTTCACCCACCTGTACAACGCGATGACGCCGTTGCAGGGACGCGAACCCGGCGTGGTCGGCGCCGCGCTGGAGGATGCGGACAGCTGGTGCGGGGTGATCGTCGACGGCGTGCACGTGCACCCGGCCAGCCTGCGCGTGGCGCTGGCGGCCAAGCCGCGCGGCAAGGTGCTGCTGGTGACCGACGCGATGCCGATGGTCGGCGCCGACGACCCCTCGTTCGAGCTGTACGGCGAAATCATCACCGCCACCGACGGCGTGGTGCGCAACGCCGCCGGCGCACTGGCCGGCTCGGCGCTGGACATGGCCACCGCGGTGCGCAACACGGTGAACCTGCTGGGCCTGCCGCTGGCGGAGGCGGCGCGGATGGCCTCGACCTATCCGGCGCAGTTCCTGCGGTTGGATGACCGTTATGGACGGATCGCCACGGGTTACCAGGCGGATTTCGTATTGCTGGATGAGGCGTTGCAGGTGCGGGATACCTGGATTGCTGGGCAGCGGGATTGAAAAGTCCCTCTCCCGGGATGAAGGGTAGAGCGAAGCCTCGCGATCCATGGATTGCATGAGAGTTTTGCCTGGATTTCCTCAAGGAAGATCAAGGGCAAGAGCTTTCACTCCTGCTTCGCAGGAGCGAGTCACTTTGACCAGCCATTCGGCTGTTGAAAAGCGCCTCTTTGCTCGTGCAAAGAAAAGTAACCAAAAGAAAGCACGGCCGGACGCGAGCCGATGCGGCTGCGCCGCATCGGTCCCCTGCGCTCCTCGCGGAACGAGGGGGCGGCGCACAACTCGCTTCGCTCAGACACGTGCGCCTCTTCGCCCCTCGTTCCACTGCGGTGCTCGGCTCGCTTTACGGCGGGAAAGTCAAAAAGCCGAAAAACAAAATCACCGGCATCAGCATCAGCATCAGCATCAGCATCAGCAACAGCAACAGCAACAGCAACAGCAACAGCAACAGCAACACTGACATTCACTGCGCAGGCAATGGCAATGACGGCTTCCCAATCCATTCGCAGTACGCCCACACGCTACGCCTCGGTCGATGCCCTGCGCGGCATCACCGTGGCGGCGATGCTGCTGGTCAACAATCCCGGCGACTGGGGGCACGTGTACGCGCCGTTGCTGCATGCCGACTGGCATGGCTGCACCCCGACCGACCTGATCTTCCCGTTCTTCCTGGTGATCGTCGGTGTGTCGATCGCGCTGGGCGTGGTGCCGCGGGTGGAGCAGGGCGGCGATCGGCTCGCGCTCACCCGTACCGTGCTGGTGCGGGCGCTGCGCATCCTCGGCCTGGGCCTGCTGCTGCACCTGCTGGCGTGGTGGTGGCTGGATCTGCCGCATTACCGCCCATGGGGCGTGCTGCAACGCATCGGGCTGTGCTTCGCCGCGGTCGGGATCATGGCGATCTGGTTGCGGCCGCGCACGCAATGGCTGTGCCTGGGGTTGTTGCTGGGCAGCTATTCGGCGCTGTTGAACGGCGGCGGCACGCTGGAGCCGTGGCACAACCTCGCCAGCCGCCTCGACACGGCGTTGTTCGGGCCGCTGCTCTACCGGTACGACCCGGCCACCGGCTTGGGGCACGATCCGGAAGGGCTGCTTTCGACGATGGGCGCGCTGGCCTCGACCCTGCTCGGCCTGCACGCCGGCGCCCTGCTGCGCAGCGGTCGGCCGCTGCGCCTGCTGGCCGCTGCGCTGGCATTGCTGCTGGCCGGGGCAATCTGGTCGCACTGGCTGCCGTTCAACAAGAACCTGTGGACCCCGTCCTACGTGCTGTGGAGCGCAGGCTGGGCGCTGGCGGTGTTGTGGCAGGCGCACCTGCTGATCGACCGCCGCGGCTGGCCGGCGTGGGGCCGCCGCTTCGGCGTCAATGCCATCACCGCCTACGCCGGCTCCTCGGCGATGGTGCTGGCGATGATGGCCAGCGGCCTGTGGGCATGGCTGTACGGCAACGTATTCGACGCCGCCATCGCCCCGTTGGCCGGTGCCAAGGCGGCATCGCTGGCGTTCGCGCTGGCCTTCGTCGCGTTGTGGTGGCTGCCGATGTGGTGGCTTGACCGGCGCAGGATCTACCTGAAGATCTGAGCGGCCGTTGTGGGAGAAGCCTCTTCCTACGGATGGCGGCGCGCATCGCCGATGGCCGCGATGCGCGCCCGCTTCAATGCATCGCCGATGGCCGGGCCGGTCAGGCCCGTGGTGGCTATGTCGCGGGCATTGATGGCCAGTGCGGCCTGATGCAGCCGTTGCAGGGTCGCGCCCTGCGGATAGTCGGCATCTTCGAAGCCGAGCCGGCCACGCTTGTCGCATTCGCACACCAGCGCCATCTGTGCGATGCGCTCGGGACGGCGGAAGCCGTCGCAGCGCGACAGCAGTTCCAGCACGGTGGCGTCGCGCAGTTCATCGATGCGATGCACGTTGAGGTGTTCGCGGCAGACCGCTTCGGCCAGCTGCCGGTAGTCCACCGGCACCTTCAGCCGCTCGCACAGCTGCAGCAGCGGCTTTACCCCGCGCTGCTCATGCATGATGTGGCGCGGCCATTCCTCACGCGGGGTCAGTGCCTTGCCGAGGTCGTGGGTGAGCGCGGCGAAGCCGATCTGCGCATCGCCCGGCGCCAGCTGCGCGGCCATGTCGCTGACCAGTTCCTGGTGGCGGCCGGTGTCGATCTCGGGATGGAACTCGGCGCGTTGCGGCACGCCGTACAACGCATCCACTTCCGGCAGTACCGCGGCCAGCGCGCCGGCCTCGTGCAGGGTGCGCAGGAAGGCCGAGGGCTGCCTGGCGACCAGCGCCTTGCGCAGTTCCTGCCACACCCGCTCGGGCACCAGCGCGTCGAGTTCGCCGCTGGCGGCGATCTGCCGCATCAGCTCCATCGTCTCCGGCGCGACGCGGAAGCCCAGCGGCGCGAAACGGGCCATGAAGCGCGCCGCGCGCAGCACCCGCAACGGGTCCTCGACGAAGGCCGGACCGACGTGGCGCAGCACCTTGCCTTCGATGTCGCGCACGCCGCCATGGGGATCGACCAGCTCGCCGCTGTCCTCGTCGCGGGCGATGGCGTTGAGGGTGAAGTCGCGCCGCAGCAGGTCCTCCTCCAGCGTCACCGAAGGATCGGCATCGACCACGAAGCCGCGATAGCCGCGCCCGCTCTTGCGCTCGGTGCGCGCCAGCGCGTATTCCTCGCCGGTCTGCGGGTGCAGGAACACCGGGAAATCGCGTCCCACCGGCTTGTAGCCCAGTGCTTCCATCTGCGCCTGGGTGGCGCCGACCACCACCCAGTCGCGGTCGCCCGGGTCCAGGCCCAGCAGGGAATCGCGGACCGCGCCGCCGACGAGATAGGTCTTCATGCCCGACATCCTAGCGTGCCGCCCGCATCTGTAGGAGCGACGCCAGTCGCGACGGGGCTTCACCTCCGGACCTCCGCACATGGAATGCGGATTGTTGCGGAAAGACCTGCGCGCAAGCCCCGTCGCGACTGGCGTCGCTCCTGCAAGGGGCGGGATTACGCGCCGCCCTTGCCGGGGTCGGTGGGGCATGCGAAGGATTTGCGCGGTGCCTGCAGGCGGCCGTTCATGCGGTCGGTCACCGGCAGCGCGTCGCCGTTGAGGCGCCAGTCGTAGATCACGCTGAAGGCAAGGATGCGGGCGACGTACTCGCGGGTCTCCTTGTAGCTGATGGTCTCGATCCAGAAGTCCGGATCGAAGTTCGGCCGCTGCGATTGCCAGCGCGCGGTCGGCGTGGGACCGGCGTTGTAGGCGGCGATGGTGACGTAGGGCAGGCCGCCGTACTTGTCCATCAGCTGGCGCAGGTAGGCGGTGCCGATGGCGATGTTGGTGTCCGGGTCGTACAGGCTGGCGGCGCCGCCGTAACCGCTCAGGCCGATCGACCGGGCGACGCCGGCGCCGGTGGCCGGCAGCACCTGCATCAGGCCCATGGCGTTGGCCGGCGAGCGCGCCTTCGGGTTGAAGGTGCTTTCGGCGCGGATCTCGGCGGCGACCCAGGCCGGGTCGATGGCGTTGCGCGCCGACTCGCGGCGGATGCTGTCGTCGTGGTGCAGCGGGAAGCGCAGTTCGTACAGGCGCAGTTCCTCCGGGCCCTTCAGCGAGAACACTGCACGGTCGAACCAGCCGTTGTCGCGCGCCACTTCCACCGCCAGCCGGCGCTGGGTGTCGTCGAAGCGGCTCAGCGCGTCGTTCCATTCCAGCACCGCCCAGCCAGTGCGTTCGATCCGGAACAGTTCCATCGCCCGCACCAGCGCCGGATCGCGCGCGACCGCCGCGCGCGCCTGCGCGCTGTCGTCCGGGCGCCAGGGACACAGTGCGTAGGGTTGCTTGAGCCGGTCGGCGGCGAGGAAGCCGTGGAACGTGGCCGCGCCGGCCACTTCGCGATACAGCGGCTGGGCTTCGGCCGGCCTGCCGGTCTTCTCCAGCAGCCGCGCCTCGAACCAGCGCCAGCGCGAATCGTTGCGCTGCGCGGCGGGCATCCGGCGGATCGCGGCCAGCGCCGCCGGCCAGTCGCCGCGCGCCATCGCCTCGCGGGTGCGCCATTCGTGCAGGCGCTCGTCGTAGGCCGACTCGGGCACGGCGGCGAGCCGGCGCGCCGAATCCGGCTCGTAGGAGGCCACCGTCCACAGCGCGATCTGGTACAGCACCTGGCCGCGCTGCGCCTCGCTCAGCTGCAGGGCGGCCGTGTACTGCGGCAACAGCCGTTCCGCGGCGCCAGGGTCGTTCCTGGCCAGGCGCGCCAGGCCGTCGGTGGCGATGCGCCGGCTGCGTTCGGTCTTCGGCCAGTCGAGCGCGCGCGGATGCACCTTGTCGACGAAGGCGGTGTAGTCGTTGGCCAGCGCCAGTTCGGCGGGCGGCAGGCCGCGCGCCGCGTTGCGCATCACCGCCGGCTGCTGTTCGTCGGCGGCCGCTTCGATGCGCTCCCAGCGCAACGCCGGGGTCAGCCCGCCGCGGGCCTCGAGCACCGCGAACACCGGGTCGCAGGCGTCGGGCAGCGACTTGCCGCTGCTGCGCCACAGCGCCTGCGCATCGCTGGTCCATTGCGCATCGGCCTTGCCGGTGGCCTGGCGCGCGTTGAGTTCGGCGCAGCGCAGGCCAACGTTGCCGCTCGGCTTCCAGTGCGCCAGCAACGTCGGCCAGTCCTGGCGCCGGGCCAGCGCCGGCAGCCACACGCCGCGCAGCGCCTCGGCCACCGGCTGGCCGTCGTAGCGCTTCAGGAAATCCTGCGCCTGGGCGGTGGAAACGGTGTCGATGCTGCGGCGCAGGCTGGCGTATTCCAGCCAGCCGTACAGCGCATGGTCGCGCAGTGCGGTGGCGCGGGAGGCATCGAACTGGCCGCGTTCGGCGCTGTCGATGGCGCTGCGGATGGCGGCGCGTTGCGCCTCGGCGTTCTGCGCATGGGCGGGCAGGGCGACGGCGAGGAAAGCGGTGGCGAGGGCGAAGGCGAGGCGATTCATGCGCCAAAGAATACCGGCGGCATGTGAATGGCGGTGATGGCGCAAAACCGTCGTTTGCCCCGGGAGGTTGCACGCGCGGCAGGCAATGGCGGCAGATCGGATCAAGATCGCGGCACTTGCGGCTGATTTACGTTTTGTTTACAAGTTCTCCAAGCCGTGGTGCTGACAGGGGAGCCTCGGCGTACCCGTTTCCTTCTGGAGAGAAAGGATGAAGAGCCTGCACCGCTGTCCCTTGGCTGTCGCTGTCCAGCTGTCCGTCTTGCTCGCACTTCCCGCCATCGCCGCTGCCCAGGACCCGGGCGGCGCGCCGTCCAGCGCGCCCACCACCCTGGACAGCATCCAGGTCACCGGTACCCGCATCAAGAAGGCCGAACTCGAGAGCCAGGTGCCGGTGCACACGCTCAGCCGCGACGACATCGAGCGCACCGGCCTCACCTCCGTCGCCGAGGTGCTGCAGGAGCTGACGGCCTCCGGCTCGGCGCTCAATACCAAGTTCAACTCGTCCGGCAACTTCGGCTTCCCGCCCGACGGCGGCGGCGTCGGCGCCGGTTCGGCGCAGGTGGACCTGCGCCACCTCGGCTCCAAGCGCGTGCTGGTGCTGGTCGACGGCATCCGCTGGGTCAACGAATCGTCGGCCTCGGGCGTGGGGTCGGCGACCGACCTCAACACCATCCCGCTGGCCATCGTCGAGCGCATCGAGGTGCTGGAGGACGGCGCGTCCTCGCTGTACGGTTCGGACGCCATCGCCGGCGTGGTCAACATCATCACCCGGCGCGAGTACGACGGCGCGCAGGTGACGCTGAACTACGGCCAGTACGGCAAGGGCGACGGTGCCAACCAGGGCGTCGACCTGGCGTGGGGCATGAACACCGACCGCTCCAGCCTGTTCCTGGGTGCCAGCTGGGTGAAGCAGGACCCGATCTACGCGCGCAGCCGCGCGCAGTCGCGCTTCCCGGTGCCGGGCACCGGGGTGGCGCTGGGCAGCTCGGCCACGCCCCACGGGCGCTTCATCTTCATCGACCCGGACACTGGCGCCGAGCAGGACCTGACCCCGAACGCCGGCGCCACCACGCCCGGCTACGACGGCAGCGCCGGCTGCAGCCGCAGCGACGACTACCACTGCTTCGGTACCGCCGATCGCTTCAACTTCGCCGAGTACAACCTGCTGCTGACCCCGTCCGAGCGCAAGGGCGTGTTCGGCCAGTTCCGCTACTTCTTCAACGACGACGTGCAGTGGTACGTGAAGGTGCTGGGCAACCGCCGCGACTCCACCAACCAGGCCGCGCCGGAACCGATCTTCCTCGGTCCCGAGGCCGGCACCGGCAATCCGTTGGCCGACAACATCTTCATTTCCGCGCTCAACCCCTACAACCCGTTCGGCTTCGACCTGGATTCGTCCGACAACCTGATCATGATCGGGCGCCGGCCGGTGGAGGGCGGGCCGCGCGTGTTCAAGCAGCAGGTGGACACCCAGTACTTCAACACCGGCCTGGTCGGTTCGTTCGAGAGCGCGGCGCGCAGCTGGTTCTGGGACGTCAACGCGATGTACAGCAAGAACAAGGCCGAGCAGACCAACTACGGCAGCTACAACATCTACAACATCGCGATGGCGCTGGGCGACCCGGCGGCCTGCGCGGCCGTCGCCGGCTGCGTGCCGCTGAACATCTTCGGCGGTCCCGGCACCATCACCCCGGAGATGCTGGCCTGGATCCAGCCGGTGGTGCGCGACCGCAGCCAGAACGAGCTGAGCCTGTTCACCGCCAACCTCAGCAGCGACCTGTTCCGGCTGCCGGCGGGCATGGTGTCCTTCGCCACCGGCTACGAGTACCGCAAGTACGAAGGCTCCTACCAGCCCGATCCGCTGACCGTGGCCGGGCACTACAACGGCGTGCCGTCGCTGCCCACCTCCGGCTCCTACGACGTCAACGAGGTGTACCTGGAGCTGAGCGTGCCGATCTTCGCCGACTCGGCGCTGGGCGACAGGCTCGACCTGAGCCTGGCCGGGCGTTACTCGGACTACTCCACCTTCGGCGGCGAGTTCACGCCCAAGTACGGCCTGCGCTGGCAGGTCAGCGAGGACTTCGTGCTGCGTTCCACCTATGCCGAGGGCTTCCGTGCGCCGACCATCGGCGAGCTGTACGGCTCGGCGGCACGTGCCGACCTGCAGCTGTCCGACCCCTGTTCGGTCGGCCTGGGCGGGACACCGCCGCGCGGCAGCGCCGCCAACTGCGCCGCGCTGGGCGTGCCCACCGGCTACCAGCAGGCCAATTCGCAGATCTCGGTGACCACCGGCGGCAACCGGGCGCTGGATCCGGAGCGCGCGCGCAGCTTCACCGCCGGCTTCGTCTGGAGCCCGTGGTTCGGCAACAACGCCGAGTGGGCGGAGAAGTTCGACGTGGAAGTCACCTTCTACCGCCACACCGTCGACGGCGCGATCCAGGCGATCAACGCCCAGACCCAGCTGGACCTGTGCGTGGACACGCTGGACCCGCTGTACTGCGACGGCATCACCCGCGCTTCCACCGGCGGCATCAACAGCTTCAACAACCGCCTGACCAACCTGGGCTCGATCAAGACCGACGGCTGGGACGTGGACCTGTTCTGGACCTTCCCGGAAACCAGCGCCGGCCGCTTCAAGCTGGCCTGGCAGAACACCTTCGTCGGCCGCTACGAGGCCACCGGCGCGGCCGGCCAGCGCCAGCCGCAGGGACCGGGGCGCGAAGTGGTGGACAGCGCCATCCCGGAATGGACCAGCAGCGCCACGCTGGACTGGCGGCTGGGCAACTGGAATGCGTCGTGGAGCGTGCGCCACATCTCCGAACTGACCGAGGACTGCGGCGACGCGGTGGCGTTCCCGGTGTGCGGCAACCAGGCCGCGGGCACCAACACCCTGGATGCCATCACCTACCACGACCTGCAGCTGGGCTACAAAATCGACTGGCTCAAGGGGCTGCAGCTCACCGCCGGGCTCAACAACGTGTTCGACAAGGATCCGCCGATCTGCCTGTCGTGCTCGTTGAACGGCTACGACGCCTCCACCTACGACATCCCCGGCGGCCGTTTCTGGTACTTGCGTGCGGACCTGAAGTTCTGACCGTCGCCGCCGCGACCAACGCAAAGGCCGGCATCGCGCCGGCCTTTGCTTTTGTGCTTGCGTGCCGGAGCGGACGTCAGCGCAGCGTCTGCTGCGGCACTTCCACGTTCATCGCCACCGCCAGGTGGTCCGAATACGCCGCGGCCACCGCGCGGGTGTCGAGGATGTTCAGGCCGCTGCTGATCAGGATGTGGTCGATCGCCCGTTCCGGCCGCCAGCTGGGGAAAGTGGGCACCAGGCAGCCGGGCGGCTGCAGCCGGGTCTGCCGGTACAGCACCTGCATTTCCGGGCGCTCGGCCACGCAGTTGAAGTCGCCCATCAGGATCGCGTTGGGGTGGTCGGACAGCAGCTCGGCGATGAACGCCAGCTGCGACTGGCGCGAGTTGGCGCCCAGCGACAGGTGCGCCACCGCCACCGCCAGCCCCTCCCGGCCGTCGCCGAACTTGGCCAGCAGCAGGCCGCGGCCGCCGATGCGCCCGGGCAGGGCGTGGTCCTGCACCTCCACCGGCTCCAGCCGGCTGAGCAGGCCGTTGGCGCTGGAGGCGACCCCGCCCATGCGCCGGTTCGGCTGGTGGCTCCAGTAGTTGAAGCCGCCGCGCTGGGCCAGGTAGTGGGTCTGGTTGGTGAAGCCCGAGCGCAGGCTGCCGGGGTCGGCCTCCTGCAGGCCGACGATGTCGTGTCCGCTGGCCAGCTTGGCGATCGCATCCAGGCTGGAGCGCTTGCGGCCCGCCGGCAGCGCATGCGACCAGCTGCGGGTCACATAGTCGCTGTAGCGGCGGGTGCTGGAGCCTGCCTGGATGTTCGCGGTAAGCAGCCGCAGGGTGCGGGAAGTGGGGGAGTTCACGGCAGCCCGTTGTGGCCTTGCAGGATCAGCGCGCGTTGGCGGCGCGTTCGCTGGCGATCAGGTGATCGGCGATGCGCAGCATGTCCTCGAAGCTGCGGCCCTTGACCAGGTACTTGCCGTTGACGATCAGCGACGGGGTGCCGGAGATTTTGCTGCGGGTGGCGAACTGCTTGGCGCGGTTGGTCTTGGCGCTGACCGAGAAGCTGGCCATGGTGTCGGCGAACTGCTTGGGGTCGGCGCCATGCTTGGCGAAGAAGCCGGCGATGTCCTGTACCGAGTCGCGGCCGCGCTCGCCCTTCAGGGTCTGCTCGACGTGGATGGCCGCGTACAGCGCGTCGTGGGTCTTGTCCTGCAGGCCCAGCGCCTCGGCGGCGTAGAACGCGCGGGCATAGTCGTCCCAGGTGCCGCCGAACAGCGCCGGCACGTAGACGAAGTTCACGTCCGAGGGCAGGCCGGCCTTCCACGAACCGACCAGCGGCTGGAAGCGGGCGCAGGCCGGGCAGACGTAGCCGAAGATCTCGGCCACTTCGATCTTGCCGGCAGCCGGCTGGAACGGCTGGCCGCCTTCGATGACCACGTAGTCGGTACCGGCCACCGGCTCGGGGCCGACCGGACGCGCCGGTGCCGGGACCGGCGCGGCGGCCTGCGGCGCGGCTTCGGTCGCCGCGGCGGCGTCTTCGCCGGCGGTTTCAGTGGCGGATTCGGTGGTGTCGGCGTCGGTGGCCGGTGCGCTGTCGGCGGCCGGGGCTTCGCTGACCGGGGCGCTGGTCGGAGCCGGCGCGGCCGGCGCCGTGGTGTCGGCGGAACCGTCCTGGGCCTTGCAGGCCACCAGGATCGGCAGCAGGGCCATCAGGGTCAGGGCGAAGCGGGTCTTCATCGATCGGATCTCCAGCGGGAAGGCGAAAGGCGGGACCGGCGGTGCTGCCGCCGGGCCGGGGTTTCATGATGACATCATGGAGAGGCTCGCCGGTACACGGCGTGACCCCGGTTCAGCGGCGCTTGGCGGCCGCCCGCTCGCGGGCGACCAGGGCATCGGCGATGCGCAGGGTGTCCTCGAAGCTGCGCCCGGTGACCAGGTACTTGCCATTGACGACCAGCGTCGGCGTCCCGCGCACGCCGCTGCGCAGGGCGAACTCGCGCGCGGCCTTGAGCCGCTGGTCGACCTGCTCGCCGCGCAGCGCCTGGACGAAGCGCTCCGGCGCCACGCCGTAGTCGGCATAGAAGGTGGCCAGCTCCTGCGGCGAGACGTTCTGCATCGGCAGGCTGCCGCGCGCATGGAGGGCGTCGAACATCGCCGCGTGGCTGCGCTGGGCCACGCCCAGTTGCTCGGCGGCGTAGTAGGCGCGGGCGAAGGCGTCCCAGTGGCCGCCGAAGGCGCCCGGCACCAGGGTGAAGCGCACGTCCCTGGGCAGCTTGGTCACCCACGGTTGCAGGATCGGTTCGAAATGCGCGCAGTGGCCGCAGGTGTAGCCGAACACCTCGACCACCTCGATCTTGCCGTCGAGCGGTGCGAACGGCTGCGGATCGGCGATCTCTTCGTAGTCCTTCCCGGCCACCGGCGGGGCGGAGGGATTGGCCGCGGCGCAGGCGGTCAGCGGCAGCAGGGCCAGCAGCAGGAACATCAGGCGGTGAACGAGTTTCATGGAGTCTCCGTGGGGCGAAAAGCAACGCCGGCCTGGGGGCCGGCGTGCTCGGGAACAGCGCCTGCCAGGGTCGCCGCGGCGACCGGCAGGACTAGGACCGGCTGGGCGCGATCGCGGCGGTCGCGGTCGTGGCGGTGTCGGCTTCGACGTCGTCGGCGCGGTCGTGCAGGCCCTGCAGGTAGCTGGACAGCGCCTGGATCTCTTCCGGGGTCAGCGACTTGGCCACCTGCGCCATGATCTGGAAATGGGCCGGATCGTCTTCCTGGGTCGTCCCGGCCTGGTATTCCTGCAGCCGCTGGGTGGTGTAGGCCGCGTACTGGCCGCCGATGTGCGGGTAGGCCGGACCCGGGTTGCCGGCGCCGGTGGGGCCGTGGCAGGCCAGGCAGGCCGGTATGCCGCGGCTGGCGTCGCCGCCGCGGTAGAGCTTCTGCCCGATCTCGTAGAACTTCATGCCCTCGTAGGGGCCTTCGGCCACCACGCTGTCGTCGGCGATGCCGGCGCCGGCCTTCTGGGTGGCGAAGAACGCGCCGATGTCGCGCATGTCCTGGGCGGTGAGGTTCTGCACGAACGGCACCATCGCCGCCGCCGCGCCGCTGCTGCGCTGGCCGCTGGCGATCAGCGCCATCTGCCGGGCGGCGTAGCGTTCGCTCTGGCCGGCGATGCGCGGGTACATCTCCACCGTGGAGTTGCCGTCGGCCGAATGGCAGGCCGCGCAGGCGGCGGCCTTGGCCTGGCCGGCCTCGGCGTCGCCCCAGTGGGTCTTGGAGAAGTCGATCTCCAGCGGCAGGGTCTGCACCGGCGCGTTGTCCGGGATCGGGATCACCGAGGTCTGCGCGATGGCGACCGCGGCCAGGAGGGGCACTGCGAAAGCGGTGACGGCAAGAACGCGAGCGTGGCGCATGCTGAAGCTCCGTGTGGACCTGGCCGGGCAGGAGCGGAAGGCGCCTGCGACGGATCGACGGATTATCCCTTCGCCTTCGCGCCGCGGTCAACGAACAGTGCAGCAAAACCGGCCGCATGCCGGACGCTGCGGCGCGGACGTGCGATCCTAGGCGCATGTCACAGCTCCTAGAACGCGCCCAATACCTGCTTTCCGCCCACAACGCCCGGCAATTGCCGCCCGACGTGGGCAGCGAAGTCGCCTTCGCCGGGCGCTCCAACGCCGGCAAGTCCAGCGCCCTCAACGCGCTGACCCGCCAGAACGCGCTGGCGCGGGTCTCCAAGACGCCCGGCCGCACCCAGCAGCTGGTGTTCTTCCAGGTCACCCCCGAGACCCACCTGGTCGACCTGCCCGGCTACGGCTACGCCAAGGTGCCGCAGGAACTGCAGGCGCACTGGCAGGCCTTCATCGACCACTATTTCCGCAGCCGCGAGGCGCTCAAGGGACTGGTGGTGGTGATGGACATCCGCCATCCGCTCAAGGACTACGACCGGCAGATGCTGGGCTACGCGGTCCAGCGCGGGCTGCCGGCGCACGCGCTGCTGACCAAGGCCGACAAGCTCGGCCGCGGGCAGCAGATGCAGACGCTGCAGAAGGTGCGCAAGGAACTGTCCTCGGCATTCGGCGACACCGTCAGCGTGCAGACCTTCTCCGGCGAGTCCAGGCTGGGGGTGGACGAGGCGCGCGCGGTGATCGGCGGCTGGCTGGGCCTGGACGCCGCCGGGACCCGGGCGCAGCAGGTCCCGACCGAAGGCGTCTAGCGTTCCGCCGGCCGCGGCGAGAACGCGCCCGCTGCCCACGCACAGGCGTCGCCCTTGCGGCCTACGTCGCCAGCTCGGCGGGCAGGGCGGAGCAAGGGGAAAGGGCGATGTCCATGGCGTCATATCGCGGTATCGAACAGCTGTCCGATCGCCGTCGCCGCCGCCATCGCCAGCGCCCCCCAGAAGGCCACCCGCAATGCGCCGCGCACGGGTGGCGCGCCGCCGGCGTGCGCTGCCGCCGCACCGGTCGCGCTCAATCCGAGCAGGGTGACCGCGGACGTGATCTGGACGACCTGCGCGTGCGGTGCCAGCAGCGCGGTCGACACCGGCAGCGCCGCGCCGGCGACGAATGCGCCGGCCGACGCCATCGCCGCCTGCAGCGGCCGCGCGCGCAGGGTGTCGGTGATGCCCAGTTCGTCGCGTGCGTGCGCGCCCAGGGCATCGTGCGCGGTCAACTGCACGGCCACCTGCCGCGCCAGTTCCGGGTCGAGCCCGCGCTGGCGGTAGATGGCGGCCAGTTCCTCCAGTTCGCTGTGCGGATCCTCGTGCAGCTCGCGCTTCTCCGCGGCCAGGTCCGCCCGCTCGGTATCGGCCTGCGATTGCACCGAGACGTACTCGCCGGCGGCCATCGACATCGCCCCGGCGACGGTTCCGGCGACCCCGGTGGCCAGCACGGTCGCGGCGGGCGCGCCGCTGGCGGCGACGCCGACCACCAGGCCGGCCACGGACACGATGCCGTCGTTGGCGCCCAGTACCGCGGCGCGCAGCCAGCCGACGCGGTTGGCGCGATGGACGTCCGGATTGCGCGATCGGATCATGCCGTGAAGTCTAGGCCGCGCGCCGCGGCGAAGCGGAAATGACTCGCACCCGCAATCGGGGCGATGCGGTCAAGTCCGCGTCGGTGGGATGCTGAAAACCGCCACGGTGGCATGACGGCCGGGGGCGCCACGATATAGTGCGCACTTGCGATGCGGACGGCCCAGCCCCACATCCCCCGCCCTGACCAGAATCCTGCGAGCCTGCCCTTGTCGAGCCCCAGCCACGCTGTCGATACGCCGATCACCGGGCGTTCCCAACTGGTCGAAACCCTGGCGTCGGGCGAGAAGCCGCGGTCGCAGTGGCGCATCGGTACCGAACACGAGAAGTTCGGCTTCCGCCTGGACGACCTGCGTCCGCCGACCTTCGACGGCGAGCGCGGCATCGAGGCCCTGCTCGATGGCCTGACCCGTTTCGGCTGGGCGCCGGTGCAGGAAAGCATCGACCAGGGGCCGGGCCGCACCATCGCGCTGCTGCGCGGCGGCGCCTCGGTGTCGCTGGAGCCGGCCGGGCAGCTGGAGCTTTCCGGTGCGGCGCTGGAGGACATCCACCAGACCTGCGTGGAAACCGGCACCCACCTCAACGAGGTGGCGCAGGTGGCCGGCGAGCTGCAGCTGGGATTCCTCGGCATGGGCTTCCAGCCGAAGTGGAAGCGCGAGGAGATGCCGTGGATGCCCAAGGGCCGCTACCGGATCATGCGCGAGTACATGCCCAGGGTCGGCTCGCTCGGGCTGGACATGATGACCCGCACCTGCACGGTGCAGGTCAACCTGGACTACGCCTCCGAGGCGGACATGGCGAAGAAGTTCCGCGTGTCGCTGGCGCTGCAGCCCATCGCCACCGCGTTGTTCGCCGATTCGCCGTTCACCGAAGGGCAGCCCAACGGCTACCTCAGCTACCGCTCGCACATCTGGACCGACACCGATGCCGACCGCACCGGCATGCTCGACTTCGTGTTCGAGGACGGCTTCGGCTACGAGCGCTACGTCGACTACCTGCTCGACGTGCCGATGTACTTCTCCTACCGCGACGGCGTCTACGTCGATGCCAGCGGGCAGAGCTTCCGCGATTTCCTGCAGGGCAGGCTGCCGGCCCTGCCCGGCCAGTTGCCGACCCTGCGCGACTGGTCCGACCACATGACCACCGCGTTCCCGGAAGTGCGGCTGAAGAAGTACCTGGAGATGCGCGGTGCCGACAGCGGCCCGTGGAGCCGGATCTGCGCGCTGCCGGCGTTCTGGGTCGGCCTGCTGTACGACGACGCGGCGCTGGATGCGGCCTGGGACCTGGTCAAGGATTTCAGCCTGGCCGAGCGCCACGCGCTGCGCGACGGCGTGCCGAAGCAGGCGCTGAACCTGCCGTTCCGCGGCGGCAGCGTGCGCGACCTGGCCCGCGAGGCGCTGAAGATCGCCACGGCCGGCCTGCAGCGCCGCGCCGCGCGCAATGTCGACGGCCAGGACGAGAGCCACTTCCTGGACGTGCTGCAGGAAATCGTCGACTCCGGCGTCACCGCGGCCGAGCGCAAGCTGGCGCTGTTCCACGGCGAGTGGCGCGGCGACGTCGATCGCGTGTTCCGCGAATTCGCCTACTGAGCTTCCGCTTGCGGCCAGGGTTCCAGGGTATTGCCCGGGATGCCCGTCCACCGGGCATTGGGGGTTGCCGGGCAGGCGGCGCTTGACCCAGGTCAGGGCGGCCGCGGCGCGGGGTGCGCATCATGGCGCGACGGACGGATGGGTCCGTACCCCGCGGCAGCCCGGGAGCAGGCCGCCGAGGCCGGTGCGATGCTCCAGGAGCGTATCGAAGATGCAATTCAGGATTCCCCTGCCGGAAACGGCGCCCTCGCTGCCGGCGCTGGAGCAGGCGCTGCTCGACGCCGATCCCGCCGGCCTGCTGGATGTCGATGAAAGCGGCCGGGTGCTGCGGGTATCGACCCTGCTGGACGTTCCCGATCTGGTCGCATCGCTCGAACGCGGCGGCTTGGCGGCCGCGGCGGACGCGGTGGAGCGGGTTCCCTCCGAGTGCTGTGGCGGTTGCGGCGGCTGATCCGCGCGCGGCGATGTGCGACCGCGCGACCGTCCCGCTCGCATGCATCTGCTGAAGCGCCCCGGCGGATGGCTGTCCGGTTGCGCGAAGGAAGCGGCATGTCGCGCATTCCCACGTTGCCGCTGCTTCCGGCGGGAAGGGGCCGGCGCGCGACGAGGGGCGCGGCCATGCCGGCCTCACGACAAATGCCGGGGCCGGCACTAGGATGAGCGGACAGGTACGCCGGAGCGTCGGCGTCCGTTCCTGGGAGCCGTTCGATGCGCGGTCTGGATTTCAGTTCCTGGCAAACCCTGCTGTCGACGCTGGTGGGCCTGGCGGTGATCACCCTGATCGGCGTGGGTATCCGCCTGCTGGTGATGCAGACGCTGCAGCAGCGGCGCGAACGCGAGAACCGCCAGATCAACGAACGCCTGCGCACGCTCATCGCCGCCTACAAGGCCCTGGGCGGATCGTTCACCGGCGACCTTGCGGTCGATCCCACCCACCTGCGCGACCTGGTGCAGCGCGCCGCGGCCGCCGAGCAGGACGTGGCCGGCGATACCCCCGGCGGCGACCGGGCCCGGCGCATCCGCGATACGGTCGAGGCGGCGCTGTCGGACATCATCCTGCTGGGCACCGAAGAGCAGGTGCGCCTGGCCACCCGCGCGGCCACCGAACTTGTCGCCGGCCGGCCGATCCATACCGATGAGCTGGTGGTGTCGTTGCGCGATTTCATCCGCAAGGCGCTGGACCTGGAGCCGATTCCGGCGGACCTGCCGGTCCCGAAGCAGGGGCCGGCGCGGCCGGCCACCGGCAAGGGCAAGGGAGAAGGAGCCGGCAAGGGCGATGCGAAGCAGGGTGGCGGCCGGGGTGCGGGCGGTGGCGGCGGCGGAATGGGCATGGGCGCCGGCATGGGCCTGGGGATGGGCGCGGCCAGCGATGACGCGCACCGCTAGAGGCAAGCGTCCCGGAAAAGGAAACGCCGGCGGGTGCCGGCGTTCCGTGCTTCGTGCGGCGATGGCGGTGGAGCCTCAGCGCAGCGGGGTGTTGGAGATGATCTCCACCCAGTAGCCGTCCGGGTCCTTGATGAAGGCCAGGTGCTTCATGCGCCCGTCCTGCAGCCGCTTCTGGAACGGCACGTCCAGGGCTTCGAAGCGTGCGCAGGCCGCTTCGATGTCCGGCACCGACACGCAGATGTGGCCGAAGCCGCGCGGGTCGCTGTTGCCATCGTGGTAGACCGCACCGTCCTGCCTTTCGGTGCCGTGGTTGTGGGTCAGCTCCAGCACGCCGGGAATGCCGGCCATCCACAGGCGGCGTTGCGCATCGTCCTCCGGCACCTGCGCACCTTCCGGCACGCAGGCCAGGAAGTACAGGCTGAATTCGGCCTCGGGGAAGTCGCGCTGGTCGATCAGGCGGAAGCCGAGCACGCGGGTGTAGAAGTCCAGCGAGGCGGCGATGTCCTTGACCCGCAGCATGGTGTGGTTGAAGACGAAGCCGGCGGTTTCCGCCGGCGGTTGCGCGGCGACGCCGGGTTGCTGGCGCAGGGATTCGAGGCTCATGGTGGGTTCCTTGGCGGGGAGGGGATGGCGTCGATTTTACGCGACCGCCGTGGTGCCGGCCTGGGAGAGCCGTACCAGCGACGTCAGTCGCGACGGGGCTTTACCGGTAAAGCCCCGTCGCGACTGACGTCGCTCCTACGGACCTGCAGACAACGGTCGGGGGCGCCGCTTCAGAACCAGAAGCGCACGCCGGCCACCCAGCGCGAATCGCGCACGCTTTCCCCGGCAGCGCGACGCAGCGCGGCGCTGTCGCCGAAGCGGCGTTCGTGGACGAAGCCGACATAGGGCGCGACGCGGCGGGTGATCTCGTAGCGCAGGCGCACGCCGGCCTCGCCGTGCGACAGCCCGCTGCCGATGCCGCGTCGCGCGTCGTCGGAGGCGAAGACGCCGACCTCGAGCGCGGGTTGCAGGATCAGGCGATTGCTCAGCAGCACGTCGTACTCGACGTCCAGCCGCAGCTCGGCGGCGCTGTCGCCGCCGGCGTACAGCAGCGCCGAGGCCTCGAACTTGTACGGGGTGATGCCCTGCACGCCGAACGCCGCCCGCACCTGCGACGGTGCATGGCCGTTGTCGATGCGCACGCCGGCCACCACGTCCCACCAGGGCGAGACGGCATGGCCATACAGCGCGTCCAGCGACACTTTTTCTGTGCGTCCGCCGAGGCGCTCGCCCTTGCTGCTGAGCCACAGACGGTCGATGTCACCGCCGAACCAGGCGGTCATCGACCACGACTGTCCGCTGCCCGGATCGGCGTCCCACGCCTCCAGGTGGTCGAACAGCACCAGGCTGTTGAAGCCGGACGCATGCTGCATGGAATGGGCCTGCAGCACCGGGAATGCGGCACGGAAATCCTCTTCGGTCGGCACCGGGATCGGCGTGCGCGGCAGCGGCGGTGCGTGTCCGGAATGCGGATCGGCCGGGGCCGGCGCGGATGCTCGGCCGTGGCCCATCGCCGCGTGGTCGTGGGGGTCAGCTGCGTCGCGACTGTCGCCGTGCTCCATTGCCGCATGGTCATGCGGCTCCGGTGTCGTCGCGCCGTGCGGATGCGCAGCGGGCGCGGCGCTGCCGCTGCGGTTCCCGGCAGCAGGGGCGTCCGCTGCCGGAGCGGACGCGGGGCCATGGCCCATCGCCGCATGGTCGTGGCGAGCCGCCGCATCGGGAGTTCCGGCGTGCGGCATCGCGGCGTGGTCGTGCGTTTCCTGTGTCGCCGTGCCGGGCGGAAGCGCGGCGGGAGCCGCGGTTGCGTCGTGGCGATGGTGCGCCTGCCCGTGTCCGGCGGCAGCCGGCGCAGCGGCCGCGGCGTGATGGGCATGGCCATGCCGATGCTGCGCCTGCGCGGCGCCGGTGGCGGCAAGCAGGGCGATCGCCAGCAGCGAGGTCTGCATGCTCATGCCTCCACCCGCACTTCGCGCATCATGCCCGCTTCCATGTGGTAGAGCAGGTGGCAGTGGTAGGCCCAGCGGCCGAGCGCGTCGGCGCGCACGCGATAGCTGCGGCGGGTGCCCGGCGGCATGTCCACGGTGTGCTTGCGCAGATGGAACTGCCCGTGTTCGTCCTCGACGTCGCTCCACAGGCCGTGCAGGTGGATCGGGTGCTGCATCATCGTGTCGTTGACCAGCACGATGCGCATGCGTTCGCCGTAGTTCAGCCGCAGCGGTTCGGCGCCGGCGAACGGGATGCCGTCGAACGACCAGGAGAACTTCTCCATGTGCCCGGTCAGGTGCAGCTCGATCTCGCGCCCGGGCTCGCGGCCGTCGGGATCGTCGAACAGCGAACGCATGTCGGCATAGGTGAGCACCTTGCGGCCGTTGTCGCGCAGGCCGATGCCGGGGTCGTCCAGCTTCGGCGAGGTGGCCGCGGTCTGCATGTCCACCAGCGGGTTGCCGCGCTCGCTGGCCGGGTGCTTCGGCGCCTTGCCGCCATCGCCATGGCCGCCGTGGCCCATGTGCGCGCCGCAGCCGCCCTCCATGCCCTTCATGCCCATGTCGGCGCCGCAACCGCCTTCCATGCCGGCGTGCCCGCCCATGTCGTGGCCCATGTCGCTCATGGTCAGCAGCGGCCGCGGATCGCGCGCCGGCACCGGCGCCTGCAGGCCGTGGCGCACGGCCAGGGTGCCGCAGGCATGGCCGGTGCGGCCCATGTCCTGGGCGAAGAGGGTGAAGGCGTCCTGGCCGCTCGGCTCGACGATCACGTCGAAGGTCTCGGCCAGGGCGATGCGGAACTCGTCCACCGTGACCGGGTGGATGTACTGGCCGTCGGCGGCCACCACGGTCATCTTCAGGCCGGGGATGCGCACGTCGAAGTAGGTCATCGCCGAGCCGTTGATGAAGCGCAGCAGCACCTTCTCGCCGGGGCGGAACAACCCGGTCCAGTTGCCGGCCGGCGCAGTGCCGTTCATCAGGTAGGTATAGGTGTGGGCGTTGATGTCGGAGATGTCGCTGGGCGTCATCCGCATGCGGCCCCACATGCCGCGGTCGGCCAGGGTGGCGCGCAGGCCGTCGCGCCGCGCGTCGCGGACGAAGTCGCCGACCGTGCGCTGGTAGGTGTTGTCGTGCATCGGCATCTTCTTCATGCGCCGGTACAGCGCGGCCGGGTCTAGGTCGGTCCAGTCGGACAGCAGCACCACGTGCTCGCGGTCGAAGCGGTACGGCGGCGGTTGCAGCGGGTCGATGACCAGCGCGCCGTACAGGCCGGCCTGCTCCTGGAACATCGAGTGGCTGTGGTACCAGTAGGTGCCCGACTGGCGCAGCTGGAAGCGGTAGCGGTAGGCCTCGCCGGGCGCGATGCCGTCGAAGCTCAGGCCCGGCACGCCGTCCATGTTGGCCGGCAGCAGCAGCCCGTGCCAGTGGATCGAGGTCGTCTCGTCGGCCAGCGTGTTGGCCACGCGGATGTCGACGGTGTCGCCCTCGCGCCAGCGCAGCGTGGGCGCGGGCAGCGAACCGTTGACGGTGATCGCGCTGCGGGTGCGGCCGGTGAAGTCCACCGGCGAACGGCCGATGCTCAGGCGCAGTTCGGTATCGCGCAGTTCGGGCACGCTGGCGCGGTTGCCGGCGAAGGCGGGCGTGCGCCACAGGCCGGTGCCGGCGACGATGCCGCCCAGCGCCAGGCCCTGCACGAAGCGGCGGCGCGACACGGTGGAACGGGGATCGGAAAGGAAATCGGATGACATGGGAACTCCCGGCCGGATGCCGGCGGCATCGGCCTGATCGCGTCAGGTCGGAAGAAGACGGCGCGGATCCGGCCGCGCCCGGCGATGACGGATGGGACGCCACTGGCGTCCCGCGCTCACGCGGCGATGGGAGGGCGTACCGGTTGCCGCGGCGCGGGGCTGCGGTGATCGCCCGCCGGTGCGGGCTGCAGCGTGGCCGGCGGTATCCGTGCCAGCAGCGGCAGCACCGGCGGCAGCAGCAGGCTGCCGTACTGCAGGCAGTCGCAATGCTGGCCGTCGCTGCAGGCCATCGGCGTGGCGTCGCGGTCGTGGGAAGCGGCGTCGCCGGCGCTGTCCGTCGCCATCCCGTGGCACGGCGCCGATCCTGCCGGTTCCGCCGTGGTCGGTGCCTGTGCGGCCATCGGCATCGCCATCGCGGTCGCCGCCCAAGCGCCGGCGATCGCGTTGGCGATCAGCAGCAGGCACAGCAGCAGTCGGGGCAGCGGATGCGACAAGGCGGCAGCGGCATGACGGGGACCGGCGCAAGGATAGCATCGCCATCGGCGCGCCCGGCCCGTGCCCGGACGCGCCGATGGCGGCGCAGTAGAATGGGTCAGCTTCCTTTCAAGTCCGATCCATGTCCCAGCGTGAATGGGTGGCGGCGTCCATCCGCAAGATCGAGGCCGACTTCAACCGTTCGGCCGACACCCACCTGATTCCGATGGACCTGCCGGGCTTCCCCGGCATCGATGTCTACTTCAAGGACGAGTCCAGCCACCCCACCGGCAGCCTCAAGCACCGGCTGGCGCGCTCGCTGTTCCTGTACGCGCTGGCCAACGGCTGGCTGCGCGAGGGTTGCCCGGTGATCGAGGCGTCCAGCGGTTCCACCGCGGTGTCCGAAGCCTATTTCGCGCGCTTGCTGGGGCTGCCGTTCATCGCCGTGATCCCGGCCAGCACCTCGCCGGAAAAGATCGCCGCGATCGAGTTCCAGGGCGGCAGCTGCCACCTGGTCGAGCGCGCCTGCGACCTGAACTGCGAATCGGAGCGGCTGGCGCGCGAGACCGGCGGCCACTTCATGGACCAGTTCACCTACGCCGAGCGCGCCACCGACTGGCGCGCCAACAACAACATCGCCGAGTCGATCTTCAAGCAGATGGCCGAGGAGCCGCACCCGGTGCCGGAATGGATCGTGTGCAGCCCGGGCACCGGCGGCACCGCGGCCACGCTGGGCCGCTACGTCAGCTATCGCCGGCACGACACCCTGATCCTCTGCGCCGACCCGGAAGTGTCGGTGTTCTACGACGGCTACTGCGCGGCGCTGGCCGGGCAGCCATGGCGCGAACTCACCTGCGCCGGCGGCTCGCGGGTGGAGGGCATCGGCCGGCCGCGGGTCGAATCGAGCTTCATCCCCACCTGCGTCGATGCCATGGTCAAGGTGCCCGACGCATTGAGCCTGGCGGCGATGCGCCACGTCAGCCGCACCCTGGGCCGGCGCGTGGGCGGTTCCACCGGCACCAACTTCGTCGGCGTGCTGCAGGTGGCGCAGCTGATGCGCGAGGCCGGCCGCAGCGGTTCCATCGTCACCATCCTGTGCGATTCGGGCGACCGCTACGCGCACAGCTACTACGACCCGGACTGGTATCCGCGGCAGGGCATCGACGTGGCCCGGGCCGACGCGGACATCGCCGCCGCGGTGGCCGGGCAGGGGCTGCCGGCGTTGCCTTGTGCGTGGCTGGAAGCGTCGCCATATCAGCGCTGATCCCGGGTTTTCCGGGCCTGCATCGACGGAGATACCCATGACCAACCCACTGCTCGATTTTTCCGGCCTGCCGCGTTTCGACGCGATCCGCCCGGAGCATGTCGCCCCGGCGATCGACGAACTGCTGGCGCAGGCCGAGGCCGCGGTGAAGCGGGCCGAAAGCGTATCGCCGGTCACCTGGGATGGTTTCGTGGTGCCGCTGGACGACGCCACCGAGCGCCTGTACCGGGCATGGGGCCAGGTCGCGCACCTGCAGGCGGTGGTGAACACGCCGGAACTGCGCGAGGCTTACAACGCCAACCTGCCCAAGGTGACCCGCTTCGGCAGCATGCTGGGGCAGAACCTGGCGCTGTTCGCGCAGTACAAGGCGCTGGCCGCCGCGCCCGAGGCCGCCGGCTACGACGAGGCGCGGCGCAAGGTGCTGGACAACGCGCTGCGCGATTTCCGCCTGGGCGGCGCCGAACTGGACGAGGCGGCCAAGGCGCGCTTTTCCGCGATCCGCGAGGAGTTGTCGGCGCTGTCGGCGAAGTTCTCGCAGAACGTGCTCGACGCCACCGACGCTTTCGCCCTGTACGTCGAGGACGAGGCCGAACTGGCGGGATTGCCGGCCGAGGTGGTCGCCGCCGCCCGCGCCGCCGCGGAAAAGGACGGCAAGCCCGGCTTCAAGCTGACCCTGCAGATGCCGTGCTACCTGCCGGTGCAGGCCTACGCCGACAACCGCGCGCTGCGCGAACGGCTGTACCGCGCCAGCGCGGTGCGCGCCTCCGAGTTCGGCGACGCCGCGCTCGACAACGGCGGCAACATCGAGCGCATCCTCGCCCTGCGCGCGGAGCTGGCGGCGCTGCTGGGCTTCTCCAGCTATGCCGGGTATTCGGTGGCCACCAAGATGGCCGACACGCCCGAACAGGTGCTGGCGTTCCTGCGCGACCTCGCCGCGCGCGCCAGGCCGCACGCGCAGCGCGACCGCGCCGAGCTGGAGGCCTTCGCCCGCGACGAACTGGGGCTGGAAACGCTGGAGGCCTGGGACCTGGCCTGGGCCGGCGAGAAGCTCAAGCAGGCGCGCTACAGCTACTCCGAGCAGGAGGTGAAGCAGTACTTCACCGAGCCGAAGGTGCTGGCCGGCCTGTTCGACGTGATCGAACGCCTGTACGGCCTGCGGGTGCAGCCTGACAGCGCGCCGGTGTGGCACGAGGACGTGCGTTTCTTCCGCCTGATCGACGCCGACGGCGCGCTGGTGGGCCAGTTCTACCTCGACCTGTACGCGCGCGAGGGCAAGCGCGGCGGCGCGTGGATGGACGATTGCCGCAATCGCCGCGACGGCACGCAGGCGCAGGCCGTCCAGACGCCGGTCGTCTACCTGGTGTGCAACTTCGGCCGCGGCGCCGGCGGCAAGCCGGCCACCTTCACCCACAACGAGGTCACCACCCTGTTCCACGAGATGGGGCACGGCCTGCACCAGCTGCTGACGAAGATCGGCGAGCTGGGCGTGGCCGGCATCAACGGCGTGGAATGGGACGCGGTGGAGCTGCCCAGCCAGTTCATGGAGAACTTCTGCTGGGAGTGGGAGCGGGTGCGGGCGATGACCGCGCACGTCGATACCGGGCAGCCGCTGCCGCGCGGACTGTTCGACAAGATGCTGGCGGCGAAGAACTACCAGAGCGGCATGTTCACCGTGCGCCAGCTGGAATTCGGCCTGTTCGACATGCTGCTGCACAGCGGCTTCGACCCGGCGCAGGACAGCGTGCTGCAGCTGCTGGAACGCGTCCGCGACGAAGTGGCGGTGAACCGGCCGCCGGCCTGGAACCGCTTCCCGCACCAGTTCAGCCACATCTTCGCCGGCGGCTACGCGGCCGGCTACTACAGCTACAAGTGGGCCGAGGTGCTCAGCGCCGACGCCTACGCCGCGTTCGAGGAAGTTCCGGAACGGCTGGCCGAAACCGGCGCGCGCTTCCGCGCCGAAGTGCTGTCGCGCGGCGGCAGCCGCAGCGCGGCCGAGAACTTCCGCGCCTTCCGCGGCCGCGACCCGGAGATCGACGCGCTGCTGCGCCACAGCGGCATGGCGGCCTGAGCGATTGCCTTTGCGGGCGAAACCGGGGGTTTCGGAGTCGAAGCTCCCCGGCAAGCCGGGCATCGCCATCGCCGTTCGAAAAGCTCGCGACTTGCGTCGCTCCTACAGAATGCGGGGACCTTGTAGGAGCGACGTAAGTCGCGACAGGGGGCCGCAGTGCCCTCCCCGGAATTGTGCGGGCGGCCTTCATCGCCTCCGCTCACAGGGCCCGGGGGTTCCTCCGTCTCGATGGCGTTCGTCGACCGCCACAACGTCATGGCCGGATGAATGATGCACGGTGCCGGCCGGGCCTTGCGCTCGTTCAGTCGGGGTTTGCCGCGCCGCGCTTATTGATGGGCGGTCCGTTCCAGCAAGCCTCGCCATGTTCCGATTCCTCACCCGCCTTGCGGCGTCCGCGGCCATCGTCGCCGCGGTCGTCTGGTTCCAGCCCGAAACCGTCGAGCCGTCGGCGATGGTCAGCCACGGGCTGAACCTGCGCAGTGCGCCCGACCGGCGCGCGCCGCGCGTGGCGGTGTTGCCGGTGGGGACGACGGTGGAAGTGCAGCGTTGCCTGGACGACCTGAAGTGGTGCGAGGTACGCCATGGCGATCGACGCGGCTGGGCCTCGGCGGACTACCTGGTGGCCAGCAACGATGGCCGGCGGGTGCGCATGGCCGAGGCCGGCAGGGCGATGGGCGTGGTCATCGAGCCGGCTTCGTCCGGCGGGTGAAGCGGGGGCGTCCGGCGACGCATCCACAACGAAAGAGCCCGGCCATGGCCGGGCTCCTTGCATTGCCGTACAGGCGACTTCAGACCCGTCCGAACACCAGCGTGGCGTTGGTGCCGCCGAAGCCGAAGCTGTTGGACATCACCGTATCCAGCTTGGCCTCCCGGCTCTGGCGCAGGATCGGGAAGCCTTCGGCGCGCGGGTCGAGCGTGGCGATGTTGGCCGAGCCGGCGGCGAAGCCGTCGCGCATCATCAGCAGGCAGTAGATCGCTTCGTGCACCGAGGCCGCGCCCAGCGAGTGGCCGGACAGCGCCTTGGTCGAGGACAGTGGCGGCACTGCGTCGCCGAACACTTCGCGCACGGCGTTGAGTTCGGTGATGTCGCCCAGCGGCGTCGAGGTGCCGTGGGTGTTGAGGTAGTCGATCGGGCGGTCGATGCCGTCCAGCGCCATCCTCATGCAGCGCACCGCGCCCTCGCCGGAAGGAGCCACCATGTCGGCGCCGTCGGAGGTCACGCCGTAGCCGATCAGTTCGGCATGGATGCGCGCGCCGCGCGCCACCGCGTGCTCGTAGTCCTCCAGCACCAGCATGCCGCCGCCACCGGCGATGACGAAGCCGTCGCGGTCGGCGTCGTACGGGCGCGAGGCGGTGGCCGGGGTGTCGTTGAAGCGGGTGGACAGCGCGCCCATGGCGTCGAACATCACGCTCATCGACCAGTGCAGGTCCTCGCCGCCGCCGGCGAACATCACGTCCTGCGCGCCGTGGCGGATCAGGTCGGCCGCGGCGCCGATGCAGTGCGCCGAGGTGGCGCAGGCGGCCGACAGCGAATAGCTCAGGCCCTTGATGGCGAACGCGGTGGCCAGGTTGGCCGAGACCGTCGAGCACATCGTGCGCGGCACCATGTACGGGCCGACCTTGCGCACGCCGCGGTTGCGCAGCAGGTCGGCCGCTTCCACCTGCCACTCGCTGGAACCGCCGCCGGAACCGGCGATCAGGCCGGTACGCACGTTGCTGACCTGAGCCTCGGGCAGGCCGGCATCGGCGATGGCGTCGCGCAGCGCGATGTGGCTGTAGGCCGCCGCATCGCTCATGAAGCGCTTGAGCTTGCGGTCGATCTGCGCGTCCAGGTCGATGTCGACCGCGCCGCCGACCTGGCTGCGCAGGCCGGCCTCGGCGTGGTCGGGCAGGGCACGGATGCCGGCGCGGCCTTCGCGCAGCGCGGAAGAAACGGTATCCAGATCGTTGCCCAGGCACGAGGTGATGCCCATGCCGGTGATGACGACGCGACGCATCAGAAGTTCTCGGTGGAAGTGAACAGGCCCACGCGCAGGTCGCGGGCGGTGTAGATCTCGCGGCCATCGACCAGCATGCGGGCGTCGGCCTGGGCCATCACCAGCTTGCGGTTGATCACGCGGCTGATGTCCACCTCGTACTGCACCAGCTTGGCGCTGGGCAGCACCTGGCCGGTGAACTTGACCTCGCCGGTGCCCAGCGCGCGGCCGCGGCCGGGCGCGCCCAGCCAGGTGAGGAAGAAGCCGGTCAGCTGCCACATCGCATCCAGGCCCAGGCAGCCGGGCATGACCGGATCGCCGAGGAAGTGGCATTGGAAGAACCAGAGGTCGGGGCGGATATCCAGCTCCGCGCGGATCATTCCCTTTCCATGTGGACCGCCGTCCTCGCGGATTTCGGTGATGCGGTCGAACATCAGCATCGGATCGTTGGGCAGGCGACCGCTGCCCGGGCCGAACAGTTCACCGCGCGCGCTGGCGAGCAGCTGTTCGCGCGAGAACGCATTGAGACGATTCATTGAAACGGAATTCCCGGGGGAAAAGGAAGGAGCGCAATTGGCTAGAGTGCATGAGGTCGGGTGGTTCAATCAAACGTTTTAACCGTACGCATGCGTAGTGTTTTCAGGCACATGACGGCGCATCGCCGCGCGCGCGATGGCGCCGGCATCGTCGCGCTGTCCTATCATCGTCGGGTTTCTTCCACGGGCCGGAGCAGCGGGAAAATGCGCAGGATCGTCCAGGCAGGCATGCTCTGGCTCGTGGTCGCCGCACCGGCACTGGCCTGCTCCTGCATGGTGCCGGACGGAACGCGCTCCGATCACGTCCGGCGCAACTATCAACAGGCCCGGTTCGTCTATTCCGCCTATGTGCACTCCGTCCGCGCCAGCGACGAGCCGATGGTGCCGCGCACGGTCAAGCTGCGCGTACTCCAGGTCTGGAAGGGAGATCTGGCGCCGGGCACATGGCTCGAGGTCGAGTCCGATCCGGAACATGGGTTGTCGGGATGCGGTCTCGCCGTCGAGGCGGATACGGCGATCCTGGCGTACACCCGCGGACCGGCGCTGGCGTCGTGCACAATGACCGGGCCGCTGCACCAGGCGACCGGGGACATTCCCCTGCTCAACCGGCTTGCGGGCCGGTAGCGGTGGGGCCGCCGCCCAACCATCCCTCATTCGAGCTGCCGCCGTTTCGTGGCGCGGCCTAGTACGGAGTCGTCGTCGTCCGCATGCGCAAGATCATCCACGTCGACATGGACGCGTTCTATGCGTCCGTGGAACAGCGTGACGATCCGGCGTTGCGCGGCAAGCCGGTGGTGGTGGCGTGGCGTGGCGCGCGTTCGGTGGTGTGCGCGGCCTCCTACGAGGCGCGCGTGTTCGGCGTGCGCTCGGCGATGCCGGCGGTGCGCGCCGAGCGGCTGTGCCCGGACGCGATCTTCGTGCCGCCGGATTTCGCCCGCTACAAGGCGGTGTCGCGCCAGGTGCGCGAGATCTTCCTGCGGCACACCGCGCTGGTCGAGCCGCTGTCGCTGGACGAAGCCTATCTGGACGTCACCGACTCGCCCAACCATGGCGGCATCGCCACCGAGATCGCGCAGACCATCCGCACGCAGATACGCGAGGAAACCGCGCTGACCGCCTCGGCCGGGATCGCGCCGAACAAGTTCCTGGCCAAGATCGCCTCGGACTGGCGCAAGCCCGATGGCCAGTTCGTGATCCCGCCTTCGCGCGTGCAGCGCTTCCTGATGCCGCTGCCGGTCAAGCGCGTGCCGGGCGTGGGCAAGGTGATGGAGGCCAGGCTGGCGGAACTGGGCATCGTCACCGTCGGCGATCTGCATGCATTGCCGCTGGCCGAGCTGGAGGAGCGCTTCGGCACGTTCGGGCGCAGCCTGTACAACCGTGCGCGCGGCATCGACGAGCGACCGGTGGAGCCGGACCAGCCGGTGCAGTCGATCTCCTCGGAGGACACCTTCGCCGAGGACCTGCCGCTGGAGGCGCTGGCGCCGGCCATCGCCGAGCTGGCCGCACGCACCTGGCAGGCCACGCGCAAGACCGAGCGCATCGGCCATACCGTGGTGCTCAAGCTCAAGACCGCGCAGTTCCGCATCCTGACCCGCAGCTACACCCCGGATGCGCCACCGGCGTCGATGGAGGAACTGCGCGATATCGCGCTGGCGCTGCGGGCGCGGGTGGAGCTGCCCGACGACACCCGTTACCGGCTGGTGGGCGTGGGCCTGTCCGGATTCCGCGAACGCGGCGAGGGCGCCATGCGGCAGCCGGATCTGTTCGACGAGTCCGGGCGGTAGCGCGGTGCCGGCACGGCGTCGTCGGCACGCGGCGGGTGAGGGGCGTATACGGGTGTTCGCCGGCGGCAGGTGCCGGTTCGCCTGGTTCCGTGCAGCGCTCGCCCGCGCACCCGGCCGATCCGCGCGTTCGTGGCGGAGCGCACGCCACCGCGGACGGCAGCAGGATGGTCATGAAGCAGCGAGCAACGGGCACCGGGTGCATTGATGCAACGGTGCCGGCGCGCTGGCGCCGCAGGGAGGGCGCGCGGCCGGCAACGCGCGATGGCGGTAGCTGGCCGCGCCGGGTGCGCGGACGCGGTTCAGTAGGCGGCCGTGGCGATCTGGCGCAGATACTGCGGGCGCTCGATCTCGTCGACGAATGCGCTGGCGTAGTCGGCATGGCTGATCGCGCTGTTGCCGTGGGCGTCGGCGAGCAGGGCACGGGCCTGAGTGCGGTAGCCGCCGCGGCGCGGTCCGGGGCCGATCTCGGCCGCCGGCGCGAAGAACGTCCAGTCCAGGTCGTCCACGCCGCGCAGCAGCTCGTAGGCTTGGCGCTGGGCCAGCGCCTGCGGCTTGTAGGCCTCGGGGAAGCCGGGGGTATCGACCAGTTGCACGCCCGGTGCGACCTCCAGGCTGCCGGCGCCGCCGACCAGCACCAGCCGGCGGATGCCGTTGCCGCGGGCGGCGGCGATCAGCTGCTGCGCGGTGGCGGGAATCAGCGCCGGCGAGCCGGTGCCGGGGCCGAAGGCGCTGGCCAGCACGTCGTGGCCGGCCACGGCCTGCGCCAGCGCGGCTTCGTCGCCGGCGGCCACGCGTGCGATCCCGGCGCCGTCCAGTTCGGCCGGAAGGTCCTTGTCGCTGCGCACCAGGGCGGTGAGATGGTGGCCGCGGGCAAGCGCTTCGCGGGCGATGGCGCGGCCGATGTTGCCGGTGGCACCGAGCAGGGCGATTTTCATGGGGGAACTCCTGTGTGGGGAACACGGCCAGCTTAGGATCGGCCGTTCGCCCGAAAAACCGCGTATAAGTTCCAGGACTGTTGCATGGATCGATCGGATAGATGGACCGGCTGACCGCCATCGAAGTGTTCGTCGCCGTGGCCGAGCGCGGCAGCCTGACCGCGGCGGCGGCGCAGCAGGACATGTCGCGGGCCATGGTCACGCGCTACCTGGCCGAGCTGGAGCGCTGGCTGGGCGTGCGCGTGCTCCACCGCACCACCCGCCGGGTCACGCTCACCGCCGCCGGCGAACAGGCGCTGGAGCGGTTCCGGCGGATGCTGGAGATCGGCAGCGAGCTGCACGAACGGCTGGCCATCGACGATCCCGAGCCGCGCGGGCATATCCGCATCGCCACCAGCCTGTCGTTCGGGCAGTCGCACCTGGCGCCGGCGGTGGCGCGCTACGTCGGCCGCCACCGGCAGGTGCAGGTGGACCTGCTGCTGCAGGACCGCACCGTGAACCTGGTGGAGGAGCGGGTGGACCTGGCCGTGCGCGTCACCCGGCGGATCGACGAGGGCCTGATCGCGCGCCGGCTGGCGCCGTGCCATTCGCTGCTGTGCGCGGCGCCGGGCTACCTGCGCACGCACGGCACGCCGCAGACGCTGGAGGCGCTGGCCGCGCACAACTGCCTCACCCATGCCTATGCCGGGCGCCATGCATGGACGTTCCTGAAGGACGGCGCGCCGTTCCCGGTCGCGGTGTCCGGCAACGTCAGCGCCAACGAGGCCACGGTGCTGCTGCAGCTGGTGCGGGCCGAAGCCGGGATCGCGATGCTGCCGACCTACCTGGTGGCGCCGCTGGTGCGCAGCGGCGAACTGGTCGCGGTGTTGCCCGATTGCCGGATCGAGCCGATGGACATCCATGGCGTGTACGTCTCGCGCCGGCAGATGCCGCGCGTGGTGCGCAGTTTCCTCGACTATCTCGCCGACAGTTTCGGCGACCCGCCCTACTGGGACCGGCCGCAGGCGCGATGAGCGCGTGGCTACAATGCGCGTCCGCCTGGATCGGGAGAGACGCGTTGGAAGCATGTGCGGCACTGGTGATCTTCGATCTGGACGGCACCCTGGTGGACAGCGCGGCCGATATCGCCGAAGCGGTCGACCGCATGCTCGCCGACTGGCGGTTGCCGCGGGTGGACGAGGCCACCGTGCGCAGCTGGATCGGCGACGGCGTCGGCAACCTCGTGCGCACCGCCCTGGCCCACGCCGGCAGTGCGGTTGCGGTCGATGAGGCGATGCCGGGCTTCATGCGCCACTACCGCGACTGCCTGCTGCGCAGCCCGCGGTTGTATCCCGGCGTGGCCGAGGCCCTGCAGGCGCTGCGCGACCGCGGCGTGCCGCTGGCGATCTGCACCAACAAACCCTCGGCGATGGTGCCGCCGCTGCTGCAACATCTGGGCATCGCCGGCCGCTTCGACGCGGTGCTGGGCGGCGATTCGCTGCCCGAGCGCAAGCCCAGCGCGGTGCCGCTGCTGCACCTGTGCCGGCAGTTCGGGCAGGCCCCCGGCGACTGCCTGATGGTCGGCGATTCGGCCACCGACCTGGGGGCCGCGCGCGCCGCCGGCATGCCGATCGCGCTGGTGCGCTACGGCTATCCGCGCGACCTGGACATCGACAACGCCGGCGCGGTGGCGGTGGTGGACGACCTGCGCGAACTGTTCGCGTAGACGCCCGGGGCGACGCCGGCCTGGCGTGCGCGATCCGGCAAGTGGAGGAGACGCTGGGGGCATCGGACGGTGTCTTCCTGTCCGGCCATTTGTTGATAATGAATCTCATTAATATATAATTCGCGGATCGCTTCCACGGGGCACGGTGCGTGTTTCGCCGATCGGAATCTGCTGGATCCGTGCGGCGGGCCCGCCTTGTGCCCGACTGCCTCGAGCCGCCGCCAGAGGTGTGTTCCTCCCCCTGTCCAGAAGGTTCAGACATGTCTCTCCAGAAACCGGCGCGGATGATGTCGCGCCCCGCGTCCGCTCGCATCAACCCCGTCACTCCCCTGGCCGCCGCGCTCGCGGTGGCGACGCTGGCCTGGGCACAGCCCGGCATGGCGGTCGAGACGGCCGACGATGCCGAGACGTTGGGCACGGTGCACGTCACCGCCCAGCAGATCGCCCGCCAGGCGCTGGGCACCTCGACCATCACCGCCGAGGACATCGCCAGGCGTCCGCCGGGCAACGACATTTCCGAACTGCTGCGCACCATGCCCGGCGTCAACCTGACCGGCAACAGCGCCTCGGGCCAGTACGGCAACAACCGCCAGATCGACCTGCGCGGCATGGGCCCGGAGAACACCCTGATCCTGGTGGACGGCAAGCGCGTGGGTTCGCGCGACTCCACCCGCATGGGCGTGAGCGGCGAACGCAATACCCGTGGCGACACCAACTGGGTGCCGGCGGAAATGATCGAGCGCATCGAAGTGCTGCGCGGCCCGGCCGCGGCGCGCTACGGCTCCGGCGCGTCGGGCGGCGTGGTCAACATCATCACCAAGCGCCCCACCGGCGATCTGGCCGGCTCGTTGAGCGTGTACGGACAGGTGCCGCAGCACGGCGAGGAGGGCGGCAGCCAGCGCGCCGGCCTGAGCCTGAGCGGGCCGCTGACCGACAACCTGTCGTTCCGCCTGTACGGCAACGTCAACCGGACCGATGCCGACTCGCTGGAGCTGAACCGCGATTTCGCCGATGGCGAAGGCGCGGTGCCGCCGGCCGGTCGCGAAGGCGTCGAGAACAAGGACGTCAACGGCATGCTGCGCTGGGACATCAGCGCCGACCAGGTGCTCGAGTTCGAAGCCGGTTTCAGCCGGCAGGGCAACATCTATGCAGGCGATCGCGCGGTCAGTTCCACCGGCACCTCCACCAGCGTGGACCTGGCCGAACTGGCCAACGCCGGCGCAGAGACCAACCGCATGTACCGCAGCAATGGCGCGCTCACCCACCGCGGCCGCTGGGGCGACAACACCTCGCGCCTGAGCCTGGCCTACGAGAACACCAACAACAAGCGCATGAACGAAGGCCTGGCCGGCGGCCCGGAAGGCAGCTTCACCGGTACCGGCTGGTCCACCTCGCGCCTGCGCAACTACCAGGTGGACGGCGAGCTGAACGTCCCGACCACGCTGGGCGGGGCCGAAAACGTCTGGACCCTCGGTTTCGAATACCTCGACAGCCGGCTCGAAGATCCGTGGAGCACCTCGCAGTCCGGCGACAGCGGCGGCGGCGTGCCGGGCACCGATCCGGATCGCGGCGGCGGCAAGGCCGATGCGCGGACCGCGGCGGTGTTCGTGGAAGACAACATCTACCTGGGCGAGCGCTGGATCGTCACCCCGGGCCTGCGCCTGGACCACCACAGCCAGTTCGGCAACAACGCCAGCCCCAGCCTCAACGCGCAGTTCGAACTGGCGCAGGACTGGCTGCTGAAAGGCGGCGTGGCGCGCGCGTTCAAGGCGCCCAACCTGTACCAGTCCAACCCCAACTACCTGTACTACACGCGCGGCAATGGCTGCCCGGACAACTACCAGAGCCTGGGCGCCGGCTGCTACGTGCAGGGCAATGCCGACCTGGAAGCGGAAACCAGCATCAACAAGGAGATCGGCGTGGAGTGGGCGCCGGACACCGGCTGGCATGCGTCGCTGACCTACTTCCACAACGATTACAAGAACAAGATCGAGGCCGGCTACATTCCGGTCGGGCAGACCGCCGGCGATCCGCCGGCCCGCGTGTTCCGCTGGGAGAACGCGCCCAAGGCGGTGGTGCAGGGCCTGGAGGGCAACCTCAACGTGCCGCTGCTGGGCGAGCGCGGCGATGTGTTGAAGTGGAACACCAACCTGACGTGGATGGTCGAGAACGAGAACAAGACCACCGGCCAGCCGTTGTCGGTCATCCCCGAATACACGGTCAACACCTCGCTGGACTGGCAGGCCACCGACAGCCTGTCGCTGCTCCTCACCGGCACCTTCTACGGCCGCCAGGAGCCGTCCACGCGGGACCGCAACAACGATCCGAAGGATCCGCTCGCGCTGCGCGAGCGTGGCTCGTACAACATCTGGGGCGTGAGCGCGCGCTATCGCATCACCCCCACGGTGAGCATGGGCCTTGGCGTGAACAACATTGCCGACAAGCGGTTGTTCCGCGAGGCCAACAGCAGCGGTGCCGGTGCGGCGACCTACAACGAGCCGGGGCGCGCTTTCTGGGCCAGCATGAGCGTGGGCTTCTGACGGAGACGATGTGATGAACGCGGAGGTGGCAAATCCCCGCCGGCCTGCCATGACCGTCCGGGCCATGGCAGGAGCATTGCTGGCGATCGCACTGCTGGCGTCGCCGTGGGCGATGGCGCAGCGCGATCCCGGCCGGGTCATCGGCGAGACCGTCGCCGACCACGCTTCCGCGCATTACCGCTTCGAACGTTTCGTGGTCGTCAGCGACGACGGCACGCGACGCTGGCGGATCAATCTGGGGATTCCCGCCGGCGTCGCGCCGGCGACCGGATTCCCGGCGTTCTGGATGCTCGACGGCAACGCCGCATTGCAGGAGTTCGACCAGGAACTGCTGGCCGAACTCGCCGGACGGGAGCCGCAGTTGCTGGTGTTCGTCGGTTACGACAACGAGCGGCGGGTCGATTCGTCGGCGCGCACCCGCGACTACACGCCGATGGCCGGGACGCCGGAGGACGGCCGTACCGCCGCTGGCGGCGGCGCGGATGCCTTCCTCGACGTGATCGAAAGGAAGATCCGCCCGGAGGTGATGCGGCGCGTGCCGCTCGATGCGCAGCGGCAGGCGCTGTGGGGCCATTCGCTGGGCGGGCTGTTCGCGTTGCACGCGCTCTACACCCGCAGCGGCGCCTTCCAGACCTACGTGCCGGCCAGCCCGTCGCTGTGGTGGCGCGGCGGGGCGATGCTGGGCGAGCCGGAACAACGCTTCGTCGCCAACAACGCCGGCCATCCGGCGCGGGTGCTGCTGATGCTGGGCGGTGGCGAACGCGAGCCGGATTTCAGCGGCCGCGACATGGACAACCCGCGCGTGCGCGCGCACTTGGCGCGGGTGTCCGCCGCGCCGCCGGATGCGGCGTTCCAGCTGTCGCAACGGCTGCGCGAGGTGCCGGGGCTGGAGGTCGAGTACCACGAGTTTCCCGGCCTGAGCCACGGCCCGGCGCTGCGCGCCTCGCTGCTGCGCGCGCTGCACCGGGTGGCCGGCGTGCACGACCGCAGCGGCGAGCCGCGGCCTTGAACGTCGCCGGCTACCGCGTCGACCTGGCCTGCCCGCGGCGTTTCCACCCGGAACCGAAGCTGCGCCTGCCCAAGCAGCGGGTGCAGGCACGGCTGTGGAGCGGCGCGGTGCACCCGCTGCGCGGCGATACAGGGCAAACTCCCGGCATCGACCGCCTGGCGCATCTGCTGGCGGCCTGCGACGGCTGTCGCTGGCGACGCACCATCGACAATCAGCAATCCGCTACCCAGGCCGCATCGTGGCCAAGGCAAGCCCATCAACGCGTGCCGCAGGCGCGCACCACGCAGCGAGGCAATTTCCCATGAAACACGTGTTCCCCCGTACCCTCCGCGCCGCACGCCCGACCGTGCTGGGCCTTGCGCTGATGCTGGCCACCGGCATCGCCGGCGCGCAGGTGTTCGGCCAGCCCGACACCGACTTCAGCGGCAACGTGCGCGCCACCGCGCAGGTCGTGTTGCCGGGCAGCGAAACCGGCATCGAAGGCAGCGGCTTCAAGCCGGGACAGAAGATCACCCTGCTGCGCGGCGAGACGGTGCTCAACGCCCAGCCCTACGTGGCCGACGCCGAAGGCAAGTTCGCCGGCCAGCTCGCCATCCCGGCCGATGCGGTCGCCGGCCAGCAGCCGATCGTGGTGCGCACCTCCGGCCCGGATGCGGCCTCGATCTTCGAGCTGAAGGTCTCGCGCGAAGTGCCGCTGTCCGGCCAGGAGCGCTTCGACGCCACCAGCAGCAAGCTGGTGCAGGGCCTGTACCAGGTCGCCTACAGCGCCAGGAACGATGCCGCCTTCGTCACCAGCGCGGTGGGCCGGCCGCCGGTCAAGCAGTCCGAGCTGCTGAAGGTCGATCCCAAGACCCTGAAGATCGTCGCCCGGGTGACGCCGGAAGCCGCGCCCGCGCCGGCCGCGCGCCCGGGCCAGGAGCCGCGCGAAGGCGGCGTCTTCGCCGTCTACGGCGTCGGCGTGGACGATGCCAACGGCAATGTCTGGGTGACCAACACCCGGCAGGACACCGTGGCCGTCTACCGCCAGTCGGACCTGGCGCTGGTCAAGCAGTTCCCGGAAGGCGCGGTGCCGCACTCGCGCGACGTGGTGATCGACCCGGCGCACGACCGTGCCTACGTGTCGGCGACCGGCGAGACCTTCGTCAGCGTGTTCGATACCAGGACCCTGCAGCAGCTGGACAACATCGAGATCGCCTCCGGCAAGCGCGGCGAGAAGTTCACCCCCACCAGCCTCGACCTCGATCCGGCCACCGGCAAGGTCTACACCGCCAGCCTGGGGTCGTCCGAAGCGGCGGTCATCGATGGCATCGCCGGCAAGGTGGAGAAGGTGTTCCCGCTGGCCAACGCCCGCAGCGCGATCGGCGTGGCCTGGAACCCGGTGGCCAAGCGCCTGCTGGTGGTCTCGCAGGGCAGCGACAACCTGCTGATCGTCGACCCGGAGACCGGCAAGGTCGAGCACGACGTCTACGTCGGCGCCGGCTCGCTCAACGTGTCCTACGATCCGACCTCGCGCCTGGCCTATGTCAGCAACCGCGGCGCCGGCACGGTGACGGTGGTCGACGAGGCGGGGAACATCGTCGCCAACCTCGACGGCGGCACCTATCCCAACCACGTCAGCAAGGGCCCGAACGGGGTGATGTTCGCGGTCAACAAGGCGCGCGGCAACGACGATCCGAAGGGCGACCGCATCACCCGCCTGGTGCTGAAGAAGCGCCGCTGATCCCGGCACCGGCGGCAACCGCGGTACCGGATTCGCGGGCGATGCCGGCCTTTGCCGCCGCATCGCCCGTGGATGCCGGGAAGGCAGGTCGATGGACGGGTGCAGCAGCAAGGATGGGCAGAGCGGCAAGGGCCAGGGCGTGGCCGGCCGCTCCTGCATGAAGGCATGGCTGCCGTCCCGCGCCCGCGCCGGGCGCGGAGCGGCGGTCGTTTCCCGGTCCCCGGCCAGGTCGTTGCACTGCCGTGCCCGGCGATGGCCTTCCGCCAGCCGCACCCGTTTTCGCGCCGACGCCGGCCGCGAAGGGACCGGCGGACGATGAAAGCAGAACGCCTCGGCGCGAAGGCCGGGGCGTGGGCGTATCGCGGGCGGCTCAGTTCGCCGAGCGGTAGCGCAGGGTCAGCTGGTACTCGCGGCCGGGCTGGTTGTACCAGGCGATGGTTTCGTATTCGCGGTCGAACACGTTGGCCGCCCTGGCCTGCAGCGACCAGGCTGCGTTGATGGCGTATTCCACGCGCACGTCGACCGTGCCGTAGCCGGCCAGGCGCACGCTGTTGGCGGCATCATCGAAGCGGTGCCCGGCCCCGGCGGCGCTCACCCCCAGCCGCAGCGGACCGAATGCCTTGTCGATGTCGATACGGCCGCTGGTACGGGCGCGGCGGGCCAGCAGGTTGTCGTAGCTGGCGGCGCCGGAGGTGTGGTCGCGCGGATCGGTGAAGCTGGCCTGGGCGTTGATGTCGAAGCCGCCCAGCGAGACGAAGCCGGTCAGCTCGGCGCCGCGGATGCGGGCCTCGGCGACATTGACCAGCGCGAAGTCGCTGTCGTAGCCGATCAGCTGGTCGACGCGGGTCTGGTAGGCGTTGAAGGTCCAGTTCCAGTTGTCGGCGTACTGGGCGATGCCGATGTTCAGGCTCCTGGATTCTTCCGGCTTCAGGTCCGGATTGCTGAAGCCCGGGTAATACAGGTCGTTGAACGTCGGTGCCTTGAAACCGGTACCGGCGCTGGCGGTCAGGCGCAGGCCGTTGCCGAAGGCGAAACCGTAGCCGAGGCTGCCGGTGGTGTGGTTGCCGAACTGCTCGTTGTCGTCGTTGCGCGCGCTCAGCTGCAGCGAGTGTGCGCTGAAGCTGCCCTGGTACTCGGCGAAAACGCCCAGGTTGTCGCGGTTGTCGATGTCGAACGCGGTGGTGCTGGTGACCTCGTCCTTCTGCCAGTCGACGCCGGCGCTGAGCTGCTGGCCTTCGGCGAGGGTGAAGTCGCCCTGTGCGCTGGCGGTGTCGCGGCGGGTGTCGAACACGCTGGCCAGGGTGCGGCTGCCGGAGTCGGCATCGGCGTAGTAGCTGTCGGAGCGGTCGCGGTTGCGCCCGGCCTGGACCGTCAGGCGGAAGGCGTCCGATGCGGCCCAGGCCAGCTTGCCGCCATATACCTGCTGGCGGTTCTCGGCTTCGTTGCCGCCGAAGATGCTGCCGTCGTACTCGTTGAAGCTGTCGACATCGAGCACGTGGCCTTCGAGGCTCAGGCTGTCGGTCAGCGCGTAACCGCCGCGCACGTTGATCGAGGTGTTGCGGTAGCCGTCGCGGTCCGGCTCCTCGACATAGCAGCCGGCGCCCCAGCCGGCGGAGGTGCCGCGGCAGGCGTCGATGCCGTCGGTCTCCTGCCAGGCGCCCTGGGCCGAGATCCAGCCGCGTTCGCCGCGGTTGCTGAAGCCGGCGCCGGCCTGGCGCAGGCGGTTGCTGCCCACGGTCAGTGCCAGGTTCTGCTGCAGGCCCTGGCCGGCGGTGCGGGTGAAGATCTGGATCACGCCGCCGATGGCTTCCGAGCCGTACAGGCTGGAGCGCGGGCCGCGCACGATTTCCACCCGCTCGATCTGGTCGACCGGCAGGTCCTGCAGCGCCGGCATGCCGCTGGTGGCCGAGCCGATGCGCACCCCGTCCACCAGCACCAGTACCTGGTTGGAGGCGGTGCCGCGCAGGAACAGCGAGGTCAGCTTGCCGGGGCCACCCTGGTTGGTGAAATCCAGTCCGGCGCGGCCGCGCAGCAGTTCCAGCACCGAGTTGGCCTGGCTGCGGTCGATCTGGTCGCGGTCGATCACCTGCACCGGCACCACGCTGTCCTCGATGGAGACCGGGGTGCGGGTGGCGGTGACGATGACATCGTCCAGCTCGGTGGGTGCGTTCTGCGCGGCGGCGACGCCTGGCAGCGCCAGCGCCAAGGCGAGGGAAAGGGTGTGATACGGCAATTTCATGGAGTGCTCCTGGCGTCGCGCACGCCCGCGCGACCGGGTGGGGTGGGGTTGCCGGGAGAAGGGGAGAAGACGGAGCACTCGTGCGCGCACGGTAGGCTGCCGCCGCCATGCCCTCCGCATCGCAACCAGTCGTCTTTCGGGCCGGTCTCCGGGCTTGCAGGCGAGGCGTGGTCTGCCTCCCTCCGGGCGCCTTCCCGTGCCTGTGCACAGTGGCGGTTTGCCCGGAGTTGTCCTGCTTACCGTTGCGGGGGCAGCGCCGGAATGCCGCGCATGTGGCGCAAAGGCCATGGGCGAGGGTCACCGGCTTCCCGTTTCAACCGTTGGAGGAAGCTCCGCCGGTCACCAGAAAGTGCGCGCATTCTAAGTCATTGCCGGCAGTGCACCAACGCCGGTGGCGCCGGCGCCGGGCCGGCTAGAATGCGCGGCTGTGGTGCAGTCCGGGATTGACGGTGACGGAAACATGGTTCGGGCAGCGCTGCGCGCTGCCATCGCAGCTGCATCGGCAGCGGGCACTCGAGCGCCAGCGGCAGTTGACCAAGCCGGAAGGCGCGCTGGGACGGCTGGAAGCGCTGGCCGTGGAACTGGCGGCCTTGCAGGCCACCGATCGACCGCAGGCGCGGCAGGTGCCGGTGGTCGTGTTCGCCGCCGACCACGGGGTGGTGGCGCAGGGGGTGTCGGCCTATCCGGCCGAGGTCACCGTGCAGATGCTGCACAACTTCGCCCGCGGCGGGGCCGCGGTCTCGGTGCTGGCGCGCGAACTGGGCCTGCCGCTGCACGTCCGTGACGTGGGCACCCGCAGCGGCGAGCCGATAGCCGGCGTGGTCGGCGACAAGTGCCGGCACGGCACCGATGATTTCAGCGTGGCCGCGGCGATGCAGGCCGACGAGCTGGAGCAGGCGCTGGCGGCCGGCGCGCGCGCGGTCGAGGACGCCTGTGCCGACGGCGCCGACCTGCTGCTGTTCGGCGAGATGGGCATCGGCAACACCACCGCGGCCAGTGCCCTGGCCGCCGTGCTGGGGCCGTTGCCGCTGGAGCCGCTGGTGGGGGCCGGCACCGGGCTGGATGCGGCGCGCGTGCAGCACAAGCAGGCGGTTGTCGCCCGTGCGCTGGCCCTGCATGGCGATGCGATCGCCGCGGCGCCGCAACCGGCATGGGAAGCCCTGCGCCGCGTCGGCGGGCTGGAGATCGCGGCGATGAGCGGGGCGATGATCGCCGCCGCGCAGCGCGGCATCCCGGTGCTGGTGGATGGCTTCATCGTCTCCACCGCGGCGCTGGCGGCGGTGCGGTTGAATCCCGACGTGCGCGACTGGCTGCTGTTCTCGCACCGCTCGGCCGAGCGCGGTCACGGGCTGCTGCTGGATGCGCTGCAGGCCGACGTGCTGCTGCAGCTGGACCTGCGCCTGGGCGAAGGCTCCGGCGCCGCGCTGGCGTTGCCGCTGGTGCGGCTGGCCTGCGCGCTGCACAACGACATGGCGACCTTCGCCGAAGCGGCAGTGGCCGGCCGCGCCGACCCGGCATGATCCTCGACCTGATCCGCCACGCTTCCACCGGCCGCGCCGGCCACCTCGACGGCCGCAGCGACCCGCCCTTGCTGGCCGGCGCCTGCGATGCGCTGGGCCGGGCCTGCCGGGGCATCGACTGGACCCGGGCGATCGCCTCGCCGCGGCGGCGTGCGCTGCACACCGCGCAGGCGCTGGCCGCCCCGCTGGGATTGCCGGTGGAAGTGGACGAAGGCTGGGCCGAACTCGATTTCGGCGACTGGGACGGCTGCCTTGGCAGCGAACTGCCGGCCGCGGCACTGGCCGCCTTCCATGCCGACCCGCTGGCGCATCCGCCGCCGCAGGGCGAGGCCTGGGATGCGTTCGAGCGACGCATCGAGGCGCGCCTGCGGGCGTTGCTGGACAGCGGCGACGACGGACCGGTGCTGGTGGTCAGCCATGGCGGGCCGCTGCGCATGGCGCTGTGCCGGATCTGCGGCTGGCCGCTGGCGCTGACCTGGTCGTTGCGGCTGGCCTACGGCACCCGCCTGCGGCTGCGGGTGGAAGCCGGCGGCGACGGCCGCTTGTGGGGCGAACTGCTGGAGCTGCGACAGCCATGATCGTGCGCGAACTGATCCTCGCCGTGCAGTTCCTGACCCGGTTGCCGACGCCGCAGGTGCGCGATTTCCGGGCCGAAGACCTCACCCGCAGCGCCCGCTGGTTCCCGCTGGTCGGCCTGCTGATCGGCGCGGCGCTGCTGCTGCCGCTGTGGGCGCTGGAGGCGCGGCCGTGGCTGGCAGCGGTGCTGGCGCTGCTGGCGTGGGTGTGGATCACCGGGGCGCTGCACCTAGACGGGCTGGGCGACGTGGCCGATGCGCTGGGCGCGGCGCACCGCAGTCCCGAGCGTTTCCTGGAAGTGCTCAAGGACCCGCACCTGGGCGTGTTCGGCGTGGTCGCCATCGTCATGCAGCTGCTGCTCAAGGTGGTGCTGCTGGCCGAGCTGGCGGGCTCGCCGTGGCTGTGCGGGATCGTGCTGGTGCCGGCCTGGTGCCGTTGGGCGACGCTGCTGTGGAGCCGCACGCTGCCGCCGCTGCAGGCCGGCATGGCCGAACGCTTCGCCTGGCAGCTGGGGATCTGGCCGCTGCTGCTGTGGGCGCCGCTGCTGGGTGCGTTGAGCCTGTGGCTGGCGCCGCCGCTGCTGCTCGCGCTGTTGCTGGCGCCGTTGGGAATCGCCTACTGGCGGCGCAGGCTGGGCGGCATTTCCGGCGATTGCCTGGGGGCCAGCACCGAGGTGATGGAGACCCTGCTGTTGCTCGCGCTGGTGGCCGGTACGCTTCTGCTGCGCTGAAGCGCCGGCTCAGTCGTCGTCGGCGGCGAACGGTTCGTCTTCCCCGGCATCCAGCACCTGGGTCGAATACACCGGCCCGGCCGCCGGTCCGGCGCGCTTGAGCGGCTGTTCGGCGATGATCGCCTCGTATTCCTCCACCAGCTGTTGCCGGCGCGGTGCGGGCAGCTCCTGCCAGTGGCAGCCGACCAGCGCTCCCTCCAGCGAGTACAGCAGGTTGAGGCTGGGCTTGAAGCCGGCGCGACGCACCTTGACGAAGGCCGCGACCGCACCGGTGGCGACCAGGTCCTCCTGGGTATGCAATCCCACCTGGCGCAGCCAGGCCGCGCTCTTGGGGCCGATGTTGCGCAGCTTGGCGGTGCTCACGCCAGCGCCTCGACCCAGGCCTGGGCGATGGCTTCCAGCCCGAGCTGGTCGTCGGCATCGAAGCGGCCGGGCGAGGGGCTGTCCAGGTCGAACACGCCGACCAGTTCGCCGTCGTGCACCAGCGGCACTACCAGTTCCGAGCGCGAGGCCGCGTCGCAGGCGATATGCCCGGGGAACGCATCGACATCCTCCACCCGCTGGGTCTGGCGGCTGCTGGCAGCAGCGCCGCACACCCCCTTGTGCAAGGGGATGCGCACGCAGGCCGGCAGTCCCTGGAACGGGCCGACCACCAGCTCGGTGCCGTCGAAGAAGTAGAAACCCACCCAGTTCAGGTCCGGCAGCGCGTGGTAGACCAGCGCCGACAGGTTGGCGGCGTTGGCGATGCGGTCGCGCTCGCCGTGCAGCAGGCCACGGGCCTGTGCGAGCAGCTGGGCGTACTGTTCCGGCTTGCTGCCGGTGAGCGAGGAAGTGGCAAACATCTGCCGAGTTTAGAACGCCGGGGCCCGCGAAGGGAGTGCGCGGCCTGCCGGTGCGTCTTCGCCGGCACGCCGCGGGTATGCTGGCGGCCCCGCGCGCCGCGCCGCTTCCGCACAGATGCACATCGCCATGTCCCCGTTGCCCGCCTTCTACGTCACCGGTACCGATACCGGCATCGGCAAGACCGTCGCCAGCTGTGCGCTGCTGCATGCGCTGCGCCGGCGCGGCGCGCGCGCGGTCGGCATGAAGCCGGTGGCCAGCGGCTGCGAGCGCACGCCGGCCGGCTGGCGCAACGAGGATGCGCTGGCGCTGCTGGCGGCCAGCGACCCGGCGCCGGACTACGCCGATCTCAACCCGTTCGCGTTGCCGGCACCGCTGGCGCCGGAGATCGCCGCCGCCGAGGCCGGCGTGACGCTGTCGCTGGCGCCGCTGGAACAGGCCTTCGCGCGCCTGCGCGGCAGCGCCGACACGGTGGTGGTCGAAGGCGTGGGCGGCTGGCTGGCGCCGCTGTCGGCGGAACTGGACCAGATCGACCTGGTGCGCGCGCTGGAGCTGCCGGTACTGATGGTGGTGGGCATGCGCCTGGGCTGCCTCAACCATGCGCGGCTGACCGCGCAGGCGATCGCCGCCTCGGGCGCGCGCTGCATCGGCTGGGTCGGCAACGAGATCGATCCGGACATGGCGCGCCGCGACGAGAACTTCGCGCTGCTGCAGGCGCGCCTGCCGATGCCGTGCTGGGGCCGGTTGCCGCATGCCCCCGGCGCCGATCCGGCGCAGCTGGCGTCGCATCTTTCGATAGGCGGGCGATAGGCGGGAGCGGCTGCGGAGCGTCTGTGCGAAAAGCTCGCGACTGACGTCGCTCCTACACGGAGGCAGCAGGCTGTCGTAGGAGCGACGTCAGTCGCGAGCTCTCCGTGCGGCAACAGGGCGGTTCAAGCACGCACTTCTCCCCCGGGACGGGAGACACAACCCGAAAAGCCCGCAGCGAACGGGGCCGCCAGGAGGGTCCGGCGATGCCGGCTCGGCCGGGCACTGCGTCGGCGTCCAGGAACGCTCCGCCTGCATCAGGATCAGGCCCCGATCGACGGGGAGCGCAGCGCTCAGCCGACGCCACGGGGCTCCGTTCACGGAGCGTCGAGGGCAACCGCCGCCTCGCTCGTCAGCAGCCGGAAGGTGAAGCTCTCCTGCAGGTACAGTTCGACTTCGGTTGCCGAATGGGCAAGGTAGCCGATGGAAACGTCCTGGCCGATATCGAGCTCGAAGTCGCCGCCGCGGGTGGTCAGCACCAGCCCTCCGGCGATGGCGGGTGCCCAGACGATGTCGCCGTCGACCAGCCTTTGGATGTGCTGCAGGACCGGATAGCCCTCCTCGTTGCCGCCGCTGATGGCGGTATAGGCATCGGCGCCCAGCACCAGCCGGTAGGGGCCCTCGACTCCTGCCAGGCGCAGCCGGTCAACGGCCTGGGCGATCGCGCCCGGGTAGCCCATCGCCGCGGCCGGCAGTTTCAAGGATGGGTTGCTGGCGCCGGGGCGGATACCGCCGATGCCGGCGGCCGCATAGCCGTCGAAGACGGCGCGATCTTCGGCGTAGGCGATCCTGCGCGCGGCCTCCTTCAGCGGCGACCAGTCCGAATCCGCGGAGCCCCGCTCCACATCGTCGATCGCCTGCCGCGCCAGCTTGAACGGCACGCGCAGTTCCACCAGCGCCTGTACGGCGCGGCGCACCGCGCGGATGCCGTCGCCGGGACCATCGATGGGTTCGACATGGCCGGTGCCGACCGCCGGGAACGCGGCACCTTTCGGTTCGGGTACGTCCACCACGCGGCGCGCCGCCAGATGGCGCTTGAGGGTGCGGCGGGCCTCCTGTTCGATCTGTTCCCATGCCGCATCGGCGATGGGGGCGAGTTCGCGATGGAGATTATTCATGACCGGATTCCTCCTTCAGGGAGCCGAGGCGCAATGAGCCATCCGAAGAGGACCGCGCCGGCTTCGGCCCGGTTCCGGCTTCGTTGGCGGACGAGAGGGGTGGCGCCGGGGGAGCGGGCTGTGGCGCCACCGCATCGAGGAATGCCGCGGTCGGCACGAAGAAAAGCGAACCGGTGACGGCGCGGCTGACATCGAGCAGGCGGTCGTAGTTGCCGGGCGGCTTGCCGATGAACATGTTCTCCAGCATTTGTTCGATGCGCCCCGGCGAGCGCGCATAGCCGATGAAGTAGGTGCCGAATTCACCCTTGCCGACATCGCCGAACGGCATGTTGTCGCGCAGGATCGCGAGCTCCTCGCCGTTCTCCTCGATGCTGGTGAGCACGTTGTGCGCGTAACTGGGCTTGGCCGCATCGGCCAACTCGATGTCCGAGAGCTTCTCGCGGCCGATGATCCTTTCCTGCTGCTCGACCGGGATCGCGTTCCATTTGCCGAGATCGTGCAGGTACTTCTGGACGATGACGTAGCTGCCGCCGGCGAAGGCCGCGTCCTCCCCGCCGATCAAGGTGGCGTCGATGGCGTCCTGGGCCTCGGGGTTCTCCGTGCCGTCGACGAAGCCCAGCAGGTCGCGCTGGTCGAAATAGCGGAAGCCTTGCACCGAGTCGACGACCGAGGCGACTCCGTCCAGCCGCATCATGATCCGCGAGGCGAGCTCGAAGCACAGATCCATGCGATCGGCGCGGATGTGGAAGAGCAGGTCGCCAGGCGTGGATGGCGCATGATGAACCCCGCGAAGCTCCCGGAAGGGATGGAGGTCCCTGGGCCTCGGCTGGCCGAAAAGGCGGTCCCAGGCGCCCGAGCCGATGCCCATGACACAGCCAAGGTCGCCGTCGGGAGCGCGGAAACGCACGCCCCTGACCAATCCGGAAAGATCGGCGCACAGGCCGCGCACGGCGGCTTCGGCTTCTCCTCGGGCATCCATCGTCACCACCAGGAAAATGGCGGCGCGGGTCAGTCGGGCATCGACTGCTTGTGAGGTCGTAGAAGGCACGAGGACTCCTTGTGGCGTCACGCTGACGGCCGGCAACGCCCCCGGGAGGGGCGTTGCCGGCCCTGGTTACGATGCAGCTTAGGTCAACTTGTAGGATTTGGCACCGGTTCCGGCGAGCACGCCGCTGTCGACGATCAGGTACTCGTCGCGGATGGGGGTGCCATCGAAATAGCTCTGCAGGATCTCCAGCGTGCCCGCCGCATAGCGCGCCTGGCCCGAAAGCGAGGTGCCGGAGATGTGCGGGGTCATCCCGTTGTGGGGCATGGTGCGCCACGGATGATCGACCGGGGCGGGCTGCGGGAACCACACGTCGCCCGCGTAGCCGGCCAGCTTGCCGGATTCGAGCGCGCGCACCACCGCGTCGCGGTCGACCAGCTTGCCGCGCGCGGTGTTGACCAGGTAGGTGCCGCGCTTGAGCTTGGCGAACATCGCATCGTCGAAGAAGTGTTCGGTCGACGGATACAGCGGCATCTGCAGGTTGATGATATCGACCGCCTTCACCAGCGACTCGGCGTCCGGGTGGAAGGTGAGGTTCAGTTCCTGCTCGATCTCGGAACTCAGCCGGTGCGGATCGGTGTAGTGCAGGTGCAGGCCGAACGGCTTGAGCCGGCGCAGTACCGCCAGGCCGATGCGGCCGGCCGCGATCGTGCCGAAGTGCATGCCTTCGATGTCGTAGCTGCGCGACACGCAGTCGGCGATGTTCCAGCCGCCAGTGGCCGCGATCTGGTGCGAAGGCAGGTAGTTGCGGACCAGCGACAGCACCATCATCACCACGTGCTCGGCGACGCCGATGCTGTTGGAGCCGGTGACCTCGGCCACGGTGACCTGGGCCTTGGCGGCCGCTTCCAGGTCGACGTGATCCGAGCCGATGCCGGCAGTCAGCGCCAACTTCAGCTTCTTGGCCTTGGCGATGCGTTCCCGGGTCAGGTAGGCGGGCCAGAACGGCTGCGAGATCACCACTTCCGCATCGGGCAGGTGCTTCTCGAATTCGGAGTCCGGACCGTCCTTGTCGCTGGTGACGATCAGTTCGTGGCCGAGCTTTTCCAGATACGGCCGAAGGCCCAGTTCGCCGGAAACGCAACCGACCAACTCGCCCGGCTTGAAGCCCAGGGGGCCCTTCGGGGTCGGGGCGGTTTGGCCGTTGGCGTACTTGGTGATGGTGGGAATGTCGTCGCGGGCGTAGGCCGGCGGGTATCCGGTTTCGGGGTCGGGATAGAGGACGCAGAGGATCTTTGCCATGGTATGCGCTTCCTGAGTCGCGGCGGCAGGACACCCCTGCAGCCGGCGAAAAGAGTGTGCGCGCGCTGGACGGCGTCGCTCCAGTCGTTTGCTCGGATCTTGTGATAATCCGTCGTTATCACGGTGTCCTGTTGAGGGGTTTGCTGAGCGCCGCCTCCAGGTCGAGGGTGCCGGCGATCTGCCAGGCCGCCTGCGACAGAGCCGGTTGCGGCTCCCGCCGCAATCGCACCAGGCAGACGTCCTCGGCGTGTTCGGGGGTGATGGGATGCGCCCGCAGGCCCGCGCCTTCGTGCCGTGTCGGCAAGGCGCTGAGCGGTACCACGGCGAACGCCCGTCCGCTTTGGCACTCGGCGAGCAGCATGCGCATGTCATTGGTTTCCAGCACCACGCGCGGGGTGGCATCGACGGCGTGGAACAGCGTTTCCAGCGTCTGGCGATTCTGCATGTCCCGGCTGAGCAGGCACAGCGGCAGGTCCGCCACCTCGGCCCAGCCCAGTTGATGGGGGAGCGAGGTCTGTTCGCTGGCCACCAGGACGTAGCGCTCCGAGAAGATGGGCAATACGTCGTAGTCGTCGCTGGCGACCGACCGGTCGTAGAGCAGGCCCAGCAGGATGTCCTGCGACTTGAGGCGCCTGAGAATCTCCGGCGTGCTCAGGGCCGCCACCTCCAGGGTGAGCTGCGGCAGGATTTCCCGGTATTGCGCGCCCAGCAGCGCCGCGGCGTGCCCGGCCGTGGGAATGACGCCCATGACCAGGTGTCCCCGCGGCACGCTGCGGATCAGGTCGGCCTCCTGCCGCAGCCCGTCGAGCGAGGCGAGCGTCTGGCGGACCCACTTGATGACGCGTTCGCCCTCCGGCGTGATGCCCTCGAAGCTGCGGTTGCGCTTGATGATGGTGATGCCCAGCTCCCGCTCCAGCTCCCGTATCCCATTCGACAAGGCCGGCTGCGAGACATGGCAGGCCTCCGCCGCTCTACCGAAATGCCGGTGCGTGTCCAGGGCGATCAGATAGCTGAGTTGGCGTATGAACATCAGGAACCGCGCTCCCCAAAGGAATCATGCGCCGGTATCGGCACCGGCCAGATGCACCGGCAGGACCGTGGGCGATCGGTACGGTATACCAGCCCCCCGGTGCACGGCCTCCGTTCGGAGCATCGGTCGGCACGGGAGCGGCGCGCGGGAGCGCCGGGGCCAGTTCCAGCAGGCGTCGGCATGATGGGGGCGCGCAAGTTCTTGCCGGGCCCTGGGCATCGAGTCGCGGCGTAGTCCGGCGGAGTACCGGGCTGGAGTCATCGCCAGACAAAAAAAGGCCCGACAGAGGGAGGGTTCTGTCGGGCCTCGGATTGCACGGGGGGAGGGACCCATGCAAATTCGGTTGTCTGTGCGCTGTGTCAGCGCGTCTTGCCGCCGGCCTTGCCCGGCTTGTCGGTCGCTGCCGTCTCGAACGGGGCGCGGACCAGCTGGCCCAGCGCTTCGCCGGTCTTCAGGCTCAGCCCCAGCACTTCCTGGCCGGCCGTCGCCAGTCGTTCCAGGTTGTCGCGGGCGATCTGCAGGCCCTTGGGCAACAGGGTCTGGTAGCCGTCGCTGCCGGCCCCGGCCACTTCGCCGAAGAAACCGGTGGTGGCGTCGATGTTCTTCTCGAACGTCTTGAGCTGCACGCCGAACACGCTCTCCGCGCTTTCCAGCGCCAGACGGTTCGCGCGGGTGGCCGCGGCGGCGATCTGGTGGGTGTAGCTGCTGAAGCTGTCGTTGAACTGGGCGGACATCGGGGCGAATCCGGAAGCGACGCTGTTGCAATGCAACATACTCGCTTTTTATTGCGATGCAACAATTTTCTTCCGGGTACAGCGAAGAAATTCAGGATTCGTTTGGAATCAACAGGTTGCCGCAGGGGGAGGGGTGCCCGCGGTGTCCGCGGCGCGGTCCCGGCGGCGTCGCGCGGCCTCAGCCGCGGTAGCGGCAGCCGGAGGTGCAGGTCTCGTGCACCACCACTTCGCTCAGCTGCGGCAGCGCCGGCTTGAGCTGCTGCCAGATCCACATCGCCAGGCGCTCGCTGGTCGGATTCTCCAGGCCGGGGATGTCGTTGAGGTAATGGTGGTCGAGCCGGTCGTACAGCGGCTGGAACGCTGCCTTGATGTCGCCGAAATCCATCACCCAGCCGGTGTCGATGCCGGGTTCGCCGCTGACATGCAGCTCGACCCGGAACGAGTGCCCGTGCAGGCGCGCGCACTTGTGGCCCGGGGGGACGTTGGGCAGCCGGTGGGCGGCTTCGAGGGTGAAGACTTTGAAGATATCCATCGCCGCATTGTAGCGCCGGGGCCCGGGGGAGGCCGGGTCGCGGACGCGCCGGCGCGGGATGCTGCTGCGCAATATTCTCTTGCATCCGGATAAAGAGATGTTATGTTCGCTTATATCCGTATGAAGAGATGTTATTGGTCGGACATTCGCCGGCCGTGACCTACTGCGGTGGTTGTTCCCGTCTCTACTCCCCCCGAAATTCATGCCCAATCATTCGTTGCTCGTCGTCGCCGTGGCCGCTGTCCTGGCCGCTCCCTCCCTCGCCTTCGCCGAAACCGTCGAAACCACCGCTCCCGAGAGCAAGACCCTGGCCGCGGTGCGGGTCACCGGTTCCAACATCAAGCGCACCGATACCGAAACCGCCAATCCGGTGCAGGTGATCGAACGCCAGCAGCTCGAAGAGTCCGGCAAGGCCACCGTGGCCGACCTGCTGCGCTCGATCTCGGCCAACACCGGCAACGCCACCAACGAAACCTCCAACAGCGGCTGGGCCTCCGGCTCGGCCGGCATCGGCCTGCGCGGGCTGTCGCAGAAGAACACGCTGGTGCTGCTCAACGGCCGCCGGCTGGCCAACTACGGCTTCCCGTCCGGCGGCCTGTCGGACACCTTCGTCAACCTCAACGCGCTGCCGCTGGTCGCGGTCGAACGCATCGAAGTGCTCAAGGACGGCGCCTCGGCGGTGTACGGCTCCGACGCGGTGGCCGGCGTGGTCAACATCATCACCCGGCAGAACTTCGAGGGCGCCGAGGTCGGCGGCAGCTTCGGCACCTCCGACCAGGGCGGGCTGGACCAGCAGAGCGTCAAGTTCGTCGGCGGCATCGGCGACCTGGACAGCGACGGTTACAACATCCTGTTCAGCTTGGAAGGCTACAACCGCGATCGCCTGGACCAGGACCAGCGCGACCTGACCCGCTCGGGCATCTATACCGATCTGCCGGGCGGCCGCTGGAACGGCTGGTCGGCCAAGGGCGCGCGCTACCTGATCGACGGCGCCTCGGTGCCGATGCTCGACGCCGCCGGCAACTGCCCGGCCGGCACCGTGCGCGTCGCCAGCGCGCCGATCGACGGGCTGTCCGGCGACACCTGCGCCTTCAACCAGGCCGAGTACACCACGCTGATCCCGTCGACCAAGCGCTGGCAGGCCTACGCCAACGGCACCTTCCGCATCAACGACAACGTCGAGGCGTTCGGCGAGGTGCTCTACAGCGACATCAAGGGCGTGTCGTGGTTCGGCAGCAGCCCGTTCTTCACCCTGGAAAGCGGCCGCTTCGCGCTCAACGCCGACACCGGGCTGGCCGAGCCGGTGTCCTCGCTGCTGCCGGCGGGCAATCCGTACAACCCGTACGGCTACGACGTGCCGATCGAGTACACCTTCTTCAACCTCGGCGGCACCATCAAGACCAACCGCTCGCGCGCCTACCGCGGCCTGGCCGGCGTGCGCGGGCAGGCCGAGAAGTGGGACTGGGAGGTGGCCGCGTTCTCGGCGGCCAGCAACGAGCGCGAGACCGTCTCCGGCGGCTTCGCCAACCGCTGGGCGCTGTACGACGCGCTGGCCAGCGGCAGCTACAACCTGCTCGACCCGGCGGCGACCGATCCGGCGGTGCTGCAGGCCATCGGCCTGAGCACGCTGCGTCCGGCCGAATCGGTGCTCAAGGGCGTGGATGCCAAGGTCTCGGCCAGCCTGGCCGAATGGTCGGCCGGCACCCTGGGCTTCGCCGCGGGCGTGGAATGGCGCCAGGAGAAGCTGGATTCGGACAACCCGTGGCAGATCGACGCCGGCCTGCAGGTGCGCCCGGCGATCGCCGAGGTGCACGGCCAGCGCGAGGTCACGGCCGCCTATGCGGAACTGAACGTGCCGCTGGCCACCGGGCTGGAGCTGCAGGCCGCCGCACGCGCCGACCACTACAGCGACTTCGGCGATGCGTTCTCGCCCAAGCTCAGCCTGCGCTGGCAGCCGCTGGACAGCCTGCTGGTGCGCGCCGCCGCCTCCAAGGGCTTCCGCGCGCCGTCGCTGTCGGAGAACTCCAACAGCACCAACATCTCCTATGGTGCGGTGGTCGATCCGCACGATCCGGACGTGCCGGGCTCGCGCCAGAGCCCGACGTTCTTCACCGTCGGCAACCGCGAACTGGAACCCGAGCGCACCCGCAGCTACAACTTCGGCGTGGTGCTGTCGCCCTGGTCCGGCACCAGCCTGAGCGTGGACTGGTACCGCATCGAACTGGACAACCTGGTCGGCACCAACAACAGCACCACGCTGGTGGCCGAGAACGATCCGGCCAACGTGCTGCGCGACGACCGCGGCAAGCTGCTGGCGGTATACAACCGCTACCAGAACCTGAGCGAGCTCAAGACCTCGGGCATCGACGTGGAGCTGCGCCAGCGCTGGTCCAGCGCCCGCGCCGGCGATTTCGGCCTGTCCAGCGCGCTGACCTACGTGATCGACTACAAGCGCCCGCAGGTGATCGGCGGGCCGCTGGTCGACTATGCCGGCAGCAACCTGGGGCCGTCGCTGCCGGACACCAAGGCGACCACGACCCTGGACTGGTCGCTGGGCGATTTCCGCACCGCGCTGACCTGGTACTACACCAGCAGCTACGAGCAGAAGGGCAGCGCCGCGGCCAGCGCGGTGCAGTCCAAGGTGGACGGCTACAACCAGTTCGACCTGTACCTGGGCTACACCGGCATCGACAAGCTGACCCTGTACGCCAAGGTGCAGAACCTGGCCGACGAGGAACCGCCGTACGACGCCACCTTCCCGGGCGTGCGCGCGCCGTACGACTTCTCGCAGTACGACCCGCGCGGCCGCTACTTCAGCGTCGGCTTCGACTACCGCTTCTGAGCGGGCAGCCGCCGGCCTGTCCGCAAGGGCAGGCCGGCGCCGCGTCGTCTGCCCACCACAGCTTCGGCGGCCCGCCCCGCGGGTCGTGCAACAACAGGGGTAACCACCGCGTGCCGTTCCATCACCGTTTCCGCCATTGCGCCGCCGCGCTGCTGCTGGCCGTGGCCGGCCTGGGCCTGCCCGCGTTCGCACAGAACGCGTATTTCTTCCCTTCGGCGCCGGCGCCGTTCGACGAGGCCATTCCCACGCCCGAGCAGTTCCTCGGCTATCCCATCGGCAGCCGCTACACCCGCCACGACCAGCTGGTGGCCTATTTCAACGAGCTGGCACGGTTGTCCGACCGCATCCAGGTGCAGGAGATCGGGCGCAGCTACGAAGGCCGTCCGTTGCTGCTCGCCACCGCGACCGCGCCGCGCAACCACGGCCGGCTGGAGCAGATCCGCCAGCAGCGGCAGGCGCTGGTCGATCCGGCGCAGCCGCTGCCCGGCGGCGATGCGCCGGTGGTGGTGTGGCTGGGCTACAGCGTGCACGGCAACGAGACCTCCAGCGGCGAGGCGGCGATGCTGACCGCCTACTACCTGGCAGCCAGCCGCAGCGCCGAGACCGAGCAATGGCTGCAGGAGGCGGTGGTGCTGATCGACCCGGCGCAGAATCCGGACGGCCGCGACCGCGCCGCCAACTGGCACAACGCCTGGGCCTCCAGCCCGGCCTCGGCCGACCCGGCGGACAGGGAGCACGTCGAGCCGTTCCCGCAGGGCCGCACCAACCACTACTTCACCGACCTCAACCGCGACTGGCTGGCGCTGACCCAGCAGGACTCGCGGCCGAAGGTGGCGCTGTTCCACCAGTGGTACCCGAACGTGCAGATCGACTTCCACGAAATGGGCAAGGACAGCACGTACTACTTCGAGCCGTCGCCGCGCAGCATGCACAGCCCGCTGATCCCGGCCGCCTCCTACGAGTTCAACAAGGTGCTGGCGCGCTACCACGCGCAGGCGCTGGATGCGCTGGGTTCGCTGTACTACACCGGCGAGAACTTCGACAACTTCTCGCCGGTGTACGGCTCGACCTATCCCGATTTCCACGGCGCGGTCGGCGTGACCGTGGAACAGGCCAGCTCGCGCGGCCGGGTGCAGGAATCGGTCAACGGGCTGCTGACCTTCCCGTTCACCATCCGCAACCAGGTGGCGACCGGACTGGGCACGATCCGCGGCGCGGTGGCCGAGCGCGGCGACCTGTTCCGGCTGCAGAAGGAGTTCTTCCGCTCGGCGCTGCAGCAGGCCGGCAAGCAGCCGGTCAAGGCGTTCGTGTTCGGCGACGCTGCCGATCCCAACCTGACCGGCAGGTTGCTGGAGCTGCTGCTGCAGCACCGGATCGAGGTGCGCGCGCTGGTGCAGCCGCTGGAACTGGACGGCCGCCGCTTCGAGCCGGGCAGTGCCTACGTGGTGCCGGCGCGGCAGCCGCAGTTCCGGCTGGTGCATTCGATCTTCGAGCAGACCCCGCCGGTGAAGGGCGACGTGTTCTACGGCAGCACCTCGTACGCGGTGGCGCCGGCCTATGGCCTGCAGTTCGCCGCCAGCCGCCGCGCCATCGACGGCGGCGCGCGGGTGTCGACGGCGCCGGAGGTGCGCGGCGCGCTGCTCGGCGGCCGCGCCGGCTACGCCTACGTGCTGGACTGGCGCGACTACAACGCCAGCCGCGCGCTGTACCGGCTGCAGGCGCGCGACATCGCCGTCCGCGCCGCGTTCGCGCCGTTCGTCGCCGCCACCGCCGACGGCGAACAGGCCTTCGGCCACGGCAGCCTGGTGATCCCGGTGGCGGGGCAGAAGCTCGATGCCGACGCGCTGCACGCGGCGGTGCAGGACGTGGCGGAGCAGACCGGGGTGCGCATCCATGCGCTGGACAGCGGCCACAGCCGCAGCGGCATCGACCTGGGCAGCGACAGCGTCAAGGCGCTGCGCAAGCCGGTGGTGGCGCTGGTGATGGGCGAGGGCGTCAGCGCCACCGAGATCGGCTCGGCCTGGTTCCTGCTGGACCAGCACGTGCAGCTGCCCTCGGCCAAGCTGGACCCGTCGCAGCTGGGCAAGGTGCCGCTGGAACGCTACACCACCATCGTGCTGGCCGGCGGCAACTACGCCGGGCTGGGCGAAGCGGCGGTGGCCGCGCTCAAGCGCTGGATCCAGGCCGGCGGCTCGCTGGTGACCTACGGCAGCGCCTCGCGCTGGGCGATCGAACAGAAGCTGGCCGACGAGCGCGTGGTCAAGGACGCCAGGGCCGAGCAGGCCGATGCCGCCGCGGTCAAGCGCGAGGACTTCGGCAACCAGCGCGACATCGCGGCGATCGAACGGGTCAGCGGCAACATCCTCAGCGCCGACATCGACATCACCCATCCGCTGGCCTTCGGCGTGCAGCGCCGCGGCTTCTTCATCAACAAGGAAACCGGGTTGAACCTGCAGCCCAGCCGCAACCCGTTCTCCACCGTGGTACGGGTGCACGACAAGCCGTCGGTCAACGGCTACCTGTCCGACGCCAACCAGGCCCGCGCCGCCGGTGCGGCGTGGCTGCTGGTGTCGCCGCAGGGGCAGGGCAACGTGGTGCTGTTCGCCGACGACCCGGCGCACCGCAAGTACTGGCACGGCACCGAGCGGCTGCTGCTCAACGCCCTCTTCTTCGGCAACCTGGCCAACCCGGCGCGGCCGCGCGGCGGCTGAGCGGTTCCGCAATGCCGGCTTTTCCCGCGACGCCCGGCGGTTGTCCTGCTGCCGGGCGTCGCGGTGCTCGTCACCGCGTCGCGCATCGCGCCGAGGGCGGGCTGCGGCATCGCTGCGCGATGCGGCGGGGACAACGGATCGATCGGCGCTTTCCCGCCAGGTTGGAGCTTCCCGGAACAGAAACGACAACGCCCCCATGCGGGGGCGTTGTCCGGGCTACGGCATCGGTGCGGCGTCGATCAGCCGGCGCGGCCGCCACCGGCCGGGCCGCGCGACTGGCCACCGCGGCGCTGGCCGCCGTCGCGCTGTCCCTGGCGCTGGCCGCCACCGGGCTTCTTCGGGCCGGCATGGGCATGGCGCGGGGCATCGCCGTGCGGGCGGCGGGCATGGTTGCTGCGGCGCGGGGCCTTCTGGCCGCCGGGCTGCTCGGCCTTGCCCGGGGCACTGTTGCCCCAGCGGATCGGCGTCTGCGGCTCGAAGCCGGGCACGTCGCGGATATCCATGTCGCGGCCGAGCATGCGCACGATCTGGCGCAGCAGCTTGGCCTCGTCCTGCGCCACCAGCGAGATCGCCTCGCCGGTGGAGCCGTTGCGGCCGGTGCGGCCGATGCGGTGCACGTAGTCCTCCGGCACCATCGGCAGGTCGTAGTTGATGACCTTCGGCAGCTCGTTGATGTCGATGCCGCGGGCGGCGATGTCGGTGGCCACCAGCACGGTCACGCGGCCGGCCTTGAAGTCGCTCAGCGCGCGCAGGCGCTGGCCCTGGCTCTTGTTGCCGTGGATCGCCGCGGTCTTGATGCCGGACTTCTCCAGGAACGTGGCCAGCTTGTCGCAGCCGTGCTTGGTGCGGCCGAACACCAGCGTCTGCACGCGCGAATCCTCGGCCAGCAGGTGCAGCAGCAGTTCGCGCTTGCGGCCGCCGTCGACCGGATGCACGCGGTGGGTGATGGTCTCGGCCACGGTGTTCTTCGGCGTCACCTGGATCTGCCGCGGGTCGCGCATGAATTCCAGCGCCAGCTGCTTGATGCTTTCCTCGAAGGTGGCCGAGAACAGCAGGGTCTGCCGGTTCTGGCGCGGCAGCTTGGCCAGGATGCGCTTGATCGACGGCAGGAAGCCCATGTCGAGCATGCGGTCGGCTTCGTCCAGCACCAGGATCTCGATCCCGGACAGGTCGATGCTGCGGCGCTCCAGGTGGTCGATCAGGCGGCCCGGGCAGGCGACCAGCAGGTCGACGCCGCGGCGCAGCACGTCCAGCTGGTTGCCCATGCCGACGCCGCCGTAGATGCAGGCGCTGGGGATGCGCAGGTACTTGCTGTAGCCGCGCAGGCTGTCATGCACCTGGGTGGCCAGTTCGCGGGTCGGGGCCAGCACCAGCGCGCGCGGCTTGCGCGGGCCGTTGCCGACCGGCTGCGGCGAGGTGCCCAGGTGCTGCAGCAGCGGCAGGCCGAAGGCGGCGGTCTTGCCGGTGCCGGTCTGCGCGCCGGCCAGCAGGTCGTGGCCGTCCAGCGCCAGCGGAATGGCCTGTTCCTGGATCGGGGTGGGGTTTTCGTAGCCCTGCTCGGCCAGCGCACGCAGCAGGAAGGGCGCAAGGCCCAGGGATTCAAACGACATGAAGCGCTCCATAGAGTGAATACGCATGCCCTGATGGGCCGGCGTTGCCGGTCGGTAAGACCGGCTGACTCGGAGCGTTCCCGTAAACCGCGCTGCGAGATCTGGTACAACCAGCGCGGTGCGATGGCCGGAATGCGTGACGAAAGGCGTCGGAGTGGGTGCGGGCGAGCGGATCGACGATCCTGCTACGCCGGCGGTCCCTGAGGGAAACGGACGGCCGCTGGCAGACCGGCGCAGTCTAAAGGATTGTCGCGGGCTGCACAAAATCCCCTGTTCAGGTTGGTGCGGCGCAGCTGGCCGCCGTTCCGGTCGATTCATTACAATTGAAACTTGTTTCCGTACTGGCTCAGGACTCCCCGATGAAGCTTGGCTCCCTGAAGGAAGGCGGCCGCGACGGCACGCTGATCGTGGTCTCGCGCGACCTCACCCGCGGCGTGCGCGCCACCGGCATCGCCGCCACCCTGCAGAAGGCACTGGAGGACTGGTCCAACGTCGCGCCCCGGCTCAATGCGCTGTCCGAGTCGCTCAACGCCGGCGATGCCGATGGCGTATTCGACCTGGACATGCAGGCGCTGGCGGCACCGCTGCCGCGCGCCTACGAGTTCGTCGACGGCAGCGCCTACCTGCCGCACGTCGAGCGCGTGCGCCGCGCCCGCGGCGCCGAGGTGCCGGAGAGCTTCTACACCGATCCGCTGATGTACCAGGCCACCAGCGCCGGCTTCTACGGCCCGCGCGACGCGGTCAAGGTGGTCAGCGAGGACTACGGCATCGACCTGGAAGCCGAGATCGTGGTGGTCACCGACGACGTGCCGATGGCCGTCACCCCGGAGCAGGCCGCCGGCCACATCCAGCTGGTGGGCCTGGTCAACGACGTCTCGCTGCGCAACCTGATCCCCGGCGAGCTGGCCAAGGGCTTCGGTTTCCTGCAATCCAAGCCGCGCTCGGCGCTGTCGCCGGTGTTCGTCACCCCCGACGAACTGGGCAACGCCTGGCAGGGCAGCAAGGTGCACCTGCCGCTGGTCACCCACATCAACGACCAGTGGTTCGGCGCGCCGGAAGCCGGCGTGGACATGCAGTTCGATTTCGCCCAGCTGGTGGCGCATGCCGCCAAGACCCGCCCGCTGAGCGCCGGTGCGATCGTCGGTTCGGGCACCATCGCCAACGAGGACACCGCCCTGGGCGCGTCGTGCTTCGCCGAGCGGCGCACGGTGGAAACCCTGCGCGACGGCAAGCCGAGCACGCCGTTCATGAGCTTCGGCGACGTGGTGCGGATCGAGATGTTCGACCGCGACGGCAACAGCATCTTCGGCGCCATCGAACAACGCATCGAGCAGGCGGCCAGGCCCTGATCCGGCCGAGCGGCTCGCCGGTGGCGACCGGCGGTGCCGCATCCGCCGGCGCCGCCGCTATCGTAGTGACCCGCACAACGGACGGAACCACGGCCATGGATGCATCGCTGCTGCTCTACAGTTACTGGCGTTCCAGCGCTGCCTACCGCGTACGGATCGGTCTGAACCTCAAGTCGCTGCCGTACCGGCTGCAGCCGGTGCACCTGGTGCGCGACGGCGGCCAGCAGCATGCCCCGGACTATGCCGCGCTCAACCCGCAGGAGCTGGTGCCGACCCTGTGCCATGGCGAGCGGGTGTTGCGGCAGTCGCTGGCGATCCTCGAATACGTCGACGAGACCTGGCCGCAGCCGGCGCTGCTGCCGGACGATGCGGCCGGCCGTGCACGGGTGCGCGCGCTGGCGCAGCTGGTGGCCTGCGACATCCATCCGCTGAACAACCTGCGGGTCATGCAGTTCTTCGACGGCACCTGGCACGTGCCGCAATCCGAGCGCGACGACTGGACCCTGCACTGGATGCGGACCGGCTTCGCGGCGCTGGAGCAGCTGCTGGCGGCACCGGACACCGGCCGCTTCTGCCATGGCGACACGCCGGGACTGGCCGATTGCTGCCTGGTCCCGCAGCTGTACAACGCCCGCCGCTTCCGCCTGGACCTGGCGCCGTACCCGACCCTGACGCGGATCGAGCAGGCCTGCCTGGAATTGCCCGCATTCGAGGCCGCGCGGCCGGAGAACCAGCCCGACGCCGCGACGGCGCAGGCGCGCTGACGCGCCCCGGGTTGCGCCGCGCCGGCCCGCCGATTTCCGTGCATCCGAGGAAAGGCCCGCTGCGCGCAGGCGGGGCAACGCGATGGGGGCGGGCCGCCGAACAGCCGCAGGTATCGCCCCTGAGGTCCCGGGCGTGCGCGTCGCGCCCTGGCGCCGGCACGTCGCGCTTCATGCTGGCCGTGGCGCCAACCTGCGGGGCCGGCGGGCGGTAACGGGTGACTCGTGCTGGTCGTGGGCGGCGGAGGCGCTGCCCCTGGCCGGGGGCCGGGAAAAAGCAACGCCGGGCGATGCCCGGCGTTGCCTGGATCTGCAGCGACGGTGGCGGTTGGCCGGCCGCCGCCGACGCTCCAAGGGCCGGACTCAGAACCCGTGGGTGATGCGCGGCGAGCTGGCCGCATCGTAGTCGGCGTAGGGATCGTGCTCGCCGGAGGCGCCTTCGGACAGGCGGAACTTCAGCGCCAGGCCGTCGCGCGAGTCGGCCGCGCGCAGCGCTTCCTCCTGCTCGATGATGCCTTCCTTGGTCAACCGGAACAGGCACTGGTCGAAGGTGTGCATGCCTTCCTCCAGCGATTCCTCCATCGCCTGCTTGATCTCGTGCACCTGGCCGCGGCGCAGCAGGTCGCGGATCATCGGCGTGTTCAGCAGCACCTCGGTCGCCGGCAGGCGGCGGCCGTCCTTGCCCTTGACCAGGCGCTGGGAAATGACCGCGCGCAGGTTCAGCGCCAGGTTCATCAGCACGTTCTTGTGCGCGCTTTCCGGGAAGAAGTTGAGGATGCGCTCGATGGTCTGGTCGGCGTTGTTGGAGTGCAGCGTGGCCAGGCACAGGTGGCCGGTCTCGGCGAAGGCGATGGCCGCCTCCATCGTCTCGGCGTCCAGGATCTCGCCGATCAGGATCACGTCCGGCGCCTCGCGCATCGCGTTCTTCAGCGCGTTGTGGAAGGCGTGGGTGTCCAGCCCGACCTCGCGCTGGTTGACGATCGACTGCTTGTGCTTGTGCAGGTACTCGATCGGGTCCTCGATGGTGAGGATGTGGCCGGTGGTGGTGCTGTTGCGGTGGTCGATCATCGACGCCAGCGAGGTCGACTTGCCCGAGCCGGTCGAACCGACCACCAGCACCAGCCCGCGCGGGGTCATGATCACGTCCTTGAGCACTTCCGGCAGGTTCAGCTCCTCGATGCTCGGGATCTTGCTGCGGATGGCGCGGATCACCATGCCGACTTCGCCGCGCTGCTTGAACACGTTGACGCGGAAGCGTCCGGAGTCGGCCAGGGCGATGGCCATGTTGAGCTCCAGTTCGCGCTCGAACTGCGGCACCTGGCCCTCGTCCATCAGCGAATAGGCGATCTTCTTGACCATGCCCGGAGGCAGGCCGGTGTTGCCCAGCGGATACAGCTTGCCTTCGATCTTGATGTAGACCGGTGCTCCCGTGGTAAGGAACATGTCCGAGGCGTTCTTTTCGGTCATCAGCTTCAGGAAGTAGCCGATATCCATGCGCAATGTTTCCCCAACAAAACAGCGACGTGCCGTTGCAAGCACGCCGCAGGCTTCCGACAATGGCCGTGCACAGACAACCTGGCCACGGCACCCCAATGAATCCTAGCTTCGCACAAATACGACGGACCCTGTACGTGATCGCGTGCGCATTCGCGTTCTCCGCCCCCGTTCTGGCGCAGGATGCCGCCGTGGAACTGGCGGCTGCGCGGCAGGCGGTGGAGCGCGCGACCCAGGCCGATGCCGACCAGTACGCCCCGGACATGCTGGCCGATGCGCGCCAGGGCCTGGAGCGGGCGCAGCGGGCGGCGCTGGACCGGCGCGAGCGCAAGCAGGCGCCCGCGCTGGCCCTGCGCGCGGCGGCCGATGCCGACCTGGCGCGCGCGCTGAGCGAGGAGGCGGTGGCCAATGCCCAGTTGCAGCAGCGCCGCGCCGAGGTGGAGCAGCTGCAGCGCACGCTCGCCAGCGGGGAGGGCCGCTGATGCGCCTGCATACCTGGATGATGTGCGGGCTGCTGGCCCTGCCGCTGGTGGCTGCGGCGGCCGAGGACCCGGCGGTGGCGGCATTGAACCAGCGCCTGGTGGCGCTGCAGGCCGATGCCCAGACCGCGGACGTGGCCGCCTACGAGCGGCTGCAGGCGCAGCAGGCGCTCGCGGTGCTGGCCAAGGCCAAGCGCAAGGACCTGGACAACGCCCGCTATCTGGCCGAACGCCGGGTGGCGATCGCCGAGGCCGGCGCCCGCACGGCGGTGGCGCGGCGTGAGGTCGAACGCCTGGACCGCACCCGCAGCGAGCTGCTGATCGAAGCCAGCCGCCGCGAGGCCGCGCGGGCGCGGCAGGAGGCCGAACGGCTGCGGGTCCAGGCGCAGATCCAGGCCGAGGAGTCCGAGCGCCTGCGGCTGGCCGCCGAGGCCGAGCTGCTGGCCCGGCAGGACGCGGAAAGCGCGTTGAGCAGCGTGGCCGGCAAGCAGGCCGCGCGCCTGAGCGCGGCCCAGCAGAATGCGGCCAAGCTGGCGCGCGAGGAGGCCGAACTGGTGTCCGGCGCCAAGCTGCCGCCGTCCAAGTTCGAGGGCCGTGGGGAAGTGTTCACCTTCGCCGGCAGTGCGTTCGCCGCCGGCAAGAGTGCCCTGTCCGCCGACGCCGCCAGCCAGACCCGGGCGCTGGCCGAGTACCTGAACATCGGTCGCAAGGGACGGGTGCGGATCGAGGCCTGGGACAGCGCCACCGGCGTCGGCCAGAAGCGGGCGGAGGCCCTGCGCGACGCGCTGGTGGCTGCCGGGGTGAGCGCCAGCCGGCTGCAGGCGGTGGGCAAGAAGGCGGCTGCAACCAACGCACGCTCTGCCGAGGTGATCATTGCGCCATAGCTCATAACTGATTGTTATTGTTATTTTTTCGTTGATTTTTCGTGACCTGTCCGCTGTCTTCCAGAAAACCTGCGCCCGATCCGTTTTTTGGGCTTGCCGGAACCTTTCCGGAGGCGTAGGGTCAATTGTCCGGGCGGCAAGTTCGCCGTCCGGAATGTATGGAGGGCCGGGCCGATGAGACAGTGGCGCGAACCGATGCGGTATTCCTGCGGGCCGATGGTGCCGGAGGATGTCGCGGGTTCCAGTGTCCGCAGCCTGGTTTCCTGCCCAGCAAACGCCCCGTGCCGTCCGGCCGGGGCGTTTTTGTTTTCAGCCGAAGGAGGCAGATCATGTTCGAAGGGCAACCCCAGAGCGAAATCGAGGCATTGATGAAATCCGACCCCGAGTTCAAGCAGCTCTACCAGCGACACCGCACCTTGGACAAGAAATGCATGGATGCCGAACTCGGAGTGCTTCCCATCGACGATGTGACCCTGGGGCAGATGAAGCGGGAAAAACTGCTGGCCAAGGAAAAACTGCTGCGGATCTACGACCGCAAGCCGCACTGAGGCCTTCCACTCCCCCGACCGTTTCAGTCGCCGCGGGCGGCGGCGAGCTCCTCGTCGATCGCCGCCGTCCGCGTCGCACCCCCGCCACCGGGGGCGCGCGGGCCCGCAGGGCGGTTCCGCGGGGCTGTCCCGACCTGACTTTCCCTGCCATCCGTCGGATAATCGCCGGTCCGGCCGCTTCGCGGCGCGATATCCAGATGTGAACGATGGCCATCCATTCCTCCGTACTCGAACTCATCGGGCAGACCCCGATCGTCAAGGCCCAGCGCCTGGACACCGGCGTCTGCGAGCTGTACCTCAAGCTCGAGAGCGCCAATCCCGGTGGGTCGATCAAGGATCGCATCGGCCTGTCGATGATCGAGGCGGCGGAGAAGCGTGGCGATCTCAAGCCCGGTGCCACGCTGGTGGAAGGCACCGCCGGCAACACCGGACTGGGGCTGGCGCTGGTGGCCCAGCAGAAGGGCTACAAGCTGATCCTGGTGGTCCCGGACAAGATGAGCCGGGAGAAGATCTTCAACCTCAAGGCGATGGGCGCCGAGGTGGTGCTGACCCGCTCGGACGTGGCCAAGGGCCACCCCGAGTACTACCAGGACCTGGCCAAGACCATCGCCGAGCGGACCCCGGGCGCCTACTTCATCAACCAGTTCGGCAACCCGGACAACCCGGCCGCGCACGAATTCGGCACCGGCCCGGAAATCCTGCGGCAGATGGATGGCCAGCTCGACGCCATCGTCTTCGGCTGCGGCAGCTCCGGCACCATGACCGGCCTGTCGCGCGCCTTCGCCAAGCTCTCGCCGGCCACCGAACTGGTGTTGGCCGACCCGGTTGGCTCGATCCTGGCCGAGTACATCAACGATGGCGTGCTCAACGACAAGTCCGGCAGCTGGCTGGTGGAAGGCATCGGCGAAGACTTCCTGCCCTCGATCTCCGACTTCAGCCGGGTCAAGAAGGCCTATGCGATCAGCGACGCGGAGAGCTTCCACACCGCGCGCGAGCTGCTGGGCAAGGAAGGCATCCTCGGCGGCTCCTCCACCGGCACCCTGCTGGCGGCGGCGCTGAAGTACTGCCGCGAGCAGACCGAACCGAAGAAGGTGCTGGTGCTGGTGCCCGATACCGGCAACAAGTACCTGTCGAAGATGTACAACGACTACTGGATGCTGGACAACGGCTTCCTCGAGCGCCCGCAGTACGGCGACCTGCGCGACCTGATCCTGCGCCCGTACGGCCAGCGCGACACCGTGGTGATCGGCCCCGACGACCTGCTGACCACCGCCTACCAGCGCATGAAGCTGTACGACGTGTCGCAGCTGCCGGTGATGGATGGCGACCAGCTGGTCGGCATCATCGACGAAAGCGACGTGCTGCTGCACGTATACGGCGACGAAGCCCGTTTCCGCGACCCGGTGTCGATCGCGATGGTCAGCAAGCTCGACCGGCTGGACGTGAAATCGCCGATCGAGGCGCTGCTGCCGGTGTTCGACCGCGGCCAGGTCGCGATCGTCATGGACGGCGCCTCGTTCCTGGGCCTGATCACCCGGATCGACCTGCTGAACTACCTGCGGCGGCGGGTGCAATGACCGGGCGGAACCTGGCATCGCAATGAACCCTGGTTTATCCGCGTCAACGGCCGATAAGCCGCCGCTGATAGACTTCTGCCCTTTTTCGGGGCCCTGCGGGGCTCTTTTGCTGGGAAACAACATGTCCGAACACGCTTCATCCGGGTCCGGCACCCGCCCGCTGGCCCTTGCGACCCTGGCCATCCACGGCGGCCAGGCACCCGATCCCAGCACCGGCGCGGTGATGCCGCCGATCTACGCGACCTCCACCTATGCCCAGTCCAGCCCGGGCGAGCACCAGGGCTTCGAATACTCGCGCACCCACAACCCGACCCGTTTCGCCTACGAGCGCTGCGTGGCGGTGCTCGAGGGCGGCAGCCGCGGCTTCGCCTTCGCCTCCGGGATGGCGGCGACCTCGACCGTGATGGAGCTGCTGGACAGCGGCAGCCATGTGGTCGCCATGGACGACATCTATGGCGGCAGCTACCGCTTGTTCGAGCGCGTACGCAAGCGCACCGCCGCACTCCGGTTCAGCTTCGTCGACCTGACCGATGCGGCCGCCTTCGAAGCGGCGATCACGCCGGACACGAAGATGGTCTGGATCGAGACCCCGACCAACCCGATGCTGAAGATCGTGGACATTGCCGCGGTCGCCGCCATCGCCAGGCGGCACGGGTTGATCGTCGTGGTCGACAACACCTTCGCCTCGCCGATGCTGCAGCGTCCGCTGGAACTGGGTGCCGACCTGGTCGTGCATTCGGCCACCAAGTACCTCAATGGCCATTCGGACATGGTCGGCGGCATGGTCGTGGTCGGCGACAACGCCGAGCTGGCCGAGCAGATGGCCTTCCTGCAGAACTCCATCGGTGGCGTGCAGGGCCCGTTCGACAGCTTCCTCGCCCTGCGCGGGCTCAAGACCCTGCCGTTGCGGATGAGGGCGCACTGCACCAACGCACTGGCGTTGGCGCAATGGCTGGAAACCCACCCGGCGATCGAGAAGGTGATCTACCCAGGCCTGCCCTCGCACCCGCAGCACGCGCTGGCGGCCAAGCAGATGAATGGTTTCGGTGGCATCGTCTCGATCGTGCTCAAGGGCGGTTTCGATGCCGCCAAGCGCTTCTGCGAGCGCACCGAATTGTTCACCCTGGCCGAATCGCTCGGCGGCGTGGAAAGCCTGGTCAACCACCCGGCGGTGATGACCCATGCCTCGATCCCGGTCGAACGCCGCAGCCAGCTCGGTATCAGCGATGCGCTGGTGCGGCTGAGCGTGGGGGTGGAGGATCTGGACGATCTGCGACGGGACATCGAGTCCGCGTTGGCGTGAATCAATCGAGCCCGCGGGAAAGTGGCGGAATGAAATGTTTATAACGGCTGATGACCATTAAGATTTTCTCTCAACTCAATCTGAGTTTGCGACGGCCCGAGTTCTGGGCGTATTCCAGCTGGCTGGACATCGTTACGCGCTATCGGCGCACACGCCTGGGTCTGGTCTGGCTGCTGGCGCCGGTAACCGTGTTCATGCTGATCACCGGGCCGCTGTATGCGCGGATGTTCAACCGCGACCTGGCTTCCTACATGATCCACTTGGGCATGGGGTACGCAGTCTGGCGCCTGATGGTGATGGTGCTCAACGATTCGGTGGGTGCGTTCCGCAGCAACAAGTCGTTCATCCAGGACGGCAACACGCGGCTGACCGACTACACGCTCAAGTCGATCGCCAAGTCGCTTTTCTACTTCGCATTCTCGATGATCGGCATGCTGGGCGTCCTGATATGGTCGCCGGCCGTCCCTGCTCCCGCCATCCTGACCCTGTTCATCACCATACCGATAGTGCTGGTCAACCTGCTTTGGGTGGGGTACAGCCTGAGTATCCTGGGAGCGCGCTTGCCCGACCTGGGCGAGGTGCTCAACACCGTATTGATGGTCGGTTTCCTGTTCACCCCGATCATTTGGGAAGGCAACCGATATCCCCCCGACAGCCTGGGCGGCTTGGTCGTCAGGCTCAACCCGGCCTTCCACATGCTCGAGATCGTCCGGGAGCCGCTGTTCGGGCGGATGCCTCCGAACTCCTCCATCGTGTACGTTGCCCTGCTGACCTTGACCGGCTGGCTGCTCGCCATCTTCCTTTGCCGACGGTATTCGCGTTATGTCCCTATCTGGATCTGATGGAGCAGCGGTTCCGGTGTCTGTCGCGGTCCGCAACCTGTCGCTGGTGGTTCCCTACTACGCACAGCCGGACAAGATGGCGTCCTCCTGGTTCTCCACGTTGCTCGGCGCCGCGACCTCGGTACCGCGCCGGCGGTTCGCGACCCTGCTCGACGACGTCAGCTTCACTATCAAGGAGGGCGAGCGTGTCGCCTTGGTAGGCCGCAATGGTGCAGGGAAAAGCACGCTGCTGCGCGTGCTTGCCGGAGCGTTTGAGCCAACCGGTGGAACCGTGGAAATAGCCGGCACCCGCCAGGCGCTCCTCAGCATCGGTCTCGGTTTCAATGCCGAGGCCACCATCATGGAGAATATCTTCCTGCGCGCCACCGCTATGGGCGTGCCTTCCCGTGACATCCGCCATATGGTGGAGCCGGTGCTGGAGTTCTCCGGGTTGCGGGAGGTCGCGAATCGGCGCCTGCTCACGCTTTCCAGCGGACAGCGCATGAGGCTTGGGTTCGGTATCTCCACGGCCGTGCACACCGACATCATGCTGCTGGATGAGTGGTTCGGTGCCGGTGACGCGAAATTCGTGAGGAGCGCACGGCAGCGGATGATGGACCGGGTGAATGGAAGCAAGATTGTGGTGGTCGCCAGCCACAACGATTCACTGCTGCGCAAGCTCTGCAACCGCGCGTTGTTGCTGGATCGTGGCCGGATCGTGTTCGACGGCAGCGTATCGGATGTGCTGGCCGAGTACCGGCGCCTGCACCCGCTGGTCGAATCGGCCGAGGAGGCCGCCAAGCGCAGAGCTGCGCGGCGAGCGAAACTCAGGGCTGCGGAGAAACTGGTCGCCAAGGCCAAAGCCAAGGAACGGAAGAAGAAGGAGGCACGGGCCAAGGCGCAGATGACGATGGCGGCGCAGTCGGATGTTTCGCCGAAAGTGGATGAAAGGAAGGTTTCCGGCTTGCAGGTCGAAGGGGAGGGGGCATCTGGAGGTTCCAGCGCTCGCCAATAGCCGGTCGAGGTCCGGTGCGGATCGCACCGGACCGTTGCCGGATAGCCCCCTCGGGGCCAGAAAACCTCATCTGCAGTTTGAGAAGCGAAAATGCGTATCCTGTTGATCGCCTACGAGTTCCCGCCCAGTCCATCGCCCCAGTCGTTGCGCTGGACCTATCTCTGCCGCGAACTGGCGCGCCTTGGACATGAGGTCCATGTGCTGACGGCGGATCTGGGATGGAGTACCGCCGGATTGCCGGAACTGCCCGAGCAGGTCAGGGTGCATCGGGTATTCGGAGGGCCGATCACGGGCGTGGTGGCCATGCTGGCCAGGCGCCAGGCGGTCAAGGCGGCAAAAGCCGCCCGTAACCAACCGGTCGCTGTAGCGGCGGGGGAGGTTTCGACGCCGATCGTCGCCTTGCGCGAGTCGCAGCTGAACTGGAAGGGACGGCTGGTCGAGAAGCTGAGGGGCGTCGCGACCCAGGCGATATTTCCCGATGCGCGGGGCGAGTGGTATTTCCCCGCGCGACGGGCCGCCATCGACCTTGTGGAGGATATCCGCCCGGACATCATCGTGAGTTCCCACGAGCCGGCGACGACGCTGGAACTGGCCATCGATCTGAAACGGCGATACCCGAGTATCCCGTGGATCGCCGATCTGGGCGATCCGGTCCTAGCCGACTATACACCGAAGCGCTGGCGCCGCAGGGCGCTGCGGCTCGAGCGGCGGGTCATGGAGCTGGCCGACGGCATTACCATTACCGCACCGGGCACGCGCGACCTGCTGCTGGAACGGCATGGCGGAAAGGATGTGGGAGCAGCCGGGATGGAGATACTGACCCAAGGGTTCGAGGACGGCACGCTGCCGCTCGTTCCGCCCGTACCCGAGTTCTTCGACGCTACGCGGCTCGAGCTTCTTTATACCGGCTCGTTCTATCAATTCCGACGGCCGGATGCATTGATCGATGCAGTCGCGCAGACGCCTGGAGTCAGGCTCAACATCGCGTCGTCGACCATTCCGGACTGGCTCAGACCCCGGCTGGAAGCGCAGCCGGAACGGTTCCGGCTGCTTGGCTTCCTGCCGCACTGCAGCGCAGTGTCACTGCAGCGGCAGGTGGACGTGCTGGTCAACATCGCCAACGACAACCCGTGCCAAGTGCCTGGCAAGATCTACGAATATCTCGGATCGGGGCGCCCGATCCTCCATACCGGCAATGTCATGGAGGGGGACGTTTCGGCGGCCCTGATTCGCGAACGGTTGCGTGGCTGGGTCTGCGGCAATGACCAGGAGGCAATGGCCGGGCTTCTTCGCTCGCTGGCTGCGCGGAAGCTGGCGGGGCGCCTGGACTCGGAAGACGGTCTGGACCTGGGCGGGCAAAGCGTTGCGGAGTTCGGGTGGAGCCACCTGGCCCGGCGCCTGACTGGAATGATGGAGCGCCTCGCGGAAGGGACTGGCGAGCCTTCCGAAGCATCACCGGTACAAGGACACTGATCGAATGGAGCAGCCGAAGTCGCAGGTTCTCAGCAAGCAGTTGGCCGACATCCGTCGGGATGTGCAGCGACTGGAGTCCGCGCTTGCCGCGGAAAAGGCGGGAAACATCGCTCTGATCCGGGAACGCGAAGGCATCTTGCGGAGCCGTTCCTGGCGACTGACGGCCCCTCTTCGCTGGCTGATGTCCCGGCTGCAGCGCCAGCCGTCCGAACAAGCGGTGCCTTCCCCGGTGTCGGCAGAGCCGTCCCCCGGTAGCGACGATGAGCGGACCGGTCTTGTCGGTTTGCCGCCCAGCCTGCTCAGGCCGCAAGCCGATAGCCTGGAAGCTTCCAATGCTACCTGCCGGCTGCTCAACCTCTTCCCGGGGCTCGAAGGAATCGTATCGGAGGACGCGCGCTGCGAACTTGATGGCGGGGTTCCGGAATCGGGCAGCGAATATCTGGGCTGGCGAAACGATCCGCCTGTCATCGGCTTCATTGGCAGCGCAGAACTACGTACGGAACTGGCTTTCGACGCCAGGGTAATTGCGCTTGACGAGGACAACTGGCCGGCGGCGCTGGTTCCCGGTGCGATGCGGTTCTTGATCGTGGAGACGGTGTGGCACGTCGGACACCGGCACTGGCGTTATGCGCTGACGGGCGAGGGAGATCAGAGCGGATTTCGACGCCTGCTGGATCGCTGCCGGGAGATGTCGCTTCCGGTGGTCGTCTGGTTCCGGGAAACACCCAGCAATTACGAGCATTTCGCATGGCTGGCCGAGCAGGCCGATCTGGTCTGCGCTGCCGATGCCGATGTCGCCGCACGGCTGCGCAGGGATTTCCCCAGGAGGAGAGCGGAGTATCTGCCTCCCGCCATCCAGCCGGCGTTGCACAATCCGCTGCGCAGCTATGGCCTGATGGAGGCCGCGGACGCATTGCGCGATCGCATCGTGTTTGATGGCTGGTGGGATCTGCAGAACGGGCTTGCCGAGCTGCCCCGATTGCATGAATTGAAAACTCATGGCTTGCTCATCGCCGAGAGCGAGTGGGAGTTCGGCAGGGTCCGGCTTGCGGATTGCCGGGAGTTCATGGATTTCACCATTGGTTGCCTGGGGCGCCAGGAAAAACTGGTCCTGAGCCGCCTGCAGGGTGCGGAAGTGTTCGCTGCCGCACCGCTTGCGGGGGCGTGGCGCAGCGCGCTGGGCATGGCGCGATCTGCGGCCGGGGGCGGGGTGGTCGCCCGTCTGGATGGTGGCGAGCCCTGGCTTCCGGAATTGCAGCTGCCCGGGGGGGCGGAGAACGCCGATCCGTCGGATGCGCTGCTCGCGCTCATGGCCAACCCGCTGGCACGCACGCGTTGGAACCACCTGGCCTGGCGCGGGTTGATGTCGGCCCATACCATCGCCCATCGGCTGCAGCACATGGCCGACAGGCTTTCTGTGAAAGCCGACTTTGTTCCGCCGAACCCGCGAATCGCCTGTCTGCTGGTCACCATGCGCCCGGATCGGTTGCGGAGCTGCATCGAGCGTTTCCGCAACGACATCTATCCCCACAAGGAGCTCGTCGTCGTCATCCATGGCGACGCGGTGGACCTTGCCCAGTACCGCGGATTGGTGCACGAAGGAGAAGCGATCCGGTTCTTCCAGCTCGGCAAGAGCCGTAGCCTCGGTGCATGCCTGAACTTTGCCGCTGCCCAGACCGATGCACCATACTGGACGAAGGTGGACGACGACGACCTGTACGGCTCCAATTACCTGAGCGACATCATGCTTTACCAGCGCATCGGCAAATTCGAGGTGTTTGGCAAGCCACCCACCTTCAACTACCTGGAGCGTGGCGACGAATTGCTATGGGATCCGGAATGGGCGCGGCACGCCAATCTGATCCACGATGCCGCAAACGCACGTGCGGCACTGGTTGCCGGTGGCACCCTGGGCGGGCATCGGCGCGTACTGGATGCGGTACCGTTCTCGGAGCGCCGTCGCGGAGGGTCGGATTCGGACTTCATCAGGCGCTGTTATGAAGCGGGGCTGGATGTACTGTCGATGGACGGTTTCAACTTCGTGCGCTTTCGTAGCGCACAGGACGGATTCCATACCTGGAATGTGGATGAGGATGAATTCCGGTTGAGAGCGACGCATGTCGGTGCTGGCAGCCACCTCGCGGAGCAGGCTCTGTTATAGCGAGGGGACAGGCACTGTGTCGATGAGGGCCATGGCGAGCGCGATAGAAGGTGTGTCAGTCATTGCCCATCGGGGTGGGCGCGGAACCTACCCGGAAAATACCGGGTACGCTGTACAGGCTGCGGTCGACGATGGAGTCGATGGAGTGGAGCTCGATCTGGGCATGACCGCCGATGGGCAGTTGGTGTTGAACCATGATCGCAGCCTCAATCCGGATATCACCCGCGACAGGCATGGGTGTTGGCTGCAGGCTCCTTTGCTGGTCAGTGAGCTGCGGTCCGAAGAAATCGGAGAGTTTCTGCTGGGACGCATGCGTCCGGGCAGCCGCTACGCGGACAGGTTTCCGAAGCAACGTACGCCGGCTGCCGATGTATCCATACCCACCCTGAGGGAAATCCTGACAGGGCCGCTGGCGTGCGTGACAGAGCGGTTCGTCCTGATGCTGGAGATCAAGACATCGCCGGAAGCTCCGGGTGAAACGTTCGCGCCCGATGCGTTCATCCGGGCATTGGCTGACGAACTGGATCATTCGCAAACACGTTGTCAGGTGGCGGTAGCGAGCTTCGACTGGAGAAATCTGCTGCTGGCGCGTGATCTTCTGCCTGCCGCCCGCCGCATCTTCCTCAGCACGAGACAGCCTGGCCACAATACGGTGGACGGCAGCGTGCCTGGCCAGCCTTCTCCCTGGCTTGCGAGCGAAATGCCGGGCCCCGGGCCGGCCGGCTTGCCCGAGCTCGTGCGCAGGCTGGGGGGAGATGTCTGGGCGCCGAACCATCGTGATGTGGATGCCGAGTCTGTAGCTGCGGCGAAGGAGCGCGGCCTGGGGGTGTATTGTTGGACGGTGAACCGGCGGCAGCGATTGTCCCGCGTGGTGGAGCTTGGCGTGGATGCGCTCATCACCGATTATCCCAGGCAGGCCTTGAGATTCATTGCGGGGATGGTGCGATAGTCTCGTTTCCGGTTGAAATCGGCGTGCGCGGTCCAGTGCCGGATATGTTCGTAAGCAGGAAAAACTACTGTATAGCTTTTGCCGCCTGATCATTTCGTTGGAGAGGATCAATGAACAAGCTGACGGGGTTTCTGGCTTCAGGGTTTCTTCCCAGTTCGGATTTTGCTGCGACTCAGGACATTCTGCGTAAAGACAAGCGCGCAGACTTTATGACCCGCGCGCTATGGGACGCGTTGCCGTATTCCCAGTACGCTTATGGCATCCATCATGCGGCAATGCTCGCCAAACGATTGCAGGTTCCCGAGATCAGCGTGCTCGAGTTCGGTGTGGCGGGAGGGAATGGGCTGGTCGCGATGGAGGCCCATGCTGGGGAAGTCGCAAGCCAGACAGGCGTCGCGATTCAGGTCTATGGGTTCGATACGGGGGAAGGGATGACGCCTCCGCAGGATCATCGCGATATGCCCTATCGGTTTGCGATGGGCAACTACCGCATGGACGTCCCCAAGCTCATGGAACGTTTGAAGTCGGCGAGACTGGTGCTCGGGGACGTGGCCGGAACCGCATCCACCTTCCTCCAGGAATACAACCCGGCACCCATCGGGTTCGTATCGTTCGACATGGACTACTACTCATCGACGATCGCTGCATTGGCGATCTTCTCCGAGACTCAGGACGACCGTTACTTCCTGCCGAGAATCCAATGCTATTTCGACGACGTGATCGGGTCGGAGCACTCCTCCTACAACGATTTCGTGGGAGAACTGGCCGCGATCAGGGATTTCAACCATGGCAACGAGTCGGTGAAACTTGCCGAAAGCCGGGTGTTCCGCAAGTACGCCATCAATTTCGACTGGTATCACCAGATATATCTGATGCACCGGTTCCAGCACCGTCTCTATGGAGCCTACATCAGCAAGGCAGGGCCCGGGTCGCTTGCACTCCGATGAGTTGGACTGCTATTCGGACACATCGGAGGAGCGGCTTCCAGCGCGATACACCTTGAACGCCACCGGCCGGGGGGCGAGGCCCTTGTCTATCCTGTCTTGCAGCATTGCCAGCGCGGCAGGCACGTTGTCGAACGGCAGGCCGGCCAGGTCGGGCGCATCGAATCTCCACCACATGATCCGCCGGAGTTTTTCGACCAGTGCTTCGTCGAAACGCATCCTGATCAATTTGCCCGGCACCCCGCCGACGATCGAGTAGGCGGGCACGTCACGGCTGATCACCGCTCCCGCGGCACAGATGGCGCCATCGCCGATATTGACTCCTGCCCGGATGACTACATTGGCGCCTATCCAGACGTCATTGCCGATCACAACCGGAGCCGGCTGGGAGAAACGTGGAGAATCGGGTGTCTCCTCGATCGCTGTGCCGGGGGCATGGAGATCGGCCGGAAGCCCGAAGTACTTCGTGCGCCACCGCTTGCTGTACTGGAAATTCGACGTCGAGAGCCAGTCGGTGGGGTGTTCGGTTTCTCCTATCATCACGTTTGGGCCGATGGAGGTGTATCGGCCGACGGAAGCCAGACGGCGAACCGTGCCGTTCCGGAAATAGGAATAGGCCCCGATATCGAATCCGCACCTTACGCGCAGGTTGGAGGAGATGACGGCAGGATCTTCAAAACGTATTTCGACGTCTTTGCCGATGGAGGCGGCACGCGAGATCTTCATTGGATGGATGGCTGGTGAGAAGGAGCCGGCTGTTGCTTGCGGGTGCGGCCCTCGGGCTCCGCTCAGGAAACGGGGCGGGGCCGGGGGGCTGGCTGGATGAAGTCGTCGAGGTCCTCGATGTGGCCTTTGTAATTGTCGGCCCTGCCCGGCTGGAACATCTCCCCTTTCAATGCCTCGATCTGCGCGCTGCTGGCATAACGCGAGAGCAGGGAAAACAGGTCCAGGCCCTTGAGCAGATCACGGGCGGCTATGAACAGAGGAGCCAGGTTCGGCTCGTCCTGCTCTGCGAGGTAGCGGTCGATGATATTGGGTAGCGTGAAGCTGCAGGCCAGTCCGTGCGGGACACCAAAGTGACTGGTAAGCGGATAGGAGATCGAATGTGCGATGGCAGTGCGCGTCTGGCTGATCGCCATGCCGGCCAGCATGCTGGCCTGTTGCATCCGCGCACGTGCCCGCAGGTCTGCGGGGTTGGCAAGAACTACGGGAAGCGCATCGATCGCCAGGCGCAACGCCTGCGCCGAGAAGGACTCGGAGAGGGGTGTCCGGTTCCGGTTCCAGAGCGATTCCAGGGAGTGGGAAATCGCGTCCAGCGCCGTATGCAGGGTTTCCTGGGGTGGAAGGGAAAGCGTCAGTTCCGGATCCAGGATGGCCACCGCAGGAAAGATCAGGTCGCCGGCGACCGAATGCTTCCGGTGATGGACGTCGTCCCATACGGTGGCAAAGGGCGTAACTTCCGCGCCGGTTCCCGAGGTCGTGGGGATGGCGATAACCGGAATGGCCCGTTCCCATGCCTGCGCTCGTCCGCCGCGCAATCTCCGGTCAAGCGGGTCGGATTCGCCGCTGGGCAAGGTGACAGAAAGCGTCTTGGCGGCATCCAGGGCGCTGCCGCCGCCAAGCGCGACTATCGCCACAGGTTCCAGTCCCGAGAAACGCGCGGTTGCCTGGTCGAGTTCGTCCAGCTGCGGGTTCGGGGTGACGCCGGAGTAGACCGTCGTCCTGGCGGTGCCGAGGCTGTCGGCTATCGCCCCGGCCTGTCCACGTCGGACAAAGCCTTCGGTGGTAACGAGCAGGACATTGCCTTCACTGCCAACATGGCTGCCGATCCGGCGCAGGGCACCTGCGCCGAAATCGACTCTTACCGGGTTGTAATGGGACCAGGACATCCTCAATCAGCCTTGCGTCTGGGTGGCATGCGCCATGAAGGAGCTCTTGTTCTGTTGAGGCGAGCTGGTTGGACGGCCCAGATCCGCGCGCGAGCCGGTGTCTATCCTGACCTCGATCATCACCGGCCCTCCGTCGGCGGCGGCGGCTTGCCATGCGTCTTTCAGGCTCTCGGCCGAATCAGCCACATGGTAGGCCTTGTACCCGCTTGCCAGCGCAATGGCCTTGAAGTCCACACGGTCGGCAACGGTCGGCTGGCCGCCCACGGACTCGTGAGCCGCATTGTTGAGCAGCACGTGCACCAGATTCGCGGGAGCCAGGCTTCCGATGATCGGGAGCGCTCCCATATGCATCAACGCCGATCCATCGCCGTCGATACAGACTACGCGCCGGTCGGGACGGCCCAGCGCGACACCCAGCGCGATCGACGATGTATGCCCCATTCCACCGACGGTGAGGAAATCCCGTTGAGGCTCGGAGCGTGCAGCCCGGAGTTCGAAAAGCTCGCGCGACGTCTTGCCGGTCGTGGAAACCACCAGATCGTCCGGCGAGGCCAGGTCCAGGATGTGCGACAGGGCATGCTCGCGCAGCATCGACGAAAGCTTGGCACCCGCTCGGCGGGTCTTGTACTTGGCGAACGCGTTCTTCCGCACCAGCAGGGCCACCGGGGCGCCGGTACGCTCGATCGCCTCGAATGCCGCTGCCACGGTGGTTGCGACATCCGACGCGGCGGTGAGCTCGAAGCTGGGAATATCCAGCAATTCCAGCTGTACCGGCGTGATCCGACCCTGCTTGACGTGCTGCGGCTCGTCCGGGACTCCCGGCTCGCCACGCCAGCCGATGACCAGGAGCATCGGCACCCGGTAGACCTCGGCATCGGCCAGCGAGGTCAGCGGATTGACCGTGTTGCCCAGGCCGGAATTCTGCATGTAGACCACGGACACCTTTCCGGTGGCCAGGTGATGGCCCATCGCCAGGGCTACCGCGTTGCCTTCATTGGCCGCGATCACATGTCGCCCTTCGGGGGCGACATCATCGACATAGGCGCAGAAGCTGCTCAACAGGGAATCCGGAACGCCGGTGAACATGCCGACATCCCTGCTTTCCAGGGCCTCGAAGAATGCTTTCGGCTCGATCATCAGGCGGTCCCCGGAATCAGTTCGAGTACCTGTTTGATAGGCAGGAGTTCGGCGTCGGCTTCGGCAGAGCGCTGATGCTTGAGAATGGATTCGGCGGTCCTGACCATTGCCGGATAGGCAGCGCGGAGCAGGTGATTTGCGTAGATGACGATATTCACGCCGATGTCGGCCAGCTCTTGCTCGGTGATGCTGTTGTAGCTGGTCGGTACGGCCACCAGGGTCTTCCGGTTCTCGATCTCGCGATAGCGGCGGCAGAACTCGATCACCTCGTCCGGAGATTTTTCCCGGCTGTGGATCATGATTCCGTCCGCTCCTGCATTCAGATAGGCCTTGGCGCGCTCTATCGCATCATCGACTCCCTTGCCAAGGATCAGGCTTTCGATGCGTGCGATGATCATGAAGTCATCCGTGGCCTGCGCACGCTTGCCCTCCTTGATCTTCAGACTGAAATTCTCGATGGAGTCCTGCGTCTGGTCCACATCGGTGCCCAGCAGCGAGTTCTTCTTCAGCCCGGTCTTGTCCTCGATGATGATCGCCGAGACTCCCAGGCGTTCCAGGGTGCGCACGGTGAACACAAAGTGTTCGGTCTTGCCGCCGGTATCGCCGTCATAGACGATTGGCTTGGTCGTCACCTCCAGGACCTCGTTGAGCGTGGTCATGCGGGCGGAAACATCGACTGCCTCGATGTCGGGTTTGCCTTTCGCAGTGGAGTCGGTAAGGCTGCTGCCCCACATGCCGTCGAACTCCCGCGGGCCGTTGGGGGTATCCACGCGGACGTTCTCGATGATCAGCCCGGACAGACCGTTGTGGATGTCCAGCAGACGGATGATCGGTTTCACCTTGAGCATCCGGCGAAGGGACTTCATGCGGACCTCGGGTGTGGTGCCCACCTCTTTCAGTGCGGCGTTCAGCTTCGTCGAGGAAATACCTTGGGTGTACGGTACTTCGACGAGTTCGCCGCCCCACTGTGCAAGAGTCTCGACGACCCGTTGGCGCGTCCGTTTCTGCACGCCATCCTTCCAGTCGTCTCCATGGACGACATAATCGGGCTTGAGCGCCTCCAGGTTGGGCACGTAGTCCAACGTTGTCTGAGCGACGACGTTCGCCACGCCCTTGATGGATTCCACGACTTCGCGCCGCTGGTCGTAGGTCATATGGGGGACGCGCTTGTAGCTGGCGATCGCCTCGTCGGTCAGAAGCCCGATCGTCACTTCCCCCAGCTCGGCGCCCTTGCGGATGATGTTCAGATGCCCCGGGTGGACAAGGTCGGCACTCATGCCGATATAGACTCGCTTCACTGCAGATTCCTCAGGTTGATTGATAGAGCATGTCGGGGAAGAATTCTTCGATCTTGCGGATGTCGCTCTGATTATCGAAGCTCCTGTGTATTCCTATGTTCCGTCTGGACTTCTCGGGATCGAAACACGTTTCTCCGCGCACGTCGCTGCGGGTGAGCTGGAGCCTGTCGAGCACGCTCCTTCTGATCCTTTCGTCAAGAACGAAGTCTTCGAAGCGAATGGATATGACCCGGTCGTCCAGCTGCAGCTCCGCGACGGCACGGTCATGCTCGTCATAGCGCTTTCTGGTCTTGGAGATGAATTCGTCGATGGGCATGACATCCGAGCGCTTTCTTTCGTAGTAATGAGCTACATACTGGTCGCGGGGATCGCGCTTGACGGTGACCGCCACGGCATTGGAGAAGAGCGACAGCAGCCGGACGTTGAAGCCGAAGATGTTGTTGTTGAGGACGACGGATTTCTTCCCGGGGCTTCCGAGCCGAGTGGTGATCTCGTTGGAAAAGTCGCGCATGGCAGAGAGCGTCGCCAAGCTTGATGGATTGGATCGCGCGGCGGCCTCGAGTCCTTGCACGAGGGAGCGGCAACATGGGAGCAGGGCATCCAGGGCCTGGCCACTGTCGAGCTGTGCCTTGAACAGGCTGCGCTCACGATCGGCATGGACCCGCAGCCTGTCGACCAGCAGCCCGGCGAGTGGGCCCAGGAAGAACTCCATCAGTTCGCGTGGGCCGACAGTTCCGAGGGGGGCATCGACCAGACCGAGCAGGCCGTATCGGCGCTGGAACAGATTGAGTTCCCGTCCGCTGCAACCTACATGGACATCATCGTGTCCCCGGAGCATGTCCGTTACCGCCCCGGAGCCGGACCAGAGGAACCCGGATGTGAAGATCACCCCGGGGCGCTGGCGGGTGGTGTCCGTTTGCAGGCGCAGTCGCCTGTAATTGGAATAACCGTCTTCCGTGCCCGAGACTTCCGCTTCTGGGGGCGGCGGCACGGGGAGCTTTGCCAATGCGTCAAATGCTTCCTTCAGAAGCCGATCCACGTTGGAGTCGGTGCGATACGCATGTCTGGACTTGGCAAGCGAACGCGAGATTTCCTGATGGGCATCGTCCCCGTCAGTGGAGGATGCCAGCATCTTGACGATGCGCTTCGCGCCTTTGATCGAGGCTTCAATGGACAGCCGCTTCTTCAGTCGCTTCCTTTCGTCGGCAAGCAGCTGCGGATCGACACCGGCGTCGGAAACCGAGTCGAGGTGAAATCTGGCGCTCTTCAGGTCCGCTGCGCGTCGGTAGGCGTTGCCAAGGGCAAAGTTGATTTCGTCCAGCGACTCCAGGACAAGATTTCGGAGCCGGGACCAGTGCTCGATGGAGTCGTATACGTGTCGCTGCTTGTCGGCAAGCAATGCCAGATAGCGGATGACGCGTCCCCGCTCCGCAGCTGCCGCCTCCGTTCGCAGAAGACGGGATTCGATATCCGCAAGCAATGATCGATAGGCGTTCTTCTCCGCCTCGCTATCAGGTGCCGGGCAATTGAGTGCTTGTTCGGCTTCGAGGAAAAGCTTGCTCTCGTCGGCGGAAGCTTTTCCCGGCAGAACAGACTGGATGGACATCATGGGCTCCACGGGAAATGGGATTGCATGCCACGGAACTGCGGCATCGTGCTGTTGCGACAGGACTCAGTGAGTGCCCGCCGCGTCGATGCTTGCGGCCAGGACCCGGTCGAAGCGGACGAGGGAGCTCTCGTCGAAATCGCCCAGGCTTTCACGGCATACCAGTTCGCGTGCTGCCGCCAGCGGGTCGTCGGAGCCGGCCAGTGCGATCAATTCAAGAACTTCGGCCGGGTCATCGAGTTTGTAGCAGGCAACGGATGATGGATACCTGTGCTCGAGTTTCGCGTGGGTATCTCCTCGGGGATTGGTGATGATCATCGGCTTGAGCGTATACAGGTAGTCGTTCAATACGCTGGATACATCGGTAATTAGAATATCCGAGTCGTTCATGAGCTCGAATATCGGTTTCTTCGTGTCATAGAGCATGAAGTTCTCCCCGTCGGCCAGGGATTTCATTTTTTCGAGATGGTTGCGCACCGCTCCGCTTTCTTCATGGCCGGTATAGGGGTGGGGCTTGAACAGGATGCGGAACTTTCCAGAAGCTTTCAGGGTTTCCAGCATCGCCAAGCCATATGGGCCGACCGAGGTGTAGTTGGCATTGCTGTTGAAGCCCTCCCAGGTGGGGGCATAAAGAACGGTGCGGATCTGGGAAGAGGAATTTCTGCGCTCCAGAGCCAGCTCCACCTGGGGGCGGCCGACATGCTCCACCTGACCGTTTCTGATCGGCAGCCCCGCCGCACGCAAGCGCTTCTCGGCAAGGGGGCCTGCGACGAGAAGCTTGTCGTAGGCCATCAGGAACTTGCTCTGGTTGACGGCCTTGTCGCTTTCCCCGTGGTTGATGAAGAAGTGACTCATCTTGAAGAACCGTAGGAGCTGGGCATTCTTCTGGGCATTACCCGGATAGAGCACGGTCCTTACCCCCGCCTGCTCAAGCAGGTCGAGGTCGGCCTGCTTGTCGAGGAAATAGATCGGCAAGGTGGTCGGGTCGAGCTGGTCCGCGATCCGTCGTTCCCGGATGACTATCGCGCAGCGCGTACTGAGCCTCTCAAGGACAGGGATCCACATATTGCCCTGGTAGGCGACGTTCTCGAGCCCGGAGAGGTGCATCACCGCCTTGATGCCGCTCTCCATGATCTCTTCCGCCGTTGGTTCTGCGTAACGATTGATGCCGGGGGCAAGGCTTGCGTACCTGTCCCCCCCACCGAAGCGCGCGATCGCCCTCATGCATCGAGTGGCGTAACGCTGATCTTCGCGCAGCAAGGCGCCGATGGCCTCGTAGCATGCTTCGAGGCGCCCGCGATCCAGGTCGATCGGACTGGAATTGAGGTAGTCGATAACCGCGCTGCGGGGGGCGTCAATATGCTCCCACGGACCGAAACGGAAGGACAGGTAGTCGTCGATCCGCTCCGGGACAAGCAGCCGGATTCCATCGAACTGTTCCGGCCTGGTGCCGAAGGAGGGGCTGAGAAGGGACAACTGGCCTATTCGATGGACGAATCCATCGGCGATGGGGGCGAGCATCGTCAGCGTCAACTTGGCGCCGCAAACATGCTGGAACTCGTGAACGTCGTCGCTCGATGAGTATGATTGCAACACGAAGCGCCCCGAAGTGCCGATCAGCCGGCTCGCTTCCGAGAACGCGGCGCTTCCGGCGACGCCGAGAACATGGCCGGTAAAGCGGCAGAGGGAGAGGTCGTTGCGGGCGAGACCGAGCAGGGTTGATTCCAGTGCGATGGGCAGCATGCCGTCGACGCCCCCCAAGGCATGGCAGGCGTCGCGCAGCGCTTCGAGATGCCGGGAGGAGGGCAGTATGTCTTCGGGGAATTCGGTGCGCTCGCTTATTCCGAGCCAAAGCGGCATGGTTAGACTGGAGCGATGGCGATCCATCATCTTCTGCGCGATCGATCGCTCCTTCTTGCCCATCCCCATGACCCGCTGCAGCTGGATGTGCATGGTCTGATCGGCCAGTTCGACATTGCCGGCGTTGAGCGCGGCGACCGCCAGCGAGTACTGGTTGTTGATGCTGCGTTTCAGGTCCGGGTGCGCCAGCGTCTGGCGATTCCAGAGCGAAAGATAATCAACCAACCTGTCCGGTGTATTGGTGGCTGCCGCGAGCGCGCGCCACATGACGGTGCGGCGGGATTCGCCGGCTGCGGCGATCAGCGAGCGCCAGCACAAATCCGGTTGCACAGGGAAGGCGATTTCGCCCAGCAGGATGAGCGAATCCAGTCGCATCTGGTCAAGCGCAACGGCCCGCTGGAGGTGCGAAATCGCTGTTTCCCGCTTGCCACGAAGGAACGCGTCCAGTGCGATCCAGTAGTGGCAAAGCAATTCGGTTTCAGGGTTTGCTCCAATGGACGCGGATACGGGTTGTCCATTGCGGATCGCCTGCTTTGCCTTGAACGATTCGACTCCCGGGCAATTCGATGAACCTTCGGCTAGATGAGGAATGATCGTAGTGATGTCCTCGAGGGCAGCCTGCTTGTCGCTGACGAGGAGGGCATCCAGCAGTTTGGAGAGTTCTGCATTCCAGATGCCCCCGGGAGGCGGCGTCATGACGGGAGAGCGGATGCTGAAGGATGCGCTCTGCTCGAAGGAAGCCGGCGCGTCCGCCAGCCTGCGCAGGGTATTGAGCAGGCGCATCAAGGTGCGGGCAATACGACCTGCAATGCGGCGAGTCAAGCTGCGTCGTGGGGCAGGATTCTGTGCCAGAAGGGGAGTGGCGCGAGGCGGGTCGGATGCCATTGCGGGATTCGGCTCAAGGCTGATTGACGGTATGTGGAAATGGGCAGCGCAGCAACTTCCCGAAGGGCGCACTGGGCGGCGAACGCGTGCCTGGATACCCCTCGGGGTTCGTCTCTATCAACCGGATCTTACGGCTTTCAACGGTGTGACAGCAGAGGATATTTCTTCTTTGAGCTGGGTCGTGCTGATGCCCTGCGTGCGGGAGAGATAGACGACCCGGCAGTGAGGTTCCAGGAAGTCGAAATGGCCCCTCCAGTCCTCGCCGATTCCGAAAACCGAGATTTGCCGCTGGACGACGTCCTCGATCTTCTGTTCCCAGGCGCTCTCGGGAATGACCTCGTCCACACAGCGGAGCGCACTGACGATGCGTGCCCGATCCTCGAAGGGCATGGTGCACTTCTTGCTTTTCAGCTGATTGAATTCGTCGGTGGAAACGGCAACGGTAAGGTGATCCCCCAGTGCGCGCAGCCGCTCGAGCAAATTGAGGTGGCCCACATGAAAAAGATCGAATGTTCCGTATGTGATTACCTTGATCATCAGTGAGGCCTCGCCAGTCCAAAGCTGCGAAGCTTGCTTCGCATGGTTTCTATCGCTTCCAGGGTTTGCTTGTCCATGTCAATGATTCCTTCCAGGGCGGAACATACGCGATTGAATCTGGCTTCGTGCCCGGTCTGGAAATAGTCGGGCAGTATCTTCAGGTAGTACCAGCTGAGCTCCCTTGGGTCGCTTGCCACCATGTTCGGCGTGTCGGTAAAGGTTTCGAAATCGGGGGCGGGAGTACGCCAGTCGCCATAGTTCTCGAGAAGATACCTGTCGGCAGGGGATGGGATCTTGAAAGAGGCTCCGAGAAAATCGGTGGACGCAAGCCCGAACTCGGAGTTCCACCAGGTCGATTTTTGCCCCTGATGCCAGATCAGGTCCTTTTCCCTGAAATGGACAAAGACATCGATCATGACGCCATTGGCGTGCTTGAAGCGAAGGACCCGTCCCTTGCTGACGGGGAGCTCCTTGAACCTCCCGGTCGAACGCAGTACCTCGGAGAGGCGGTCGATATCCGTGGTTTCGAACACTCCCACGTCGATATCCTTGTCGTGCCCAAGGATTTTTCCTTCGCGGATGCAGCCAAGCAGGGTGCCGCTTATCAGGAAAATATCGATGCCTTGCGCATCCAGGTCATGCCGCAGGTCAAGCAATGCGGCCCCGGCGAGTCGGGCCCAGTTCTGCTTGGACGCCGGCTTTCCTTGCGGGGGCCGGGGTTGCAGTTTCGAGGCGAGTTCCAGCCTCCGGCAAATGGCATCAAGAGCTTTCTCATACAACTCCAGGTCCCGGGCCGCCATCGAGTAATGGCGCAGGGCGCTGGACAACTGGCCGGGGTCGTGCCTGCATGCGGAGACGAGCCAATCGCCTATCTCGCGGAGCTGGTCCTCCGAAGTGATGCAGCGTCTGATCGCGATGAATTCCTGTTCCTTCAGCGCAAGATTCCCGGCACGGCCGCCGAAATGCGCCATGAGGTTGGACGCAGCGGCTTGAGACTGTCCTGCCCGGCACAATAGTTCCGCCTGCAGCATCACAATGTCGTTGTTGCCCGCATGCGGTGAGTCCGGGTCGATTGTTCCCAGGATCGCCAGCCCTTGTTCATAACGGCCGCGATAGAGGCAGGAAGTACCCCGCCGCAGAGCGATGCGGAAATCATTTCCGCCTATCTGCTCGGCCTGGTCGAGCGCGTCCCGGGCCTGCTCGGGACGACCCTGTTTGAACAGCGCGTCATGCTTGAGAAGGTGGGCATCCAGGAGCAGGGCGTGCGATACATCTCCTCCGCCCTGTTGGAGCAAGGGGGAAAGATGCCCCAGGGCGGTCCCGAAGTCGCCCGCCGACAGCGCAGCTCGCGAGTGCTGCAGCATTCGGGCGGCCTGGACATCCTGCTCGGAGCAAGGAGTACGAGGCAGGCCGCGCCCATCGGAGCGGAATACTCCCCGCAGCGCATCGGTTGCGCGATCCATGGTCCGGCTTAGCTTGGCGATTAGCTGCATGTGACTTCGAAGAGGCGTATTAAGGATTTTGAAGATCGGAGGGATTCAGGGCGGGTATCGGGTGCCCGTCTATTGCTCCCGTTTTTGCTGTTACGCCATGAAGTCGGCGAAATGCCGAAAGATCTGCGACTTTTATGGGCAAATTGGCAAAACTTTCAGAATTATGACATGGCGGCGTAATTGGCGAGTGAATTCTTCTCTTGCCTGGAGGCCGGGCAAGCTCCTGAAGAGTGTCCCGTGCCCGAGGATAACGAAAACGCCATGTTGCCGTCATGTTGTTGACATTTTCCTGCTGTAGGCGCCTGGGACGGGTCGCTCCATCACCCTGCTGGAGGCCGCAGGCGCCCGGGGCGTGCAGCGTCTTGCGGTGAAGTGCCAGCGGGACAAGGACGGGCAGGGGCGACACCTTCTCGGAGCCGTGGGTTCATTGACCCTCGGATGTCATGGAGCGGGGTGTCGTGGGTGCAGGCGGCATCCTGGGCCGGTGCTGTCTAGCATCCAGTGGTGTGCGATGAGGTGGCCCTGCCCGTCCGGGATGGTCGTGCATCTGCCCTGCAGGTCGTTCTGGCGAGACCCGTGCGCCTGGACGCAGTGCGCGGCTGCGTGGCCGATGCGGTGGCCTGTCATCGCGCCAACACGAAGGTGTCATCCAGATACAACGCTACTGCAATGCTCGGCCTCTAGTTTGGGACGTCAATGCCCAAGACGCATGCGTAGTGCTGCTCCCGCGCTTGTGGCAGATCCTTGATGTCTGGAGGCCAGCAGAGTGAATGCGATAGTCAGTGCCGTGCTTGCCAAGCAGAAGACGGTGACCCCGAAGCAGCTTCTGGTTGTCGTGACCGCCGTTGCAACCGCAACGGTCGGGATACTGGCTGTTGTAATGGGGCGGCCAGGAGGGGCGCTGGTGCCGCTGCTATTGCTGCAAGTACTTGTGGTGGCGGTGATGCTGCTGGTGGTGCGGAGAATCTCTCACCGAATGCAGATCGGCTTCTCGGGGCTCGCGACGTCGCTGGCGCAGCAGGAGCCCAGGGTCGTGAGTGGGGACAAGCCGGTGAAGTCGCCGGCCTTCGGTGCAGTCCGGTTCTATGCAAAATCGAATGGCAACAAGCAGTCGGAGTTGGTCAATCAGCTCGTACTCAACCGTTCGCTGGACGGCAGGAACATCCTGGCGTTCCAGGCAACGGGGGGGCGGTGGGATTTCGATGGCATCTGTTCCCTGCTGGAGGGCTTCCGTTCGCCTGCAAAACGTGGAAGCGCCAGGGAGACCGCCAGGCGGTTCGACCGTGAATCCTTGCTGTGGCTTGCGCGCACCCTGTACCGGCAGGATGCGATGGCATCGGATCGGGTCAACGCCATATCGCTGTTTGAGTTGGTGAAGGTGGCTTTTGGCCGCAGTGCCCTGAGTCTGACCGATGCGGAGTGGGTGGCGAGCGCCTTGCTGCAGGAGCGTCGCCCGGACGAGGCGCTGGAGTGGATGGAGAGCTTCGGGCTGACGCCCGAGAACACGCCGAACTATCATCTGCTGCGCGCCAATGCGGCCAATCCGTTCATCCAGGTGGGGGTTGGCGACATCGATGAATGGTCCAGGCATATCAACCAGGGCTATCTGGCCGCCGGCATCTGCGAGCTGGACTTGCTTCCGGGCTCTGCGGCTCCTTTCAACCGCCTGAAAGCAAAGGCGGCGCCTGCCAGTGTCGACGGCCCGCTGGTCAGCATCATCATGCCGGTCTATCGCGCCGGCGCCGGCACCGAGGTCGCGATCCGTTCGGTGCTGGAGCAGACATGGAAGAATCTGGAGTTGATCGTCGTGGACGACGGCAGCCCGCCCGATTACCGCGGCATGCTGGCACGCTGGGCCAAGGAAGATCCGAGGGTCAGGTTGATCCAGTGTGCCTCCAACCGAGGCGCCTATACGGCCAGGAACATAGGCTTGAGCGCCGCGCAAGGCGAATTCGTCACCTGTCATGACGCCGATGACTGGTCGCATCCGCAGAAGATCGAGCTGCAGGCCCGGCACCTGATCGCAAACCCGGGCAAGGTCGCCAATCTCGGCAACTGGCTCAGGGTGGGAGCGGATCTGGAGATCCGGCACCGCAGTCCCGCCCGGGCGCTCGCGCACAAGGCGCTGGTCAGCCTGATGTTCAGGCGTGGCGATGTGGTCGCACGGATCGGTTGCTGGGATTCAGTGAGAAAGATGGGCGATGCCGAATTCCTGTACCGGATGGAGCTGGCTTTCAACCAGAAGATCGAGACGGTACGCGAGGAGCCCTTGACCTTCGCCCTGCACGATCCCGGCAGCCTTTCGGGATCGGACATGCTCCGCGGGTTCATGCACCCGGAACGGCAGATCTACCGTGCACGATACCGGGAATGGCATCAGCGCATTGCCGCCGGCAATGCTTCGGCGTTCTTGCCCATGGATGCCAAATCGCGTCCGTTTCCTGCGCCGGCATCCTTCCTGCCCGGCAGGATGGGCACGGAACGCGAGAAGTTCGATGTGATCTTCGTTTCCGAGCTCGGCTTCACCGGCGGCAATGTCCATTCGCTGATCCACGAGATGGAGATCTGCATACAGGCGGGTCTCAGGGTGGGGCTGGTGCACGTGCGCAACCTGCTGTTCACGCACCTGGCCGTGCGCGACCCCATCCCCGCGTTGACCCGCCTGATCACCAGCGGCAAGGTGACGGAGATCGCGGTCACTACGCCGGCAGTGGCCACCATGGTCATCGTGCGCTGGCCGGCATGCTTCCAGTACACGACGGCGCTGACGCCTGGAATCGAGGCCGAACGCGTGATCATCGTCGCCAACCATCCGCCCTACGAACGCCACCAGGACCGACATTCCTACGAGATGGGCGTGGTCACCCGGAATGTCAGGAATGCATTCGGAGCGGAACCGCAATGGGCACCGCAATCGGCCACGATCCGGCGCATGCTCGCGCCGCAGCTGCCGCATTCGGCGTTGCTCGACGTCGATTGGGTCGGGGTGTTGGCGGAGGAGCCGGCCAGGATCAAGCGACGCCTCGCGCCGGTGGGAACGGTGCCGGTGATCGGTCGGCATTCTCGCGACCATCACCTGAAGTGGCCGGAGAGCCGCGACAAGCTGTTGAAGGTGTATCCATCCGATGGTTCGGTCAAGGTCAGGGTGCTGGGCGGCGTCGATCACGTCATCGCATCCGGGGCGCTCAAGCCGGAGGACATCGCCGATTGGGATGTACACGGCTTCAATGCAGTGACGCCGCTGGAGTTCCTCCAGTCCATCGACTTCTTCGTCTACTACCATCACAAGGACTGGATAGAAGCATTTGGCCGCGTGATCATGGAAGCGATGTTCGCCGGAGCAGTGGTGGTCCTGCCCCCTTCCTTCGAAGCGGTATTCGGCGACGCGGCGATATATGCGGAACCGGAGCAGGTGCAGGCGCTGATCCGCGCCTGCTATGAGGATTGGCCGCGGTTCCAGGCGCAGAGCGAGCGTGGGCTGACCTATGCCTACGAGAACTGCACGCCTTCGGCCTACCGGCGACGCCTGGCCAGGCTCGGTGTGGATGCGTTGCGCCAGGAAGCGCGGGCAGGATTGGCGTGAGCGGCGCCATGGCGATGCAGGCGGCGGTTGTGGAACCAGCCCGGTCCGGGACGGTGGCGCGGCGCCGGTCCACCGCCGAGTACATCCAGGAAATGAAGTGCATCGGCGGCTGGTTGACCCGCTCGGACGCAAGCTGCTTCGTGCAGGTGGATGAGGTGCAGAAGTCCTCGGGCGTCGTGGGTGACCTGGTCGAGATTGGGGTATGGCACGGTCGCGGCGCGATCCTGTTCCATCATCTGCTGCGGGGAGACGAGCGGGTGTTCGCGGTGGACATCTTCGACCTGCGCGATCGCGACCATCCCTACTTCAACGATCCGGCCATCCTCCGGCGGAACGCCGCGGCGTTCGGTTGCGACGATCGCCTGGAGCTGGTGCGGATGGATACCTCGCGCGAAGGGCATCGGCTGCTGGAGGTCATGCGACGGCCGGTAAGGCTGTTGCATATCGACGGCGGGCACGATTACGAAGTCGTCCGGCGCGATATCGAAATAGCGCGCAGGCTGCTGGGCGAGGGGGCGGTTCTGGTGTTCGACGACTTCTTCAACCGCAGGCACCCGGGCACCACGCAGGCGATCATGGAGTTCCTGCTGTCCTCGCCGGGGTTCTCCCCGTTCCTGATCACCGGGAAGAAGCTGTGGATATGCGGCAGTGACAGGCATGCGGCCTACTTCAGACAGATGAAGGCGGCCAAGGTGGCCACCCGGCAGACGAATCTGTTCCGGCGCCGCGTACTCGTTGCAACGGCGTGAAGCATGCGATGAATCGACGGCTTAGGATACCGGCACAGGTCATTGCACCGGATCACCCGGGGGCGGCGGGCAAGTAGCAACATGCACGAGAGAGAAATGGGCCGCACCACCGGGATGCGCCCGGAAATACAGGGGCTGCGCGCGGTCGCCGTCGTAGCCGTGCTGCTCTTCCACGTCTGGCCCGCCGCCTTCGGCGGGGGCTACGTCGGCGTCGATGTGTTCTTCGTGATATCGGGATTCCTGATCACCTCGCTGCTGCTCAGGGAGCTTGAGCAGAAGGGGTGCATAAACTTCGGAACCTTCTACCTGAAGCGGATGCGTCGCCTTCTTCCCGCGGCGACGGCGGTGCTGGCCGTGGTCGCGTTGCTGACGCCGCTGCTGCTCCCGCCGACGGTATGGAAGGACACCGCGCTCGAAGTGATTGCCAGCGCGACGTATGTGGAGAACTGGCGGCTGGCGTACCTGGCCGTCGACTATCTCGGTGCCGAGAACCAGGCCAGCCCGGTCCAGCACTACTGGTCGTTGTCGGTCGAGGAACAGTTCTATCTGTTCTGGCCCGCATTGGTCGCCGCCTTGGCATGGGCGGCGGCGAAGGCCGGGCTTCCCCTGCTCTGGTGCCTGCGGGCGGCATTTGTGGCCGTCACCGCGCTCTCGCTCGGCCTTTCAGTCTGGCTGACCGACGCCGACCCGGCGCAAGCCTACTTCGTTACCCATACGCGCATATGGGAGCTGGGTCTGGGCGGATTGCTCGCCGTGACCAGGGTTCCTCTATGGCAATGGCTGCGCAACCTGACGGGCTGGGCCGGCCTGCTCGGCATCGTCTTGGCGGTTTTCGCGTTCACCGCAAAGACGCCATTCCCGGGCCATGCCGCGCTGCTGCCCACGGTCGCGGCGGCCCTGATCATCGTCGCCGGCGATACCCGTTCCCGGTTCAGCGCATACGCACTGCTGGCGAGCCGGCCATTCCGCTGGGTAGGCGATGCGTCCTATTCGATCTACCTGTGGCATTGGCCGATCGTGGTGTTCTACCTGGCGGAAGCCGGGGGCAAGGCGATCGGCCCCGTAGCCGGCAGCTTTCTGATCCTGGCCACGCTGGGGTTGTCCTGGTTCAGCAAGGTGCATATCGAAGACCGGTTCCGGCATCGTGGCCCAGGTGACGAGCCGGTCCGTTGGCCGGATCTGCGCATCGCCGGAGGCACCCTGGTTCCTGTGCTGCTTGCCGGCGGGCTGCTGGGTGCCATCGCATACGAGGAGGCGGAAGCGCAGCGTCAGCGGGACCGATACCTAGGGGCGAGGGTGCTGGCGACGGGTGAGGCGGTTGCCGGGGACGGCGGTTACGCGCCATCGCTGGCGGTGCTGAAGCAGGATCGCGCAGCGGCCTACGACAATGGATGCCACCTGAGATTCAAGGACTCCGAGCCCGTCGCCTGCCGCTACGGCGATCCCCGGGGGAGCTTCAAGGTCTTCCTGATCGGTGACTCCCACGCGGCGAACTGGATCCCGGCTCTCGAGGAAGTGGCGGAGCTGAAGGGCTGGAACGCGTTCAGCTATACCAAGTCGTCCTGTCCGCTGATGCCGGTGATGCTGAGGCGAGCCGGCAAAGCCTACGAGGAGTGCCTGGCATGGGGACAGCAGGTACGCCGGATCATCGCCGAGGAGCGCCCCGATCTGGTGATCCTCGCGCAGATGCACAGTGGCGTCCGTACCTGGTCCGCCGAGGGGGAGAAACCGCCTTCGGCGCGGAAAGCGATGGTCGAACTCTGGCAGGAGATCATGGCCGGAGGCTCCCGCGTGGTGGCGGTGGCGGACACGCCGCGCTGGCGCGATCCCGGCCCCGAGGCCTGCTTGGCAGGGGACAGGGGGTGCCGGGTCGATCTTCGCGGGATCGCGGTGTCGAAGCGGGATACGGCAATCGCCGCGCATAAGGTGGAGAAGGGTGTCGCACTGCTGGACTTCACCGATCTGGTGTGTCCCGACGGGATGTGCCCGGCGGTCATCGGCAACATCGTCGTCTGGCGCGACAGCCATCATCTGACTGCGACCTACTCGCGTTCCATGGCCGACTTCTTCGCGGAGCGTCTCGAAAACGCGATGGCGAAGAACGCCGGGACCCCGAAGCCGGAACGTGCCGAGGCAGGAGCGCAGCACTAGCGGAACCAGTGGGAAATGTCCGCCGGCAACGATGGCTGGCCGCAGATGCTGCGTGGCGGGTCGGGTTTGGCCGGGAAGGGGGAGGGGCGGAACATGGTCCGCCGCGCCCCGGGACGGGGTGTTCCGTCGGCGATTACTGCGCGGCGGCTGCGTCAGCCTTGCTGGTCGGCGCCTTCACCGGGATGTTGATGTAGATCATGCCCTTGGCGGAAGGGTGCTGCAGCTTGCCTCCCTCCCTGATGGTGACGGCGATCGTGCGGCGCTTTTCCTGCTTGAAGGCGATGCGGATACGCCCGTCGTCGAGCCGCTTCGGCGCGCTGGCCTGGTAGCCGGCGGCGGTCAGGTCGGCGGTAATGGCGTCGGCCGCCTGCTGCTGCTCCAGGTCAAGGTATTCGATCCGGATCCTGCGCTGGAATGCGCCGGCTTTGACTTCCTCGACCCGATCGCGCCGCAGGTTATAGGCAAAGCCGAGCTGGATGCCGTGGGGAAGTGCTTTCTTCAGTTGCCTGGGCTGTCCCTCGGCGTTGGCAGCCGGAGGAGCGGATTGCGCGGATTCCGTACCGCGCTGCCCATCGGGGGAACAGCCGGTGATGACCGTTGCCAACAGCAACAGGGTGGCGAGTCGGATCCTTGCTTTCATGTGGGTTGCTTCCGGGAATGGTGGGATAACGGCATGGGCGGCGATTGTTGCATAGGCCCGGCGGCGATATCTGGTGGCTCCAGCCGCCGTACAGATGCTGTTCGGGAGTGGTTCGTCCTTCAGGCGGAAGGGCGTATCCAGGCGTGGATCGTGTCGGCGATCCTGGCCGCGGCCCGGCCGTCGCCGTAGGGGTTGTGCGCCCGCGCCATGGCGGCATGGGCCCCGTCATCGTCGAGCAGTCGTATCGATTCGGCGACGATCCTCCCGCGGTCGGTGCCCACCAGCCGGACGGTGCCGGCTTCGACGGCCTCGGGTCTTTCGGTGGTATCGCGCATGACCAGCACCGGCTTGCCCAGCGAGGGAGCCTCTTCCTGGATGCCGCCGGAGTCGGTGATGATCAGGTGGGCACGGCTCATGAGGTGGACGAAGGGCAGATAGTCCAGCGGTTCGATCAGGTGGACCCGGGGGGTGCCGCCAAGCAGGCGGCGCATGGGCTCCTGCACGCTGGGATTCAGGTGCACGGGATAGACCACCTGCACGTCGCGGGCAGCGGCAATGTCGGCAAGGGCGCGGGCGATGTTCTCCATACCCGCGCCGAAGTTCTCGCGACGGTGTCCTGTCACCAGCACGATGCGATGGTCCGGCTGCAGGAACGGGAACATCGCGTCCAACCCGGATCGCAGCGCCGGATCCTGTTCGATGCGGGTGACGACTTCCAGCAGCGCATCGATCACCGTGTTGCCGGTGACGTGGATGTTGCCGGCGGCGATGCCCTCGGCGATGAGGTTGTCGCGGGCTGCGGCGGTGGGAGCGAAGTGCAGCGCGGACAGCGGGGCGGTAAGGCGGCGGTTGGCTTCCTCCGGCCACGGCGCGGTCAGGTCGCCGGTGCGCAGCCCCGCTTCCACATGCGCCACCGGGATACGGGCGTAGAACGCGGCCAGCGCGGTGGCCAGGGTCGTGCTGGTGTCGCCGTGTACCAGCACCAGGTCCGGTTTCCTGTGCGCCAGCACTCGGCTCATCCCGGTAAGGATGCGGGCGAACAGGTCCGGAAGCGTCTGCGAGGGGGCCATCAGATCCAGGTCCTCGTCCGGGACGAGGCCGAACAACTCCAGGACCTGGTCGAGCATCTGCCGGTGCTGTGCGGTGACAACCACCTGTGGCGTCAAGCCGGGGTGGGCCTGCAGGGCCTGGACTACCGGGGCCATCTTGATGGCTTCCGGCCGCGTGCCGAATACCACCATGACCTTCTTGCTATCCATCGATCTGCCAGCCCTCCGATACGGCATGAAAAAGGGCCACCGTAGTGGCCCTTGGTCAGGATCCCCTCAAGGCGCCGATTATAGCGCCGCCTCCAGCTCCGGCAGGATCGCGAACAAATCGCCCACCAGCCCGATGTCGGCGATCTCGAAGATCGGCGCATCGCCGTCCTTGTTGATGGCGACGATGGTGCCGGCGTCCTTGATGCCGGTCAGGTGCTGGATGGCGCCGGAGATGCCGACGGCCACATACAGCTCCGGGGCGATGATCTTGCCGGTCTGGCCGACCTGCATGTCGCTGGGCACGTAGCCGGCGTCGACCGCGGCGCGCGAGGCGCCCACCGCCGCGCCGAGCCTGTCGGCCAGCTTGTAGATGATCTGGAAGTTCTCTTCCGAGCCGACGCCGCGGCCGCCGGAAACCACGCGCTTGGCGCTCTGCAGGTCGGGGCGGTCGCTCTTGCCGGCGGCCAGGCCGATGAAGCGGGTGTGCGAAGGCAGCGCGGCATCGATGCTGATCGCCTCGACCGGGGCGTTGTTGCCCCTGGCCGCTTCCGGCCACGAGGCGGCGCGCACGGTGGCCACGACGACCTGGTCGGCCGGTACTTCGACGGTGATGATGGCATTGCCGGCGTAGATCGGGCGCTTGAAGACGTGCGGGCCTTCGACGGTCATCAGGTCGGAGACCTGGTTGACGCCGAGCAGCGCAGCCACGGCCGGCATCAGGTCCTTGCCGGTGGTGGTGGACGGGCCGAGCACGTGGCTGTAGCCGGCGGCGGCCTTGGCGATCTGCGGCGCCTGCACCTGGGCGATGGCGTGTTCGTTGGCCGGGTTGGCGAGGGTCAGCACCTTGCCGACGCCGGCGATCTGCGCGGCCTCGGCGGCGATGGCGGCCGGGTCGGCGGCCAGCACCAGCACGTCGATGTCGCCACCGATGGCGGCGGCGGCCGAGACGGTCTTGGCGACGGCGCTGTTGAGCTTGCCGTCCAGGTGTTCGGCGATGACGAGAATCTTGGCCATTACAGCAACCCCTTCTGCTTGAGTGCGGCCACCAGTTCGGCGGCGTCCTTCACCATCACGCCCTTGCTGCGCTTGGCCGGGGCGGCGTAGTGGGTGGTCTTGAACGTGTCGGCGGCCTCGACGCCGAGGTCGGCCAGTTGCAGGGTCTCGAGCGGCTTGGCCTTGGCCTTCATGATGTCCGGCAACTTGATGAAGCGCGGCTCGTTCAGGCGCAGGTCGGTGGTGATGACGGCCGGCAGATCGACTTCCAGCGTTTCCAGGCCGGCATCGACTTCGCGGGTGACCGTGGCCTTGCCGTCGGCAATCTCGACCTTGGAGGCGAAGGTGGCCTGCGGGCGGCCCCACAGCGTGGCCAGCATCTGCCCGGTCTGGTTGGCGTCGTCGTCGATGGCCTGCTTGCCGAGGATGACCACGTCGGGCTGTTCCTTCTCGACCAGCTTGAGCAGGGTACGGGCGGCGGTCAGCGGCTGGATGGCCTGGTCGGTGACCACGTGGATGGCGCGGTTGGCGCCCATCGCCAGGCCGTTGCGCAGGTGTGCCTGGGCGTCGGCGGGGGCGATGGTGGCGACCACGACCTCGGTGGCGATGCCCTTGTCGCGCAGGCGCAGGGCTTCTTCCAGCGCGATCTCGTCGAACGGGTTCGGCGACAGCTTGACGCCGTCGGTGACCACGCCGGAACCATCCGGCTTGACCTGAATGCGGACGTTGTAGTCCACCACGCGCTTGTACGCGACGAGGATTTTCATGTGCTGCAGGATCCTTCGGTTACTGAGGGGGCCGGCGCGGGCCGGAGACAAGGTTTTTCTCGATTCTAGCTGGGTTGACGGCTCCATGCGAATGCGTATGGTCTGGTTGTGCCGCGCCGCAAGTGTCCGGACGAGTTGTCGCCGACGTGGCCATGCCGTCAACGGTCGGCTCGAGCCGAGGGGCGGTATATCCTTGTGCGGATCGTTTGCCGCATCGGGCAGTCGCAACAGTGCAGGAGGACCATCGAGTGACCACATGGTTTGTGACCGGCGGCGCAGGCTTCATCGGAGGCAACTTCGTGCTCGAAGCCGTGGCCAGGGGCATCCGCGTCATCAACCTGGATGCGCTGACCTACGCCGGCAACCTGCAGACCCTGGCCAGCCTGGAGGGCAACCCGGACCATGTGTTCGTCCACGGGGACATCGGTGACCGCGATCTCGTGGCACGCCTGCTGGCCGAGCATCAGCCCGATGCGGTGCTGAATTTCGCTGCCGAAAGCCACGTCGATCGATCCATCGACGGGCCCGGCGCCTTCATCCAGACCAACGTGGTCGGCACCCTGAGTCTGCTGGAGACGGTGCGCGATTACTGGAAGGGGCTGGTGCCCGGCAGGCGCCAGGCGTTCCGCTTCCTGCACGTCTCCACCGATGAGGTCTACGGCACCCTGGGCGAGACCGGCAAGTTCACCGAAACCACCCCGTATGCACCGAACTCGCCGTACTCGGCGTCCAAGGCGGCCTCGGACCACCTGGTGCGCGCATTCCACCATACCTACGGGTTGCCGGTACTGACCACCAACTGCTCCAACAACTACGGTCCCTATCACTTCCCGGAGAAGCTGATCCCGCTGGTGATCGCCAGGGCGCTGGCCGGCGAGCTGCTGCCGGTCTACGGCGACGGCAGGCAGGTCCGCGACTGGTTGTTCGTCGCCGACCACTGCGAGGCGATACGCACCGTACTGGCCAGGGGCAGGCCGGGCGAGACCTACAACGTCGGCGGCAACGCCGAGAAGCGGAACATCGAGGTGGTGCAGGCCATCTGCGACCTGCTGGACGCGCGCCGTCCGCGCGAGGACGGCCGGCCGCGCAGCAGCCAGATCGCCTACGTCGCCGACCGCCCGGGCCATGACCGCCGTTACGCGATCGACGCTTCCAAGCTGAAGGACGAGCTGGGCTGGGAGCCGAAGCACAGCTTCGAGCAGGGCATCGCTTTCACCGTCGACTGGTACCTGGACAACCAGGACTGGGTCCGCGGCGTGCTCGACGGCAGCTATCGGCTGCAGCGCATCGGCACTGCGGCTTGAGACGATTCATTCGCAGAAGAGATCGCCGCGGCCGCTGCGCGCCGGCGAAGGCGGGTGCTCGCAAAGGCCGGCACCAGATGCGGGCCGAAGGAACCAATACATGACACAACGCAAGGGCATCATCCTCGCCGGCGGCTCCGGCACCCGGCTGTATCCGATCACCAAGGGCGTCAGCAAGCAGCTGCTGCCGGTGTACGACAAGCCGATGATCTACTACCCGCTCAGCGTGCTGATGCTGGCGGGGATCCGCGAAGTGCTGATCATCAACACCCCGCACGAGCAGGCGCTGTTCCAGTCGCTGCTGGGCGATGGCTCGCAATGGGGCATGGACATCCGCTACGCGGTACAGCCCAGCCCGGACGGCCTGGCCCAGGCCTACCTGATCGGCCGCGATTTCGTTGCCGGGCAACCGAGCTGCCTGGTGCTGGGCGACAACATCTTCCACGGGCACGGCCTCACCGAAACGCTCAGGCGCGCGGATGCGCGCGTCGATGGAGCGACCGTGTTCGGTTACTGGGTCAACGATCCCGAGCGCTACGGCGTGGCCGAGTTCGATGCCGACGGCAAGGTGGTGGGAATCGTCGAGAAGCCCGCCAGTCCGCGTTCCAACTATGCGGTGACAGGTCTGTACTTCTACGACCGGCGTGCAGCCGACTTCGCCGCCGAGCTGCAACCGTCATCGCGCGGGGAGCTGGAAATCACCGACCTCAACAAACGCTACCTCGACGAGGACGCGCTGTACCTGGAGCAGCTGGGCCGCGGCTATGCCTGGCTGGATACCGGTACCCACCAGTCGCTGCACGAGGCGTCGAACTTCATCGAAACCATCCAGGCCCGGCAGGGCCTGCAGGTCTGCTGTCCGGAGGAGATCGCCTTCGGCAATGGCTGGATCGATGCGGTGCAGGTCGAACGGCTGGCTGCGCCGCTGGCGAAGAATGGTTACGGCCAGTATCTGCAGGCGCTGGTCAAGCGGGGAGTCGTGCGTTGAAGGTCATCGAGACATCGCTGCCGGGCTGCGTGGTGATCGAACCGGTCGTGTTCGGCGACGAGCGCGGGGTGTTTTTCGAGAGTTGGAATGCCGAGCGCTTCGCCGAGCATGGCCTGCCGACCCGGTTCGTGCAGAGCAATGTGTCGACCTCGGTCGGGGGGACGCTGCGGGGCCTGCACTACCAGTGGCCGCGGCCGCAGGGGAAACTGGTCAGCGTGCTCGAGGGCGAGGTCTACGACGTGGCGGTGGATATCCGCCGCGGTTCGCCGACTTTCGGCCGCTGGGAAGCGGTGGTCCTCAGTGCTGAGAACCGGCGCCAGCTGTGGATCCCGGAAGGCTTCGCCCACGGGTTCGCGGTACTGTCCGAGCGCGCGGTGTTCAGCTATCTGTGTACCGACGTCTACGTCAAGGAAGCAGACGCCGGCGTGCGCTGGAACGATGCCGGCATCGCCATCGACTGGCCGATCAGCGCCCCGATCCTGTCGGCCAAGGACAGGAATGCGCCGTTCCTGGAGGAGATCGCCCGGGATCGCCTGCCGGTCCATCTTCCATGACCGTGCTGGTATTCGGCGGCAACGGCCAGGTCGGGCGGGAGCTGCTGCGTGCGTTGGTGCCGCTGGGTGGAATCGTGGCGGCCACCCGCAGCGGCCGGTTGTTCGATGGTCGTACCTGCGAGACCGCCGACCTCGACCAGCCCGACAGCCTGCCGGCGCTGCTGGATCGCCTGCAGCCGCGCATCGTGGTCAACGCGGCGGCCTATACCGCCGTGGATCGCGCCGAACAGGAGCCGGAGCTGGCGTTCCGCGCCAATGCCGAAGCGCCGGCGGCGATCGCGCGCTGGTGCGCGGCCCATGACGTGCCGCTGGTGCACTACTCCACCGACTATGTGTTCGATGGTCGCGGCAAGCGGCCCTATCGCGAGGATGACGCCACCGGGCCACTGGGGGTGTATGGGGCCAGCAAGCGTGAGGGCGAAGAGGCCATCATCGCCTCCGGCGCGCGCCACATGATCTTCCGGACGGCATGGGTCTATGCCAGCCATGGCCGGAATTTCCTGCAGACGATGCTGCGGCTGGGGGCCGAGCGCGAGCGGCTCGGCGTGGTGGCCGATCAGGTCGGTACGCCGACCCCCGCGGCGATGATCGCCGACGTCACCGCGCAGGTGCTGCGGAGCGGCGCTTCCCGGTCGGGGCTGTGGCACCTGACCGCCAGCGGGCGGACCAGCTGGCATGGATTTGCCGAGGCGATATTCGAACGCGCGGTGGCCACGGGCCTGTTGGCCAGGATGCCGCAGGTCGATGCGCTCGAAAGCAGCCAGTATCCCACCGCCGCTTCCCGGCCGTCCTGGTCTTGCCTGGACAACCATCGCCTGCAGGAAGATTTCGGCATCGTGCCCCCTGCCTGGCAGGAGGGGCTGGATCGGGTGATCGCCGAACTGGCGGCCGCCGACCGGAACCGGTGAGCTGCCTGCCGGCACCGCTCCTGCGCCCCCGACCGAAGAGGTGGGGCGCGCTGCCCCGTCAGTCCTTGCCGAACAGATCGCGGGTGTAGATCTTTCCGGCCACGTCCTCGATGTCGCGGGTGATGCGGTTGGCGACGATCACATCGCACATGCCCTTGAAATCAGCCAGGTCGGTGATCACCCGCGAGTTGAAGAAGGTGGGCTCCTTGAGCACGGGCTCGTAGACCACCACCTCCACCCCCTTGGCCTTGAGCCGCTTCATCACGCCCTGGATCGAGGAGGCGCGGAAGTTGTCCGAGCCGGCCTTCATGATCAACCGGTAGATTCCCACCACCTTCGGCTCCTGCCGGAGTATCTGTTCGGCGACGAAGTCCTTGCGGGTGGAGTTGGAGGAGACGATGGCCTGGATCAGGTTCTGCGGGACGTCCTGGTAATTGGCAAGAAGCTGCTTGGTGTCCTTGGGCAGGCAGTAGCCGCCGTAACCGAAGGACGGGTTGTTGTAATGGTTGCCGATGCGGGGATCGAGGGAAACGCCGTCGATGATCGCGCGCGTATCGAGGCCATGGATCTGGGCATAGCTGTCCAGTTCATTGAAGTAGGCCACGCGCATGGCCAGGTAGGTGTTGGCGAAAAGCTTGATCGCCTCGGCTTCGGTCGAGTCGGTGTACAGCACCGGGATGTCCTCGGCCTTCGCACCCTGCAGGAACAGGGCCGCGATGCGTTCGGCGCGCGCGGAGCGCTCGCCGATGACGATGCGGCTCGGATACAGGTTGTCGTACAGCGCCCGGCCTTCGCGCAGGAACTCCGGCGAGAACAGGATGTTGTCGCTGCCGAAACGTTCCTGCGCGGAGCGTACGAAGCCGACGGGGACGGTCGATTTGATCAGCAGGATCGCCCGCGGGTTGACCTCGAGCACTTCGGCGATGACCTGTTCCACCGAGCGGGTATTGAAATGATTGGTGCGCTCGTCATAGTCGGTCGGCGTGGCGACGATCACCAGCTCCGCGTCGCGATATGCCTGGCCGCCGTCGGCGGTGGCGACCAGGTCCAGCGATGCCTCGGCCAGGAACTGCGCGATCTCGGGGTCTTCGATCGGGGACCGGCGGTTGTTGATCAGCTCGACCTTGCGCACGTCGATATCGACGGCGACCACGCTGTTGTGCTGCGCCAGCAGGATGGCGTTGGACAGGCCGACATAACCTGTGCCGGCAACGGCGATCTTCATCATGGATTACCTTGGCGAATACCCGGGCATTCTAACCACCGCACCAGGACCGTCGCCTGCCGATGCGGCAGTCCGGCGGGCGGCGATGGACGGAACGCGGTCGCCCCGGAATCAGGACCGCCCGTAGGTATCCTCGAAGCGCACGATGTCGTCCTCGCCCAGGTAGCTGCCGGACTGCACTTCGATCAGCTCCAGTGGCAGTTTGCCGGGGTTGCGCAGGCGATGGGTCACGCCCAGCGGGATGTAGGTGCTCTGGTTCTCGCTCAGCAGGATCACTTCGTCGCCGCGCGTGACCTCCGCGGTGCCGCTGACCACCACCCAGTGTTCGGCGCGGTGATGGTGCATCTGCAGGCTCAGGGTGCCGCCGGGCTTGACCGTGATGCGCTTGACCTGGAAACGCTCGCCGTGGTCGATGGAGTCGTAGGCGCCCCAGGGGCGGTAGACCTTGCGGTGCCAGGTCGCCTCGCTGCGGCCTTCCGCTTTCAGCCGCGCGACCACTTCCTTGACCTCCTGCATGCGGTCGGCCCTGCCGACCAGCACCGCATCGTCGGTTTCGACCACGATCACGTCGTCCAGGCCGACCAGGGCCACCAGCCGCTGGCCGTAGGCGTAGGTGTTGCGGCAGTCGATGGCGATGACGTCGCCCTGGTGGGCGTTGCCGTCGCCGTCCTGCTGGGAGACATCGCGCAGGGCCGTCCACGAGCCGACATCGTTCCAGCCGGCATCCAGCGGCACCACCACCGCATCGGATGTCTTCTCCATCACCGCGTAGTCGATGGAGTCGGAGGGCACGGCGGTGAAGGCGTCCTTGTCCAGGCGGGTGAAGTCGGCATCGCGGCGGGCCTTCTTCCATGCCATGCGGCTGGCCGTCAGCATGGCCGGGTGGTACCGCTCCAGTTCCTGCAGGTAACGCGAGGCCTTGAACAGGAACATGCCGCTGTTCCAGTAGTACTGGCCGCTGGATACATAGTCGGTGGCGGTGGCCAGGTCGGGCTTCTCGACGAAGCGCTCGACCGCACGCGTGCCGTCGCCGTCGGCGGCCTTGATGTAGCCGTAACCGGTTTCCGGACCGGTCGGCACGATGCCGAAGGTGACCAGCTTGCCGGCTTCGGCGGCCACCGCCGCCTGCAGGACTGCGGTGCGGAAGGCGGCCTCGTCGGCGATCACGTGGTCGGAGGGCAGCACCAGCAGCAGCGCATCGCCGCCTTCGCGGGTGGCTTCCAGCGCCGCCACGGCGATGGCCGGGGCGGTATTGCGGCCGACCGGCTCCAGCATGATCGACTGCGGCTGCACGCCCACCTGCTGCAGCTGCTCGGCGGCCACGAAGCGGTGCTCCTCGTTGGCCACCACGATCGGCATCTGCCCGGCGATGTCGGCCACGCGCAGCCAGGTGGCCTGCAGCATGCTGTGCTCGCCGGCCAGCGGCAGGAACTGCTTGGGATAGCTTTCGCGCGACAGCGGCCACAGCCGGGTGCCGGAGCCGCCGGAAAGGATGACGGGAAGGATCTGGCTCATGGGGACTCCGCGGTCAGGGGGCTGCGAGCAGGCCGGAAAGTTCGGCGGTGCGCTGCTGCAGCAACGCCGCGTCGCCCCGCGTTTCGATGTTCAGGCGCAGCAGGGGCTCGGTATTGGAACTGCGCAGGTTGAAGCGCCAGTCGCCGAAATCGGCGCTGATGCCGTCGGTATGGTCCAGCGCCGGCGACTGCCCGGCATAGTGCGCCATCACCCGGGCGACGGCCGCGCTGGCGTCGGCGACCTTGAAGTTGATCTCGCCGCTGCAGGGGAAGCGCGCCATGCGGTCCTCGACCAGATCGGCCAGCGAGCGGCCGGATTCCGAGACCAGCGCGGCGATCAGCAGCCACGGGATCATCCCCGAGTCGGCATAGGCGAACTCGCGGAAATAATGGTGGGCGCTCATCTCGCCGCCGTAGACCGCGTTCTCCGCGCGCATCTTCTCCTTGATGAAGGCATGCCCGCTCTTGCACAGCACCGGCACGCCGCCGGCCGCCTCGACCATCTCCACCGTGTTCCAGACCAGGCGCGGGTCGTGCACCACCTTGCCGCCGGGATTGCGCGCCAGGATCGCCTGCGCCAGCAGTCCCACCAGGTAGTAGCCCTCGATGAAGCGGCCGCCATGGTCGAAGAAGAAGCAGCGGTCGAAATCGCCATCCCAGGCGATGCCGAAGTCGGCGCCGTGCTCGACCACCGCGCGTGCGGTGACGTCGCGGTTCTCCGGCAGCAGCGGGTTGGGGATGCCGTTGGGGAAGCTGCCATCGGGCTCGTGGCAGATGCGCACGAACTCGAACGGAAGGTGCGGCGCGAGCAGGTCGATGATGGTGCCGGCGCCGCCGTTGCCGGCGTTGACCACCAGCTTCAGCGGCTTCAGCGCCGCCGCATCGACATGGCCCAGCAGGTGCCGCACGTAGTCGCTCTTGTCCGGTTGCGTCCGCAGGCCGGCGCGGGCGGCCTGCGGCGGGGCGGTATCGGCTTCCACGGCATCGGAAATGGCGAACAGGCCGGTATCCGAACTGATCGGCCGGGCCTGTTCGCGCACCAGCTTCACGCCGTTGTAGTCCATCGGGTTGTGGCTGGCGGTGACCATCGCCCCGCCGGCGGCCTGCAGGTGGTCGACCTGGAAATAGACCTCCTCGGTGCCACACAGGCCGATGTCGATCACCTCGCGGCCGGCGCCGCGCAGGCCGGCGGCCAGCGCATCCTGCAGCCCCTGGCTGGTCAGGCGCACGTCATGGCCCAGCACCACGGCTCCGGGGCCGAGCTGCGCGGCCAGGGCCACGCCGATGCGGCGGGCCATCTCCGCGTCGAGCTCGTCCGGCACGCGGCCACGGATGTCGTAGGCCTTGAAGGCGGGAAGGGGCATGGCGGGCATCCTGCGGAATCGGTCGATCCGCTAGTTTAGTGCGTGGCGTGACCGGCCGCTGTCTGCGCGCTGGACGAAAGTCCAAGGGGAGGCGATTTCCGGCAGCGGCTAGAATGCGGGCAACCTTTCACACGAGTCAGGTCGATGAGCGATTCCCTTCCTTCAAACGGCGCGCGGCGCGGCAAGTTGTTTGCCGATGCCCGCGAGGCACTGTCAGGAGTGGTGGCCGATGGCCAGACCCTGGCGGTCGGCGGCTTCGGCCTGTGCGGCATCCCGGAAGCGCTGATCGCGGCGCTGCGCGACAGCGCGGTCAAGGACCTGACGGTGATCTCCAACAACGCCGGGGTGGATGGCTTCGGCCTCGGCCAGCTGCTGGAAACCCGGCAGATCAAGAAGATGATTTCGTCCTACGTGGGCGAGAACAAGGAATTCGAGCGCCAGTTCCTGGCCGGCGAACTGGAGCTGGAGTTCAACCCGCAAGGCACCCTGGCCGAGCGCCTGCGTGCCGGCGGCGCCGGCATCCCGGCGTTCTTCACCGCCACCGGCTACGGCACCGTGGTGGCCGAGGGCAAGGAAACCCGCGAGTTCGACGGCAAGCACTACGTGCTGGAAACCGCGTTGCGCGCCGACGTGGCGCTGGTCAAGGCGTGGAAGGCCGACGAGGCCGGCAACCTGGTGTTCCGCAAGACCGCGCGCAACTTCAACCCGGCCTGCGCCATGGCCGGCAGGCTGTGCGTCGTGGAGGTGGAGGAAGTGGTGCCGGTGGGCAGCATCGATCCGGACCAGGTGCACCTGCCGGGCATCTACGTGCACCGCATCGTCCACAACCCGCATCCGGAAAAACGCATCGAGCAGCGCACCGTGCGCCAGGGAGGAAACTGAGATGGCCTGGACCCGCGACGAAATGGCGCAGCGCGCCGCCCGCGAACTGACCGACGGCGCCTACGTCAACCTGGGCATCGGCCTGCCGACGCTGGTGGCCAACCACATCCCCGAGGGCGTGGACGTGTGGCTGCAGTCGGAGAACGGCCTGCTCGGCATCGGCCCGTTCCCGACCGAGGACGAAGTGGATGCGGACCTGATCAACGCCGGCAAGCAGACGGTGACCGCGCGCGCCGGCGCCAGCTACTTCGGCAGCCACGACAGTTTCGCGATGATCCGTGGCGGCCATATCAACCTGGCGATCCTCGGCGCGATGCAGGTGACCGACAAGGGCGACCTGGCCAACTGGATGGTGCCCGGCAAGATGGTCAAGGGCATGGGCGGGGCGATGGACCTGGTGGCCGGGGTGCAGCGCGTGGTGGTGCTGATGGAGCACACCGCCAAGAACGGCGAGCACAAGATCCTGCCCGAATGCACGCTGCCGCTGACCGGCGTGGGCGTGGTCGACCGGATCATCACCGACCTGGCGGTGTTCGACGTCACCGACAGCGGATTGAAGCTGGTGGAGACCGCGCCGGGCGTGAGCAAAGACGAGTTGAAGGAAAAGACCGGCGTGGTGTTCGCTGACTGATTGACGCGCGGCCGGCACATAGCGTGCTGTGCGTCACATTATTGCGCTGAGGGGGCATGGCGGCGGCGCGGTAAACGCGTCGCCGCCACTATAGTGTGCGCCGCATTCCGGATGGACTTCACGGGCGGGTAGGGAACCCCAATGGAGAGCCATTCCCATTTCTCCTGCCGAGAGCCCCCAACAGAATGAAGTACCGCCGTTTTCGCTCCACCTTGCTCGTAACTTATGTGTTCCTGGCAGGTTGCGCCCAGTCGTTCCAGGATATGGACAGGGCCTCCGCACCCGCTTCCGATACGCAACTGTCTGATGCCGCTACGGTTCCGATGGAGTCGGTGAAAAGGGTGCCGGGCAATTCCATCGCCGGACTTCCCGATAATGGCGTGTTGCTGGAATACGCCGCCGCTCCGGTGCGGGGCGGGGATGGCGCCTACACCCTCCATCCTGTCCAGTTGAGCGAAGCGCACGCTTTCGCGGCCATGCATGGCGACGAACTGGTCGTGCCGGCGCCCAATGGCGACCGGATCCGGTTGCGCTACGAGCGTCACGAAGAACAGCAGGACGGAAACTGGACCTGGGTAGGCCGGGCCGCCGATGGTGATCTTTCCCAGGAGGCCGTCATCACCTTCGGTCCGGATGCTGTTTTCGGTTCGATCCCCCAGGCCACCGGCATGCCCCTGCAGATCGCCACGCGTGACGGCAGGACATACTTGATGGAGGGCGATCCGAATCGCTTCAAGCCCGCCGTCCCGGAAGGGAACGACGGGCTGTTGCCGCCTCCGATCGATGCGGATGCCGAGGACGGCATGATGGTCGAGCAGATGGTGGGGCAGGTGATGGATGCCGTCAGCGCCGAATCCGACACGTCCGCGGGAAGCGCCTACGATGCGGCCCCGGCAGCCGTTGTCCCTCCCATGGCTGCCGCGGCTGCCGCTGCCGCCACGCCACAGAACACGATCGACCTGCTGATCGGGTATACGACGGGGTTCCGCACAGCGCAGGGGAGCGAATCCGTGGCACGTACCCGCCTGAGCTACCTGGTGGCTGTTGCCAACCAGGCCCTGGTCAACAGCAAGGTCAATGCGACGATGCGCATGGTCGCCTCGATCGAGGTCAATTACCCCGATGGCACCAGCAACAACATGGCATTGGACGATCTCACCGGCCGCGGCCAGGGCAGCAATGGTCCGGTGGCAGGGCTGGCGGCGTTGCACTCCGCACGCGACCGCTATGGTGCGGATCTGGTGAGCCTGGTGCGGCACTATGACCGGTCCGTGCATGGCGGCTGTGGCGTTGCCTGGCTTCTCGGTGGCGGTGGCAGCGAGATCACCCAGGGTTCGGCCGGTTATGGCTTCTCGGTGGTCAGCGATGGCTCGGTTCAGGTCGGGTCGACCATCTATTTCTGCAGCGATGAGACGCTGGCGCATGAGGTCGGCCACAACCTCGGGCTCGCACACGATGTCGAGAATGCAGGTGGAACCGGCCGTTATTCGTATTCCTATGGTTACAAGGCCAATGCCAGCCAAGGCAACTTCTATACGGTGATGGCCTATGGCGACAGCGGACAGACCGGCATCCGGATCTTCTCCAACCCCGACGTGAAGTCCTGCAAGGGGTATGCGTGTGGCGTCGCCAACCAGGCGGACAATTCGCGCACGCTCAGGCAGACCGTCCCCGCCGTATCCGCTTTCCGCAATACCATGATGTCGTTTTCGACCGGGAAATCGGGCGATTACAACAAGGACGGGCGCGATGACGTGCTTTGGCGGAATTTCGGCTCGGGCGCCAACATCATCTGGCTCGCGGCCGACACCAACAACCGGCGGGCGACCAACGGCATCTCCAGCCAGGAGTGGCGGGTGGTGGGAGTCGGCGATTTCGATCGCGATGGTGCTTCCGACATTCTCTGGCGCAACTTCGCCACCGGTGCGAACATCGTCTGGCCAGCTGGCAACTATGCTTCCCGCAAATCGCTTTCCTCCATCGCCGACTCCAATTGGAAGGTCGTGGGCGTTGGCGATTTCGATGGTGATGGACGTGACGATATCCTCTGGCGCAATTTCGCTACCGGCTCAAATATCGTCTGGCCGTCAGGCAGCTATGCTGCCCGCAAATCGCTGACACGCATTTCCAATCTGAACTGGATGGTCGTGGGCGTCGGCGACTTCAACGGCGACGGCCGCGATGACGTCATCTGGCGGAACGCCAGCACTGGTGCAAACACGATCTGGCTCTCCGGCAACTATGCGATGCAGCAGCCGCAGAAGCGCATCTCCAGTCTGGACTGGAAAATCGTCGGGGTCGGTGATTTCAATGGAGACGGTCGCGACGACGTCCTGTGGCGCAATACCGCTTCTGGCGCGAATACGATTTGGCTCTCAGGCAACTACGATACGCAAATGGCGATGAGCAAAATCGCCAACCAGAACTGGCGTGTGGTGAGTGTCGGCGACTACAACGGCGATGGGCTGGCCGACATCTTCTGGCGGAATACCGCATCCGGATCCAACAATGTTTGGTACTCCGGAAACTACGGCCTGTCCCAGACCGTCGGCAAGGTGGCCAGCCAGGCATGGGAAGTCATGCCCTGAGAGACACCCGCGGCCATGCCGTGGGAGAGTGCAGCGCGTCATCGCTGCTGGAGCTGGGGAGTCCCGGCAGATGGCGCGACATGAATCCAGTCACGGGTTTGCCCTTCGGTCTGTGAAGGCAAGCCCGTGGCTCGTTCCAGGGCATGAGGCCTTGGCAAGCTGCTGCGGGCAGCCCATGGGCGCGGCGACCGGCGCTAGCGGGAATCGGGCAATATCCGTTGCAGGGTGCTTTTGGCATTGTCCGCCGAGAAATGCTCCTGCACGTTCCGCTGGCCGTTGACCGACAGCGATTCCCACAATGCCGCGTCCTGGTACAGCCGCACGCAGGCGTCGGCGAAGGATTGTGCGTCGTCGGCCAGCAGCGCGTCGCGCCCGTCCTCGATGAACATACCCTCGGCGGCGATGGCGGTCATCACCACCGGAAGGCCGTGGCTCATCGCGGTGTTGACCTTTCCCTTGACGCCGGCACCCACGCGCAGCGGTGCCACCGCGATCCGGCATTGGGACAGCAATGGCTCCAGTGATTCCACCCGGCCGTGGACCAGCACACCGGGCGATTGCAGTTGCTGCCGGTCCTGGTCGGGGATGCTGCCGACCAGATGCAGCCGGATGTCGGGGAGCCGTTCGCGGATGCGCGGGAAGATCGTGGTGACCAGCCAATAGGCGGCATCGCGGTTGGGTGGGTGGCCGAATCCGCCGACGAACAACAGATCCGCCCGTTCGGCATGGCCCAGCGTGCGCGCCTGCACGTGATGGATGTTGGAGACGATCTCCACCCCGATGCCGGGAGCAAGCCGGGAAAGCAGTTCCTGCTCGATCGGGCTGACCACCAGGGTCACGTCGCTGCGCGCCATCAACGACAGTTCCGTCCGGCGGGTGCGCTCGGCGGCGGCGTGCAGGCGCCGGTCGCCTGCGGCTTCGGCTTCACGCGATTCGCGCAGGAAATGCAGGTCGACGGTATCGAAGATGATGCGCGCATCCGGTGCCAGCGCACGGATCAGCGGCAGCTGCATCCGCGCGACCGGATGGCGGCACAGAATGGCGGCATGGAGCCGGGAGGCATGCGAGCGCAGCCAGTGGGGCAGGCTGGCGCTGCCGGCCACGCCGATGGTCTCCACGCCGATGCGGGCCAGCCTGGCTTTCTCCTCCGGCGTGGTCCTCCCGCTGTCCGGCATGAAGCTTACCTGCCAATCCAGGTCGACCAGCAGCTGCAGCATTTCCAGCAGGCGGACGGAGCCGGAGTCGCGTGCCGGATCGGGCATGACGGCATCGACCACCAGGACCCGCCCTTCCGATCCGGATGGCGCGGGCGCCGTTGGTGGAGGCAATGCCGGCGCAGGTTGCTGCACGTCGCGCCGGTTCCTCACCAGTGCATGGACATGTTGCCAGGTGCCGGCGATTCCGCGGGTCAGCAGGCTGCGTCCACCACCGGCCAGTTTGCGTGCAAGCCGGCGCAGGTGCCAGATCGCTTCGGTCAACCCGGTCGTCCTCATCGTCCGCTCCGGTGCGGGGGGCGGTACGCGGCCGGATCGTGGCGATGAGGGGAGGGGCGATGGGACCGGGGCGCGTGCGGTCGTCGGTGCAGGCAGGGGGATACGGACATGCCTGCATTCTGGGAGTTTGCGGCGAGGGCGGCAATCGCGCGCGGCGGCGCATGCTAGCGTGGAGTCATGCGAATGGATCTGCCCGATGCCGATGTCGTGCTTCGCCCGCAGTGGTTGCCTGCCCAGGATGCGCAGGCGCTGTTGCGGACGTTGCTGGACGAGGTGCCCTGGGAAATTCACCGTATCCGGATCTTCGGGCGCGAGGTCGATTCGCCACGGCTGAGCTGCTGGATGGGCGATCCGCAGGCGCGCTACCGCTATTCCGGTACCCGCTTCGAGCCGCATCCGTGGTTGCCGGCGCTGCTGCCGCTGCGCGAACGGCTGCAGGCCGAGACCGGGCGGACGTTCAACAGCGTGCTGCTGAACCGCTACCGGGACGGACGCGATGGCATGGGATGGCACAGCGACGACGAGCCGGAACTCGGGCCGGCGCCGGTGATCGCCTCGCTCAGCCTGGGCGCGACCCGCCGCTTCGTGCTGCGCGACCGCCGCCAGCCGTCGCGCAAGGCCGAGTTCGCGCTTGCCCATGGCGACCTGCTGCTGATGGCCGGGCAGACCCAACGCCATTGCCAGCACGCCCTGCCCAAGACCGCACGGGCCGTGGGCGAGCGCATCAACCTCACCTTCCGCTGGATTGCGCCGGTCTCCGCCGGCGGCGGTCAGGGCGTGGCCGGCACGCGTCCGTCGCGTTGACGCAGCTGGTCGTCCTGGCCGCTGAGCAGGGTCCAGCCGACCAGCTCGCTGGCGACCCGTTGCAGCACCTGCTCGAAGGCGTCGGTGACGTCGGCGATGGCGGGGGTGGCGGCCGGTTGCGCCTGCACGAAGGTGCGCGAAGCCACCACGCGCTGGTCCATGCTGTGGATCAGCTTGGCATTGAGTTCGATGGTGGCCGCGGGCTGGTCGCCGCCGCGGTAGTCGGATTCGAAGCGGCGCAGGTCCACCGTCAGCTTGTAGTCCGAGCGGATGCCGGTGGCGACGCGGGCCGCGGCGCCGATGCGGCTGGAGTCCTCGAAGCCGCGCAGCAGGATGTCCTCGAGCATGTCGGTCGCTGGCTGCGCCCAGGTGGCGCCGCGGTAGACCTCCAGCTCCCCGGGCGTGGGCCGCACGTTGATGCGCGGGCTGTCGATCAGGCGCGACGCGCTGGGCTTGGCGACGGCCAGCTGCCAGTCCACGGCCGGCCACGCCGGGTCGGCGGCGATGCGCACGACGGGCGCGTAGATCGTGATCGGGTCCTTGTTGCCGCCGGCCATCAGCGAGCAGCCGCCCAGCGCGAGCAGGGCGAGGGGAGCGAGCAGGCGGAAGCGCAGGGAAGGGCTCATTGGGGGTCGAATTCCTTGGGAGCGTCGCGACCGAGCAGGTAGCGCGCGGGGTTGTTCTCCAGGCGGTCGCTGACCCGGCGCAGGTCGCGGATCAGGCCGCGCAGTTCGGTCAGGGTCGGGCCGAGCTGGGCCAGGCCGTCGTTGGCGAAGCTGCTGATCGCCGCGCGGTTCTCGCCGAGGATCGCGTCGGCGTTGCCGGCGGCCGAGTCGAGCTTGGTCAGGGTGGTTTCCAGCTTTTCCAGGATCGGCGGCAGCTGCTGCACCAGGTTCTGGTCCAGGCGCTTGATGGTGCCGTTGGTGGTGGTGAGGGTGGCGTCGAGGTTGCGCGCGGCGTCGCGCGCGCTGGCGATCAGCGCCTGCGTCCCGGCCTCGCGGTCGGCCATGCCGCCGCTGATCGTTTCCAGGTTCTGCAGCGTGGCCGAGATGCTGGCGACGTTGCGGTCGCTGAGCACTTCGTCCAGCCGCTCGACGATGCGGTTGGCCACGTCGGTGATGTTCTGCAGGGCCGAGGGCGTGGTCTGGATGATCGGCGCCGGGTCCTTGCTGGCCGCGGTCAGGGCCGGCGCCTGCGGGCTGCCGCCGCTGAGCTGGATGATCGACGGGCCGGTCAGGCTGGTGATGGCGAGCTTGGCGCGGGTGTCGGTCTTGACCGGGGTGGTGGAGTTCAGGCGGATGCGGGCGATCACCATGCGCGGGTCGTCCGGCGCCAGCGTCAGTTCCGTGATCGAGCCCACGGCGATGCCGTTGTACTGCACCGGGCTGCCGACCGACAGGCCGGTGACCGCCTCGCGGAACACCACGCGGTACTCCTGCCAGGTGCGGTCGGAGGAGTACTTGGCCGCCCACAGCCCGAACATCAGCAGCGCCAGCGACACCACGAGGGTGAATACCCCGATCAGCACGTAGTTGGCTTTGGTTTCCATGGGGTCACGGTGGGGAAGGGATAAGGGAGGTGTGTACTGCACATTCCTGCAGGAGCGAGGTGAGTCGCGACTGAAGCTTTCCCGGGAAAGCCCGGTCGCGACTCACCTCGCTCCTGCGTCTGCGGTTGCGGGGCGGGCGCTCGGAGCATTCCACCAGTGCGGTGAAAGCGGGGCAATGAAGATGGTTCATTCCCTTCTCCCGGTTCCCCGTTCCCCGCTTTCCCGCGCCGCCCTCGCGCGCGGGCCGTGGAAGTATTCCTGTATCCACGGGTGGTCCAGGCGCTCGATCTCGGCCAGCGGCGCGTTGGCCACCACCTTGCGATCGGCCAGCACCGCCACGCGGTCGCAGATGGCGTAGAGCGTGTCCAGGTCGTGCGTGATCAGGAACACGGTCAGGCCCAGCGCTTCCTGCAGGGTCTTGATCAGGCGGTCGAAGGCGGCCGCGCCGATCGGGTCCAGCCCGGCGGTGGGTTCGTCCAGGAACAGCAGCGGCGGGTCCAGCGCCAGCGCCCGCGCCAGCCCGGCGCGCTTGCGCATGCCGCCGGACAGCTGCGAGGGCAGCTTGTTGATCGCATCGGCCTGCAACCCGGCCAGCTTCACCTTCAGCAGCGCCAGTTCGTAGTGCCAGCGGTCGCCCAGCTCGGCGTGGTGTTCCTTCAGCGGCACCTGCACGTTCTCGCCGACGGTGAGCGAGGAGAACAACGCGCCGTCCTGGAACAGCACGCCGGTGTTGCGCTCGATGTGCAGGCGGGTGGTCGGGTCTTCCGAGCGCGCGTCCACGCCCAGCACCTCGATCTGCCCGGCGTCGGGCCGGCGCAGGCCGAGGATGGAACGCATCAGCACCGACTTGCCGGTGCCCGAGCCGCCGACCACGCCGAGGATCTCGCCGCGGCGCACGTCCAGGTCCAGGCCCTGGTGCACCACCTGGCTGCCGAAGCGGTTGTCCAGACCGTGCACCCGGATCACCGGCCCGTCGGCGACCGCCGGTGCCGGCGACGGGGGCGTGGAAGGGGAAGGTTGCCCGCTCATCTCACCAGTCCATGTGCATGAACCACAACGCGGCCAGCGCGTCGAGGATGATCACCAGCGAGATGGTCTGCACCACGCTGGAGGTGGTGCGCTCGCCCACCGACTGCGCGGTGCCTTCCACCTTGAGCCCCTCCAGGCAGCCGATCAGGGCGATGATCGCGGCGAACACCGGCGCCTTGGACAGGCCGACCAGCATGTGCCGGACCTCGATGGTCTCGTGCATGCGCGCGATGTACATCTGCGGCGGGATGTCCAGGTCGAAGGCGCCGACGGTGACGCCGCCGGCCAGGCCGGCGACCATGGCGACGAAGGTCAGCAGCGGCAGCATCACCAGCAGCGCCACCACCCGCGGCAATACCAGCAGGTCGACCGGGTCCAGCCCCAGGGTCTGGATCGCGTCGATCTCCTCGCGCGCCTTCATCGCGCCGATCTGCGCGGTGAAGGCGCTGGCGGTACGCCCGGCCAGCACGATGGCGGTCAGCAGCACCGCGAACTCGCGCAGGAAGGCGATGCTGACCAGTTCCACCACGTAGATCTCCGCGCCGAAGTCGCGCAGGATGGTCGAGCCGAGGAAGGCGATCACCGCGCCCACCAGGTACGAGAGCAGCGCCACCAGCGGCACCGCGTCCAGCCCCACCTGTTCCATGTGGTGCACGGTGGCGGTGAGCCGGAAGCGGCGCGGCTCCCTGATCAGGCGCGCGCCCTTGGCCAGGTTCTCGCCGAGGAAGCTGGCCAGCGTCACCACGTTGCGCGCGGCGATGTGCACGGTGATGCCCAGGCGTTCGAGCGCGGCCAGTACGCCGAAATCGCGCCTGGGCTTGGGACGGTCGTCGGCGACATCCTCGATGGTGCACACCAGCGCACGATGGTCTTCGCGGAAACTCAGCGCGTCGTCCTGCAGGCCGGCGCGGCGGGCATAGCGCAGCAACTGCAATACCCCGGCCGAATCCAGCTTGGCGATGCCGCTGGCATCGAGCCGTTCCACGCCCTGCGGCAACCCGCGCAGCGCGTCGCCCATCTGCAGCGCGGTGGCCAGCGTCCAATACCCGGTCAGCCGCACCTGGTGGGAGGCATTCGGATCCTGCTGGCAGTGGGGGGGCTGTATTTCTGTCATGGGCACGCGTCCGCTGCCGAGCATAACCTGTCCTTCCTTCGCGCGAGAACGCGCGTGGCGACAGGCTTCGGGTGATACTAGCGCGCATGTCTTCCGACCCTCATGCCATCGTCACGCCACCGGCCACTTACGCGCAGCGCGTGGCCTTCGTTTCGGAGATCGCCGGACGCCTGCACAGCTATGGCACGACCGCGCAGCGGCTGGAAGCGGCGGTGGTGGCGCTGGCGCAGCAACTGGACCTGGACTGCGAGCCGTGGTCCAACCCGACCGGCCTGATCCTGAGCTTCAGCGACCCGACCAAGGCGATCGGTTCCAGCGACATCACCCGGGTGATCCGGCTGGCCCCCGGCGACAACGACCTGCACAAGTTGAGCATGGCCGACCAGATCGCCGACGCCGTGGCCAACGGGCGCATGAGCATCGCCCAGGGCCATACCGCGCTGCGCCAGCTCGACCGCGACCTGGGCTGGCGCGGGCATGCGCGCAACCTGCTGTCGTTCACGCTCGGCTCGGCCGGCGTGGCCGGGCTGTGGGGGCTGCCGTGGCTGGACATCGCCACCGCCGGCATCACCGGCCTGCTGATCGGCCTGCTCACCCAGTACACCGACCGCCGCCCGGCCACGCGCGAGGCCGGCGAGGCGTTGGCGGCGCTGCTGGCCGGTTTCGTCGCGGTGCTGGTGGCCAGCTTCGTCGGTGCGCTCAACCTCAACTCGGTGATCATCGCCTCGCTGGTGGTGCTGCTGCCGGGTATGGCGCTGACCAACGCGGTCAACGAACTGTCCAGCCAGCATTGGGTCTCGGGTACGGCGCGTTTCGCCGGCGCCATCACCACCATCATGAAACTCACCGTCGGCGCGGTGATCGCGGTGACGCTGGCCGGGTTGCTGGGCCTGGAGCCGGTGGTGCGGGCCTCGCGTCCGCAACCGGAATGGGTGCAGTGGGGGGCGATGCTGCTGACCTCGTTCGCCTTCGCGATGCTGTTCAAGGCCAGCCGCCGCGATTATCCGTGGGTAATGGCCGCGGCCATCGCCGGTTATGCGATCTCGCGTTACGGCGGCGAGGCCTGGGGTATTCCGGCCGGGGTATTCCTGGCGGCGATGCTGCTGACCGCCGCCGGCAACCTGTTCGGGCGGCTGTGCCAGCGGCCGGGCGCGATCGTGCGGCTGCCCGGCATCATCATGCTGGTGCCCGGCAGCACCAGCCTGCGCGGGGTGCTCAGCCTGATCCAGCAGCAGGACGTGCATGTCGGGCAATCGGCGCTGCTGGTGGTGCTCAACGTGGTGATGGCGCTGGTGGCCGGGTTGCTGTTCGGCAACCTGCTGATCCCCGCGCGCAAGAATCTCTGAATCCCGCCGGGAACATGCGCAAAAGAAAAACGCCGGCGGGGGCCGGCGTTTCCTTGGTATACGGAAGGGATTCTCGACCGATCACTTGTTGATCAGGAAATCCTCGACCTTCTTGCCCTGCGCGGTCAGTTCGGCCAGCCAGCGCGGCTGCTTGCCGCGGCCGGTCCAGGTTTCGGCCGGGTTGGCCGGGTTGCGGTACTTCGGCGGCACCTTGGCCAGCTTGCGGCCGGTCTTGCTGGCCTTGGCGGGCTTGGCAGCCTTGCGGACGGCCGGTGCGCCGCCGAACAGTTCCTCGAGGGTATAGCCCGAGGCCTTGGCGACCTTGGCGAGCTGCGCACGCACCTTGGTGACCGGCGGCCGCTTGGCAACGATGGTCTGCTGCTTCTTCGCGTCGCGGATCAGGGCGCCCAGCTGCTTGGCCGACAGGCCGGTCAGATCAATGCTCATCGATTAACTACTCCGGATAATGGGAAAGGGGTGGCCATTCCCTGGCAGCGGCGCAAGCATACAGGGGCTTTCGTGCGGATGACAAACCGCGCGGCGGGTATTGCCCGGTAATCGAACGGGAAAGCCGGGATATTTCCCCCGGCTTTCACCGATTATCCGGCCAATCGCTGCAGCAGGGCTTCCCGCTCCAGACTCTCGGCCGCCTCGGCCGAGCGGGCGCGGTATTCGAAGGTGCCGGCGGCCAGGCCGCGTTCGGAAACCACCACCCGGTGCGGGATGCCGATCAGTTCCATGTCGGCGAACATCGCCCCCGGGCGCAGCCCGCGGTCGTCCAGCACCGCATCCAGGCCGGCGGCCTGCAGGTCGGCCAGCAGCGCCTCGGCGGCGGCGTTTGTCGCCGCGTCCTGCTTGGGGTTGATGACGCAGACCGCCACCTGCCACGGCGCCATCGCCTGCGGCCAGATAATGCCGGCCTCATCGTGGTTCTGCTCGATCGCGGCGGCGACGATGCGGGAAACGCCGATGCCGTAGCAGCCCATGGTCATTACCGCGGCCTTGCCGTTCTCGTCGAGTACGGTGGCGCCCAGCGCCTCGGCGTATTTGCGGCCGAGCTGGAATACGTGGCCCACCTCGATGCCGCGGGCGATCTTCAGCTCGCCGCCGTCGCAGGCGCGGTCGCCTTCCTGGACGTTGCGGATGTCGGCCACTTCCGGCTCGGGCAGGTCGCGGCCCCAGTTGACGCCGGCAATATGGAAGCCGGCCTGGTTGGCGCCGACGACAAAATCGGCCATCGCCGCGACCTCGCGGTCGGCGACCACGCGGATGGCGCGGGCCGGATTCAACGGACCGAGGAAACCCGGCTCGCTGCCCAGGTATTCGGCGATTTCCGCTTCGCCGGCCATGCGGTAATCGGCCAGCCCCGGCACCTTGGCCAGCTTGATTTCGTTGACCTCGTGGTCGCCGCGCACCAGCGCCAGCACGAAATCGCCGTCGGCGGTCATGATCGCGACCGACTTGACGGTGCGCTGCAGGGCGATGCCCAGCAGCGCGGCCACGTCCTCGCAGGTTTTCTGGGTCGGGGTTTCGACCTTGCGCAGTTCCTCGCCGGCCGCCGCGCGCGGCGCCGGGTCGGCGGCGATGGCGGCCTCGACGTTGGCGGCGTAATCCGAGCCGGTGGAGAACACCAGCGCGTCCTCGCCGGAATCGGCGATCACGTGGAATTCCTGCGAGGCATCGCCGCCGATGGCGCCGGAGTCGGCCTGCACCGCGCGGAACTCGAGCCCCAGCCGGGTGAAGATGCGGGTGTAGGCGGCCTTCATGTTCTCGTACTCGCGCACCAGGTCCTCGTCGCGCAGGTGGAACGAGTAGGCGTCCTTCATCAGGAACTCGCGCGCGCGCATCACCCCGAAGCGCGGGCGGATCTCGTCGCGGAACTTGGTCTGGACCTGGTAGAAGTTGACCGGCAGCTGCTTGTAGCTGGACAGCTCCTGGCGGGCGAAGTCGGTGATCGCCTCTTCCGCGGTCGGGCTGTAGCAGAAGCCCTGTTCCTTGCGGTCCTTGATCTTCAGCAACTGGTCGCCGAACTTCTCCCAGCGCCCGCTCTCTTCCCACAGTTCCTTGGGCTGGATCGTCGGCAGCAGCAGCTCCACCGCGCCGGCGCGGTTCATTTCCTCGCGCACGATGGCTTCCACCTTGCGCAGCACCCGCAGGCCCAGCGGCGACCAGGTGTACAGGCCCGAGGCCAGCTTGCGGATCATGCCCGCGCGCAGCATCAGCCGGTGGCTGACCAGTTCGGCATCGGCGGGAGTTTCCTTGGTGGTATGCAGGTGGAACTGGGAGAGGCGCATCATCGGCTTCGCAAAACGGCGGGCGCCCATTTTGCCAGTCCGGCAGGGTCGATGGGGCCGCCGCTGCGGCCGGCGCGTCGTGCCGGCGCCGGCTCAGCGCTCGCCGCGGACCTCGATGGCGCGGCCGTGCTGGCGGTCGATGCGTTCGTACTCGCGGCCGGCCGGCGGCTGTTCGGTGATCTGCAGCCGGCCCTGGTCGTCGCGCCAGCGGTACAGGCCGGGCAGGGCCTCCCCGGTGGCGGCCGGCGCATTGCCCGCCGGCCGTGGCGGGGCATCGGCATCGCCGGCGCGCGTCCACCACCAGGCGGCGATGCCCAACAGCAGGCCGCCCAGGATGGCCCAGGCCGGGCGCATCGGCTCAGCCCTGGCCGTCGGGCTTGCAGTAGGCCTTGGCCGCGGCTTCGGCCAGGTCCTTCTGGGCGCTGCGCTGGGCATCGTCCAGCGGCGTGTCCGGGGTGCCGTCGCCGTCGCTGTCCTGCATCACCGGCGCGCTGCCGGCCAGCAGTTCCAGGTTCCGGCGGGCGGTCAGGCACTCGCTGGACTGGGTCGGTTCGGCCGCGCTCTCGGTGACCGCCGAGCCGTGGTTGTCGATGCGCCGGGCCTCGAATTTCTGTCCGGCCGGCGGCTTTTCCGAATACTGGGTGACGCCGTTGGCGTCCTTCCACTTGTACACATTGCCGGCACCGGCCGCGAAACTGGCGGACAACAGCAGGCAGCCGAGACTGGGCAGGATACGCATGGCAACTCCAGGAAAACGCAGGTGGAGCGCGATTGCAGCACCCCCCGGCACGACTGGCAAGCCGGCGGGCGTGACGTGTTTCCCCGAATGGGCCGCGCAATGCCAGCAAGCAGCGCGCCGGATCCGCCCCCGCGGCGGCGCGATCGCCCGGCTCCGGGCCGGGCGACGGCCGGGAATGGCCCCTGCGCCGCCTTGCCGGAGCGCCCCCCGGGCCGGGGCAGCTACTCGGGAGCGCCGACACGCCCTAAACTCCCCGTCATGGATGAAATGAGACCTCCGCCGCGTTCGCGCAGCATCTACCTGTTGCCCAACCTGTTCACCACCGGCGGCCTGTTCGCCGGCTTCTACGCGATCATCGCCGCGGCCAATGGCCAGTTCGTCTACGCCAGCATCGCCGTGTTCGTGGCGGCGGTGATGGACGGGCTGGATGGGCGCGTGGCGCGGCTGACCGGTACCAGCAGCGAATTCGGCGTGCAGTACGACTCGCTGGCCGACCTGGTCAGCTTCGGCATGGCGCCGGCGCTGGTGATGTACCACTGGTCGCTGGCCTCGCTGAAGTTCGACGGCAACGTGCTCGGCCGGCTGGGCTGGGCGGCGGCGTTCCTGTACGCGGCCTGCGCGGCATTGCGGCTGGCACGCTTCAACACCCAGGTGGGCGTGGTCGACAAGCGCTGGTTCGTGGGCCTGGCCAGTCCGGCCGCGGCCGGGCTGATGATGTCGTTCGTATGGGCCTTCGCCGACGGCAACCTGGGCTGGAACGGCGAGGAACTGCGCTACGTGGCGCTGGGCGTGACCATCGTCGCGGCGCTGCTGATGGTCAGCCGCATCCGCTTCTGGAGCTTCAAGGGCGGCGGCGAACGCGGCCCGCGTTCGGACCGGGTGCCGTTCCTGGTGCTGGCGCTGGTGCCGGTGGTGATCGCGATCATGGTCATCGACCTGCCGCGGGTGCTGCTGGCCATCGGCGTGATCTATGCGCTGTCCGGCCCGGGCATGTGGCTGTGGCAACGCTGGCGCAAGCCGTCCGGACCGGCGGCGTGAACGTCGCGACCGCCCAACCGTTGTGGTCCGAGCAGCAGCAGTCGTGGCTGCAGGCGATGGGCTACACGGTCTACCTGGAGGGCGGTGCGGCGCAGCAGCCGGAACCGGCGGTCGAACCTGTCGTCGCGGCGGCCGTGACGCCCCCGCGCAGCGCCCCGGCGCCGGCGCGGCCGGTTGCGCCGGTGAGGCGCGCGCCACCGCCGATGGCCGCCGATGCCGATGTCGATACCGCGCCGGCCGTGGTACCTGCGCCGGCGCAGGGCCGGCGACCCTCGGTGCGCCTGCCCGACCGCCTGCAGATCGCGTTGCTGCGCGCTTCGGCCTGCAATCCTTCCGATCCGGAAACCCGCCAGCTGATGGACAGCTGGCCGCTGGCCGAGCTGCGCGGCAACCCGGCCGCCAAGCGCGCGTTGTGGCCGCAGCTGCGGGCCTTGCGGCGGAAGCGCCGGCAGTGAGCGCGGTCAGCGTCCAGCCCGCCCCGGTACTGCGTCCGTTGCGCGAGAGCGACCTGGATGCGGTGATGGTGGTGGAGCGGCGCGCCTATCCGTTTCCCTGGACCCGCGGCATCTTCCAGGACTGCCTGCAGGCCGGTTACCCGGGCTGGGTGCTGGAGGAGGCGGGGCAGATCGTCGGCTATGGCGTGCTGAGCCTGGCCGCCGACGAGGCGCACGTGCTCAACGTCTGCGTCGATCCCGATTGCCAGTCGCGCGGCCATGGCCGCCAGCTGCTGCGCGCGCTGGTGCGGCTGGCCGCCAGCCACGGCGCCAGCCGGGTGTTCCTCGAGGTGCGGCCGTCCAACACGCCGGCGGTGGCGCTGTACCACAGCGAGGGCTTCAACGAGATCGGCCGGCGGCCCCGTTACTATCCTGCCGCCAGCGGCCGCGAGGACGCGCTGGTGATGGCGATGGAGCTGGTGGGCGACGACGTGCAGGCGATGCCGCCGCTTTGAGGCGGCGTGCGCATGCTTGGATTGCGCGCTCGCAGGAGCGACGTGAGTCGCGACCGGGGCTCTGCCGACACTCCGGTCGCGACTCACGTCGCTCCTGCAACGGCGAACGGGGCGGGAACAGGGAGCATATCGTCAGCACCGCCCCTGGCCGCGTCCAGCAGGTTCGCGAGAACCCTGCAGGCGGGGAAGTCCTGGCGGTAATAGGCGTTCCAGTAACTCACCGCGCGTCGTTCCAGCGTTTCCAGGTGCGGCCGGTTGCTGCGGGCGTAACCGACATGCATGCGCAGGTCTCGCGCTGGGAGCGCGCGTTCGATCGCCTGCCCGGTTTCCAGTACGTACTCGCCCAGGAGCTGGATGACGTAGGGCGCGATCCACGGTTCTTCGGCGCGCAACAGTTTGCGGACGCATTCTTCGCGCAGGAATCCGTCGTGATGCCGGGTGCCGAGGCATGTCGCGATCAAGCCCGGGTTGCCACCGCGCGATGCCGCGGCCATCAGGTCGCCGCGCGCGTAGTACACCCTGTAGGGCGGGTCCACGGAATCTTCGCCGACCCGTACCCGGCACCCGCCCGCAGGCGGGTGCATCTGGCTGCGCGAAAGCACGGGTGCCACGATGCGGACATCGTCGGCCAGAAGCGCGGGAAAGAACCGCTCTTCGACAAAAAGCGGCACCGTGCTCCCGCCTGCGGTTACAGCTTGCCGCGCTGTTCGCGCAGGCCGCCGAGCTGGGCGTTCCAGTCGGCCAGGCGCACGCGTTCCTGCTCGACCACCGCCGCCGGCACCTTGTCGGTGAACCTGGCCAGCTTGGCTTCGCTCTTTTCCTTTTCGGCGGACACGCGGGCGATCTCCTTGTCCAGGCGTGCGCGTTCGGCATCCAGGTCGACCAGCCCTTCCAGCGGCACCAGCAGTTTCAGCTCGCCGACGATGGCCGCCGCCGAGGGCGGGGTCTGCGCATCGGCGGCCAGCCAGTCGATGCTCTCCAGCTTCAGCAGGAACTTCAGCTGCGCGGCGAAACGCTCGATCCGGCCGCGGTCGTCGGCCTGCCCGGCCTGCAGCAGCAGCCGCACCTGCCTGGACGGCGGCACGTTCAGTTCGCTGCGCACGCGGCGCAGCGCGCTGACCATGGCCTTGAGCCACTCCACGTCGACCTCGGCGCGGGCGAAGTCGCCGTCGAACTCGCCGGCGGTCGGGTAGGGCCGCAGCGAGACGGTGTCGCCGGCGATGCCCAGCCGCGGCGCCACCTGCCGCCACAGCTGTTCGGTGACGAACGGGGTCAGCGGGTGCAGCAGCCGCAGCAGCGACTCGAGCACGTACAGCAGGGTGTGGCGGGTGCTGTCGGCGTCGGCGGCGTCCTCGCCGTTGAGCGCGGGCTTGGACAGTTCCAGGAACCAGTCGCAGAACTCGTTCCAGGCGAACTCGTACAGCGACTGCGCCAGCAGGTCGAAGCGGTAGTCGGCGAAGTGCTGCTGCGCCTCGGCGGCGACCCGGGCCAGGCGCGAGAGGATCCAGCGCTCGGCGTCGGTGCGCGGCTGCGGCAGGCCGGAGAAGCTCGCGCCCTCGGTGTTCATCAGCGCGAAGCGGCTGGCGTTCCACAGCTTGTTGCAGAAGTTCTTGTAGCCCTCGGCGCGGCCCATGTCGAACTTGATGTCGCGGCCGTGGGTGGCCAGCGCGGCGATGGTGAAGCGCAGCGCGTCGGCGCCGTGGGCGATGATGCCGTCCGGGAATTCCTTGCGCGTGGCCTTCTCGATCTTCGGTGCGTCCTTGGGCTTCATCAGCCCGGTGGTGCGCTTGGCGACCAGGTCGTCGATGGCGATGCCGTCGATGATGTCCAGCGGGTCGAGCACGTTGCCCTTGGACTTGGACATCTTCTGGCCCTGCGCGTCGCGGATCAGGCCGGTGATGTAGACGTCGCGGAACGGTACCTTGCCGGTGAAGCTGTCGGTGGCCATGATCATGCGCGCCACCCAGAAGAAGATGATGTCGAAGCCGGTGACCAGCACCGACGACGGCAGGTAGCGCTCGAAGCCGCGCTGCGCCATCGCCGCTGCGTCCGGCCAGCCCAGGGTGGAGAACGGCCACAGCTGCGAGGAGAACCAGGTCTCCAGCACGTCGCTGTCCTGGGTGAGCGCCACGTCGGCGCCCAGCCCGTGCTTGGCGCGCACCTCGGCTTCGCTGCGACCCACGTAGCAGTTGCCGGCATCGTCGAACCATGCCGGGATGCGGTGGCCCCACCACAGCTGGCGGCTGATGCACCAGTCCTGGATGTTCTCCATCCAGTGGCGGTAGGTGTTGATCCAGTTCGGCGGGACGAACCGGATCGAACCGTTCTCGACCAGTTCCAGGCCGCGCTTGGCCAGCGCGTCCATCTTCACGAACCACTGGTCGGTCAGGTACGGCTCGATCACCTGGCCGGTACGGTCGCCGCGCGGCACCTGCAGCTTGTGCGGCCTGGTCTCGACCAGCAGGCCCAGTCCTTCCAGCTCTTCCAGCACCACCTTGCGGGCTTCGTAGCGGTCCAGCCCGCGGTATTTCTCCGGGGCGTTGTCGTTGATCGCCGCGGCCCCGGTGAACAGGTTGATCATCGGCAGCCCATGGCGCACGCCGACCTGGTAGTCGTTGAAGTCGTGCGCCGGGGTGACCTTGACCACGCCGGTGCCGAATTCGCGGTCGACGTAGTCGTCGCCGATCACCGGCACCCGGCGCCCGGTCAGCGGCAGGGTGACGGTCTTGCCGATCAGGTGGGCGTAGCGCGCGTCCTCCGGATGCACCATCACCGCGGTATCGCCGAGCAGGGTCTCCGGGCGGGTGGTGGCCACGACCAGGTAGTCGCGGGTCTCGCGCAGGGTCTCGTTGCCGTCGGCATCGACCTCGACGTGTTCGTAGCTGGCGCCGTCGTCGAGCGCATAGCGGATCGACCACAGGAAGCCGTCCTCCTCCACGCTCTCCACTTCCAGGTCGGAAATGGCGGTCTTCAGCACCGGGTCCCAGTTGACCAGGCGCTGGCCACGGTAGATCAGGCCCTGCTCGTGCCAGCGCAAGAACGCCTCGACCACCGCCTCGCTGGGGCCGGGATCCATGGTGAAGGTGCTGCGCGACCAGTCGGCCGAGGTGCCCAGGCGCCGCATCTGCCGTTCGATGGTGTCGCCGGAATGCTGCTTCCATTCCCACACCTTGCCGATGAAGCCCTCGCGCCCCAGCGAATCGCGGGTCTCGCCCTTGCCTTCCAGCGCCAGGTTGCGCGACACCACCATCTCGGTGGCGATGCCGGCGTGGTCGGTGCCGACCTGCCACAAGGTGTCGTAGCCGCGCATGCGGTGGTAGCGCACCAGCGCATCCATCAGCGTCTGCTGGAAGGCGTGGCCCATGTGCAGGGTGCCGGTGACGTTCGGCGGCGGCAGCAGGATGGTGTACGGCTCGCCCTTGCCGGACGGCTTGAAGTGGCCGGCCTTCTCCCAGGCGTCGTAGAGGTCCTTCTCGAAGGATTTGGGGTCGTAGCTGGGCGCGAGTTGGGTCATGCGGGGAAACCGGAAGGAAGGCGGTTGGGTGGAGGGATCAACGGCCGAGGGCGCGTTCGATCTTCTTGTCGGTGTGGTACTGGCTGACCGCATAGGCCGCCCAGATCGCGGCGGGCAGCCAGCCGATCAGGGTGACCTGCAGGACCAGGCAGACGATGCCGGAAATCGGCCGGCCGATGGTGAAAAAGGCCAGCCAGGGCAGCAGGATGGCGATCAGCAGGCGCATCGGCGGGCTCCGGACAGAAGGGAAGGAGGGGTCACATGTCGTATTTCTTGAGCTCGAAACCCAGCGCCTTGTACTGGCGCCAGCGTTCGCGCAGCGGCTCGCGCGCGGACGGATCGGCCGGCACCACTTCCAGCACCCGGTCGCAGGCGCCCAGGTACGGGTCGTCGCGCAGGTTGATCACCAGCGGCCGCGACGGCGCGTCGGTGCCGGGGGCGGCGATCAGCACGATGGCCTCCTCCTCGTCCACGTCCTCGCCGGCGATCTGGTGCGGGATGTAGGCCTCGTCGTCGAACGCCCACAGCAGCTCGTCCAGTTCCTCGGCCTGGGCCCGGTCGCGGGCCAGCACCAGGGTGAACAGGCCGGCGTCGTTGGCCTTGCGCGCCAGTTCGCACACCAGCCGCAGCGGTTCGGCGAGGAAGCGCGGCTTGGCGATCAGGTAGAAGTCGGCGCGGGACATGGGAACTCGATGGGGACGGAGGGGGCAAGGGCCGGAATCGGGTTCTTTGCGGCGAAACCCGACTCCGACCCCGGTTTCGGGGTGAAACTCAGGCGGCGACGCGGTCCAGCAGCCACTGGCTCAGCAGGCCGACCGGGCGGCCGGTGGCCATGCCGCGCTTGCCCTCGTCGCTGGCCACGCCGGCGATGTCCAGGTGCGCCCAGCGCTGGCCTTCGGCGAAGCGCGACAGGAAGCAGCCGGCGGTGATGGCGCCGGCCCAGCGGCCGCCGATGTTGTAGACGTCGGCGAAGGTCGAATCCAGCATGCCCTGGTACTCGTCCCACAGCGGCAGGCGCCAGGCGCGGTCGAACACGTGCTCGCCGGCGGCCAGCAGTTCGCCGGCCAGGTCGTCGTGCTTGCTCATCAGGCCGGCGGTCTGGTGGCCCAGCGCGACCATGCAGGCGCCGGTGAGGGTGGCCACGTCGATCAGCGCGGCCGGCTCGAAGCGCTGCGCGTAGGTCAGCGCGTCGCACAGGATCAGGCGCCCTTCCGCGTCGGTGTTGCCCACTTCGATGGTCTTGCCGGACATGGAGGTGATGACGTCGGACGGGCGGTAGGCGTTGCCGTCGATGGCGTTCTCCACCGCCGGCACGACCACGACCAGGTTCAGCGGCAGTTTCGCCTTCACCGCGGCGACGAAGGTGCCGATGACGTTGGCGCCGCCGCACATGTCGTACTTCATCTCCTCGATGCCGCCCTGGGTCTTCAGGTTGACGCCGCCGGTGTCGAAGGTGATGCCCTTGCCGACCAGCACGTAGGGCCTGGCGTCGCCGCCGCCGTTCCACTTCAGCACCACCAGCTTGGGCCGGTTGGCCGAGCCGCGGGCCACGGCCAGCAGCGAACCCATGCCGAGGGCTTCCATCTGCGCCTCGTCCAGGATCTCGGCCTCGGCGCCTTCGTGCGCGCCGGCGAACTTCACCGAGGACTCGGCCAGGTAGGCCGGGGTGCACAGGTTCGGCGGCAGGTTGCCCAGCTCGCGCGCGTACTCGACGCCGGCGGCGATGGCCTGGCCCTGGGCCAGCGCGGTGGCGTCGTCGCCGGCGATGGCCAGCGTCGCCAGGCCCGGCTCGTCGGCCTTCTTCTTGCCCAGCGTGGCGGTGTAGCGGTAGACGGCGTGGTCGGCGGCGATCACCGCCTGGCGGATGTTCCAGGCCGCGTCGCGGTCCTTGACCGGCAGCTCGGACAGGGTGAACAGCGCGCTGCGGCTGACCCCGGTCTTCAGCGCCCGGGCGGCGTCGCCGGCGGCCTTGATGTACTGGGCCACGCCGAACTTGGCCGGTTCGCCCAGCCCCACCACCAGCACCCGCGGCGCGGTCACCCCGGGCAGGTCGTGCAGCAGGGTGGTGGTGCCGGTCTTGCCGCCGACGTCGCCGCGGGCGACCAGCGCCGACAGGCGGCCGCCGGAAACGGCGTCCAGCGCCTGCGCCGCGGGGGAAAGCGACTTGTCGGCAAAGGCGCCGACGACGATGCAGTCGAGCCCGGCATCGGCCGGGGCGGCGGGGTTCAGGGTGAATTCCAGGGACATTGATCAGATTCCGTAGCCAAATCCGTACAATCGCGGACTGTTTACGCCCTCCAGGTCAGGCTGGGCGCGCCGCGAACGAATCCGAGAGTTTAAACCACCCGCCCCATGCCGAAGCTCGACCGCTACCTCCTGCGTGATTTCGTCCAGAGTTTCCTGGCCACCCTGATCGTGCTGCTGGTGGTCAGCGTGGGCGGCGTGCTGGTGGACATCCTGGGCAACATCGCCGACGGCAAGCTGCCGGCGCGGCTGCTGTTCTCGCAGCTGGGCCTGCAGTTCATCGTCTACATGCCGCTGATCCTGCCGCTGGCGCTGATGCTGGGCCTGCTGCTGTCGATCGCGCGGCTGTACCGCGACTCGGAGATGGCGGTGCTCACCGCCATCGGCGTCGGCCCGCGGCGGCTGCTGCGGCCGGTGGCGATGCTGGTGGTGCCGGTGGTGGCGCTGATCGGGCTGTGCTCGCTGTGGCTGGGGCCGTGGGCCGAGCGCACCGCCGAGCAGCTGATCGAGGACGCCAACCGCAGCCTGGTGGTGGCCGGGCTGGAGGCGGGCCGCTTCACCCCGCTGCCCGGCGGCGGCATCGTCTACCTGTCGACGGTCTCGGCCGACGGCACCCAGCTGGGCAAGGTGTTCATGCAGCGGCAGAAGGACGGCCGCATCGACGTGGTGTCGGCCGACCGCGGCGCGATGTTCTTCGAGGGCGATCGCCGGCGCTTCCTGCGGCTGGAGGACGGCTACCGGGTCGAGGGCCCGGCCGACGGCGGCCTGGACTACCGGTTGATGCGCTATGCCAGCAACGAGGTGGCGCTGCCGGACCGCGCCGAGAGCCGCGAGGACGACGATCCGGAGCTGCTGCCGACCGGCCGCCTGTTCGGCGATCCGCGCCCGGAGGCCAATGCCCAGCTGCACGCGCGGCTGGCGCCGCCGCTGCTGGCGCTGGCCTTCGCCCTGCTGACCCTGCCGCTGTCGCGCAGCGCGCCGCGGCAGCAGCGCTACGGCCGGATCATGCTGGCGTTCCTGGCCTACCTGGTCGGGGTCAACCTGATGTTCATCGGCACCCAGCTGCTGGCGGCGGACAAGCTGCCGCGGGTGCTGGGGCTGTGGTGGCTGACCCTGCCGCTGCTGGCGCTGGCGCTGTGGACCTACTTCCGTGACGGCAGGCTGTCGCGCAGCCGGAGGAAAGCATGAAGCTGCGGCCGATGCGGTTCGATTTCTACCTGGGCCGGGCGGTGCTCGGCACGGTGTTGCTGACCTGGGCGGTGCTGGTGGGGCTGGACGTGGTGATCGCGCTGTCCGGCGAGTTCAAGGACGTGGGCAAGGGCAGCTACAGCTTCGCCCACGCCGTGGCCTGGGTGTCGTACACGGTGCCGCGCCGCGCCTACACCATGTTCCCCACCGCCGCGGTGATCGGCGCGCTGATGGGGCTGGGCCAGCTGGCGGCGACCTCCGAACTGACCGCGCTGCGCGCGCTGGGATTGTCGCGGCGGCGGCTGGGGCTGTCGGTGGCGGTGGCGCTGTCGCTGCTGACCGCAGTGATGGTGCTCAGCGGCGAAACGCTCGGGCCGTGGGGCCAGAGCAAGGCCGACATCCTCAAGACCAGCGCCAAGTTCAACAGCGACATGGCGATGGCCCGCTACTCCGGGCTGTGGGCGCGCGAGGGCGATACCTTCCTCAACGCGCAGAGCGGCGAGGAACAGCTGACCGCCGGCGGCGGCACCCGCTTGCTGCTGCACGACGTGCGCCTGTACCGGATCGGCGACGATGGCCGGCTGGCATCGCTGACGCATGCGGCCGTGGCCGAGCACGGCGATGGCGGCTGGGTGCTGAAGAAGGGCCGCCGCGACGTGTTCGAGGAGCGTTCGGCGCAGCGCGAGACCTTCAAGCAGCAACCGTGGGACTCGCAGCTGGATGCCGCCGCGCTGGCGTCGGGCCTGACCCGGCCGCGCAACCTGCCTGCCCGCGACCTGCGCACCAGCATCGAGTACCGCCACCGCAACGGCCTGGATGCCCGCGACTATGAGGACATCTACTGGAGCCGCTGGTTCTATCCGGTCAACGTGCTGGCGCTGTGCCTGGCCGCGGTGCCGTTCGCGTTCGGCTCGCTGCGCAGCGGCGGCATGGGCAAGCGCCTGTTCCTGGGCATCCTGTTCGCGCTGGGGTTCTGGCTGCTGCAGCTGTTCTTCGGGCGCATGGCCGGCGCGCTGAAGTTCGACTACCGCATCGCCTATGCGTTGCCGCCGATCGTGATGCTGCTGGTGTCGGGCTGGCTGTTCCGGCGCAAGTCCGGGTGAGCGGCCGCGGCTAGCGGCACGTACCCGGCTCGCTGAAGCCGACGAACAGGCCCTGTCCCTCGAAACGCTTGCGCACGATGCCGAGCTGGAGGCCGACGTCGGCCGGCAGCTTCACCCCGGCGAAGGCCCGCTGCGCCGCTTCCATCACGTTGAGCGCCGGCATCCCATCGCGGCCGACGATGAGCAGCGCGACCTGGTCCCAGGACTGCCATTGCGGCGGCGCCTGGGTGAACAGGGCATGCGCGCGCAGGATCCGCGGCTGGTCGGCGAACTGCAGGCGGGAGGAGACCAGGTCCATGACTTCGTATTCGTCCGTGTCCTCGATCCACCAGCCTTCCGGCGCGTTGATTCCGGTGGGACGGGTACGCGTGCCGAGGGTGTCGGCCATCGTCTGCGCGAACGCCCGGCAATCGAGCGGCCGCTGCGACAGTTCCTCGATCACCAGCCACTGCTGCATGGGGCTGGACAGGTTCATCCACCACTGCTCGGCGACGCCGCTGTCGGCAAGCGCCGGCGTCAAGCGGGTGCGCACCAGGGTTTCCAGTTCGCCTCGCCCGCGGGTCGGGCTGGCCATCAGCACGTAGACATCGCCGATCGGAGGCTTGCCGCCGAGTAGCCGCGGTTCGTCGGCGGGAACGGGGCTGGCGGCTGCGGCCAGGCAGGGCGTCGCGAAGGCGGCGAGGGCAAGGGCGAGCGTGCGGCAAAGCAGGGGGCGGAGCGACATGGGGGGATCCGGAAGGGCCGGCAGCCTGGGTTGCCGGCGGTACGAGGAAGGGGGGGGCGGAGCGCGCTGCCGTGGTTTCAGGGCGCTTCCCGCGGCACGCCTTCGAGCCGCGCCGCCGGGCATTCATGGGTAATCACCTGAGCTGGCGCGTCGCCGCGCGTCCATGCGGTGGAAGTGCCGGCATCATCCGCTTTTGGGCAGGCGTACCAAGCGGGTGCGGCTGAGGCGGTCGTGCAAGGTGAGCCGCTCGCGGTCGAACAGCGCCCACCAGAAGCCCAGGCCGCCGCACAGCAGTGACAGCGTCCCCATCAGGTAGCGTTTCCACAGCGCCGCCCAGGACGGTGCGCCGTCGCCGGTGCCGGTCAGCCGCAGCCGCCACGGGCGCATGCCCAGCGTCTGCCCGCCGCGCCGCCAGCTGACGGTCGCGTACAGGCCGGTGATCGCCCAGCAGCACAGCCACAGCAGCCACTGCAGCGCGCTGAACGGCGCGATGTTCTCGCGCGCGCCGTGCCCGGCCAGGGTATAGCCGGCGACGAACAGCGAGGCCACCAGCATCCACAGCGCCAGTGCCGGCCACAGGTCGTACAGCAGGGCCAGCAGCCGCCAGAGCAGCAGCGGGCGGTTCTTCTTCGGTGCGGGATCGGTCGTGCCCATGCGTCGAGGATACGTACCCGGCAGGGTCGATGGATAGGCAGGCGTCCCCCCCGGCTTCTATGCTGTGCGCGATGTCCACCGCCACTCCCGCCGAACGCCGCCAGCTGGTGCAGCAGTTGCCTGCGCTGCGCGAGGCCGATGCCAGCCTGATCCAGCGCTGCCTGGATGCGATCTGGGCCGAACAGGGCCTGGCGCGCGCTTCCCTGGACAGCTACCGCCGCGACCTGGAGGGCCTGGCCCGCTGGCGCGACGGTGCCGGCGGAGGGCTGCATGGGATCGACCGCGCCGGGCTGTTCGAGTACCTGGCCTGGCGCACCCGCCACGGCTGGTCGCCGCGCAGCAACGCGCGGCTGCTGTCGTCGCTGCGGGCGTTCTTCGCCCAGTGCATGCGCCGCGGCGAGCGCGGCGACGATCCCAGCGCGCTGCTGGAGCCACCGAAGCTGCCGCGCGCATTGCCCAAGGCGCTGGCCGAAAGCCAGATCGACGCGCTGCTGGCGGCGCCGGATCGCGATTCCCCGCTCGGCCTGCGCGACCGCGCGATGCTGGAGCTGATGTACGCCGCCGGCCTGCGCGTGAGCGAACTGGTCGGTCTGCCGGCCAACGCGGTGAACCTGCGCCAGGGCGTGCTGCGGGTCACCGGCAAGGGCAGCAAGGAGCGGCTGGTGCCGCTGGGCGAGGAATCCCAGCACTGGCTGCAGGAATACCTGGCGCAGGCGCGGCCGCAGCTGGCCGGCGGCAAGGCGGTGCCGGCCAATGCCGAGGGCCAGGTGCCGCTGTTCATCGGCCAGGAGCGCCGGCCGTTGAGCCGGCAGCAGTTCTGGGGGCTGGTCAAGCGCTATGCGGCAGTGGCGGGCATCGACCCGGAGCGCATCAGTCCGCACGGGCTGCGCCACAGCTTCGCCACCCACCTGCTCAACCACGGCGCCGACCTGCGCGCGCTGCAGATGCTGCTGGGCCACAGCTCGCTGTCCACCACCCAGATCTACACCCTGGTCGCGCGTGAGCATCTGCAGAAGCTGCACGCCAGGCATCACCCGAGGGGGTGAAGCGGGCGATGGATGGCCGGGCCGGCGTATCCGGGGCCGGGCTGGCGGCGGGAATCCGGGGCTTCAGCGGAGCGGGCGGTCCCACCGGTCGCGACCGACGTCGCTCCTACAACGGCAGGGAAATGCCGTAGGAGCGACGTCAGTCGCGAGCTTTCCGAGCGGCGGCAAGAGTGCGTTTTTCCCTGACTCTGTCATCCGTTTCCGTCCCCCAGCCAGGAGCAATGTCCATGGATGCCCGCCTGCGCGGGCATGACGGCAGCGGTGTTGGTGCGGCCCTGTCATGGACGGGAGGCGCTGCTATGGGCGGAAAGCGCTGTTCCGGCTCCGTGGCGCGTGGATTCGTTTTGCGTTTTGCCGGATCGGCACCCGTCGTCCACCCGGTAGTCGATTCCCGGCCCGTCATGCCCGCGCAGGCGGGCATCCATGGACCTTCCGCTCCCCGCTCCCATTCCCCAAGGCGATCCAGCGCCCGGAAGCTCCCTCCCGCCCCCGCTTCCCCGTTGTGCGAGAATCCGGCCCTGTTTCCGTCCCCTGGATACCCGATGCTCCGTATTGCCATTGCCGCGCTGTTGGGCGCGATCAGCCTTTCCGCCTGTGCGCAGCAACCGTCGCCGACCGGTGGCGACACCGCTTCCGGCGCCCCGGGCAAGGCCGCCGCCCCGGCCGCCGAGGGCGCGGTGGAGCAGCGCGTGCGCGCCGCGCTGGCGCAGCTGGACCCCAACTTCAAGCCCGACTACGTCGGCGCGGCGCCGTTCGCCGGCTTCCGCGAGGTGGTGGTGGCCGGGCAGGTGCTGTACGTGTCCGACGACGGCCGCTACCTGATGCAGTCCCAGCCCTACGACATCGAGAAGAAGGCGCTGGCCACCAGCGACGGCCTGCTGGCCTATCGCCGCAAGCTGCTGGACACCGTGCCGCACGCCGACCGCATCGTGTTCGCGCCGCCGAACGCCAAGTACACCGTCAGCGTGTTCACCGACATCGAGTGCGGCTACTGCCGCAAGCTGCACCAGGACATCGCCGAGCTCAACCGCCAGGGCATCGCGGTCGAGTACCTGGCGTTCCCGCGCATGGGCCTGGGCAGCCAGGACTACACCGACATGATCTCGGTCTGGTGCGCGGCCGACCGCAAGCAGGCGCTGACCAATGCCAAGGCCGGCCAGCCGGTGGTCGCCAAGAACTGCACCAACCCGGTGGCGATGCAGTACAGCCTGGGCCAGCAGCTGGGCGTCAACGGCACCCCGGCGATCTTCGCCGCCGACGGCACCCAGCTGGGCGGCTACCTGCCGCCGGCGCAGCTCAAGGCCGCGCTGGAGCGCATCCCGGCCGCCGCGGGCAGCCGCTGACAGCCGCGGGATTCCCGCACCGCCGCAACGAAAAGCAGCCCGGCCTGAGCCGGGCTGCCTGCTTTGCATGATCCGATGAAGTGTTGCCGCCGGTGGCGGCGACCGCGGTTGCGCGGCGTGGACGCGCATCGCCCACGCCGCGCGCTCTGCCTCACTTCAGGCCGTTGCCGATCGCCTTGGCCAGGGTGCCCTGGTCGTCGTCGCCGCTGAACTCCCAGAAGAACGCGCCGCCGAGGTTCTGCGCCTTCACGTAGCCCATCTTCTCGCTGATCATCGCCGGGCTGTCGAAGGTCCAGAACGTGCTGCCGTTGTAGATCCAGTGCGCGCGGGCCTGCGCGTCGGTGTAGCTGGGCCAGCCCAGGTTCTTGAGCACCTTCCAGTCCTCGATGCCGGACTCGTAGGTCCCCGCCGCGGCCGAGCCGCTCTGGTACAGGCCGTTGTTGACGTTGGGCACGTTGGTCCAGCCGCGGCCGTAGAAGCCGATGCCCAGGTTGAGCTTGTTGGCCGGCACGCCGCGGGTCCGGAACGCCTCGATCGCGTCGTTGCTGTTGTAGAACCGCTGGTCGCCGGTGGACGGGTCGTTGGGCGAATTGAACAGCGCCGAGTGATGGTTGGTCTGCGGGTCCCACGCGCCGTGGAAGTCGTAGGTCATCACGTTGATGTAGTCCAGGTACTGGTGGTACGCCGCCGGGTCGGTGACGCGGATCTTGTCGATGCCCGCGCCCACCGCCACGGTCAGCAGCAGCCCGGGCCGCACCGCGTCGAGCTGGCGCCGGAACTCGGCCAGCAGCGCGGTGAAGTTGGCGTTGTCCTCGGGCGAGCCGCAGCTCAGGCCGCAGGCCACCGGGTACTCCCAGTCGAGGTCGATGCCGTCGAACACGCCCAGCGCCGCCCCGGGGCCGCCGGCGCCGTCGGTGACGGGCAGGTTGCCGCGGATGTAGGCGTCGATGCACGAGGCCACGAACGCCTGGCGGTTCTCCGGGCGCGCGGCGCTGGAGAAGCCGCGCGACCAGGTCCAGCCGCCGAGCGAGATCAGCACCTTCAGGTTGGGATGCTTGGCCTTGAGCTGCTTGAGCTGGTTCCAGTTGCCGCGCAGCGACTGGTCCCAGCTGTCGGCGTTGCCGCTGACGCTTTCGGCGGCGCTGAACGCCTTGGTGTAGTCGGCGAAGGCGTCGCCGCCGGCGCCGGTGTTCGGGTCGGCGGGTTGGGTGACGCCGACCTCGCAGCGGTTGTTGCGGACGTTGCCGAACGCGTAGTTGATGTGGGTCAGCTGGGCGGCCGAACCGCTGGTGTCGATGTTCTTGACCCGGTAGTTGCGGCCGTAGATGCCCCATTGCGTGAAGTAGCCGATGACCCGCTTGTTGCCGCCGCCGCCGCCGTCGGCCAGGGTGCTGGCGGTGACCGCCGCGCTCTGCGCGGAGGCGTTGCCGGCGTTGTCGCGGGCACGTACGCGGTAGCTGTACTGGGTGTTCGGGCTGAGCCCGCCGTCCACGTAGCTGGTGCCGGTGGGGGAGCCGACGATGCTGCCGTTGCGGTAGAGGTCGTAGCCGGCCACGCCGCTGCCGCCGGGGTTGTCGGTTGCCGCGTTCCAGCCCAGGGTCAGGCTGGTGGTGGTCCTGGATGTCGCCGCGAGCCCGGAGGGAACACTGGGGGCGGTGGTGTCCGAGGACGAGGTCGTCACCGTGATGTTGGCCGTGGCCGAACTGGCGACAGCGTTGTCGTCATCGGTGGCCACCGCCTTCAGCGTGTAGTTGCCGGCGGCGACGTTGCTCCAGGTGATGCTGTAGGGCGCCGAGGTGTCCACGCCCAGCGAGGTGCTGCCCTGGAAGAACTCCACCTGGGTGACCGTGCCGTCGCTGTCGCTGGCATTGGCGCTGAGGGTGATGTTGCTGCCGGCGGTGAAGCTGCTGCCCGCGGCGGGGGCGGTCAGGCTGACGGTGGGCGGCTGGTTGACGTCGCCGCCACCGTCGCAGTTGCCGAGGTTGTCGTACCAGTGGGCGCCGGACGGATGGTCCGGTGGTGCGTTCCAGATGTCGACGCGCGCCTGGTACAGCACGTTGTCCTTCTGCAGCTTGCTGCCGGCGGGATAGATCGTGGCGGGGTCCCATTGCGGGACCCCGGTGCAGTTGGCGGCCTGGGCCAGGCCGGGCAGCAGCAGTGCGGCCAGCACGGCCAGGCCGGGGACGAGTGTCCGCGCGGGGCGGAAGGGGCGGGTGGTCCGATCCAGCATGTTCGATCTCCGATTGAAGTGGCGCGCCCGGCCGGAATGGCGGGGCGCGTACAACGGGTCCGGGACGCCGTTGGAGCGCAGGTGGCGGAGGGGGCGGACTTACGCAGTGAATCGAGCTAGCACGGTGAATCAGGCTTGCGGTGAAGCGGTGAAGCGGTGATAACGTTGTCATCAAGTTTCAGCGAATGTCGTGAACCAGCGCATGGTTTCGATCGCCAGGCCGGGCTGGAACGGGTAAACCGGGGCAAGGGGCCGGGGGACGGACTCCGGTACAATGTCTGGCCCGATTCCCATTCATGGTTTCCCGGACATGATCGTCCTCGAGGGCGCAGCCGCCCTTTCGCCGTTCCGTCGCGCTCGGCTCGAATCCCGCCTGCAGACCATCGCCGCCGACCTGCGCATCGCCGGGGCCTGGCACGTCTACTTCATCCGCGCCGAGGACGATGCCGCCGTCGACCAGGCCGTGCTGGGCCGCATCCTGCAGGCGCAGCCGCAGGCCGCGCCGCGCGAGGACGGGGCGGTGTCGCGCTACGTGGTGCCGCGGCTGGGCACGCTGTCGCCATGGTCGAGCAAGGCCACCGAGCTGGTGCGCGGGGCCGGCCTGGCGATCCAGCGGGTGGAGCGCGGTACCCGTATCGACCTGTCGGGTTGGCCGCGCCAGGCGGAGCCCTCCGCAGCGGTCGATTCCATGCCGCCGCCGCGGCCGGGGGCAACGACTGGTCCGCACGCCGCTCCGGGGCTTTCCCGCGACGACATCGTTGCACTTGAGCGGCTGCTGCACGACCCGATGACCCAGTCGCTGCTGGACGCCGCCGCGCAGGCGCAGGCGCTGTTCGACGTGCCGGCCCGCGGCGAGCTGGAGCGGATCCCGCTGGATGCGCTGGAGCAGGCCAACGCCCGCCTCGGCCTGGCACTGGCGCAGGACGAGATCGACTACCTGCGCCAGCGCTTCGGCGAACTCGGCCGCGAGCCGTCGGACGTCGAGCTGATGATGTTCGCGCAGGCCAACTCCGAGCACTGCCGGCACAAGATCTTCAACGCCAGCTGGACCATCGACGGCCACGACCAGGACCGCTCGCTGTTCCGGATGATCAAGCACACCCACCAGCAGACGCCGCAGTACACGCTCAGCGCGTACAGCGACAATGCCGCGGTGATCGAGGGCCACCCGGCCGCGCGCTACCGTCCCGACCCGAAGACCGGCGAGTACCGCAGCGAGGCGCTGGTCCCCAGCGCCTTCCAGATCAAGGTGGAAACCCACAACCACCCGACCGCGATCGCACCGTTCCCGGGCGCCTCCACCGGCGCCGGCGGCGAGATCCGCGACGAGGGCGCCACCGGCCGCGGCGGCAAGCCCAAGGCCGGCCTGACCGGCTTCTCGGTCTCGCACCTGCGCATCCCCACGCTGCCGCAGCCGTGGGAAGCGCCGCGCGCGCTGAACCCGCGCATGGCCCCGGCGCTGGACATCATGCTCGACGGCCCGCTCGGCGGCGCCGCGTTCAACAACGAGTTCGGCCGTCCCAATCTGCTGGGCTATTTCCGCAGCTTCGAACTGCCGGAAGGCGAGATCACCCGCGCCTACGACAAGCCGATCATGCTGGCCGGCGGCCTGGGCGCGATCGACCGCGTGCAGGTGGACAAGGTCAAGCTGCAGCCGGGCGATGCGGTGATCGTGCTCGGCGGCCCGGCGATGCTGATCGGCCTGGGCGGCGGCGCCGCCTCGTCGGTCGCCTCCGGCGAGAGCGCCGAGGACCTGGACTTCGCCAGCGTGCAGCGCGACAACCCGGAAATGGAGCGCCGCTGCCAGGAGGTCATCGACCGCTGCGTGGCGATGGGCGCCGGCAACCCGATCCAGTTCTTCCACGACGTCGGCGCCGGCGGCCTGTCCAACGCCATTCCCGAGCTGCTGCACGACTCCGGCGTGGGCGGCGTGATCGACCTGGGCAAGGTGCCCACCGACGATCCGTCGCTGTCGCCGATGCAGCTGTGGTGCAACGAATCGCAGGAGCGCTACGTGCTGGGCGTGCCGGCCGCGCGGCTGGAGGAGTTCGCCGCGATCTGCGCGCGCGAGCGATGCCCGTTCGCCGCGGTCGGCGTGGCCACGGCCGAGGAACGGCTGGTGGTGGGCTATGGCGCGACCATCGAATCCGTGTATGGCGAAGGTTCCGGGTCCGCAACGCCCGGCAGTGCCGCGCAAGCGGCCCGTCCCCACCCGATCGACCTGCCGATGGACGTGCTGTTCGGCAAGCCGCCGAAGATGCACCGCGACACCGCACACCCGCCGGCACCGCGCTGGCCGGCGCTGAAGACCGCCACGCTGGACCTGCACGAGGCCGGCCTGCGCGTGCTGGCGCACCCGACCGTGGCGTCCAAGAACTTCCTGGTCACCATCGGCGACCGCAGCGTCGGCGGCCTGACCGCGCGCGAGCAGATGGTCGGCCCGTGGCAGCTGCCGGTGGCCGACGCGGCCATCACCCTGGCCGGTTTCGACACCTTCGCCGGCGAGGCGATGGCCATCGGCGAGCGCACCCCGTTGGCGCTGCTCAATGCCGCCGCTTCGGCGCGCATGGCCGTGGGCGAGGCGATCACCAACCTGTGCGCGGCGCCGGTGCAGGCGCTGGACACGGTCAAGCTGTCGGCCAACTGGATGGCCGCCGCCGGCCACGACGGCGAGGACGCGCTGCTGTACGACGCGGTCCGCGCGGTGGGCATGGAACTGTGCCCGCAGCTGGACCTGAGCATCCCGGTGGGCAAGGACTCGCTGTCGATGCAGGCGCAGTGGCAGGCCGACGGCCAGGCGCACAAGTCGGTATCGCCGGTGTCGCTGGTGATCTCCGCGTTCGCGCCGGTGGCCGACGTGCGCCCGCAGCTGACCCCGCTGCTGGACCGCGAGGGCGACAGCGAGCTGTGGCTGATCGGCCTGGGCGGCGGCAAGCAGCGCCTGGGCGGTTCGGTGCTGGCGCAGGTGCATGCCGACCACAGCGCGCTGCCGGCGTTCGCCGGCGAGACGCCGGACCTGGACGATGCGCAGCGGCTGCGCGCGTTCTTCGAATTGATCCGCGACGCGCGCGAGGCCGGGTTGCTGCTGGCCTACCACGACCGCAGCGACGGCGGCGCCTTCGCCGCGCTGTGCGAGATGGCGTTCGCCTCGCGCCTGGGCCTGGACATCGTGCTCGACGCCTGGGGCGACGATCCGTTCCGCAGCCTGTTCAACGAAGAGCTGGGCGCGGTGGTGCAGATCGCCAACGAGGACCGCGCCGCCTTCGCCGACCTGGTCGAGCGCCACGCGCTGACCGAGTGCGCGCAGCGCATTGCCCGCCCGAGCACCGCGCCGGTGGTGCGGGTGTCGCTGCAGGGCAAGAGCCTGGCCGAGTGGCGCTGGGAGGAACTGTTCGACGCCTGGTGGTCGGTGACACACGCCATGCAGAAGCTGCGCGACAACCCCGACAGCGCCGACGAGGAGCGTGCGGTGGCGCGCGCCTTCAATGCGCCGGGGCTGAAGCCGAAGCTGACCTTCGACGCCGCCGAGGACGTGGCCGCGCCGTACATGGATGTACAAGTGTCGCGGGCGCAGGAGGCGCGGGAGCGACCGCCGTACATGGATGTACAAGTGTCGCGGGCGCAGGACGCGCAGGAGCGACCGCCGTACATCGCCACCGGCGCCCGGCCGAAGGTGGCGATCCTGCGCGAGCAGGGCGTCAACGGCCAGATCGAGATGGCCAACATCTTCGAGCGCGCCGGTTTCCGCACGTACGACGTGCACATGAGCGACCTGATCGAAGGCCGCGTGCAGCTGTCCGACTTCCGCGGCCTGGCCGCCTGCGGCGGCTTCAGCTACGGCGATGTGCTCGGTGCCGGCCGCGGCTGGGCCACCTCGATCCTGGAGCGCGCCGCGCTGCGCGACGCCTTCGCCGCGTTCTTCGCGCGCGCCGATACGTTCTCGCTGGGCGTGTGCAACGGCTGCCAGATGATGAGCCAGCTCAAGGACATCATCCCCGGTGCCGAGCACTGGCCGCGCTTCCTGCGCAACCGCAGCGAACAGTTCGAAGCGCGCACCGCGCTGCTGGAGGTGGTGGAGTCGCCGTCGATCCTGCTGCGCGGCATGGCCGGTTCGCGCATCCCGGTGGCGGTGGCGCATGGCGAAGGCCGCGCCGAGTTCGCCAGCGCGGTCGACCAGGCCGCAGCCAACGTGGCGCTGCGCTACGTCGATGGCGACGGCAACGTCGCCACCCGTTACCCGCTCAACCCCAACGGTTCGCCCGACGGCATCACCGGCCTGACCACCTCCGACGGCCGCGCGACCATCCTGATGCCGCACCCCGAGCGCACCCCGCGCAGCGTCAACCTGAGCTGGGCGCCGAAGGGCTGGCCGGAGGACTCGCCCTGGCTGCGGATGTTCCGCAACGCACGAGTATGGTGCGGCTGAACCCGTCCCAGCGATCGCCCCGGCAGTGCCGGGGACGGTTCTTCCCGAAGCCCGCCGCGCCTTGAGCCGGCGGGCTTTTTCGTGGTTCCGGGGCGGCGATCGCCGGCTCTGTCGGCGTGTCGGGTTTTTGACGGAAACCTTTGTTGTGACGGGAATTTTTGGCCAATTCCACGCCGTTATGTGCTTATGAGCACGGAAATTGCGGGACGCGCGTCAAAGACTTGACGTTTCCTAAATGGCCGGTTAACACTCGGCGCTCGTTTCGCCGCCGTCGTTCCAGCTGCAACGGATCGATGGCCATGACAGGCGTGAGCCTCTCATGCCCGGCCTGGCCGGGAAGCGGACACACAACACCTCAGGGGGATCGGCGGACGCGGAACGTCCGGCGATGGCGCTTTTGTGCAAGCGAATAACCAGCCTACTTGAGGAGCAGTGACGATGAATCGGATTTATCGCAAGGTCTGGAACAAAGCATTGGGACAACTGGTCGTGGCCTCCGAACTGGCCAGCAGCCAGGGCCCGGGGGTGGTGATGGACGAGCGTCGATCCGACAGCGGCCATCTCCAGATCTTGTCCGCGGCCATCGCCCTGGCGCTGGGAATAGGCGCCTGGTCATTGGCGGCGCCGGCCATGGCGCAGTCGGTCGAAGTCGGCGGCAACGCGCCGTGCATCGTCCTCAACAGCAGCCTCCTCGACAACTGCGTGGTCGACGGCAGCGCGACGGCTTCCGGCGCCGATGCCGTCGCCATCGGCGCCAACGCCGTGGCCAGCGGTGCGCAGAGCGTGTCCGCCGGTGCCGGCAGCAGCGCCAGCGGCGAATACGCCACCGCGCTGGGCGCGGAAAGCGAAGCCAGCGGCGAGCAGAGCACCGCCACCGGCGCGGCGGCCGTGGCCAGCGGCGCCGGCAGCGTGGCCAATGGCGCACTGGCGCAGGCCGATGGCGTCGAATCCACCGCCATCGGCTACTACAGCACCGCCAGCGGCACCGGCGCCACGGCGATCGGTGCCGAGAGCGTGGCCAACGGCACCACCGCGGCGGCATTCGGTTTCGCCGCCGAGGCCGGCGCCAACTACGCCACCGCGGTGGGCGGCTACGCCCAGGCCAACGGCTTCAACAGCACCGCGCTGGGCAACTTCAGCACCGCGTCCGGTTCGGGCAGCGTGGCGGTGGGCGGCGACGCGGTCGCCACCGGCGCCTACAGCACCGCCACCGGCCAGGGCAGCATCGCCAGCGGCACCAACAGCGTCGCGGTCGGCGGCGCGCTCGCCGGACTGGTCGCCACCGAGGCATCGGGCGACTATTCCACCGCGGTCGGCGGCGCGGCCTGGACCCCGGGCTACAACAGCACCGCCGTCGGCAACTTCAGCACCGCGCTGGGCGACGACAGCCTGGCACTGGGCAGCGACTCGGCCGCCGTGGCCAACGGCAGCGTGGCGCTCGGCCAGGGCGCGTATGCGGATCGCGACAACACCGTGTCGGTGGGCGACATCGGCAGCGAACGGCAGATCACCAACGTGGCCGCCGGCAGCGAGGACACCGATGCGGTGAACGTGGCCCAGCTCAACGCCGTGGCCGAGGTGGCCGAAACCACCAGCAAGTACTTCCAGGCCAGCGGCAGCGACGACAGCGATGCCGGCGCCTACGTCGAGGGCGACAATGCGCTGGCCGCCGGCGAGGCGACCAACGCCATCGGCGACGGTGCCACCGCGCTGGGCAGCGGCGCCAACGCGTTGGCCGACAACGCCACCGCGGTCGGCCTGGATGCGTTGTCCACCGCGACCGGCGCCTCGGCATTCGGCAGCGCGGCGCAGGCGCTGGGCGAGAACAGCACCGCGCTGGGCAACGGCGCCACCGCCAGCGAGACCGGCGCCACCGCCACCGGCAACGGTGCGCAGGCCGATGCGGCCTACAGCACCGCCACCGGCAGCGAGTCGGTCGCTTCCGGGTTGCAGTCCACCACCAGCGGCTTCCGCAGCGAGGCTTCCGGCGATGGTTCGGCGGCCTACGGCGGCTACAGCGTGGCCGGGGGCTTCGGCGCCACCGCGCTGGGCTATGGCGCCGAGGCGGCGTTCGAGACCAGCACCGCGGTCGGCTTCGCTTCCTATGCCGGCAACTTCGATTCCACCGCGGTCGGTGCGTACTCGGTGGCCAGCGGCGACAACAGCGTGGCCGTCGGCGGCGCGTTCTGGGGCCTGATCCCGACCGAAGCGGCGGGCGACTACTCCACCGCGGTCGGTGGCGCGGCCTATGCCGGCGGCTTCAACAGCACCGCGCTGGGCAACTTCAGCGGTGCCTATGGCGACAACAGCGTGGCCCTGGGCAGCGACTCGGCGGCCAGCGGCGCCAACAGCGTGGCGCTGGGCGTGGGCTCGACCGCCGACCGCGACAACACGGTCTCGGTCGGCGAAGCCGGCAGCGAGCGGCAGATCACCAATGTCGCCGCCGGCAGTGAAGGCACCGACGCGGTGAACCTGGACCAGCTCAACGCCGTGGCCGAAGTGGCCGAGACCACCAGCAAATACTTCCAAGCCGGCGGCAGCGACGACAGCGATGCCGGCGCCTACGTCGAGGGCGACAACGCGCTGGCGGCCGGCGAGGCGGCCAATGCCATCGGCGACGGCGCCACCGCACTGGGCAGCGGCGCCACTGCGGTCGCCACCAATGCCACCGCGGTCGGCCTCAATGCACTGGCGGCGGGCGAGAACAGCGCCGCGTTCGGCAACAACGCGCAGGCCACCGGCGCGGCCAGCGTCGCGGTGGGCGGCGTGGCGGTGGACGACAACGGCAATCCGCTGATCACCAATGGCGGCGTGCCGGTCGATACCGGTGCCACCAGCGCCGGCATCGGCGGCACCGCGGTCGGCGCCAGCGCCGATGCCAGCGGTTTCGCCGCCTCGGCCTATGGTGTCGGCGCCTATGCCTCCGGCGCGCAGTCCTCCGCATTCGGTGCGGTGGCCAATGCCACCGGCGACTATTCCACCGCGCTGGGTACGCAGAGCGCCGCCACCGGCACCAGCAGCGTGGCCATCGGCGGGCCGGTCGACCTGATCCCGGGCTGGGGTTTCTTCGTGCAGACCCAGGCCACCGGCGAAGCGGCCACCGCGGTCGGCGCCGGCGCGATCGCCAGCGGCGACTACGCCGTGGCCAACGGCACCCTGGCCGAAGCTTCCGGCAGCGAAGCCACCGCGATCGGCTACTTCTCCTACGCGCCTGGCGACCGCGCGAGCGCCCTTGGTGCGCAGAGCTGGGCCAGCGGCGTGCAGGGCACCGCGGTCGGCTACTACAGCACCGCGCTCGGTGCCAACAGCGTGGCGCTGGGGGCGTACTCCACCGCCGATCGCGACAACACCGTGTCGGTGGGCGACATCGGCAGCGAACGGCAGATCACCAACGTGGCCGCCGGCAGCGAGGACACCGATGCGGTGAACGTGGCCCAGCTCAACGCCGTGGCCGAGGTGGCCGAAACCACCAGCAAGTACTTCCAGGCCAGCGGCAGCGACGACAGCGATGCCGGCGCCTACGTCGAGGGCGACAATGCGCTGGCCGCCGGCGAGGCGACCAACGCCATCGGCGACGGTGCCACCGCGCTGGGCAGCGGCGCCAACGCGTTGGCCGACAACGCCACCGCGGTCGGCCTGGATGCGTTGTCCACCGCGACCGGCGCCTCGGCATTCGGCAGCGCGGCGCAGGCGCTGGGCGAGAACAGCACCGCGCTGGGCAACGGCGCCACCGCCAGCGAGACCGGCGCCACCGCCACCGGCAACGGTGCGCAGGCCGATGCGGCCTACAGCACCGCCACCGGCAGCGAGTCGGTCGCTTCCGGGTTGCAGTCCACCACCAGCGGCTTCCGCAGCGAGGCTTCCGGCGATGGTTCGGCGGCCTACGGCGGCTACAGCGTGGCCGGGGGCTTCGGCGCCACCGCGCTGGGCTATGGCGCCGAGGCGGCGTTCGAGACCAGCACCGCGGTCGGCTTCGCTTCCTATGCCGGCAACTTCGATTCCACCGCGGTCGGTGCGTACTCGGTGGCCAGCGGCGACAACAGCGTGGCCGTCGGCGGCGCGTTCTGGGGCCTGATCCCGACCGAAGCGGCGGGCGACTACTCCACCGCGGTCGGTGGCGCGGCCTATGCCGGCGGCTTCAACAGCACCGCGCTGGGCAACTTCAGCGGTGCCTATGGCGACAACAGCGTGGCCCTGGGCAGCGACTCGGCGGCCAGCGGCGCCAACAGCGTGGCGCTGGGCGTGGGTTCGACCGCCGACCGCGACAACACGGTCTCGGTCGGCGAAGCCGGCAGCGAGCGGCAGGTCACCAATGTCGCCGCCGGCAGCGAGGACACCGATGCGGTGAACGTGGCCCAGCTCAATGCGGCCACCTTCGACTCGGTCAATACCGCGCGCTACTTCAAGGCCACCGGCGAGGGCGATTCGCTGGTCGTCGGCGAGGAAAGCCTGGCGGCCGGCTCCAACGCCACCGCAGTCGGCGACTACGCCACGGCGGTCGGCTCGGCTGCGCAGGCCGAGGGCGAGGGGGCATCGGCCTTCGGCAGCGGCGCCTTCGCCCTGGCCGACAGCGCCACGGCGGTCGGCTTCAACACGCTCGCGGTGCAGGCCAATGGCGTGGCGCTCGGCGCCAATGCGCAATCGACCGGCGAATACGCCACCGCGCTGGGTGCGGAAAGCGAAGCCAGCGGCGAGCAGAGCACCGCCACCGGCGCGGCGGCCGTGGCCAGCGGCGACGGCAGCGTGGCCAATGGCGCACTGGCGCAGGCCGATGGCGTCGAATCCACCGCCATCGGCTACTACAGCACCGCCAGCGGCACCGGCGCCACGGCGATCGGTGCCGAGAGCGTGGCCAACGGCACCACCGCGGCGGCATTCGGTTTCGCCGCCGAGGCCGGCGCCAACTACGCCACCGCGGTGGGCGGCTACGCCCAGGCCAACGGCTTCAACAGCACCGCGCTGGGCAACTTCAGCACCGCGTCCGGTTCGGGCAGCGTGGCGGTGGGCGGCGACGCGGTCGCCACCGGCGCCTACAGCACTGCCACCGGCCAGGGCAGCATCGCCAGCGGCACCAACAGCGTGGCGGTCGGCGGTTCGTTCGCCGGCCTGATCGCCACCGAAGCCTCGGGTGCGTACTCGACCGCGGTCGGCGGCGGCGCCTGGTCGCCGGGCGCCAACAGCACCGCGCTGGGCAACTTCGCCGAATCGCACGCGGAGAACAGCGTGGCGCTGGGCGCCGATTCGATCGCCGACCGTGCCGACAGCGTGTCGGTGGGCAGCGCCGGCAACGAGCGCCAGATCACCAACGTGGCGGCAGGCACCGCCGGCACCGACGCGGTGAACCTGGACCAGCTCAACGCCGTGGCCGAGGTGGCCGAGACCACCAGCAAGTACTTCCAGGCCAGCGGCAGCGACGACAGCGATGCCGGCGCCTACGTCGAGGGCGACAACGCGCTGGCGGCCGGCGAGGCGGCCAATGCCATCGGCGACGGCAGCACCGCGCTGGGCAGCGGTGCCAACGCGCTGGCCGATTACGCCACGGCGGTCGGTTTCAATGCATTGGCCGTGGCCGATGGTGCGGCGGCGTTCGGCAACGATGCGCAGGCGCTGGGCGAGAACAGCATCGCCCTGGGCAGTGGTGCATTGGCCGCCGAGATCGGGGCCACCGCCACCGGCAACGGTGCGCAGGCCTCGGGCACCTACAGCACCGCGACCGGCAGCGAGGCGGTGGCGGCGGACAACCAGGCCACGGCCAACGGTTTCCGCGCCAGCGCCAGCAACGTCGGCACCACCGCGGTAGGCGGCTACAGCGAGGCCAGCGGCTACCTGGCCTCGGCGCTGGGTTATGGCGCGGTGGCATCGAACGACTACGCCACCGCCGTCGGCGTGGCGGCCACCGCTTCCGGTGCCAGCGCGGTGGCGGTGGGCGAGTTCAGCGAGGCCACCGGCGACGAGAGCGTGGCGGTCGGCGGTTCGACCTTCTTCGGCTTCATCCCGGCGCGTGCGTCCGGCACCGGTTCCTCGGCGTTCGGCGCCGGCGCCTGGGCCACGGACGACTACACCACCGCGGTGGGCTGGAATGCCTGGGCCGACGCGGCCAGCGCGACCGCGCTGGGCGAAAGCGCGTTCGCCTTCGGGGTCAACAGCGTCGCCCTGGGTGCCGGTTCGCTGGCCGAGCGCGACAACACCGTGTCGGTGGGCGACGTCGGCAGCGAGCGCCAGATCACCAATGTCGCCGCCGGCACCGAGGGCACCGATGCGGTGAACCTGGACCAGCTCAATGCCGTGGCCGGAGTGGCCGAGCAGACCGATCGCTACTTCAAGGCGACGGGCGAAGGCGAGGCGCTGGTTGCGGGCGAGGAAGCGCTGGCGGCAGGCTCCAACGCCTATGCCGACGGCGACTATGCGACCTCGCTGGGTTCGGCCAGCAACGCCATCGGCCAGGGCGCGTCGGCCTTCGGCAGCGGCGCGTTCGCCCAGGGCCAGTACGCCACCGCCTCGGGCTTCAACGCGGTGGCCTCGGCCGATTCGGCGACCGCCATCGGCGGCTCGCTGTACTACGAGGACGCCAACGGCAACGTGCTGCTGGATGCCACCACCACCGCCAGCGAGGTCGGCGCCACCGCGCTCGGCGCGGGCGCGCAGGCCAGCGGTGCGTTCAGCACCGCCAGCGGCGCGGCCGCCGATGCTTCCGGCCTGCAATCCACTGCCGTGGGCTACAGCGCCGAGACGAGCAGCGACTACAGCACCGCGGTGGGCGCATTCAGCAGCGCCAGCGGCACCCGCACCACCGCGCTGGGCTACGGCGCCGATGCTTCCGGCAACTACGCCTCGGCGCTGGGCTGGGGCAGCGCGGCGGCGGGCGACTACGCCATCGCTGCCGGCTACGGCGCCACCGCCAGCGGCCTGTACGGCACCGGCGTGGGCGCCAGCGCCCGCGCCACCGGCGAGGACAGCACCGCGATCGGCGCCACGGCCTGGGCCACCGCGGGGCAGACCACCGCGCTGGGCCAGTTCGCCTGGGCCACCTCGCAGGGCGCCACTGCCATCGGCCAGGACTCCTACGCCTACAGCGGCGTCAACGCCACGGCGATCGGCACCAGCGCCTGGGCCAACGGCGCCAACAGCGTCGCCCTGGGTGCCGGATCGCGCGCGTCAGAAGCCGACGTGGTGTCGGTGGGCGGCGGCAACGGCATCACCTCGCCGGCCACGCGCCGCATCACCAACGTCAGCGACGCGGTCAACGGCAACGACGCGGTCAACAAGTCGCAGCTGGACGCGGTGGCCGCCGCGGCGGAAACCACCAGCCAGTACTTCCAGGCCAGCGGCAGCGGCGTGGCCACCGCCAGCGGCGCCGACAGCGTCGCCGCCGGTTCCGGCGCCGCGGCCAGCGCCAACCGCAGCACCGCGCTGGGCACGGCCAGCACCGCCAACGCCACCGGCGCCACCGCGGTCGGCGCCGATGCCTCGGCACGCGGCAACAACAGCACCGCGCTGGGCCGGCAGACCTCGATCACCGCGACCAACGGCGTGGCCATCGGCTATGGCGCGTTCGCCAGCAACGGTGCCAACAGCATCGCCATCGGCGCCGGCGCCGGCGTCTCCGGCGCCAACTCGGTGGCACTGGGCTCCGGCTCGCGTGCCACCGAGGCCAACGTGGTGTCGGTGGGCGGCGGCAACGGTACCGACGGCCCGGCCACCCGCCGGATCGTCAACGTCGCCGCCGGCCGCGTCGCCGAGGGCAGCACCGATGCGGTCAACGGCAGCCAGCTCAACGTCACCAACCAGCGCGTGGGTGCGGTGGAGACGCGGGTCAACGACATCGATGGCCGCATCGGTTCGGTCGAGGGCGTGGCCGCCAATGCGCTGACCTACGACGACAGCAGCCGCGAGACGATCACCCTGTCCGGCCTCGAAGGCACCCGCCTGGACAACGTGGCGGCCGGTTCCATCGCCGCCGGCAGCCTGCAGGCGGTCAACGGCGGGCAGCTGTTCCAGTCGCTGAGCAACGTCGCCACCTTCCTCGGTGGCGGCGCGGCGGTGGGCATGCAGGGCGTGTTCGTGGCACCGACCTATGTCATCCAGGGCTCCAGCTACAACAACGTCGGCGATGCGCTGAGCGCGCTCGACCAGCAGGTCACCGCGCTCAACAACGGCAACCGCGTGCCGGGCAACGGCAACGGCAGCATCCGTGGTCCCGGCGCCACCGCCGCGGTCGCGGGTGGCACGCAGACGCCATCGGCGACGACGGCGACGGGTGAAGCTACGGCGCCGGCCACGACCGTGGCGGCCGCCGACGGCGCCACCGCGCTGGGCAACCAGGCCCAGGCCAATGCCGGCAGCAGCACCGCCGTCGGCGGCAACGCCTACGCCCACGGCCCCAACGACACCGCCATCGGCAGCAACGCGCGGGTCAACGCCGACGGCAGCACGGCGGTCGGCGCCAACGCCAGCATCGCCGCGGTGGCCACCAATGCGGTGGCGATGGGCGAAGGCGCCAGCGTGACTGCCGCCTCCGGCACCGCCATCGGCCAGGGCGCCAGCGCCACGGCGCAGGGGGCGGTGGCGCTGGGACAGGGCTCGGTGGCCGACCGCGCCAACACGGTCTCGGTCGGCAGTGCCGGCAACGAGCGCCAGATCGCCAACGTCGCTGCCGGTACCCGGGCCACCGACGCGGTCAACAAGGGCCAGCTGGACAGCGGCATCGCCACCGCCAACAGCTACACCGACAACCGCTTCAGCGCGATGGCCGACAGCTTCGACATCTACAAGGGAGAGATCGACAGCCGCCTGCGCCATCAGGACCGTCGCATCGACCGCCAGGGCGCGATGAACGCGGCCATGCTCAACATGGCCACCAGCGCGGCCGGCATCCGCACCCAGAACCGGGTCGGCGTCGGCGTCGGCTTCCAGAGCGGCGAGTCGGCGCTGTCGCTCGGCTACCAGCGCGCCATCAGCGAGCGCGCCACCGTGACCTTCGGCGGCGCCTTCAGCAGCGATGACAGCTCGGTGGGCGTCGGCGCCGGTTTCGGCTGGTGACGAACGCGGCGGCGTCCTGTGCGGGCGCCGCCGTACAGCAGTGTGCAAGGCCTGAGGGGGCAGACCGCAGGAACCTTGGCTGGGCCGGCCAACGGATTTCGCATGGAGTGTTTTCGGCCTGAACTGTCGCCTGATCCATGAACTTGAAGAGGACGTCAACGTGATCAACAAGCAGAACCTTCGCATCAACGCCATCGCCGCCGCGGTGCTGACCATGTCGCTGGGCGCTACCGCCGCCCACGCCGCACCGCAGCTGCAGGTCAAGGAGCCGTCGCAGGCGGCGCCGGCCGGGGTCCAGGGCTCCAGTCGCATCCTGGTCAAGTACCGTGAAGGCAGCGCCGCCGCGCGCGACCAGTCGGCAAAGCTGTCGGCGGTGCAGTCGGCGGTCTCGCGTGCCAGCCTCGGCGCGACCAAGACCCGTGCCGCGGCGATCCGCGCCGAGCACGTGCGCACGCTCGGTGTGGGCGCCGACCTGATCCGGCTCGACGCCAGGCTCAGCCGCGCCGAACTGGACAAGGTAGTGGCCGAGATCGCGGCCGACCCGTCGGTGCAGTACGCCGAAGTCGACGTGAAGCTGCAGCGCGCCGACCTGCCGGTGCGGCTGGAGCAGCCGCAGCTGGTGCCCAACGACCAGTACTACCAGACCTACCAGTGGCACCTGCACAACGCCGTCGGCGGCATCAACGCGCCGGCCGCCTGGGACATCGCCCAGGGCGAGGGCGTGGTGGTGGCGGTGCTGGATACCGGCATCCTGCCCGAGCATCCGGACTTCGCCGGCAACCTGCTGGAAGGCTACGACTTCATCTCCGACGCCGAAACCTCGCGCCGTCCCACCGACGACCGCGTGCCGGGCGCGCTGGACTACGGCGACTGGGTCGAGAACAACAACGAGTGCTATGCCGGCTCGGTGGCCGACGACAGCTCCTGGCACGGTACCCACGTGGCCGGCACCATCGCCGAGGCCACCAACAACGGCATCGGCATGGCCGGCGTCGCCTACAAGTCGCAGGTGCTGCCGGTGCGCGTGCTCGGCAAGTGCGGCGGCTACCTTTCCGACATCGCCGACGCCATCATCTGGGCCTCCGGCGGCACCGTGGCCGGCATCCCGGCCAACCCCAACCCGGCCGAGATCATCAACATGAGCCTGGGCGGCAGCGGCGCCTGCGGCACCGTCTACCAGGACGCGATCAACGGTGCGGTGTCGCGCGGCACCACCGTGGTGGTGGCCGCCGGCAACAGCGCGGCCAATGCCGCCAACTACCGTCCGGCCAGCTGCGACAACGTCATATCCGTGGGCGCCACCCGCATCACCGGCGGTATCGCCTCGTACTCCAACTACGGCGCGGTGGTCGACCTGTCCGCTCCGGGCGGCGGCGGCGGTGTGGACGGCAACCCGGGCGGTTACGTCTGGCAGGCCTGGTACAGCGGCGCGACCACCCCGACCTCCGGCGATTACTCCTACGTCGGCATGGGCGGCACCTCGATGGCCTCGCCGCACGTGGCGGCGGTGGGCGCGCTGGTGCAGGGCGCCCTGGCCGCCGCCGGCCGCGACACCCTGTCGCCGGGCGAGCTGGAGGACCTGCTGAAGCAGACCGCGCGGCCGTTCCCGGTGGCCATCCCAGGCAGCACCCCGATCGGCACCGGCATCGTCGACGCCAAGGCGGCGCTGGACAAGGCGCTGGAGGAACCGTGCGATCCGGAAGTGGAAGAGTGCGGCCCGACTGCGATCCCGCTGACCAACAAGGTGGTGGTGTCCGGCCTGTCCGGTGCGGCCGGCAGCGAGGTGCTGTACAGCTTCGAGGCCGAAGCCGGCGCGGTGCTGAGCATCCTCACCTATGGCGGCACCGGCAACGTCTCGCTGTACGTCAGCCTGGGCGACGAGCCCACCGTCGACGACCACGACGCCAAGTCCGCGCGTCCGGGCAACAGCGAGACGGTGCGCTTCACCGCGCCGGTGGCCGGCACGTACTACATCAAGCTGGTGGGCGATTCGGCCTACAGCGGGGTGAGCCTGGTCGCGCGCCAGTAAGCGTTGCTGTCTGCGGTACCACGAACCCCGGCTCCGGCCGGGGTTCCTCTTTTCCATCCTGCGTCACGGAACCTGCCGCGCGAAGTGGCGGCGCGAACTGCTAAAGTCGCGAAGGATTACAGGAGGTATGCGTGAACGCGGTTGCCCACGACGCCATCGCCACGCCCGACGCCGAGGCGCGCATCGTCGATGCGCTGCTGGGCCGGGGACGGCTGAAGGAAACCGACCTGGCGCGCGCGCGCCAGCTGCAGCGCGAATCCGGCGGCAGCCTGCTGGCGCTGCTGGCGCGGCTGGGCCTGGTGTCCGAGCGCGACCATGCCGAAACCAGCGCGCAGGTGCTGGCGTTGCCGCTGCTCGACGGGCGTCAATTGCCGTCGGCACCGCCGCCGGCGCTGGCCGACGCGCCGCCACTGTCGCTGCGCTTCCTCAAGCAGTTCCATGCCTGCCCGCTGGCAGTGGAAGACGGCGCCATCGACCTGTGGCTGGCCGACCCGCACGAGGGCTACGTGCAGCAGGCGGTGCAACTGGCCACCGGCTGCAGCGTGCGTGCGCACGTCGGCGTGCGTTCCGAGATCGACGACCTGATCGAGCGCTGGTTCGGCCAGGGCCGCAGCGCGATGGGCGCGATCGTCGAGACCGCCGACGGCGAGAGCGGCGCGGTGGACGACATCGAGCACCTGCGCGACCTGGCGTCCGAGGCGCCGGTGATCCGGCTGGTGAACCTGGTGATCCAGCGGGCGGTCGAGCTGCGCGCTTCCGACATCCACATCGAGCCGTTCGAGAACCGGCTGAAGGTGCGCTACCGGGTCGACGGCGTGCTGATCGAGGGCGAAAGCCCGCCGGCCAACCTGACCGCAGCGGTGATCAGCCGCATCAAGATCATGGCCCGGCTCAACATCGCCGAGCGCCGCCTGCCGCAGGACGGCCGCATCATGCTGCGGGTGCAGGGCAAGGAACTGGACCTGCGCGTGAGCACGGTGCCGACCGCGCACGGCGAGAGCGTGGTGATGCGCCTGCTCGACCGCGAGACCGTGGTGTTCGACTTCCACCGGCTCGGCTTCACCGACGCCTTCCTGCCGCAGTTCCGCAAGGTGCTGGAGCAGCCGCACGGCATCCTGCTGGTCACCGGCCCCACCGGCTCGGGCAAGACCACCACGCTGTACACCGCGCTGAGCCAGCTCAACACCGCCGACGTCAAGATCATCACCGTCGAGGATCCGGTCGAGTACCAGATCGAGGGCATCAACCAGATCCAGGCCAAGCCGCAGATCGGCCTGGACTTCGCCAACGCGCTGCGCAGCATCGTGCGCCAGGACCCGGACATCATCATGATCGGCGAGATGCGCGACCTGGAGACCGCGCGCATCGCCATCCAGTCCGCGCTCACCGGCCACTTGGTGCTGTCCACGCTGCATACCAACAACGCCGCCGGCGGCATCACCCGCCTGCTCGACATGGGCGTGGAGGACTACCTGCTCACGTCCACCATCAACGGCATCCTCGCCCAGCGCCTGGTGCGGCGGCTGGAGCCACGGCATGCGCAGAAGTACCCGGCTTCGCCGGAGGAGATCGAGAAGTTCGGCCTGCGCCGGCTGCAACCCGAGGGCGAGATCTTCCTGTACCGGCCGCAGCCCTCGGAGATCGCCCCGACCGGCTACCTGGGTCGCACCACGATCATGGAATTCCTGGTGATGAACGACGAACTGCGGCGCGCGGTGATGCGCCGCGCCGGCATGGGCGAGATCGAGCAGATCGCCCGCGCCGCCGGCATGCGCACCATGTACGAGGACGGGCTGGTCAAGGCATTGAGTGGGCAGACGACCATCGAGGAAGTGCTGCGGGTGACCGAAGAGGCATGACCGTCGTATCGCAATGTGCTTTCAGAACCGTCATTCCCGCGAAAGCGGGAATCCATGGACGTTCATGAGACTCAGGGAAGAACAAATGGACAGACAACCATGCGTATACGTCTTGGCCAGCAAACGCACTGGAACGCTTTATGCCGGCGTTACCTGCAACCTCGTCGGCAGGATCTGGCAGCACAGGGAACACGCCGTGGATGGATTCACCCGCAAGTATTCCGTCACGGGCCTGGTCTGGTACGAAATGCACGACACCATGGAATCGGCGATCCTGCGGGAAAAGCAGATCAAGAAGTGGAGGCGAGCATGGAAGATGCGGCTGATCGACGAAAGCAACCCTTCATGGAGGGATTTGTGGCCTGACGTCATCGGCCAGATGCCGAAGAGCAAGGTCCATGGATTCCCGCTTCCGCGGGAATGACGATCACGAACGATCACGACGAGTCATGCCCCTTTACCGCTACAAAGCCCTGAACAGCCACGGCGAAGTGCTCGACGGCCAGATGGAGGCCGGCAGCGACGCCGAGGTGATCGCGCGGCTGCAGGAGCAGGGGCACCTGCCGATGGAGGCGCGGCCCGCCGGCGAGGCCGGCATCGATACCGGTGCGCTGCGGCAGCTGCTGCGCAGTCGTCCGTTCGACGGTGCGGCGCTGGTGCAGTTCACCCAGCAGTTGGCGACCCTGCTCGGCGCGGGGCAGCCGCTGGACCGCGCCCTGTCGATCCTGCTCGAACTGCCGGAGGACGCGAAGTCGCGCCGGGTGATCGCCGACGTCCGTGACACCGTGCGTGGCGGCGCGCCGCTGTCGGTGGCGCTGGAGCGGCAGCACGGCCTGTTCTCGCGGCTGTACGTGAACATGGTGCGGGCCGGCGAGGCCGGCGGCAGCCTGCACGAAACCCTGCAGCGGCTGGCCGACTACCTGGAGCGCAGCCGCGAACTCAAGGGGCGGGTGGTGAACGCGTTGATCTATCCGGCGATCCTGCTGCTGGTGGTCGGCCTGGCGCTGCTGTTCCTGCTGGGCTACGTGGTGCCGCAGTTCGCGCAGATGTACGAGAGCCTGGACGTGGCGCTGCCCTGGTTCACGCAGCTGGTGCTCGGCGCGGGGCTGCTGGTGCGCGACTGGTGGTTCGTGCTGCTGGCGGTGCCGGCGCTGTTGCTGCTGTGGGCCGAGCGCAAGCGCCGCGATCCCGCCTTCCGCCTGGCGTTCGATGGCTGGCTGCTGCAGCGCAAGCTGCTGGGGCCGCTGGTGGCGAAACTGGAAACCGCGCGCCTGGCGCGTACCCTCGGCACCCTGCTGCGCAACGGCGTGCCGTTGCTGGGCGCGCTGGGCATCGCCCGCAACGTGCTGTCGAACCGGGCGCTGACGGCCGACGTGGCGGCCGCCGCCGACGAGGTCAAGAACGGGCATGGCCTGTCGGTGGCGCTGGCGCGCGGCAAGCGCTTCCCGCGGCTGGCGCTGCAGATGATCCAGGTGGGCGAGGAGTCCGGGGCGCTGGACGCGATGCTGCTCAAGACCGCCGACACCTTCGAGCAGGAAAGCGCGCGTGCCATCGACCGCCTGCTGTCGGCGCTGGTGCCGGTGATCACGCTGCTGCTGGCCTCGGTGGTGGGCGTGGTGATCGTCGCGGTGCTGGTGCCGCTGTACGACCTGACCAGTGCGATCGGATGAGATGCCGGATGCACGCACCATCGAGCGCCCGGGCGGGGGCGGACGGTGTTCGCGCCGCCCCGCGGCGATACGGCACCGGACGAGCCCATCGCGACGCCGGAAGAACATGCAACAACGGAACATCGTCGAAACGAATATCGTCGAAAGGAAACCCGCAATGGCAAACAAGCGTTCCCTGACCCGCTTCTCCAACCGCCGCCGCCAGGCCGGCATGAGCCTGCTGGAAATCATCATCGTCATCGTGCTGATCGGCGCGGTGCTGACCCTGGTCGGCAGCCGGGTGCTGGGCGGGGCCGACCGCGGCAAGGCCAACCTGGCCCGCTCGCAGATCCAGACCCTGGCCGGCAAGGTGGAAAACTACCAGCTCGACACCGGCAAGCTGCCGACCAAGCTGGACGACCTGGTCACCCAGCCCGGTGGCGTCAACAATTGGCTGGGGCCGTACGCCAAGCCGGCCGAACTCAACGATCCGTGGGGCCACGTCATCGAATACCGGGTGCCCGGCGAGGGCCAGCCGTTCGAGCTGATCAGCCTGGGCAAGGACGGCCGCGCCGGCGGCAGCAGCTACGACGCCGATATCCGCTACGAGTGACGGCCAGGCGGCATGCCCATCAGCGGATTCCGCACGCATCGCGCCCTGCTGCCGATGCCGCCTGCGCGGCGTCGCGGCGCGCGCGCGCGCATGGCCGGGGTGTCGCTGCTGGAGATGCTGCTGGTGGTGGCGCTGATCGCGGTGGTGGGGCTGGTGGCGGCGATGGCGATGAGCGGCGGCATCGACGGCATGCGCCTGCGCGGCGCCGCCAAGGAAATCGCCTCGCAGCTGCGCTACACCCGCACCCAGGCCATCGCCAGCGGGGTGCCGCAACGCTTCACCCTGGACCCGCGCACGCGCCGCTGGGAAGCGCCGAACGGGCGCCGCGGGCAGTTGCCGGAGCAGCTGTCGGTGCGCTTCACCGGCGCCCGCGAAGTGCAGTCGCAGGCCGGGATCGGCGCCATCCGTTTCTTCGAGGACGGCGCCTCCAGTGGCGGCCGGATCGAACTGGGCGTGCGCGACGCGGCGTGGCGCATCGACGTGGGCTGGATCACCGGCGAGGTGAAGGCGGCGCCGGCGCCGGAGGGCGCGCGGCGATGAAGCGGCAGCGCGGCTATTCGCTGATCGAGGTGATCGTGGCGTTCGCGCTGCTGGCGCTGGCGTTGACGCTGCTGCTGGGCAGCCTGTCCGGCGCCGCGCGGCAGGTGCGCCAGGCCGACGACTACGGGCGCGCGGCGTTGCACGCGCAATCGCTGCTGGCCGCGGTCGGGATCGAGGAGCCGCTGGCGCCCGGCCGCCGCGAAGGCGACTGGGAACAGGGGCGCTACCGCTGGGTGCTGGAGGCCGAGCCGTATGCCGATGCGCATGCCGCGCCGGGGGCGGGCCAGCCCGCGCTGCTGCAGCTGACCCTGCAGGTGCGCTGGGGAGAAGCGGCGGCGCCGCAGTTGCAATGGCGCACCTTGCGGCTGTTGCCGCCGTCGGTCGTGGAGCCGATGCAGTGAGCGCTGTCTTCCGCCGCCGCGATGCCGGCTTCACCCTGATCGAAGTGCTGCTGGCGACGTTGCTGCTGGCCGGCGGGCTGGCGCTGGCTTTCGCCACGGTGCGCTCGGCGATGGCGGTGAGCGCGCGCGGCGAAGCGCTGGCCGCGCAGAGCGAGCGGCTGCGCGCGGTCGAGGGCTTCCTGCGCCGGCGGCTGTCCTCGGCGCTGCCGGTGGCGATGGCGCAGGACGAGGAAAGCGGCCTGCCGCAGCGCTTCGCCGGCGAGCCGCGGCGGATGCGCTTCGTCGCCGACGTGCCGGACTACCTCGGCCGCGGCGGGCCGTACCTGCACGACCTGGCGGTCGTCGGCGCGCCCGGCGCGCTGCGGCTGGAGCTGTCGCTGACGCTGGTGCAGGACGGCGAGCAGATCGCCGAGCAGCCGCCGCGGCCGCCGGAAGCGCTGGCCGACGGCCTGCAGTCGGTACGCATCCGTTATCGCGGGGTGGAACCGCAGACCGGCACGCTGGGCGACTGGCAGGAGCAATGGGAGGCGCACGAGCGGCTGCCGGTGCTGGTGTCCATCGAGGTCGAGCCGGCGCAGGGAAGCGCGTGGCCGCCGCTGCTGGTGGCGCTGCCGCAATACGGCAACGCCGGGGTGGCGCCATGAACGCGACGCGCGGCGCGGCGCTGGTGCTGGTGCTGTGGCTGGTGGCGCTGCTCACCGCGCTGGTCGGCGCGTTCGCGCTGACCGCGCGGGTCGAGCACCTGCAGGGGCGCGTGCTCGGCGAGACCGCGGCCGGACAGGAGCGCGCGCGCGCCGGCGTGGAATACGCGCTGTCGCGCCTGCAGGGTTCGCCGCTGCAGCCGGGTTGGCAGGCCGACGGCCGCCGCTACCGCTGGCAGTTCGACGATACCCGCATCGACCTGCGGATCGTCGACGAGAGCGGCAAGGTCGACCTGAACCATGCCGATGCCGCGCTGCTGGCGGCCTTGCTGGCGGCGCTGGAGGTGGAGCCGTCGCGCGCGCAGCAACTGGCCGGGGCGATCCTGGACTGGCGCGACCGCGACGACCTGCGGCAGCCGGTGGGCGGTGCCGAGGACGCGGACTACGCCGCGGCCGGCCTGCCGTACGGGGCCAAGGACGCGCGTTTCGAGAGCGTCGGCGAACTGCAGCGGATCCTGGGCATGGATGCCGAGCTGTATGCGCGGCTGCTGCCGCTGGTCACCGTGTACGGCAACCGCTCGCGGCCCGATCCGCGTTTCGCGCCGGCCGAAGTGCTGACCGCGCTGGGCGTGGATGCGGCCGCGGCGATGGCGCAGCGCGAGGCCGGTGACGCCGGAACGACGCCGGGCGATGTACCGGCGCCGCGCATCTCCGGCACCGGCACCTATAGTATCGAGAGCCGGGCGCAGCTTTCGGGCGAGCGCGAGACGGTATTGCGGGCGATCGTGCGCAGCGGCCCTTCGGGGGTGCCGGGCGCGGCCTACACGGTATTGCGTTGGGAACAGGGAACGGCGACGAGATGACGGCGTGGCGCGACAGTCTGGGAAGGATCGGAATGCGCATCGCGCCGGGCGCGGGTGGCTTCTGGGCGTGGTGGCGGCGTTCGCTGCTGTCCTGGCTGCCGCCGCGCTGGCAGCTGCAGTTGGGCTGGTCGCGCGCGCGGCTGCTGTTCTCGCACGAGGCCGGGCAGTTGCGGATCCAGCGCGAGCTGGCCGGGCAGCGCGAAATCCTGGCGGAACTGCCATGGCCGCAGCCGCCGCAGGAGGTCGAGCCGTTGCTGGGACCGCGGCTGGCGGCGATGCCGCGCCATTGGCTGTTGCCGGAGACGGCGGTGCTGCGGCGCGGCCTGCGCCTGCCGGCGGCGGCGGCCGAGCGCCTGCGCGACGTGGTCGGGTTCGAGATCGACCGGCAGACCCCGTTCGGCGCCGACCAGGTCCATTTCGACACGCGCACGCCCTCGCGGCGCGAAGACGGCCAGCTGGAGGTCGAGCTGGTGGTGGTGCCGCGGCCGGCGCTGGAAGCGCTGGAACAGCAGGCCGGCGACTGGATGGCCTCGCTGGCGGGCGTGGACGTCGCCGGGGGCGACGGCACCCCGCTGGACGTGAACCTGCTGCCGCCGGAGCGGCGCCAGCAGCGCCGCGACCCGATGCAGCGCTGGAACCGGTTGCTGGCGGTGGTGGCGGTGCTGGCGCTGGTGGCGGCGGCGTGGCAGCTGCTCGACAACCGGCGGCAGGCGGCCGAGGGCCTGCGCGCGCAGGTGGACGCGGCCGCGCAACGCGCGCGCGCGGTGTCGGCGCAACGGCAGCAACTGCAGGACCTGGTGGACGGGGCCGAGTTCTTCGACCGCCAGCGTGCCGCGCGGCCGACTGCGGTGGAGGTCTGGAACGAACTCACCCAGCGCCTGCCCGACGGCACCTGGCTGGAAAAATTCTCGATGGAGGGCAACCAGTTGCAGCTGATCGGCATGAGCAACAGCGCCTCGTCGCTGGTGGCGCGGCTGGAAGGCTCGGCACTGTGGCGGACGCCGGCGCTGACCGGCGTGCTGCAGGCCGACGACGGCAGCCGCCGCGACCGCTTCACCCTGACCGCCGAGCTGCAATCGGCGCCCGCACCGCGCAAGGAGGCCGCCGATGGCGCCGCAGCCCGCTCGCCGTGACCGCTGGCTGGCGCTGGCGCTGTTGCTGGCGGCGCTGGGGCTGGGCTACCTGCTGCTGGTGCACCCGTGGTGGACGCGGCCGCTGATGGCGGTGGATGCCGAGATCGAGACCCTGCGCGAGCGCGAGCTGCGCGTGCGCACGCAGCTGCAGCAGGCGCCGCAGGTGGCCGAACGGCTGCAGCAGGCGCGCCAGGAGCTGGCCGCGCGGCCGGGCTTCCTGCCGCAGGCCTCGGCCGAACTGGCGTCCTCGGCGCTGGTGCAGCGGCTGGAGCAGGCGGTGCTGGAAGCCAGCCCGGAGAACCGCAGCTGCGCGATCAGCAACCGCTCGCCGCTGCCGGCCGACAACAGCGAGCGTTTCACCCGCGTGGCGGTGCAGGTGCGGCTGCGCTGCGGCACCCCGGAACTGGCCGCGGTGCTGCACGCGTTGGAAAGCGGCAGTCCGCGGTTGTTCGTGCGCAACCTCAACGTGATGGCGCAGCGCTTCCAGCTCTCGCCCAACGAAAGCGGCAACGGCCTGGACGTGGCCTTCGAACTGGCCGGCTACCTGCAGCCGGGCGCGGTCGCCACCGCCACGGAGGTGGCCGATGCGGATTGAACCGGCGGGGCTGCGCACCTGGTGGCTGGGCGGCTGCGCACTGTGGGCGCTGGCGTTGTGGGTGGCCACGTGGTTCGGCCTGGGCACGCGGATCGAACCGCTGCCGGCCGACCCCGGCCTGGGCGGCCGGCTGCCGGCATTGCCGCAGCCGGCGGCCGAACGCCTGCAGGGAATGGCCGAGTACGGCGAAATCGCGGCGCGCCCGCTGTTCGCCGAAGACCGGCAGCCGCGGCCGTTCTTCCTCGGCGGCAATCCGCAGAACACGACCTCCGGGGTGCGCCTGACCGGCGTGCTGATGACGCCGGGGCTGGACATGGCCACGCTGACCACCGAGCAGGGGCAATCGATCCGCCTGCGGCTGGGCGGCCCCGCGGTGTCCGGCTGGCAGCTGGTGGCGCTGCAGCCGCGCAACGCCACCGTCAGCGGTCCCGGCGGCACCCAGACCCTGGAATTGCAGGTGTTCAACGGCCAGGGCGGTACCGCACCGACGGTGCTGGCGGACAACGGCCAGCCGCCGCCGAACGCGGCGTCGGCCACCGCGGCGGCCGGGCAGGGCGCGGAACCGTCGCCGGTCGCGCCGCCGCCCTTGCCGGCGCCGCCCGAGGCCGGGCAGCCCGCCGCCGGGCAGCCCGCCACCGCGGCACCGTCCCCGACCCAGGAACAGATGCAGGCGATCCGCGAGCGCATCCAGGCGCGGCGCCGGCAATTGCAGCAACAGCAGCAACAGCAGAACCAGAACCCGAACGGCAGTCCCTCCGGCCAGAACCAGTAGAGTGAACGCATGACGTCACGCCTTGTATCCGTTTCCCTCGCGATCGGCCTGCTGGCCGGCTGTGCCAGTACCCCCGCGCCAGACATCCGGCGCGGTGCCGGAGTGCCCGGCAGCGGGGACGGCGCGCAGACGGCGCCGCTGCCGGGCGCCGAACCCGTGGAGGACGACGGCAGCCCGCGCGCGGTGATCCGCCGCGGCAGCGGCACCGTGATCAACCGCAGCGCCGCGGCGGCGCCGCCGCCCTCGCTGGGGGCGGCCGGCAGTGGCACCGCCACCTTCAACTTCGAGGGCGAATCGCTGCACGCGGTGGTCAAGGCGATCCTGGGCGACATGCTCGGCCAGAACTACGTGATCGCGCCGGGCGTGCAGGGCACGGTGACGCTGGCCACGCCCAAGCCGGTATCGCCGGCGCAGGCGCTGAACCTGCTGGAGATGGTGCTGGGCTGGAACAACGCGCGCATGGTCTACAGCGGCGGCCGCTACAACATCGTCGCCGCCGACCAGGCGCTGGCCGGCACGGTGGCGCCGAGTACCGCGCCGGCGGCCAGCGCGCGCGGCTTCGAGGTGCGGGTGGTGCCGCTGCAGTTCATCTCCGCCAGCGAGATGAAGAAGGTGCTGGAGCCGTACGCGCGGCCCAACGCCATCGTCGGCATCGACGGCTCGCGCAACGTCATCACCCTGGGCGGCACCCGCGCCGAACTGGAGAACTACCTGCGCACGGTCGAGATCTTCGACGTCGACTGGTTGTCGGGGATGTCGGTCGGGGTGTTCCCGATCCATTCCGGGCGCGCCGACCAGGTCGCCGCCGACCTGGAGAAGGTGTTCGGCGAGGACAGCAAGACGCCCAGCGCCGGCATGTTCCGCTTCATGCCGCTGGAGAACGCCAACGCGGTGCTGGTGATCACCCCGCAGGCGCGCTACCTGGACCAGATCCAGCAGTGGCTGGACCGCATCGACAGCGCCGGCGGCAGCGCCCGGCTGTTCTCCTACGAGCTGAAGTACATCAAGGCGCGCGAACTGGCCGAACGCCTGTCCGAAGTGTTCGGCGCCGGCAGCAGCGGCAGCCATGGCGGAGATTCCGCGCCGTCGCTGGCGCCGGGCGCCAACGCGGTGCAGATCGACGGCGGCCTGGGCGAGCGCGATGGCGGCCTGCGCGGCGATGGCGGCCTGGGCGGTTCGGGCGTGGGCGGCAGCGGTTCCAGCCGCGAGTCGATGTCGCTGTCGCCACGCACGTCGGGCAACGGCAGTGTCACCCTGGAGGTGGAAGGCGACCGTGTCGGCGTATCGGCGGTGGAGGAGAACAACACCCTGCTGGTACGCGCCACGCCGCAGTCCTGGCAATCGATCCGCGAGGTGATCGAACGGCTCGACGTGATGCCGATGCAGGTGCACATCGAGGCGCAGGTGGCCGAAGTGGCGCTGACCGGCGACCTGAAGTACGGCGTCAACTGGTTCTTCGAGCAGGCGGTCAACGCGCCTTCGTCGGTCGCCAGCGGAACCGATACCGGGATCGGCATGACCGGCGCCGGCCTGCCCAGCGCGCTGGGGCGCGGCATCTGGGGCGACATCGCCGGCAAGGTGACCGACGGCGGCCTGAGCTGGACCTTCCTCGGCAAGAACGCCGCGGCGGTGATCAGCGCGCTTGACACGGTGTCCGACGTGCGCCTGCTGCAGACGCCGTCGATCTTCGTGCGCAACAACGCCGAGGCCACGCTCAACGTCGGCAGCCGCATCCCGATCTATTCGGTATCGGTGTCGGGCATCAACAGCGACAGCCAGTATTCCACCGTGCAGTACCTGGAAACCGGCACCATCCTCAAGGTGCGCCCGCGCGTGACCCGTGACGGCATGGTGTTCCTGGACATCGTGCAGGAGGTCAGCGCGCCGGAAGGCGATGCGGACGACAACGGCAACGTGCGCATCAACACCCGGCGCATGAAGACCGAGGCGGCGGTGCGCGCCGGCGACACGGTGATGCTCGCCGGCCTGATCGACGACAGCTTCAGCAGCGGTTCCTCCGGCATTCCCGGGCTGAGCCGGATCCCGGTGATCGGCGCGTTGTTCGGACAGAAGACCCAGAACAAGCGCCGCAACGAGGTGATCGTGCTGCTGACCCCGACCATCGTGCGCAATCCGCAGGAGGCGCGCGACCTCACCGACGAGTACGGTCGCAGGTTCCGCGCGCTGGATCCGCTGGCGCCGCCGGCGCAGCGCTGACGATGGGCCTGCCCTACGTCCTGCTGCCGGTGGGCGTGGACGATGTGGCGCTGGACGCCTGTCTGGCGGCGCTGGAAGCGGCGACGCCGGCCGGCACCGCGGTGTGGCTGGCCGACGATGGTCAGGCCGGGCCGCGCGCGCAGGCGGTGATCGAGCACTGGCGCGCGCATACCGGGCTGCAGGCCGAATACACCCGGCGCGAGCGCGGCATCGGCGAGGTGGCGCACCTGGACCAGATGCTGCAGGCCTGCGGCGACGCCGACGTGGTGGTGCTGGCACCCGACGCCGAACCTTTGCCGGGCTGGCTGCAGCAACTGGCCGACTGCCTGGCGCGCGATGCCTCCATCGCCACCGCCACGGCCTGGAGCAATGCCGGGGAGACCACCGCCTGGCCGCGGCCGGGGGAAGTCAATCCGGTTCCGGGCGAGCGCGCGCGGCTGGCGCAGGCCTGCGCGGCGATGCCGCCGCTGCATCCGGAGCTGCCCTCGGCGGTGGCCCACGCGGTGGCGCTGCGCGGCAGCGCGCGGCGCAAGGCCGGCGGCCTGGATGCCAGCAGCTACGGTTCGCGCTATGCGGCGCTGGTCGACCTGAGCCTGCGCATGAGCGGGCTGGGCTGGCGCAACGTGCTGTGCGAGGGCGCGTTCGTCGCCTGCCGCAGCGAGGGACTGCCGGCCGACGGTGACGTGGAGGCACTGGCCAGCCGCTGGCCGGCCTGGCCGGCGCGGCTGGCCACGTTCCTGATGGAAGATCCGTTGCACCCGCTGCGCGAGCAGCTGCGGCAACGGTTCGCGCAGGCGATAATGCCGGCGGCCCAGCGCGACCTGTTCGAAGCCTGTGGTTCCCGTCCAGGCCCGGAGTAAGTCCTTGAGCGATGCCATCGCTGCCGTCGTCGTCAGCTACCAGAGCGCCAGCACCCTGGACGATTGCCTCCGCCGCCTGCGCGAGGCGCACGACGTCGCCGAGATCCGCGTGGTCGACAATGCCTCGGCCGACGGTTCGCTGCAGATCGTGCAGCGCCATGCGCTGGCCGATCCGCGCGTGCGCTTCATCGCCAACCCCGACAATCCCGGCTTCGCCACGGCCTGCAACCAGGGGGCGGCCGATTCGGTTTCACCGTGGCTGGCGTTCGTCAATCCCGACCTGATGGTGGAGGCCGACACCCTGGCGCTCCTGCGCGCGCGGGCGCAGGACCTGGGCGATTGCGTGCTGGGCGTGGAGCAGGTGGACGAGCACGGTCGCGCCGACGAGGCGGTGCGCCGCCGCGACCCCGATTTCGCGGCGATGCTGCGCGCCCCGGGCGCCGGCTCGCGGCTGGCGGTGGCGCCCGACCGCTCGCGGCCGCTGCAGCCGGTGGATGCGATTTCCGGCGCGCTGATGCTGATGCCGCGCGGGTTGTTCGACCGGATCGGCGGCTGGGATGCCGGCTACCGGCTGCATGCCGAGGACCTGGACCTGTGCCGGCGCGCACGCCAGGCCGGCGCCACCGTGGCCATCGCCAACGAGCTGCAGGTGCTGCACGTGCGTGGCGTGTCCAGCCGCTCGCGGCCGTTGTTCGTGGAGTGGCACAAGCACCGCGGGCTGTGGCGCTACTTCCGCAAGTTCGAGGCGCCCCGGCGCAGCCTGCCGGTGCGCGCGGCGGTGTGGGCGGCGATCTGGATGCACGCGCTGGCGCAGCTGCCGCGGGTGTTGCGCCGGCGCTGAGCGGGCAGCCTGCGTTCACGGGTGGGGGGCGGACCCGTCGCATAATGGCGCGATGATCATCCAGTCCCTGCTCGACACCGACCTGTACAAGTTCACCATGATGCAGGCGGTGCTGCACCAGTACCCCGGCGCGCTCGTCCAGTACCGTTTCAAGTGCCGCACCCCCGGCATCGACCTGGCCCGGTACCTGGACCAGATCAATGCCGAGATCGACCACCTGTGCAGCCTGCGCTTCACCGCCGAAGAGCTGGACTACATGCGCGGGCTGCGCTACATGAAGCCGGACTTCGTCGATTTCCTCGGCCTGTTCCACCTGGACCGCAAGTACATCGACCTGCGTCCCTCGGCCACGGTGCCGGGCGAGATCGAGCTGGACATCGTCGGCCCGTGGCTGCACACGATCATGTTCGAGGTGCCGCTGCTGGCGATCATCAACGAGGTCTGGTTCCGCAACACCAGCGATGGCGACACCGCCGAGGGCGAGCGCCGGCTGCTGGCCAAGACCGCGCTGCTGCGCGACACCGCCGGCTACGGCGAATGCCGGATCGCCGACTACGGCAGCCGCCGCCGCTATTCGCGGCAATGGCACGGGCGGATGCTGCCGATGCTGCGCGAGCAGCTCGGCGCGCAGTTCGTCGGCACCAGCAACGTGCACTTCGCGCGGCTGTACGGCATGACCCCGCACGGCACCATGGCCCACGAGTACCTGCAGGCGTTCCAGGCGCTGGGGCCGCGGCTGCGCGATTCGCAGGTGGCGGCGCTGGAGTCGTGGGCGCGCGAGTACCGCGGCGACCTCGGCATCGCGTTGTCGGACGTGGTCGGGCTGGAGGCGTTCCTGCGCGATTTCGACATGTATTTCTGCAAGCTGTTCGACGGCGTGCGCCACGACTCGGGCGATCCGTTCGAATGGGGCGAGCGCATCCTCGCGCACTTCCAGCGACTCCGCGTGGATCCGCGCAACAAGGTGCTGGTGTTCAGCGACGGCCTGGACATCGCCAAGGTGATGCGCCTGTACGAACATTTCCGCGGGCGCTGCCAGGTCGCCTTCGGCGTCGGCACCCATCTGACCAACGACATGGGCCCGACCCCGCTGAACATCGTGATCAAGATGGTCCGCTGCAACGGCCAGCCGGTGGCCAAGCTCAGCGACTCGCCGGGCAAGAGCATGTGCGACGACCCCGGCTATCTGGCCTACCTGCGCCAGGTGTTCGAGGTCGAAACGACGCAGTAGGCGAGCATTCTGACCTTCGGCGTCAGTTTCTGACCGATTGCGCTCGATGATTCGTCGCATTGCTGGTGAGAAAGTGTGATGTAGTTCCTTGCTGAACTGGCATAACATTTGCGGGGTGTGGGGGCGCGGCCCGTCAGGGCCCCAGGTCCATGCCCCTGCGGGTGCGGGGCGGGCCACCTTCTGATCTCTGGATTTCCTGGTGCCATGGAAGCCTTGACCCTGTCCATTGCCGGTTTGCCGGCCGAGTTCCAGCAACTGCGCGGCGGTGGCGTGTACTGGGTCGATTGCGCCCGGCAGGCCGACGCCGAGCTGCTGTGCGCGCAGTTGCTCGCGGCCCAGGACGGGCTGGCGCGGGCGGCGTTGCTGGTGGCCGGCAGTGCGCCGGCAGGCGTGAGCGGAAAGATCGATGACACCCAGGGGCCGGCCGAGCTGGCGATCTACGAGATCGCAGCGGCGCAGGTCGCCGCTGCGCTGGCGATCCTGCCGCTGGAGCTGACGCGCGCGCTGCGCGGCCGGGTGCCGCCGCTGTGCGCGATCCTGCTGCCGGGCAGTGCCGTCGCCGCCCTGTCCGCGGCCGGCCTGCAGCGGTTGTGCGCGGAACTGCGGCAATGGGCGCGCCGGCATGCGGTGTCGGTGGTGCTGCTGAGCCATGGCGAATCGGCCGCGCTGGCCACCCGCCTGCTGCCGCTGAACGACGCCCTTGCCGGGCTGGCGCAGCTGTACCCGGCCAAGGGCGAGTTCGGTTACCTGCTGCATTTCTGGCGCAATGGGCTGGGCGTGAGCGCGGCGCGCGAGTTCGCGCTGCACCGCGAGCAGGCACGCGGGCAGTCGCCGCGGCTGGCCCTGCTCCGGGGCACGACGATGGCCGTGTTCGGCGAGGGCGCCAGCGACCACCGCAGCTATCTGGCCGATGCCGACGTGCTGGAAGGCGCGCCGCCGCTGTCCGCCGATTGGCGGCTGTTCGAAGGGTGGGGGCCGATGCTCGCCCACGTCGCCCATGCGCAGGCCTCCAGCGTGGTGTTCGCCATCCACGGCAACAGCCAGGTCGACCCGCTTGCGGCGATCCTGCATCGCCTGCGGCGCGAGCGCGGCAACGCGCTCAAGCTGGTGGTGCGGGAAATGGCGCCCTGCCTGCGCTACGCCGACGAACGCCTGCTGATGGGCTGCGGCGCGACCTTGATCGTGCCGCACGGCACGCCGCTGGCGCGCTTCCTGACGGTGCTGGAAAGCGTCCAGGGCAATGTCTGGCACGGCACCCTGCCGGTGGACATCGAGGCGGCAGCGAAGGCGTTCCGGCCGCCACCGGTGAAGGGGCTGGTGACGCCGGCGCAGTTCTGGGAACTGGTCACCGGCATCGAGGAGGCCACCGCCACCTCGGGCCTGGACAACGCGCTGGTGCAGTTGAAGCCGCTGCGCGGACTGCGCCCGGAACAGGTGCTGGGCCAGTGCCGGATCCGCCGCCAGGGCGACCTGGCGTGCCTGTACCAGGGCCAGATCCACCTGTTCCTGTTCGCCTGCCGCCGCGACGGCGTCGAGCGCGCGCTCGACCGCATGTTCCGGTTGCCCTGGCGGGAAATATTCATCGGCTACCAGCTGGTGGCGCGCGACGGGCTGGCGGCCATGGCCCAGGTACACGAATCCGTCGACAGGTTCCGGCTGGCGTCGCCGCACCCGGGAGCGGCCGCCGCCATGCGTGAGGCCGATCCGGAGGCATTGCAGCCGCGGCCGGTGTGCCTGTCGGTGGAAGGGGAAATCCAATGAACTACACACAGCTGACGCAGCTGCTGCTGGTGGCGGCGATCGTGATGATTCCGCTCGGCGCGCTGCTGGGGATACTGCTGCGCCGCCTGTGGACGGTGCTGGTGCGGCTGCGGCGTCCGCGCTACCTGCGGCGGCGCGGCGTGCGTCGGCGCGTGGCCGCCAAGCCGGCGGGAGCCGCTTGATGGACGTTGCGCGCGATGCCGGGAAGCTGCCGGGAAACCCCTATGCATGGACGGACCTGGGGCCATGGAACCTCTACTTCCTGACCAAGTTCGCGATGGTCTGGATGGGCATGCTGGATTTCCACCTGTTGCCCAACCTGCTGTTCGCGGCGTTCCTGCTGCTGCCGTTGCAGGTGCCGTGGCAGCGGCGCCTGCGCCTGGCGCTGGCCATTCCCGCCGGCATCGCGCTGTTCTACTACGACACCTGGTTGCCGCCGTTCAGCCGGCTGCTGGCCCAGCCCGGCGTGCTGGACTTCTCCTTCGCCTACCTGCTGCAGCTGGCCGGCCGCTTCATCAACTGGCAGCTGATCGGCGCGATCGCGGTACTGGTGCTGGGGTACGTGCTGCTGCGCCCGTGGTTGCGCATCACCACCTTCAGCGTGCTGGGTCTGCTGGGCCTGGGGCTGGCGCAGTTGCCCTGGCCGGTGGCATTCCGGCACCAGGCGGCGCCGGTGCAGGTGGCCGCGGAAGCCGGGGTGGCGGCACCCGCCGTGCCGCAGGGACCGGCCGATACCGCCACCCTCAACGCCTACCTGCAGTCGTTCTACCAGAGCGAGGCCGGGCGCCGGACGCAGTTCGCCGCGACCGCCGATGGCCAGCCGTTCGACCTGCTGATCCTCAACATCTGCTCGCTGGCCTGGAGCGATCTGGACGAAGTCGGGCTGCGCGAGAACGCGCTGCTGCAGCGGATGGACGTGGTGTTCGACCGCTTCAATTCGGCGACCTCCTACAGCGGTCCGGCCGCGATCCGGCTGTTGCGCGCCAGCTGCGGGCAGACCCCGCATGGCCAGCTCTACGATCCCGCGCCGGCCGAGTGCTACCTGTTCGGCAACCTGGCCCGGCTGGGTTTCCGCAGCGAGCTGGCGATGAACCATGACGGCCATTTCGACGACTTCATCGGCGAGCTGCGCGAAGACGGCGGCCTGGATGCCACCGCGTTCGACATCGGTCCGCTGCCGCGCGCCTACCTGGCCTTCGACCAGACCCCGATCCGCCGCGACGGCGCGGTGCTGTCGGGCTGGTGGCAGCAGCGGCAGCAGCAGCCGCAGGCGCAGGTGGCGCTGTTCTACAACAGCATCAGCCTGCACGACGGCAACCGCGTGGTGGTGAGCGGCACCGGCAGCCGGCCGGCGGACTACCGCACGCTGGCGCAGTCGGTGATCGACGACCTGTCCGCGTTCCTGGACGAGCTGCAGGCCAGCGGCCGGCGGGTGATGGTGGTGCTGGTGCCCGAACATGGCGCGGCGCTGCAGGGCGACCGCATGCAGATTCCCGGTCTGCGCGAGATCCCCAGCCCGTCGATCACCCAGGTGCCGGTGGCGATGAAGCTGATCGGCATGGGCACCGCTCCGGCGAACGGCCCGCGGCGCGTGGACGCGCCCAGCAGCTACCTGGCGTTGTCCGAACTGGTCGCCCGCGTGCATGCCGGCGGCGGCGACGTGCAGGACTGGGACGCGCTGCTGCGCGACCTGCCGCAGACCGCCGCGGTGTCGGAAAGCGCCGGCGCGCGGGTGCTCGACTATGCCGGCAAACCCTATGTGCAGATCCAGGGCCGCAACAGCTGGATGCCTTACCCGGAGAATAAGAAGTGATCCAGGAAAAACCGATCCGATCGGCCGCGATGCGTTCGGTCAACGAGGACGACATCGCCGAGCTGCGCAGGACGCTGCAGATGCCTGCGTTCGACTACGTGGATTTCTCGGCGATGCGCGAGCGCGACGAGGCACTGGCGCGCTGGCCGCTGCTGCGCGAACTGTACGCCGCCGAGTCGCGGCGGCCGGCGGCCGTCCCGGTGCCGGAGGACAACGCGGCATGACCTGCGTGGCCGTGCACGGCTTGCGGGGCGGCACCGGCGTCACCTCGCTGGTGGCCGCACTGGGTTATGCGCTGCAGCAGCAGGGCGAGCGCGTGCTGCTGCTGGACCTGTGCCCGGAGAACCTGCTGCGGCTGCATTTCAATGTCGCGGCCGGGTACGTGCAGGGCTGGGCGAGCGCCGGCCGGGTGGGCAAGGCGTGGCAGGAATGCGGGTTCGAGATCCTGCCCGGGTTGAGCCTGCTGCCCTACGGCGAATTGTCCCCGTCGCAGGTGTCCGTGCTGGAACACGAGTTGCGGCAGTCGCCGCAGCTGTGGGCGCGGCGGTTGTCGGCGCTGGAACAGGCCTACGACTGGGTGATCGCCGACCTTCCGCTGCGGCTGGATGGCCACGTCCGTCCGTTCCTGGGCAAGGCCGGCTGCGACCTGCGGCTGCGGGTGATGAACGTGGACCCGGCCAGCTTTGCCCTGCTGCAGCGCGGGAGGAAGGACGAGTACGCCAGCGGCGAACGCTTCCTGCTCAACCGTTACAACCCTGCCAGCCAGTTGCAGCGCGACCTGATGCAGCTGTGGCTGGACCGGCACGGCGAGCGGCTGGTGCCGCAGCAGGTGCACGAGGACCTGGCGGTGAGCGAGGCGATGGCCTGCAAGGCGCCGCTGGGCCTCTACGCGCCCGGCAGCCTGGCGGCGGCGGACGTCGAAAGCCTCGCGGTCTGGTGCCTGGCCAACCGCGAACGGCTGCAGGCGGCGGTGGCCTGATGGGATGGCGCTACTACCCGCGGCGGGAATGGCGGCAGGAGCGGGCATCCGGCCCGGTCGCCGCCTTCGTGCTGTGGGCGTTCCAGGCGCTGGCATGGGCGTTCCTGCGGCTGGAAGGGCCGGCATGGGAGCGCTGGTTCCGGGAGAACACCGGCAGCTACCCGCAGTTCCACGACCAGCGCGCCTGGCGCGCCGGCGATCCGCTGCGCTTCCTGGTGCAGTCGCTGTGGCTGATGGTGGTGCGCGCCGAACCGCTGCCGCGCCGGCCGCTGGACCTCTCGCCGCTGCTGCATCCGCTGCGGCTGCTGCGCGGCGGGTTCGAGCGCGGCCGGCGCCGCTACGTGGGCGCGCTCGAGGATGCGCCGGAAGCGGTGGCCGGCAGCGAGACGATGGCGCGGCTGCGCGGACGCGAACGCCAGCTGTCGCCGCGCGCGCGGCGCTGGCTGACCCTGGCGCTGATGCTGGGGACGGCGCTGCTGGCGATGGTCTGCATCACCCAGCCGTTCGACTACTTCGCCCAGTTCGTGTTCGTGGTGGCGCTGTGGCTGACCGCGATGGTGATCCGGCGCGTCCCGGGCCGCTACGCGTCGCTGATGCTGATCGTGCTGTCGGCCACGGTGTCCTGCCGCTACCTGTGGTGGCGCTACACCGCCACGCTGAACTGGAACAACAATTTCGACCTGGCCTGCGGCATCGTCCTGCTGGCGGCCGAGACCTATTCCTGGCTGGTGCTGATGCTGGGTTACGTGCAGGTGGCGTGGCCGCTGAACCGCAAGCCCGCGCCGTTGCCGGCCGACCCGGCGCAGTGGCCGGTGGTGGACGTGCTGATCCCCACCTACAACGAGGACCTGGACCTGGTCCGCAACACCGTCTATGCCGCCTGCGGCCTGGACTGGCCCCGCGACCGGCTGCGCATCCACCTGCTGGACGACGGCAACCGCGAGGAGTTCCGCCGCTTCGCCGAGGTCGCTGGGATCAACTACATCGCCCGCGCCGACAACCGCCACGCCAAGGCGGGCAACCTCAACAACGCGCTCGGCTACATCGACGGCGAGCTGGTGGCGATCTTCGACAGCGACCACATGCCGGTGCGTTCGTTCCTGCAGGTCACCGTCGGCTGGTTCCTGCGCGACCGCCGGCTGGCGCTGGTGCAGACCCCGCACCATTTCTTCTCGCCCGATCCGTTCGAGCGCAACCTCAAGGTGTTCCGCGACGCGCCCAACGAAGGCGAGCTGTTCTACGGCCTGGTGCAGGACGGCAACGACCTGTGGAACGCCTCGTTCTTCTGCGGCTCGTGCGCGGTGCTGCGGCGCGAGGCGCTGGACGAGATCGGCGGCTTCGCGGTGGAGACCGTGACCGAGGATGCGCATACCGCGCTGCGCCTGCACCGGCATGGCTGGAACTCGGCCTACCTGAAGATCCCGCAGGCCGCCGGGCTGGCCACCGGCAGCCTGGGCGCGCACGTGAACCAGCGCATCCGCTGGGCGCGCGGCATGGTGCAGATCTTCCGCCTGGACAACCCGCTGCTGGGCAAGGGCCTGAACGTGTTCCAGCGGCTGTGCTACGCCAACGCGATGCTGCACTTCCTGTCGGGCATCCCGCGGCTGGTGTTCCTGACCGCGCCGCTGGCGTTCCTGCTGCTGCACGTCTACATCATCTACGCGCCGGCACTGGCCATCGTGCTGTTCGTGCTGCCGCACATGGTCCATGCCAGCATCACCAACGCCCGGCTGCAGCGCGCCCACCGCCGCCCGTTCTGGGGCGAGGTCTACGAGACGGTGCTGTCCTGGTACATCGCCCGCCCGACCACGGTGGCGCTGTTCAGCCCGCACCGCGGCAAGTTCAACGTCACCGCCAAGGATTCGCTGCAGGAGCAGGCCACCTTCGACTGGCGCATCGCCCGGCCCTACATCGTGCTGGCGGTATTGAACCTGGTCGGCCTCGGGTTCGCCGCGTGGCGCCTGCTGCATGGCCCGGCCGACGAGGTGGGCACCGTGGTGGTCAGTTCGCTGTGGGTGGTCTACAACCTGGTGATCATCGGCGGCGCGCTGGCGGTGGCGGCCGAAGTGCACCAGCTGCGCCGCACCCACCGCGTCTCCACCCGCCTGCCGGCGGCGGTGCGCACCGCCAGCGGCCATTGCCATCCCTGCACCCTGACCGACTACTCGTCCGGCGGTGCCGGGCTGGAGTTCGACGAGCCGGTGGAACTGGAACGGGGCGTCCCGATCAGCCTGCTGCTCGGCCGCGGGCGGCGCCAGTTCGTGTTCGACGGCCGGGTGGAACGCAGCTTCGACACCCGCCTTGGCCTGGCCCTGGAGTTCGCCGACGAGCGGCAGCGGGTGGACTTCGCGCAATGCACCTTCGCCCGCGCCGACGCCTGGCTGGACTGGCATTCAGGCTACCAGGCCAAGAGCCTGCCGCACAGCCTGCTCGGCATCGTGCTGCTGGGCTGGCGCGGCTATCGCCGGGTCGGCGATTTCGCGCCGGCACCGCTGCAGAAGCCGGCCAGGCTGGCCAGCCGCTCCGCGCGCTGGCTCGCCAGCTTCGCCCCGCGCACTCCTTCTTCCACTCGAATGGCTGCCGACGCCGCCTCTTCAGGTTCCCCGACATGACACTTCGACATCTGCTGTCCTGCCTGCTGCTCCCCTCGCTGCTGCTGGCGGCCGCGGCTTCCGCGCAGGAAACGCCCGCGGCGGCGGGCACCGAACGGCCCATCGCCGAAGCCACGCAGTGGCAGGACACCCGCAGCTTCCAGCAGCTCGGCCGGGCGGGCGACATGCTGCTGCTGGGCATCCGCAACACCGAAGCGGTCGAGTTCCAGGTGCGGCGCGACCGCATCGTCAAGCAGGCGCAGCTGGACCTGCGCTATACCGCCTCGCCGTCGCTGCTGCCCACGCAGTCGCACCTGCGCGTGTACCTCAACGATGCGCTGATGACGGTGCTGCCAGTGGCGACCGACGCGCCGGCCGGCACCCCGTTGCGGCAGCAGGTGACGCTGGACCCGCGCCTGATCGGCGACTTCAACCGCGTGCGGCTGGAGTTCGTCGGCCACTACACCGACATCTGCGAAGACCCGGCGCACAGTTCGCTGTGGCTCAACGTCGCCGCCGACAGCGCGCTGCTCCTGCAGGGCCAGGTGCTGGCGATGAAGGACGACCTGGCGAACTTCCCGCTGCCGTTCTTCGACTACCGCGATCCCTCGCGCCTGCAGCTGCCGGTGGTGTTCGCCGGGCAGCCTTCGCTCGCGCAGCAGCGCTCGGCCGCGCTGCTGGCCTCGTACTTCGGCAGCATGGCCGGCTGGTGGCGCCAGGCCAGTTTCCCGGTGTCGTACGACGCGCTGCCCGCGAGCGGCCACGCCGTGGTGTTCGCCACCAACGAACGGCGTCCGGCGTTCCTGGCCGGACATCCGCCGGTCGACGGCCCGGTGGTCGAACTGATGAGCGTGCCGGAACGGCGCGACGACAAGCTGCTGCTGGTGCTCGGCCGCAACGACGAGGACCTGCACACGGCGGTGGCGGCGCTGGCCGCCGGCGACATGCTGTTCCGCGGCACCCGCGTAAGCATCGACGAACTCAAGCCGTTGAAGCCGCGCAAGCCGTACGACGCGCCGAACTGGACCCGCACCGACCGTCCGGTGCGGCTGACCGAACTGCTGGAGTACCCGCAGCAGCTGCAGGCCAACGGCGTGGCGCCGGAGCCGATCACGGTCGGCCTGAACCTGCCGCCGGACCTGTTCATCTGGCGCAACCAGGGCATCCCGCTGAAGCTGCGCTACCGCTACACGCCGCCCTTCAGCAACGACGAATCCAAGCTGATCGTCAGCATCAACGACCAGCTGATCTCCAGCTTCCCGCTGCTGCAGCACCGGCAGGCCGGCAAGCTCGACGAGATCCGCCTGCCGGTGCTCAACGACCGCGCCGGCAGCGGCGACGGCAAGCTGCTGATCCCGGCGCTGCAGGTGGGCGAGCGCAACCGGCTGCGCTTCGACTTCAGCTTCTCCAGCATGGTCGGCAGCGCCCAGCGCGACCGCTGCCAGACCATGCTGCCGCCGAACGTGCAGGCGGCGATCGAGGGCGACTCCAGCATCGACTTCTCCGGGTTCCACCACTACATGGGGCTGCCGAACCTGTCGGCGTTCGCGCTCAGCGGTTTCCCCTTCACCCGCATGGCCGACCTGTCCGAGACCGTGGTGCTGATGCCGGCCGGGGCCGACGCGCAGCAGGTGGGCACGCTGCTCGACCTGGTGGGCGGGCTCGGCGCGCAGAGCGGCTACCCGGCGTTCGGGCTGCGGCTCGGCGACGATGCCGGCAGCCTGTCCAGGCTGGACGCCGACCTGATCGTGGTCGGCGACCTGCCCGCGGCGATGCGCGACAAGGCCGAACCGGCAGTGCTGCTGCAGCAGCGGCGCAGCACGCTGGTCGGCGGCCATGTCGCCACGCCCGCCGAGGCGGCCAGCCGTGCGCGGACGCGCAGCGGCGCCGACGCAGTGCTGGGCGGCGAGGTGAGCGTCAGCGCCGAGGCGCCGATGGCCGCCATCGTCGGCTTCCAGTCGCCGTTCCATCCGCAGCGCAGCGTGGTGTCGCTGGCGGCCTCGCAGGACGGGGACTTCCAGTTGCTGCGCGACACCCTCACCGATACCGGCAAGCGGCAGGCGGTCGCCGGCTCGGTCGCGGTGATCCGCAGCAGCGGCGTCAGCAGCCAGTTCGTGGGCGAGCACTACTACGTCGGCACGCTGCCGTGGTGGATGCTGCTGTGGTTCCACCTGTCCGGGCATCCGGTGCTGCTGGCGGTCCTGGCCGTGGTGGTGGTGGTGTCGGCCTCGTTCCTGCTGTGGCGTGCGCTGCGCTGGGTCGCGCGGCGGCGCCTGGACCCGGACGCCTGAGGATGCGCGCAGACCATCCGTTGTTGCGGCCGGCCGCGGGCCTGGTCTCGCTGTGCCTGCTGTGCGGCGCGCCGCTGCCGCAAGCGGCGGCGCAGCCGCGCGGCGCGGTGGTGGCCGAGCAGCGCGAATGGCTGCTGTCGCAGGTCCGCGTCGGCGAGGCCACCGGCCGCGTCGACCTGGTGCAGGATTCGCTGGCGCGGTTGCGGCGGCTGGCGCCGGACGACCGCGCCGCGCTGCTGGCCGGCATGCAGGCGGCGTTGCGGCTGCAGCAGCCGGAAGAGGCGGAAAGCCTGTTCCGGCGCCTGCAGGCGATCGCTCCGGACGCTGCCGAGACCCGGCAGGCGATGCAGCTGTGGGAACTGTACGAAGGCAGCGGCCGCGAGCTGTTGCAGCAGGCGCAGCTGCTGTCCACCGCCGGCCGTCGCGACGAGGCCATCGCCGCCTACGAAAAATTGTTCGGCACGCGCCCGCCGGATTTCGCCACCGCCGCCGACTACTGGCGGCTGCGCGCCGCGGTGCCCGGCGGCCGGCGCCACGCCATCGCCCGCCTGCAGGAACTGGATCGCCGGTACCCGGGCAATCCGGCCCTGCGCCAGAACCTGGTGCAGCTGCTGTTCGCCGAGACGCGCGAACGCGACGCGCTGGCCCTGCTGCACCGCATGGCGGAAGATCCGGGCACCCGTGACGTCGCCGCGCGTCGCGAACTGGACTACCTGGCCGACCAGCCGCCCGGTGACGCCAACGTCGTGCAGCTGCGTGCGTTCATCGACCGCTACCAGCAGAGTCCGGTCGTCGCCGATGCGCAGGCATTGCTGGAGCAGCGGCAACGGCTGGTGGCCGATCCCGGCTGGCGCGCCGGACAGCAGGCGACGCGGCTGCTGGAGCGCGATGGCGATCCCGTCCAGGCCGAGGCGCTGTTCCGCCAGGCCCTGCGCAGCCATCCGCAGGATGCCGGGCTGCTGGGCGGAATGGGCCAGGCGCTGGCGCGACAGGGCCGGCGCGATCAGGCGATCGCCTGGTTCCAGCGCGCCGTGCAGGCCGAGCAGGACCACCATCGCGGCAGCAAATGGCGCGACCTGGAGCGCTCCACCCGCTACTGGCTGCAGCTCGGCCAGGGCGAGGCGGCGCTGGAGGCCGGCGACATCGATGCCGGCGAGCATTACTACCGGCAGGCGCTGCAGCTGGCCGGCGGCGATCCCTACGCAAGGCTGGGACTGGCGGCGGTGGCCGATGCCCGTGGCGATACGGCGGCGGCCGAGCGCGAACTGCTGCTGGCGCGGCGCCAGGCACCCGGCAACGCCGACGCGATCCGTCGGCTGGCGCAGCTGTACGCGCGGCAGGGACCGCAGCGGCTGCAGGATTTCATGGCCTCGCTCGAGCCGGCGCAGCGCGAACAGTACGCCGCGCTGCTGCGCGACGCGCAGCGGCAGCAACTGCAACACGAGGCCGAACAGGCCGAAGCCGGCGGCGATCCGGCGCGCGCGCGCGCGCTGCTGGAGCGGGCGGCGGACATCGCCCCGGACGACATCTGGCTGACCTATCGCCTGGCCGGACGCCTGCACGGCGAGGGACGCACCGGCGAGGCGGACGCACGTTTCGCGCGCCTGCTGCAGTCGCAGGGCGACGTCCCGGCCGCCCGTTACGCCCAGGCGCTGTTCCTGTCGTCCAGCGATCGCGACGGTGCGGCGCTGGAGGCGCTGGCGGCGATCGACGCGGCGCACTGGAGCGAGGACATGCATGCGCTGTCCGCGCGGCTGCAGCGGCAGCAGCTGTTCGCCCGCGCCCGCGCGCTGCGCGAAGGCGGCGACGAGGCCGCGGCCAGCGCCTTGCTGCGCGACGCGGCCGCCGGCCAACAGGATGCGGAACTGCTGCTGGCCGACTGGGCCGCGCAGCGGCGCGACTGGGCGCAGGCGCAGCAGTTGTATGCGCAGGTGCTGGCACGCGACCCCGCGAACGCGGAAGCGCGGCTGGGACAGATCGAAGTCCGGATCGGGCAGGGCGACCTGGCCGCCGCGCGCCGTGCGCTGGAGCAGGCGCCCCCGGAGCTGGCGGCGGAGGATGTTCCGGCCCGCCGGCGCCTGGCCAATGCCTGGGCGGCAGTGGGCGAGCGCGGGCGCGCGCTGGCCGCGCTGCGCGAGCTGATCGCCGGCAACGGCGAGCCGGATGCGCTGCTGTACCGCGACGCGGCGCGGCTGATGGACGACGACCCGCAACAGGCGCTGGACACCTATGCGCTGGCGATGCGCGACAACGGGCTGTTGTCGCCGAACCAGGCGCAGCCGCGCGACGACCGCGCGCTGACCCTGGCCAGCCGCGAGAGCGCCCAGGACGACTGGCTGCGGCGCTCCCTGCGCAGCGACGTGGAAGCCCTGTACCAGCGGCACAATCCGACGCTGACCGTGCTGCAGGATTCCGGCCGCCGCAGCGACGGCACCCCGGGCATCTCGCGGCTGGCGCGCGACACCCGCATCGTGCACCTGGATGCCGCGTTCGCCGGCGGCCTCGGCTTCGCCCGCATCGAACAGGTGCGGATGGACGCGCGGCACTTCCGCACCGACGCCGACGGCATCTACGACGAGGATTTCGGCACCTGCGACCTCGACCTGGTGCAGGCCGACGGCACCCTGCTGTCCGCGCCGAGCTGCGACACCCGCGTGCACCAGCGCCTGGACTCCGGCGCCGGCCTGGCGCTGGGTTGGCGCAACCTGGACGACACCCTGCGTTTCGACCTGGGCCACACCCCCGGTGGCTATCCGGTCGGCAACTGGCTCGGCGGCATCGGCGTCGGCGGCGATCTCGGCGTGCTCGGCTGGTCGGCCACCGCCTCGCGGCGGCCGATGACCAATTCGCTGCTGTCGCAGGCCGGCGCCGTCGATCCACGCACCGGCCTGCGCTGGGGCGGAGTGACGGCCAATGGCGCGACCTTCTCGCTCGGCTACGACCAGGGCGGCCGCAACGGCATCTGGTCGAACTGGAGCTGGCACCGCCTGCGCGGCGAGAACGTGCTCGACAACGAGCGTGCGCGGGCGATGGCCGGCTGGTACCACAAGCTGATCCAGCGCCCGGACATGCGCCTGGACGTGGGCCTGTCGGCGATGTACTGGCGCTACCGGCACGACCTGGGCGGCTATTCGCTGGGGCAGGGCGGCTACTACAGCCCGCAGCGGTACACCTCGATCGGCCTGCCGGTGAGCTTTGCCTGGCGCAACGACGACTGGTCGCTGCGGCTGGACGGCTCGCTCAGCGCTTCGCGCGCGCGCAGCGACGGCATCAGCCGCTTCCCCGACGACCCGGCGCTGCAGCGCGCCCTGGCCGTGCTGGAGGCACGGTACGGCCCGGTCACGGTCAGCCCGGCCGGACTGGAGAGCGCCGACAGCACCAGCAGCGGCAGCGGCTACCGGCTGTACGCAGCGGTGGAGCGGCGCCTGGGCGACCATTTCGTGCTGGGGGCGGCGACCACCCTGCAGCGCAGCCGCGACTACGCGCCCAACAGTTTCCAGTTGTACCTGCGCTATGCGCTGCAGCCATGGCGGGGCAACCTGCCGTTGCCGGTCAGGCCGCTGGAGCCGTATGGCGAATTCCGTTGACCCCGGCCATCGCGCGCAGCGCCGCCGCCTGCTGAAAGGGCTGGCGGCCGGCGCGCTGCTGCCGGCGCTGCCGGCCATCGCCGCCGCTCCGGCGCGCGGCTGGCCGGCCTGGGAGGTGCTGGCGGCCTCCAGCCTCAGCAGCGACGGGCGCATGATCGACCGCAGCCAGGCCGACCAGCGCAGCACCTCGGAAGGCCAGTCCTACGCGCTGTTCTTCGCCCTGGTCGACAACGACCAGCCGCGGTTCGACCGCATCCTGCAGTGGACCCAGGACAACCTCGCCGGCGGCGACCTGTCCGCGCGGCTGCCGGCCTGGCTGTGGGGACTGGACCGGGATTCCGGGCGCTGGGGCGTGCTCGATGGCAATCCGGCCGCGGATTCGGACCTGTGGCTGGCCTATTCGCTGGGCGAGGGCGCGCGGCTGTGGCGGCGCCCGGCCTTGCAGGAGATCGCCGACGGCATGCTGGCGCGGATCCGCGACCACGAAGTGGCGCGGCTGCCCGGGCTGGGAGCGATGCTGCTGCCGGGGCCGCAGGGATTCGTCGAACACGACCATTGGCGGCTCAACCCCAGCTACCTGCCGCTGCCGCTGCTGCGCCGCTTCGCCGCGCTGGAGCGCAGGGGGCCATGGGCGGAGATCGCCGCCAACACCGTGCGCATGCTGCGCGAAACCGCACCGCACGGGTTCGCGCCCGACTGGACCGCGTGGCGCGAAGGCGGGTTCTTCGTCGATCCGGCCAGGGGCGCGACGGGCAGCTACGACGCCATCCGCGTCTACCTGTGGGCGGGAATGACCGATCCGCGCGACCCGGCGTTCAAGGCAACACTGGCCGCGCTGGGCGGACCGTTGGCGCGGTTGCGCCGCCAGCAGGCCATGGCCGAAACGGTCGATACGCGGAGTGGCGATGCACGGGGGCGCGGCCCCTACGGCTTCGATGCGGCGCTGCTGCCGTACCTGCGGGCGCAGGGCGAGGTCGCACTGGCCACGCAGCTGCGCGCGGCATTGCCTGCGCCACAGCAGCAGCGCGACGACGAGCCGGCGTACTACTCGCAGATGCTGGCGCTGTTCGGTACCGGCTGGTTCGACGGGCGCTACCGTTTCCACGCCGACGGCCGCCTGCTGCCGGCCTGGCATCGCTAGCGCGGCGCCCGCCGCAGGCCGGTGCGCCCGGTTCCGGGCACTGCGGGCCGGCCGGCCATGGGGCGCATCCGGCTCCGGAGGGCGCGGGTACGGACGCCCGGCGTCCGGTGCCTGCCCGCGATTGGCCCGGCAGCGCCCGCATGTCGCCTCCCCGTGGGCAGCGGCTCCGGCAGGTTCGCCGGTCGCGGCTCACTCCAGCGCGTAGCGCAGCAAGAACAGCCCGGCCACCAGCCACACCGCCGGGTGCACCTCGCGCCAGCGGCCGGTGCCGGCCTTCAGCACCGCGTAGGCGATGAAGCCGAACGCCAGCCCGTTGGCGATGGAGTAGGTGAACGGCATCGCCAGCGCGCACAACGCCGCCGGCACCGATTCGGTGAGGTCGCTCCACTCCACGTCCACCAGTTCGCGCAGCATCAACCCGGCCACGAACAGCAGCGCCGGGGCCGTGGCATAGCCGGGAACCATCGCCGCCAGCGGCGAGAACAGCAGCGCGGCCAGGAACAGCGCCGCCACCACCAGCGCGGTCAGGCCGGTACGCCCGCCGACCTGCACGCCGGAGGCGCTCTCGGCGTAGGCGGTGGTGCTGCTGGTGCCCATCAGCGAGCCGGCCACGATGGCGCTGCTGTCGGCCAGCAGGGCGCGCCCGAAGCGCCTGTCGCCGTCCGGCAGCTTCAGCAAACCGGCACGGCCGGCCACGCCGTAGAGGGTGCCGGTGGCGTCGAACACTTCCACCAGCACGAACACCAGCACCACCTGCAGCAGCACCGCCACCGGCGCGCCGCCGTCGTGGTGCAGCAGGCCGGGCAGGTCCAGCTGCAGGAAGGTCGGTGCCAGGCTGGGCGGCAGCGACACCAGGCCCTGGTAGCGCACGTCGCCGATCAGCCACGCCGCCGCGGTGACGGCGAGGATGCCGATCAGGATCGCGCCCCGGATCCTGCGCGCCTCCAGCACCGCGATCAGCAGGAAGCCGGCCAGCGCCAGCAGCGGCGGCGCGCTGTCCAGCGGACCCAGCGTCACCAGCGTGTCGGAGTTGGCGACGATCACCCCGGATTTCTGCAGCGCGATGATCGCCAGGAACAGGCCGATGCCGGCGACGATGGCCGCCCGCAGCGACGCGGGAATGCCCGCCACCAGCCACGCGCGCGCGCCGGTCAGCGACAGCGCCAGGAACACCAGGCCGGAGATGAACACCGCCGCCAGCGCCTGCTGCCACGGCAGGCCGGCGGCGCCGACCACGGTGAAGGCGAAGAACGCGTTCAGGCCCATGCCCGGGGCCATGCCGACCGGGAAGTTGGCGGCCAGCGCCATGATCAGCGAACCCAGCGCCGCGGCCAGGCAGGTGGCCACGAACACCGCCCCCGGGTCCATCCCGGTGGTGGCCAGGATGTCCGGGTTGACGAAGACGATGTAGGACATCGTCAGGAAGGTGGTCAGCCCGGCCAGCACCTCGGTGCGGGCGCTGGTGCCGTGCTGGCGGAGCTTGAACAGGCGATCGAGCGAAGACATGGGAAATTCCGTGACGCAGTGGAAGTAACCCTTCTCCCTTTGGGGCGAAGGCGTGTTGCCTGCGGACCACGGGCCCGCAGGCGCCCGGCGCAAGCTGCCGGGCCGGGGCGCGAGGCGCCCCACGGGGCGGAGGCGGGGTACCGCGGAGATCCTGCAGCCGCTGCCATGACGAACGCGTCGCCACGCGCCGCCCCGGGTAAACCGTCGAAAAGCAACACCTGGATCGTTCGCCATCCGCACGCGTGGCGACGCGTCGCTCATGGCCGGCAACGATGCTTCCCTGCGCTGCGCTGCACCCCGGCCCGCCTCGCAAACCTGTTCCCTCGTCCCGATGGGAGAGGGGCTTTGCAAGCCGGCTTGCCCGGCTTCGCGCGCCCGGCACAAAAGCGGACGGCCGCATCGCTGCGGCCGTCCGGGTGTGGCTTACTTCAGCGCCTTGAAGCGCAGGCGCTTGGGGCCGGCGTCGTCGCCGAGGCGGCGCTTCTTGTCGTCCTCGTACTCGCGGTAGTTGCCCTGGAAGAACTCCACGTGCGAGTCGCCTTCGAACGCCAGGATGTGGGTGGCGATGCGGTCCAGGAACCAGCGGTCGTGCGAGATCACGAAGGTGTTGCCCGGGAACTCCAGCAGCGCGTCTTCCAGCGCGCGCAGGGTCTCGATGTCCAGGTCGTTGGACGGTTCGTCGAGCAGCAGCACGTTGCCGCCCTGCAGCAGGGTCTTGGCCATGTGCAGGCGGCCGCGCTCGCCGCCGGACAGCGAGCCGACCATCTTCTGCTGGTCCTGGCCCTTGAAGTTGAAGCGGCCGATGTAGGCGCGCGACTGGATCTCCACCCCGTTGATGTTGAGGATGTCCAGGCCGCCGGCGATTTCCTGGAACACGTTGTGGTTGCCTTCCAGCTTGTCGCGGCTCTGGTCGACGTAGGACAGCTTGACGGTCGGGCCGACCACGATCTCGCCCGAATCCGGCTTCTCCTGCCCGGTGATCATCTTGAACAGGGTCGACTTGCCGGCGCCGTTGGGGCCGATGATGCCGACGATGGCGCCCGGCGGCACGATGAAGCTCAGGTTGTCGATCAGCAGGCGGTCGCCGAACTTCTTGGAGACGTTCTTGAACTCCATCACCGAGTTGCCCAGGCGCTCGCCCGGCGGGATGAAGATCTCGTTGGTCTCGTTGCGCTTCTGGTAGTCGACGCTCTGCAGCTCTTCCAGGCGGGCCAGGCGGGCCTTGCCCTTGGAACGACCACCCTTGGCGTTCTGCCGCGACCACTCCAGTTCCTTCTGGATGGCCTTCTGGCGCGCCTTTTCCTGGTTCTCTTCCTGCTTGAGGCGCTCGTCCTTCTGCTCCAGCCACTGGGTGTAGTTGCCCTTCCACGGAATGCCGCGGCCGCGGTCCAGTTCGAGGATCCACTCGGCGGCGTTGTCGAGGAAGTAGCGGTCGTGGGTCACGGCCACCACGGTGCCGGTGTAGCGGTGCAGGAACTGCTCCAGCCATTCGACGGATTCGGCGTCGAGGTGGTTGGTCGGTTCGTCGAGCAGCAGCATGTCCGGCTTCTGCAGCAGCAGGCGGCACAGCGCCACGCGGCGCTTCTCGCCGCCGGACAGCTTGCTGATCACCGCTTCCCACGGCGGCAGGCGCAGCGCGTCGGCGGCCACGTCCAGCTGGTTTTCCAGGGTGTGCGCGTCGCCGGCGGCCAGGATCGCCTCCAGGCGCTCCTGTTCCTTGGCCAGCGCGTCGAAGTCGGCGCCTTCCTCGGCATAGGCGGCGTACACCGCCTCCAGCGCGGCCTGGGCCTGCAGCACTTCGCCCACGCCTTCCTCGACCGCCTGGCGCACGGTGTGCTCGGGGTTCAATTCCGGTTCCTGCGCCAGGTAGCCGACCTTGATGCCCGGCTGCGGGCGGGCCTCGCCCTCGAAGTCGGTGTCCACGCCGGCCATGATCTTGAGCACGGTGGACTTGCCGGCGCCGTTCAGGCCCAGCAGGCCGATCTTGGCGCCCGGGAAAAAGCTCAGCGAGATGTCCTTGATGATCTGCCGCTTGGGCGGGACCACCTTGCTGACGCGGTTCATGGTGTAGATGTATTGCGAGGACATGAAGTCTCCGTAGCGCACGCCCGCGCCCGGTCCGCGATCGGACAGGCCCAGGGCAAAAGGGGATTGCGCGATTATAGCCGCAACCGCGCTGCGACCGGACCGGCGGTTCGCCCCGGCGGGCTTGCTGTTCGATGAATCGCCGGGGTTTCCGCATCGGGGAAACCGTTTCCAGCCGGAAACCGTTCAGATGGCGTGAGCATGATGGATCCGTCACCCACCTGCCGCGAGGTCCTCCCCATGAAGATGAACCGTTTCATCGTTGCCGCGCTGACTTCGCTGCTGGCGTTCGGCATCGCCGCCCCGGCATTCGCCGCCGGCGACCGCGGGCACGACCGTGGCCGCCATGGCTGGGACGACCGCGGCCGCGACCGGGGCCAGGTCAAGCATCGCCGCGACGACCGCCGCCACTACAACACCGGCTATCGCCAGGGCTACCGCGACGCGCGCCAGCAGCGCGACCACTACCGCCCGGCGCCGCGGGTGGTCTACCACAAGGCGCCGCCCTACGGCTGGGCGCGTGGACACCGCTATCGCGACCATTACCGCGGCCCGGTGTACGTGGTCCACAACTACGGCCACTACCACCTGCGGCAGCCGCCGCATGGCCACCACTGGATCCGCGACGACCGCGGCAACCTGCTGCTGGTCGCCATCGCCACCGGCATCATCGCCGACCTGGTGCTCAACGGCGGTTGAGCGCCGGTGGCATCCGCTGCGAAGGGCGCGCCGCAAGGCGCGCTTTTCGTTTCCGCGGACGGGTGATGGCCGGCAATCCGGCAATCGCGATGCCGTGGCTCCCGTTTCCGCCCGTGCCGGCGCATGTCCGCGGCGGCTTCCGCGATGCAGCCGCACGCGCCCGGCGGCGCCGGGGCAGGGGCCGGAGGCGCTACAATCCGGGGCCCAGCCCCTACCTGCTACCGGAGTGACGATGTTCCCGCGCGACGCCCGCATCGAAAGCTATGACCCCGAACTGGCCGCGGCCATCAAGTCCGAGTGCCAGCGCCAGGAGGACCATGTCGAGCTGATCGCCAGCGAGAACTACGCCAGTCCGCGGGTAATGGAGGCCCAGGGCAGCCAGCTGACCAACAAGTACGCCGAAGGCTATCCGGGCAAGCGCTACTACGGCGGCTGCGAATACGTGGACGTGGCCGAGAAGCTGGCCATCGACCGCCTCAAGCAGCTGTTCGGCGCCGACTACGCCAACGTGCAGCCGCACTCCGGCTCGCAGGCCAACCAGGCGGTGTACTTCGCGCTGCTGCAGCCGGGCGACACCATCCTGGGCATGTCGCTGGCGCACGGCGGCCACCTGACCCACGGCGCCAAGGTCAATGCTTCCGGCAAGATCTTCAACGCCGTGCAGTACGGCGTGGACGAGCAGGGCCTGATCGACTACGACGAAGTCGAGCGGCTGGCACTGGAGCACAAGCCGAAGATGGTGGTGGCCGGTTTCTCGGCCTATTCGCAGGTGATCGACTGGGCGCGCTTCCGCGCCATCGCCGACAAGGTCGGCGCCTACCTGTTCGTGGACATGGCGCACGTGGCCGGGCTGGTCGCCGCCGGCGTCTACCCGAACCCGATCGAACACGCGCACGTGGTGACCTCCACCACCCACAAGACCCTGCGCGGCCCGCGCGGCGGCATCATCATCGCCAAGGGCGCCGGCGAGGAGATCGAGAAGAAGCTGCAGAGCATCGTCTTCCCGGGCATCCAGGGCGGCCCGCTGATGCACGTCATCGCCGCCAAGGCGGTGGCCTTCAAGGAAGCGCTGGAGCCGGAGTTCAAGGCCTACCAGCAGCAGGTGGTGAAGAACGCGCAGGCGATGGCCAACACGCTGATCGCGCGCGGCTACAAGATCGTCTCCGGCGGCACCGAAAACCACCTGATGCTGGTGGACATGATCGGCAAGGACGTGTCCGGCAAGGACGCGGAGGCCGCGCTGGGCCGCGCCCACATCACCGTCAACAAGAACTCGGTGCCGAACGACCCGCGTTCGCCGTTCGTGACCTCGGGCCTGCGCATCGGCACCCCGGCGGTCACCACCCGCGGCTACCTGGAACAGGACTGCGTGGACCTGGCCAACTGGATCGCCGACGTGCTCGACGCGCCGGGCGACGAGGCAGTGATTGCCCGCGTGCGCGAGGCGGTCACCGCACAGTGCAGGAAGTACCCGGTCTACGGTTGATGGGCGACGCCCACCGGCGCCGGCGCTATATCGCGCTGGCGCTGGTGTTCGGCCTGCCGGGCCTGGCAGGCGGCGGTATCTTCGCCGTGCTCGGCGTGTGGGTGGGGATGACCGCCTCCGGCTATTTCGGCGCCGGTACCAAAGCGTTGTTCGCCACCTGGGGCCTGGCCGGTTGCCTGGGGCTGCTGGCCTGGCTGTGGCTGAGCGCGGTCTACCTGCGCCATGGCGGTGACGGGCTGCGGCGCAGTGGCTGCTGGCCGTGGGCCGGGCTGGCGCTCGGTGCGCTGGCGGCGCTGCCGATGCTGGTGCTGGGGGTGTGGCATGCGACCGGCGGCAACACCGGGGGATGGGCGATGCTGCTGCTCGGCCTGCCGCTGCTGGTGCCGGCCTGGGCGCTGCTGCGTCGCCGGTCCGGCTGATTTGGCGTTCCGCGGCTTCTCAGGTACCGTTGCGACGCTGCCGTGACCGCGGCCTGACGTTCTCACGAAGCAAGGCGTTCCATGCATTGTCCGTTCTGCCAGCACACCGACACCCGCGTGATCGATTCGCGCGTTTCCGAGGATGGCGCGACCATCCGCCGTCGTCGTGGTTGCGAGGCCTGCGGGGAGCGCTTCAGCACGCTGGAGACGATCGAGCTGAAGCTGCCGGTCATCATCAAGAGCGACGGCGGCCGCGAGGCGTTCGACGCGCGCAAGCTGCGGGTCGGCTTCGACCGCGCGCTGCAGAAGCGGCCGGTATCGGAGGAGCGGATCGAGGCGGCGGTACGCGCGGTGGTCCACCAGCTGCGCATGTGCGGCGAACGCGAGGTGCCGTCGATCCGGGTCGGCGAATTCGTGATGAACGAACTGCGCAAGCTCGACCACGTCGGCTACGTGCGTTTCGCCTCGGTCTACCGCAGTTTCGAGGACGTGGCCGATTTCCGCGACGAGATCGAGAAGCTCGAACGCGACCTGCCCACCGCGGAAGAGCAGCTGTCGCTGCTGGGCGACGAGGCCGGCGCCAGGGCCAAGCCGCGCTGAGCCGGCGTGGACATCGTCCGGCTGTGCGAACGCCCGGCGTGGATCGACGCTGTCGCCGGCGCGCATGTGCAGGCATTCGGCGCGCTGTTGCCCGACTGGACGCCGGCGCAGGCCGCGCAGGAACTGCGCGAGCACTGCCGGCACGACGGGATTCCGGCCACCTGGGTGGCGGAGGAGGACGGCGACTGGCTGGGTACGGTCAGCCTGCTGCACGAGGACCATGCCGACATCCGCCAGTACGCGCCGTGGCTGGCCAGCCTCTACGTGCGGCCGCAGGCGCGCGGCCGCGGCGTGGCGCGGGCGCTGGTGGCGCACTGCGTGGACGAGGCGGCGCGGTTGCGGATCGAGCGCCTGTACCTGTACTGCACCGACGTGCTGGTGGAGTACTACCTGGCGCTGGGCTGGAGGCCGCACGACCGGCTGCTGCTGGGGCCGTTGCGGGTGAACGTGATGTGTCTCGATCCCGCCGCACCGCAACGGGCTGTCGGCGCCGAGTGAGCGACAATCCCGCATCCTCCGAGCGACACCGTCCATGAGCGACTTCACCGCCACCGACCACCTGCTGATGGCCCGCGCGCTGCGCCTGGCCGAACGCGGCGCATACACCACGCGGCCGAACCCGATGGTGGGCTGCGTGATCGCCCACGGCGACGAGGTGGTGGGCGAGGGCTTCCACCAGCGCGCCGGCGGCCCGCACGCGGAGGTGTTCGCGCTGCGCCAGGCCGGCGAACGCGCGCGCGGCGCCACCGCCTACGTCACCCTCGAACCCTGCGCCCACCACGGCCGCACGCCGCCGTGCGCGCTGGCGCTGATCGAGGCCGGCGTGGCGCGGGTGGTCGCGGCGATGCGCGACCCGTTCCCGCAGGTCGATGGCGGCGGCTTCGAGCTGCTGCGCCAGGCCGGCATCGCGGTCGAGCAGGGGCTGATGGCCGCGCAGGCGCGCGAGCTCAACCGCGGCTTCCTGTCGCGGGTCGAGCGCGGGCGGCCGTGGCTGCGGATCAAGCTGGCCAGCAGCCTCGACGGGCGCACGGCGCTGGCCAGCGGCGAGTCCAAGTGGATCACCGGCACGGCCGCGCGCCAGGACGTGCAGCGCTGGCGCGCGCGCGCCGGGGCGATCCTCACCGGCGCCGGCACGGTGCTGGCCGACGACCCGATGCTGACGGTGCGGCTGGACGCGGATGATGCGTTCCTGCCGCCGCTGCGCGTGGTGCTCGATGCGCGACTGCGCACGCTCGACCGGGCGCGGGTGCGCGAGGGCGGCGCGCCGACCCTGTACCTGCACGATCCGGCGCTGCGCCCGCCGGTCCTGGCGGGCGCGGAATTCGCCGCCGTGCCGCTGCGGGACGACGGCCGCTTCGACCTGCATGCGGTGATGGCGCTGCTGGCCGAACGCGGCATCAACGAGGTGCACACCGAGGCCGGCGCGGCCCTGGGCGGCGCGCTGCTGGCGGCCGGACTGGCCGACGAACTGCTGCTGTACATGGCGCCGCTGCTGCTCGGCGATGGCGCACGGCCGCTGCTGGCGGGGCTGGGGATCGAGGCGATGGCGCAGCGCATGCCGCTGCGGCTGGTGGAGGCGCTCCCGGTGGGCGAGGACCTGCGGCTGCTGCTGCGCCCGCAGTGACGGCCCTTCGGCGTTGGCTTTGGCTCGCCTGCAGGAGCGACGTGAGTCGCGAAGGGGCTTTCCCATGAAGCCTGAAGCCTTCTGTAGGAGGGACGTCAGTCCCGACGGGCCTTCCCGGGAAGGCCCGTCGGGACTGACGTCCCTCCTACAAGGAATCCCCTCCGCCGATCCGGAACCCCGGGAAAGCCCCTTCGCGACTCACGTCGCTCCTGCAACGGCGGGTACAACGGGGGCTCCCGCCGGCCCGTGGAACGTTGCATGCCGCCGGCTTCCGCTTCCCGTCCGCCGGCGGCTGCTAGAATGCGCCGGTCGGTTCGCCGGCATACCAACCAAACGTCTTCAGGGCGGGGTGTGATTCCCCACCGGCGGTAGGTGCAGGCCCTCCCACGGACGGCCGGCACGAGCCCGCGAGCGCCCGCAAGCCATTGCGGGGACAGCAGATCCGGTCCGATGCCGGAGCCGACGGTTGGCGCCACCGCATCCGCGGCGGTGCCTAGAGTCCGGATGAAAGAAGACGGCCTGCGCGCGGCCCCGCCGTGCGCGCGCCTGTTTGCCTTGCGGCGTTTTTCGCTCACCACTCATGCGGGAAACGTTCATGTCCAACCGTTCCATCGCCAGCGGCGTCCGCTCCCCGGAGGCCTGCTGATGTTCACCGGCATCATCGAAGGCGTCGGCCACGTGGCCGCGCGCGAATCCATCGGCGGCGACGTCCGCTTCCGCTTCGGGGTCGGCAACCTGCCGTTCGCCGACGTGCAGCTGGGCGAGAGCATCGCCATCAACGGCGTGTGCCTGACCGTGATCGCGTTCGACGCCGGCTCCTTCCAGGCCGACGCCTCCACCGAGACGCTCTCGCTCACCACCCTGGGCGGCCTGGCCGAGGGCGCGACGATCAACCTCGAGCGCGCGATGCGGCCCAGCGACCGCCTCGGCGGCCACCTGGTCAGCGGCCATGTCGACGGCATCGGCACGGTGCTGTCGATCCACGACGACGCCCGCGCCCAGCGCTGGCGCTTCGCCGCGCCCGGGGCGCTGCTCAAGTACATCGCCAAGAAGGGCTCGATCTGCGTCGACGGCGTCAGCCTCACCGTCAACGAAGTCGACGACGAAGGTTTCGAGGTGGCGCTGATCCCGCACACCGTCGCCAACACCGCCTTCGCCGCCACCGCCGTCGGCAGCGCGGTCAACCTCGAGATCGACCTGGTCGCCCGCTACGTCGAGCGCCTGCTGGGCCAAGGAGCCACCCCATGAACTTCGCTTCCATCCCCGAGATCCTCGAGGACATCCGCCTCGGCCGCATGGTCGTCATCGTCGACGACGAGGACCGCGAGAACGAAGGCGACCTGATCATGGCCGCCGAGCTGGTCAAGCCGTCGGACATCAACTTCATGGTCACCCACGGCCGCGGCCTGGTGTGCTTGCCGCTGACCCGCGAGCGCGCCGGCCAGCTCGGGCTGGCGCCGATGGTGCAGGCCAACACCGCGCAGTTCCAGACCAATTTCACCGTCAGCATCGAGGCCGCCGAAGGCGTCACCACCGGCATTTCGGCCTATGACCGCGCGCATACCATCCGCACCGCGGTCAAGCCCGATGCCAGGCCGGCCGACCTGCACCAGCCCGGCCACATCTTCCCGCTGATCGCCCAGCCCGGCGGGGTGCTGACCCGCGCCGGGCATACCGAGGCCGGGGTGGACCTGGCGATGCTGGCCGGGCTGGAGCCGGCCGGCGTGCTGGTGGAGATCCTCAACGAGGACGGCAGCATGGCGCGGCGCCCGCAGCTGGAGGTGTTCGCGCGCGAACACGGGCTGAAGATGGGCTCGATCGCCGACCTGATCGCCTACCGGCTGGCCACCGAGCACACGGTGGAGCGGGTGGACGAGCGCGGCATCGACACCGAGTTCGGCCCGTTCACGCTGGTCACCTACCGCGACCGCATCGCCCACGACCTGCATTTCGCGCTGGTCAGGGGCAATCCGGACGCGGCCACGCCCACCCTGGTCCGGGTGCAGGTGGAGAACCCGCTGGCCGACCTGCTGCACTGGCGCCGCGACGACTTCGGCGTGGCCGGCACCGACGCATTGCGCGCGATCGCCGCCGAGGGCCAGGGGGTGATGGTGGTGCTGTCGGCGCCGCGCGATGGCGATGCGCTGCTGGCGCGGCTGCGCCGCGAGGCCGTGGTGCGCCCGGCCGGCAAGGACAAGGACGTGGGCCAATGGCGCCGCAACGGCGCCGGCGCGCAGATCCTGGCCGACCTGGGGCTGGGCAAGCTGCGCGTGCTCGGCACCCCGCGCCGCCAGATCGGCCTGGCCGGCTACGGGCTGGAGATCGTCGAGACCGTGGTCCCGCCGGCGCCGTGACGGCCGGTCCGGTCCCGTCACGCGCTAAACTGACCCACCTTTTGGATCTGCCCCCCACATGAGTCATTACGAAGGCGACCTGCGCGCCCCCGAATCCGCCCGTTTCGCGATCGTCGCCAGCCGCTGGAACGCCCGCATCACCGACGTGCTGGTGGCTGGCGCCCGCCAGAGCCTGGCCGGCAACGGCATCGCCGAGGCCGCGGTGGACGTGGTGCGCGTGCCCGGCGCGTGGGAGATCCCGATGGCGGCCAACCGCATCGCCCAGGGCGGCCAGCACGCGGCGATCATCGCCCTGGGCTGCGTGGTCCGCGGCGACACCCGCCACTACGAACACGTCGCCGACCTGTGCGCGGAAGGCCTGATGAGCGTGCAGCTGCAGACCGGCGTGCCGGTGCTCAACGGCGTGCTGGCGGTCGAGCGGGTCGAGGATGCCGAGGCGCGCGCCGGTGGCAGCCACGGCAACAAGGGCGAGGAAGCCGCGCTGGCGGCGCTGGAAATGGTCAACCTGCTGGAGCAGCTGCCGTGAACAAACCCAACGAAAGCAGGCATGCCAACAAGCACGTCCGCCGCGACGGCATCGATCCGGTGCTGCGCTCGCGCGCGCGCCGCCGCGCGCTGCAGGCGATCTATGCCTGGCAGATCTCCGGCGGCACCGCGCAGCAGCTGATCGCGCAGTTCGCCCACGAGCAGGCGCACGAGATCGCCGACCTGGGCTATTTCGAGAACCTGATCGAGGGCGTGCTGCAGCACCGGGCCGAGCTGGACACGGCGCTGGTCGACTACCTGGACCGCAGCGTCGAGGAAGTGGACGCGATCGAGCGCGCGGTGCTGCGGGTGGCCGCCTACGAGCTGCGGCACCGGCTGGACGTGCCGTACCGGGTGGTGATCAACGAGGCGATCGAGACCGCCAAGCGCTTCGGTTCCGAGCACGGCCATACCTACGTCAACGGCGTGCTCGACCGCGCCGCGCTGGACTGGCGCCGGACCGAAGCCGGGGGCTGAGGCGGCGTTGCCGCTGCGCGTCCTTGCATGGCGCGAAGTGCGGTCCCGTCGCTGCCGCCCACCTGCGCCCGGGGTACCCCGGGCCCCGATGCGGATAACCCGGCACGCGCTTTTTTGGGGCTCGTGCACTCCGGGAAGAGAGGTGGCCCCTTGGTGTCTTGTCGCCGCTCGAAGAGCTCGCGGCTGATGGCCGTGTCGAAACCCCGGAACGGACTCCCGACATCCGGCCGGGCCGATCGCAGCCCTTGCTCCCCGCCGTCGGGCGAAGAACCTTTTCCCCGTGTAGCCGCGGGCCCTGTGCAACCATGAGCCGATGAGCCTGGCCGAATTCGACCTGATCGACCGCCTGCGTGCCCGTGCCGGCGCGCGGGCCGACGTGGTGCTCGGCATCGGCGACGATGCCGCGCTGCTGGCGCCGCCGCCGGGCGAGCAGCTGGCGGTCACCGCCGACACCCTCAACGGCGGCGTGCATTTCCCGGCGGAAACCACGCCGTTCGACATCGGCTGGAAGGCGCTGGCGGTCAACCTGTCCGACCTGGCAGCGATGGGCGCCGAACCGCGCTGGGTGACGCTGTCGCTGTCCCTGCCCGGATCCGATCCGGCATGGCTGGACGGGCTTGCCGACGGCCTGTTCGCGCTGGCCGGGGCGCATGCGGTGGCCCTGGTCGGTGGCGACACCACCCGCGGTCCGCTGTCGATCTCGATCACCGCGATGGGCTCGGTGCCGGCCGGGCAGGCGCTGCGCCGCGATGGCGCGCGCGCCGGCGACCAGGTCTGGATCAGCGGCGTCCCCGGCGAGGCCGCGCTGGCGCTGGCGTTGTGGCAACAGGGCGAACTGGACGTGGCCGCGCCGGCGGACGATCCGGCGCGCGAGGCCGTGCGCCTGCGCCTGTGCCGGCCGAGCCCACGGCTGGCCCTGGGACTCGGCCTGCGCGGCATCGCCAGTGCGGCGATCGACGTTTCCGACGGCCTGGGCGCCGACCTGGGCCACCTGTGCCGGCGCAGCGGCGTCGCCGCGCAGCTGCAACTCGCCGCGCTGCCGCGCTCGCCGGCGCTGGATGCGCTGGCGCCGGGCGAACGGGCCTGGCCGCTGCAGGCCGGCGGTGGCGACGATTACGAACTGTGCTTCACCGCCGCGCCGGAACGGCAGGCGCAGGTGCTGGCCGCCGCGCGGGCGGCCGGGGTGGCCGTGGCCTGCATCGGCGCGATCGAGGCCGGCCAGGGCGTGCGCTGGTCCGATCCCGACGGCGGCCCCTGGCAGCCGTCGCGGGCCGGGTTCGACCACTTCCGCTGATCGCGGCTCCCCTTCCGTACCGTGCCGCATTGCGGCGTGAGTCTTTCCGTACCCGTTGGTACGTTGCCCGCGCGTTTCCCCACGGCGTGAACTCCCCCGGGCCCGGCCCGGGGCCTGTCCCTGTACGGAGAACACAGCATGCAACGCATGGCCAAGCGGATCTTCGCCACCACCACGCTACTGCTCGCCACGGCCGGCGCCTGGGCCGGCGACTACAGCAAACGTTACGAACGCATCGCCAGTTTCGACGGCACCGCGCTGGGCGCGCTGGTGCTGGAACCCAAGGGCCAGGGCGACGGCCCGTTCCCGCTGGTGGTGATGCCGGCCAGCTGGGCGCTGCCGAACCTGGAATACGTCGGCCGCGCGGCGAAGCTGGCCGGCGACGGCTACGTGGTGGTCAGCTACACCTCGCGCGGGTTCTGGGACTCGGCCGGCAGCATCGACATCGCCGGGCCGGCCACGGTGGAGGACGTCAGCGCGGTGATCGACTGGGCGCTGGCCAATACCCGCTCCAATCCGGCCGCCATCGGCGCCTCGGGCATTTCCTACGGCGCCGGCACCAGCCTGCTGGCGGCCGGGCGCGACCCGCGGATCAAGGCGGTGGCCGCGCTCAGCGGCTGGGCCGACCTGCAGGATTCGCTGTACGCCAACGCCACCCCGAGCAAGCAGGGCATCCTGCTGCTGGGCGGCGCCGGCGGCCTCACCGGGCGACCCGGCCCGGAGTTGTCGCAGGTGATCGCACGTTCGCTGGTCGGCGACTTCCACGGCGCGGTGGACGTGGTGCTGCCGGTGGCCGCCGAGCGCGGCGCGCGCAGTGAACTGGCCAACATCAACGCCAACGGCACCGCGGTGCTGCTGGCCAATGCCTACAACGACGCCCTGTTCCCGCCGGGCCAGCTGGTGTCGTTCTATTCCGGCCTGAGCGGCCCGAAGCAGCTGGTCTTCAGCCACGGCGACCACGCCACCGCCGAGCTTCCCGGCGCGCTGGGGCTGGACAACGCAGTCTACGAGGCGGCCACGCGCTGGTTCGACCACCACCTCAAGGGCCACGCCAACGGCGTGCCCGCCGAGCCGGCGGTACGCCTGGCCACCACCGGCGGGCAGTGGCTGGGCTATGCCGACTGGAACGCGGTGCAGGCCAATCCGGTGCGCTACGGCCTGACCCGTCCCAGCGGCCTGATCGCGCCCACCGGCGCGCTGGCCACGGCCCACGCCACCGGCTGGCAGCACGGCATCGTCACCGCGCTGCCGACGGTGGCCGATTCCGGGCTGGTGATGGTCAGCGGCCTGCTGCAGGGCCTGGGCGTGCCGACCACCGCGTCGCTGCCGCTGGTCAGCCGGGCCGGTGCGGCGGTGTGGACCGGCCCGGCCCTGGCCAACAAGGGCGTGCTGGCCGGCAGCCCGAGCCTGCGCCTGACCGTGACCCCGAACCAGCGCGAGGTGACGCTGTTCGCCTACCTGTACAGCGTCAACGCGCTCGGCGTGGGCGAGCTGCTCAGCTACAAGCCGTGGACCCTGAGCGATGCCACCCCGGGGCAGGCGCGGACGCTGGAGATCGAGCTGGAGGCCACCGCGGCCGAGATCCCAGCCGGACGACGGCTGGCGCTGGTGGTGGATACGCTGGATCCGCGCTATGCCGGCAGCACCCGCGGTTTCGGTTCGGTCACGTTCTCCTCGCCGGCCTCGGTCCCGTCCGAGCTGCGGCTGCCGCTGCGCTGAGGGATCGCCGGCGGCAACGGCATCCGTGGCGACGGGCAGGCGCCTTCGTGCCGCGAAGGCGCCTGCGTGCCCGGCAGCCGCGCCGTCGGCGGATGGCGGCCGGGGCACTGGCATCGGATGCCGGCACCGACTGTCGTTCCTGCGGGACGCTTTTCGGGTGCTTCCCCCAAGGGGCATCCCTGGGGTGCCTTGTTGCCGCATGAAAAGCCTGCGACTTGCGTCGCTCCTGCAACAGCGTCTCTCAATTGTAGGAGCGACGTAAGTCGCGACCGCCGGGGCATCGATGGCCCCGACGGAACCGCGGTTTTCAGATGCCGCGGCGATCATCGCCGGACGCATCGGCGTCCGATGCGTTCCGCGCCGCCGCGCGCCCGTGGCCTCAGCCCGGCGGCAGCACCTTGCCCGGATTGAGGATGCCGTCCGGGTCCAGCGCGGCCTTGATCGCGCGCATCGCCGCCAGCGTGGCCGGATTGAAGGCGCGGGCCATGAAGTCGCGCTTGGCCAGGCCGATGCCGTGCTCGCCCGACAGCGTGCCGCCCAGCGCCAGGGTCAGCTCGAACACGCGCGGCAGCGCGGCGTGGGCGCGCGCGTTTTCGCCGGCGTCGTCCGGGTGGTAGAGGATGTTGACGTGCAGGTTGCCGTTGCCGGCATGGCCGAAGGCGACGATCGGCAGTCCGGACTCGGTCGACAGCGCCTGCACCCCGGCCACCAGTTCGGGAATGCGCGAGACCGGCACCACCACGTCCTCGTTGATCTTGCCCGGGGCGATGCTGCGCAGCGCCGGCGACAGCGCGCGGCGCGCGGCCCACAGCTTCTCGCGCGCGCTGCCGTCGGCGGCCACGTCGAGCATCAGCATGCCGTCGCCTTCGGCCGCCTGCGCCAGCGCGCTGAGCGCGTAGGGCAGGGTGTCGTCGTCGCCGTCGGCCTCGATCAGCAGCATGGCGCCGGCCTCCGGCACCTGCGCGCCGTTGCCGCGCAGCAGCTCCAGGCTGCGCGCATCCATGAATTCCAGCATCGTCGGCGTCACCGGCTGCGCCATCACCCGCGACACCGCGGCCGCGGCGCTGTCGGCGTCGCGGTACAGCACCCGCAACCCGGCCTGTGCACGTGGACGCGGCGCCAGCTTCAGCGTGGCCTCCACGATCAGCGCCAGCGTGCCCTCGCTGCCGACCAGCAGGTGGGTCAGGTCGTAGCCGGTGGCGTCCTTGGTCCAGGGGCCGCCGCATTCGATGAGTTCGCCGGCGCCGGTCACCGCCACCAGCCCCAGCACGTTGTCGCGGCTGCTGCCGTATTTCACCGCGCGCGGACCGCCGGCGTTGCACGCCAGGTTGCCGCCGATGCTGCAGATCTCGGCGCTGGAGGGGTCCGGCGGCCAGAACAGGCCGTGCGGCATCAGCGCCTGCTGCAGGTCGCCGTTGAGCACGCCCGGTTCGACCACCGCGCAGCGGTCGCCCGGGCGGATGGCGACGATGCGGTTCATGCGCGCGAACGACAGCACGATGCCGCCGGCCGTGGGCACCGCCGCGCCGGTGGTGCCGGTGCCGGTGCCGCGCGCCACCAGCGGCACGCGATGCTCGCGGCAGGCGCGCACCAGTGCCTGCACCTGCCCGCGGTTTTCCGGCAGCGCCACGCCCTGCGGCAGCGCGTGGCGCCAGGAATTGTCCTGCGCGTGCGCTTCCAGGCTGGCCGCATCGGTGCGCCAGCCATCGCCCAGCAACTGCGAAAGAGTGTGATCGAGGGCGGCGGGCAGGGCGGTCATGGCGTGGGCCGGTGAGGGGGAACGGGCGGCTGGATCAGTTTCCAGCCGACGACGGCCAGCGCCAGCGGCAACCATACCCAGCGCAGCTCCGAATACAGGGTTTCCAGCCCGCGGGTGCTGAAGAAGCCATTGGCGAACGGCGAGACGCGGATCGGCCGCCACGGTGCGAACAGGCGCTCGTCGTTCCACGGCCACCACAGCGCCACGCCGAGGCCGCCGGAAGTCAGCATGTCCAGCAGCGGGTGCGACAGCGCGCAGACGAACAGCCACGCCGCCGCCTGCATGCGGCCGGCGCGCAACCGCCGGTGCGCGAGCGCGCCGAGCAGCGCCAGCAACGCGGCGAACAGCAGCGAGTGGCTGGCGCCGCGGTGGCCGAAGGCGTCGGCATAGGGGATGTGCAGGGCGAAGGCCAGCACGTCCGCGTCCGGCAGCACCGCCGCGGCGATGCCGGCGCACGCCAGCGGCGCGGAGATGCGGCCGCGGTCGGCGGCGCACCACAGGGCCAGCGGGACGGCGGCATGGGTGAAGACGGTGGGCATCAGCAGTCGTCGGCGCGGAAGGCGTCGCGGATCCAGTGCAGGCGCGGCGGCTGCCCGCTGGCCTCGACCACGTCGAAGCGGCACGGCGCCTGCGCGTACTCCGAATGCGCGGACAGGAACAGTTGCGCGGCATGCAGCAGGCGCCGGCGCTTGTGCACGTCCACCGAGGCGGCGCCGCCACCGAAGGCCTGCGAACGCCGGTAGCGCACCTCGACGAACACCACGGCGGCGCCGTCGAGCATCACCAGGTCCAGCTCGCCGCCGCGGTAGCGTGCATTGGCGACGACGGGGCGCAGCCCGGCCTGTTGCAGGTGTTCGCGCGCGGCGGCTTCCACCGCCGCGCCTTGCTGCCGCCGGTCAGCGGCCATCGGCGATCGGCATGGGCCGGCCGCCGCTGAAGGTGGACCACGCCGGGGTGCGCAGGATGTTGCCGAATCCGTCCAGGTGCAGCATGCCGGTGGCGCCGGGCAGGCCGCCGTCGGCGGCGGTGGCCAGGCGTTCCAGGTAGGCGCTGATCTGCCAGGCATCGAAGCCGAAGGCGAACAGGCGCCCGGCGGCACCGCGGGCGGTCGGCAACGTCGCCGCCACCGCGCTGGCGGCCGGCAGGCCGGCCACGCCGCGCGTGGTCCAGGCTTCGCTGGGGAAGGCGATGCCGTCCAGCGCCATGTCCTCTTCCGGCTTGCCGGTACCCGCGACCAGTTGCGAGGTGCCGACCCGGCTGGCACCGGCCAGCCCGGCCAGCGCCAGCTGCGGCGCCAGCGCGCGCGCCTGGTTGCCGCGCACCGCAAGGAACACCGCATCGACCCCCGAGACCTGGCGCAGCTGTGCGCCGATGTCGGCCGGGTTGTCGCTGACGGTCACGCTGGCGGCGACCTGGCCGCCGCGTTCGTTGAAGCGCTCGCTGAACGCGGCCACCGCGCGGCGGCCGTTGTCGTCGTTGCTGCCCAGCACCAGCACGTTGCGGCGCTCGCGCGCGAGCAGGTACTCGGCGGCCATGATGCCGTCGTCCTCCGGTGCCAGCGAGAAGCCGGCGCTGCCGGGCGGCGGGGCGTCCTTGCCGCGGTTGAGCGCCAGCATCGGCACCGGCAACTGGTCGCGGGCGAACAGGGCATCGACTTCCTCGCGTCCCAGTGGGCCGACGATGAAGTCGGCGCTGTCGGCCACCGCCTTGTCGTAGGCCGCGCCGGCGCCGGCCGCGGTGCCCTGGGTATCGATGAACTGGATCTCGGGACGGCGGCGGGTTTCGCCGTAGTAGCCGGTCAGCAGGCCGTCGCGGACCGGCGCGGCGGCGGTGGCCATCTGCCCGGACAGCGGCAGCAGCACAGCCAGCTTCAGCGGCGGGCGGTAGCCGTCGCGGTCGGCCGGCGGCCGCTTGCTGGTGTCCAGCTGCCATTGCGCGTCGCGGTCGAACGGACGCGGCAACGACAGGCCGCGGGCGATCAGGGCGCGACCGGCATGGTTGTACAGCGGTTCGCCGACCGGCAATGCCGCCGCACGGTTGCGCAGGGTGTTGTCGTCCAGCGTGGCCAGCAGCCGGGTGATCGCGCGCTGGTTGTCGCTGCGCGCGGTGCCGGCCAGCAGGATGCCGGCGCGCGCGCGCGCGCCAGCGGCGTCGAACCTGTCGCCAGTGGCTTCCAGCGCCTGCGCGCGCGCCAGGTACCAGCGTGCCTGCAACGTCTGCGGCACCTGGTCGGGGCTGCCGCCCAGTGCCTGCAGCGCCTGCGCCGGCTGGCCGTCGGCCAGCGCGAGTTCGGCGCCGAGCAGGTGGAAACGCTGCAGGCTGGCGCCGCCGAGCTGGCGCGGCTGCACCTGCGCGACCAGCGTGCGGGCACGGGCCGCGTCGCCGGCTTCGTGCCAGGCGAAGGCGGCATCGGCCAGCAGCTGGTTGCGTTGCGTGCCGCGCAGCTGCGCGGCCTGCGCTTCCAGTTGCTGAGCGGCTTCGCGCGCCTGGCCCTGCTCCAGCAGGGTCATGGCGGCCTGATGGGCCGGCGAGGCGCTGGGCACGACACTGGTGGTGGCGCAACCGGCGAACAGCAGGATCGACAACGACAGGGCGGAAATGCGTGCGACTGGCTTGTTCATTTGAGGTCCGTTCGACAGGGCGCGGCGGAGCCGGGCCGGGGAAACGGTACGATTCTACCCTTGACCGATGGAGTGCCGTTGATGAGTTCCGCCGCCACGCTGTATGTCGTCGCCACGCCGATCGGCAACCTGGGCGATCTCACGCCCCGCGCTCAGGAGGTACTGCGCACGGTGGCGGCGATCTGCGCCGAGGACACCCGGCGCAGCGGCCAGCTGCTGTCGCACTTCGGCATCAACAAGCCGCTGCTGGCCCTGCACGACCACAACGAGGAGGCCATCGCCGAGCGCATCGTCGCCCGCCTGCTGGGCGGCGAATCGCTGGCGATGGTCAGCGACGCCGGCACGCCGCTGGTGAGCGACCCGGGTTTCCGGCTGGTGCGCGCGGCGCGCGCGGCCGGGGTCCGGGTCAGCCCGGTGCCGGGCGCGTGCGCGGCCATCGCCGCGTTGAGCGTGGCCGGGCTGCCGAGCGACCGCTTCGTGTTCGAGGGGTTCCTGCCGGCCAAGGCGGCCGCACGCCGCGAGCGGCTGCAACGGCTGGCCGGCGAAACCGGCACGCTGGTGTTCTACGAATCCTCGCACCGGATTTCCGAATCGCTCGCCGACATGGCGGGCGCCTTCGGACCGGAGCGGCCGGCGGTGGTCGCGCGCGAACTGACCAAGCTGTTCGAGACCGTGCTCGACGGCACCCTGGCGCAGCTGCAGGCGCAGGTGGACGCCGACGACAACCAGCGCAAGGGCGAGTTCGTGGTGATGGTGCAGGGCGCCGGCGACGATGCCGACGCGCAACTGGCCGAAGGCCGCCGCGTCTACGCGAAACTGGCCGAGCACCTGCCGCCGTCCACCGCCGCCAAGCTCGCCGCCGAGCTGACCGGCGCCCCGCGCAAGGCGTTGTACGGCGCGGCGCCCGGAGGCGGAACGGCGGGTTGAGCCGTCCGGCCGTCGCCGGGGCCGGGCGGGGGCTGCGACGCTTCCCGGTGACGATGCGGCACAAGCCTGCAGCGCGTCGGCGCGCCTGTTTTCATCGCGGTCCCCCGGGGAACGTCCGGACCGTCCGTCGCTGTTCGGCTTGAGGCACATGCACGGCATGCGCCCGGCATGCTGCAATGCGCCGACATCGGCTGCGGAGCTTCGGACATGCGCAGGGACATGCAGTGGATCATGGCGATGCTGTTCGGGTTCGCGGTCCTGTCCGCCTCGGCGCAGGAGTCGGCGGCGCCCGCCATCGAGCGGATCGAGGGCGGCGACGGCCAGCCGATGGCGGTGCACGTGTTCGCGCCACCGCAGCCGGCCAAGGCGCCGCGCGCGGCGATCGTGCTGTTCCACGGCGGCGGCTGGACCGTCGGCGAGGCGAGCTGGATCCACGGGACCGCACGCCTGCTGGCCGAGGCGGGCATGGTCGCGGTGTCGGTCGAGTACCGGCTGTCCAACCGGGACGATGTCACCCCGTTCGATGCGGTGGCCGACGCCCGCGCCGCGATCCGCTGGGTGCGGCGCGAAGCGACGCGGCTCGGCGTCGACCCGGGCCGGGTCGCGGCGGGTGGAATCTCCGCAGGTGGGCATCTGGCCGCGGCCACGGCCGTCTTCGACGAACCTTCGGCCGATGCCGTGCCCGCCCGGCCCGATGCGCTGGTGCTGTCGTCGGCCGCGGTCGCCGTGGCCGGCGACGGCTGGTTCCGCAGGTTGGCCGGCGGGGCGGCGCAGGCGGCTGCGTTGTCGCCCGACCGCTACGTCCGCCATGGCATGCCGCCGACCATCCTGCTCCAGGGCGAGGAGGACAGCGTGACACCGGCGGCCGGCGCGCGGGACTTCTGCGACAGCCTGCGGCGCGTGGGCACGACCTGCGAGCTGCATCTGTATCCCGGGGTCGGCCATCTGTTCACGCGCAACCTCGCACAGCAGGAGGAACCGGACTACAGCGCGCTCGATGCGGACATCCGGGCCCAGGGCAATGCGGCGGTTGTCGCCTTCCTGCGCGGGTTGGGGTTCGCCGGGGACTGACGGACTGCGGCGGCGAGGCCGACGCGACCTGCGGCACTGCCCGTTGCCGTGGATCTGGTGCCGCCGCCGGTGCCGGCCGAGTGGTCGCGGTCCCGAGCCGACCGACCTGCGGCAGACCGGCGGCGACCCATCGTGCGGAACGCCGGCGCACGAGGCGGCGGTCGATTTGGCAGGCGCCAGACGGGTGGCTAGAGTGGCCGCTTCGCGGACGCAGGAGGCGGGCAATGCGCATCGGACCATGGATCGTCGGTTGGGGGCTGCTGTTGGCGGCGGGGCCGTCGTGGGCGCTGGATGTTTCGGCGACCATGGCCGAGGCCTGCGAGCCGCGCGCTCCCGGGGCAACCGCCGAGCTGGAACGCCACCTGGATGCCAGCACCGGCGAGAACGAAAGGAAGGCGCTGGCCGAGCGGCTGCTCGACAGCGCGGTGCGCGAAGCTGGCGCGCGGAGCGCCTTCTCGGTGGTGAGCCTGCACCGGTTGTGCCTGCAGCGGCTGGAACAGGCCACGCCGGAAGAATTGCCGGACGAGCGCCGCACGCGCATCGCCGCATTGCTGCAGGACTTCCATTCCGAACATGCCTCGGTGTGCTCGCCTGCGCAGTGGCAGGGGTGGGAACGGTTGCTGGACGAGCAGCCGCGGGCCTATGAGGTGTTGGCGTTCCTGCCCACGCCGCCGGCGGACCTGGACAGCTGCCTGGTCGCGCTCCAGGAGCAGGCGCGCCAGCTCGAATCGATGGTCTCCATGATGGCCGAGGAATTCGAGGTGATGCGGCTGTGGGAACGCGACGGCGAACCGGGCACCGACCGGCGCGGGTTGGGCGTCGGCCTGCATGGCAGGTACATCGCCCGGGTGATCGAGGGCTTGCCTGCCGCGCGTGCCGGCCTGCGGGAGAGGGACCTCATCACCGCCATCGACGGCGTGCCGGTATGGAGCGAGATGGGCATTCTCCATGCGTTGCACGTGGCGCCGGCCGATACCGTGCAGGTACGGATGCAGCGATGGGACCCGGATAGCGGCGCGCTGGCGGAGTCGACCCGCGAGGTCGGGCTGGTCGATCTGGGAACGCTCTGACGCCGCAGGTCGTCCGCAATGCCCGCCATGCGGGCGCCAGAGCGCGGACCCGGGAGCTGCAGGCGGATGCCGGTCCGATTGCACCGGGCTACGGACGAGAGGCTTTACCTTCGAGATGGAATCGGAGCCCACGATGACGCGACCGTTGCCCGACGAATCCGACGACCCGATTGCCGCGGCCGGCTATCCGGGCATCGAACTGTTCGGCTACCGCGAGGCCGAAGGCATCGACGTCGAACATTGGCTGCAGGCGCGCTGGTCCGGCTGGCTGTATGGCCTGGCGGCCAATCTGCTGTGGCAGCGGCGGCTGTGCCTGGCGGTGCTGGCCGATCATCCCGCCGCGACGGAGATGGAGCACAGTTTCCAGGCTTTGGCGGACCGTGAAGACGGCAGCCTGAACCGGTCGCAATGGCGGGGGCTGGAAGCCGCGCTGCGAAATGTCCCGCTGCCGGCGGGAACGGAAGCCGACCCGGCGCGCTGCCACTGGCTGGCCGGGTATTTCGACGGTTTCGAGGCCTCGCTGGAGTGGCCGCGGCAGACCTTTCCCGATTTCGCCTGGATGCGCGAATGGGAACGGGCCGGCCCGGCCGGACGCCGGCTTCCCTTCGTGCTGGGCATCGTCCTGGCAGGCAACCGGGTGGTCGAGGTGCTGCCCGGCGGCCCCGCCGCCCGCGCGGGGATGACGGCCGGGATGCGCATCGTGGCCATCGACGGCCGCGCGGTGGCGTGGGAGGACGGCGTGCGGCGCGCGCTGGTGCAGTGCCGGTCGGGCCAGGTGCTCCAGGTCGGGGTGGAGGTGGAGGCGCAGGCGCAGGCGCCTGCGGCCGATCCCCGCGCCGCTGCGCCGCCGCTGCGCCGGCAGCTGGCGGTGGTGCCGGTGGCTTCGTCCGGACTCGCGGTGGATGCGGCCGCCTGGTTGTGAGCGCACCGGGCTTTCGCGTCGGGAAACCCCGGTCGACGCTGCTACGTGCGACAATGCGCGCTGGCGGAGTCGGCCAGGCAGTCGCGTCGTTCCTTCGGGAACGCCGAGGAAAGTCCGGGCTCCACAGGGCAAGGTGCCAGGTAACGCCTGGGCGGCGCGAGCCGACGGAAAGTGCAACAGAAAGATACCGCCGAACGGCCTTTCGGGGCGCGTGGTAAGGGTGAAATGGTGCGGTAAGAGCGCACCGCGAGTCCGGCAACGGACCGGCACGGCAAACCCCACCTGGAGCAAGACCAAATAGGGACCTCATGACGTGGCCCGCGTCGGGTCCGGGTAGGTTGCTCGAGCGTCGCGGTGACGCGGCGCCTAGAAGAATGACTGTCCACGACAGAACCCGGCTTATCGGCCGGCTCCGCCGCTTTATCTGCCCGCCGGGCGGTTCCGCATCGCTGTCGCGGCACGAAACCCGCGCCCCGGGCGTATCGGCCCTCCCCGGCCCAGGGCGGTTGCTGCACCCGAAGGATCGCCCGTACGCCCGACGCCCCGGTGCGGTCGCAGGAGCGACGTGAGTCGCGGCCGGGGTTTTCCCGATGGAGCCCGTCGCGACTCACGTCGCTCCTGCAGGGTTTCCGCGCGGTAGGCGGCAAAGCTTGCCGGGATCAACGTCCCCGACAGAAGTAATCCGGCCAGGTCCGGCTTTCCGAGACCCCCAACCTCGCCTCCAGCCGCATCAGTGAGGATCGGGCGTACGCCCGACGCCCCGGTGCTGTCGCAGGAGCGACGTGAGTCGCGACCGGGGCCTTCCCGATGGAGCCCGTCGCGACTCACGTCGCTCCTACAGGGGTTCCGCACGGTAGGCCGCAAAGTTTTTCGGGATCAACGTTCCCGTAGACGTAATCCGGGCAGGTCCGGTTTTCCTCGATTTCCAGCCGAGCCTCCAGCCGCATCAGTGAGGATCGGGCGTACGCCCGACGCCCCGGTGCGGTCGCAGGAGCGACGTGAGTCGCGACCGGGGCTTTCCCGATGGAGCCCGTCGCGACTCACGTCGCTCCTGCAGCGGTTCCGTGCGGCAGGCCGCAAGGCCTGTCGGGACCCAATTCCCCGGAGAGGCAAGCCGGCCCGGCCTGCTTTCTTCCGGATCCCGGCCCCTCACGTTTCCAGCCGGGTCTCGCCCAGGAACACGCCGTCGGGGCCGAAGCGGCGTTCGCAGATGAAGCCGCGGCCGTCATGGCCGAAGGCGAGGATCGTGCTGGCGCGGGTGCCGTAGTCGTGGCCGCGGATGAATGCCGGCGACAGCCGCCGCTCCAGTTCCAGGCCGACGCCGGTGTCGGGCAGTTGCTCGTCGCTGGCCCGGGTCTCGTCGGCCAGTGCCCGCCACAGCGGCTGCAGCGAGTCGTCGCCGCCCTGCAGCCAGGCGGAAAGGGCATCCATCAGCCGCCGGGTCTTGGGCCAGGGCGCGTCCAGCGGGCCGTTGGACATGCCATGGATGCCCGGCGCCAGTGGCTGCCGGTGGCCGGGGTGGTTGCCCAGGTACTGGCAGCTGTCGGCATCGGCCAGCAGCAGGTTGAACGGCGGGTATTCCGCCGCGCGGTCGGCCAGTACCCGTGCGTAGGACTCCGCATCGACATGGCCGGCCAGGTAGTCGGCCACCAGCGCGCCGCGCGAAGGCCCCGAGGCGCTGGCCAGCGGGTCGCGGACGTTGGTCACCACCGCGGCGCGGCCGGTGCCGCCGGTGCCGATCCAGGTGCCGCCCGAGCGCAGGTCGCGGCCGGCGATGGCCTGCGCGGCCGGTGCCGGCCAGCGTTGCAGCGGGGCGGTGGGGCGGGCGTGGAACTCGTCGCGGTTGCCGGCCATCAGCAGCCGCCAGCGTGGGTGGTTGTTCCAGGCAAGGGCGACCAGGCACATGCAGCGATTGTGCCGGGTTGCGCAGTCGGCGGCCACGGGCGCCGGCGGGGCGCATGAATGCGCGCGCAGGTTTCACGCAGCCTGCACGGGGCTGAACTTCTGTTCAATCTCAAAATTTGAGACGAAACAGCAACTTGTGGATAAGCCTTGAACAAGTCTCTAAACATTGGCGCAAGCCATTGATGTGCATGGCGATTTCGGGCTCGCAAAGTTGTTGACAACCTTTCGGGCACTGCTAAGGTGGGCATCAGAGGGAAAACCGGGTTTTTTGTGGTTTTTCGTGGTTCAATGACCGCCCAGGCGGAATGGAAAAGGTGCAGGCGTCGTGTTTCAAGGCGAGACGGCCATCACGGTGGACGACAAGGGGCGAATGGCGGTTCCCACCGCGTATCGCGACCTCGTCGCGCGCGCCAGTGGCAATCGCCTGGTGCTGACCTACAACCCGTTCGAGGCCGGTTGCCTGTGGCTGTACGCCGAGCAGGAGTGGGAGCGGGTGCGGGACGACGTCATGGCCAAACCCAACACCCAGCGGGTGGTGCGGACGCTGCAGCAGAAGCTGGTCGGCTCGGCCGCACACCTGGAACTGGACGGCAACGGCCGCATCAGCCTTCCCGCCAGCCACCGCGGTGCCGTGGGCATCGAGAAGAAGGCGGTGCTGATGGGCATGGGCGACAAGTTCGAACTATGGAGCGAGCAGGCACATCGCGCACTGATCCAGCAGACGTTGTCTGACGAGGATCTGGGCGATGGGTTGCTCGATCTGAAGTTGTGAGCCGGGGTGCCCGGGTGCGCGGTCAAGCGCAGGCCGGTCACCTTCCGGCGTCGCAGCCCACGGCAGCGCATCTGCCCGTGCTGTACGCGCAGGTCCTTGAAGGCCTGCAGGTGATCGAAAACGGAATCTATCTGGATGGCACGTTCGGGCGTGGCGGCCATGCGCGCGGCGTGCTGGAACAACTGGGGCCGGAAGGTCGATTGCTGGTGATGGACAAGGATCCCGAAGCGATTGCGGTCGCGCAGCGCGATTTCGCGCCGGATCCGCGCGTGTCGATCTTCCGCGGCTCGTTCGCCGACCTGCTGCACTGGGACGCCACTGCCAACGGCCTGGACGGGGTGCTGTTCGACCTGGGCGTGTCCTCGCCGCAGCTGGACGTGGCCGAGCGGGGTTTCAGCTTCGGCAAGGACGGTCCGCTGGACATGCGCATGGACCCGGAGTCGGGCGAAAGCGCGGCGCAGTGGCTGGCCCGCGCCGAGGAGCGCGAGATCGCCGACGTGCTGTGGACCTACGGCGAGGAGCGGCAGAGCCGCCGCATCGCCCGCGCCATCGTCGCTGCGCGCGCGCGCCAGCCGCTGACCCGCACCGCGCAGCTGGCCGAGCTGATCGCCTCGGTGATGCCGCGCGGCAAGGACAAGATCCACCCGGCCACGCGCAGCTTCCAGGCCATCCGCATCCACATCAACCGCGAGCTGTCCGACCTCGAGGCCGGGCTGGACGCGGCGATGGCGCGGCTCAAGCCCGGCGGCCGGCTGGCGGTGATCAGCTTCCACTCGCTGGAAGACCGCATCGTCAAGCAGTTCATGAACCGCCACGCCAAGGCGCCGCCGAGCAACCGCCGGCTGCCCGAGCAGCAGGCGTTCGTGCCGACGCTGGACCTGGTCGGCGGCGCGATCAAGGCCGAGGACGACGAGCTGGCGGTCAATCCGCGTTCGCGCAGCGCGGTGCTGCGCGTGGCGCGCAAGCGCGAGGTGGCCGCATGAGCCGGCTGCTGCTGATCGTGCTGCTGGCCTGCACCATCGCCTCGGCGATCGGGGTGGTGTTCATGCGCCATCGCCACCGCCAGCTGTTCGTCGAACTGTCGCGGCTGGAGCACGCGCGCGACGAGCTGAACATCGAATTCGGCCGCCTGCAGCTGGAGCAGGCGACCCTGGCCCAGGCCACCCGCGTCGACCAGGTGGCCCGCGGCCGGCTGGGCATGAAGTTCCCGGAAGCGGCCGACATCGTGGTGGTGCGGCCATGAGCAAGTCCGGCCGCAACCGCCCGCGCAGCCAGTTCAACCTGCGCCACCGCCTGCTCTGGGTGGGGCTGGGGCTGGGCCTGTGCTCGGTGACGCTGGTCGGCCGCGCGGCCTACGTGCAGCTGGTCAACAGCGATTTCTACCAGCGCCAGGGCGAGGCCCGCTATCTGCGCGAAGTGCCGATCGCCACCTCGCGCGGCATGATCACCGACCGCAACGGCGAGCCGGTGGCGGTGTCCACGCCGGTGGCCTCGATCTGGGTGAACCCGCAGGAGCTGCTGCGCAGTCCCGAGCGCATCCCGGAGCTGGCGAGCGCTCTGGCGGTGCCGGCCGACGAGCTGAGCTCGCGCCTGTCGCAGAAGGCCGACAAGGAGTTCATGTACGTGCGCCGCCGGATCAATCCGGACGAGGCCGAGAAGATCGTCGCGCTGAAGATTCCCGGGGTGTTCTCGCAGCGCGAGTTCCGCCGCTTCTACCCGCAGGGCGAGGCGATGGCGCACGTGCTGGGCTTCACCAACATCGACGACCGCGGCCAGGAAGGGCTGGAACTGGCGTTCGACGACTGGCTGCGCGGCAAGCCCGGCGCCAAGCGGGTGATCCGCGACCGCAAGGGCGCCATCGTCGAGAGCATCGACCTGGTGCGCGCCGCCGAGCCGGGCAAGGACCTGACCCTGAGCATCGACCGCCGCATCCAGTTCCTGGCCTACCGGGAGCTGCGCAACGCGCTGGTCGAGAACAAGGCCGCCGGCGGCTCGATCGTGGTGATGGACGTGGCCACCGGCGAGATCCTGGCCATGGTCAACCTGCCGACCTACAACCCCAACGCGGTGGACGGCACCCGCCCGGATGCGCGCCGCAACCGCGCGGTGACCGACATGGTCGAGCCCGGCTCGACGATGAAGCCGCTGACCGTGGCCACCGCGCTGCAGGCCGGCGTGGTCACGCCGGGCACGATCATCGACACCAATCCGGGTTACATGTCGCTGGGGCGCTTCACCATCAACGACGTGCCGCGCAACAACGGCGTGTTGACCGTCGGCGGGGTGATCACCCGCAGTTCCAACATCGGGGCGGCCAAGATCGTGGACCGGCTGCCGAACCAGACGTTCTACGACTCGCTCAACGCCTTCGGGTACGGCAGGGCGCCGCAGAGCGGCTTCCCCGGCGAATCGGCCGGCATGCTGGCGCCGCCGGCGCGCTGGAACGGCCTGCAGAAGGCCACCATGTCCTACGGCTACGGCCTGTCGGCGACGCCGCTGCAGATCGCACAGGCCTACGCGGCGCTGGGCAACGGCGGCAAGCTGATCCCGCCGACCTTCGTCAAGGGCCAGCGCAACGAGTCGCGCCAGGTGCTGGACGAGAACGTGGCCGCGGAAGTGGTGCGGATGATGGAAACCGTGGTCACCCAGGGCGGCGCCAAGCAGGCCGGCATCCTCGGCTACCACGTCGCCGGCAAGACCGGCACCGCGCGCAAGGCCGGCGCGGGCGGCTACGAGCGCGGCCGCTACAACGCGCTGTTCGCCGGCCTGGTGCCGGCCAGCAATCCGCGTTTCGCCACCGTCATCGTCATCAACGATCCGCAGGGCGGCAAATACTACGGCGGCCTGGTGTCGGCGCCGGTGTTCCACAACGTGATGGAAGGCGCGCTGCGGCTGATGGACGTGCCGCCGGACGACATCCAGTCGTGGCTGGCGGCGCAGGCCTCCGGCAAGATCGGCCACGCCGCCAACATCCTGCCGACCGCGCCGGATCCGCAGGGCATTCCCGATGCGGCGGCCGAACTCGACGCCGCGCTGCCCTCGGTCAATGCCATCGCGCCGCACGCCTCGCAGGAGGTGCGCCAGTGAGCCGCGCCATGCCGCTGTCGCAGCTGCTGCCGGACCTCGCGCTGCCGCACGACCCGGTCATTTCCGGGCTGGTGCTGGACAGCCGCGCGGTGCGCCCGGGCGATGCCTTCGTCGCCATCGCCGGCTTCGGCGCGCACGGGCTGGGCTTCGTCGAGCAGGCCCGCGCCAGGGGCGCGGCGGCGATCCTGTTCGAGCCGCCGGCCCCGGCCGACCTGCCGGCGCCGGCCGATGCCATCGCCGTGCCCGGCCTGCGCGCGCGCATGGGCGCGATGGCCGACCAGTTCCATGGCCATCCCTCGCAGGCGATGACGATGGCCGGCGTCACCGGCACCAACGGCAAGACCTCGACCGTGCAGCTGCTGGCCCAGGCCTGGCACCTGCTCGGCATCCGCAGCGGCAGCATCGGCACGCTGGGCGTGGGCCTCTACGGCGAGGCGGTGCCGACCGGCTTCACCACGCCGCTGGTGCTGCAGATGCACGAAGTGCTGGCGCAGTTGCGCGACCAGGGTGCGCAGGCGGTGGCGATGGAAGTCAGCTCGCACGCGCTCGACCAGGGCCGGGTGGATGCCGTGCACTACGACGTGGCGGTGTTCACCAACCTCACCCGCGACCATCTCGACTACCACGGCGACATGGCCAGCTATGGCGCGGCCAAGGCGAAGCTGTTCCATCGCCCCGGGCTGAAGGCGGCGGTGGTCAACGTCGATGATGCGTTCGGGCGCGAGCTGATCGCGACCATCGGCGACGGCGTGCGCGCGATCGGCGTCAGTTCCCGTGGCCAGGCGCAGGCCGGCGTGCGCGCCGAGGCGCTGCGCCTGGACGGCCGCGGCATCGCCTTCGAACTGGCGGTCGACGGCCAGCGCCACGCGGTGCGTTCGCCGCTGCTGGGACGCTTCAACGTCGACAACCTGCTGGCCGTGGCCGGCGTCCTGCTGGCGCTGGAGCGGTCGCCAGCGGAGGTCGCCGGGCTGCTGTCGCGGCTGCAGCCGATCCGTGGCCGCATGAACCGCCTCGGCGGCGACCACGGCCGGCCGACGGTGGTGATCGACTACGCGCATACCCCGGACGCGCTGGAGCAGGCGCTGGACAGCCTGCGCGCGCATGCCGCGGCGCAGCTGGTGTGCGTGTTCGGCTGCGGCGGCGAGCGCGACCGCGGCAAGCGCCCGCAGATGGCGCGGATCGCCCAGGACAACGCCGACGTGGTGATCGTCACCGACGACAACCCGCGCGGCGAGGACGGCGACGCCATCGTCGCCGACATCGTTGCCGGTTTCGAGGCGCCGGCGGAGGTCGTGATCGAGCGTGACCGCGCCCGCGCCATCGCCCGCGCCATCGCCGGCGCCGGCCCGGACGACATCGTGCTGGTGGCCGGCAAGGGCCACGAGCCGTACCAGGAGATCGCAGGCATCAAGCACCCGTTCGACGACACCGAGGTCGCCGCCCAGGCGCTGGCCGGCCACGCCCAAAGCAGGGAGGGCGCGGCATGAAGCGGATGCCTCTTTCCCTGATCGCGCACTGGGCCGGCGGCGAGCTGCGTGGCGACGACGTCGCCATCGACGCCATCAGCAACGACACCCGCACGCTGGCGCCTGGCAGCCTGTACGTGGCGCTGCGCGGCGAACGCTTCGATGGCCACGATTTCGCCGCCGACGCGGTGATGCGCGGCGCCAGCGCGCTGCTGGTCGAGCGCCTGCTCGACGCCGAACTGCCGCAGGTGCTGGTGGCCGATGCCGAACTGGCGCTGGCGCGCATCGCCACCGGGATGCAGCGCGACCGCAATGCCCGCGTGTTCGCGCTCACCGGCAGCAACGGCAAGACCAGCGTCAAGTCGCTGTTGCTGGCGATCCTGCAGCACGCCGCGCAGGCGCACGGCTGGCTGGTCCACGCCAACCCCGGCAACCGCAACAACGAGATCGGCCTGCCGCTGGCGGTGATCGATGCGCCCGACGACGCCGATTTCGCCATCTACGAGATGGGCGCCGGCAAGCCGGGCGACATCGCCTACCTCACCGACATCGCGCGGCCGCAGTACGCGCTGGTCAACAACATCGCCCCGGCGCACCTGGAGCGCATGGGCAGCCTGCTGGGCGTGGCCGAAACCAAGGGCGCGATCTACGCGGCGCTGCCGGCCGACGGCGTGGCGGTGATCAATGCCGACGACGCCTTCGGCCCGTGGTTCGAGCAGCACTGCGTCGGCACCCCGGCGCAGTGCCGGATGCTGCGCTATGGCCTGGACCACAGTGCCGAGGTCACCGCACGCGGGCTGAAGGCCGACGCGGCCGGCTCGCGGTTCGTACTGGTCACGCCGCAGGGCGAGGCCGAGGTGGCGCTGCATCTGCCGGGCCGGCACAACGTGCTCAACGCGCTGGCCGCCGCTTCGCTGGCGCTGGCCGCCGGCATCGACGTGGAGCAGATCGCCGCGGGCCTGGCCACGGCCGAGCCGGTGCCCGGGCGCCAGATCGCGCACGTGCTGCCGGGCGGCGCGGTGCTGGTGGACGACAGCTACAACGCCAATCCCGGTTCGCTGGCGGCGGCCATCGATGCCCTGGCCACGGCGCCGGAAGAAGGCTGGCTGGTGCTGGGCGACATGCGCGAGCTGGGGAGCGAGGCCGAGGCGCTGCATGCCCAGGCCGGCCAACGCGCACGCAGCGCCGGGCTCAAGCGCCTCTACGCGCTCGGCCCGCTCAGCGCCGCGGCGGCGGCCGCGTTCGGCGAAGGCGGCCGCCATTTCGACAGCCACGCCGCGCTGGCGCAGGCGCTGGCCACCGAACTTCATGCTGGCGTGCGTTGCCTGGTCAAGGGCTCGCGCGGCAGCGCCATGGACAAGATCGTGACCGCGCTGCTGGCGCGCGGAGAGGAACCCCCGCATGTTGCTTGAACTCGCGCGTTGGCTGCAGCAGCTGGAGAGCCTGTTCGGGCTGTTCGGCTACCTGACTTTCCGCGGCATCCTGGCGGCGCTGACCGCGCTGTTCCTGTCGCTGTGGCTGGGCCCGGCGGTGATCCGCCGGCTGGCGCAGTTCAAGGGCGGCCAGCCGATCCGCAAGGACGGCCCGCAGACCCACTTCTCCAAGGCCGGCACGCCGACCATGGGCGGCTCGCTGATCCTGCTCACCGTCACCCTGTCGGTGCTGATGTGGGCGGACCTGCGCAACCGCTACGTCTGGCTGGTGCTGGCGGTGATGCTGTGCTTCGGCGCGATCGGCTGGTACGACGACTGGATCAAGATCGTCAGGCGCGATCCCAACGGCCTGAAGTCGCGCTGGAAATACCTGCTGCAGTCGATCTTCGGCCTGGCCGCCGGCCTGTTCCTGTTCTACACCGCCGACGTGCCGGCGGCGCTGACCTTCTACATCCCGATGTTCAAGGCGGTGGCGCTGCCGCTGGCGGGCATCAGCTTCGTCGCCATCGCCTACTTCTGGATCGTCGGCTTCTCCAACGCGGTCAATCTGACCGACGGGCTGGACGGACTGGCGATCATGCCCACCGTGCTGGTGGCCTGCGCGCTGGGCGTGTTCGCCTATGCCTCGGGCAACGCGGTGTTCTCCAGCTACCTGCAGATCCCGCAGATTCCGGGCGCCGGCGAGCTGGTCATCATCTGCGCGGCGATCGCCGGCGCCGGCCTGGGCTTCCTGTGGTTCAACACCTACCCGGCGATGGTGTTCATGGGCGACATCGGCGCGCTGGCGCTGGGCGCGGTGCTGGGCACCATCGCCGTGATCACCCGCCAGGAACTGGTGCTGGTGGTGATGGGCGGCGTGTTCGTGGTCGAGACCCTGTCGGTGATGATCCAGGTGGCCAGCTTCAAGCTCACCGGCAAGCGCGTGTTCCGGATGGCGCCGATCCACCACCACTTCGAACTGAAGGGCTGGCCGGAGCCGCGCGTGATCGTGCGCTTCTGGATCATCTCGGTGGTGCTGGTGCTGATCGGCCTGGCGACGCTGAAGGTGCGCTGATGAACGAACTGTCGCGCCAGGCAACCCGGCTCGAAGCGATCGGCGGCCACTACGACAAGTGGCTGCTGGGCGCCGCCGTGGCGCTGGCCGCGTTCGGGGTGGTGATGGTGGCGTCCAGTTCGATCGCGATGACCAGCAACCCGTTCCACTACCTGACCCGCCACCTGATGTTCCTGGCGATGGGGGTGGTGCTGGCGTTCTGGGCGATGCGCACCGAGCTCAAGACCGTCGAGCAGTACAACCAGCTGCTGTTGCTGGGATGCTTCGTGCTGCTGTTCGTGGTGTTCATCCCCGGTATCGGCAGCAGCGTCAACGGCGCCCGGCGCTGGATCAACCTGGGCATCTCCCGGTTCCAGACGGTCGAGGCGGTGAAGGTGCTCTACATCGTCTGGCTGTCCAGCTACCTGGTGCGCTTCCGCGACGAGGTCAACGCCACCTGGCCGGCCATGCTCAAGCCGATCGGCGTGGTCGCGATGCTGGTCGTGCTGCTGCTGCTGCAGCCGGACTTCGGCTCCTCGGCGCTGCTGGTGGCGATCACCGCCGGCATGCTGGTGCTGGGCGGGGTGAACCTGCCGCGGATGTCGGCGCCGGTGGTCATCGGCCTGCCGATCCTGGCCGCGGTGGCGATCCTGGAGCCGTACCGCCTGCGCCGCATCACCTCGTTCTGGGACCCGTGGGCCGACCAGCTCGGCTCGGGCTACCAGCTGAGCAACGCGCTGATGGCGATCGGCCGCGGCGAATGGACCGGCGTCGGCCTGGGCGCCTCGGTGCAGAAGCTGAACTACCTGCCCGAAGCGCACACCGACTTCATCTTCTCGGTGATCGCCGAGGAACTGGGTTTCGTCGGCGTGTGCCTGGTCATCGCGCTGTATGCGCTGCTGGTCGGCCGCGCGCTGTGGCTGGGCATGCGCTGCGTGGAGATGAAGCGCCACTTCTCCGGCTACATCGCCTTCGGCGTGGCGCTGTGGATCGCGATGCAGGCGTTCGTCTCGATCGGCGTGAACCTGGGCATCCTGCCGACCAAGGGCCTGACCCTGCCGCTGATCTCCTCCGGCGGCTCCAGCGTGATGATGACCTGCGTGGCGGTTGGCCTGCTGCTGCGCGTGTCCTACGAATACGACCGTGCGGTGCGTCGTCACTCGGTACGGGTCGACACCGTGGCCGCGGCCCCGGTGTCCGCCCCGGCCGAGGAAACCGAGCCGGTGGCGGCCGCCACCGCCAGCACCCTGGCCGCGGCGATGCGGGGCGGTGCCGCCCGTGGCACCAGCCGCATGCAGCCGCGGATCGAACCGACGTTCGGGAGGATGGCATGAGCGGCTCCGCTGCCTCTTCCGCCCCGCGCCCGGTGATGATCCTGGCCGGCGGCACCGGTGGCCACATCTTCCCGGCGCTGGCCGTGGCCCGGGTGCTGCGCGCGCGCGGCGTGCCGGTCACCTGGCTGGGCGCGGCCGGGGCGATGGAAACCCGGCTGGTGCCGCAGCACGACATCCCGCTCGATACCCTGGAAATCAGCGGCCTGCGCGGCAAGGGCAAGCTGGCCCTGCTCGGCGCGCCGTTGCGGGTCCTGCGCGCGATCCGCGCCGCCGGCTTCCTGCTGCGCGACCGTCATCCGCGCGCGGTGATCGCCTTCGGCGGTTTCGCCTCCGGCCCCGGCGGCATCGCCGCACGGCTGCATGGGCTGCCGTTGCTGGTGCACGAGCAGAACCGCGCGCCGGGCCTGACCAATCGCATCCTGTCGCGCTTCGCGCGGCGCCTGCTGACCGGTTTCCCGGGCAGCTTCGCCAGCGGCGAGGAAGCCGTGGGCAACCCGGTGCGCGAGGAGATCGCCGCCATCGCGCCGCCGCAGGAGCGGCTGCCCGGCCGCAGCGGCGCGCTGCGCCTGCTGGTGCTGGGCGGCAGCCAGGGCGCGCGGGCGTTGAACGAGGCGTTACCGCAGGCGATCGCCGCGCTGGGAGCCGACGTGCGGATCGAGGTGCGCCACCAGAGCGGCGAGAAGCTGCATGCGGAGGCGCTGCAGGCGTATCGGCAGGCCGGCGTGGAAGCCGATGTCGACGCCTTCATCGCCGACATGGCGCAGGCCTACGCCTGGGCCGACCTGGTGGTGTGCCGTTCCGGCGCATCGACCCTGGCCGAACTGTGCGCGGTCGGCGTCGGCAGCGTGCTGGTGCCGTTCGCTGCCGCGGTCGACGACCACCAGACCCGCAACGCCGAATACCTGGTCGAGCGCGGCGCCGCCGTGCTGCTGAAACAGGACGACGCGCTGGCCGCCAACCTGCAGGGCGTGCTGCGCAGCCTGCACGACGATTCCGCCCGGCGCATGGCGATGGCGCAAGCCGCGCGCGCGCTGGCCAAGGTCGATGCCGCCGAGCGCATCGCCGACATCATTCTCGAGGAAGCCGTATGAAGAGCGCCCCGCGCAACCGCGCCCGCCACCTGCGAGGCCGCGCATGATCCGCCGCCTGAACGACACCGGCGACCTGGTGCGGGCGTTCCCGCGCGTGCACTTCGTCGGCATCGGCGGCACCGGCATGAGCGGCATCGCCGAGGTGATGCTGACGCTGGGTTACGAAGTGTCCGGCTCGGACAACGCCGACAACGCCGCCACCCGCCGTCTGGCGGGGCTGGGCGCGCGCATCATGCGCGGCCACTCGGCCGCCAACGTGCTCGGCACCGATTGCGTGGTGGTGTCCAGCGCGATCCGCGAGGACAACCCGGAGCTGATGGAAGCGCGCAGCCAGCGCATCCCGATCATGCCGCGCGCGGCGATGCTGGCCGAGCTGATGCGCTTCCGCCGCGGCATCGCGGTGGCCGGCACCCACGGCAAGACCACCACCACCTCGCTGACCGCCGCGGTGCTCAGCGAAGGCGGGCTGGACCCCACCTTCGTGATCGGCGGCCAGCTGCTCGCCGCCGGCGCCAATGCCAAGCTCGGCGGCGGCCAGTGGCTGGTGGCCGAAGCCGACGAGAGCGACGGCAGCTTCCTGCGGCTGAACCCGCTGGTCTCGGTCATCACCAACATCGACGCCGACCACCTGGAGAACTACGGCAACGATTTCGCCCGGGTGCAGGCCGCGTTCGCCGAGTTCCTGCAGCGCCTGCCGTTCTACGGGCTGGCGGTGCTGTGCATCGACGACCCGGAGGTGGCCGCGCTGGCCGCGCAGACGCCGCGCCACGTGATGAGCTACGGCATGAGCGGCAACGCCGACGTGCGCGCCGAGGACGTGGTGCAGGACGGCCCGCGCATGCGCTTCACCCTGCGCCTGCCGGAAGGCAGCAGCACGCCGGTGACGCTGGCGCTGCCGGGCCGGCACAACGTGCTCAACGCGCTGGCCGCCGCCGCGGTGGGCTGGCAGCTGGGGGTGGCGCCGGACGCCATCGCCCGCGCGCTGGAAGGCTTCGCCGGCATCGGCCGCCGCTTCAACGACCTGGGCATCGTCACCACCGGTAGCGGCGCCAAGGTGCGGCTGATCGACGACTACGGCCACCACCCGCGCGAACTGGCCGCGGTGTTCGCCGCCGCCCGCGGCGGCTGGCCGGCGCAGCGCCTGGTGGTGGCGTTCCAGCCGCACCGCTACAGCCGTACCCGCGACCAGTTCGACGCGTTCGCCGCGGTGCTGTCGGAAGTGGATGCGCTGGTGCTCAGCGAGGTCTATCCGGCCGGCGAAGCGCCGATCCCGGGCGCCGATTCGCGTTCGCTGGCGCGCGCCATCCGCGCCCGCGGCCGCAGCGAGCCGGTGGTGGTCGGGCAGGCGGCGGAGCTGGCGCAGGTACTGCCGGACGTACTGCAGGACGGCGACCTGCTGCTGCTGATGGGCGCCGGCGACATCGGCCACATCGCCCAGCAGATCGCGCAGCAGGGCTTCCAGGAGGCGGCGGCCGAATGAGCCAGCATGCCTTCCCGCCGCTGCGCACCACCGACCCCGCCGCGTTCGGCCGGGTCGCCGTGCTGCTGGGCGGGACCTCCAGCGAACGCGAGGTGTCGCTCGACTCCGGCCGCAACGTGCTGGAGGCGCTGCGCGCGCGTGGCGTGGAGGCGGTGGCGGTCGACGGCATCCCGGCGCTGGCCGAGGGCCTGGCGGCGCAGCGTTTCGACCGCGTGTTCAACATCCTCCACGGCCACAACGGCGGTGGCGAGGACGGCATCGTGCAGGGGCTGATGGAGGCCTTCGGGGTGCCGTACACCGGCTCCAGGGTGCTCGGCTCGGCGCTGAGCATGGACAAGATCCGTACCAAGCAGGTGTGGTTGTCGCTGGGCCTGCCGACGCCGCGCTTCGTCGCCCTGGCGCCGGCGGGCGATGCGCATGGATGCGCGAGTGCCGCGGCAGGCAGGACGCCGGGAGCGGCCGATGCGCATGGATGCGCGAGTGCCGCGGCAGGCAGGATGCCGGGAGCGGCCGATGTGCATGCCGCCGCGCGCGAGCTGGGCCTGCCGGTGGTGCTCAAGCCGGCCAACGAGGGTTCCAGCGTCGGCATCAGCCGGGTGCTGGAGGAATCGCAGCTCGACGACGCGGTGGCGCTGGCCGTGCGCTATGACGGCCAGCTGCTGATGGAGCAGATGGTGGTCGGCGACGAACTGACCGTGGCCATCCTCGGCGACGTCGCGCTGCCGTCGATCCGCATCGTGCCCAGGGGCCAGTGGTACGACTACGACGCCAAGTACATCGCCGAGGACACCCAGTACCTGTGCCCCGGGCTGGAAGGCGGGGACGAGGCCGAGATCGGTCGCCTCGCGCTGGCTGCGTTCCGTGCCGCCGGCTGCGGCGGCTGGGGCCGGGTGGACGTGATGCGCGATCGCGCCAGCGGCCGTTTCTTCCTGCTGGAAGTGAACACCGCCCCGGGCATGACCAGCCACTCGCTGGTGCCCAAGGCCGCGCGCCAGGCGGGCATCGGTTTCGAGGAACTGGTCTGGCGCGTGCTGGAGCAGACGCTGGATGCGGAGGACACGCGATGAACGCGGTGCTGCGCATCTTCGCCTGGTTGCTGGCGATCGGCCTGGTGGCGCTGCCGGTGGTGGCGGTGCTCAATGGCTGGGTCGGCGCCGAGCGCTGGCCGCTGTCGCGGCTGCGGGTGCACGGCGAGTTCCAGCGGGTGCCGGCCGAACAGCTGCAGCAGGCGGTGCTGCCGTATGCCAGTGCCGGCTTCTTCGCGGTCAAGCTGCAGGATGCGCAGGACGCCATCGAGCGCCTGCCGTGGGTGGACAGCGCCAAGGTGCGCAAGCACTGGCCCGACGTGCTGGAAGTCAGCGTGGTCGAGCACAAGCCGTTCGCGCGCTGGGGCGAGGACCGCCTGTTGTCCGAGCAGGGCCGGCTGTTCGCCATCCCGCAGGGGCTGGAGGACATGGCGCTGCCGCAGCTGGACGGCCCCGACGGACAGACCGGCGAAGTGGTCGCGCTCTACAACGAATCGCGTGCGCTGTTCGCGCCGGCCGGGGTCGACGTGCAGCGGGTGGCGATGGACGCGCGCGGCAGCTGGTCGCTGTCGCTGGACAACGGCACCGAGATCGTGATCGGCCGCGACGACGCGCGTTCGCGGCTGGCGCGCTTCGTGCGGGTGCTGCCGCAGCTGGCCAACCAGCAGGCGCCGATCGTGCGCGCCGATCTTCGCTACACCAACGGCTTCACGCTGAGCTGGGGGACCCCGGCGCCGGCCGCGCCGAAGCAGACGCAGGACAGGACATGAATCGCAAGGGTGACAAATCGCTGATCGTCGGACTGGATATCGGCACCTCCAAGGTGGTGGCGCTGGTCGGCGAGTATTCGCCGGGCAATCCGATCGAAGTCATCGGCATCGGCTCGCACGAATCGCGCGGACTCAAGCGCGGCGTGGTGGTGGACATCGAATCGACCGTGCAGTCGATCCAGCGCGCGGTCGAGGAGGCCGAGCTGATGGCCGGCTGCGAGATCCGCTCGGTGTACGCCTCCATTTCCGGCAACCACGTGCAGTGCAAGAACTCGCCGGGGATCGTGCCGATCCGCGACGGCGAGGTGACCTGGGGTGACCTGGACCGCGTGCTCGACGCGGCCAAGGCGGTGGCGATCCCGGCCGACCAGAAGATCCTGCACGCGATCCCGCGCGAATACGTGCTGGACGATTCGCAGGAAGGCATCCGCAACCCGGTCGGCATGACCGGCGTGCGCCTGGAGGTGCACGCGCACCTGGTGGTGTGCGCGCAGTCGGCCGCGGCCAACATCAGCAAGTGCGTGCAGCGCTGCGGCCTGCAGGTCGACGACCTGGTGCTGTCCTCGCTGGCCTCCAGCGTGGCGGTGCTGACCGCCGACGAGCGCGAGCTTGGCGTGGTGCTGGTGGACATGGGCGCCGGCACCACCGACCTGGCGGTGTTCGTGCAGGGCGCGATCTGCCACACCGCCTCGCTGCCGATCGCCGGCGACCACGTCACCAACGACATCGCGCACATGCTGCGCACGCCCACCCCGGAAGCCGAGCAGATCAAGGTGCGCTATGCCTGCGCGCTGGCGCAGCTGGCCACCGCCGAGGAGAGCATCCAGGTGCCGTCGGTCGGCGACCGCCCGCCGCGGCGCATGCCGCGCCACTCGCTGGCGCAGGCGGTGCAGGGCCGCTACGAGGAGATCTTCGAGATGGTGCAGGCCGAACTGCGCCGCTCCGGCTTCGAGGAACTGGTGCGCGCCGGCATGGTGCTCACCGGCGGCGCTTCGAAGATGGAAGGCGTGGTCGAGCTGGCCGAGGAAATGCTGCAGATGCCGGTGCGCGTGGGCATCCCGCAGCACGTCACCGGGCTGGGCGAAGTGGTGGGCAACCCGGTGCACGCCACCGGCGTCGGCCTGCTGCTGATGGGCAGCCAGATCGAGCACCCGCGGCGGCCGTCGCTGCCGATCGGGCGCGCCGGCAGCCTGTTCAAGAAATTGAAGACATGGTTCCGCGGCGAGTTCTGAGCGCGGCACCGGAGAAGCACGGCAGGGCGGGAAGAAGAAGTGCGGTAGAGGCGGTAATCGAAGCAGGCAACAACCAGCCGGCAACGGGCGCAAGCCCGGGACCCGGCACATCAACAACAACTCGCCGGTGCGGGCGGGACAGGACGGAGGAGGGATCTTCCCGAATGCCCGGATCAATCACGGCAATAGAGAGGACATGGACATGGCGCATTTTGAACTGATCGAAAAGATGGCACCCAATGCGGTGATCAAGGTGGTGGGCGTGGGCGGCGGCGGCGGCAATGCCGTGGCGCACATGGTCAACACCAGCGTGGACGGCGTGGAATTCATCACCGCCAACACCGATTCGCAGGCCATCAAGAATTGCGGCGCCAAGCTGCAGCTGCAGCTCGGCACCAACGTCACCAAGGGCCTGGGCGCGGGCGCCAATCCGGAAGTCGGCCGCCAGGCCGCGCTGGAGGACCGCGAGCGCATCATGGACGCGCTGCAGGGCGCGGACATGGTGTTCATCACCGCCGGCATGGGCGGCGGCACCGGCACCGGCGCGGCGCCGGTGGTGGCGCAGCTGGCCAAGGAAATGGGCATCCTGACCGTGGCCGTGGTCACCAAGCCGTTCCCGTTCGAGGGCCGCCGCCGCATGCAGGTGGCGCTCAAGGGCATCGAGGAACTGAGCCAGCACGTCGACTCGCTGATCACCATCCCCAACGAGAAGCTGATCACCGTGCTCGGCCGCAACGCCACCATGGTGCAGGCGTTCCGCGCCGCCAACGACGTGCTGCAGGGTGCGGTGCAGGGCATCGCCGACCTGATCGTGCGCCCGGGCCTGATCAACGTCGACTTCGCCGACGTGCGCACCGTGATGTCGGAAATGGGCCTGGCGATGATGGGCACCGGCACCGCCCGCGGCGACGACCGCGCCCAGGCCGCGGCCGAAGCGGCGATCCAGAACCCGCTGCTGGACGACGTCAACCTGGCCGGCGCCAACGGCATCCTGGTCAACATCACCGCCGGCGCCGACTTCACCATGGCCGAGTTCGACGAGATCGGCCGCACCATCGACGGCTTCGCCTCCGAGGACGCCACCGTGGTGGTCGGTACCGTGCTCGACCCGGACATGCAGGACGAGGTGCGGGTGACCGTGGTCGCCACCGGCCTGAACCGCGCCGTGGCCGGCAAGGCCCAGCGTCCGGGCGAGCGCGCTCCGATCAAGCTGGTGCGCAATGCCACCACCGGCCAGCCGGAGTTCGGCGACTACGACAACGGCGCCGATGCCGTGTCCAAGGCCGTGGGCAACACCATGGGCATGGGCCTGCGTCGTCCCAGCGCCGACACCGCGTCCGCGGCGGCTGGTCCCTCGGCGCCGGCGGCGGCCGAATTGCCGAGCGACTACCTGGATATTCCTGCGTTCCTGCGTCGCCAGGCCGACTGATGCCGGCCACGGCGACGCCTGGCGCCTGTGGAATGCCCGTCCCGGGCTTCCAGGGCCGGGTGCCCGCCGCCGCGCGAAGCAGTGTTTCGCAGGTGCGGCGGTCCGACTTGCGTCGCCAGGCCGGTTGATACCGGCCCGGGCGCGGCCATCCGGTCTGCAGGCGGCCTTGCCCGGCCGCCCGCGGGCAGGGAGCCGTCGCGCCGGGCAAGTGGAAACGCCGGGGGCTTGTCCTCCCCGGCGGGCAACACCATGTCCCTTGCTGCCGGGCCAGGACGGGCCCGGCAGTCTTTCCGTTCCGGCGGTCGCCACGGCCGTTGCAGCCATCCGCCGCCGCGGGGCGGCGGCAGGGCCGTCGCAACTGCGTGTTATTCTTGTTTGTCCACGGCTGCGCCTGCGCGGCCCATCCCGATCCCACGCCCATGATCCAGCAACGCACCCTCAAGAACACGATCCGCGCCACCGGCGTCGGCCTGCACAGTGGCGACAAGGTCTACATGACCCTGCGCCCGGCGCCGGCCGACCACGGCATCGTGTTCCGTCGCGTCGACCTGGATCCGGTGGTGGAAGTGCCGGCCAAGGCCGAACTGGTCACCGAGGTGACCCTGTGCACCGGCCTGACCTGCAACAACGCCAAGATCCAGACGGTGGAGCACCTGATGTCGGCGCTGGCCGGGCTGGGCGTGGACAACGTCATCGTCGAACTGTCCTCGGCCGAGCTGCCGATCATGGACGGTTCGGCCGGTCCGTTCGTGTTCCTGCTGCAGTCGGCGGGCATCGTCGAGCAGGACGCGCCCAAGCGTTTCATCCGCATCCTCAAGACCGTCGAGGTCACCGAGGGCGACAAGGTGGCCCGCTTCACCCCCTACGAGGGCTATCGGCTGGGCTTCACCATCCAGTTCGACCACCCGATGATCCCGGCCAAGCAGTCGCGCCAGGAAATCGAGTTCTCGACCCTGGCCTACACCAAGGAAATCTCCCGCGCGCGCACCTTCGGTTTCATGCGCGACCTGGAATACATGCGCGAGCGCAACCTCGGCCTCGGCGGCTCGATGGACAACGCCATCGTGCTCGACGAGTTCCGCGTGCTCAACGACGACGGCCTGCGCTACGCCGACGAGTTCGTGCGCCACAAGATCCTCGACGCCATCGGCGACCTCTACCTGGCCGGCGGCCAGGTGCTCGGCGCCTACGAGGGCTTCAAGTCCGGCCACGCGTTGAACAACAAGCTGGTGCGCGCGCTGCTGGCCGACCAGTCGGCCTGGGAATGGGTCAGCTACGACTCGGCCACCGCCTCGGACCCGGTGGTCTACGGGATGCCGGCCTACGCCTGAGGGCGGCCCCCGACGCCTGCCGAATCGGCGGGCGCACGTCACGGAACTGTGAACCCGCCCGGGACGGTTCCTGAATTTAACTTTAATTTAACAAAATGCTAACTATTGCGGCGGCGGTCGCGGCTAGGATTCTGGCCGGACTTCCGCCCGGTTCGCGTTTGCGCGACCTTGCGGAATCGGGACCGGCAGCGGTCCTGGTGGCTTCAGGACCCGGTGGATTCCTCGTCCTGCAGGCATGCCAAGGCATCACGCAGGCCTTTGTGCGTGGCTGCCGATACTGCGTGGGACCTGCGCTGGTCGGTCTGCACTGGGGAGTGCAGTGGCGCAGTCGCAGTCTTGATGGTCACCCGGGTGACCGTCAGCCCGATGGAACGGGCCGCGTCGAGCAACTGGGTTTCGGCAAGCCGCAATTTGGCGTGCCAGACCGGTGATTCGACGAGAAAAACGAGGTGTTCGCCGTCCACATTGGCCAGCCGGCAACGGCTCGCCAGCGAAGGCGGCAAATGGGGGCGCAATTGCCGGTCCAGCGCATCGAGCCACAGGGCCCGACGCAAAGGGTTGCCAGCCTTGTCCGCCATGACGGCCTCCAGCGCCTGCTTGGGCGAGGAGGGCGGACGAACACTGGATTTCGGCTCAGACATAAGAATTCTTCGATGGCATTGAGAAAGATCGTAATCAAAACCCGTGAAGGGCAGGCAAAAACGCCAGTGGCGCGTTTGCGCGTGTACTTCGAGGATCGCCCGCGCGCGCTGCTCGGGGGGATGCTGGGGCTGGGTTGCCTGCTCGGCATCGGTGCCAGCGCCGGGGTCGGCATGGTGGGCGATTCCGCCCTGCAGGCCAAGGTCGAGAAACAGGAACAGGAACTGCAGCAGGTCCGGCAGCAGGCGCAGACCGAGGTCAATGCGCTGGCCGCGCGGCTGGGCGAACTGCAGGCCCAGGCCACGCGCCTGAACGCGCTTGGCGAGCGGCTGACCCAGATGGGCCAGCTGGAAGACGGCGAATTCGATTTCAACGAAACGCCCGGCATGGGTGAAGGCAGCAGTGGCCCGGTGCAGGACATCCCGGTCAGTGCGGTCAACAGCGACTTACAGGTGCTGGAGCAGCGCTTCCTGGCTTCCGGGCGGCAGCTGTCGGTGCTGGAGTCGCTGCTGTTCGACCACCAGCTGGAGCAGAACGCGGTGCCCTCGCGGATGCCGATCCGCAACAGCTACGTCACCTCCAGCTTCGGCACCCGCGCCGACCCGTTCGGCCGCGGCCGCGCCAGCCACAAGGGCATGGACTTCCATGCGCGCGTCGGCGACCCGGTGATGGCGGTGGCCGACGGCGTGGTCCGCTACTCCGGGGTGAAGGGCGGCTACGGCAACGTGGTGGAAGTGGACCACGGCAACGGCTACGTGACCCTGTATGCGCACAATTCGCGATTGACGGTGAAGGTGGGCGACCTGGTCCGCGCCGGGCAGGAAGTGGCCAAGGCCGGCTCCACCGGCCGCTCCACCGGCGCCCACGTCCATTTCGAGGTGTGGGAGAACGGCCAGGTGGTGAATCCGCGCAAGTTCCTGGGCGACGGCGGCAATACGCCGGTCGGTCGCGTCGGCCGCGGTTGATCCGATCGCGGGCGCTTGAATCGCCATCCGCCCGCCCCAAGCTACAATGGGCGTTGCCATCGACAGGGCGCATTGCGCCCTGTTTCATTTGCGGCCTTGCGCGTTCCTGCGGGAAGCCCTGGCCGCGCGGCATTTCATTCCAACCGGTTCCTTCAATGATCAACAGCCTGCTTACCCGCGTCTTCGGCAGTAGCAACGACCGCCAGCTGCGCCAGCTCAACCGCATCGTCGCCAAGATCAACGCCTTGGAGCCGGAAACCGAAAAGCTTTCCGACGACGAGCTCAAGGCCAAGACGCCGGAGTTCCGCAAGCGCGTGGCCGACGGCGAATCCCTGGACAAGGTGCTGCCCGAAGCGTTCGCGGTCTGCCGCGAGGCCAGCCGCCGGGTACTGGGCATGCGCCACTACGACGTGCAGCTGATCGGCGGCATGGTGCTGCACCTGGGCAAGATCGCCGAGATGCGCACCGGCGAAGGCAAGACCCTGGTGGCGACCCTGCCGGTGTACCTCAACGCGCTGGAAGGCAAGGGCGTGCACGTGGTCACCGTGAACGACTACCTGGCCCGCCGCGACGCCGCGCAGATGGGCAAGCTGTACAACTGGCTGGGCCTGAGCGTGGGCGTGGTGTACCCGGGCATGCCGCATGGCGACAAGCGCGAGGCCTACGCCGCCGACATCACCTACGGCACCAACAACGAATTCGGCTTCGACTACCTGCGCGACAACATGGCGCTGTCCAAGGCCGACCGCTACCAGCGCGGCCTGCACTACGCGATCGTCGACGAGGTCGACTCGATCCTGATCGACGAGGCGCGCACGCCGCTGATCATTTCCGGCCCGGCCGACGATTCGCCGGAGCTGTACATCCGCGTCAACCGCGTCGTGCCGCAGCTGGTGAAGCAGGAAACGGAAGACGGCGAGGGCGACTTCTGGGTCGACGAGAAGGGCAAGCAGGTCCACCTGTCCGAGGCCGGCATGGAGCATGCCGAGGAACTGCTGCGCAAGGCCGGCATCCTCGGCGAGGACAACGACGGCCTGTACGCCGCGCAGAACCTGACCGTGGTCCACCACCTCAACGCCGCGCTGCGCGCGCACGCGATCTACCAGCGCGACGTGGACTACATCGTGCGCGACGGCGAAGTGGTGATCGTCGACGAGTTCACCGGCCGCACCCTGGCCGGGCGCCGCTGGTCCGACGGGCTGCACCAGGCGGTCGAGGCCAAGGAAGGGGTGCCGGTGCAGCGCGAGAACCAGACGCTGGCCAGCATCACCTTCCAGAACCTGTTCCGCATGTACAAGAAGCTGTCCGGCATGACCGGTACGGCCGACACCGAAGCGTTCGAGTTCCAGAGCATCTACGGCCTGGAAGTGGTGGTGATCCCGACCAACCGCCCGACCATCCGCAAGGATTCGCCGGACCAGGTGTTCCTCAACCGCCAGGGCAAGTTCAACGCGGTGCTGGCCGATATCCAGGACTGCAACAAGCGCGGCCAGCCGGTGCTGGTCGGCACCACCTCGATCGAAACCTCGGAGATGCTGTCCGAGCACCTGCGCAAGGCCGGCGTGCACCACGAGGTGCTCAACGCCAAGCAGCACGACCGCGAAGCCACCATCGTCGCCAACGCCGGCCAGCCCGGCGCGGTGACCATCGCCACCAACATGGCCGGCCGCGGCACCGACATCGTGCTGGGCGGCTCGCTGGAGGCCGAGCTGGCGGCGCTGGGCGAGGACGTCAGCGAGGACGACCGCTTCAGGGCCAAGGCCGAGTGGCAGCGCCGCCATGAGGCGGTGAAGGCCGCCGGCGGCCTGCACATCATCGGCACCGAACGTCACGAAAGCCGCCGCATCGACAACCAGCTGCGCGGCCGTTCCGGCCGCCAGGGCGACCCGGGCTCGTCCCGTTTCTACCTGTCGCTGGAAGACAACCTGATGCGCATCTTCGCCTCGGACTGGGTGCAGAAGGCGATGCGGATGATGGGCATGAAGGAGGACGACGTCATCGAGGACCGCCTGGTCAGCCGCCAGATCGAGAAGGCGCAGCGCAAGGTCGAGGCGCACAACTTCGACATCCGCAAGAACCTGCTGGACTTCGACGACGTCAACAACGACCAGCGCAAGGTGATCTACGCCCAGCGCGACGAGCTGCTGGACGCCGAGTCGGTCAAGGAGAACGTGGACGGCATCCGCGGCGACGTCATCTACGACGTGGTCGCCCGCTTCGTGCCGCCGAACTCGATCGACGACCAGTGGGACCTGGCGGGCCTTGAGGCCACGCTGTCCTCGGAGTTCGGCATCGAGATGTCGCTGACCGAGCTGGTCAAGTCGCACGAGGAACTGGACGCCGAGGGCATCGCCGAGAAGGTGCAGGCCAAGGTCGACGAGCACTTCGCGCAGAAGGAGGCCGGCGTCGGCGAGGAAACCATGCGCGCGCTGGAGAAGCACGTGATGCTGACCGTGCTGGACCAGAGCTGGAAGGAGCACCTGGCGCGCATGGACTACCTGCGCCAGGGCATCTACCTGCGCGGCTATGCGCAGAAGCAGCCCAAGCAGGAATACAAGAAGGAAGCCTTCGAGCTGTTCTCGGAGATGCTGGAGAACGTCAAGCGCGAGGTGGTGACCCTGCTTTCGCGCGTGCGCATCCGCAGCGAGGAGGAAGTGGCGGCGCTGGAGGCGGCCGAACGCCAGCAGGCCGAGGCGCGGCTGCGGATGTCGCAGTTCCAGCACCAGGATGCCGGCGGCTACGGCGCCGACGAGGAAGCCGAGCAGGTCGAGGCCGCGCGCGCGCGGCAGGCCGGCGGCGTGAGCCAGGTCACCCGCGACGAACCCAAGGTCGGTCGCAACGACCCGTGCCCGTGCGGTAGCGGCAAGAAGTACAAGCACTGCCACGGTCAGCTCAACTGAGGTCGAGTTGACCGTGGTGCAGCCCGCTTTGCGGGCTGCACACCCCAAGTCCGCATGGCGGACTTGGGGCCCCCACGGTGTTTCATCCGATCCCCGCGCCTTCGCCGCGCCCCCTTGCCAAGGGGGCGTACGCAACGGACTTCGTCCGCTGCGCCCCAAACTTCGCCAGGCGAAGTTCGGGCCCCGACTCGATGCTCCCGATCCCCGCGGCTGTCGCCGCGCCCCCTTGCCAAGGGGGCGTACGCAACGGACTTCGTCCGCTGCGCCCCAAACTTCGCCAGGCGAAGTTCGGGCCCCGACTCGATGCTCCCGATCCCCGCGGCTATCGCCGCGCCCCCTTACCAAGGGGCGTTACGCAACGGACTTCGTCCGCTGCGCCCCAAACTTCGCCAGGCGAAGTTCGGGCCCCGACTCGATGCTTCCGATCCCCGCGGCTGTCGCCGCGCCCCCTTGCCAAGGGGCGTACGCAACGGACTTCGTCCGCTGCGCCCCAAACTTCGCCAAGCGAAGTTCGGGCCCCGACTCGATGCTCCCGATCCCCGCGGCTGTCGCCGCGCCCCCTTGCCAAGGGGGCTTGGCTCCAGATCTATTTTCCGTTCGTCGGGGTGATCTCACGACCGTCGTCCCCGCGCAGACGGGAAGCGCTTCACAACAGCCGACAGGCTGGTCACCCAGGGACTTGGCCACAGTGCCAACAGATGTCCGGTTACCGATCGAACACCGGGAAAAAGCCGCCGGCTATTGCCCGACGCCCGTCCGGCACGGCAAAGTCGGGGCATGCCTGAACCCTTGAGATCCATCCATGTCGTCGCCGGTGTCATCACCGACGCCCGCGGCCGCGTGCTGCTCAACCGCCGCAGCGGCGACCGCGACATGGTCGGCCTGTGGGAGTTCCCCGGCGGCAAGCGCGAGCCGGGCGAGACCTCCGAGCAGGCGCTGGTACGCGAGCTGCGCGAGGAATTGGGGATCGAGGCCGAGGTCGGCGAGTTGCTGATGGAGGTGCCGCAGGTCTATCCGGACAAGCGCCTGCGGCTGGAGGTGCGGCGGGTCAGGGGCTGGTCCGGCACCGCGCGCGGGCGCGAGGGCCAGGCCATCACCTGGGTGGCGCCGGAGAAGCTGGCGCGCTATTCGATGCCGCCGGCCGACCTGCCGGTGGTGGCGATGCTGCGCCAGGCCGACCGCTACCTGGTGACGCCCGAACCGGCCGGCGACGCGCAGGCATGGCTGGACGGCCTGGGCCGTGCGCTGGATGGCGGCATCGTCCGCGCGCAACTGCGTACCCCGGCTGCCCCCGGCCGCGTGGCGCTGGCGCGCGCGGCGGTGGAGGAGTACGGCCGCCGTGCGCAGCTGCTGGTCAACCGCGACGTGGCGCTGGCGCGCGAACTCGGGACCGGCGTGCACCTGGGCGGCGAGCAGCTGGCGCGGCTGGAGAAGCGCCCGTTGCCGGCCAGCGTGCCGGTGGCCGCGTCCTGCCACGACCTGGCGCAGCTGCAGGCGGCGCAGCGGCTGGGTTGCGACTTCGCGGTGCTGGGGCCGGTGCGGGCCACGGCCAGCCATCCCGACGCGACGCCGATGGGCTGGGAAGCATTCGAGCGCCTGCGCGAGCAGGTGTCGCTGCCGCTGTACGCCATCGGCGGACTGGCGCCGGAACACATCGCCGAGGCGCGCGGCCATGGCGCGCAGGGCATCGCCGCGATCCGCGGGCTGTGGCCGGCCTGAGCCGCCGGCTGGAGCAGCTTCGAATCGGATGCAGGCGAATGTCTTTTCTTCCGTACCGGCGTGATCTTCTATCCCGTCAACGTGATAGGCGGCCCTGCTCTTCGGCCAGGTGGCGTGCATTGGCGTCAGGCGGCTGAAATCCATCGACGCCGGCTTCCCGGGTGGACATCCGCCGATCGTTCATCGGGGCTGGCAGGGGCACATTTCCGGGGGGGGGCGGAAAGCTCGCGACTGACGTCGCTCCTACAACGGCGGAAAGCCGTAGGAACGACGTCAGTCGCGACAGGAGCCGCAGAAAACCCGATCGGGGAAACTGGACCGTGATCCAGCCGGAAGTTGCCGGGTGGGCGGCCACGCGACCGGCAAAAGCGTTTCCCGCCTGGCCGGCCATGACCAGCCCGTCGGCTGTTGAAAGGCACTTCGGCCGTTGAAAAGCCCTTCGGCTGCTGAGAGCGTCCCGCGGGAAAGATGGCGGATGCCGGCACCCGCTGCGGGAATGCTTAGAGGCTGATCCAGAAGCAGTTGTACTGCCGGCGCAGGCCCAGCACCGTGCGCGACGGCGTGCTGCCGTTGGCCAGGGTCTGCTCCAGGCGCAGTCCGATGGGACGGCGTTGCGCCGGCGAAGGAGCGGCCGCGGGCGGGGGCAGCGGCAGTGGCTGCGCTTCGGTGCCGGCGAGGCCGTCGCCGTGGGAGGGCGGGGCGGTTTCCGGCAGCGCCGGTTCGGCGACCGGCTCCGGATACACCGGCGCGATGTCGACCAGCGGCCGCTGCACGATGGCTTCCAGGCGGTCGAGGATGCGCCCGGCCGCGGCATTGGACACGCCATTCCACAGGTAGATGCCCGACAACTGGTTGACGTCGCGCGCTTCGATGGCCGCGCGGATCTGCCAGGTCAGCTCGCTCAGGCGCCGTGTGCAGCCGTCGCGATACAGGCCGGTGCTGCCGGCCGGCTGCGTTGCCGGCAACCGTGCGGTGGCGCCCAGGTCCTCGCAGCGACGGTCACTGAAGACGGTGTCGCCCTGCGCGTTGGTGCAGCGGTTGACGACGGGCTGCGCGGACGCAGGCGGGGACGACAGCAGGCCGGCGCACAGCAACGACAGCAGCGGGAGGGTTCGCATCGCGCAAGGGTAACGGCAGCGACCGGTTGCCGGAAGCGCGGGATGGTGTCGCTCAGCGCTTGCCCAGCCGCTGCAGCACGGCGTTGGTCGGCCTGGCCAGGTTGAGCGTGTAGAAATGCAGCGCCGGCGCGCCGCCGGCGATCAGGCGCTCGCACAGCGAAGCGACCACGTCGGCGCCGAACGCGCGCACCGATTCGGCATCGTCGCCGAAGGCCTGCATGCGCTTGCCGATCCAGCGCGGGATTTCCGCGCCGCACTGCTCGGAGAACCGCCGCAGCTGGCTGAAGTTGGAGATCGGCATGATCCCGGGAATGATCGGCACTTCCACCCCGAGTTTGCGCACCGCGTCGACGAAGTGGAAATAGGCGTCGGCGTTGTAGAAGTACTGGGTGATGGCGGCATCCGCGCCGGCGTCGATCTTGGCCTTGAAATGCTTCAGGTCGACCAGCGCATCTCCCGCTTGCGGGTGGGTCTCGGGATAGGCGCCGACCTCGATGCGGAACGCGTCGCCGTGTTCGGCGCGGATGAACGCGATCAGTTCCGATGCGTAGCGCATGTCGCCGGGGAAGCCCATGCCCGAGGGCAGGTCGCCGCGCAGGGCGACGATGCGCTTGACCCCGATGGCGCGGTAGAGCTTGAGCAGTTCGCGGATCTCCTCGCGGCTGCCGCCGACGCAGGACAGGTGCGGCGCGGCCTCGAAGCCGTGGTGTTGGTTGAGGTGGCGCACCGTCTCGGAGGTGTAGCTGAGGGTGGAGCCGCCGGCGCCGAAGGTGCACGACACGTATTCCGGCGCATGCGCCTTGAGCTTGGCGGCCGTGCGGTCCAGCTGCGCGCGCTGGTCGTCGGTCTTGGGCGGGTAGAACTCGAAGCTGAGGGCGGTCATGGGCGGTGCCGGCGGGACGGGATGAGCGGGTCAATAATATCTCTTCATCAAGATGGATGTGCAACATTTGATGGGCGCAGCCGGGCTCCGCCGTCCAGCCACCGTCGCCGCCGTTCGCGGGCCGTGGCGTCCGTCCGTCATGTTCTGCGCCGCTCCGGCATGGCCGCGGGCAAGCTTTGGCCATCACCCATCCGCCAGGAGCCGGAAAATGAAGCGCATCATCCAGTGCCCGAAGAAACTCTCCCCCGCCGTGATGCTGGCGCTGCTGGTCGCGGCCGTGATCGCCCCGGCATCGTCGCGGGCGGCCCCGTCCGTCGATTTCCAGGGCATGCAGGTGGAGGTGGTCGGCACCGGCCAGCCGCTGCTGATGATTCCCGGACTCAACAGCGGCGCCGATGCCTGGCGCGAGACCTGCCAGGCGCTGCAGCCACAGGTGCAGTGCCACCTGGTGAACCTGCCGGGCTTCGCCGGGGTGCCGGCGGTCGCGGGCGACGCCTTCCTTGTGCCGATGCGCGACCGGCTGCTGGACTACATCGCCGCGAACAAGCTCGAACGGCCCGCCGTCGTCGGCCACAGCCTGGGCGGCGTGCTCGCGCTGCAGATGGCGATCGCGCGGCCGCAGGCGGTGGGCCGGCTGGTGATCGTGGATTCGCTGCCCTACTTCGGCGCGGTGCAGGACCCGTCCGCCACGCCGCAAACGCTGCAGCCGATGGCCGAGCAGATGCGCGCCGGCATGCTGGCACGCGACGAGGAAAGCTATCGCACGCAGACCCATGCCGCGGTGCGCGGGATGGCGCACGATCCGGCACGGATCGAGACGCTCATGGACTGGGGCGTCGCCAGCGACCGTGCCGCCACCGCCAACGCCATGTACGACATGATGGTCACCGACCTGCGCGGCGAACTCGCGGCGGTGAAGTCGCCGACGCTGGTGCTCGGTGCCTGGGCCGCCTACCGGCCGTTCGGGGCGACGATGGAGTCCACCCGCGGCATCTTCGCCAGCCAGTACGCCGGGCTCGACGGCGTGCGCATCGAGATGAGCGAAGCCGGCTACCATTTCCTGATGTGGGACGACCCGCAGTGGCTGCAGGCGCAGCTGCGCGGTTTCCTCGACCTGCCGGCCACGGACAACAGCGACGGCTGAGCCGGCCGGCAGCCAGATGCAGCAAGGGGGCGACGTGGCAAGCGACAGGTTCTGGTGGTTCAACACGCTGGCGTGGCTGCCGTACGTCGCCCTCAACCTGTTCCTGGGCGGCACCTTTGCCGGCTGGTATTCCGGCATGGTGCTGATCACCGTGGCGCTGGGCGCGGGGTTGTACCTGGCCAGCGGCCTGATCCGGGCCGTCGCGCTGCGGCGCGGCTGGCTGCAGCGCGACGGCCTGGCGCTGGCGTTGCGGTTGGCGGCGGGCATCGCGATCGGCGCCACCGCCATCCAGGCGATGATCGCGCTGGTGCTGGTGCCGGCATTGCAACTGGGCTGGGTGGAACTGCCGGGCAACCGCGCCGACTACCGCCCGGCCGCCGCACTGGGCTACTGGTTCAACACCGCCATCGTGCTCACCCTGTGGGTCGCGGCATGGGTGGGATGGCGCGCCCTGCGCCGTGCCCGCGACAGCGAACTGGCGCGGCTGCGCGCCGAGTCGCAACGGCTGGCGCTGGAACACGAGGCATTGCGCGCGCGGCTCAATCCGCATTTCGTGTTCAACGCATTGAACAACCTGCGCGCGCTGATCAACGAGGATCCGGCGCGTGCCCGCGAGATGGTGACGCGGCTGTCGAACACCCTGCGGCATGCGCTGGAGCACAACCGCGGCGAGTGGGTGAGCGTGGCCGAGGAACTGCGGGTGGTCGACGATTACCTCGCGATCGAAGCGGTGCACTACGAGGAGCGGTTGCGGATACGGCGGCAGGTCGATCCCGAGGCGCTGGAGGCGCAATTGCCGGCGATGGCGCTGCAGCTGCTGGTGGAGAACGCGATCAAGCATGGCATCGCGGTCACGCCCGGCGGCGGCGAACTGGGCATCCGCATCGCCCGGGTGGGCGACGTGCTCGAAGTGGAGGTCGGCAATCCCGCCGACCCGGTCGCCAGCGCGCCCGGGCACGGCGTCGGACTGGCCTACCTGCGCAGCCAGCTGGCCGGCACCAACGGCGCCGGTATCCCGCGCGGGCGTTTTGCGCTGGAACGGGTGGACGAGGGCATGCGCGCCCGGCTGGAGATCCCGCAATGAATGGCGTGCTGCGGGTGCTGATCGTCGACGACGCGCGGCTGGCGCGCAGCGAGCTGCGCACCCTGCTGGCCGAGCTGCCGGGCGTGGAGTGCGTGGGCGAGGCGGACGACGTGCCGGCCGCGCGGCAGGCGCTGGCGCGGCTGCATCCGGACGTGGTGCTGCTGGACGTGCAGATGCCCTCCGGCAGCGGATTCGACGTGCTCGACGGGCTGGAGACGGTGCCGGCGGTGGTCTTCACCACCGCCTACGACCAGTACGCGGTGCGCGCATTCGAGGCCAACGCGCTGGACTACCTGCTCAAGCCGGTGGTGGCCGAACGCCTGCGCGCGGCGCTGGACAAGGCGCGTGCGGGGATCGCTACCGGCGCCACCGCCGAACCCGGGGCGGCGCCCCGCAGCGTGCTGGGCGCCGAGGACCAGGTGTTCCTGCGCGACGGCGAACGCTGCTGGTTCGTGGCGCTGGGCGAGATCAGCCGCATCGTGGTCGACGGCAACTACGCGCGGCTGTGGTTCCGCGAGCAGAACGCGCTGCTGTCGCGCAGCCTCAGCGCGCTGGAGGCGCGGCTGGACCCGGCGCTGTTCTTCCGCGCCAACCGCAACACGCTGGTGAACCTGCGCATGGTGCGCGCGGTGGAACCGTCGATCGCCGACGGCTACCTGCTGCGGCTGCGGGACGGCAGCGAGGTGGAAGTGTCGCGGCGGCAGGCACGGGAACTGCGCGAACGGCTGGCGCTGTAGGCCGGCCCCGCGCCCGGTGCGGGGCGGGCAGTCAGCGCTGCCACATCCTCGCCTGCCTTGGCGGCAGCCGGAAGGTGTGGCTGCCGCTGTCGATGTTGACCACGCTGCCGGAGCCGAGCGCGTCGGTGTAGTCCGCGTGCCACCACAGCACGCTGCCGTGCATCGCCACCGTGGTCTCGATGGCGCCGCCGCACTTGTTGATGCCGACGATGCCGCGGTCGCCGCGGCGGAACAGCAGGTGGCAGGCGTCGTGCGAGAGCACCTGCATGTCCTGGCCCTGCATCGCGTTGTGGAAGCCGATCATGCGCTTGAGGTCGTCGCGCCGCCAGGCGTCGATCCAGCGCCCGTCGCCGCTTTCGTCGTTGTCCGAATAGACCATCGGCACGCCGCCGTCGCGCCCGAGCAGGTAGGCGTAGGCCAGGGTCTCGTCCACCGGGTCGAGGATGGCGTAGCGGAAGCCGGCGTTGTTGGGAATGTCGTGGGTGACGGCGAAGGTCACCGCGCGCGCGCCGGGCAACGCCTGACCGTAGGCGCCCGGATCGACCAGCGCGTCCAGGCTGCCGGAAGGCGACAGGGCGTTGCGCAGCGCGTTGAACAGCGGGAAGTCGTAGGCCGCATGGTCGGTCGCCGCCAGGTAGGGGGCGAGGAAGCGGTCGTAGTCGCCGCTGCCGGCGCCGCCGTTGGTGATGACCTCGCCGAAGACGTGCATGTCGGCGCGGATGCCGGCATCCAGCACGCGGTCGAGGTGCTCGAAGGTCATGTGCTTGGCCGCGTCCACCCGGAATCCGGCGACGCCCAGGTGCTTGAGCGCGAGCAGGTAGGCGCGCTGCTGCGCCACCACCCAGTCGTTGCCGACCAGGTCCGGCAGGCCGGTATCGCCGTCGCCGCCGCAGATGCGGTGATGGCGCACCTGGTACGCGTCGTCGTAGTCGTCGATGCACTGCGCCGGGCCGAAGTCGAAGGCGCCGAACAGGTTGGACGACAGCTCGCCGAACAGGCGCAGGCCGGCATGGCGGGCCGGGTCGGCGGCGTAGTGCGACAGTACGGCCGGGCCGGGATAGTCCAGCCCCGGGCGCATCGCCGCCTCGTTGGCCATGTGGTTGAGCACGATGTCGGCGTAGGTCTCCACGCCGTGGTCGGCCAGCGCTTCCACCATGCCGGCGAAGGCATGGGTGTCGCCGAGCGGGCTGTCGATCACCCGCAGGTCCTGCGGCTGGTAGCGCGCCCACCATTCGCTGCCCTGCGAGCGGTAGGCCGGCGCGACCAGTACCTTGCGGTAGCCCGCCGCGGCGATCTGCGCGGCGTGCGCCTCGACCGTGGCATAGGGCCAGTTGAAGGCATGGAGAATGACGTCCGCGCGTGCGGCGGGCATGCACAGCACGAGCAGCAGGACGGCGAGGAACGGGCGGCGGGTGCCGGGGACTGCGGGATGGTCGCGCATCGCGGGGCCTCCTTGTCGGGGAATGCCGGCATCCTTCGGACCCGTACGGGAAAGCGGATCGCACGGATGCGGCGAGCGCAGATGCTAAGCACGCATCGCGGTGCAGCATGGGCCGCTGCATACGTATTCGGTGCGACGGGTGGCGACGGGCGCGGGAAACGCTACCCTTGCGCCGGTCTTCCCTCCGCTCCGCCGCATGTCCATCTTCCTGACCCCGTTCGCCCGTACCCGCCTGTTCCCGCGCGAGCCGCGCGGCAACACCATCCGCGACTGCACGCCGGAACAGTTCGAGCGGCATCTCAACGAGCACCCGCCGCTGAAGGTGCTGGACGGCTACGCGCCGTTCTGCAAGCTGCACGTGCACCGCAACTGGACCTCGACCCGCTGCCTGACCGTGCCGATCACCGGCGACAACCGCCACCTGCTGCGCTCGGCCTACGAGGCGCGCACGCGGCAGGAGCTGCCGGTGCTGGTGCGCTGGTTCGAGGGCGTGGAGCCGCCGGTGGCCGACTACCTGGTGGTCATCCTCTACAGCCGCGAGCAGCTGGCGAAGGAAGGCTCGCCCATCGACGCCGACTGGGGCGTGGTCGGCTGCCTGTACACGATGCAGCCGGAGGAAATCCCGATGGCGCCGATCACGATGATGCGCAACGCGCTGGGCGTGGAGGAGGGCGGTTCCGGCGTTCCGCTGGACCGCGATGCCTACCGCCGCGCGGTGGAATTCTGGGAGAACAACGCCAACTGGCGCCCGGGCGGCTGACAAGGCTCTTGTAGGAGCGGCGTCAGTCGCGACGGGGCGTGCATGCAAATCCCTCCGCAACGGTGCGCACCGTCAGGCATGAGGTCAATGGGCACGCTCGCTCCTGCGGGTGATCCGGTTGGCTCCGGGTCGCTTTCCACCGGCCAAGCGAAGCACCTAGAATCAGCCACACTCTGGATCGGGTCGAAAGGAAGCGGACGTTGGCGCTGTCATTGCAGGTGATCGAGGCGCTGGCGCCTGACCAGGGAGCATTGGCCGCGGCAGGCAAGCTGCGCAAGCCTTCGCAGTGGTTGAGCCTGTCCTTCGACGAACGCAGCCAGACCGCCTGGGCCGAGTGCCAGGGCTCCGGCGCCAACCCCTACCGGGTGATCGTCGACATCGACGACCACGGCTACAAATGCACCTGCCCGTCGCGCAAGTTCCCGTGCAAGCACAGCCTGGCGCTGATGTGGCTGTACGTGGAAACGCCCGAGCGCTTCGTCGCCGGCACGCCCGCCGAATGGGTCGACGAATGGCAGGGCCGGCGCCGCCGCCGCGGCAATGCGCCGCAGGACGAGGCCGCCACCGCGCCGCGCGCCAGCCTTGCGAAAGTCGCCGGCGAAGCCGAGGGCGAAGTGGCGGCGGTGGACGATGCCGCCGCGCGCCAGCGCAACGCCGCCGCCGCGGCCAAGCGCAAGGTGCAGACCGATGCGGCGATCGCGCAGGGGCTGGACGACCTGCAGCAGTGGCTGCTGGACCAGCTGCAGTCGGGCCTGGCGGTCTTCGTCGAGGAAGCCCCCGCACGCTGCCGCCGCATCGCCTCGCGGCTGGTGGACGCCAAGGCACCGACGCTGGCCTCGCGGCTGGACGAGATGCCTTCGCGGCTGCTGGCGCTGCCGGCGCGCCTGCGCCTGCCGGCGGCGCAGCACGAGCTGGGCCAACTGCACCTGCTGGCCCAGGCCTGGCGCGCGGAGCCGGACGATGCCGACGCCCGCGCCGGCGTGGTGCAGGCGCCCACGCGCGAGGCCATCCTCGCCGATGCCGGCACCCGCCACGTCGCCGGTCCCTGGCGTGTGCTCGGCACCGAGGTGGAGACCCGCCGCGACGGCATGGTCGGCCAGTCCACCTGGCTGCGGCACGGCCACGACGGCGGCCGCTTCGCGCTGTTGCAGGATTTCTTCCCGGCCAGCGCCGGCCGCCGCAGCGCCGCCTTCGAGGCCGGCCAGCGGCTGGACATGACCGTGAGCTTCCATCCCGGCCGCCATCCGTTGCGCGGCGCGCTCAACACCGCCGCCACCGCCGCGGCCGCGAGCGGGGAGGGGGCCGCAACGCCGGCGCCCGGCGACGACCTGCTGCGTCCGCACCGCCATCATCTGGCCCAGGTTCCCTGGGCGCAGCGCACGCCGCTGGTGCTGGGAAGCGGACAGGTCGCGCGCGATGCCGAAGGCGGCGACTGGTGGCTGCCGGAAGGCGGTGCCGCACCGCTGCCGCTGGCGACGCTGGACGAGGTGGCCGCTTGGCGCGGCCTGCGCGCCTCGTCGGCGGTCGCCGTCTGGAACGGCTGGCAGGCCACCTTGCTGATGCTGGAGACCGCACTGGGCGAGGTGTACTTCCATGGCTGAGACCACGCTTTCCGCGCAGCTGGCACGGCTGCAGGCGCGCTGGTACGCCGGCGGCAACCGTCCGCTGCCGGCGACGGACATTCCCGCGGACTGGTCGCTGCCCGAGGCCGACGATGCCCGTCGCCTCGCGCTGCTGGCGATGGGCGGGCAATGCCAGCAGTTCCTGATGTTGCCGGCGGCGCCCGCGAACCTGTCGCCGGCCGCCGCGTTCCCCGCCTTGCCGTTGGCGACGCTGGAGGCGCCCGAACGCACGCTGTCGCGCCGGCTGCTGCCGCGCCTGCGCGCCGAACAGGTCGCCGCGCTGATGCGGATGCTGGCCGCGCGCCGGCGCATGCTGCACCCCTTCGACGTATCGGCCCGCCACTTTCCCGCCGACGTCGATCTGCCCGGTTGCTACGACGCCTGGCGCGCGTGGTACGAGCGCCAGGCCCGCGCTGCCACGCCCGACGCCACCGTCCCGGCCGACGACGACTGGTCGCTGATGACTCCCGGCGAACAGCGCCGCCACCTGCAGGCGCTGCGCGCGCAGGATCCGGCGCAGGGGCGCGAGGCATTCGCCGCCCATGCCGCCGCGCTGCCCGCGCCGCAGCGGCTGGCGCTGCTGGAGGTGCTGGCCGAGCGGCTGCAGGCCGACGACCTGCCGGCGCTGGAGGCCCTGCACAACGACCGCTCGGAGAAGGTGCGCCAGCGCGCGGCGCAACTGCGCGCGCGGCTGGGCGCCGACGCTCCGGCCGAGGCCGCGTTGCTGGCCGAGCTGCCGCAGTGGTTCGAACTGGGCAGGAGCGGGTTGCTGCGCCGTCGCACCGAGGCCGGGTTCGCGCCGTTGAAGAACGCCGCCCAGCGTCGCCAGCGCGAGGAACTGCTGGCGCAGGCGACGTGGGAACAGATCGCCACCGCGCTGGGCGTGCCGTCGCTGGAACTGGTGGAGCACTGGCGCTGGCGCAAGGACGACGAGGCCCACGGGCTGCTGGCCTGCGTCGCCCGCAGCGCGCCGCTGCCGGTGGTGCAGGCGTGGCTGGAGAAGCTGCTGTTCGCGCCGGCGACGGAGGCGGTCTGGTCGCTGCCGCCGCTGTACCAGCGGCTCGACGACGCGCAGCGGCGGGCGCTGGCACTGCGCGGCCTGCCCGCCGCCGACACCTGCCTGACCACGTTCGACGCCCTGCTGGATCTGGCCGGCGGGCCGTTGCCGGCACTGGAACCCGGACAGCTGCTGGCCAGCCGGCCATGGCGCGAGCTGCACAGGCAGGTGGTCGTGCTGGAGGCGGCAGCGCTGGACGGCCTGGCCGACGAACTGTTGGCATTGGCCTGCCTCGTCCCCGGCGACTGCGCCCGTGCCTGCCTGGCCCTGCTGGACGCCGACGGCGCGCGCGCCGCCGAACCGGCGCTGGATCCGCTGCGCCTGAACGCACGCACGCTTCCCCCTTCTCCTTCCGAAGAACCGCACCCATGAGCGAGAACCAACGCAGCACCGCCGAACAGCAGTACGCACACGAACTCCAGGCCCTGGCCGCGGTGGAGGGCGTGCGGCCGCCGAACTGGCAGCTGTCCCCGCGCGCGGTGGTCACCTACCTGATGGGCGGCACCGCGCCGGACGGCACCGTCGTCATCCCCAAGTACGTCGGCAACCGCCGGCTGATCGAGGCGGCGGTGGCGACGCTGGCCACCGACCGCGCGCTGCTGCTGCTGGGCGTGCCGGGCACCGCCAAGTCGTGGGTGTCCGAGCACCTGGCCGCGGCCATTTCCGGCGACTCGACCCGGGTGATCCAGTGCACCGCCGGCACCGACGAGAACCAGGTGCGCTACGGCTGGAACTACGCGCAGCTGCTGGCGCACGGCCCCAGCCGGCAGGCGCTGGTGCCCACGCCGCTGCTGCGCGCGATGGAGGCCGGCACCCTGTGCCGGCTGGAGGAACTCACCCGCATGGGCTCGGACGTGCAGGACACGCTGATCACCGTGCTGTCCGAGCGGATGATGCCGATCCCGGAACTGGACGACATCGTCCACGCCCGCCGCGGCTTCAACGTCATCGCCACCGCCAACAACCGCGACAAGGGCGTCAACGACCTGTCCGCCGCGCTCAAGCGCCGCTTCAACGTGGTGGTGCTGCCGCTGCCGGACACGCTGGAGGAGGAAGTGGCGATCGTGCACCAGCGCGTGCAGGACATGGGCCGCGCACTCGACCTGCCGGTGCCGGCCAACGCTGCCGAGGAGGTGGCGCGGGTGGTGGCGATCTTCCGCGAGCTGCGCAGCGGCCGCACCGAGGACGGCAAGGTCACGCTGAAGACGCCGTCGGGCAATCTTTCCACCGCCGAGGCCATCGCGGTGATGGTCGGCGGCATGAGCCAGTGCCACTTCTTCGGCGACGGCAGGCTGGCCGCCCCCGACCTGGGCGGCAACCTGATCGGCGCCATCGTCAAGGACCCGGTGCAGGACAAGACCGTGCTGGAGGAATACCTGGAAACCGTGCTGAAGAAGCGCAGCGGTTTCGGCGACTACTACCGCGCCATGCTCGACGTGCTGTGACCGGCGGTCGATGAGCGCCACGGTCCACTACTTCGGCATCCGCCACCACGGCCCCGGCTCGGCGCGGCGCCTGCTGCAGGCGCTGGAAGCGCTGCAGCCGGCGATGCTGCTGGTCGAAGGCCCGGCCGACGCCGGCGCGTTGCTGCCGGCGCTGGCGGACCCTGCGATGGTGCCGCCGGTGGCGCTGCTGAACCATGCCGCCGACGATCCGGAACTGGCGGTGTTCCACCCGTTCGCCGAGTTCTCGCCGGAATACCAGGCCATCGTCTGGGCGCTGCGGCGGCAGCTGCCGGTGCGCTTCATCGACCTGCCGGCCGGGCTGGAACTGGCCGCGCGCAAGGCCGCGCGCGATGCGCAGGCCGCCGAAGCGGACGATGCGGACCAAGCGCCGGAGGATGCGCAAGCCGATGCCGAAGGCGACGACGAACGGGAAGAGCACGCCCCCGCGTTCGCCCACGATCCCATCGGCGAACTGGCGCGGCTGGCCGGCTACGACGACGGCGAGTCGTGGTGGCACGACTGGGTGGAATCGGGCCACGACGCGCCGGCGGAAACCTTCGCCGCGGTGGCCGACATGATGCAGGCGCTGCGCGAGAGCGCGGCGGAACCGGGCCTGCGCGAGCGCCGGCGCGAGGCGCACATGCGCCTGTCCATCGCCCAGGCCGCGCGCGAGGCCGGGGACGGTGCGGTGGCCGTGGTCTGCGGCGCCTGGCACGTCCCGGCGCTGCGCGCGAAGACGAAGCAGGCCGACGACAAGGCGCTGCTGCGCGGCCTGCCCAAGACCGCCGTGCGCAGCACCTGGGTGCCGTGGACGCTGCCGCGCCTGTCCACCGCCAGCGGCTACGGCGCCGGCGTGGACGCGCCGCGCTGGTACGCCCACCTGTGGCGCCACGGCGGCGACGAGGCAGCGCTGTCGCACTGGCTGGTGCAGGTGGCGCACGTCTTCCGCGCGGGCGGCGCCCCGGCCTCGCCGGCCTCGGTGATCGAGACCGTGCGCCTGGCCGGCGCGCTGGCGCGGCTGCGCGCGCGGCCGGCACCGGGCTACGAGGAAATGCGCGACGCGGTGATCGCCTGCCTGTGCGGCGGCGAGCCGCTGGTCTGGCAGCAGCACGAACGCGAACTGCTGCTGGGCGGCGACGTCGGCAGCATCCCGCCGGACACGCCGCTGATGCCGCTGCTGGAAGACCTGCAACGCCAGCAGAAGGCCACCCGGCTCAAGCCCGAGGCGCTGGAACGCGAATTGGCGCTGGATCTGCGCAGCGACGCCGGCAACGCCCGCTCGCAGCTGCTGCACCGGCTGCGGCTGCTCGACGTGCCATGGGGCGTGCAGGGCGATGCCGGCGGCAGCCGCGGCACCTTCCGCGAGCGCTGGACGCTGCGCTGGGAGCCGGAGTTCGCCGTCGCGCTGGTCGAGAACCTGGTGCACGGCACCACCATCGAACAGGCCGCCGGCAACCGCGCCATCGCCCGGATGCAGGGCGAGGGCCGCATGTCGGCGCTGACCGCGCTGGTCAACACCTGCCTGGAGGCGCAGCTGCCGCGGGCGGTGGAGGCCGGCATCCGGCGCCTGGCCGAGGTCGCGGCGCAGGCGCAGGAATGCGTGGAGATGCTGGCGACGCTGCCGCCGCTGGTGTCGCTGCGGCGCTACGGCAGCGCGCGCCGGATCGAACTGGGGCAGGTCGCCGGGCTGGTCGAGCGCCTGCTGGTGCAGGCCACCCTGGCGCTGCCCTACGCCTCGCGCAACCTCGACGCCGAGCAGGCCGCGGCGCTGTGCGAGGCCATCGCCGGCTGGGCCGCCTCGTTGTCGATCGCCGAGCTGGACGAGGCCGCCGCGCAGGCGTGGTGGCAGGCGCTCGATGCGCTGGTCGAAGCCGCGCCCACCCACCGGCGCGTGGCCGGGCTGGCCGCGCGCCTGCTGCTGGAGGCCGAGCGCCGCGACGTCGCCCAGACCCAGGCGCTGATGCTGCGCATGTTCTCGCCGGGCGAGGACAGCGCCGACGCGGCGCAGTTCTTCGAAGGCTTCTTCCTCGGCGCGGCCGCGCAGCTGCTGCACCAGCGCGAACTGCTGGCCGGCGTGGACGCATGGCTGGCCGCGCTGCCGGCCGAGACCTTCCAGCAGCAACTGCCGCTGCTGCGACGGGTACTGTCGGCGCTGGACGGCAACGAGCGCCGGCACCTGCTCGAACGCGTGCTGTCGCCGCAGGCCGGGCCGGCCGACACGCTCGCGCTCGACCTTCGCCACCTCGACGCATGGAACGCCCACGCCGCGCGGCTGGGCGCGCTGCTCACCGGAGACCCCCCCGCATGGCCGACATGACCCCGGACCGGCGCGAGCAGGAACGCCGCTGGCGGCTGGTGCTCGGCCAGGACGACGAAACCGCCCTGAGCGCCGACGACCGCCGCCTCAACGCGGCGCTGTCCGCGCTGTACGACGCTCCCGGGCAAGGCGCCGGCGGCAAGGGCCGCGGCTCGCTGGCCGGCTCGGCGCCGCGGGTGTCGCGCTGGCTGGGCGACATCCGCGCGTTCTTCCCGGCCTCGGTGGTGCGGGTGGTGCAGCGCGACGCGCTGGAGCGGCTGGGCCTGCGGCAGATGCTGCTGCAACCGGAGTTCCTGGCCACGCTGGAGGCCGACGTGCATCTGGTGGCCGACCTGGTCGCGCTGCGCTCGGTGATGCCGGAAAAGACCCTGGAAACCGCGCGCATGGTCATCGCCAAGGTGGTGGCCGCGCTGATCGCGCGGCTGGAGCAGCGCACCGCCGAGGCCATCCGCGGCGCGGTCAACCGCGCCCGCCGCACCTCGCGCCCGCGCCCGGCCGACATCGACTGGCCGCGTACCCTGCGCGCCAACCTGCGCCACTACCAGCCCGAGTACCGCAGCGTCGTGCCCGAGCGGCTGGTCGGCTTCATGCGCCACCAGCGCCGGCTGGTGGATCTGGACGAGGTGATCCTGTGCGTGGACCAGTCCGGCTCGATGGCCAGCTCGGTGGTCTATGCCTCGATCTTCGCCGCGGTGATGGCCTCGCTGCCGGTGGTGAAGACGCGGCTGGTGTGCTTCGACACCGCCATCGTCGACCTCACCGGGGAACTGGCCGACCCGGTGCAGGTGCTGTTCGGCGTGCAACTGGGCGGCGGCACCGACATCAACCAGGCCGTGGCCTATTGCGAGCGGCAGATCCAGCAGCCGCAGAAGACCCACCTGGTGCTGATCTCCGACCTGTACGAAGGCGGCAACGGCGAGGAACTGCTGGCGCGCGCCGCCGCGCTGGTGCGGCTGGGGGTGAACCTGATCGTGCTGCTGGCGCTGAGCGACGACGGCCGCCCGGCCTACGATGCGCGGATGGCCGAGGCCTTCGCCGCGCTGGGCGCGCCGGTGTTCGCCTGCACCCCCGACCAGTTCCCCGACCTGATGGCCTGCGCGCTGCGCCGCGAGGACATCCTGGCCTGGGCCGCGGACAACGACATCAAGGCCATCCGCGGCGGCTGACGCCGGGCGCGCTGCGTCGCCGCTGCGCGACAGCGTGAGTGGGGACGAGCAAACGGTGCGTCCAACGGGTGCAAGCAACGGCCGACGACGGAAGGGATGGCGGGCGAGGCCGCCTGGCGCGGCATTTCCCGCTCCATTGCCGGTGCAGGCGCGGGGGATCGCGGACGGGTTTCACGCCGCCGGCAGCGGCCGCCATTCCCACCACGGATAGTGGTATTCGCGGTCGGTGGCGTCCCACGCCTGGCCGCAGGCGCTGCAGGCGACACGATGCCGCTCGCCCCAGCCGTCTTCGGCTTCACCCCGTTCCAGCAGCCGCACCTGGCCCTGCTCGATCAGGCATCGCGGGTCGAAGAACACATACCCCGGATACAGCGCGCACAGGCAGCCGGTGCGATCGCGCCAGTAGCGCAGCCGGCGCAGCGCGAATGCCAGATGCACCTGGTTGCCGATCAGTGCGCCGTCCAGCTCGATGCCTGCGCAGGCCTTGCCGATCGTCTCCGCGTGCGGCGCCAGCGCATCCAGCGCGCCGGCCGCATGCAGCCGCGCGACCTGGCTGGCGGCAGCCTGGATGCGCCGCGCATCGCGCGACGTCAACGCCTGCAGCAGCGCCTCGGCCTGCGGGTCGTCCAGCCGCGGCGGCGATGCGGACCACGGCCAGCGCATCAGCGCGCCTTTCCGATGGCGGCGTAACGGCCGGCGGTCAGCTGCAGCAGATCGGCCGGTGCCAGCTCCACCTCCAGTCCGCGGCGGCCGGCGCTGACGTGGATCGTCGGCAGCGCCTGCGCGCTGGCGTCGAGGAAGGTGCGCAGCTTCTTCTTCTGCGCCAGCGGGCTGATGCCGCCGGCCAGGTAGCCGGTGGCGCGTTGCGCGGCGTCGACGGCGGCCATCCCGCATTTCTTGCAGCCGGCGGCCTCGGCCAGCGCCTTCAGGTCCAGCTGGCCGGCCACCGGCACGATCGCCACCAGCAGCTCGTGCGCGTCGGTGCTGGCCAGCAGGGTCTTGAACACCTGTGCCGGGTCCAGCCCCAACTTGCGCACGGCCTCGTCGCCGTAGGAGTCGGCGTCGCGCTCGTGCGCATAGCTGCGCACGCTGTGGGCGGTCTTCTCGCGCTTGAGCAGGGCGATGGCGGGCGTCATGGCGGCATCGTAGCGCGCGGTTCCCGGTTTGCCTTGGCCGCGACTCCGCCATGTTGGTTCCAGGCTCGTCTCTGCACGGCACCGCCGGGAAACCGCGGCGGTGCGATGGCGGGCGGAAGGCCGTCCTGCTGACGCGCAAGCCGTCGCGCGGCATCTGCGGCGTTCTCGAGCCGGATGCGTGCAGGAGACTCCACGTCCGTCGCTTCCGCGCAGGGCTGCAGGCAGTCGAATCGAAGCTGCTCCGGAACGACGGCGGGCGCCGTGCAGGACGTCCATCGGACGGGCGGAGATCCACACGCGCGGCCGGCAGTGGCTCCGCGCCGGCGGATGCCGCCGCTCAGGCGATGCGGACCACGCGGCAGTCGCGGCACAGCGGGTAGTCGGCGAGGAAGCCGGCGAGCCTGGCCTGCATGTCGTCGTAGCTGCGGCCGTACATGTACAGCGCGGTCTCGGTCGGGCCCTGCCAGTGGCTGTTGACCATGCCCACGCCGTCCAGCAGGCGGATGCACTCGTCGTACACGTGGTTGGAGTCGCACGAGGCGTAGACCTCGTCGGGCAGGTCGGTGCCGTTGAGATAGAGGGCCAGCCCCTCGTGCGTGCCGAACGGGATGCGCCCGGCCTCGCCCGGCACGTACAGGGACGACCCCTTCGGCGCCAGCATGGCGGCGAAGATGCCGGCGATCCGCTCGGCCGCCGCGCGCGTGCAGTCGTCCAGTTCGATCTCGATGTCGCAGTTCTCGACTTCGCCTTCCGGCGACAGCGCGGTGCCGCCGCCGACCACGCGCGCAGCGAGCTTCTCTTCCCCGGCGATCTGCTCGAAGGCGTCCTCCAGCTCGGCGCGGTGCATCGGCTGCAGGCGCGCGTTGAGGGTCAGGGTGATCGTGCCGGGAGTCTTCTTCCTGAAAATGCCGAACATGCGGGCGTTCCTTGCGCGGTGGGAAGTCGTGGCCCGCGCAGCCGCACGGGCGGGAGGCCGTGGCCGCGACCCGGGTCCCGCGACGGCAGCGCAGCCGCGGGACCGGGGCCGGCAACGGTCAGTAGCGGTAGTGCTCCGGCTTGAACGGACCGTCCACCGGCACGCCGAGGTAGTCGGCCTGTTCCTGGGTCAGGGTGGTCAGCTTCACGCCGATCTTCTCCAGGTGCAGGCGCGCCACCTCCTCGTCCAGCTTCTTCGGCAGGCGGTACACGTCGTTGGCGTACACGTCCTTGTTCTGCCACAGGTCGATCTGCGCCAAGGTCTGGTTGGCGAAGCTGTTGGACATGACGAAGCTCGGGTGGCCGGTGGCGCAGCCCAGGTTCACCAGGCGGCCTTCGGCCAGCAGGAAGATCGCATTGCCGTTCGGGAACACGAACTTGTCCACCTGCGGCTTGATGTTGATCTTCTGCACGCCCGGATAGTTGACCAGCGCGTCGACCTGGATCTCGTTGTCGAAGTGGCCGATGTTGCAGACGATGGCCTGGTCCTTCATCGCGCTCAGGTGCTCGATGCGGATGATGTCCTTGTTGCCGGTGGTGGTGACGTAGATGTCGCCGCGGCCCAGGGTGGATTCGAGGGTGTTGACCTCGAAGCCTTCCATCGCCGCCTGCAGCGCGCAGATCGGGTCGATCTCGGTGACGATCACGCGCGCGCCGTAGGCGCGCAGCGAATGCGCCGAGCCCTTGCCGACGTCGCCGTAGCCGCAGACCACGGCGACCTTGCCGGCCAGCATCACGTCCATCGCGCGCTTGAGGCCGTCGGCCAGCGACTCGCGGCAGCCATACAGGTTGTCGAACTTGCTCTTGGTGACCGAGTCGTTGACGTTGATCGCCGGGATCAGCAGGGTGCCGGCCTCGGCCAGCTGGTACAGGCGGTGCACGCCGGTGGTGGTCTCCTCGGACACGCCCTTCCAGTCCTTGACCACGCGGGTCCAGTAGCCCGGGCGTTCGGTGGCGACGCGCTTGAGCAGGTTCTTGATCACCTGTTCCTCGTGCGAGGACGAGGCGCTGTTCACCCAGTCGCTGCCGTTCTCCAGCTCGTAACCCTTGTGGATCAGCAGGGTGACGTCGCCGCCGTCGTCCACCACCAGCTGCGGGCCGAGCAGGGTGCCGTCGGCCGCCTTGAAGGTCAGCGCTTCCAGCGTGCAGTCCCAGTATTCCTCCAGGGTCTCGCCCTTCCACGCGAACACCGGGGTGCCGGTGGCGGCGATGGCGGCGGCGGCCTGGTCCTGGGTCGAGAAGATGTTGCACGAGGCCCAGCGCACGTCGCCGCCGATGTCCTTGAGCGTTTCGATCAGCACCGCGGTCTGGATGGTCATGTGCAGCGAGCCGGTCACGCGCACGCCCTTGAGCGGCTGCTGCGCGGCGTACTTGCGGCGGATCGACATCAGGCCCGGCATCTCGTGCTCGGCGATGTCGATTTCCTTGCGGCCCCAGTCGGCCAGCGAGATGTCGGCGACCTTGTAATCGCCTTCGGTCGAGAAGGTCTTGGCTACAGCGTTCATGCAATGCTCCGGTCTATGGCGAGGTGACTCGCGTTCGCCGGGCGCCGTTGTTGCGTGGACCTTCCGCCGAGCCTGGCCATGGCGAAGCGGCGGTGCCGGCTTCGCGAGCGGATTCGCATCCATGGTCGCAGCGCCCCTCGGCGGAGGGACCGCGATTATATCGCCGCGGCCGCTTCCGGGATGAACCGGGCCGCGACCCAACCAACGGCAGAGGGCCCGCATGGCACCGGGCTGCTATGGTCCCGGGCTGACATGACACGGGGTGGGATGACGATGACGATAGCGAGGATGGGCGGGCGCAAGGCCCGCTGGCGGCCGCTGGCCGTATTGTGCGCCGGCCTGCTGCTGGCACCGGCCGCGGCCTGGGCGCAGGCCCCGGCCCCGGCTCCGGCGTCCGCCGCGGCGGGCTACCGGCTGCCGTCGGCGGAACTGCAGGCGGTGGTGGATGCGCCGCGGGCGCCGGCCCTGTTCCTGTCGCCAAAACGTGACCTGGCGGCGATGGTGCAGACCCCGGCGCTGCCGTCCATCGCCCAGGTGGCGCAGCCAGAGCTGAAGCTGGCCGGGCTGCGCATCAATCCGAAGACGTTCTCCGACAGCCGCTTTTCCTTCGGCAGCAAGCTGTGGTTGATTTCCACCGTGGACGGCGCCGAGCGCCAGATCAGCGGCCTGCCGCAGCCGCTGTCGGTGGCCTCGCTGGCGTGGTCGTCGGACCAGAGGTACCTGGCCTTCAACCAGCTCGACCCGGCCAACGGCAGCAACGAGCTATGGCTGGTGGACGTGGCTGCCGGCAGCGCGCGCCGCGTTGCCGAGCGCTTGAACAGCATCGTCGGCAACGGCTATGTGTGGTTGCCGGGCAGCGATGCGCTGCTGGTGATGCAGCGCCCGACCGCGCAGGGCGAGCCGCCCCACGGCGATGGCATTCCCACCGGGCCGGCAGTGCAGGAAACCGTGGCAGGGCAGGGCGTGCGCTCGGTACGCACCTACCAGGATCTGCTGAAGAATGAGGACGACGCCCGCTTGCTGGAGTACTACCTGCAGGCGCAGCCGCTGCGGCTGGTGATCAACGGCCAGACCACCCCGGTCGGCACGCCGGGCCTGTACCTGGGCTTGTCGCCTTCGCCCGATGGCAAATACCTGCTCAGCCAGCGGGTGGAGCGGCCGTTCTCCTACGCGGTGCCGGTCAACCGCTTCCCGCGCCGCATCGAGGTGCTGGATGCGCAGGGCCGGGTGGCGCACACGGTGGCGAAGCTGCCGCTGGTCGATGGCCTGCCCACCGGCAACGACGCGGTGCCGACCGGCGTGCGTTCGATCGGTTGGCGTGCCGATGCGCCGGCCACGCTGGTGTGGGCCGAGGCGCAGGACGGTGGCGACCCGGCGCGAGAGGCGGCGGTGCGCGATGCCGTGCTGGTGCAGGCCGCGCCGTTCGACAGGCCGCCGGTGACGCTGGCGCAATTGGGTTCGCGCTATGCCGGCATCACCTGGGGCCGTGGCGACGTGGCGCTGCTGGACGAATACTGGTGGAAGAGCCGCCAGGTGAAGCAGTGGAAGATCGCCCCGGACCACCCGGAGCAGGCACCGGCATTGCTGTACGCACGTTCGGAGGACGACCGCTACGGCGACCCCGGCGAGCCGCTGTTGCAACCGGATGATGCTGGTCGCGCGCGGTTGCAGTTCAGCGCAGACGGCAACAGCTTCTATCGCATCGGCGATGGCGCCTCGCCGGAAGGCGACCGTCCGTTCCTCGACCGCGTTGACCTGGCCAGCGGCGACAGCGAGCGCCTGTTCCACTCGCAGGCGCCGTACTACGAGGTGCCGCTGTCGATCATCGAGGGCGAGGACGCACGCATCCTCACCTATCGCGAATCCAACGACGTGCCGGCCAACCTGTTCGCGCGTGGCCTGTCCGCCGATGCCGGGGCGGTGGACCTGACCCGTTTCGCGCACCCGTTGCCGCAACTGCGCGGGGTGAAGAAGGAACAGATCCGCTATAAGCGCGACGATGGCGTCGAACTCACTGCCGATCTGCTGTTGCCGCCCGGCTACGATCCGAAGAAGGACGGCCCGCGCCCGGTGCTGATGTGGGCCTACCCGGCCGAGTTCAAGTCCGCCGACGACGCCAGCCAGGTGACCGGCTCGCCGCACCGCTTCAACGCGATCAGCTACTGGGGGCCGCAGGCGTTCCTGGCCAAGGGCTACGTGGTGCTCAACAACCCGACCATGCCGATCATCGGCGAGGGCGACACCGAGCCGAATGACACCTATGTGCAGCAACTGGTGGCCAGCGCGCAGGCGGCGGTGGATGAAGTGGTGCGGCGTGGTGTCGGCGACCGCGAGCGCATCGCCGTGGGCGGGCATTCCTACGGTGCGTTCATGACCGCCAACCTGCTGGCGCACACGCGCCTGTTCAAGGCTGGTATCGCCCGCAGCGGCGCCTACAACCGCACGCTCACGCCGTTCGGCTTCCAGGCCGAGGAACGCAACTACTGGCAGGCGCAGGATACCTACCAGAAGATGTCGCCGTTCAACTACGCCGACCGTATCAAGGACCCGATCCTGTTCATCCACGGCGAGGACGACAACAACTCCGGCACCTTCCCGATCCAGAGCGAGCGCATGTTCGCCGCGGTCAAGGGTCTGGGTGGCACCTCGCGGTTGGTGATGCTGCCGAACGAATCGCACGGCTACCGCGCACGCGAGTCGATCATGACCATGCTGGCCGAAAGCGAGGAGTGGCTGGACCGCTGGCTTGTCGCCCCGACGAAGGACGGCAAGCGCCGCTGACGTGTGGTGTCGGCAGCTGGCAGGGCGGGTCCGGAGCAACGAGGCTGTCCTGGGCGAGTGCCGATCGTTGGTCGGCACTTTGCCCCCGGTCCATGTCGAACCTGTCGATGATGCGCGCCAATCCCCGACCAGCGGTCGAGCACTGGTTGGTAGTGCCGGTCCGGCTTCCGTGGTGGTTTGGCATGTCACGGCTTGTCCGCCATGGAGCATCGGATCGCTTCTCCAATGTCCGAAAGGACAACAGCTGGACAACATTACAAACGCAACTGTTTCAGGATTGGTGCACTGCAAAACACCGCGTTCTTTTCGGTTAGGCTTGATTGCTCTTGCTCCCTGAGGTTCGGCGTCGCAGATGAACGAGTACCGCAGCAGCATCGTGTTCGCCACGCCGGATATCCCGCTGCGTGACGACGTGCGCCGGCTGGGCGCACTGGTCGGCGACCTGCTCGCCGAGCAGGTTTCTCCCGCCTTCCTGGACGAGGTGGAGCAGGTACGCACCACCGCCATCGCGCGCCGCGAGAGCCAGGCGCCGCTGCAGTCGCTCAGCGAACAACTGGCCGGGCGCAGTCCGCGCGATGCCGAATCGCTGGTGCGCGCGTTCAGCACCTACTTCCAGGTGGTCAACATCGCCGAGCGGGTGCACCGCATCCGCCGCCGCCGCGACTACCAGCGCGCCGGCACCCGGCGCCCGCAACCGGACGGACTGCACGACGCGCTGCTGCGGCTCAAGGCCAAGGGCGTGACCCTGGAGGAGCTGGAGCAGTGGCTGCCGCGCATCGACATCGAACCGGTGTTCACCGCCCATCCCACCGAGGCGGTGCGGCGTGCGCTGCTGGAGAAGGAACAGCTGATGGTGGCCAGCCTGGTCGCCGACCTGGATGGCCAGCGCACGCCCGGCGAACGCGCCGCCGATACCGCGCGCTTCCGCATGGCGCTGACCTCGTCGTGGCAGACCGCCGACTCCTCGCCGGTGCGGCCGACGGTGGACGACGAGCGCGAGCACGTCGGTTTCTACCTGGTCCAGGTGCTGTACCGGGTGATGCCGGTGCTGTACGAATCGCTGGAGCAGGCGCTGGTCGATACCTGGGGCAGGTCGCCGCCGCTGCCGCGGCTGGTGCGCTTCGGCACCTGGGTGGGCGGCGACATGGACGGCAATCCTAACGTGGATGCCGACACCATCAGCGCCACCTTGAACGCACAGCGGGAGTCGGTGCTGGCGCAGTACCTGAAGGAGATGCTGCAGCTGGCCAGCCTGCTCAGCCAGTCCGTCGAGCTGGTGGGGGTGAGCGATGCGGTGCTGGCGCGGGTGGCGGAATACCGCAGGCTGCTGCCGCAGGTGCAGTCGCGGCCGCGGCATGCCGACATGCCGTACCGTCTGCTCAACGACCTGATGCGCGCGCGGCTGCAGGCCACGCTGGACGACGCGCCTGGCGGCTATGCATCGCCGGACGAGTTCATCGCCGACATCGAGCTGATCCTGCACAGCCTGGAGGCCAACAAGGGCCGCCACGCCGGCTGGTTCTCGGTGCGCCGGCTGCTGTGGCGCGCGCGCACCTTCGGCTTCCACCTGGCGCGGCTGGACGTGCGCCAGGAATCGTCGGTGCACGCGCGCGCGCTGGCCGCGGCGCTCGACGGGCAGCAGGCCTGGGACGCGCTCGACGACCGCGCCCGCGCGCAGCGGCTGTCGCCCTATGCCAGCGGCGAGCAGGTATTGCCGCCGCCCGCCGACGACGAGACCGGGCAGCGCCTGGACAAGGTGTTCGCGGCGCTGGCCGATGCCCGCCGCCGCCACGGCGCCGACGCGCTGGGCAGCTACATCATCTCCATGGCGCACGACCGCGGCGACGTGCTGGCGGTGCTGGCGCTGGCCCGCCGCGGCGGGCTGGTGGACGCGCAGGGCACGGTGCCGCTGGACATCGCGCCGCTGTTCGAGACTGTGGACGACCTGCGCCGCGGCACCGACACCCTGCGCGACCTGCTGTCCGACCCGGTGTACCGCGCGCACCTGGCCGCGCGCGGCGACGTGCAGATGGTCATGCTGGGCTACTCGGACAGCGGCAAGGACGGAGGCATCGCCGCCTCGCGCTGGGGCCTGCAGCGGGCGCAGGTGGAACTGCTGGACGTGGCCGCGGGCTTCGGCGTGCGGCTGACGTTCTTCCACGGCCGCGGCGGTTCGATCAGCCGCGGCGGCGGCAAGACCACCCATGCCGTCGATGCCTCGCCGCGCGGCAGCATCGACGGCCGCCTGCGCGTCACCGAGCAGGGCGAGGTGATCCACCGCAAATACGGCATCCGCGCGCTGGCGCTGCGCTCGCTGGAACAGTCCGCCGGCGCGGTGCTGCGCTCGAGCCTGCGGCCGCGCGCGCCGGAGCCGCGCGAAGCGCAGTGGCGACCGGTGATGGATCGGGTGGCCGAAGCCAGTTCGCGCGCCTACCGCGCCTTCGTCGGCCAACCGGAGTTCATGGCGTACTTCCGCCAGGCCACGCCGATCGACGTGATCGAGCGCATGACCCTGGGCTCGCGGCCGTCGCGGCGGCTGGGCGAGGATGCCGCGCTGTCCAACCTGCGGGCGATCCCGTGGGTGTTCGCGTGGAGCCAGTCGCGCGCGGTGATCCCCGGCTGGTTCGGCGTGGGCAGCGGGCTGCAGGCCGCCGCCGATGCCGGGCACGAAGCGGCGCTGCGCGAGATGGCGCACGACTGGCCGTTCTTCGACACCTTCCTCGACGACATGGCGATGGTGCTGAGCAAGGGCGACATCAACATCGCCGAGCTGTTCTCGAAGCTGGCCGGCCCGCTGCACGAGCGGTTCTTCCCGCTGATCCGCGCCGAGCTGGAACTGACCGCCAGCTGGGTCAAGCGCCTGAGCGGGCAGGCCGAACTGCTGGAGCACGACCCGCGGCTGGCGCTGTCGATCCGCCTGCGCAATCCCTACATCGACCCGATCAGCGTGCTGCAGGTCGACCTGCTCGGGCGCTGGCGCGAGAGCGGCGGGCAGGACGACGCCCTGCTGCGCGCGCTGGTGGCCTGCGTCAACGGCGTCTCGCAGGGCGTGCAGAACACCGGTTGAGGCCCGCCTCCGGTACGGCGGGCGCAACAGCGGCATAATCGCGACGTTGTGCATTCCGCCGCCGGCTGCTCCGGCGGCCTGGGGGAGGGGATGGACGGGGAGATCACCGAACGCTACCGGCAGGCCAAGCGCATCGCGCTGGCGGCCAATGCGCTGTCGGGGGACGAGCGCGACGCACTGATCGAGCGCGAGACGGCGGGCGATCCGGCGCTGCGCCGCGAAGTGCGCTGGATGCTCGATGCGATCGTGTCCACCGCCAGTGGCCCCGAACTGCCGTTGCCGCATCAGCCCGCCGCCGACCTGAGCGGCCAGCAGGCCACCGTCGGCAGCCCACGCGAATACCGCCTGCTGCGCCCGCTGGGCGAGGGCGGCATGGGCATCGTCTACCTGGCCGAGCGCCGCGAGGGCGATTTCGTGCAGTCGGTGGCACTGAAGCTGCTGCACGACTCGGCCATCGGTTCGCCGGTGCTGCAGGAGCGCTTCCAGCGCGAACGCACGCTGCTGGCGCGGTTGCAGCATCCAGGCATCGCGCGGCTGCTCGATGGCGGGCTGTTGTCCGACGGGCGTCCGTTCCTGGCGATGGAATGCGTCGATGGCGAGCGCATCGACCAGTGGTGCACGCAGCGGCGCCCGGACCTGACGCAGCTGGTCGACCTGTTCCTCAAGGTCTGCGATGCGGTGTCCTACGCGCACCGGCACCTGGTCATCCATCGCGACATCAAGCCGGCGAACATCCTGGTCACCGCCGCCGGCGAGCCGAAGCTGCTGGATTTCGGCATCGCCCGGCTGCTGGGCGACAGCACCGAGGTGGCGCAGACCCGCACCGGCCAGCATGCGTTGACCATCGCCTATGCCAGCCCGGAGCAGATCGAGCGGCAGCCGCTGACCGTGGCCGCCGACATCTACTCGCTGGGCGTAGTCCTGTACCAGTTGCTGTGCGGGCACCGGCCGTACCAGCACCTGACCTCGCCGCTGGACCTGTCCAACGCCATCGTCGACGGCAAGCTGCCCGCGCCCAGCCGCAGCACTCCGCCGCCCGCCGCCGACGGCTCGCTGCCGCCACGGCCGCTGCGGCATATCCCGGCCGACGTCGATGCGATCGTGCTCAAGGCGATGCGGCGCAGGGCCGACGACCGCTACGCCACCGTGGACGAGATGGCTGCCGACCTGCAGCGTTTCCTGCAGCGGCGGCCGGTGGCGGCGCGCCGCGGCCAGCGGCTTTACGTGGCACGCCGGTTCCTGCAGCGCAACCGCTGGGGGCTGGCGGCCGCTGCGGCGATCGCGCTGTCGCTGGTGGCCGGGCTGGGCGTCTCGCTGTACGGCCTGGAACGGGCACGGGAACAGCAGCGCATGGCCGAGACCCGCCAGTTGCAGCTGGAGCGGATGGTGCGCTTCCAGCAATCGGCACTGGCCAGCGTGGACATCGACGCGATGGGCCATGCGCTGGCGACCGCGCAGCAGCAGCGCGTACTGCACGCCTTGCAGGCCGGTGCGGGAGAGGAGGCCCCACTGGACGAACGCGTGGCCGAGGCCTTCGTGCAGTCCGGTTCCAGCGCCGTGGCCCGCGACGTGCTGGACGAATACGTGGTGTCGCATGCCCTGGCGCGCGTGGAGCGGGACTTCGGCGATTCGCCGCAGCTGGCCGCGGATCTGCGCCAGTCGCTGGCCGGGGTGCTGGCGGCGATCGGCCAGTATCCGCACGCCACCGCGGAGCTGCGCAAGGTGCTGGCCGCGCGCGAGATGCTGCCCGTGGACGACCCGCGGCGGATCTCGGTACGGGTGGACCTGGGGCAGGCGCTGCGGCAGCAGGGGCAGATGGAGGAAGCCTCCGCCCTGTTCGACGCGGCCACCCGGCAGGCAGCGGCGCTGCCTGCATTGGACCCGCTGCGGATCGCCGCCGACAGCGGTGCGGCACGGGTGCTGGCCGAGCAGGGCCACCTGCTGGCGGCGTTGGAACGGCAGCAGGCGCTGCGCCTGCAGTGGAGCGGGCTGGAGGCCACCGACCCGGGCCTGCTGGAACTGCGCCGCGACCTGGTGAACACGCTGATACGGCTGGGGCGTCGCGACGAGGCGCGTGCGGAGATGGAGGCATTGCTGCCGCTGTACCGGCAGCGTCATGGCGACGAGGACGCCACCACGCTGGCGGCGATGCTCACCCTGGCCGACCTGGACAACACCCGCAACGAGTACGAGCAGTCGCTGGCGCTGGCCCGCGAAGTCGCCGACATCCGCGAGCGGCGCCTCGGCGACGACCACCCCGACACGCTGCAGGCGCTGGCACTGGTGGGCGCCAACACGGTGCGGCTGGCGCAGCGGCAACCGGCCTTCGGCCAGGCCGAGGCATTCATGCAGACGCTGATCGAGCGGCAGCAGCGGGTACTGGGCGAGGCCCATCCGCAGACCCTGGCCAGCATCGCCGAACTGGTCCGGCTGCTGGGCAAGCAGGGCCGGCTGGCGCCGGCCATCGCGCTGCAGCGGCAGGTGCTGGCCGCACGCACGGAGAGCCTGGGGCTGGAACATCCGGACACCATCTTCGCCGGTGGCGGGCTGGCCAGCCTGCTGGCCACCGCCGGACAGTACGACGAGGCGCGGGTGCTGGCGCAGCGGACGCTGCGGCTGCAGCGCAGGACGCTGGGCGACGAGCACCCGATCACCACCGCGACGCTGGACGTCATCGGCCGCCTGGAAGACGGGGCGCGGCGATGGGAGACCGCCCGCGATGCCCATCGCCAGGCGCTGGAGATGCGCGTGCGCCTGCGCGGCCCGCGCGATGCCCACACCATCGAGAGCGCATCGCGGCTGTATGGCGTGCTGGTGAAGCTGGACGACCGCGCCGCCATGGACGAGGTGCGCACCCGCTATCTGGACCCGGTGATCGCGATGGATCCGGACACGCTCAACGCCGGCATGCGTTCGGTGCGCGAGGAAGCGATCCGGACCACGACGCCCGGCGCCGGCTGATCCACGGTGGCGGCAACCGGTTACTGGAAACCGTAGCGGACCACGTGGAAGAACACCGGCGCGGAGAACACCACCGAGTCGAGGCGGTCGAGGATGCCGCCGTGGCCTTCGATCATCTCGCCCCAGTCCTTGGCGCCGAGGCTGCGCTTGACCGCCGACAGCGCCAGCCCGCCGAGGAAGCCGCACAGCACGATCAGCAGCGACAGCAGGCCCGACTGCAGCGGCGTGAACGGCGTGATCCACCACAGCGCGGCCCCGACCGCGGCCGCCGACAGGCCGCCGCCGAGCAGCCCCTCCACGGTCTTGGACGGGCTCACCTGCGGCGCCAGCAGGCGCCTGCCGAACAACTTGCCGAACACGTACTGCAGCACGTCGCTCAGCTGCACCACCAGCAGCAGGTAGAACAGCAGCATCAGGTTCTGCCCCTCGTAGCCGGGGATGCGCAGCAGCATCAGCGCCGGCGCGTGGCTCAGGCAGAACACCGTGAGCATCAGCCCCCACTGGATCTTGGTGTTGCGCTCCAGGAACTGGTCGGTGTCGCCGGACAGCGCCGACACCGCCGGCAACAGCAGGAAGCCGTACACCGGGATGCACATCACGAACAGGCCGTACCAGTCGATGCCGATCAGCCAGTACTGCAGCGGGATGGCGACGTAGAAGCACAGGCACAGCGCCAGGTGGTCGCCGCGCCGGGTCGGGGTGAGCGAGATGAACTCGCGCAGCGCGAAGAACGACAGCAGCCCGTACAGCACCAGCGTGGATACCTTGCCGAGCAGGAAGCAGGCCAGCAGCACGCCGCTCATCACCCACCACGCGCGGATGCGCGCGTTGAGGTTCTCGGTGACCGGGCCGGGCCGGCGCCGCTGCAGGACCGCGCCGATGACGCTGGCCACGACCAGCAGCGCCATGATCCCGCCCATCACCCACCAGAACTTCGGCGGCGCGCGCTCGATGGCCTGCCGCAGGAAACTGCCCAGCGGCAGCGAGTAGAACGTGTTCATGCCAGGTCCACCACCGCTTGCCGTGCGCGCTCCAGGAAGCGCTCCTTGTCCTCGCCCGGCCGCAATGCGATGGCCGGCCCGAAGCGCACCGTGCACACCAGCGGCACCGGCACCAGGCTGCCCTTGGGCAGGGCGCGGCGCGCGTTGTCCAGGTACACCGCCACCAACTCCACCTGCGGGTAGCGCCGGGCCAGGTGGAACAGCCCGGACTTGAACGGCTGCGGCAGCTCGTCGTGGTTGCGGGTGCCTTCCGGGAACAGGATCAGCGAATCGCCGGCGTCCAGGGCATCGAACAGCGGCTGCAGCGGATCGCCGTCGCACTTGTCGCGGTCGCGTTCGATCAGTACCGCATTGAAGCCCCTGTCGGCGACCGTCCGGCGCAGGCCCCGGCTCCAGTAATCGCGCGCGGCGACCGGTCGGGTGTGCCCACGCAACGCCGGCGGCAGCGCCGCCCACAGCGCCACCGTGTCCAGGTGGCTGGAATGGTTGGCGAAATAGATCCGCTGGACATCCTGCGGCTGGCTGCCGATCCAGCGCGGATAGGCGCCGATGAAGAGCTTGACCGCTGCCACCAGCAGCCGCGACAGCATCAGGACGCGGCCTTCAGCTGCTTGGCGATGGCACGGGTACGGGTGATGCAGGTCAGCAGCGAGCCGGCCGCGATCACCGCGCTGGCCAGCGGCAGGCTGTAGAAGGTGCCGACGGTCAGGCGCTCGCCGACGGCGAGCAGGCAGGCGGCGGTCAGCACCGCCATGCGGTGCTGTTTGGCCATCGGCCCGCGGAAGTCCTGCGCCAGCCCCAGGCTGCCGCCGGATACGCGCACGTAGGCGGTCAGCGCCGCCAGCAACGCGCCCAGCCAGCCCAGCCACGGGTAGCCGGCGGCATGGCCGAGGGCGACGATCAGCAGCGAATCGGCGATGCGGTCGGGGAATTCGTTGTACAGCGCGCCGGTGGCGGTCTGCTTGCCGCCCTCCATCGCCACCATGCCGTCGAGCAGGTTGCAGATCAGCCGCATCTGCACGCAGAGCGCGCACAGCAGCAGCCCCGGTACGTTGGCCGACCAGAACAGCAGCATCGCGCCGAGTGCGGCGAAGAAGATGCTCAGCAGCGATATCTGGTTGGGCGTGATGGAAGAGCGCGCAAGCGCGGAGCTGAGCGCGGTGGCCCAGCCGGTCGCACGCGCGGCGATCGGTCGACGGTCGGTTTGATTCCCCATGGGCCGATGGTAGTGCATCGGCACCCGGTGGCCCAGCGGTGCGCCGGGCCACCTGCCGGTAATGTGACCGGCGGCCGCGCGCAGGGTGTCGCTTGCGGACGGCGGAAAAAACGAAGGGCCTCCGGAGAGGCCCTTCGTGATCATGGCGCGCTGGCGCGATGCTTACTTCAGCTTGGCGTCCTTGCGCAGGGCCTCGGCGCGGTCGGTCTTCTCCCACGAGAACGCGGTGGCATCGACCTTGTTGCCTTCGCCGTCGTTGTAGCTGAACTCCTTGGGCTTGCGGCCGAAGTGGCCGTAGGCGGCGGTCTGCTGGTACATCGGGTGGATCAGGTCGAGCATCTTGATGATGCCGTACGGGCGCAGGTCGAAGTGCTTGCGGATCAGCTTCTCGATCTGCTCGTCCGGAATCCGGCCGGTGCCGAAGGTGGTGACCGAGATCGAGGTCGGCTCGGCCACGCCGATGGCGTAGGAGACCTGCACTTCGCAACGGTCGGCCAGGCCGGCGGCGACCACGTTCTTGGCGACGTAGCGGGCGGCGTAGGCGGCCGAGCGGTCGACCTTGGACGGGTCCTTGCCGGAGAACGCGCCGCCGCCGTGGCGGGCCCAGCCGCCGTAGGTGTCGACGATGATCTTGCGGCCGGTCAGGCCGCAGTCGCCCACCGGGCCGCCGATCTCGAACTTGCCGGTCGGGTTGATGTGGAACTTGGTGCCCTTGTGCAGCCACTTGGCCGGCAGCACCGGCTTGATGATCTCCTCGCGGACGGCCTCGATCAGGTCCTTCTGCTTGATGCCCGGGGCGTGCTGGGTCGACAGCACCACCGCGTCGATCGCCGCGACCTTGCCGTCCTCGTAGCGCAGGGTGACCTGGCTCTTGGCGTCCGGGCGCAGCCACGACAGCGGCGAGTTCTTCTTCTTGCGGATCTTGGCCTGCTGCTCGACCAGGCGGTGCGACAGGTGGATCGCCGCCGGCATGTAGCTGTCGGTCTCGTTGGTGGCGTAGCCGAACATCAGGCCCTGGTCGCCGGCGCCCATTTCCTCGGGCTTCTTGCGGTCCACGCCCTGGGCGATGTGCGGGCTCTGCTTGCCGATCAGGTTGAGCACGCCGCAGGTGGCGCCGTCGAAGCCGACGTCGGAGCTGTCGTAGCCGATGTCCAGGATCACCTTGCGGGTCAGCGCTTCCAGGTCGATCCAGGCGCTGGTGGTGATCTCGCCGGCGACGATCGCCACGCCGGTCTTGACCATGGTCTCGCAGGCCACGCGGGCGCGCTTGTCCTGGGCCAGGATGGCGTCCAGCACCGCATCGGAGATCTGGTCGGCAATCTTGTCCGGATGGCCTTCGGAGACCGATTCGGAAGTGAACAGGTAGCTGGACATCAGGCTGAATATCCCTTGATTCGGATGGAAAGATGGGCGCGCATGATACACGTGCCCGGGGTGTCGTGCATTGTGCCCGCTCGGGGGTTGCCGGGAGTTAAGGCGGCCATCGTCACGCCGTCATCGTCACGTCGTTGCCTTGCCGCTGCAACCGAACCGTCGCGATCGCCGCCGAGCATGCGCGCAACGGGGAGCGAGGGAGGCGACGCGATGGCGACATTGCTGGAACGGACCCTGCAGCAACGGTATCCGGCCTGGTTCCGCGGCCACCGGGAGCGCCTGGTACGGCCGCTGCTGCGCGGCTTCGGGCGCTGGTCCGGGCTGGGCGCGGCCGAGCGGTTCCTGGCCGAATGCCCGCAACGCGGCGGGCTGGCGTTCGTGCGCGAGGCGCTGGACTACCTGCAGGTCTCCCTGCGCGTGGCCGATGGGCAACTGCAGCGCATCCCCCGCCGCGGCCGGCTGCTGATCCTGGCCAATCATCCTTCCGGCGCGCGCGATGCGCTGGCCCTGCTCGACGCGGTCGGCTCGGTGCGCCCGGACGTGCGCATCCTCGCCAACGACTGGCTGCAGGCGATCGAGCCGCTGCGCGGACTGCTGCTGCCGGTACGGATGCTGGGCGGGGTGCCGTCGCGTTCCAACATCGCCGCGGTGGAGCAGGCGCTGGAGCGGGAGCAGTGCGTGATCGTGTTCCCGGCCGGCGAGGTGTCGCGGCTGGGCCTGCATGGCGTGCGCGACGGGCGCTGGCACCGCGGCTGCCTGCACTTCGCCCGCCGCACCGGCACCCCGCTGCTGCCGGTGTGCATCCGCGCACGCAACTCGGCGTTGTTCTACGGCACCTCGGCGCTGTTCAAGCCGGCCGCCACCGCGCTGCTGGCGCGCGAGGCGCTGGCCCGGCGCCGGCAGCGGGTCGAGCTGTACATCGGCCGGCCGCGGCAGGCGCCCGACGCCCTGGGCGACGATCGCCGCGAACTGCATGCGCTGCGGCGCGAGCTCTACGCCCTGGCGCAGCCCGGCCGCCAAGGCCCGGTCCCGCTGGCCGCGGCGCCGGACCCGGAGCGGGTGCAGGCGGGCATCGAGGCGCTGCCGTTGCTCGGACACACCCTGGACGGCAAGCAGGTGCGGGCCGGCACGCTGGCGCTGGACTCGCCGCTGCTGCGCGAGATCGGCCGCCTGCGCGAGCTGACCTTCCGCGAGGTCGGCGAGGGCACCGGCCAGGCACTGGACCTGGACCGCTTTGATGCCTGGTACGAACACATCGTGCTGTGGGACCCGCCGCAGCGCCGCATCGTCGGCGCCTACCGCGTGGCGCGCTGCGCCGGGCTGATCGCGCGGCGCGGCCTGGCCGGGCTGTATACCGCCAGCCTGTTCGACTACGACGATGCCATGGTGCCGCGGCTGGCGCAGGCGCTGGAACTGGGGCGCAGCTTCGTGGTGCCCGACTACTGGGGCAGCCGCAGCATCGACTACCTGTGGCAGGGCATCGGCGCCTACCTGCGGCGGCATCCGCAGATCCGCTACCTGGTCGGCGCGGTGTCGATCAGCGCCTCGCTGCCGGAACCGGCGCGCGTGCAGATCGTCGCCTACTACAGCCGCTACCATGCCGCCGGCACCGACGAGGTCAAGGCGCGGCGGCCGTTCGCACGGCAGGCGCCGGCGGCGCTGTTCGAGGCGCTGGACGCGGCCACCGCGATGCGGGTGCTGAAGGAGAACCTGGATGCGCTGGGCGCCGCCGTCCCGATGCTCTACAAGCAGTACGTCGAACTGTGCGAACCGGGCGGGGCGCGGTTCCTCGCTTTCGGCGTGGACCCGGATTTCAGCGATTCGGTGGACGGCCTGATCGAAGTCGACCTGCAGCGGCTGAAACCGAAGAAGCGCGAGCGCTATCTCGGTGCCGCGGCGCCGCTCGAGGCCGCCGCGGCGCAGACCCGCGGGGTGCCGGCATGAGCATCGCCCAGCTGCATCCGCACCGGCGCAGCCTGTTCGTCTCCGACCTGCACCTGGGCGCGCACTACTGCCATGCCGCCGAGTTCGCCGATTTCCTCGGCCAGCAGCGCTGCGACACGCTGTACCTGGTGGGCGACATCGTCGACCTGTGGTGGATGTCGCAACACCGCGCCAGCTGGGGCGCAGCGCACCAGCGCGTGGTCGAGGCGCTGCACGACAAGGCCCGATCCGGCACCACGCTGATCTACGTGCCGGGCAACCACGATCGCGCCATCCGCCGTTTCTGCGGCCTGGCGATCCCGGCCATGCAGGTGCGCCGCCGCGCCATCCACGTCACCGCCGACGGCCGCCGGCTGCTGGTCACCCATGGCGACGACTACGACGCGCAGACCCAGTTCGGCGGCCTGCAGGAACGCTTCGGCGACTGGCTGTACGAACGCATCCTCGGCGGCAATCGCCTCACCAACCGGCTGCGCCGGCGCCTGGGCCTGCGCTACTGGTCGCTGGCCGAGTACCTGAAACGGCAGAGCGGCGCGGCCGGGCGCTACATCGCCCGCTTCGAGCAGGCCGGCCTGCTCGACGTGCGCCGGCGCGGCCTGGACGGCATCGTCTGCGGCCATATCCATCGTGCGGCGCTGTTCGAACGCGATGGGCTGGTGTACGCCAACGACGGCGACTGGGTGGAGAGCCTCACCGCGCTGGCCGAGGCGCCCGACGGCAGCCTGTCGCTGCTGTCGCATACCGGGCAGACGCTGCTGCAGCTGCCGGCCCGCTCGCCCCTGCAGCGCGCCGCCTGAGCGACGCGGCCGCGGGTTCCGGCCCCCGGTACGGCGGCGGCATGAGAGCTTCCCCACGCGGATGCCGCTATGCTGGCGATCCTCGCAGCAGGCTATTCCGAGGGGAACAAGGTGCGGTCAAGACAGGGACCACTGGCCCACAGCGCTGGTCGGCCATGGACGGGCTGGAAGGCCCGGTTGGGATTGTCGCTGGCGCTGGTCACCGGCGCGGCTGCGGCGCAACAGGCGCCGGCGCTGAGCTACGCGCAGGCGCAGGAGCGCCTGCTGCAGGTCTCCGATGCGCTGGCCGCGGCCGAGGCCGGCGTGCGCAACAAGCAGGACCTGCAGGACGCCACCCGCTACCTGCGGCTGCCGGAGATCACCGGCGAAGTACGCCGCATGCAGTTCCAGAAGACGCTGCAACTGCCGCTGGGCTCGCTGGCGCCGGTGGCCGAGGAGTACGGCATCGAGTCGCCGCTGGAATTCGGCGAGCGCGACTGGCGCACCCGGCCGGTGCTGACCGCGACCGTGCCGCTGTATACCGGTGGGCTGATCCCGGCCGCGCAGGAAGCGGCGCAGGCCGCCACGCAACAGGCGCAGGCCGAGCGCGAGGCGCAGCGGCAGTCGCTGTCGCTGCAGCTGGTGCAGGCCTACTTCGGGCAGCAACTGGCCGAGCAGGCGGTGCAGGTGCGGCGCGAGGTGCGCGATGGCCTGCAGCGTCACCTGGAGGATGCGCAGAAGCTCGAGCGCGAGGGTTTCGCCACCCGCGCCCAGCGGTTGCAGGCCAACGTCGCCCGCGACAAGGCCGAGCGCGAGTACCAGAAGGCGGTGAACGACCTGGCCACCCTGCAGCAGGCGCTGTCCACGCTGCTGCGCAGCGGCGGCCCGGTGCAGCCGTCCTCGCCGTTGTTCGTGATCGACGCGCCGGTGGGCGCGCGCGAGGAATTCGAGCAGATGGCCCTGCGCCGCCACCCGCAGATCGACCGCCTGCGTGCGCTCGCCGCGCAGGCCGAGCAGGGCATCCGGGTGCAGCAGGCCAAGCTCAAGCCGCAGCTGTACCTGTTCGGCCAGTACGACCTGCGTCGCCGCGATGCGCTGCTGACCGACGCCGACTGGGCGTTCGGCGTCGGCCTGCGCTACACCTTCCTGTCGCCGGGCATGCGGCCGCTGCAGGTCAGCGCCGCACGCGCGCAGCTCGACCAGGCGCAGGCCGGCCTGGGCGAGGCCGAGAACCAGGTCCGGCTGGGCGTGGGCAAGGCGTGGAACGAGCTGGACACCGCACGCGTGCAGTTCCGGCTGCTGGACAGCAGCATCGCCCAGGCCGAGGAGAACCTGCGGCTGCAGGAACTTTCCTTCCGCGAAGGGCAGGCCACCTCGCTGGACGTGATCGACGCCCGGCTGGCGCTGGGCGGTGTGCGCGTGGAGCGCGCGCAGGCGGCCTACCAGTACGACGTGGCATTGGCGCAGCTGCTCGAGGTGAGCGGGCAGATGGAACGGTTCGACGACTACCGCCAGCGGGCGGACAAGGTGCTGGAATGAGCGATTCACTGGACGTGGCGGCAACGGCGCAGGGGCGGCGACGGGTGATGGTGGGCGGCGGCCTGCTGCTGGCGCTGGTGGCGGTCGGGTTGTGGTTGGGGTTGCGCACGCCGAGCGACCAGGTCCAGGGCATGGCCGATGCCGACAACGTCAATGTCGCGGCCAAGGTCACCGCGCGGCTGGCGCGGCTGCACGTGCGCGAGGGCGACCGGGTCGCGGCCGGGCAGGCGCTGTTCGAGCTCGACAGCCCCGAGGTGGCGGCCAAGGAACGCCAGGCCGAGGCCGCCGTCGCGGCGGCGCAGGCGATGGCCGCCAAGGCCGAAGAGGGCGCGCGCAGCGAGGACATCCGCGCCGCCGAGGCCAACTGGAAGCGCGCGGTGGCCGGCGCCGAGCTGGCGCGTTCGACCTTCCAGCGGGTGGACAACCTGTACCGCGAGGGCGTGGTGACCCGGCAGAAGCGCGACGAAGCGCAGGCGCAGGCGCGCAGTTCCGACGAACTGGCGCGGGCGGCGCGGGCGCAGTACGACCAGGCGCTGGCCGGTGCCCGCCGCCAGGACAAGGACGCCGCGCAGGCGCAGGTGCGGCAGGCCGAGGGCGTGGTGGCCGAGGTGGATGCCGCGCGCCAGGAGACGGTGGGGCATGCGCCGCTGGCCGGCGAGGTGAGCAAGCGCATGGCCGACGTCGGCGAACTGGTGCCGGCCGGCTACCCGGTGTTCACCCTGGTGGACATCGACCGCATGTGGGTGGCGATGCACCTGCGCGAGGACCAGCTGCGCGGGCTGAAGACCGGTGCGCGGCTGCAGGGCAGCATTCCGGCGCTGGACGGACGCAAGGCCGATTTCGAGGTCTATTTCATCAATCCGGCCGGCGACTACGCCACCTGGCGCAGCACCCGGCAGTCGTCCGGCTACGACGTGCGCAGTTTCGAGGTGCGGGTACGGCCGCTGCAGCCGATCGAGGGCTTCCGGCCCGGCATGAGCGTGCTGTTCGCATGGCCGCAGGGCTGACCCCGGGCGCGGGCGCAGCGTTCGCCGCCTCGTTGCGGCGCGAACTGCGGCACTGGCGGGCCGACCGCTGGGAGCTGGCGTTGGTCACGGCGATGCCGCTGCTGCTGATGGCGGCGATGGCGTGGTTGTTCTCCGGCTCGGTGTTGCGGCAGGTGCCGGTGGCGCTGGTGGACCTGGACGGCAGCGCCGCCAGTCGCGGGCTGGCACGGGCGATCGACGCCAGCCCCGGGGTGAAGGTGGTCAGCCAGCCGGCATCGCTGCAGCAGGCGCAGTCCGAACTGCGCGCGCTGCAGGTGTTCGCCATCGTGCTGGTGCCGCGCGATCTGAGCCGGCGCGCACTGCGCGGCGAGGCCGCCACGGTCCATGCGTTCTACAACGCCACCTACATGGCCACCGGGCAATCGGCGTCGCGCGACATCGCCGATGCGGTGGCCGCCTACAACGCGCGCATGCTCCGCGAGCAGATCGGGCGCCAGACCGGGCCGGGCAGGCTGCGTGCCGCGCCGGTGACGGTGCAGGCCACCGTGCTGCACAACCCCGCGCGCAGCTACGAGCTGTTCCTGTTGCCGCTGATCTTTCCGGCGCTGCTGTCGCTGCTGGCCGCGCTGGCGGTGGGTGGCGCGTTCGGGCGCGAGCTGCGCGACGGGCAACTCGCCGCCTGGCTTGGCGCGCGACCGTGGGCGGCGATGGCCGGCAAGCTGTTTCCCTACGTGGCGCTGTTCTCGCTGTACGGCGCGCTGGGCGTGCTGTACCTGGCCTGCGCGCGCGGCGACGGCGTGGCCGGCAGCCTGTGGCTGTTGCTGCTGGCGCAGCCGCTGTTCTACCTGGCCTGCGCCTGCTTCGCGTTGTTGTTCATCGCCGCGACCCGCGACATGGGCACCGGCCTGTCGCTGGTCGGGCTGAGCATCGGCACCGCGCTGGCTTTCTCCGGGGCGACGTTCCCGGTGATCGAGGCGCCGCTGTTCACCCGGGTGTGGAACGCGCTGCTGCCGCTGACCGCCTACGTGCAGGTGCAGATGCAGCAGCTGTTCATGGGCGCGCCATGGACGGTGTCGCTGCGGCCGCTGGGCGTGCTGGCGCTGATGGCGGCGCTGGCCGGCGGCATGGGTGCCGTACTGCTGGTGCGTGCCGCGCGGCCGCGTGCGGTGGCCGAGCCGGCGCAGGCATGAAACGGGTCGCGACCGCTTTCCGGGCGACCCTGCAGGCCGTGTTCGGCGACTCGTCCGTGCGTGCGGTGATGATCGGCGCGGTGCTGCTGTATTCGTTCTTCTATCCGGCGGCCTATCGCCACCAGGTGGCCAGCAACCTGCCGGTCGCGGTGGTGGACGCCGACCGCAGCGCCACCAGTCGCGACCTGCAGCGGCGGATCGATGCGCTGCGCGCGGTGCACATCGTCTCGCAGCCGGCGGAGCTGCGGCAGGCACGTGCGCAGCTGGAGGCCGGGCAGGTGGACGGCATCGTGCTGATCCCGGCGGGGCTGGAGCGCGACATCCTGCGCGGCGGCAGCGGCCAGCTGGTGCTGCTGGGCAACGGCGCCTACCTGAGCCGGGCCAGCGCGATCCTCAACGGGCTGGCCGAGGGCGTGACCGCCTTCGCCCGCCAGCAGGCGATGCGCCAGGCCGCCTTCATGGGGCCGCCGCAGGCCGCGCCGCTGGAGCTGGTGCAGCGCCCGCTGTTCAACACCCGCGAGGGCTACGGCAGCAGCGTGGTGCCGGGCGTGGCCGAGCTGATCGTGCACCAGACCCTGCTGCTGGGCATCGGCGTGCTGCTTGGCAGCCGTCGCGCACAGCTGGGCCGGCGCCTGCATTTCGACCTCGACACGCTGCTGGGCATGGTGCTGGCGTTCGGCCTGGTCGCGGTGTGCGGGCTGCTCTACTACGTGGGCTTCAATGCCTGGGCGCAGGACTACCCGCGCGGCGGCAACGTGCCCGGGCTGATGCTGGCGGTACTGCTGTTCGCGCTGGCGGCGGTGCCGTTCGGCCTGTTCGTGGGCAGTTTCTTCACCACCCGCGAGCGCGCCTTCCAGTACATCACCGCGGTCTCGATCCCGTTGTTCTTCCTGTCCAACCTGTCGTGGCCGGCGCTGGCCTCGCCGCCGCTGCTGGTGGCGCTGGCCAAGCTGCTGCCGACCACGGCCGGCATCAACGCCATCGTCCGCCTGCAGCAGATGGGGGCGCAGCTGCACGAGGTCGCCGGTGAACTGCTCAACCTGCTGCTGTTGGCGCTGCTGTACGCCGCGCTGGCGCTGTGGCGGTTCCGCGCGGCGCCGTCGGCCGGATAGCGCATTCCCGGCTGGCGGTCATCCGTCGTGCGGCCGCCGGCTGCTAGCATCTGCCGATGGATTCGCTCAGCCAGATCGTTCTCGGTGGTGCCGTCGCCGCCGCCATCGCCCCCGCCGGCCACCGCCGCGCCGCGTTGCTGGCCGGCGCCGCGCTGGGCACCGTGCCCGACCTCGACGGCCTGCTGATCGCGGCCTTCAGCGACAACCCGGTCACGTTGATGACGGTGCACCGCAGCTTCAGCCACTCGCTGTTCGTGCTGCCGCTGCTCGGGACCCTGGTCTGGTGGCTGTTCCGGCGCTTCGGCCACGGCCGGGTGGCGCAGGCGCCCGCGCGCTGGTGGTGGGCGATCGTGCTGGCCCTGGTCACCCATCCGCTGCTCGATGCCTTCACCGTCTACGGCACCCAGCTGTGGTGGCCGCTGACGCCATCGCCGACGATGTGGTCCAGCGTGTTCATCATCGATCCGCTCTATACCGTGTGGCTGGCGCTGGCCTGCGCGGTGGCGTGGTTCGCGCGGGCGCGGCCCTTGGCGCAGCGCGCGCTGGCGGCCGGGCTGGTGTTGAGCAGCGGCTACCTGGGCTGGTCGCTGCTGGCCAAGGGCATGGTCGAGCGCGAGGCCGAGCGCGCGCTGGTGGCGATGGGACTGGGAGATGCGCCGCGCTTCTCGGTGCCGATGCCGTTCAACACGCTGCTGTGGCGGGTGGTGGCGATGACGCCCAGCGGCTACGTGGTCGGCGACCGCTCGCTGTGGGCGGACCACGGGCCGATGCGGTTCCAGGGCCATCCCTCCAACGTGCAGGCATTGCGGCAGGCGGCGCAGATCCCGGTGGTGGCGCGGCTGCAATGGTTCAATCGCGGCTTCATGCGCGCCCAGGTGCAGGACGGCACGCTGGTGCTCAGCGACCTGCGCATGGGGCTGGAGCCGGACTACAACTTCAATTTCGCCGTGGCCCGGGCCGAGGGCGAGGGCTGGAAGGAGATGGCGCCGGAGCAGCTGCGGCCGGCCTATCGCGAACAGGGCGGCCGCGAACTGCTGGCGCAGCGCCTGCAGGGCATGTGGCAGCGCATCTGGACCATGCCGGCGCAGGACCATCCGGCGGCGGCGCCGGAGAACCGCGTCGCGCTGCCGGAAGCCGGCCAGCCGCCGCGCGGCTGATTCCCCGGCGGAACGTGCGGGGCGGGCGTTCGCGTCCGCCCGCGCATCGCCGCCGGCTCAGTACACCGTGGCCCGCGCCTGCACGAACGAATAGAAGAACACCGCGTTCGGGTCGTTCTGCACCTGGCCGAATTCGCGGCGCATGCCGTCCACCGTGGCCTGGTCGACCTTGTCGGCCGCCAGCAGCTGGTCGGCCGCCGACAGCAGCAGTTCTTCCCACAGCGCGAACATGGTCTTGCGCCGCGCCGGCTCGCGGTTGTCCAGGTGCAGGGTCCGGGTCTGCGTCTGCACGTCGCGGAAGCCGCCGGCCAGCAGCAGGTTGCCGAGCTTGGCGCCGACGAACGGATCGCCGCCGCTGTCGATCTGGAAGTCGTTGAACGCCATCCAGTAGCGCCACAGGTTCGGCGAATAGGGATCGAGCAGGAACGAGGCGTTCATCACCTCGGTCACGAACACCGGCGAGCCCGGGCTGAGCACGCGCCGCACCTCGGCCAGCGCGCGCGCCGGCGACGGCACGTGCTCCAGCACCCAGCACAGGAAGGCGCCGTCGAAGCTGCGCGGCTCGAACGGCAGGTCGCTGGCGTCGGCGCGCTGGAAGGTGTAGCGCCCTTCCAGCCAGGGCATCGCACCGAGCTGCTCGGTGGCGGCCGCCAGCTGGCGTTCGTTGAGGTCGACCCCGGTGACCCGCAGCTCGGGGAAGCGGCGCAGCAGGATCTCGGTCTGCGCGCCGACGCCGCTGCCGACCTCCAGCACGTGGCGGGCATTGCAGAAGTCGATGTCGTGGAAGACCGTCGGCTCGAACAGCTTCGCCTGTTTGCGCAGCCGGGCCTGCTCGGTGGCCGAGAATCCATGCAGGTAGGGGAAGTCGTTCAGCGTCATGTGGACTGCATCGTCGGGAAAGCCCGCCAGTATCCTGCCGCGGATGCAGGCCGGTGTGCACGCTGCGGGAATCAGTGTTGCCGTGGTCGCGTCGATCGTTGCGCGGCAAGGCTTTCCGTCATCGCGCGGCAGATGGCATTGGTTTCTTTTGAAATTACTTTCCGGCATGAGGGCCGGCGACGGGCCATGCCGGCCCGGTGTGGATCAGGCCGCTTCGGCGCGGTCGCCGGCGATCAGCCCGTCGAAATAGTCGGTGGTCAGCCGGATCTGGCTGTCGGCGTCGTCGGCGCGGTTGACCACCGCGCGGAAGGCGGCATTCTCCGGCCGGTCCCTGGCGTACCAGCCCAGGTGCTTGCGGGCGATGCGCACGCCCTGCGGTTCGCCGTAGAACGCATGCAGGGCTTCCAGGTGGCCGAGCAGGATGTCGCGCACCTCGGTCAGCGACGGCGGCGGCAGCTCCTGGCCGGTCGCCAGGTAGTGGGCGATCTCGCGGAAGATCCACGGCCGGCCCTGGGCGGCGCGGCCGACCATCACCGCATCGGCCCCGGTATGGGCCAGCACCTGCGCGGCCTTGCGCGGCGAGTCGATGTCGCCGTTGGCGATCACCGGGATGTCCAGCATCGCCTTGATCGCGGCGATGGTGTCGTACTCGGCGGTGCCGGTGTAGTGCTGGTCGCGGGTGCGGCCGTGCACCGCCAGCGCCTGGATCCCGTTGTCCTGCGCGATGCGGGCGATGGCCGGTGCGTTGCGTACTTCGGCGCACCAGCCGGTGCGGATCTTCAGCGTCACCGGCACGTCCACCGCGCCCACCACCGCCTCCAGGATGCGCGCCACCAGCGTCTCGTCGCGCATCAGCGCCGAGCCGGCCCAGGCGTTGCAGACCTTCTTGGCCGGGCAGCCCATGTTGATGTCGATGATCTGCGCGCCATGGTCGACGTTGTAGCGCGCGGCCTCGGCCAGCTGCCGCGGCTCGGTGCCGGCGATCTGCACGCTGACCGGCGCCGGCTCGCCGGCGTGGTCCATGCGGTGGATCGACTTGCGGGTGTTCCAGAAGCGCGGATCGGAGATGGTCATTTCCGAGGCGGCCAGGCCCGCGCCCAGGCGCTTGCACAACAGCCGGAACGGCTTGTCGGTGACGCCGGCCATGGGCGCCAGCACCACGTTGGGAGCGATGGAATAGGGGCCGATCTGCATGGTGCGTATTGTAGTGCGCGGGCGCCCGCGCGAATGCGCCCGTACCTGTAGGAGCGACGTCCGTCGCTCCTACGGGGTGGCGGGGGTCAGGCGGTTTCGTCCACCACCGCGGCATCCGGGGCGTTGCTCTTGACCGAGGCGATGCCGTTCTCGCGACCGGCCTCGCTCTCGTACAGCTCGCTGGTGCCGATCACCTGGCCGTTGCCGGCCAGCAGGTTGAAGAACGGCTTGCCGTTGCTGGCGGCCTTGCGCTCGTAGCGGCCGTCGTCGGGGCTGTTCTTCTTCACCGACTCGATGCCGTTCCGGCAGCCGCCCTTGTCGGCGTAGCCCTGGCTGGTCAGGATCACCTGCCCGTTGCCGGCCTTGAGGTTGAACTGGAAGTCGCCGTTGCTGCGCTTGCTGATGACGAACCTGCCTGCCATGGAACCCTCCTGGTTTTCAGTGGGAATGCCGCAGCGGCAATGTACCCGAACGGCGCCGCGAGGGCGCCATCCGCGGAATCAGCCGGCGTCGGCCGGGGTGAAGTGCGGCATCGCCACGGCGGCGCCTTCCTTCTCGGTGGAGCGGCCGGCGAACTGGTTGGCGAAACGCACGTGGCGGGCGAATGCGGCTTCCGGATCGTGGGCGATGGAGGCGGCCAGCGCGCCGTTGAAGGCATCGCCGGCGCCGGTGGTATCCAGTACCTGCACCTGCTCGGCGCCCACCCGGTAATACGGCTGGGCGTCGCCGCGCAGGTTCTCCTCGGCATGCGAGACGAACACGCCGACCGAACCCAGCGTCACCACCACGGTGCCGTTGCCCACCAGCTTGCGGCACAGCGCATGCAGGCTGGCGCCGTCCAGCGCGGCGACGTCGTTGGCGTCCACGCGCTCGCCGACGTGGCGGCCGAGCAGGGCGGCGAACTCGGTCTCGTTGGGGGTCAGCACGTCGGCCAGCTTGAGCAGGCCGATGCTGGAGGGAGCGTCGGCGGGCGCGGCGTTGAGCACGGTGACGACACCGGCCTCGCGGGCGATGGCCAGCGCCGCCTCGATGGTTTCCACCGGCGATTCCAGCTGCGCCAGCAGCACCCGGGCGCCGGCGATCAGCGCGCGCTGGGCTTCGACGAAGCCGGTGCTCAGCGCGGCATTGGCGCCGGGGCCGATGACGATGGTGTTGCGGCCGCGGCTGTCGACGTAGATGCCGCCGGTGCCGGTGGGCTCGTCGCTGGCCTCGGCGACCAGGGCGAAGCCGTCCTGCTGCGCCAGCCCGCGTGCCATCGCACCGCCGGCGTCCTCGCCCAGCGCGCACAGGAAGGTGGTGTCCGCGCCGGCGCGGCGGGCGGCCACGGCCTGGTTGAAACCCTTGCCGCCGGGGCCGGTGCTGTAGCGTCCGGCAATGGTCGCGCCCGGCGCGGGCAGGGCTTCGCAGCGCCAGACGTGATCGACATTGAAGGAACCGGCAACGACGACAGAACTCATGGAATCCATTTCTCGATAGGGGACAGGGGATCAGCCGAAATGCGTCAGCACGCCGGCGATGGTGGCCGTCATCAGCGTGGCGATGGTACCGCCCAGGACCGCGCGCAGGCCAAACTTGGCCAGATCGTGGCGGCGTTCGGGAGCCAGGCCGCCGATGCCGCCGATCTGGATGGCGATCGAGCTGAAGTTGGCGAAGCCGCACAGCGCGTAGGTCGCGATCAGGCGGCCCTCGTCGGACAGCATCACCCCCGGGGTCTGGCCGTTGACGATGTTGGCCAGCTGCAGGTAGGCGACGAACTCGTTGATGACCACCTTCTGGCCGATCAGCGAGCCGACGGTGGTGGCGTCGGCCCACGGGGTGCCGATCACCCAGGCGATCGGCGCCAGCACGTAGCCGAAGATCGCCTGCAGGTTGAGCTGGAACGGGGTGCCGACCAACTGGCTCATCCAGCCATTGAGGGTGAAGCCGTCCGGGGAATGGACCAGGCCGAGGCCGGCGGCGCACAGCAGCAGCGTGCCGAGCGAGGCGAACAGGGGCGCATTTTCCAGCAGGCGCGGCGGCCGCGGCAGGGAGAACAGCTTCAGCCGCTGGCCCAGCGCGACCGCGGCGGCCGCGCCGGCGACCAGCAGGGCCGCCGTCAGGATCCAGCCCGCCCAGACCGACATCGTGCTCCACTCGTATTCGCCCAGCCAGGTCAGCGGCGCGTTGACCATCGCGATCAGGGCGATGAACGCCAGCAGCATCGCGCCGATGTTCAGCGCCAGCTTGAGGCCGTCGGCGGCGCCGCCGGCGGCGGCGTCGATGATGTTGCTGGAGGTCTTCTCCACTTCCATCTTGACCGTGCCGCGGGTCAGCGGGGTACCGGTCTCCGGCACCAGCAGCTTGGCGATCACCAGCGTGGCCGGCGCGGCCATGATGCTGGCGGCCAGCAGGTGCTTGGCGTAGAACGCCTGCTGTTCCGGATCGCCGCCGCCGAGCATGCCGACGTAGGCCGCCAGCACGCCGCCGGCGATGTGGGCCATGCCGCCGATCATCATCGTGATCAGTTCGGACTGGGTCATCTTGGATATGTACGGGCGCACCGTCAGCGGCGCCTCGGTCTGGCCGATGAACACGCTGGCGCAGACGCTGGTGGTCTCGGCGCCGGACACGCGCATCACCTTGGTGATCGCCAGCGCCATCACCCGCACGATCGCCTGCATCACTCCCAGGTGGTACATCACGCCCATCAGCGCGGCGAAGAAGATGATGGTGGGCAGCACCTGGAAGGCGAAGATGAAACCGTAGGTGCCGGTGTCCATCAGGCCGCCGAAGATGAAGCTGGAGCCTTCGTTGACGAAGCTCAGGATCTTGACGAAGCCGTGGCCCAGCCAGTCGAACACGTCGCGTCCGCCGGGAACCAGCAGCACCACCGCGGCGAAGCCGATCTGCAGGATGATGCCGGTGGCGATCAGCTTCCAGTCCACTGCGCGCTTGTTGTTGGAAAACAGCCAGGTGATGCCGATGAGCACCGCCAAACCGAACAGGCCGAAGCCGATCCTGCCCAAACCTTCGACCATGTGAGTTCCCCGGGGCGCCGCAAAAACCGCAAGCCTAGAGCAGCGGGGTGATGCGCGGCAAGGAAAATCCGTTGTGGTGCAGGCATTTGCCGCAATCCGGCCGGCATCGGCAAGGCCGGGCCAGGGGCCCGGGCGGCTACACTGGCGCCCCGTCCGCACCGGTCGCGGACCCGTTACCAGGAGCCTGCCATGCACTACCGTCGTCTTGGATCCACCGGCCTGCAGCTGTCGGCGCTGTCGTTCGGCGCCTGGGTGACCTTCGGCGGGCAGATCGGACGCGACGAGGCGCGCAACTTGGTGGCCGCCGCCTGGGACCAGGGTGTCAACTTCTTCGACAACGCCGAGGTTTACGCCCATGGCCGCGCCGAACAGGTGATGGGCGACGTCATTGCCGACCTGCGGCTGCCGCGCGACGGCTACTGCGTGTCCAGCAAGGTGTTCTTCGGCGCGGTGGAATCGCCGCGGCCGACCCAGCGCGGGCTGTCGCGCAAGCACGTCACCGACGCCTGCCATGCCGCGCTCAAGCGCCTGCGGGTCGACTACCTGGACCTTTTCTATTGCCATCGCCCGGATCCGGACACCCCCATCGCCGAGACCGTGCTGGCGATGGATACCCTGATCCGCCAGGGCAAGGTGCTGTACTGGGGCACTTCGGAGTGGTCGGCGGCGCAGATCCGCGAGGCCATGGACATCGCCGAGGCGCGCAACCTGCACGCCCCGTCGATGGAGCAGCCGCAGTACAACCTGCTGCATCGGCAGCGGGTGGAGCACGAGTACGCACCGCTGTACGCCCGCCCGGGCCTGGGCACCACGATCTGGTCGCCGCTGGCCTCGGGCCTGCTGACCGGCAAATACAACGACGGCATCGATCCCGGCTCGCGGCTGGGCCAGGAATCGCTGGGCTGGCTGCAGGAATCGGTGCTGGGCGACCCGGCCGAACGCCGCCTGGAGAAGGTGCGGCGCTTCACCGCACTGGCGCGCGAACTGGGCGAATCCCCGGCGCAGCTGGCGATCGCCTGGTGCCTGCGCAACCCCAACGTGTCCAGCGTGATCCTCGGCGCCAGCCGGGTGGCGCAGCTGGAGGAGAACCTGGGGGCGCTGGCGCTGCTGGAGCGCCACGCCGATGCGGACTGGCAACGGCTGGCGGCGATTTTCGACTGAGTGCGCGGCAGGGCGGGGCCGGTCCTGCGATCCCGGCGCCGGTCGCTGGGGCGATCGATTGTCTTGAGCTATCGAATTTCCCGTGTCAATCGATAATTCCGGGCAAAATCCGGACGATTCCAGTTGCGTAGTAACTGAGAATCATTATCATTCAAATCGTCCTCCGCACCGAGTCCTGACGATGAATGCCCAACCTGTGTTGTTGCGCCCGCAAGTCCTCAGCCTGCGTGAACGTCCTGTCCGCGTGGTGCCGGCCGAAGAAGTGCTCGACAGCGCGGCCCTGCTCAAGGGCCAGCGCGAAGTGCTGATCCAGCATGGCGACCGCTTCTACCGGCTGCGCCATACCAGCAACGACAAGCTGATCCTTACCAAGTAAGCCAAACAGATTCCCGGCGTTACGCCAGCCATGGCGCGTCCTCTCCCGCGCCCGCCCGCCTGAAGCGTCCTGTTCTCTCCCCTCGGCCATGCGGTCGCGGCGCCTGATCGCCGCGGCTGCGTCGCCGGGGTCTTCCGTTCTCCCGTTCGACGCCAGGCACCATGATCCGACCGACCCTTCTAAGCGCCGCCCTGTGGGCAGTGCTCTCCTCCGCCCATGCCGAATCTGCGGCCGATGCCCGCGACGCGCGCGACTTCGACCGCATCCAGGTCACCGCCACCCGCACCGAGCGGGCGCTGGCCGACGTGCCGGCCACGGTCGACGTGATCGACCGCGAACAGCTCGACGACCACCTGGTCCGCGACATCAAGGACCTGGTGCGCTACGAGCCGGGCGTGTCGGTGACCGGCGGCGCCGGCCGCTTCGGCCTGAACGGCTTCCGCATCCGCGGCCTGGACGCCAACCGCGTGCTGATCCAGACCGACGGCATCGCCATGCCCAGGTCGTTCGACATCGGCAGCTTCTCCAACGCCAACCGCAATTTCACCGACCTGGAAACGCTCAAGCGGGTGGAGATCGTGCGCGGTCCGGCCAGTTCGCTGTACGGCTCCGATGCGCTCGGCGGCGTGGTCGCGTTCGTGACCAAGGACCCGGCCGACTACCTCAAGGACGGCAAGGACAGCCATGTCGGCCTGAAGTTCGGCTACGACGGCGACTGGGAAGGACTGCTCGGCAGCGTCACCACCGCCTTCGGCGGCGAACGCTGGAGCGGCATGGTCAACTTCAACCATCGCCAGGGCAAGGAAACCGAAACCGCCGGCGAGGTGCGCAGCGAAGACAACACCCGCACCGCGGCCAATCCGCAGCAGCGCGACGGCCGCAGCCTGCTGGGCAAGCTGGTGTACGCACCAGGCGAGGACCAGCGCTTCAAGCTGACCGTCGATGCCAACGAGGACTACGTCGATACCGACGTGCTGTCCTCCATCGACCGCGTCACCACCGTCGGCATGCAGGCGCGCGACCACCAGACCCGCGCCCGCGTGTCGCTCGGGCACGAGATGGACGCGCTCGCGGCCGGCTTCGCCGACAGCCTGTCCTGGCAGGTCTACCGCCAGGACAGCGAGACCACCCAGCGCACCCACGAAGGCCGCGGCGATGGCAGCACCCGCCACCGCGAGTTCAACTTCGACCAGCGCGTCTACGGGTTGCAGGCGACGTTCCACAAGGACCTGGCCGGCGGCAGCGTCGAGCACGCCCTGACCTACGGCTTCGACGGCGCCTGGACCGAGACCCGGCAGAAGCGCGACGGCTACCAGGTACTGGCCAACGGCAGCACCAGCACCACGATCCTGCCCGACGCGTTCCCGGTGCGCGATTTCCCGATCAGCAAGACCACCGAGCTGGGCCTGTACGTGCAGGACGAGATGCGCTTCGCCGATGGCCGCCTGTCGCTGGTGCCGGGCCTGCGCGTGGACCACTACGAACTGCGCCCGGAGGTGGACGCCATCTTCGCCGGGGACAATCCCGGCGTGGCCGTGGCCGACCTGACCGAGACCAGCGTGTCGCCGAAGCTGGGCCTGGTCTGGCGCTTCGCCGACCAGTGGTCGCTGTTCGCCGGCTATGCGCACGGGTTCCGCTCGCCGCCGTACAACGACGTCAACCTGGGCTTCACCAACGTGATGTTCGGCTACACCGCGATCCCCAATCCGGACCTGAAGCCGGAGACCAGCGACGGCATCGAACTGGGCATCCGTTTCCTCGGCCCGGCCGCCTACGTCAGCCTGAGCAGCTACTACAACGACTATCGCGATTTCATCGAATCGCAGCGCTTCGTCGGCGTCAACGACCAGGGGCTGATGGTGTTCCAGTCGCAGAACGTCGCCGATGCGGAGATCTATGGCGCCGAACTGAAGGCCGGGGTCGATTTCGGGCAGCTCGGCGAAGCGCTCGACGGCTGGTCGCTGCGCGGCGCGGTGGCATGGTCGCGCGGCCAGGACAAGACCGACGACGTGCCGCTGGAATCGATCGACCCGTTGCGTGGCTCGCTCGGCGTGGCGTTCGACCGCGACACCTGGGGCGTGGAGCTGGCCGGCAGTTTCGCCCGCCGCAAGGACCGCCTGGCCAGTACCACCGCCTACCGCCCGGCCGGCTACGGCGTGCTGGACCTGATGGCGCACTGGGCGTTCACCCCGGGCGCCAAGCTCAACGTGGGCGTGTTCAACCTGGGCGACCGCAAGTACACGGACTGGTCGGCCATCACCTCGTCGCTGGCCGGCAACAGCCCGGTGGTCGATCGCTTCACCAACCCCGGCCGCAACGTCTCGGTCAGCCTGGCGCTGGAGTGGTAGCGCGATGAGCCGCGCCCTGTCCGCGCCGCGACCGACCGCCCAGGCCCTGTGGGCCGGCCGTCTGCCGCTGCCCGGGCAGCTGGCGGCGCTGGGCACCGTGCTGTGCCTGTACCGGCCCGGCGGCAGCGAACTGGGCGGTTGGCGGCACGCGGTGTCGGCGCATGCCTGCCAGGGCGTGGACAGCGAAGGCATCCGCGAGAGCGTGTGCTTCGTCGACGAGCGCCAGCACTGCTGCTGGCGCCTGTACCTGCTGCCCGACAGCGACTTCCTGGCCTGGGACCGGCTGGTGTCGCAGTTGCCGACGCGGCCGGAACCGGCGAACGATGCCAACGTGGCCGAGCGGCTGTGGCGCCGGCTGGCGATGCGGCTGGGCGGCGATCCCTGGCGGATGTGCGCGCTGCGGCTGCACGCCACCGACGGTGGGCAGGGGGTGGCGGCCAGCCTGGCCTCGCTGTCGTCGCTGGGGGCGACCACCGCCCGCCGCATCGCGCGCCAGGAGGGCGCCGAGGGCGAACTGTGGATCGACGACTGCTGCTGCGCCGCCGCGGCCCGCCGCGCTCCGGCCCACGATACCGGCGAGGTGCCGCTGATACGCCTGTGAGTCCGAAGTCAACGAAGGATCGCCTGCCGCCACGGATGGCCTTGAATCCCCGCAAGCAACTCCCGAAGGAACCCCTCGATGAAACTCCAGACAGCCAGCGTGTTGCTGCTGATCGCCAGCAGCGGTGCGGTCCACGCCCAGCCCTCCGACCCGCAACGCGACCATGACGCCATCCTGGCGATGCAGGGCGAATACCTCGTCGATTTCGCCTTCGACGAGACGGTGCTGCTCAAGCCCGGCTACGAACGCGCGTCGGCGATGCGCAGCGGCGGCAACGAAGTGGTGATCGTGATCGAGGACAGCCCGGCGAAGATCGTGCTGCAGCACCTGCTGGTGGACGGCAAGAGCGGCCATGTCACCAAGCACTGGCGCCAGGACTGGGTGTACGAGGCGCCGACCCGCTTCGAGTTCAGCGCCGACCAGACCTGGCAGGTGCGGACGGTCCCGGCCGCGACCAATGCCGGCGCCTGGACCCAGTGCGTCTACGAGGTGAGCGACGCGCCGCGCTACTGCGGCACCGGCAGGTGGAGCTATGACAACGGCGTGGCGACCTGGACCAGCGACACCAGCTGGCGTCCGCTGCCGCGCCGCGAATACACCAAGCGCAGCGACTACAACGCGCTGGCGGTGGTCAACCGCCACACCCTGACCCCGAACGGCTGGACCCACGAACAGTTCAACACCAAGGTGCAGCGCAACGCCGACGGCACCCGGGAAGAGATCGCGCGCGAGTTCGGCTTCAACGACTACGTCAGGACCACCGAGGTGGACTTCAAGCCGGCCTACGACTACTGGGCCGCCACCGCCGGCTACTGGGCGAAGGTGCGCCAGCGCTGGGACGGCTTCCTGGGCCAGGCGCCGGGCGTGCACCTGAAGACCAGGCTCGACGGCATGGCGATGATCATCCCGCTGTTCACCCAGGCCCAGGACATCCAGGACGGCAAGCAGGTCAAGGACGGCGAGATCGACAAGGTGTTCGCGCAGTGGGTGGAAAAGGCGCCGGCCGAAGCCGCGCGCTGAACCTGCCCGCCGCGACGCGAGCGGGGAGGGCGCCACGGAGGGTGCCCGTTTTCGCGCAGGCCTCGTCGCCGGGTTGGATGCCGGCCTGTGGCTAGGGCCTTCCGTTTCCGGAGTTGCGGATAACGGCAGGTGCGGGCCACGCCCCGGCATCGCTCGCGGTGGACCCACGGTTGCATCCGCGCCCTGCGTGGCGCTCGCCCATGGCGTTGCCGATGGGCGTTCTTTTGGGTGGTATTTGGTTCGAAAAGCTCGCGACTGACGTCGCTCCTACAACGTCTCCCCGCCACCGGCAGGAGCGACGTCAGTCGCGACCGGGGGGAGCCAGGCAAGCGACCTTTCTGCATGCGGCCAGCCGGAACCAATGGCTGCCGGCCGCAGTGCGGTGCCTTGTCGATACCGTCGCCGCCCGGCAGCGCGATGGAATGGCCCAGGGCCGCGCAGCGCCACTCCTGGTGGCGGAATTTGTAGGAGCGACGTCAGTCGCGACCTTCCTGAGCAGAGACGAAGGCCGGCCGGAAATACGCCCCCTCGGATGGGAGCGAGAGCTGCTCTTCAATACATGCGGTCAGGCGCGGCCAGATGCGGCCATGGTTCCCGGCCGCGGTGCAAGGCATTGCCGATCCGGCCCACGCCGCTGCTGGCCGGCGGCGCGATGGAATCGCACCGGTCCCCCAGCTTGCGAAGGGCACGCCGCGCCTGCCGACGGCGGCCGGCCGCTATTCCTTGAACATCAGGAACGCCGCCGCCACGATCAGCGCGAACGCCGCCCAATGGTTCCACTTCAGCGGCTGCCCCAGGTAGGCGCTGGAGAACACCGCGAACACCAGCAGCGTGATCACCTCCTGCATGCCCTTGAGCTGCGGCGCCGAGTACACCGCGCTGCCCAGGCGGTTGCCGGGCACCTGCAGGCAGTATTCGAAGAAGGCGATGCCCCAGCTGACCAGCACCACGGTGACCAGCGGCGCGCTCTTGTACTTGAGGTGCCCGTACCAGGCGAAGGTCATGAAGATGTTGCTGGCGACCAGCAACAGGACCGGGTACAGGTAGCTGGAGAACGGAAGGCTGGGCATGGCGCGCGCATCGCCGGGAAGGGGCGCGCAGCATAGCGCCGCGCGCACCCCCCGGCTCAGGTCTCGCGCAATGCCAGCGCCGGTGGCGTGCGCAGGATGCGGCGGGTGCCCCACCAGCCGGCGCCGATGCTCAGCAGCACGCCGCCCAGGCCGCCGGCGAGCAGTGCCGGCCACGGTGGTGACAGCGCCAGCTCGAACGCCTGGCGCGCGACCAGTACGCCGATGCCCGCCGCCGCGGCCACCGCCAGCGATGCCGCCAGCAGCCCCAGCATGCCGAATTCCACCAGCACCGCACCGCGCAACTGCGTGCGGCGCGCGCCCAGGGTGCGCAGCACCGCGCTGTCGTAGCGACGCTCGCCGGCGGTGGCCTGCAGCGCCGCCAGCAGCACCAGCACCCCGGCCAACAGGCTGAAGCCCATCACCAGTTGCACCGCCTGGCCGACCCGGTCCACCACCTCGCGCACGCGGCCGAGGATGGCATCGATGTCCAGCAGCGAGATGTTGGGGTACTGCCGCGTCAGCGGCGCCAGCTGCGAGGCCTGCGCGGCCGGCAGGTGGAAGGCGGAGATCAGGTTGTACGGCGCATCGCCCACCGCGCCGGCATTGAGCAGCAGGAAGAAGTTGACCCGGAACGAATCCCAGTCCGCCTTGCGCAGGCTGGTGACGGTGAAGCTGCGCTGCTCGTCGCCCAGTTGCAGGGTCAGTTCGTCGCCCAGCTTCAGTCCGTAGCGCTGCGCCCAGCCTTCCTCCACCGAGGCTTCGGCGGCGGTGCTGTCCGCGGCCCAGAAGCGGCCGGCGGTCAGGGTGTTGGCGGCCGGGAAGTCGCGGCGCCAGGAGAAGTTGACCGGCCGCTCGCGGTCGTCGCCATCGTCGCCGGCATCCGGGTCGCGGCGCTGCGGCGGCTGCCGGTTGATCGCCAGCAGTTTGCCGGTGCTGAACGGCTCGACCTCGGCATCGCGCACGCCAAGGCCCTGCAGCGTGGACAGCACCGCTTCGGCCTGGTCGGGCTGGACGTTCATCAGGAAGTAGTTGGGCGTATCGGCCGGCAGCCGGTCGCGCCACTGGCCGAGCAGGCCCGGGCCGATCACCGCCAGCAGCAGCAAGGCGCACAACGACAGCGACAGGCCGACCAGCTGCACCACGCTCAGCGCGCGGCGCCGGCCCAGCGCGGCCAGTCCCAGCCGCCAGGAACCGCGCAGCCGGCCCTGCAACCGCCGCAGCAGCACCAGCAGCAGCGTGCCGGCCGCCGCGGCCAATGCCGCCAGCGCGGCCAGTCCGCCCAGCACCCAGGCCGCCAGCAGGCCGTCGCCGGTGGCCTGCACGGTCAGCGCCAGGGTCGCGGCCAGCGCCGCGGCATAGGCCAGCAGCGAGACCGGCGGCACCGCCGCGAAGCTGCGGTTGAGCACCCGCATCGGCGGCACGTCGCGCAGCCGCAGCAGCGGCGGCAGGCCGAAACCGAGCAGCAACAGCAGGCCGATGCCGGCGCCGGCCAGCGCCGGCGTCGCCTGCGGCAGCGGCAGGCGCTCGGGCACCAGGCTGCCCAGCGCCTGCACCAGCCCGGCCTGCGCCAGCATTCCCAGGGCGATGCCGAGCAGGCAGGCGGGCAGCGCCATCAGCAGCAGCTGCAAGGCCAGCGAGGAGAGGATGTCGCGCTGGCGCGCGCCCAGGCAGCGCAGCACCGCCACGTTGTCGATCCGGCGCAGCGCGAAGCGGTTGGCCGCCAGCGCGGTGGCCACGCCGGCCAGCAGTACCGCCAGCAGCGCGGCCAGCGACAGGAAACGGCCGGCCCGGTCGAAGGTGCCGCGCACGCCCTGCTGGGCGTCCTCGATGCCGGTCAGGCGGAAGCCGTTGGCGCGCGGCTGCAGCCAGTCGCGGAACGCCTCGACCTGCGCCGGCTCGCCGGCGAACAGCATCCGGTAGGCGGCGCGGCTGCCGGGGCCGAGCAGGCCGGCGGCATCGACATCTTCGCGGTTGACCAGCAGCGGCGGCGCCAGTTGCATGATCTCGCCGGAGGTATCCGGCTCGGCCAGCAGCACCTGGGTGACCCGCAGGCTGCCGGCACCGAATTCGATCGGGTCGCCGGGCTGCAGCTTGAGCGCCTCGAGCAGGCGCGGGTCGGCATAGGCTTCGCCCGGCGGCGGCACGCTGGCGACACCGGCTGCGGCGCCGGCCAGCCGCAGTTCGCCGCGCAGCGGGTAGCCGGCGCTCACCGCCTTGATCGTGGCCATCTGGCTTTCGTCGCCGTGGAACAGCACGCTGGGGAAGCTGACCATGCGGGTGCTGCGCAGGCCACGACGGGTGGCCTCCTCGGCATATTCGGCGGGGATGTCCTCGCGCCCGCGCAGGCCCAGGTCGCCGCCCAGCATTTCCGCGGCGCTGGAGGTCAGCGCCAGCGTGACCCGGTCCACCAGGGTGCCGACCGCCGTCATCACCGCCACGCCCAGCACCAGCGCGGCGAACACGGTGAGCAGGTCGCCGCCGAGGAACTCGCGGCGCACCGAGCGGATGGCGTGGCGCAGGATGTTCATGCGCCGGCATCCGCGGCGATGCGCTGCAGCCGGCCGCCGTCGAGGCGGTAGGCATGGGCGCAGCGGCGCGCCAGCTGCAGGTCGTGGGTGACCAGCACCAGGGTGGTGTCGCTGCCGGCGTTGAGGGCGAACAGCAGGTCGCTGATCTGGCGCCCGGTGGCCTGGTCGAGGCTGCCGGTGGGCTCGTCGGCGAACAGGATGCGCGGCCGCGCCACGAACGCGCGCGCCAGCGCCACGCGCTGCTGCTCGCCGCCGGACAGCTGGCGCGGGTAGTGGCGCGCGCGGGCTTCCAGCCCGACCGCGTGCAGCACCTCGCGCACCCGCTGCGGGTCCTCGCGCCCGGCCAGCTCCAGCGGCAGGGCGACGTTCTCCTCGGCGGTCAGCGCCGGCAGCAGGTGGAAGCTCTGGAACACGAAGCCGACCTCGCGTGCGCGCAGCGCGGCGCGGGCTTCCTCGTCCAGGCCATTGAGCTCGGCGCCGGCCAGGACGATGCGGCCGCGGCTGGGAAGGTCCAGCCCTGCCAGCAGGCCGAGCAGGGTAGTCTTGCCGGAGCCGGACGCGCCGACGATGGCCACGCTGTCGCCGTTGGCGATGCTCAGGTCGACGCTGTCGAGGATGTGGACCTCCCCCTCCGGTCCACGTGCGGATTTGCCGACGCCGCGCGCGTCGATGGCGATACCGGTTGCGGAGGGCAGACTGTCGATGGGAGGTTCTCCGATGCGTGCAAGGGGCCAAGCGGCCGCGATGCGGTGGTATGGATGGTGGCTGGCAGCATGGCTGCTGGTACCGCTGCTCGCCTGTGCCAAGAGTCCGGGCACCGAAAACACCGTGCTCGTGGTCGGCGACAGCCTCAGTGCGGCCCACAATATCCCGGCCGCGGCCGGCTGGGTCAGCCTGCTCGAGCAGCGGGTCAGGCAGCAGTTGGCCCCGGCCCCGGCCATCGTCAACGCCAGCGTCAGCGGCGAGACCACTTCCGGCGCGCTGACGCGGCTGCCGGGCCTGCTGGACAAGCACCGGCCGAAGGTGGTGGTGATCGAGCTGGGCGGCAACGACGCCCTGCGCGGGCTCAGCCCGGCGCAGCTGCGCGGCAACCTGGAGCGGATGATCGCGCTCAGCCGCGACAGCGGCGCGCGGGTGCTGCTGCTGGGGATCGACGTGCCGCCCAACTACGGCCCGGCCTACCGCGAGCGGCTGCGCCGGGTCTATGCCGACCTGGCCCGCGAGCACGACGTCGCATTGCTGCCGTTCCTGCTGGAGGGCGTGGCGCTGCAGCCGTCGCTGATGCAGGACGACGGCATCCACCCCACCGCCGCCGCGCAGCCGCGGCTGCTGGACAACGTGTGGCCGCTGCTCGGGCCCTTGCTGAAGGATTGAAAGACAGGCTTCACGTCTTCTCCACCATCGATCCGGCATGTTTCACAAAGCTGAAGAATGAGGGAACCCCATGCGACAGACAAAGGAAACGTCCGGCCTGGTGCTGGTGGTCGAGGACAACCGCAATATTTCCGAGATGATCGGCGAGTACCTGGAAGGTCGTGGCTTCGAAGTGGACTACGCCTGCGATGGCCTGGACGGCTACCGCCTGGCCGCGGAAAACAGCTACGACGTGGTGGTGCTGGACCTGATGCTTCCGCGGCTGGACGGTATCGAAGTCTGCCGCCGCCTGCGCAACGACGCGCGCAAGTCGACCCCGGTGCTGATGCTGACCGCGCGTGACACCCTCGACGACAAGCTCACCGGCCTGGGCTTCGGCGCCGACGACTACCTGACCAAGCCGTTCGCCATCCAGGAACTGGAAGCGCGGCTGCGCGCGCTGATCCGCCGCGAGCGCCGCCAGGTCGGCTCGGAAGTGCTGAAGGTGGCCGACCTGGTGCTGGACCCGGTGAGCATGCGCGCCACCCGCGCCGGCACCGAACTGCAGCTCTCGCCCATCGGCCTGCGCCTGCTGACCATCCTGATGCGCGAGTCGCCGCGGGTGGTCACCCGCCAGGAGATCGAGCGTGAGATCTGGGGCAACGGCCTGCCCGATTCGGACACCCTGCGCAGCCACCTGTACAACCTGCGCAAGATCATCGACAAGCCGTTCGACCGGCCGCTGCTGCACACCGTGCAGAGCGCGGGCTATCGCATCGCCGATATCGCCCAGCCGATGAATTGAACGCGGCCGCGATGGGGGGGCGCGGGAGCATGGCGCAGCGCGTCGATCCTGCCTGTGGGCGATGCCGGGCAGGGGGCGGAAAGTGCCTTTTTGCACGGTGGAATCACGATGGCCATTTCTATAATGGCCACGTCTCTCCACGGGTGCCGTAATGCCGCACGGGCTGCCGCGCAAGATCCGCATCGCCTTCCTGCTGCAGGGCGTGCTTGCCAGTCTGGCGATCCTGTTGGGCGGCTACCTGGTGTCGCTGGTGATCAAGCACAGCCTGATCAACACCGTGCTGAAGGAAGAGGCGACCTACTACTGGGGCCTGTACCAGGCCTCGCCGGTGCAGCCGCCGCCCAACACCCAGAACATCCGCGGCTACCTGCTGGAGCGCGGGCAGTCCAGCCTCAACCTGCCGGCCAACCTGCGTCCGCTCGAACCGGGATTCCACGAACTGCCCGATTCCGACCAACTGGTGCTGGTCGACCAGCGTCCGGCCGGGCGCCTGTACCTGGTGTTCCTGCGCTCGCAGGCCGAGCGCCTGGCGTTCTGGTTCGGCATCGTGCCGGTGCTGCTGATCCTGCTGGCGGTCTATGGCGTGTCGTGGATCACCTACCGTTCCTCGCGGCGGCTGGTGTCGCCGGTCAACTGGCTGGCCCGGCGCATCTCGCACTGGGACCCGCGCCATCCCGAGGCCGCCGACCTGGCGCCGGAGCGGCTGCCGGCCGACATGCAGGGCGAGACCCGGCAGTTGGCCGCCTCGTTGCATTCGCTGGCCACGCGCGTGACCGAGCACGTCTCGCGCGAACGCAACTTCACCCGCGACGCCAGCCATGAACTGCGCACGCCGCTGACGGTGATCCGGGTGGCCAGCGACATGGCGATGGGCGACCCGGAGCTGACGCCGCGGCTGCAGCGCGGGCTGCAGCGCATCCAGCGCGCCGGGCGCGACATGGAAGCGGTGATCGATGCCTTCCTGATCCTGGCGCGCGAATCGGACATCGAGCCGCAGAGCGAACTGTTCGAGGTCGCCGACGTGGTGCGCTACGAGGCCGACAACGCCCGCGAGCTGCTGGCCGGGCGGCCGGTGCAGCTGCACGTGCACGTCAACGGCCCCAGCCAGCTGCACGCGCCGCCGCGGGTGATGCAGGTGGTGGTCAGCAACCTGCTGCGCAACGCCTGCAGCTATACCGACGAGGGCCACATCGACGTCGAGGTCGCCGCCGACCGGGTGGTGATCCGCGATACCGGCATCGGCATGTCCGCCGACGCGCTGGCGCGGGTGTTCGAACCGTTCTTCCGCGCCGAACCCAGCCGCCCGCAGGGGACCGGGCTGGGGCTGTCGATCGTGCGCCGGCTGTGCGACCGCTTCGGCTGGCAGGTGCAGCTGAGCAGCGAGCCGGGACGCGGCACCGTGGCCACGGTGCGCTTCGCCTGAGACGGATACCTGCGGACGGCCGCGGAAGCCGGCCAGGGCCGTGATCCGGCGGGACGCGCGCCGGCTGCGGCGGGCGCTGCCGCGGACCCGTTGCGGGGCTGCGTGGAACGCGACCGGGAAAGCCGGGCAGGTTCCACGATTCGGCGAATGGCCGGGGCTTGTGGCAAAATTGCCGATCGCCTCCCACATCCGATCGCGCGATGACTGCCTGCCTCCGGTTGTTCCCGTTGTGCCCCCGCCGCGCCGTGGCCGGGGAATAAGCGTCCATGGCCGATCAACAGGGGCATCTGCCGCGCGGCCCGCGCCGCATCTTCAAGGCCGCGGTGTGGTCCTGGCAGGGCCTGCGCGCCGCCTGGCTGCACGAATCCTCGTTCCGGCTGGAGGTCTACCTGCTGGCCGTGCTGGCGCCAGTGGCGTTGTGGTTCGGCCAGAACGCGGTCGAGCGCGCGCTGCTGCTGGGCTCGCTGCTGCTGGTGCTGGCGATGGAGCTGGCCAACTCGGCCATCGAGGCGGTGATCGAGCGCTACGGCAGCGAATTCCATGAACTGGCCGGTCGCGCCAAGGACATGGGCTCGGCTGCGGTGTTCGTGCTGATGATGAACGCGCTGCTGTGCTGGGGCCTGATTCTGGTCCCGCGTTTTCTCTGAGCCCGGTGCGCCGCGCACCGGACTTGCCGGTTTTCCTGAAGGATTGAGTTCATGTCTCTCGAGTTTCTCGCCGACCCCAACGTCTGGTTGACCCTGTTCACGCTCAGCGCGCTGGAGATCGTGCTGGGCATCGACAACCTGGTGTTCATCTCGATCGCGGTCAGCCGCCTGCCGGAAGAGCGCCGTCCGTTCGCGCGCCGCCTGGGCATCGCCGTGGCCTGCATCACCCGCATCGCGCTGCTGGTGTCGCTGGCCTACCTGGCGCACATGCAGGCCAACCTGTTCAACATCGGCAGCATGGGCATCTCCATCCGCGACCTGGTGCTGATCGTCGGCGGCCTGTTCCTGCTGATCAAGGGCGGCAAGGAAATCCGCGAGCTGATCACCGGCGGCGAGGACGAGGACCCCACCACCACCAAGGCCTCGGCCGTGTTCGGCATGGTGATCCTGCAGATCGCGATCATCGACATCGTGTTCTCGCTGGATTCGGTGATCACCGCCGTCGGCATCGCCGAGCACATCCCGGTGATGGTGGCCGCGATCCTGCTGGCGGTGGCGGTGATGCTGCTGGCGGCCAACCCGCTGGGCCGCTTCATCGACGCCAACCCGACGGTGAAGATGCTGGCGCTGGCCTTCATCCTGCTGATCGGCGCGGTGCTGATCCTCGACGGTTTCGACGTGCACGTGCCCAAGCCGTACATCTATGCCGCGATGGGCTTCTCGGTGCTGGTCGAATGGCTGAACCTGCTGATGCGCCGTCGCGCGCTGGCCCACAACGTGCCGGGCGCCGGCAGCTGGTAAGCGCCGCCGCCGGGTGAACCGCAGGGCGACGGACCGCCCGCTTGGCGGCCGCCGTCCGGGCGATGGCCGCCGGGCAATGTAAGAATAGGGGCCCTGTCGTTGTCGGGCTGCAGCCACGCGCATGATTTACCTCCACCAGATCGACCCCATCGCCCTCTCGCTCGGACCGCTGCAGGTGCACTGGTACGGCGTGATGTACCTGCTCGGCTTCACCGCCGCCTGGTGGCTGGGGCGGCGGCGGATCCAGGCCGGCCGTCTGCCCGGCGTGGACATGAACGGCTTTTCCGACCTGCTGTTCTACTCGATGCTGGGCGTGGTGCTGGGCGGCCGCATCGGCTACATGCTGTTCTACGTCCCGGAACAGTTCCTGGCCGACCCGCGGATCCTGTTCAAGGTCTGGGAAGGCGGCATGAGCTTCCACGGCGGCCTGCTGGGCGTGCTGGCGGCATCGTGGTGGTGGTCGCGCAAGCGCGGGCTGCACTATTTCGACACCCTCGATTTCGTCGCGCCGCTGGTGCCGCTGGGGCTGGGCTTCGGCCGCCTGGGCAACTTCATCGGCGCCGAGCTGTGGGGCAAGTACACCCAGGCCGGCTGGGGCGTGATCTTCCCCAGCGGCCTGCCGGAGCCGCTGCGCAGCCTGGACGCGGCGGCCCTGCAGGCGCAGTACGCGGCCGGGGCGCTGGACCCGTACGCGCGCCATCCCTCGCAGCTGTACCAGGCCTTCCTGGAAGGGCTGACGATGTTCGTGGTGCTGTGGTGGTTCTCGTCGAAGCCGCGCCCGCGCTACGCGGTCGGCGGCCTGTTCGCGCTGCTCTATGGCGTGTTCCGTTTCGCCGTGGAATTCGTGCGCATGCCCGATGCGGACCTTGGCTACCTCGCCTTCGGCTGGTTGACGATGGGGCAGGTGCTGTCGCTGCCGCTGGTCGCGCTGGGGGTGTACATGCTGTGGAAGTCGCGCGGCGCGCCGACGCTGCGGCCGGCGGCTGCCGGGGACGCGGCATGAAGCCGTATCTGGAGCTGTTGCGCCACGTGCTCGAGCATGGCGCGGAGAAGTCCGACCGCACCGGTACCGGTACCCGCAGCGTGTTCGGCTGGCAGATGCGCTTCGATCTCAACGATGGCTTCCCGCTGGTCACCACCAAGAAGCTGCACCTGCGCTCGATCATCCATGAGCTGCTGTGGTTCCTGAAGGGCGATACCAACATCGCCTACCTGAAGGACAACAAGGTCAGCATCTGGGACGAATGGGCCGATGCCGACGGCAACCTCGGCCCGGTCTACGGCAAGCAGTGGCGCCGCTGGGCCACCGCCGACGGCCGCGAGATCGACCAGATGCAGTGGCTGGTGGAGGAGATCAAGCGCAACCCGGATTCGCGGCGGCTGGTGGTCAGCGCCTGGAACGTGGCCGACCTGCCGCAGATGGCGCTGATGCCGTGCCACAACCTGTTCCAGTTCTACGTGGTCGACGGCAGGCTCAGCTGCCAGCTCTACCAGCGCAGCGGCGACATCTTCCTCGGCGTGCCGTTCAACATCGCCAGCTACGCGTTGCTGACGCACATGGTGGCGCAGGCGACCGGGCTGGGCGTGGGCGATTTCGTGCATACGCTGGGCGATGCGCACCTGTACTCCAACCATTACGAGCAGGCGCGCGAACAGTTGACGCGCGCGCCGCGGCCGTTGCCGGCGCTGTGGTTGAACCCGGAGGTGACCGATCTGTTCGCCTTCGCCTTCGACGACATCCGCATCGACGGCTACGACCCGCACCCGGCGATCAAGGCGCCGGTGGCGGTGTAGGGCGGCTTTCCGGTATCGCCCGGCGGGGCATACGGCGCGGATACTGGCGCCGGGCACCTGGGAGATACCGGTAATGACGAAGAGCAACTCGCGCAAGGCACGGGAAAAGCTGGCCGACAGCCTGCTGGGCATGTCGGGCGCGCTCGGCGTGGCGCTCACCGTGGCGGTGCTGGTCACGCCGCTGGCGGCGGTCGCCACGGCGGCGGTGAGCGGCAGGGAAATCGACCTGCTGGCGATGATCGTGGGGTTGAAGCCTTCGACGGCGGGGCTGCTGGTCGTCCTGTATCTGGTGGCGGTTGCGATGGTGATGGGCGGGCGTCATGCTGCGCTGCGCATCTACAACGACCTCTACCCCGATACATGAAGCTTTCGCTGATCGCCGCCCTCGACCGCAACCGCGGCATCGGTCGTGACAATGCGATGCCGTGGCATCTGCCCGACGATTTCAGACACTTCAAGGCGCTTACCCTCGGCAAGCCGATCCTGATGGGGCGCAGGACCGCGCAATCGTTGGGGCGAGCCTTGCCGGGGCGTCTGAACCTGGTACTGACGCGCTCGGGACAGGTGCCGTTCGAGGGCATGCAGGCGGTGGCGTCGGTGGAGGAAGCACGCCGCATCGCGCTGGAGGCTGGCGCCGACGAGTTGTGCGTGATCGGCGGCGGCGAGATCTACCGCCTGCTGATCGACCAGGCCAGCGACCTGTACCTGACCTGGGTGGAGACCGAGGTGGCCGCCGACACCTTCTTCCCGCCGGTCGATCCGGGGCAGTGGCGCGAAGTGGACAGCCAGCCGCACGCAGCCGACGCGCGCCACGCCTTCGGGTTCCGCTTCGTGCACTACGTGCGGCGCTGAGGCGCCGCGATTCCGGGGAGCTGCGCGGCGCGCACGCGAGCCCGCGGCCGATGGCAGGCGTGCCATTCCCGCGGTCCCCATGGCGACCGGGGACGCGATGCCCCGATGTGGGCAGCCTCCCGGCAGTGCGGCGCTATCCTGCTGCGCGGCTCCGGCACTCAGCCCGGCAGGCGGTAATGGCCGATGATGGTGTGTTCGAACAGCAGGTTCTCTTCCTGCGTGCCGCGGGCGATGTTGTGCAGGATCAGCGGGGTGCCGTCGCCGAGCCGATGGTCGGAGACGATGCCCACGTGCAGCAGGCCATTGCCGTTGAGCTTCCAGGCGACGATGTCGCCGGCCGCGTAGTCGGTCGGGTCGGTGCTGATCGCCCGTTGCCAGCCCTGGCGCTCGAACCAGCGCATCTGGTTGGGGACGCGGCGGTGGTCGATGTTGCGATCCGGGCGCGACAGGCCCCACAGTCCGGGATAGTCGCCGAAGTGGCGGCGCATGTCTTCGTGGATGCGCGCCTGCAGGTCGATGCCCTGGCTGCGCAGCGCCCGCACGATCACGTCGGTGCACACGCCACGGTCGGGCGGAACGTCGCCGCCGGGGTAGTCCAGCACCTGGTAGGCCGGGTCGTAACGCACGGTCACCCCGATCTGCCCGCGTGCGGCAGCGACCAGCGGCGGCGAGGGGGCGGTGGTATCGGAAACCGGTGCCGCCGCCGGCGTGGCGGGGGAAGCAGGCCCGCTGGCAGGCGGATCGCCATCGTTCTGGCAGCCGCCGGACAGGAGCAGGGCCAGCAGCAGCGCCGCTGGCCTCATGCGGCTGGCGGTGGAGTGCCGCCGCCACCGTTGCCGCGACCACGGCGGGAACGGCCGCGCGATGGGTGCTCGCCCTGCTGCGCCGGCCGTTCGTGCGCCGGGCGCGACGGCGCACGCGCATGCGGTACCGGAGCCGGGACGTCGCGGCCGGGCACCTGCACCACGCGCAGTTCCTCGCTGTCCAGCTGCAGCGCGGTGAGCTTGCCGCCCCAGACCGCGCCGGTGTCGATCGCATGCACGCCCTGGGTGATGGTCAGGCCCAGGGTCGACCAGTGGCCGCAGACGATCTTCAGGTCGCGCTCGGCGCGGCCGGGCACTTCGAACCAGGGGTACAGACCCTGCGCCTGGGTGCCCGGGGTGCCTTTCTCCTCGATGGCGATGCGCCCACGCGGGGTGCAATAGCGCATGCGGGTGAACAGGTTGATGATCGCGCGCGCGCGGTCGTAGCCGGTCAGGCCGGGCGACCAGCTGGGCTTGTCGCCGTACATGTTGCGGAACAGCTTGCGGTAGCCGTTGCCGTGCAATTGCTGCTCGATCTCGCGGGCGTGCTTCTCGGCCAGGGTGGTGGTCCACTTCGGCGCCAGCCCGGCGTGCACCATCAGCCAGCCCAGCTCGCGGTCGGTATGCACCAGCTTCTGCATGCGCAGCCAGGTCAGCAACTCGTCGCGGTCCTCGGCCAGCACGATACGCTGCAGGTCGGGATTGACCTTGCGCTGCTCCTCCTCGCTGCGGGCGCCGATGGCCAGCAGCGACAGGTCGTGGTTGCCGAGCACGATCTCGCTGTACTGGCGCAGCGAGTGGACCAGCCGCAGGGTCTCCAGCGACTGTCCGCCGCGGTTGACCAGGTCGCCGCAGAACCACAGCCGGTCCACCGCCGGATCGAAGCGGATCTTCTCCAGCAGCCGCTGGGTGACGTCGTAGCAACCCTGCAGGTCGCCGATGGCCCAGACGCTCATGCCCGCGCCCCCATCAGTGCAGGGTCCGCGGTATGGACAGCGCGAACGGGGCGATCGGGGCGGCGAACTCGGTGCCGTCGTCGGCGACCATGTCGTAGTGGCCCTGCATGGTGCCGTGGTCGGTCTGCAGCATCACCCCGGAGGTGTAGCTGAAGTCCTCGCCCGGCTGCAGCCGCGGCTGCTCGCCGACCACGCCCTCGCCGTCGACGTGCTCGACCCGGCCATGGCCGTCGGTGATCCGCCAGTGCCGCGCCACCAGCCGCGCGGGGATGTCGCCGCGGTTGCGGATGCGGATGGTGTAGGCGAACGCATACCGCCCGTCCTCGGGTGCCGATTGCTCGTCGAGAAAGCGCGGCGAGACTTCGATGTCGATCGCGTAGTGGCGGGAGTCTTCCATGCGGGCAAGTGTAAGCAAAAGCAGGTGATCGGAAGGCTCAATCGCGCGCGGCGTTGGCCAGGCGGATGAAATCGGCGACTTCCAGCTGTTCGGCGCGCGCATCGCTGCGGACTCCGGCGGCCTCGAACTGGGCGCTGCCGCAGACGCCGTTGAGGGCATTGCGCAGGGTCTTGCGGCGTTGCCCGAAGGCGGCCTTCACCACCGCGGCGAACCGCGCCGGGTCGTCGATGCCGATGGTGGCCGGATCGCGCGGCACCAGCCGCACCACCGCCGAATCGACCTTCGGCGGCGGCCGGAAGGCGCCCGGCGGCACCACGAACAGCGAGGTCACTTCGCACCATGCCTGCAGCATCACGCTCAGGCGGCCGTAGACCTTGCTGCCGGGTGCGGCGGCCATGCGGTCCACCACTTCCTTCTGCAGCATGAAATGCATGTCGCGGATGGCCGCGGCATGCTCCAGCGCGTGGAACAGGATTGGCGAGGAGATGTTGTAGGGCAGGTTGCCGACCAGCCGGATCTGCGAGTCGCCGGCCAGTTCGCTGAAATCGACCTGCAGCACGTCGCGGTGGACGATGCTCAGTTCGCCCAGCGGCGCGGCCGCGGCGGTGAGCGGGGCGATCAGGTCGCGGTCGAACTCGATCACGGTCAGGCGCGGGTGCCGGCGCAGCAGCGGCAGGGTGATGGCGCCCTGGCCGGGGCCGATCTCGACCAGGCGGTCGCCGTCCTTCGGATTGACCGCCATGACGATCTTGTCGATGTAGTAGCGGTCGGCCAGGAAATGCTGGCCCAGCGATTTCTTGGCCGGTGCGGTGAAGCCGGGCGCAGCGTGCGGGGAATGAGGGGGATTCATCGTGCCAGTTTACGTTGCGCGGCCAGGCGGGCGCACAGCGCGGTGGCCGCCAGCAGGCTGGAGGGGTCGGCCACGCCGCTGCCGGCCAGTTCCAGCGCGGTGCCGTGGTCGACCGCCACGCGCGGGTAGGGCAGGCCCAGGGTGATGTTCACCGCCTGCTCGAAACCGCTGTACTTGAGCACCGGCAGGCCCTGGTCGTGGTACATCGCCAGCACCGCGTCGAAGCCGGCGAGCTTGCCCGGCAGGAAGGCGGTGTCGGCCGGCAGCGGGCCGACCAGGTCCAGGCCCTCGCCGCGCAGTCGTTCGAGCAGCGGAATGATGATGTCCAGCTCCTCCCGGCCCAGGTGCCCGTCCTCGCCCGCGTGCGGGTTCAAGCCGAGCACGGCGATGCGCGGGCCGTCGATGCCGAAGTCGCGCCGCAGCGCGACGTGCAGGGTGTGCAGGGTGCGCTGCAGGCTTTCGGCGGCGATGGCGTCGGCCACCTCGCGCAGCGGCAGGTGGGTGGTGGCCAGCGCCACCCGCACGATGTCGTTGGCCAGCATCATCACCACCTCGACGCCGGCCTGGCCGGCCAGCAGTTCGGTGGTGCCGCTGTAGGCGATGCCGCCCTCGTTGATCGCCGCCTTGTGCACGGGGCCGGTGACCACGCCGTCGAGCCCGCCGTCGAGGCAGGCCCGGCCGGCCTGCAGCAGGGCATCGATGACGGCGGTGGCGTTGGCCGGATCGGGGTGGCCGAAGCGGCTGGCGACGGCGTTGCGCACCGGTCGCAGCCTCAGGTCGCCGGGCCGGGCGGCGGCCTCGTCTTCGCGCAGCAACCGCAACGGCAGCGCCAGCGCGGCGGCGGCGGCGGTCAGGGTGTCCGGGTCGGCGAAGGCGAGCAGCCGGCAATCCTGGCGCGGTTGCTGCGCCAGGCGGATGCAGAGTTCAGGGCCGATCCCGGAGGGCTCGCCCGGGACCAGAGCGAGCTGCGGGACCATGGCTCAGGACTGCGGCGATTCGGCGGTGTTCTCGGCGCGGTCGCCGCTGCGGTAGCTGACGTAGGCTTCGCCACGCAGTTCCTGCAGGAAGCGGTTGTATTCCTCTTCCAGCTTGCGGCGGCCGATGGTCTCGCGGATCTGCGCGCGCCGGTTCTCGTTGGTGACGTCGGTCTGGCGGGTCGCCACGCGCTGCACGATATGCCAGCCGGCATCGGTGCGGAACGGTTCGGTCACGCCGCCGTCGTCCACGCCCTGCACCTGCTGGCCGAAGTCCGGGCCGAAGGCGTCGGCCGGGAACCAGCCCAGGTCGCCGCCCTGGCCGCGGCTGTTGACGTCCTCGGAGGATTCCTTGGCCACGGCCTGGAAATCGGCACCGCCGACGATGCGCGCACGCAGGGTGTCGATCTTGGCCTTGGCCGCGTCGGCGCTCTGGTTGTCGCTGACCCGGACCAGGATGTGGCGGGCGTGGAACTCGGTGACGGTACGGGTATCGCCGGCGTTGCCGTCGCGGACCTCCACCAGCTTGAGCAGCTGGAAGCCGCTGGGGCCGCGGATCGGGCCGACCACGCTGCCGGGCTGCAGCTCGCGCACCATCTGCGCGAACGCGTTGGGAATCTCGTCGGCGCTGCGCCAGCCCAGGTCGCCGCCTTCCAGCGCGTTGGGGCTGTCGGAATAGCGCACGGCGGCGGCGGCGAAGTCCAGCTCGCCCTTGTCGAGCAGGTTCCTGATGCCGTCGATCTTGCTCTGGCCGGTGGCGATCTGTTCGGCGGTCGCACCGTCCGGCAGTGCCACCAGGATGTGCGCCAGGTGGTACTGGGTGCTGCCGGCGCTCTGCTGCGCGAGCGCGGCGTCGACCTCGCCCTCGCTGACGCTGATCCGGCTCTGCGCGAAGCTCTGGCGCAGGCGCTGGACGATGATTTCGTCGCGTACCGACTTGCGGAATTCCTCGAAGGAAATGCCGTCCTGCGCCAACCGCTGGCGCAGCACGTCGACGCTGGCGCCGTTCTGCTGGGCGATGCTGGAGATGGCGTGGTTCAGTTCCTCGTCGCCGACGCGGATGCCGCTGCCTTCGGCGCGGGCCACCTGCAGCTTGACCAGGACCAGCCGCTCCAGCACCTGGCGTTCCAGCACGGCATCGGGCGGCAGCTGGTGTTCGCGGCCGGCGTACTGCGACTTGATGTTGGCGACCGCGCGCTGCAGTTCGCTCTGCAGCACCACGTCCTCGTCGACGATGGCGGCAATGCGGTCCAGCGGCTGCAGCGGTTGCTGCGCGGCCACGGGCGCGGACACGCAGGTGAACGCCAGCAGGGTGGCGAGGACGGCAGGTAGGGTCTTGGTCATGGAATCAGGTTCGGATCGTAGTCGTCCTCGTCGGCCTCGATGTTGCTGGGAGGGACGAGGTACAGGTCGTCGCGGTTGTAGCCGAGAATAGCACGGCGCAGGGTGCGCTCCGTGTCCTGGCCGGCCGAGCCCAGGCCCTTGAGCACGAACTCGACCTGGAAGGCGTTGTTCACGTCGCCCGCGCGGTTGCGCACGTAGCGGCGGGCCAGGGCGCGGACCGCCAGGCAGCAGCTGTCCCACTGCACGCCGCCGATGATTTCCAGCGGTTTGTGGTCCAGCAGCGAGTAGTAGTAGCGGCCGACGATGCTCCAGCTGGGGTTGATCGGATACAGGAACGAAAGGTCGGCCTGCTCCAGCTGGTCGGTGCCGCTGTTGGCGTTGCGGCGGTAGCGGTAGGAGAGGTTGACCACGCCGTCGCGCGGCATCAGGTAGCGCGCGCGCATGCTGACCAGATCCTCGCGCCGGTACTTGGGGTTCCACTGGTAGGTGGTGCCCAGGGTCCAGCGGTCGTTGATCGCCCAGTTGGCGTCGGCCACCCAGGCCGACTTGCCCTGCTCGACGATCGCCTCGCGGCTGTTCAGGGTTACCTGCGAGTCGTCGAAATAGGTGATCTGGCCGATGCTGGCCGACAGCTTCTCGCGGCCGTCGTCCTGGCGCAGCAGGCGCGTGGTCAGCGCGGTGGTCAGCTGGTTGGCGTCGTTCTGGCGGTCGGCACCGGTGTAGCGGGAGTCGCGGAACAGCTGGCCCCAGCTGAAGGTGAAGGCGCGGGTATCGAACAGCGGCAGGTCGCTCTGGTCGCGGTAGGGCGTGTTCAGGTAGAACACCCGCGGCTCCAGCGTATGCAGGTAGGAGGTGCCGCGGATCTCGGTCTCGCGGTCGAAGAACAGGCCGGCATCGATCGTGGTGATCGGCAGGCTGCGGGTGGGGTTGCGCTCGCCGTTCATCGAGTCGGCCAGGTCCCGGTCCAGCTGATAGGCGGTATAGCGCCAGGCCAGGGTCGGGGTGATGTACCAGGCCGCGCCAGCCAGCGGCATCGAGACGTAGGGCTTGATGTCCAGGCGCGATCCGCCGGGACGTTCCTGTACCACGCCGGTGCGCTCGTAGTCGGAATTCTTGAGATGGATGTCGTCGTGCACGAAGCGCACGGCCTCGGCGTAGACGCCGGCCTCGAACCAGCGGCCGAACGGCTGCTCCCAGGTGGCGAACAGGCGCGGCTGGCGGTTGAAAGGAAGCGAGGTCTCGGTCAGCGTGTAGTCGGTCAGCTGCCAGTGGTCGGCCATCAACCCCGCGGTCCAGGTCTTGCCGGTACCGTAGACGCCGATCGTGCTCTGCAGGTTGGAGGAGGTCACCCCCAGCAGGCGGTTGGCGAAGTCCTCGACGTAGCGTTCGTCGCTGACCCATTTCAGGTTGGCGCGGGCCTGCCAGTTGCGGTCGATGTTGTGGTAGCCGCGGTAGTCGATCCGGCCGCGATCCTCGCCGCGCAGCTTGTCGTCGGGCAGCCAGGCGGTGTCCAGCTGGCCGCGACCGCCGCGGTAGAGGTAGCGGAACTCGTTGTCGAGCATCAGCCCACGCTTGCTCATGTAGCGCGGGGTCAGGGTGTCGTCGTAATTCGGCGCCAGGTTGAAGTAGATCGGCTGCGCGTAGTCCAGGCCGTTGCGCCCGGAGACGCTCAGCTTCGGATACAGCAGGCCGGTCTGGCGGCGGTCGTCGATCGGGAACTTGAACCAGGGCGCCCACAGCACCGGCACCTTGCCGATCCGCAGCACCGCGTTGCGGGCGGTGCCGAAGCCTTCGTCGTTGTCGACCTCGATCTGCGGCGCGGACAGCTTCCACACCGGCTGCGAGGGATCGCAGGTGGTGTAGGTGGAATGGTGCATCTGCCCGACCGCACCCTGCAGGTCGATCGAGTCGGCGCCGCCGTTGCCGCGCCGCGACACCAGCTGGTACTGGATGTTGCTGATCTTGTGGGTATCGGTTTCCTGGTTGCCTTCGGCACGCTCGGCCACCATCCGGATCGACGAGTCGGAGTAGCGGACGTTGCCCTCGGCGATGTAGTTGCCGGTCTCGGTGTCGAAGCGCAGGTTGTCGGTGCCCAGGAACTGGTCGCCGCGCTTGAGCGCCACGTTGCCCTGGTACTGTGGTGCGGTGCTGGTGCCGGAAAGCTCGTCGCCTTCGATGTCGGTCGGCTGCTGCTCGCGGGTGGCGGCCGCGGCCGGGTCGGCCTTGGGGGCCTCGTCGAACGCGGGCAGGGTATCGGTCGCCGGGCACAGGCCCCAGTTGATCGGCTTGTCGTCGGCCAGGGCGGGCAAGCAGACGGCGATGCTCAGGGGCAGGGGCAGCAGGCGTAGGACTCGGCGCACGCGGATCGGATTCAGGCGAAAACGGCCGCTAGCTTGCCGTATCCCCTGCATAGGGGCAATGAAGGCGCGCCGCGCAAGGGGGGCGGGGTTCATGCGCCGCTCGGTGCGGTCACAGCAAGGCCTGCAGGTGGGCCACGCTGCATTCGCGCAGCGCCTGCAGGTCGTAGCCGCCCTCGAGCATGGAGACGATGCGGCCGCCGGCGTGGCGGCGGGCGATGCCGGCCAGTTCGGCGCTCAGCCAGCCGAAATCCTCGGTCTCCAGCATCAGGTCGGCCTGCGGGTCGCGCATGTGGGCGTCGAACCCGGCCGAGACCAGCAGCAGCTGCGGCCGGAACGCGTCGATGGCCGGCAGCATCTCGTCGGCCCAGATGTTGCGGAAGCGGAAGCCGCCGCTGCCCGGCGGCAGCAGCACGTTGCGGATGTTGCCGACCCCGCGCTCGCGCATGTTGCCCGAGTGCGGAAACAGCCCGGACTGGTGGGTGCTGAAGTAGCCGACCTTGGGGTCCTGCTCGAAGATCGCCTGGGTGCCGTTGCCGTGGTGGACGTCGAAGTCGACCACGGCGACGCGTTCCAGCCCGTGCCGGTCGCGGGCATGGGCGGCGGCCACGGCGATGTTGTTGAACAGGCAGAAGCCCATCGCGGCGTTGCCGGTGGCGTGGTGGCCGGGCGGGCGCACCGCGCAGAACGCCCGTTTGTCGTCGCCCAGCATCACCGCGTCGACCGCGGCCACGCCGGCACCGGCCGCATGCAGCGCCGCGCTGGCCGAGCCCGGCGACATGCGGGTGTCCATGTCGATGGTCCGCAGCGGTTCGTGCTGCGGGCGCAGGATCGAGTCGATCAGCTCGCGGTCGTGTACCCGCACCAGTTCGCCGAACTTCACCGGCGGCGCTTCGCGCCAGTCCAGTGCATCGGGGAAGGCGGCCTGCAGCGCTTCGATCACGGCGCGCAGCCGCGCCGGCGATTCGGGATGGTCCGGGCCGGGGACGTGCTCGAGGCAGGCGGGATGGGTGTAGACCAGCATGCCCGAACTGTAACCGGTCGGCGGCAGAGGCAGGCGCGGCTCAGCCGCGCCGGCGCTCGTGGTTCCACAGCACTTCGCCGTGGCCGTCGAAACGGGCCAGCACGCGGGCGAGCACGAACAGCAGGTCCGACAGCCGGTTGAGGTAGCGCACCGCTTCCGGGCGGACCGCGTCGTGGCGGGCCAGGGCGACGGTCTCGCGCTCGGCGCGGCGGACGATGGTGCGGGCCAGGTGGCAGCGCGCCGCGGCCTCGCCGCCGGCCGGCAGGATGAAGTCCTTCAGCGCCGGCAGGTCGTCGTTGTAATGGTCCAGATGGCGTTCCAGCGCATCGATGTCCTCGCCCTGGATCGCGGCGTGGCCGGGGATGCACAGCTCGCCGCCCAGGTCGAACAACTGGTGCTGGATGGTGGTCAGCAGCGCGCGGACGTCGTCCGGCAGCGTGGCCGCCAGGACCACGCCGATGGCCGAATTGGCCTCGTCGACGGTGCCGTAGGCGTTGACCCGCGCCGAGTCCTTGCCGACCCGGCTGCCATCGCCCAGGCCGGTGCTGCCGTCGTCGCCGGTGCGGGTGTAGATCCTGGAAAGACGATTGCCCATGGTCCGCTGCCGGGCTCAGTGGGCGATGCGGTCGGCGGTCGACTGCCGGCCGAAGGCCTCGGCCGCGACCTGCGCCAGTGCGGCCACGCCGGTGTACATCGCCGCGCTGCGCAGGTAGGGCAGCAGCCAGTCGCTGTAGTTCTTGAACCAGCCGGCGAAGGTGGGCTCGGCGACCACGCTGCTGGTCCAGTAGAACCCGCCCTGGGCGAACAGGTGGCACACCGCCACCGAGGCCACCAGGCTGGCCGCGAACAGGCCCAGCGCACGCCAGCTGGCGCCGCGGTAATAGCGGCGCAGCAGCAGGCCGCCGGCCCACATCGCGAAGTGCGCCGGCACCAGCGCCCAGTACGCCGGCGACACGCAGTAGTGCTGCCAGAAGTTGCCGCCCTGCTGGCTGATCACCGCCCAGTCGATCGCCACCGCCAGCGCCATCAGCAGCGGGAAGGCCCAGCGGGTCCAGCCGCGCAGGTAGAAGCCGCCGATGAAGAACACCGCCCACGAGGCGTCGGGGATCGGCGCGAAGTGGTTGATCCGCGAGCCGGCCATGAGCAGCACGAGCACGGACAGGACGAAGGCGCGTTGGGCGTTGGCGTTCATTATGGTCGGATTCCCTTGTTCAGGCCGCCATTCTAGCCGCAGCGGACGACGCCAGGCAGGTGCACGCGGCGACCGGCTGCCGCCGCGGGCCGACCGCTTATCATGGGCGGCATGAGCGAACGACATGATGTGGTGATCGTCGGCGGTGGCCTGGTGGGGGCGAGCCTGGCGATCGCGCTGGACCGGATCGGACTGGACGTGGGGCTGGTGGAGGCGACGCCGGACGGGGCGTTGCCGGCGGTGTTCGACCAGCGCAACCTCAGCTTTGCCGCCGCCACCGTCAATGCATTGCAGGCGCTGGGAGTGATGGCGCGGCTGCGCGCGCCGACCGGGCCGATCCGCCGCATCCACGTCAGCCGCGCCGGCGATTTCGGCCGGGTCCGGCTGGAGGCATCGGACTACGACCGCGACGCTTTCGGCCAGGTGGTGGTGGCGCGCGATTTCGGCGAAGCGCTGGAAGCCGGCCTGACGGCGCTGGAGCGCCTGACCCGCTACCGCCCGGCCCGGTTCCTGCGCCTGGGCGAATGCGCGCAGGGGCGGCGGGCGGTGGTGATCGCCGATGCCGACGGCGAGCGCACCCTGCAGGCGCGGCTGGTGGTCGGCGCCGACGGCACCGCCAGCGCGGTGCGGCAGGCGCTGGGCATCGACGTGCAGCGGCACGATTACCGGCAGACCCTGTTCGTGGCGCGGGTGCGGCCGGCCAGGGCGCCGGACGGCACCGCCTACGAGCGCTTCACCGACACCGGCCCGACCGCATTGCTGCCGCGCGGCGACCGCCATTACGGCGTGGTCCACGGCGTGGCCCGCGACCAGGCCGACGCGGTGGCCGCGCTGGACGAGGCGGCCTGGCTGCGGCGGCTGCAGCAGGCCATCGGCTGGCGCGCCGGGCGGTTGCTGGAAAGCGGGCCGCGCAGCGCCTATCCCATCGTCCAGGTGCTGGCGCAGGCGCTGGTGGGCGAACGTGCGGTGCTGCTCGGCAATGCCGCGCAGACCATCCACCCGCTGGGTGCGCAGGGCTTCAACCTCGGGCTGCGCGATGCGTTGACGCTGGCCGAGCTGGTCGCGGACGACGGCGCCGACCCGGGGGCGGATGCGCTGCTGCAGGCCCATGCCGCGCGGCGGACGGAGGATCGCCGGCAGACCATCGCCTTCTCCAGCGGGCTGGCGAACCTGACCGGCAACCCGTCGCCGCTGCTGCGGCCGTTGCGCAGCCTGGGCCTGGTCGCCGCCGCCCAGGCTACGCCGCTGCAATCGTTGCTGGTGGGCGGGGCGATGGGCTTCCGCGGCGAGGTGCCGGAACTGTGCCGGAGCGGGAACTGATGAGCCGGCGCGGACGCCTGGATGTGGTGGTGGTCGGCGGTGGCGTGGTCGGCACCGCCTGCGCGCTGGCGCTGGCCGATGCCGGGCTGGCGGTGGCGCTGGTCGAAGGCCGCGCGCCGGCGCCATGGTCGCCGCAGCAGCCCGACCTACGGGTCTATGCCTTCGCCCCGGACAATGCCGCGTTGCTGGAATCGCTGGGGGTCTGGGCCGCGGTGCGCGACGGCCGCGCCCACGCCTACCGGCGCATGCGGGTGTGGGATGCGGCCGGCGGCGGCGAACTGGCATTCGATGCCGACGCCCTGGGCCGGCAGCAGCTGGGCTGGATCGTCGAGAACAACCTGCTGGTGGACCGGCTGTGGGCGGCGCTGCCGGCGGCCGGCGTGCAGCTGCATTGCCCGGCGCGGGTGGAGGCGCTGGAGCAGGACGACCGCGGGGTGCGCCTGCGCCTGGACGACGGCCGCCGGCTGGAAGCGGCCGTGGCCGTGGCCGCCGATGGCGCCGAATCGACCCTGCGCACGCTGGCCGGACTGGCGGTGGCGCGGCACGACTACGGCCAGCGCGGCGTGGTCGGCTACGTCGACAGCGACGCGCCGAACCAGGACACCGCCTGGCAGCGTTTCCTCCCCGGCGGGCCGCTGGCGGTGCTGCCGGTCGGGCGCCGGCGCAGTTCGATCGTCTGGACCCTGCCGGACGAAGAGGCGGGGCGGGTGCTGGCGCTGGACGACGAAGCCTTCGGCCGCGAACTGGGCAACGCCTTCGCCGGCCGCCTGGGCGCGATGCGGCCGGTCTCGCCGCGGGCGGCGTTCCCGCTGCGGCGGCAACTGGCCGACGGCTACGTCGCCGGCCGCGTGCTGGCGCTGGGCGATGCCGCCCACGTGGTGCATCCGCTGGCCGGGCAGGGCGTCAACCTGGGCCTGCGCGACGTCGCCGCGCTGCGCAGGCTGGTCCGCGATGCCGGGCAGCGCCGGTACGACTGGGCCGCACCGCACCGGTTGCGCCGCTGGGCGCGCGAGCGCCGCAGCGAGAACACCGTGGCCGCCTATGGCTTCGATGCGATCAACAAGGTGTTCTCCAACGACGAGATGCACCTGACCCTGCTGCGCGGGGCGCTGCTCGGCACGGCCGGGAAGATGCCGCCGCTGCTGTCGCTGTTCTGGAAGCGCGCCTCGGGGTTGTGATGCGCTGTGCCTTTGTGGGAGCGACGTGAGTCGCGACGGGGGTTTACCGGGAAAGCCCCGTCGCGACTCACGTCGCTCCTACAAGAGCGGGAGCGGGGCGGTCAGGGCAGCAGCCAGCCGGCCAGCTGTTCGCGTGCCAGCTTGCCGCGGCGGGCGGTGTCGAGCGAATTGAACTCGTCGGCCAGCGCCGGGTTGGCCTGCGCTTCCTCGCGGCTGATGAAGCCGTCGCCATCGACGTCGAGCGCGGCGAAGTCGATGCGGTAGTTGCCGATCACGTTGTCCGGCTGGATCGAGCGCACGGTCACCGGCGCTTCGCCGGCAGGCACCCGCACCTGCGCCTGATGGGTCACCGCACCGGTGGCCAGCGGCTGCGAGCGCACCTGCACCGGCACCTCCCGCAGCGGCTCGCTGGTGGCGGCCGGCGGGCGCTGGGCGGTCTGCGCCGATGCCGTCGCGGACAGGCCGGCAAGCAGGGCCAGGGCGAGAGGGGTGCTGCGGAAGGCAAGGCAACGCGTCATGGGTCTTCACCGTTTGATGGAAACATCGGCCGCGATCCGGATACCGGCGGTGGCGGCGCTCCGGCGATGGTCTGCCGGCAGGCCGTGCTCCGGGCCCTGGCCGACGGGCGGGTCGTGTGCGGTGGACAGGGTAGCTGCGGGCAGCTGAATCGACACGCTCGCGGGAGCCCGTCCGCTGCCGGTTTGCGCGCGCGTGGGCCTGTGCGCGAAGGAGCGACCGGGCGGGGCTGCCGCGCGAGCGGCCTGCCGGCGTCGGCCGGCACGCCCAGGGAGCGATGCCGGGCATCGCATCCGCATCGGATGCTCAGCCGGGCAGGAACGGGAACGCCAGTTTCAGCAGGCCCTTCAGGCCGCCCTCGGCAGTGCCGGCGATGGCCTTGGCGCCGAGGCTGTTGAGCGCGCGGCGCGCGTCTTCCCAGCGCAGCTGGGCGAGGTCCTTCTTCAGCAGGTCGGCCACTTCCTCGGCGGTGGGCGCGAGCTTCTCCAGCTCGCGGGCGATCTTCTGCGGGTCGGGCTGCAGGTAGCCCCAGCGCTCGGCGATCTTCAGCAGGGTGTCGAAGCGCACCGCCACCACCTCGCGGTTGCGCTCGTACACCGGCAGCGCGCCGACATCGAGGATGGCCTGCTCGAACCGCTGGGCATCGTCGGGATGCTCGATGCGGATGGCCAGGAAGCCTTCCTTGCGGCTGCGTTCGCTCACGTGCTTGGCCCCCGAGCGCAGGTTGGCCTCGGTCAGCACGGCGGCGACGATCCGCTGCAAGGCCGCCTCGCCCTCTTCCGGCACCAGCGAGCGCCAGCGCGCATAGCCGTCGCGGCGCAGGCCCTTGACCTTGGCCGGGGTGACGCGCAGCCGCAGCGCCACCGCGGCGTTGGACTCGCTGCGGTCGATGGCGCCGTCGCGCTCGAGCAGCACGAAGATCAGCAGTTCCAGGTCGCGCTTGGTCAGCGACTGGAAACCCTGCAGCAGGGTCAGGCGCAGGAATTCGTCGGCGAAGCCGGCCGGGTCGTTCAGTTGGATCGTCTGCATCGTGCTGCTCCCTCGCTGGTGCCCAGCTTGCCGGCTCCGCGTCGCACCGGCTGCGATGTCCGCGCCCGGGATTGCGCTAGAGGCCGGTCTGCCGGCCGGGCAGCGGTGCGCGGAAGACCTCGATGGCGCCGCGGTCCTGCAGGGTGACGTAGACCGTGCGTCCGTCGCTGCCGCCGAAGGCGACGTTGGTGGGCTTGCGGCCTTTCAGCGGCACTTCGCGCAGCAGTTCGCCCTGCGGCGAAACCACGGCCACGCTGCCGGCGCCGTAGCGGGCGATGTACAGGTTGCCGTGCATGTCGGCGCGCATGCCGTCCAGGCCGTGGTCGGGAAACTCGATCAGCAGCCGCTTGCCGGAAATGTCGCCGCTTCCGTCCAGGTCGTAGGCCCATACCCGGCGCTGCACGCTCTCGTTGACGTAGAGCGTCCTGCCGTCGGGGCCGACCTCGATGCCGTTGGTGGTGCCCATGCCGGTTTCCAGCAGTTGCGCGCGGCCGTAGGGAAGGATCCGCCACAGCTGGCCGCTGTCCGTGCTCCAGTCCGGGTCGCTGGCGTAGAACATGCCGTTGGGGGCGAAGGCGATGTCGTTGGGCTGGTGCACCGGCGGGGGCAGTGCGGAGAACACGCCGATGGAACGGTCGTGCGGGTCGATGCGCAGGATGGCGTGGCCGGTGTAGTCGGCCACGTACATGAAGCCGTCGCCGTCGAAACGGATGCCGTTGCCGATGCTGCCCTCGGGCAGGGCGACGAACAGTTCGGCGCGGCCGCGGCCGTCGGCCTGTTCGACGACCCGGCCGATGGTGCCGTCGCGGCCGAAGTTGACCACGTACAGGTGGCCGTCGTTGCCCACGGCCGGGCCTTCGATGCCGGCGGTGAAGGTGCCGTCGGCCACGTAGTCGCGGGCCTGGTAGAGCGTTTCCCCGGTTTCGCCCGGCCTGGACGTGGAATGGCAGGCGGCCAGGCCGGCGGTGGCCAGCAGGGCGAGGGCAAACGCCGGGGCAATACGCATCAGCAGGATCTCCACGTCGGCTCGAGGGGGCACGGCGAGGGCAAACCTTAACGCGGTTGCGGCGGGAGCGGGCGGGCCGGCGTCGTCGCCCACCCGGGCAGCGGTCACGATTCCGGCGGTGGTACCGGTTACGGCAGCCGTGGGGTGGCCAGCACGGTGATTTCCTCGCGGTCGTGGTACAGCTGCTTGGCGCGGATCGTCAGCGGCTTGCCGGCCTGTTCGGCGAACAGTTCCAGGCACAGCCGGGTCTCGTCCCAGCGCTTCTTCATCGGCAGCTTGAGGTTGAAGATGGTGTGCCGGCACCAGCCCTCGCGCACCCAGGTGGCCATGCGCTCGGCCACGCGGCGCGGCTGCTCGACCATGTCGCAGACCATCCAGTCCAGCGCGGTTTCCGGCTTCCAGTGGAAGCCGTCGGCGCGCAGGTGCTCGACCAGCCCGGTATCGAGCACGTGCTGGCGCAGTGGGCCGTTGTCGACGCTGACCACCTGCAGGTGCTGGCGGGTCAATACCCAGGTCCAGCCGCCGGGCGCGGCGCCCAGGTCGGCCGCGCGCATGCCCGGGCGCATCAGCGTTTCGCGCTCCTCCGCGGTGAGCAGGGTCAGCAGCGCCTCGTCCAGCTTCAGCGCCGAGCGCGAGGGGGCTTCGGGCAGCAGCTTCAGCCGCGGGATGCCCAGCGGCCACGGCGCGCTGTCGCGGCTGTCGGCCACGGCGACGAAGGCATGGGTGCCATCGACGAACACGATGTGCAGCCGCGGCAGCTTGCCGCTGGGCTTGTCGGTCAGCAGCCCGGCCTTGCGCAGCGCCGGCCGCAGCGCGTTGCCGAAGCTGCGCGCCAGCCCGGCCAGCGGCTTGCCGGCATCGGAATCGGGATGTTCCACCCACAGGTCGCCGAAGCGCGGCTGGCCGTGCAGCGCGGCCAGGATCGGGGTGATGCGGTCGCTCGGGTCCAGCTGCGGCAGTTCGGCCAGCAGCCGCAGCTTCTGCCGGGCGAAGATCAGCCCGCGCCACGGCAGGCGCCGGTCCAGCGCCTCGGCCTGGTCGGTGGCGAACAGCACGTAGCCGTCGTTGCGCTGCGTGCGCGCATAGCCGGCGATGCCGGCCTGCGCGGCGCGTTCGCCCAGTTCGCCGGCCAGTTCCGGTTCGAAGCCCTGGCGGCAGTAGCACAGCAGGCCGGTCATCGTGGTTCCTTGGAGATCGGAGGGGTGTAGGAGCGACGTGAGTCGCGACCGGGCTTTACCGGGAAGGCCCGGTCGCGACTCACGTCGCTCCTACAAGGGGCATCAAGCGACGGACATCAATAACGTGCGCCGTCGTTCTGGCCATAGTGGCGCAGCACCGCGCGGGCGGCGTCGCGGTGCAGGTCGCGCACCACTTCGATGCCGCGCTTCTCCAGCTCGCCGACCCAATCGGCCGGCAGCGGGCCCTCGTCGAACTCGGTCAGCTCCATCACGTCCTCGGCGCGGGCGCCGATCAGCAGCCGGTCGATGCCGGCCCAGATGGTGGCGCCATAGCACTGGCAGCACGGCTGCGACGAGGTGGCCAGCGTCACCGGCGACAGCACGTCGTTCAGGCGCGGGGTCTGCAGCCGCTGCTGGGCCAGCATGTAGGCCATGTTCTCGGCATGCGCCAGCGAGGTGGTGTGCGGCACGACGCGGTTGACGGCGGCGGCGATGACACGATCGTCCGGGCCGAACACCACCGCGCCGAACGGCCCGCCGGTGGCGGCCTCCACGTTCAGCCGCGACAGCTCGATCGCCAGCGCCACCTTGGCCTCGTCGCCGGCATAGGCGGTCCCCGGGTCCACGGCGTCGTGGATCCAGACCGGCAGGGTCAGGTGGACTTGGGCTTGCAGCATGTCGGTTCCTTGGTTCGGGTGGGATGGCGTGCCCGCCGCCGAGGGGGCGGCCCGCGCCGTTTCATCATGCGCGAGCGACTGCGGGCGGTCCCGGACCATCCATTGCGAGGGTGTCTCCGGCAAGGCCCGTCGCGGGCGGGCCCGCTTCCATGGGGATTGGACGTGGGCGGCAGTGAGAAACGGGTGTCGGCGCCCATTTCCCACGGCCGGGCCGCTTACTTCGCCCAGGTGTCGCGCAGGGTCACGCTGCGGTTGAACACCGGCTTTTCCGGGGTGTGGTCGCGGCGGTCGGCGACGAAGTAGCCGGTGCGCTCGAACTGGAACGACTGCTCCGGCGCGGCCGTTGCCGCAGCCGGCTCGACGTAGCCGGCGACGGTGCGCCGCGACTCGGGATTCAGGTAGTCGCGGTAGGTTTTGCCCTCGGACTCGTCGTCCGGGTTCTCCACCGAGAACAGGCGGTCGTACAGGCGGATCTCGGCCGGCACCGCGTGCGCGGCGCTGACCCAGTGGATGGTGCCCTTGACCTTGCGGTTGGCGCCTTCCATGCCCGGGCGCGATTCCGGGTCCAGCCAGCCGCGCAGCTCGACGATCTGCCCGGCGTCGTTCTTCACCACTTCATCGACGCGGGCGATGCCGGCGCCACGCAGGCGCACTTCGCCGCCCGGCACCAGCCGCTTCCAGCCCTTGGGCGGCACTTCGGCGAAATCCTCGCGTTCGATCCACAGCTCGCGCGAGAACGGCACCTGGCGCTCGCCGAAGGATTCGTCCTTGGGATGGTTGCTGAAGGTCAGCGTTTCCTCATGCCCTTCCGGCAGGTTGGTCAGCACCCACTTCAGCGGATCGACCACCGCCATGCGCCGCGGCGCGGCGCTGTCCAGGTCCTCGCGCAGCGCGCCTTCCAGCACCGAGAAGTCGATCAGCGAGTTCTGCTTGGAAATGCCCACGCGCTCGGCGAACAGGCGCATCGCCGCCGGGGTGTAGCCGCGCCGGCGCAGGCCCTGCAGGGTCGGCATGCGCGGGTCGTCCCAGCCGTCCACCAGCCCCTCGGTGACCAGCGCCATCAGCTTGCGCTTGCTCATCACCGTGTAGTTGATGTTCAGCCGCGAGAACTCGATCTGGCGCGGCTTGGCGGCCTCGCGCGGCAGGCCCTTGTCGACCAGCGGCTGGGTCAGCGCGTCGTCGTGGGCGAAGTCGACGTTGTCCACGCACCAGTCGTACAGCGGGCGGTGGTCCTCGAACTCCAGCGTGCACAGCGAGTGGGTGATGCCTTCCAGCGCGTCGCCCAGCGCGTGCGCGTAGTCGTACATCGGGTAGATCGGCCAGGCGTTGCCGGTGTTCTGGTGCTCGACGTGCTTGATGCGGTAGATCGCCGGGTCGCGCAGGTTGATGTTGCCGCTGGCCATGTCGATCTTGGCGCGCAGGGTGCGGGCGCCGTCGGGGAACTCGCCGGCGCGCATGCGCCGGAACAGGTCCAGGTTCTCCTCGACGCTGCGCTCGCGCCACGGCGAGGGGCGGCCCGGTTCGGTCAGGGTGCCGCGGTAGGCGCGCACCTCCTCGGCCGACAGGTCGCAGACGTACGCCTTGCCCTCGCGGATCAGCTTCTCGGCGCCCAGGTAATAGGCCTCGAAGTAGTCCGAGGCGTGGCGCAGCTCGTTCCACTCGAAGCCCAGCCAGCGCACGTCGTCCTGGATCGCGGCCACGTATTCGGGGTCTTCCCTGGCCGGGTTGGTGTCGTCGAAGCGCAGGTTGCAGACGCCGCCGAACTCGCCGGCGATGCCGAAGTTCAGGCAGATCGACTTGGCGTGGCCGATGTGCAGGTAGCCGTTGGGCTCGGGCGGGAAGCGGGTCTTGATCGCCTGGTGCTTGCCGCTGGCCAGGTCCTCGCGGACGATCTGGCGGACGAAGTCCCGCTTCTCGGCAGGTACGTTCTCCGTTGGGGCGTCGGCGGCGGGGGAGGTGTTCTCGGACATGGTCAAGGCGGGTGGTCGGGCAAACCGCAAGTTTAGCCGAGGCGGCTGCGCGCTGCCGTCGATGCGCCTATGCTGGAAGGCCCGCGCATCGGTCGTCCGCCCATGAGTCGCCCCGTCCTGGTGATCGGCAACAAGAACTATTCCTCCTGGTCGCTGCGGCCATGGTTGCTGCTGCGGCATTTCGGCGTGGCCTTCGACGAGGTCCGGCTGGCGCTGGACACGCCGGGTTTCGCCGCCGAGGTGCAGCGCCATTCGCCTACCGGCAAGGTGCCGGCCTTGCGCGACGGCGACCTGACGCTGTGGGATTCGCTGGCGATCTGCGAGTACGCCAACGAGCGCTGGCTGGAGGGACGCGGCTGGCCGGCGGACCTGCGGCAGCGGGCGCTGGCGCGCGCGGCGGCGGCGGAGATGCATTCCGGCTTCGTCGCGCTGCGGACCCAGCTGCCGATGAGCAGCCGGCGCCAGCCGGACGGCTACCGCTGGGACGCCGCGGCGCAGCGCGACATCGACCGGGTGCTGGCGCTGTGGCGCGAGCTGCGCCGCGAGCATGGCGCCGGCGGCGACTTCCTGTTCGGCGGGTTCGGCATCGTCGATGCGATGTTCGCGCCGGTGGCGATCCGTTTCGAAGGCTACGGCGTGTCGGTGGACGAGGTGCCGGCCGCCTACATGCAGGCCCTGTCCGCGTTGCCGGCGCTGCGCGAGTGGCGGCAGGCCGCCGCGCAGGAAAGCGAGCGCGTGGCCGCCACCGACGCCCTGAGCCGCCCGGCCTGAAGCGACGGCACCTACCGCCCCTCCATGGAGAACGCCATGCATCTGGTCTACCAGGCCGACAACCTGTTCGACGCCCACCTGGTGAAGCACGCGCTGGAAGGCGCCGGCATCCCCGCCTTCGTGTTCGGCGAGTCGCTGCTGGGCGGGATGGGCGAGCTGCCGCTGTTCGGGGTGCTGCGGGTATGCGTGCCGGATGCGGCACGGGCCGAGGCCGACGCCATCGTCGCCGCGCTGGACTTGGCGCCGCCGGGCGCCGACCCCATCTCCGGCGACGAGGGCATGCCGGGGATGGTGCCGGCCTGAGCATGGCCGGACGGGGTGGGAGCGCGCGCTGCGCGGACGCTCGCTTGCCGGTGCAGACATTGCGCTTCATGCGCTCCGCCACGGGCCGCCTGCCATCGCGCGCGGCGGATCACGGGCAGGTTCTGAGGAGATGGATCATGTTGGGAATCGGATCGGGGCTGCTGGGCATCGGCGCGTTCAAGCAGCGCCTGCCGCGGCCGGAAGACGCGCTGCCGGGGCGGGACACGCCACTGCCGCTGCACAACGTCCACCACGTCAACGGCCAGCCGCTGCGCGGCGATTTCGCCGGGCTGGAAGTGCTGGACGTGGGCATGGGCTGCTTCTGGGGCGCCGAGCGCAGGTTCTGGCAGTTGCCGGGCGTGGTCGTCACCGCCGTCGGCTACCAGGGCGGGTTGACGCCCAACCCGACCTACGAGGAAGTCTGTTCCGGGCTGACCGGACATGCCGAGGTGGTGCGGGTGGTGTTCGACCCGGCGCGGGTGTCGCGCGAGCAGGTGCTGCGCACGTTCTGGGAGAGCCACGACCCGACCCAGGGCATGCGCCAGGGCAACGACGCCGGCACCCAGTACCGCTCGGCGCTCTACTGCCACAGCCAGGCCCAGTACGACGCCGCGCTGGCCAGCCGCGACGCCTACCAGCAGCGGCTGCGCGACGCCGGCCATGGCGAAATCACCACCGAGATCGCATTCCCGGCGCCACCGTTCTACTACGCCGAGGATCATCACCAGCAGTACCTGGCCAAGAATCCCAACGGCTACTGCGGCATCGGCGGCACCGGCGTGAGCTGCGCGCTCGACGGCTGAACGGCCGCGGCGGCAGTCATTCGCCGCAGGGATCGAGGACACGCACCTCGCCGTTGGCGGACAGTTCGAACACGCAGGCGATCGCGACCTCGGGCTGGTAGGTGTGATGGCCGGCCAGCTCGACCCGCACCGCGTTGCCGGTGGGAACGAGTTGCAGCGATGCGAGGGTATTGAAGCCGGGCGCGACCAGTTCCCGGGCCGCGGCGACGCGCCAGCCGTCGGCCGCTTCCTCGCCCGGCTCCAGCCACTGCGCCACCACCTCGCTGGAAACGTGCTCGTAGCCGCGGGCCAGCACGACCACCCGCGCCCGGCCCGATTCGCCGTTCGGCCAGTGCGCGCTGGCGATGGAGATGACCTCGGCGTCGGCCAGGGGCGGTGGCGGTTGCGTCGCCTGGAGCGGCGTGCAGACGGTCGCCAGCAGGCAGGCGGCGATCAGGAGCAGTTTCGAGGGGAACACGGTGGACCTTCGGCGGCGGAAGCCCGCAGTCTATGCCGACCGGGGGGCGGCAGAGCCGGGCTGGTCGGCGGGCCGGGAATACAGGCGCGTCAGCGACTCGCCGCGCGGGTGACGAGGTCGCCCAGGCGCCAGCCAGCATCGCGCCGCTTCCCGCTGCAACCGCAGCTGGACGGCCAGGGGTTTGCCGGGGGCGTCGGCGAACCGGCAGGTCATGGCGACGGTCGCGCCGTCCGGGGTTTCCGGGGCCACCTCGAACACGGGCGCATCGGCCATTTCGCCGTCCTGGGCGCCGGGCCAGCGGTCATGGTCGAGGTGGCCGGGTTCGCCGCCGGCGCAGGGCCATCCGCGCTGCAGCAGCGCGCCGAAGCCGGGGTGAACCGGACCGGGTCGTGGCGGTCGCGGTTCCCGTGGAGGCCGGCATGCGGCTGCCGGAAGTCGCGCGCCCACTGCGCCGGGTCGGGGCAGCGGGCGGGCGCGGACAGCGCGCCGCAGGGCACGGGCAGCAGGAGGACCGGCCGCAGCCGGTCTAGGCTCATGCCAGCTCGTCGGCGATGCGCGCGCGCAATGCGTCCAGGTCCTTGGCGAAGGCGTCGATGCCGCCGGCCAGCTTTTCGGTGGCCATCGGGTCGGCCGCCAGGTCGGCGGCAAAGCGGGTCGCGTCGACCGGCGCGGCGCTCGATGCCTCGGCGGCGACCGGCGACAGCCGGCGCGGCAGCGGACCGTGGTCGGCGTCCAGCTTCTCCAGCAGTTCCGGCGAGATGGTCAGGCGGTCGCAGCCGGCCAGCGCCTCGATCTGCGCGGTGGAGCGGAACGAGGCGCCCATCACCACGGTCGCCAGGCCGCGGCGCTTGAAGGTGTCGTAGACGCCGCGCACGAACTGCACGCCCGGGTCGTCGTCGATGGTCGCCGGCGCCTGGCCGTTGGCCACGTACCAGTCGAGGATGCGGCCGACGAACGGCGAGATCAGGAATGCGCCGGCCTCGGCGCAGGCCAGTGCCTGGGTCGGGTTGAAGATCAGCGTCAGGTTGCAGTCGATGCCTTCGGCCTGCAGCGTGCGCGCGGCTTCGACGCCGGCCCAGGTGGCGGCGATCTTGATCAGCACCTTGTCGCGCGGCACCCCGGCCTGCTCGTACATGGCGATGAACAGGCGCGCCTTGGCCACGGTGGCGGCGGTGTCGTGGGCCAGGTCGGCATCGACCTCGGTGGAGACGCGGCCGGGCACCAGTTCGGCCAGCATCGTGCCGACGCCCACGGTCAGGCGGTCGGCCACGGCATGCACCACCGCCTGGCGGTCGCCCGGCTGCGAGCGGCCCCAGGCCAGTTCGCGCTCGATCAGTGCGGCATAGACCGGCAGGTCCAGCGCCTTCTTCACCAAGGTCGGGTTGGTGGTGCAGTCGACCGGCTTCAGGCGCTTGATGGCCTCGTAGTCGCCGGTATCGGCCACCACCACGGAGAGTTCGCGCAACTGGGCAAGTTTGGACGGCTGGACATGGCTCATGGCAGGCTTCCTGTAGGGCGACGCTGGCGCGCGGGGCGCGCTCAGCGGTGGAGATCGCCCGAGGCTTCGGGCTGGTAGTGGATCGCGGTCACCCGCAGGCGCAGCTTGCGGCCGCCGGGTGCGGTCCAGTCGATGGTCTGGCCGACGGACAGGCCCAGCAGGGCGCTTCCGACCGGTGCCAGCACCGATACCCGACCCTTGTCGAAATCCGCCTCGTGCGGGTAGACCAGGGTCAGTGCGTGTTTCTCGTTCTGCAGTTCGTCCTCGCATTCGACCCGCGAATGCATGGTGACGATGCCTTCGGGAACCTCGTCCGGCGGCAGGATCTGCGCGCGGTTGAGTTCCTGGCTCAGCGCGATCGCGGCGGGATGCCGGCTCAGCGCGGGGGATTCGAGCATGGCCTCGAGGCGGGCCAGGTCGCGGCTGGAGACGATGATCGAAGGGGGAAGGCCGCTGTTGGTCGGCATGGTGGAACTCCTGCGGTGGTTGAAAAGACAAGCAAAAGGCGGCGCCCCATCGGCACCGCCCGTTCCTATTGTGCTGAGAATGCGGGCCGGATGCGACCCATCCCGATCATCGCGCCGCCGGTGCCCCGGGCGCAATGCGTGCGCATCCGGGAACTGAACGCGAAGGAAAGCCGTGGTGCCCGCGGCGGGGCGTCAGTGGGTGCCGGTGGTGGCGGCGTCGCTGCCCGCCGGCGGCTGCGGCGGCAGGGTGAACAGCTCGTGCGGCAGCGACTGGAACAGCTGTGCCAGCTGCTCCAGGAAATCGTTCATGGCCGAACTGCGGCGCCAGACCATGCCGATGCGGCGGCTGGGGCGGGTGTCGCCGCCGAAGCCGACCAGGTGGATGTTCTGCGAGCGCGCCACCGGCGGCTTCACCGCCAGCAGCGGCAGCAGGGTCACGCCGACGTTGGCCGCGACCATCTGCCGCAGGGTTTCCAGGCTGGTGGCCTGGAACTCGGATTTCTCCAGCGCCCCGGCCAGATGGCACACGTCCAGCGCCTGGTCGCGCAGGCAATGGCCGTCCTGCAGCAGCAGCAGCCGTTGCTCGGACAGCTCGGACAGGTCCAGCGACTGCCGTCGCGCCAGCGGGTGGCGGTCGGGCACCGCCAGCACGAACGGCTCCTCGAACAGGAACTCGGCATGCAGCTGGTCGTCGTGCAGCGGCAGCGCCAGCAGCGTGGCGTCCAGGCGGCCGTTGCGCAGCTGCTCCAGCAGCACGTCGCTCTTTTCCTCCACCAGCAGCAGTTCCAGCTGCGGGAAGCGCTCGCGGATGCGCGGGATCACGTGCGGCAGCAGGTAGGGGCCGAGGGTGGGGAAGATGCCCAGGCGCACGGTGCCGGCTTCCGGGTCGCGGCTGCGGCGCGCGGCCTCCTTCAGCTGTTCCACCTCGGCGACGATGCCGCGCGCGCGCGCGGCGGCCTCGCGCCCGGCCGGGGTCAGCATCACCTTGCGCGGCGCGCGCTCGACCAGCGGCACGCCCAGTTCCTCCTCCAGCTTGCGGATCTGGGTGGACAGCGTCGGCTGGCTGACGAAGCAGGCCGCTGCCGCCCGGCCGAAGTGCTTGTGCTCGGCCAGGGCCACCAGGTATTTCAGGTCGCGCAGGTTCATGGCAGCTCTCGGTAGAGGAAGGGCGGGACCGCGTGCCGGCGATGATGGCGCAAACGCCCCGTTTCCGGGGCGTCGGCCTGGCTGTGGCTCAGGAAGCCTCGGCCACCGCCTGGGGCTGCGGGGCCGGGGCCGAACTGCGGATCAGGTGGTCGAAGGCGCTCAGCGCGGCGGCCGAGCCGGCGCCCATGGCGATGATGATCTGCTTGTACGGCACGGTGGTGCAGTCGCCGGCGGCGAACACGCCCGGCAGCGAGGTCTGGCCGCGGTCGTCGATCACGATCTCGCCGCGCGCGGACAGCTCCAGCGTGCCCTTGAGCCACTCGGTGTTGGGCAGCAGGCCGATCTGCACGAAGATGCCTTCCAGCTCGACCCGGTGCGAATCGCCGCCGACGCGGTCCTTGTAGATCAGGCCGGTGACCTTCTGGCCGTCGCCCAGCACCTCGGTGGTCTGCGCGCTGGTGACGACGGTGACGTTGCCCAGGCTGCGCAGCTTGTTCTGCAGTACCTGGTCGGCGCGCAGCTTGTCGTCGAACTCGAACACGGTGACGTGCGAGACGATGCCGGCCAGGTCGATGGCCGCCTCGATCCCGGAGTTGCCGCCGCCGATCACCGCCACCCGCTTGCCCTTGAACAGCGGGCCGTCGCAGTGCGGGCAGTAGGCCACGCCCTTGTTGCGGTACTGCTCCTCGCCGGGCACGTTCATCTGCCGCCAGCGCGCGCCGGTGGACAGCACCACCGACCTGGACTTCAGCGAGGCGCCATTCTCCAGCTGCACTTCGACCAGGCCGTCGGCGCCGGCCGGCAGCAGCCGGGTCGCGCGCTGCAGGTTCATGATGTCCACGTCGTACTCGCGCACGTGCTGTTCCAGCGCCGCGGCCAGCTTCGGGCCCTCGGTCTCCTTGACCGAGATGAAGTTCTCGATCGCCATGGTGTCCAGCACCTGGCCGCCGAAGCGTTCGGCCGCCACGCCGGTGCGGATGCCCTTGCGTGCGGCGTAGATCGCCGCGGCCGCGCCGGCCGGGCCGCCGCCGACCACCAGCACCTCGAACGGCGCCTTGGCGGCGATCTTCTCGGCATCGCGCCTGGCCGCGCCGGTGTCGAGCTTGGCGACGATTTCCTCCAGGCCCATGCGGCCGGCACCGAACACCTCGCCGTTGAGGTAGATGGTGGGCACCGACATGATCTGGCGGGCTTCGACCTCGGGCTGGAACAGCGCGCCGTCGATGGCGACGTGGCGGATCCGCGGGTTCAGCACCGCGGCCAGGTTCAGCGCCTGCACCACGTCCGGGCAGTTCTGGCAGGACAGCGAGTAATAGGTCTCGAACAGGTAGTCGCCGTCGAGGTTGCGCACCTGCTCGATCAGCTCGGCCGCGGCCTTGGACGGGTGTCCGCCCACCTGCAGCAGCGCCAGCACCAGCGAGGTGAACTCGTGGCCCATCGGGATGCCGGCGAAGCTCAGGCTGATCTCCTGGCCCGGGGTGCCGAGCGCGAACGAGGGCGTGCGCTCGCCGCCGTCGCGACGGACTTCCAGGCTGATCCGGCTCGACAGCGTGGTCAGCGTGTTGAGCAGGCCCAGCATCTCCTGCGACTTGTCGCCGTCATCGGCGTAGGCGGTGATCTGGATGGGGCGGGTGACCCGTTCCAGATAGGCCTTGAGCTGGGTTTGCAGAGCGGCGTCCAACATGGGGGAACTCCTGAAAATGGGCAAGGCAAGAGCGTGGCGTCGCTGCGCGGGCGCAGGTCGCCGGATCGGAATAGGGGTGAACCGCAGCCGCGCCGGGTTGGCTTGCTGGGCCTGGCCTCGCCGCGATGGCGGAGAGTCGGCACGCCTGGCGACAGGTTCGTCGCCGCGACGCCTCGTGGCTGGCTTGGCGCAGCTGCGGTTCACCCCCACTCCCGCCGCAGCGGGAATGGGGATGCGGTACGGCTTTAGATCTTGCCGACCAGGTCCAGCGACGGCGCGATGGTCTGGGCGCCTTCCTTCCACTTCGCCGGGCACACCTGGTTCGGGTTGGCGGCGACGAACTGGGCGGCCTTCAGCTTGCGCAGGGTCTCGGAGACGTCACGGGCGATGGCGTTGTCGTGGATCTCGAGGGTCTTGATCACGCCTTCCGGGTTGATGATGAAGGTGCCGCGCAGGGCCAGGCCTTCTTCCTCGATGTGCACGCCGAAGGCGCGGGTCAGCTGGTGGGTCGGGTCGCCGACCAGCGGGAACTGGGCCTTGCCCACCGCCGGGGAGGTCTCGTGCCACACCTTGTGCGAGAAGTGGGTGTCGGTGGTGACGATGTAGACCTCGGCACCGGCCTTCTGGAACTCGGCGTAGTTGTCGGCGGCGTCCTCGACCTCGGTCGGGCAGTTGAAGGTGAAGGCGGCCGGCATGAAGATCAGGACCGACCACTTGCCCTTCAGGCTGGCGTCGGTGACCTCGATGAACTCGCCGTTCTGGAAGGCGGTGGTCTTGAACGGCTGGACCTGGGTGTTGATCAGGGACATCGGATTTCCTCTGGGTTGAAGGAGTGGGTGGAGAAGATGGCGGGCAGATTAATAGGCATTGCCTAATTAAACAAATGGATTGAATAGATTGAATTGATAGTTTTTAACTATCGATGAGCCTGTTCAGGCCATTCCGACGCCAGATTTGAGGGCGGATGCGGGCCATCCAAGCCATCAACCTGAACAAAGCTGAATAGAACGATAGATTCGATGGATTTGTGCGCCGCCGCACATATGGATGCTTCCGCTACCCCGCGGTGGGCTGGCGGGCGGCCAGCGCCTATCCTGTCCGGCTGCCGGAGCGCCCCGTTCTTCCACCGTTGGCCCGGCTTCCCGGCCAGACCGTCCTGCGCATCCGCCAGGCCGGCCCACCGCGAAGAGCTTCCGCCCCCGTCCACCTTGCCCGGCCCCGTGCCGCACGAAGGAATCCCGTTGTCCGTGACCACCGTTGCCGAGTTGCTGAAGCAGGGCGCGCAGCGCCTGTCCGGGGACGACGCCCGCCATGAGGCCGAACTGCTGCTGCTGCATGCGCTGGGCTGCGAGCGCGCATGGCTGTTCGCGCACGCCACCGATCCGGTGACGGCTGAGGCGGCCGCGCGCTACGGGGAGCTGCTGTCCGCGCGCACGGCCGGCCGGCCGCTGGCCTACCTGACCGGCCGGCGCGGGTTCTGGACGCTGGACCTGCAGGTGAGCGGCGATACGCTGATCCCGCGTCCGGAAACCGAACTGCTGGTGGAGCAGGCGTTGGCGCGGCTGCCCGCCGACGCGCCGCTGCGGGTGGCCGATCTGGGCACCGGCAGCGGCGCGATCGCGCTGTCCATCGCCAGCGAACGCCCGCTGGCCAGCGTGGTCGCCACCGACCTGCTGGGGCCGACGCTGGCGATGGCGGTGCGCAACGCGCAGGCCCATGCGGTGGACAACGTCTGGTTCCGGCGCGGCAGCTGGTACGCCGCGCTGGGTCGCGACCGTTTCGACATGATCGTCAGCAACCCGCCCTACATCGCCGCCGACGATCCGCACCTGCAGCAGGGCGACCTGCGCTTCGAGCCGGCCGCCGCGCTGGCATCGGGCCGCGACGGGCTCGATGCCATCCGCGAGATCGTGGCCGGCGCGCCGGCGCACCTGGTGCCGGGCGGCTGGCTGCTGCTGGAGCACGGCTGGGACCAGGGCGAGGCGATCCGTGCATTGTTGCGGCAAGCGGGCTTTGCCGAGGTCGCCACGCAGCGCGATCTGGAGGACCGCGACCGGGTGACCCTCGGCCGCTGGCCGGCGACGTAGAGCCGAGCTTGCTCGGCTGCTTTCCCGGGCAATCCCCCCAGCCGAGCAAGCTCGGCTCTACGAAATGGCTCGCGCGTGCAATGCAGTTTTCGCCCCCACACGCGCTCTCCCGGAGAGGGACGCGACCGGGTGACCCTCGGCCACTGGCCGGCGACGTAGAGCCGAGCTTGCTCGGCTGCTTTCCCGGCAATCCCCCAGCCGAGCAAGCTCGGCTCTACGAAATCGCTCGCGCGTGCAATGCGGTTTTCTCCCCCCACACGCGCTCTCCCGGAGAGGACCGCGACCGGGTGACCCTCGGCCGCTGGCCGGCAATGTAGAGCCGAGCTTGCTCGGCTGCTTTCCCGGCAATCCCCCAGCCGAGCAAGCTCGGCTCCACGAAATCGCTCGCGCATACAATGCGGTTTTCGCACCAGGACTGTCGCATGCGCACGCTCTATCCCGAAATCGCCCCCTTCGACGTCGGCTCGCTGCAGGTCGACGACCGCCATACCCTGTATTTCGAGCAGTGCGGCAACCCCGACGGCAAGCCGGTGGTGATGCTGCACGGCGGCCCGGGCGGCGGCTGCAGCGACAAGATGCGGCGTTTCCACGACCCGGCCAAGTACCGGATCATCCTGTTCGACCAGCGCGGCTCCGGGCGCTCGACTCCGCACGCCGATCTGGTGGACAACACCACCTGGGACCTGGTGGCCGACATCGAGAAGCTGCGCGGGAAGCTGGCGATCGACAGGTGGCAGGTATTCGGCGGCAGCTGGGGTTCGACCCTGGCGCTGGCCTATGCGCAGGCCCATCCGCAGCGGGTGACCGAACTGGTGCTGCGCGGCATCTTCATGCTGCGCCGCTGGGAACTGGAGTGGTTCTACCAGGAGGGCGCCAACCGGCTGTTCCCCGACGCCTGGGAGCACTACGTCAACGCGATCCCGGCGGTGGAGCGCCACGACCTGATCTCGGCCTTCCACCGCCGCCTGACCAGCGACGACGAGGCCACCCGGCTGGCTGCGGCCAAGGCCTGGAGCGTGTGGGAAGGCGCCACCAGCTTCCTGCACGTGGACACCGACTTCGTGAACAGCCACGAGGACCCGCAGTTCGCGCTGGCGTTCGCGCGCATCGAGAACCACTACTTCGTCAACGGCGGCTTCTTCGAGGTGGAAGACCAGCTGCTGCGCGACGCGCACCGCATCGCCGACATCCCCGGCGTGATCGTGCACGGCCGCTACGACGTGGTGTGCCCGCTGGCCAACGCCTGGGACCTGCACAAGGCCTGGCCGAAGGCGACGCTGGAAATCACCCCGGCCTCGGGCCACTCCGCGTTCGAGGCCGAGAACGTCGACGCGCTGGTGCGCGCCACCGACCGCTTCGCCGGTTGATTCGCTCACCGGTGATGCGGGCTGCTCGCTGGTGGCGCCGCCCCGCCGAGCTGCCGGTCGGCAGGGCGTTCATGGAGCCGGGCCATGCCCGGCTCGCCGCGCGCGGCGCCGCTTCCTGACGCAGTACTTCCGGGAAGGCTGCGGACTGGAGATCGCTGCAGGCCGGCCTGGCCTTCCTGTTGCCGACCATGGCCCACATCACCTTGGGTACCCGCATCGCCGAACGCATGCCGCACCGGCGCTCGCCGCGGCAGGTGCCGGCCGGGGGCTTCGCTGCCGTTGCGGCGGACATCGCGGCGGTGGCCGTGGCATTGCCGCATGGTGTGGGCAGAGGGGCGCTGCTGCCTGGCCTCGTGGTGCCGAATATGGGCCAGGGTATGCGCTGGATGGCGGTGTGTGGACCGTGGCATGGCAGGGCGTGCCGGCACCGCGGCAGGGCGTGGCCTCGGGCATGGTCGCCACGGCACGGCAGACCACGGTGCGCCGGAGCCGGCGGCGATGGCGATGGCGACCTCTGCCGTAGGCGGCGCGCAGGCCGCCACCGATCCGGAAGCGCTGCAGGGCATGGTCCACGCGCTGCGTACGGCGCGGCGCTGTTCGCGCTGCCCGGCGGGGTCACCGCGCCGGGCCTGCGCCAGCGGCAGGTAGAATTCCCGTCCCCGGACAGCCTGGCCGACGACGCATGATCCGACTGCTGGACCTTCGCCAGACGCTGGACGCCTTCGCCGCCTGCAATGACGACGACGAGGTGTGGGGATCCTTCGGCTGGGTGCATGCCAGCGGCGGGAACCTGCTGGAGGCGCGCTTCTGGCTGCCGCCGGACGAGGAAACCGCGTTCGACGATGACGGCGAGGTGCCGGCCGCGGCGCGCGCGCTGGGCCTGTCGACGTACCTGGAGCCGGCGACCTTCGCCGATGTGCTCGACGTGCAGAAGCGCCAGCGCCCGCTGTCCGTACTGGAGGACTATGCCCGCGCGCTGGAGCATTACGCCGAGTACGATGCCTTCCTGCAGGTGGAGGGCATCGACGAGGCACTGGATGCGGCGCCCGTGGCCGAGCAGGATGCCGCGCGCGCCGCGGGCGTGGGGCCGGGCATCTTCGCTTCGTTCGACCTGGTGCTGGCCGCGTGTCCGGATGGGCAGGTCAAGCTCGTGGCGCAGCGCGCGGCCCGGTTGCTGGAGATTCCCGTGGGCGAGGCCCTGGCCCGTTGCCGCGCGTTGCCGCTGGTGCTCGGCGAGCGCCTGGACCGCAGGCGTGCCGAGGCGATCGATGCCGATTTCGCCGCCCTCGGCGTGCCGCTGCTGGTGCGCGGCTACAAGCCGTTCCCATGGTCGCAAACCCCGGCGCTGCCGGCACGCAGCGCGGGCATCATTCCAGCGCCAGCAACGCCGGCTGCAGCGCCGTGAAAATCCGGGCCAGGCGCCCGGCCCAGGCCTGCTGCCCGGCGGCATCGGCGATCAGGTCCTGGCGGATCTCCAGTTCCACGTGCACCAGGCCGCGGCCTTCGCCATGCACCGGCACGGCGTAGTCGCTGCTGCTGCTCACCGAATACGGCTCGTTGTCGCCCACCACCAGGTCGCCTTCATCGCGCAGTGCCTGCAGCAGCGCATGCGCGAAGCGCGTATCGCGGTGATACAGCACGCCGGCATGCCAGGGCCGCTGCACGCCGTTCATCGCCGGGGTGAAGCTGTGCATCATCACCAGCAGCGTTGGCCGCCCGGCATCGCGCCGTGCATCCAGTTCGGCCCCGATGCGCGCATGGTACGGCGCATGGATCGTATCGATGCGCTGTTGGCGCTGCCTGGCCGACAGGCCGGCATTGCCCGGCACCACGGTGTGGTCGCTCACCTCCGGAATCAACGTCGGCGAGGCCAGCGGACGGTTGCAGTCGATCAGCAGCCGCGAATACGTCTGCTCGATCGCCCATGCGTCCAGCTCCCGCGACAGGGCATGGGTGGTGCCGGCAATGCCGATGTCCCAGCCGATGTGGCGGTCCAGCTCGGCCTGCGGCAGGCCCAGGCCGGCCAGCGCGCGGGGAACCTGCTGGCCGGCATGATCGGCCAGCAGCACGAACGGCGATGCACCCTGCTGCCGGTGGATGCCGTAGACCGCCGGGTCGTCCTCGCCAAGCAGCGGCGGCAGGACGTGCAGGTCGGCGTCAGCCACGCGGGGTGCCGTCCAGGTGGTGTTCGATCATCCACAGCCCGGCCCACAGCTTGGCGTCCAGCTCGTAGCCTTCGCCCATCTTCTCCACCAGCCAGGCCGCCGCGCGCGCGCGCGCGATGGCATGCACGGTGATGTCCTCGCTGGCATCGCCGCCGCCGGCACCGACCTTGCGCAGGCCGGTGGCGCGGACGAAGGCGACCTTCTCGCTGCTGGCGCCGGACGAGGTGGGGCCGATCATCAGCACTTCGGCGTGCTCGGCGCTCCAGCCGGTTTCCTCTTCCAGTTCGCGGATGGCCGACGCCTCGATCGACTCGCCGGCCTCGATGTCGCCGACCAGCCCGGCCGGCATCTCGATGGTGGGCGCCTGCAGCGGCACCCGGAACTGCTCGACGAACAGCACCTCGTCGTCCGGGGTCACCGCGACGATGATCGCGGCCAGGCCGCCGGCGTGGGTGCGTTCGCTGTACTCCCAGGTGCCGCGCACGACCATGCGCTGGTACTTGCCTTCGTAGACGACCTTCGGTGGAGCGGTGTTGTGGGTCATGGGAATGTCGCGGGAGGGGAAGGGGATTCGATGCCGGCCGCGGCCAGCAGCCGGCGCCGGGTCAGCGGGCCGAAGCGCAGCGCCTCGCACAGGCCACCGAGCATGTCGGCGTCGGCCGGCGCGCGCGCGAACTGCGGCGACGCCGCCTGCAGCGGCGCGTCGAGCGCGATCGTGGTCAGCTGCCGCCACAGCAACGCGTGCTCGCGCTGCTCGCGCAGGCGCGTGGCCATCTGCGCGGCGCCGCGCAGGCGCAGGAACGGGATCTCGTCGATCCGCTCGAGCATCGCGTCGAGGCTGCCGAAGTGCGCCAGCAGCACCGCCGCCGACTTGGCGCCGATGCCGGTTACGCCGGGGATGTTGTCCACCGCGTCGCCGCACAGCGCCAGGTAGTCGGCGATCTGGTGTGCGTGCACGCCGTGCCGCGCCTTGACCCCGGCCATGCCCCAGCGCTGGTTGCGGGCGTAGTCCCACTGCTCGTCGTGTTCGTACAGCAGCTGCGACAGGTCCTTGTCGGCAGAGACGATCACGCCGCGGAAACCGGCGTCGCGGTGTGCGTGCAGGGCGCTGCCGATCAGGTCGTCGGCCTCGTATTCGTGGTGGGCCAGCACGCCCAGCCCGAGCGCCGCGCACAGCGCCTTGCAATGCGCGAACTGGCGGCGCAGCTCTTCCGGCGCGGGGTCGCGGTTGGCCTTGTAGGCGGCGTACAGGCGATGGCGGAAGCAGCTGTCCAGCGCTTCGTCGAAGGCGATGGCGATGTGCCGCGGGCGCTCGCGTTCGAGCAGGTCCAGCAGGAAGCGGGCGAAGCCGTGCACGGCGTTGGTCGGCCAGCCCTGGGCGTCGTGGAACTGGTCGGGCATCGAATGCCAGGCGCGGAACACGTACAGGCTGGCGTCGACCAGGTAGAGCGGGGTCATGATCGGCGCCTTCCGTCTTCGGCCAGCGCCAGGCGTTCGTGGCCGCGGCCGGCAGAGTGCCGGTGGCCGGGAGCGACTGACGAGACCGTTGCCGTCGCCCCCGCGCAGGCGGGGGGGCGGCGACTTTCGCCCGGGGCAAGCCAGGGCACCGGATGCCCGGGACTTCGCGCGGCCATGAAGCCTCTTCCGCCCGCCCGGGGATGACGGGTTCTGCGTGACGCCCTAGGCACGCTCGCCCACCCAGTCCTGCAGCAGCGCCGCCGGGTCCGGGCGCGGCCGCTCGGGCGCTTCGGCCAGGGGCGTGCCGATATGGATGAAGCCGGCCACGCGTTCGTGTTCGCCCAGGCCGAGGTGACGTGCGACCTCGGGGTCGTAGGCCATCCATGCGGTCAGCCATTGCGCGCCGAAGCCGTGTGCCTGCGCGGCCTGCAGCAGGGCGAAGCAGACGCAGCCGGCGGTGAGCAGCTGTTCCTGCTCGGGCACCTTGTGCCCGGGCTGCAGGCGCGCGACCACGGCGATGATCAGCGGCGCGTGCGAGAAGCGCTGGCGGTCCTTCTCGACCGCAGCCTCGGCCGCCTGCGGGTCGCGCTCGCGGCTGCGACGGGCCAGGAACTCGCCCAGCGCATGGCGGGCATCGCCGCGCAGGCGCAGGAACCGGAACGGGACCAGCTTGCCGTGGTCGGGTACGCGCACCGCCGAACCCAGCATCCGCAGCAGGGTGGCGTCGTCGGGGGCTGGTTCGCCCAGTTGCAGGGCCGGTACCGAACGGCGTTGATCCAGCGCCTGCAACGAATAAGGTGTGGGCATGGTCACGAATGGGAATCGGGGCGTCCGGATTATAGACGTCGCCCCCCGGTGGCCGTGCCGTGGCATGGGCCGGCGGTGCGCTGCGGCGAAATGCCGCGGTCGCTCGCTTCGCAGGCCCGCTACGCTTACGATACAAGGCCTGCCGGGCTACCGGTAACGAGGTTCAAAGTGCGGACTGCATCACTGTCCCTGTTCAGCTTCAACGCCTACCATGCACGGGCGGAAACAGGGGCCGCGTCTGCGTTTTCTCCATTGTTTGCCTACACAGCGCCTGCGAAGGCGGGGATCTTTCGCGCATGATGTCCAACCCCAATCCGGCCGGTCACGCCAGCCGCGACCAGCGTTTGCTGACACTCGCGCGCGATGCCGCGTTGCCGGTGCTGGGGCAGTCGTTCGCGACGGTGCTGGCCCGCTTCGACGACGTCCTGTTCGACCGTGCCGAAAGCGCCGGTGCTTCGCAGCTGTTGTTCCTCGACGGCATGCGCGAACTGCGCCGCCGCCGCGACGAGATCGCCACCCGCTTCCGCTCGCACCTGGAACTGGCATGGGCCGCGCTGGAAGCGGGCACGCCGCTGTCGGCCGAGGCCGCGCTGTCCGGCCAGGTGGGCGGTGGCCTGAGCCTGGTGCCGGAGCACGTGCTCGAATCGCGGTTGGCGGTGCGCAACCTGGCCACCGTGCTGCTGCGCGACTGGAAATCGGTGCTGGCGCGGATCGACCGCCGCCTGGGCTGGATCGCCGGCGGCCTGGAACTGGATGCCGACAGCAATCCCATCGGTCCCGAACACGTCGGCGTGGCCATCCACGAGGCCTTCGCCACCAGCGACCTGGCGCCGGAAGTGCGCCTGGTGCTGATCAAGCTGTGCGAGCGCGACCTGGCTGCCGGCATCGGCAAGCTGTACGAGGACCTGGACGAGCGTCTGGCGCAGGCCGGGGTGATGCCGGAGATCGCCCGCCCGCCGCGGACGCCGCCGCGCCCCAAGCCGGCGCGTTCGTCGGCCGGGGACGATTCCGCGTTCGCCGACGAGGCGGGCGACCAGTACGACGAACGCCATGCGCCGGCATGGGCGCAGCGCTTCGTCGACCGCTGGGCCGAAAGCCGGGGACGGATGCAGTCCGGGGCGGCTGGGGACCTCGCCCAGGACGCCGCCGGTGGCAGCCAGGGCATGCTGCTGGAAGCGCTGCACGAATTGCTGGCGCAGACCCGCAACGTGCGCGAGGACGCCACCTCCGCCGCCTCGGCGGCGGTAGGCCAGCAGCGGCCGCTGAGCCAGCGCGAGATGATGTCGGTGCTGTCGCTGCTGCAGGCCACGCCCAGCGCGACCCTGCGCGCGGCGATCGGCGAGGACGGCGAGTCGCTGGCGCAGCGGCTCAAGAGCGAGGTGCTGTCCGGCGCCACCCAACTCGGGGTGGAACCTTCCAGCGCTCGCCTCGATCCGCAGGACGAGGACGCGATCGACCTGGTCGGCATGCTGTTCGACGTGATGCTGGACGAGCGCGACCTGGAAGGACGCTCGCGCGAACTGATCGGGCGGCTGGTGGTGCCGTTCGTCAAGGTCGCGCTGCTGGACCGGCGCATGTTCGTGCAGAAGACCCACCCGGCGCGCAAGCTGCTCAATTCGCTGGCCGAGGCCTGCGAGGGCAATACCGGCGACAGCCCGGCCGAGCGCGTGCTGATGGGCAAGGTCGAGGAGATCATCGAGCGGCTGGTGGCCGAGTTCAACGAGAACCTGGCGATCTTCCTGACCCTGGAAGAGGAATTCCGCGATTTCCTGGCCCAGCACCGGCGCCGGATCGAGATCGCCGAGCGCCGCGCCGCCGAGACCCAGCGTGGCCAGGAGAAGCTGGAACTGGCGCGCACCCGCGCCGCCGGCGAACTGGAAGCGCGCGTGGGCGATATCGCGTTGCCGAAGGCGATCGAGGATTTCCTGCGGCAACCGTGGATCCACCACCTGACCCTGACCCTGCTGCGCGAGGGCGATGACGGCGCAGGCATCCAGGAAGCGCTGGCCTTGGCCGATGGCATGCTCGATGAAGTGGCCGAGGCACGCCGCCACATCGTCGGCAAGCCGTGGTTGCAGGCCTGGCAGCCGGCACTGAGGCGGGTGTTCGCCAGCGTCGGCCTGCATGGCGACGCCAGCACCGTGGCCATCGACGCATTGCACGACACGCTGCAGTCGATCGCCGAGGCGCGGCCGGAGCTGGAGCGCGCGTTGCCGGAGCTGCCGCAGGTGGTGTTGCCGGCGCCGCCGGCCGAGGTGCCGGCGGTGGAACTGGCTGGCGCCGCCGATGCCAGCGATTTCGACAATGCCGACGCCGACCGCTTCCGCGGCATGGAAGTGGGCACCTGGCTGGATTTCGTCGACAAGGACGGCAAGGTCCAGGCCGGCAAGCTGTCGTGGGTCAGCCCGATTTCCGCACGGCTGCTGTTCGTCAATCGCCGCGGCGTGCGCTTCTGCGTCGCCTCGCCGGAGGAACTGGCGGTGATGGTGCGGCTGGGACGGCTGCGCAACCACGTCGACGACGGCGCATTCGACAGCGCCATGCAGGGCGTGATCGACCGCCTGGATCCGCAGGCGCCGACCACCGTGCACTGAGGCGCACGGGCGCAGAGCGGCTTTGCTACGATCCGGACGACAGGACCGCTGATCGTCGGGGACATGCATGGCCGTGGAAGTGCTGGTGGTGAAGGAAGCGGCCGCGGGAGAGCGGCGCGTGGCAGCCACGCCGGAAACGGCCAGGAAGCTGACCGCACTCGGGGCCCATGTGTGGTTCGAGCTGGGCGCCGGCAGTGCTGCCGGTTTCACCGACCCCGCCTATCTGGAAGCCGGTGCGCATCCGGCCACCGCCACCACGCCGACGCAGGCCGACCTGGTGCTGTGCGTGCAGCCGCCCGCGGCGGCGTCCATCGGTGGCCTCAAGCCCGGCGCCACGCTGGTCGGCATGCTGCATCCGCAGGCCGACGCCGCGCGCGCCGAGGCGCTGCGCGCGCAGGGCATCGTCGCCTTTCCGCTGGAACGGTTGCCGCGCACCACGCGCGCGCAGTCGATGGATGTGCTCAGCTCGCAGGCGGGCATGGCCGGCTACAAGGCCACGCTGATCGCCGCGCAGCTGGCGCCGCGCTTCTTCCCGATGCTGACCACCGCCGCCGGCACCATCCGCCCGTCGAAGGTGCTGGTGATCGGCGCCGGTGTCGCCGGCCTGCAGGCCATCGCCACCGCGCGGCGGCTGGGGGCGCAGGTGGAAGGCTTCGACGTGCGTCCGGAAACCCGCGAGCAGATCGAATCGCTGGGCGGCAAGTTCCTCGACCTGGGGGTCAGCGCCGCCGGCGAAGGCGGTTACGCGCGCCAGCTCACCGCCGAGGAACTGGCCGAGCAGCAGCGCCGGCTGGGCGAGCACCTGAAGTCGGTGGACGTGATCGTCACCACCGCCGCGGTGCCGGGACGGCCGGCGCCGAAGATCGTCACCGCGGCGATGGTGGCCGGGATGAAGCCCGGCAGCGTGATCGTCGACCTGGCGGCCGAGACCGGCGGCAACTGCGAGGCCACCCGTCCCGGCGAAACCGTGGACGTGGGCGGCGTGACCGTGGCCGGGCCGCTGGACCTGGCCAGCATGGGCGCGGTGCACGCCAGCGAGATGTACGCACGCAACGTGCTCAACTTCGTCGCGCTGTTCCTGAAGGACGGAACGCTGGAGTTCGACTGGGACGACGAACTGCTGGCACGCACCCGCTGGTCGGCCGAGGCCGGCTGAGCGCCGGACATTCCCTGCAATCCCGCCTGTCGGGATCCCGGTGAGCGTCATCGCGACGGAGGCTCCGGGGCAGCGGCCAATCGCCGCTGGCTTCCATGGGAGGTCCTGCCGGAGGCGGGGGCGGGGCTGCGCTCGCCGGTGGCCGAAGCAGGGCAACGTAACGGATGCCGCAAGTTGCCGAAGGCTCGCTCAGTGATTGCCGAAGGCGCCCAGGCCGTTCCCTGCCGGGAACCCGGCTTCAGCGCGCCGGCGCGGCCTGGCCGCGATGCCGTTCCACCCAGTCCTTGCGCTGCTGTGGCGTCATCTGCCGCCATTGCTGCCGCAGCTGCTCGCGCTGCGCCGGCGTCATCTGCCGCATCTGCTGGAACAGCACGCGGGTCTGCTCGCGCTGCTGCGGCGACATGTTCTCGAACCGGTGCATGCCGGTACGCGCCTGCTGGCGTTGTTCCGGCGTCAGCGCCTGCCAGCGCGTGGCGCGTTCGTACATGCGCTGGCGTTGTTCCGGCGGCGCGGCGTTCCAGCGCTCGCGGGTGGGCGCAAGCAGTGCGTCGCGCTGCTGCGCGCTGAGTTTTTCCCATTCCGGCAGGGGCGACTGCTGGGCGGCGAGCGGGGTGCTGGCGCAGGCCAGCAGCAGGATCAGGGCCAATTGCGGTTTCATGGTCGTCATTCCATCGCCAGGGCGTTGTCCGAACCCAGCCACAGGTACAGCTCCGGGGTTTCGTCCAGCAGCATGGCATCGTCGTCCAGCAGCGAAGCCAGCACCGCCTCGTCGCCGGGAAGCGGCAACTCGGGGCGGAGCGTGGCGAAGTTCAGGCCCAGCGCCACCGCCAGCACCGCCGAACAGGCGGTAGCCAGCAGCCAGCCGCGGCGGTGCCGGCGCGAGGGCGTTGCCGTACGGCCGGCCCGTTGCCGGGCGGCGCGCAGGCGCGCCAGGGTGGCCGGCGAGATCGAGGCCACCGCGTCGGCGTGCAGCTGCCGCAGGGAATGGTCGAGCGCATCGGGGGACGGGGGACGGTGGTTCACCGGGGAGCCTCCAGTTGTTTCTGCAGTGCGTCGCGCGCGCGCGACAGGTGGGTCTTGACCGAGCCTTCCGAACAGCCCATCGCCTTGGCGGTGGTGGCCACGTCCAGTTCCTGCAGCACCCGCAGGGTGAAGGCTTCGCGCTGCCGGGCCGGGAGCTGGCGCAGCGCCTGCACCAGCCGCTGGTAGTCCTCGCGCTGCTCGTGCTGCTGCGCGGGGCCGGCGTTCGAGTCGGCCCAGTCGATGGCGCTGTCCTGGTCCTGTTGTTCCTGCGGTGCCCAGAATTTCAGGCGGAAGCCGCGGCGCCGCTGCAGGTCGATGATGCGCCGGCGCAGGATGCTCCAGAACAGCGGCGTCCATTCCTCCGGCGGCTGCCCGCGGTAGCCGAGCATGCGTTCCATCGTGTCCTGCACCGCGTCCAGCGCGTCCTCGCGCTGGCGCAGCCCGGCTTCGGCGAAGCGGAACGCGCGCGGCCCGATGCCGGCCAGGAACGCGTCCAGCGACGCCGGCGCCGCGGGCGTGGCGGGAGGACTGTCGGTTTGCAAGGGGGAACTCACCAGCACAGCTTAGCGGCCTGATCCGTGACAACCACAGTAAACGCACGGTGGCGCGATCGGTTGACAGCCGGGGGCGTCGCGCGGATTCAGCCGGCGGTTATGATGCGGGGCAGGCGGTCCCGGCCTTGGGGAGTGACGGCAATGAACGACGGTTTCGTGGCGTTGTACATCTTCATGCTGGCGGCGATCGCCGGCCACGTGATCATCTCGCGGGTGCCGGTGATCCTGCACACGCCGCTGATGTCCGGTTCCAACTTCATCCACGGCATCGTGCTGATCGGCGCGATGGTGGTGCTGGGCCACGCCGACACCACGCTGGAGAAGGCCATCGGCTTCGTCGCGGTGCTGCTGGGAGCGGGCAATGCCGCCGGCGGCTACGTGGTCACCGAGCGGATGCTGGAGATGTTCAAGTCCAGCAAGAAGCCGGGCAAGGCGGAGGACAAGGCTTGAACGTGTCCACCACCGCATTGCTGTCCTGGCTGGTCGGCACCAGCTACCTGGTTGCCGCCACCCTGTTCCTGCTCGGCCTGCAGCGCATGGCCTCGCCGCTGACCGCGCGCAGCGGCATCCGCTGGGCCGGGCTGGGCATGCTGATCGCCACCGCGGCTACGTTCTTCCTGCCGGGGCTGCACAACATCGCGCTGATCCTGGTGGCGCTGGTGATCGGCGTCGCGGCGGCCTGGCTGTCGGCCAGGAAGGTCGCCATCACCGACATGCCGCAGATGGTGGCGCTGTACAACGGCATGGGCGGCGGTTCGGCCGCGGCCATCGGTGCGGTGGAACTGCTGCGCTTCTCGTTCCTGGCCAACCGCGACACTTCCCACTGGAGCGGGCAGGCCATCGCCGACCTGGCCGCGCGCCAGCCCTCGGCCACGGTGCTGGTGCTGGCGGTGATCGGCTCGGCGATCGGTGCGGTGGCGCTGTCCGGTTCGATCGTCGCCTGGGCCAAGCTCGACGGCCGGCTCGACAAGCGCGTCAGCTTCCCCGGGCAGCAGGCGTTCAACCTGCTGGTGGCGGTGGCGATGGCGGCACTCGGTATCTGGGCGGGGGTGACGCTGGACCCGGTGGCGATCATCGCGTTCTTCGTGGTGGCGCTGGCGCTGGGCGTGCTGATGACGCTGCCGATCGGCGGTGCCGACATGCCGGTGGTGATCTCGCTGTACAACGCCTTCACCGGGCTGGCGGTGGCCTTCGAGGGCTACGTGCTGGGCAACGAGGCGCTGATCATCGCCGGCATGATGGTCGGTGCGGCCGGCATCCTGCTGACCCGGTTGATGGCCAAGGCGATGAACCGGCCGATCAGCGGCGTGCTGTTCTCCAACTTCGGCGGGGGCGGCCAGGCGCAGGAGATCAGCGGGTCGCAGAAGCCGATCGAGGCCGGCGACGTGGCGGCGATGATGGCCTTCGCCGAGCGCGTGGTGATCGTGCCCGGCTACGGCATGGCGGTGGCCCAGGCCCAGCACAAGATATGGGAGCTGGCGCAGCGGTTGATCGAGCGCGGGGTCAAGGTGAAGTTCGCGATCCACCCGGTGGCCGGACGCATGCCCGGGCACATGAACGTGCTGCTGGCCGAGGCCGGCGTGCCCTACGACCTGATCGCCGACATGGACGACATCAACCCCGAGTTCGCCAGCACCGACGTGTCGCTGGTGATCGGCGCCAACGACGTGGTCAACCCGGTGGCGAAGACCGATCCGGCCAGCCCGATCTACGGCATGCCGATCCTGGACGTGGTGAACTCGAAGAACACCATCGTCATCAAGCGCGGCAAGGGCACCGGTTTCGCCGGTATCGAGAACGCGCTGTTCTACGCCGACAACACGCGGATGCTCTATGGCGATGGCGCCGAGGCGGCGGGCGCGCTGGTCAGCGAGCTGAAGGCGCTGGACGGCGGCCACTGAGCGCGGCGGCGCGGCACCGCACCCGAAGGGACCGGGCAGCGCGTTTCAGCGCGCGCAGCGCCAGGCCACCAGCAGGCCCAGCGCCAGCCACAGCAGTTCGCCGGCACCGTTGGCCAGGCCGGTCAGGGTCCAGGCCAGGTTCGGGCCCAGCCGCAACGCCGATTGCCACGGGTCCAGCCCCACCATCCCGCCGATATGGGCGGCGATGATGAACCAGTTGGCGACCAGCGCGATCAGCACGGTGGCGACCAGTGCCAGCGCGACGCGGGCGCGGCCGGCCGGCAGCGTGCCCAGGCGCAGCATCCACGCCGTTTCCAGCCCGGCGGCGATCGCCATCCAGCCGGCCTGGCCGCGGGTGCCCAGCGCTACCAGCAACCAGGCGATGGTGATCGTCACGCTCCCCAGCAGCAACAGCAGGGGCCAGAGCCAGTGCGCAGTGCTGGCCGAAGCGGAATTGGGGGGCATCGGGAGTTCCTGAAAGAGGACGACAGGATAGCCGTTCGGCGGGGGAGCGGCCCAGTCGGATAAAATGGGCGCCTTGCGGGAATAGACCGCGTCCCCATATCCACCGTCATGTACTCCCGCAGCAGCGAACCCGTCCACTTCGAACGCGATTGCGACGCCGTCATGGTGCCGCAGGGCGATTCCGTCACGTTGCCTGCCGGCAGCTACGGCTACGTCACCCAGGCGCTGGGCGGCAGCTATACCGTGTTCGTCGAGGGCAACCTGTTCCGCATCGCCGGCAAGGATGGCGACGCCATCGGCAAGGAACCGCCGCCGGGCCTGGAACTGCCGGAAGGAGCCGGCGACGAGGACGTGGAGAAGCTGGTGTGGCAGCAGCTGCGCACCTGCTTCGATCCGGAGATTCCGTTCAACATCGTCGATCTGGGGTTGATCTACGAGGTCGACATCAAGCACCTGGACGACGCCCGCCGCGAGGTGGACGTACGGATGACGCTGACCGCCCCCGGCTGCGGCATGGGCGAGATCCTGGTCGACGACGTGCGCAGCAAGCTGGAAATGATTCCGACGGTGGCCCAGGCCGACGTCGAGCTGGTGTTCGACCCGCCGTGGGGGCGTCACATGATGTCCGAAGCGGCCCGGCTCGAAACTGGCATGCTGTAACGCCCGCCAGGGCGTCCCAATCCCGCAATCTGGAAGGAAATATCCGGTGTCCCAGTCTTCCCTGAGCTTTGCCGTCACCCGTTCGGACCACCCGCGCAGCGCTGCCGAGCGTGCCAAGATCCTGGAGAAGCCGGGCTTCGGCCTGCACTTCAGCGACCACATGGTGGCCGTGCGCTGGGACAAGGACAGCGGCTGGCACGACGCCGAAGTGCGGCCGTACGGCCCGCTGCAGCTGGACCCGGCCGCCGCGGTGCTGCACTACGGCCAGGAGATCTTCGAGGGCATCAAGGCCTACCGCCACGCCGACGGCTCGATCTGGACCTTCCGCCCCGATGCCAACGGCCGCCGCCTGCAGCGCTCGGCGCAGCGCCTGGCGCTGCCGGAACTGCCGGTGGACGTGTTCGTCGAGTCGCTGCGCCAGCTGATCGCCGTCGATGCCGACTGGGTGCCCTCGGCCGAGGAGTCCAGCCTGTACTTCCGCCCGTTCATGATCGGCGACGAGGCCTTCCTCGGCGTGCGCGGCGCGCACAAGGCCGGCTACTACGTGATCGCCAGCCCGGCCGGCCCGTACTTCGCCAAGGGCGTGGCACCGGTGGCGATCTGGCTGTCCACCGATTACGCGCGTGCGGCCAAGGGCGGCACCGGTGCGGCCAAGTGCGGCGGCAACTACGCCGCCTCGCTGCTGCCGCAGCAGAAGGCGCAGGCGCAGGGCTGCTCGCAGGTGCTGTTCCTCGACCCGGTCGAAGGCAAGTACCTGGAAGAGCTGGGCGGCATGAACGTGTTCCTGGTCTACAAGGACGGCACCCTGGTGACGCCGGAACTGTCCGGCAGCATCCTGGAAGGCATCACCCGCGAGAGCATCCTGCAGCTGGCGCGCGACCGCGGCATGAAGGTGGTCGAGCGCAAGGTGTCCATCGACGAATGGAAGGACGGCGTGGCCTCGGGCGAGATCGCCGAGGTGTTCGCCTGCGGCACCGCTGCGGTCATCACCCCGATCGGCCAGCTCAAGGGCGAAGGCTTCTCGGTGGGCGACCTCGACGCCCCGGCCGGCGAGGTGACCCTGTCGCTGCGCAAGGAACTGACCGACATCCAGTATGGCCGCCTGCCCGACCGCCACGGCTGGCTGGTGCGCCTGGACGGCTGATCCGCGCCGCCATCGCCGTGCGTTTCCCAGCGGCCCGCCAGGTCTTCCCGGCGGGCCGCTTGCGTTACAGGCGTCACCGCGGGCAGGTCGGGAATGGGGTCTTCTTCACCCGTCGTTGACATCGTCGGTCACAGATCGGGAACTTGCCGGGACAAATGTCTGTCCTGTGGATTGTCCCGACGCGACAAAGCCACTAGCGTCGCTGAACGGACGGTAACAGGGGACCGGTCCGGGCCTCCACCCGATTCAGACCACCCGCTGTGCGCAATCTGCTGATCGGGGCGGAGTCATCGCCGCAGTTGCGGCATTCTCATCGCAGAAAAGGAAATCCGATGTCTCTTGAATCGCAACGTCGCTTGCGTCCGCGTGCATTGGCCGTTCTCGGAGTCTCTACCCTCTCGCTGCTGCTGGCCGTTCCGGCCTTCGCCGGCGAAGCGCATCTGGACGGCCTGGCCTCCGCCCCGACGCACCAGCGCTTCATCGTCAAGTATCGCGACGGCAGCCAGGCGGTCACCGCCACGGCCCAGGCCAGTTCGCTGAAAGCGGCTGCCGCCGCGCTGCCCGCCCGTTCCGGCCGCGCGCTGGGCGTACAGAAGCTGCGCGAGCTGGCGCTCGGCCCGTCGGTGATCCAGACCGACCGCGCGCTCGACCAGGCCGAGGCCGCGCAGCTGATGCGGCAACTGGCCGCCGACCCGAACGTGGAATACGTCGAGGTCGACCAGATCATGCGCCCGACGCTGAACCCCAACGACCCGCGCCTGTCCGAGCAGTGGGGCTTCGGCACCACCAATGCCGGCATCAACGTGCGGCCGGCCTGGGACAAGGCCACCGGCACCGGCGTGGTGGTCGCGGTGATCGACACCGGCATCACCAACCATCCTGACCTCAACGCCAACATCCTGCCCGGCTACGACTTCATCAGCGATGCGGCGATGGCCCGCGACGGCAACGGCCGCGACAACAACCCCGCCGACGAAGGCGACTGGTACGGCGCCAACGAGTGCGGCGTCGGCTACCCGGCTTCCGGCTCCAGCTGGCATGGCACCCACGTCGCCGGCACGGTGGCGGCGGTGACCAACAACGCCACCGGCGTGGCCGGCACCGCGTTCAACGCCAAGATCGTGCCGGTGCGCGTGCTCGGCAAGTGCGGCGGCTACACCTCCGACATCGCCGACGCCATCGTCTGGGCCTCCGGCGGCACGGTCAGCGGCGTGCCGGCCAACGCCAACCCGGCCGAGGTCATCAACATGTCGCTGGGCGGCAGCGGCAGCTGTTCGTCCACCTACCAGAACGCGATCAACGGCGCGGTCTCGCGCGGCACCACCGTGGTGGTGGCGGCCGGCAACAGCAACGCCAACGTGTCCACCGCGGTGCCGGCCAACTGCGCCAACGTGATCGCGGTGGCGGCCACGACCTCGGCCGGCGCCCGCGCCAGCTTCTCCAACTACGGTGCCGGCATCGACATCTCGGCGCCGGGCCAGGCCATCCTGTCCACCCTCAACACCGGCACCACGGTTCCGGCCAGCCCCAGCTACGCGTCCTACAACGGCACCTCGATGGCGGCGCCGCACGTGGCCGGCGTGGTCGCGCTGATGCAGTCGGCCGCCAGCACGCCGCTGTCGCCGGCGACGGTGGAGAGCATCATCAAGAGCACTGCCCGGCCGTTGCCGGGGGCCTGCTCGGGCGGATGCGGGGCGGGCATCGTCGACGCCGACGCCGCGGTGGTCGCGGCCCAGGGCGGCGGTGGCGGCGATCCGGGCCCGGGTACCGGCGAGCTGCAGAACAACGTGCCGGTCACCGGCCTGTCGGCCGCTACCGGTGCGTCGCTGAACTACACCTTCCAGGTGCCGGCCGGTGCCAGCCAGCTGGTGGTGCAGATCTCCGGCGGCAGCGGCGATGCCGACCTGTACGTGCGCCACGGCAGCGCGCCGACCGACACGGTCTACAACTGCCGGCCGTACCAGTCGGGCAACAACGAGACCTGCACGATCAACGCGCCGGCCTCGGGCACCTGGCACATCCGGGTCAAGGCCTACAGCGCGTTCTCCGGCGTGAGCCTGGTGGCGAACCAGACCGGGGGCAGCGGCGGCGGCAACGAGCTGCAGAACAACGTGCCGGTCACCGGCCTGTCGGGAGCCGCCGGCGCGTCGCTGAACTACACGTTCCCGGTGCCGGCCGGCACCAGCCAGCTGGTGGTGCAGATGTCCGGCGGCAGCGGCGATGCCGACCTGTACGTGCGCCATGGCAGCGCGCCGACCGATACCGCCTACAACTGCCGGCCGTACCTGAACGGCAACAACGAGACCTGCACGATCAACGCGCCGGCCTCGGGTACCTGGCACATCCGGGTCAAGGGCTACACCGCCTTCTCCGGGGTGAGCCTGCGCGCCAGTCGCTGACGTGTCGGGCCGTGCGCGGCGCCGAGGCGCTGCGCCAACGGTCGATTGCATGAAGCAGGGACCCCGGCCTCGCGCCGGGGTCCCTTTCCGTATCCGGAGGGGGCGTCGGTGCCCTCTGCCGCGACTGACGTCGCTCCTGCCAACGGCAGGGGGTGTGTAGGAGCGACGTCAGTCGCGACAGGAGCAGCGACGAGACGGCCCGGACTCAGGCCGCCTCGAAGCGGTTGGCGGCCACGTTCTTGCGGACCTTGGCCGGGTCCCAGATGCGGCCGTTCATGGCGATGTAGACGCCTTCGGGCAGCGACTGCACCGCACCGATGGCGCAGCCGATGTTGAACTCGGCGTCCGAGCCGCGGAAACGCGCCGGGCTGAGCGCGCCGGTCATCACGATGGTCTTGCCGGGAATGGCGCTGAGCACCTGACCGGTCTGCACCATCGAGTCGGTGCCGTGGGTGACCAGCACGTGCCGGGTGGGCTGCGCGGCGATGGTGGCGCGGATCAGCTCGCGGTCCTCGTCGGTGATGTGCAGCGAATCCTTGCGCAGGATCGGGATCACGTTGAAGCGGAAGGTCACGCCCAGTTCGCGCAGGATCATGCCGATCTGCGGATCGCCGATCTGGTAGTCCGACTTGTCGTCGAAGTAGATCTTGTCGATCGTGCCGCCGGTGGTGACGATCAGAAGCTCGTCCATCTGTCTTTACCTGGAAGTCGTGGGCCGTCGCGCGCCGGGCGCGCAAGGCGGGGCGACATGATAAGCCGTGCGTCCATCCGGCTACAGGCGCGCCGCAGGTAGCGCTGGGATAGGGGGCGGTCTACAGGGAGAACGGCGTAGTCGGCCCGATGGCCTGCGGCGTGCCCGGGCAGCGGCTGGAGAAGCGCTCGGCCCCGTCGCGGAAGAACCGGAAGTCTTCTTCCGAATCGACCTCGAAAACCGCCTGGACGCGGGAGTCCGACAGCCGGGCGACGATGCCGCGGGCCTGCGGCCATTCGTCGAAGGCCTGGCGATGGTCCAGGCAGGCCGGACGCCGGCAGAACGCCTGCTCCATGGACTTGTCCATCAGGGTGGGGCGTCGTCGATGTCCCGCAGGAGCTGCCCGATGGCCGTCATGCCGGCGCATGTCCCATGCCGCTTCCCGCAGCGAAGTCAGGCGCGGCGCCGCCCGAAGCGCGCGCGGATTCCCGGCCCGCTGGCCAGGGCCACGACCAGCAGCGACAGCACGATTTCCGCCCAGGCCAGCAATGCGGTTTCGCGATGGGCCCAGGCGCTCATCACGCCATGGCTGAACCAGAACAGCGCCAGCACGCCGGACCAGAACGGCGCCTGCCGCCAGCCCAGGCGCAGGGCGATGGCCAGCAGCAGCGGCGGTGCGGTGAACACCAGTTGCGTCGCCAGCCAGTGCTTGTCGTGCAGGAACCAGTAGCCATACAGCGCCGCCAGCGCGATCAGCGCCAGCAGCAGGGTCGTATGCCGCGTCGGCGGCCGGTTCATCGTGCCAGCCTTTGCGCGATGTCGGCCACGCGCCGGCCCAGCGCACGCGCCAGCAGCGCCTCGTCGTCGCTGGGCTGGGGATCGTCCTGCGCGCCGGCGACATGGCTGGCGCCGTACGGCGTGCCGCCGCCGGTGGTGTGGCTCAGCGCCGGTTCGGTGAAGGGGATGCCGACGATCAGGCAGCCGTGGTGCAGCAGCGGCAGCTGCATCGACAGCAGGGTGGATTCCTGGCCGCCGTGCATCGAGGCGGTGGAGGTGAACACCGCCGCGGGCTTGCCGGCGAGGGTGCCGTTGACCCACTCGGCGCCGAGGCCGTCGAGGAAGTGCTTGACCGGCGCGGCCATGTTGCCGAAGCGGGTGGGGCTGCCCAGGATCAGGCCGTCGCATTCGGCCAGGTCGGAAATCTCCACGTACGGGGCGCCGTCCTCCGGCACCGGCGGCGCGCTGGTCTGGGTGACCGCGGCCACCGGCGGCACCGTGCGCAGGCGCGCGCCCATGCCGGGCACCTCGCCGATGCCGCGGGCGATCTGCCGCGCCAGCCGCGCCACCGAGCCGCCGCGGCTGTAGTACAGCACCAGGATTTCCGCCATCGTCTCTTCAACTCGCCTTGCAGGAAGGCCACCAGTATCGGCGATGCCCGGGTCGCCGCGCATCGGGTAATCTTGACCGATGCAACCGCTGGATACGCTCAATCTATGGATGGAGCGCGCGCGAGACCGGGCGCGCGCGGCCAGTTTCGGCCGCTTCCTGTGGCGCCGCTTCCTCGACGACCGGCTGTTCCAGGCGGCCGGCTCGCTGGCCTACACCACCGTGTTCGCGCTGGTGCCGCTGGCGATCGTGGTGTTCGGCGTGCTGTCGGCGTTCCCGGTGTTCGAGCGCTGGAGCGAGGCGCTCAGCAACTACGTCTTCGCCAACTTCGTGCCCAGCGCCGCGCGCGCGGCCGAAGGCTACCTGCGCCAGTTCTCGGCCAGCGTCGGCCAGCTCACCGCCGCCGGCTTCATCGCCCTGGTGGTGTCGCTGCTGATCACCCTCCACAGCGTCGAGCAGACCTTCAACCGCATCTGGCGGGTGGCCTCGGCGCGGCCGCAGTTCACCCGCTTCCTGGTCTACTGGACGGTGCTGACGCTGGGCGCGATGCTGGCCGCCGCATCGCTGGCGGTGTCGGCCAAGGTGCTGGCGCTGCCGCTGTTCGGCACCACCGAAGGGCGCTGGCTGGCCGACCTGGGACTGCGGCTGGCGCCGATCACCATCGAGTTCCTGTGCATCATGCTGGCCTACCGGGTGGTGCCGCACCACACGGTGAAGTGGCGCCATGCCGTGCCCGGCGCGCTGCTGGCGGCGCTGATGCTGGAACTGGTGAAGTGGGGCATGGGCCTGTACCTGGGCAGCTTCCAGTCCTACCAGAAGCTGTACGGCACGGTGGCGTTCGTGCCGATCCTGCTGCTGTGGATCTACCTGGGCTGGGTGTCGGTGCTGCTCGGCGCCTCGCTGTCCTCCTCCATTGCCGCGTTCCGCTACCAGCCCGCCGCGATGCGGCTGCCGCAGGGGGGCGAGTTCTATGGCCTGCTGCGGCTGCTGGGACGCTTCCGCGAGGCGCGCGCGCAGGGCAGGGGGCTGGGCGAGGAGGAGATCCTGGAACTGGAGCCGCTGCTGACCGATTCGCTGCTGCAGGAGCTGTTGTGCGCGCTGGAGCGCATCAACCTGGTCCGCCGCGACGAGGGCGGGCAATGGTTGCTGGCGCGCGACCTGGACAAGGTGACGCTGCAGGAGCTGTACGAGAATTCGCAGTTGCGCATCCCGGTGGCCGAGACCTACCTGCCGGTGCGCGACGACAGCCTGGGCCGCGCCGCCTGCCAGGCATTGGACGAACTGCGCATGCCGCTGCGCGAGTTGCTGAAGCGGCGCGTGAGCGACATCTACGAGACTTCCGGAGACCCACCATGACCTGCAGAATCCTGCTGGCTGCCGCCACCGCACTGCTGCTGGCCGCCTGCCAGCCGTCCGCTCCCGCGCCGCAGGACCCGGCACCGGCATCCGAGCCCGGCACGCAGGCCCCGGCGACGCCGGCCGAGCCGGCCACCGTGGTGCAGCAGACCGCCGAGGTCCCGACCCTGCGGTTGGCCACCGTCGACGGCGGCCACTACGACCTGGCGGCCCATCGCGGGCAGTGGGTGGTGGTGAACTTCTGGGCCACCTGGTGCGCGCCGTGCCTGAAGGAGATGCCGGAGCTGTCGGCACTGCATGCCATGCGCGGCAACATCGAGGTGGTGGGGCTGGCCTACGAGGACATCGAGCCGGACGACATGCGCGCGTTCCTGGAAAAGCACCCGGTCGCCTACCCCATCGCCATCGTCGACACCTACGATCCGCCCAAGGATTTCGCCACCCCGCGCGGCCTGCCGATGACCTACCTGATCGCCCCGGACGGCAAGGTGGCCAAGCAGTTCCTCGGGCCGGTGACCGCGCGTGATATCGAGGACGCCATCGCCGTGGCCGGCGGCCCCCGGGCCGGTTGATGGCCGCGGTGCGTTTCCGGGTGGCGGGGCGGGTGCAGGGCGTGTACTTCCGCGCCGCCACCCGCGAACGGGCGCAGGCGCTGGGGTTGTCCGGCAGCGCGGTCAACCTGGCCGACGGCCGGGTCGAAGTGATCGCCAGCGGCGATCCGGCGGCGATCGCGGCACTGGCGCAATGGCTGCGGCACGGCCCGCCGGCGGCGCGGGTGGATGCGCTGGAGCAGGCCGACTGGCCGCAGCCGGTAGCCGGGGGATTCGTCGTCGGTTGAGCGGCGCGCCGGGATGGTTCCCGGAACCTCGGCGGCACGGTAGGCTGCGGCGGCGGAGCCGGGATCGTCCGAAGGGGATCGGGGCCGGCCGCATTGCCAGGGACTGCCACAGGGGAACCACCGATGTCCGCATCCGCGTCGGCGCCGGAGCGCGCCGCTACCGTTTCGCCCGCCTCGCTGCTCGCCGGACTCGCGGCCGCTTCGGTGCCGCGACCGCCGGTCAAGCCGCTGTACCAGCTCAGCCTGGCGCTGGTCACGCTGTTCTGCGTGCTGGTGCCGTTGCTGTACTTCGCGCTCATCGGCGCCGTCGGCTGGTCGCTGTTCCACTACTACACCGAGGTGGTGACGCAGTTGCAGACCCGGCGCGGCATCGCCCTGCTGCTGGCCTGGGGCGTGCCCGGCTTCATCGGCGGCGTGGTGATCGCGTTCATGCTCAAGCCGCTGTTCGCGCCGCGGCCCAAGGTGCCGCCGCCGGTGGAACTGGACCCGCGCAAGGAGCGCGAGTTCGTCGCCGGCGTGCATGCGCTGTGCGCGGCCATCGGCGTGCGCCCGCCGAGCGCCATCCTGGTGGGCAGCGACGTCAACGCCTGGGTGCAGTTCGAGGACGGCTGGCGCGGCTGGCTGGGCGGGCAACGGCGGCTGAGCATCGGCCTGCCGCTGGTGGCCGGGATGAGCGCGCGGCAACTGGTGGGCGTGCTGGCGCACGAGTTCGGCCACTTCGCGCAGGGCACCGGCATGCGCTGCGCCTGGCTGATCAACAGCGTCAACCGCTGGCTGGAATCGCGCGCCTACCACCCCGACGAATGGGACGAGCGGCTGCAGCGCTGGCGCGCCGAGTCCGGCGATCTCTACACCCTGCTCATCACCGGGCTGGCCAGCCTGTGCCTGTGGCTGATCCGGCTGCTGATGCGCGGGTTGTTCCAGCTCAGCTTCCGCGCCAGCCGCCGGCTGTCGCAGGAAATGGAGTTCGACGCCGACCGCTACGAGGCGCTGGTGGCCGGCAGCGACTGCTTCCGCACCACCGCACTGCAGCTGCGCGCGCTGGCCCGCGCGTTCCGCGAGGCCGACGACCGCAACGCGCTGGCCTGGCGCGAGGGCAAGCTGGCCGCGGACCTGCCGGCGGCGGTGCATGCGCGCCTGCAGGCGCTGGACCAGGGCACCTGGCGCGCGCTGGCCGACGAACTGGAATACGACGCCGAGACCCGCTACTGGGATTCGCATCCGGCCGACCATGCGCGCATCGCCAACGCCGAATCGCTGGGCGCCGGGGGACTGTTCCTGGACGAACGGCCGGCGGCGGCGCTGTTCGCCGATTTCGCGGCGCTGTCGCGGCAGGTGACCGAACGCTACTACCGCGACATGGGCCTGGACTACTCGCCGCAGCAGCTGGTCGCCGCCGACCACGTGCTGGACCTGCATCGGCTCTCGCCGGCGGCCGAGGCGGCATGGAAACGCTACGGCAACGGCCTGGTCGGCGAGCTGCCGATGCTGGATCCGGCCGATGCCGGGCGCGCGCCGTGGCAGGCGCTGGGCTGGCAGGAATGCGTGGACCAGCTGCGGCAGTGTTCGCCGGACGTGGCGCTGGCCTGGCCGCGGCTGCAGCAGCGCGCCGCGCGCCGTCGCGAACTGGCGCTGTGGGTGGCGCTGCTCGACCACGACATCGGCTTCCGCCTGCCCTCGGGCGCGCAGCCCGACGGCATCGCCCTGCGTACCGAGTACGGGCAGGCCAGCGCCGAAGACAGCCCCGACCTGCGTACCGTCGGCAAGGCGCTGGGCCTGTTCGCGCGGCGCCTGGCACATGCCGTCGAAGCGTTGCCGGATGATGTGCGCCCGGTGGCGCAGCAACGGCTGCAGTTGCTGCAGGCGCTGCACGGACTGGGCGCGCGGCAGTGCGAACTGGCCGACCAGCGCGAGGTCGTCGCCTCGCTGGCGCGCAATGCCGACGGCGAGGGCGCGATCCTGGACGCGGCGCTCGAACGGGCGCGGCGCCACCGCGAGGCGATGGCGCGCTGGCTGGAGCAGGCCGCACGGGTGCCGCTGCCGGAAACCGACGGGACATTGGCGCAGCTGTTGCTGGAGCGCTGCCCGCGGCTGTCGCAGGCCGGGGACGACGACATCGCCTACGCACTGGCGCTGTCGCCGCTGGAGGACGCGCTGCTGCACCTGTACCGGACGCAGCTGGCCGAACTGTTCGTGCAGGCCGACGCGGTCGAGCGCGGAGCCGGCATCCGGCCGATCCGCCTGTGGCAGCCGGCGGCCGAGCCGGCCTGACCCGGCATCTGTGCGAATCGCGACCGACGTCGCTCCTGCAACAGCCGGGGAATCTTGCAGGAGCGACGTCAGTCGCGAGCTTTCCGGGCAGCGGCAGGATACCCGGGGCATCCGCTTCCCCCGGATCGAAAAGGAAACCGGAACGCAGACCGGACCCCGACCGGTTCAGGGCAGCGGATAGTCGCCGATCGGTTTCAGCCGCCCGTACTTTTCCTTGTGCAGCTTGCCCGGCAGCGGCGGCAGCTCCAGCAACGCCTCGTCGATCTGGGTATCGGGCAGGCGGTCGAGCAGGTCGCGGATCAGGGTCAGGCGGCCGCGGCGCTGGTCGTTGAAGTCCACCAGCGTCCAGGGAGCGTGCCGCGTATGCGTGGCACGCAGCATCGCCTCGCGGCTCTCGGTGTACAGCGCGTATTGCTGGCGCGATTGCAGGTCCACCGGCGACAGCTTCCAGCCTTTGAGCGGGTTGTCGCGGCGCTCGGCGAAGCGCTTTTCCTGCTGCGCCTGGTCCACGCACAGCCAATACTTGAACAACGTGATGCCGTCGTCCACCAGCAGCTTCTCGAACACCGGCGCCTGCTGCAGGAAGCTGTGGTACTGCGCGTCGGTGCAGTAGCCCATCACCTTCTCCACGCCGGCGCGGTTGTACCAGCTGCGATCCATCAGCAGCATCTCGCCGGCGGCCGGAAGGTGCGGCACATAGCGCTGGAAATACCATTGGGTGGCTTCGCGGTCGGTCGGCTTGGGCAGCGCCAGGATCCTGCACTGGCGCGGATTGAGGTGCTCGGCGATGGCCTGGATCGCCCCGCCCTTGCCGGCGGTGTCGCGGCCCTCGAACAGCACCACCACGCGGTTGCCGGTCTGCTGCAACCAGCGCGCCAGCGTCACCAGTTCCAGTTGCAGTGCCTTCAGCGCCCTAGCGTAGTCCTTTTTCCTGAGCTCGCCCATGTCGTGCTCCTTGAGGTGTATGGCTACTGTCGCGCGTCGTGGCGGTGGCGGCAATGGCGCGGTGCGGGCGCCGGCGCCCGGCAAGGAGGATGATGTCTCTGCCTTCCGTTTTCATGTAGTTTGACGGCCGCGCGGGGCGTGGTGCCCGGCAACGGATCAGGGAGCGGTGTCATGGGTCTTGTTCAGGCAGCAAAGGGTGCGATCAGCGGTGCGCTTGCCGACCAGTGGAAGGACTTTCTCACGGTGCCGGACGGCCTGCCGGCGACGGCGGCGCTGTTCGCCGCGGTGCCGCGCGGCAGCAATGCCGGGCGCGGTTCCAACACGCAGGGCTCGTCGAACATCATCAGCAACGGCTCGAAGATCGTCGTCCCCGAAGGCTACGGGCTGCTGCTGTTCCAGGACGGCGCGATCACCGGTTTCGCCGCCGAGCCGGGCGCCTACGAGTGGCGCTCGGACGATCCCAATTCGGCCTCGATCTTCGCCGGCGACGGCCTGGTCGATGCGCTGATCAAGCAGAGTTGGCAGCGCTTCAAGTTCGGCGGCCAGCCCGGTTCGCAGCAGGCCGCGTTCTTCGTCTCGCTGAAGGAGCTGCCCGACAACCGCTTCGGCACCCAGTCGGAAATCTACTGGGACGACGCCTTCCTCAACACCCAGGTCGGCGCGGTGACGCGCGGCTCCTATACGCTGAAGATCGTCGATCCGATCCTGTTCGTGAAGAACTTCGTGCCTGCCGCGTATCTCCAGCCCGGCAAGGTGTTCGACTTCACCGACCTAGACAACGCGGCGGCCAGCCAACTCTTCAATGAGGTGGTCGGTTCGCTGGCGCCGGCGTTCAGCCTGTACACCAACGATCCGGGCAAGGGCAACCGCATCAGCCGCATCCAGCAGGATTCGCTGGGCTTTGCCCAGAGCCTGTCCGATGCGGTGGAGCGCGGCTACCAATGGAAGTCCGAGCGCGGCCTGGCCATCGTCAAGACCGCCATCGTCTCCATCGAATACGACGCCAACACCCGCGAGCTGCTCAAGAACGTGCAGCGCGCCGATGCGCTGTCCGGCGCGCGCGGCAATTCCAACCTGCAGGCCAGCGTCGCGCAGGGCATCCAGTCGGCGGGCGAGAACGGCGGCGCGGCGGGCATGATGGGCATCGGCATGGCGTCCGGCATGATGGGCGGCATCGGCGGCCTGCAGCAGCCGGTGGCACCGGCCGCGCCGGCGGCCGACGACCCGGTGGCCAGGCTGCAGAAGGCCAAGCAGATGCTCGACCTCGGCCTGATCACCCAGGCCGACTACGACGCGCTCAAGGCCAAGGCGCTGGGTCTGTAAGCGACCGGTTGCGCAACGACCATGCCCAACGCCAGGACCCCCTCGTCACCGCCGCCGTTGCCGCCGCCTGTCGGCCCCGGTTCGCCGCAGGACGTGCCGCCGCTGCCGGGGGATTTCCCCATCGACCCGGCGACGCTGCCCGGGCCGATCCGCGACGAACTGCTGGCGCCCGACCCGGAGGCGATCGACACCGCTTCCAGCGAGCTGAAGGACGGCCTCAACCGCTGTCCGAAGTGCGGTGCCAGCGACATCCGCCACAAGCCCGGCAGCGATCTGCTGATCTGCCTGTACTGCCGCCACGAATGGCACGGCGCGCGGGTCGAGGAGGAATTCGGGCTCGGCGAAGGCCTCGACCAGCTCAGGGGCACGGTCGTCGCCTCCGGCGCGCAGGACATCGCCGCCGACGCCGCCAGCCTGATGACCTTCAAGTGCAGCGGCTGCGGCGCCGAGGTGGCGGTCAACACCGAGAACGCGATGACCGCGCGTTGCCACTGGTGCCGCCACGTGTTCGGCGTCAACGAACAGGTGGCCAACGGCGCCGTGCCCGACGCGGTGCTGCCCTTCCACATCCGGAAGGACGATGCGGTCGCGCGCATCGGCCAGTTCGTGGACAAGCGGCGCATGTTCGCGCTGAAGGCGTTCAAGGAGCAGTTCACGCCCGAGAACGTGGTCGGCGTCTACCTGCCGTACATGGTCGTCGACGGCAATGCCAGCGCCGACATCGCCGGCCAGGGCGAGATCCAGACGCGCAGCTACACGGTGGGCAGCGGCGACAAGAAGAAGACCTACTACGACGCCGACGTGTACCGGGTCGAGCGGCACGTGGACTTCACCGTCGACGACCTGCCGCTGGAGTCCTCCGCCGAGCGCGGCAACCTGGACGCGAACGTCAACACCAACAACATCATCAACGCGATCCTGCCGTTCGACACCAAGAACGCGGTGAAGTGGAACGCCTCCTACCTGGTCGGCTTCACCTCGGAGAAGCGCGACCGCGACGTGGAGCACCTGCACCCGCGGCTGGAAGACCAGCTGCTGTCGATCGCGCGCGCCCAGGTCGAAAGCTCGGTGCGCCGCTACGGCCGTGGCGTGCGCTGGGAGCAGGAGCGGCTGGAAGTGCACGGCACCCGCTGGGTGTCGATGTACCTGCCGGTCTGGCTCTACTCGTACCACCAGCCGGGCCGCAACGGCGGCCTGCTGCACTACATCGCGGTGAACGGCCGCACCGGCGAGACCATGGGCAGCGTGCCGGTGCAGCAGTGGAAGCTGCTGCTGGCCGCGCTCACCGCCGGCACCTTCATCGAAGCCCTCGCAATCGCATTCCTGGTGGCTGCCACATGAGTGATGACAGTGGACTCTGGTTGTTGGCCGCCGGCCCTGCCGGCGCGACCGCGCTGTACTGGATGCTGTACCGCTATTACCGCAATACCGACAAATCCCATGCCTTCGAGCGCGAAACGGCGGTCGAGGCCAAGCCGGTGACCGGTACGGACGTGAAAGTCGGCGAAGTGAAGGGCACCCAGCGGCGGCGCATCCAGGGCGAAAACGCGGGGGCGTATCGCCAGCGCGTGAAGCGGGTGCGCTGAGCCGCCCTCGTAGGTGCGGGGCTTGCCCCGCACAGGGCATTGCCGGGAATGCCACGTGCGGGGCAAGCCCCGCATCTACGGGTACAGACCTTGCAGCAACGCGGCGAAGTCGCCGGCAAAACCGGCCATGTCGAACAACCCGGCATCGCGGCGCGCATCGCCCAGCCGCTGGCGCAGTTCGCGCAATGCCGCCGGGTCGTTGCCCAGCGCAATGGCCTTGGCGATGAAAGCCTCATCGTCGGCCACGTTCATTTCATCCAGCCCGAGATGATGGTTGAGGCTGCCGGCCACGCGCGCGGCGAAGGTGGCGCCGGGCGCGGTCAGCACCGGGCAGCCGGCCCACAGCGCATCGGAGGCGGTGGTGTGGGCGTTGTAGGGATGGGTGTCGAGGAACAGGTCGGCATGGCGGTAACGCGCCAGGTACTGCGGATGCGGCAGTTTTGGCATGAACACCAGCCGCGCCGGCTCCACGCCCTGCTGGCGGGCGACCTCGCGCAGCCGCTCGTCGGCGCGGCCGGGGCCGGACAGCAGCCACAGCACGCTGCCGGGGACGCCGCGCAGCACCCGCAGCAGACGGCCCACGCTGCGCGGGTTGAGTTTGTAGCTGTTGTTGAAGCAGCAGAACACCACGCCGCTGCCATCTTCGCCGCGCTCGGGCAGGCCGCAGTCCCGGCGTGATGGCGGTTGCTCGACCACGCGGGTGTTGTCCGAAGGCTGGAACGCGCGCGGCAAGCGCAGCACCTGCTCGCTGAAGGCCGGCTCCAGCGCCGGCGGCAGCACGAAAGCATCGGCCAGTACGTAGTCGATCCACGGCGCGCCGGACGTCCCGGGATAGGCCAGCCAGTTGACCTGCACCGGCGCCGGCCGCATCGCCAGTACCTCGGGCGTGCCGCCGCCGCCCCAGCCGCGCAGGTCGAACAGCACGTCGATGCCGGCCTCGCGGATACGTGCGGCGATGGCTGCGTGCGGCCGCCCGGCGACGTCGTGCAGAGTGTGGGCGGCCCCGCGCAGGCGCTGGCGGATCGCGCTGCCGTCGTCGCGGTTGAGCGCGAACAGGTGCACCTGCAGTTGCGGGTACGCGCGCAACTGCTCGAACAGCGCCACCGTCAGCAGCCCGGTGGGATGCGCGCCGAAGCCATTGGACAGGAAACCGATGCGCAGCGGCCCTGGTGTGCGCAACCGCGCTGGCGGCAGTGGCCGCACCGATCGGGCGACCGCCTGCGCGCGCCGGCGGGCGCAGGCCAGTTGCTCGGCGGCGCTGGCGTCCTCGCTGAGGAAAGCGAACGGCTCCACCGCCGGGTTGCCCTGCGCGACGGCGGCGCGCACCTGCCGCGACAATGCATCCAGCTCGCGCCAGTCGCACAGCCGGCGCTGCCAGTTCAACCGTTGCGTGGCCATGTAGGCCTCGCCGGGCATCAGCGCGTGGGCGCGGCGATAGGCTTCGGCGGCGGCCTCGGGTTGGCGGGCGTCTTCCAGCGCATGGCCCAGCCACAACGCGATGCCCGGGTGCTGAGGTACCTGGTCGGAAGCGCGTTGCAGCAGGCCGGCGGCCTCGTCGTGGCGGCCCTGCATCCAGCGCGTGCGGCCCAGCCGCGCCAATGCTTCGGGATGCTCCGGTCGCAACCGCAACGCACGTTGCGCGGCTGCTTCGCCGGCAGCCAGGTCGCCCGCGCCCAGTTCGGCGTCGGCCAGCATCACCCAGGCGATGAAGTCGGCGGGTTGGCGCTGCACCGCCAGTCGCAGCTGCTGGCGTTCGTCGGCGGGGGAGTTCATGCGCGAGGAGCTGTTGCAGAGAGTGAGGTGATTTTGCCGTGTCGGGCGCTGTCGTGCCCACCATGTGCGCCTGTCCCCGATGGCGAGGCTGGGTTTTCGCCACCCTGCCGATGGATAGTTCTGTTCCTGTATCCACGCACGATGCAGCCCATGCTGGTCGGCATGTGAAGGCAGATGCATCGGCAAGCCGATCCTGGATGGTCGGCCTGCCGACGGCGTGATCGGACTTGCCGGTGGCCCGCTGGAAGGCGGTGTTCGACTGCAAGCGGCCGCTGAGGTGTCGGCAGCTCGCCGCGGCAACCATGACCCTGCCACGCGCGATCCGCGGGCCAGGCCGATGAGCACCTCGAGGGCCGGAGAAGAAGTGCGCCACCGCGAATGGTTCGCCTGCAGAGGGCCTGTCGCACGAGCCCGGTCCTCCCGCTTCTGTGCGAGCCGTTCTGATGGTCAGGTGTGCTCGCCGGGCCTGACGAAACGGATCCCGCGAGAGGGGCGAGAGCGAACGACCCTTCCCGGTTCTTGATCGAAGTCCTCTAGACCGTGATTCCTCCATCCACGCCGAGAGTCGCGCCCGTGGTGAACCCCGCGCTCGGCGAGCACAGGTAAAGCACCGCCCCGGCGATCTCCTCGGGGCGGCCAGTACGCTTCATCGGCTGCAGTCCGTTCAGGAATTCGCGACCGCTTTCCTCCGCCCGCATCTCCTCGTTCATGGGCGTGTCGATCACGCCTGGGCATACCACATTGACCCGGACGCCTTGCGAAGCGAATTCCACCGCCGCCGATTTGGTCAGCCCGATGACGGCAGACTTGCTCGCGTTGTAAATCGCCGAGCCGGGAAAGGCTCGGATGCCCAGGAACGAGGCGGTATTGACGATGCCGCCGCCGCCGCTTTTCATGATCGCCGGGATTTCGTGCTTCATGCACAGCGCGGTGCCGCGCACGTTGACGGCCAGGATGCGGTCGATGGCCTCGGTGGTTATTTCGGTAATGGGGGCGGGCGGGAGAAAGACTCCCGCGTTGTTGAATGCGAAATGCAGGCCGCCGAACACCTCGACGGCCCGCGCGACCATCGCTGCAATCTCGTCTTCGACCGAAACATCGGCCCGCACGAAGAGTCCTTTGCCGCCTGCCTGCCCGATGAGCGCGACGGATTCGGCGCCCTCATCCTCCCTTCGTCCGGCAACGACGACGCTGGCCCCTTCCTGGGCAAAGGCAAGGGCGGTGGCCCGGCCAATGCCAGAGGTGCCGCCGGTGACGAGAACGACTTTGTCGGCAAATGCTTTCATGGCGCTAGATCCTCTTTCGTTCTTCGATGCTGCGGCGCTTGGCATAGGCCGCGCGTGCCGCGTCCATGCGCGGCGAATTCTCGATGACCCACTCGGCGAGCGCCCGTACCGGGACAAGAAGCTCGAACCCGAGTTCGGTCAACGCATACTCGACCTGGGGTGGTTTCACCGGGGTCACCGTACGGGAAACGAAGCCGTTTTCCTCCAGGTCCCGCAAGGTCGAGGCCAGCACCTTCTGGCTGATCTCGCCGACCTCACGGCGCAGTGCATTGAAGCGGCAGGGGCCGCTGCCGAGGACGTGCACCACGAGCATCGTCCACTTGTCGCTGATCCTCGCGATCATGCCGCTGATATGCCCGCACTGGGCGCTATCTCCGCGGTGAGTTGGTTTCCTCAAAGTGCCTCCTTGTAGGGTCCGATGACTTGCCCTAGCGTGGTATCCAACAGAAACCAGCATACGGAAGGTTACCGTGAACTCAAAGCCGAGAATTGCCGTCATCATCGGTTCGACCCGCCCGACCCGGTTTGCCGACGTCCCCGCGCAATGGATCCTGAAGCAGGCCCGGGCGCGTGGAGACATGGACGTGGAGTTGGTCGACCTGCGCGATCACCCGCTGCCGTTCTTCGACGAGATGGCTTCCAACATGTGGATGCCAAGCCGGAACCCCGAGGCTGTCCGCTGGCAGGAAACGATCGGCCGCTTCGATGGCTACATCTTCGTGGTCGCCGAATACAACCATTCGATCACCGGGGTTCTCAAGAACGCGCTCGATCAGGCCTACAAGGAGTGGAACCGCAAGCCGTTCACGGCGATCGGCTACGGCGGCATCGGGGCGGCGCGCGCCGTCGAACACCTGCGGCTGATCGGCGTGGAGCTGCAAATGGTGTCGACGCACGCCGCGGTCCACATCGGCGGCGGCGATTTCTTCGCCGTGCATCCGATGTTCGGCAACAAGCCGATCGAGGATATCGAGGCCAGCCTGCTGCCCTCCGCCGAGACCGCACTGGACGAACTGCTGTGGTGGGCCAAGGCAACGATGGCCGCGAAAGCGCTCGCAGCATGACCCGTTCGGACACGGCCACGCACCCCACGGGGCGATCCGGGCGAAGGATCGCCCATCGCACGCGTGGCCGCGGTGCGCGGTTCATCAGCCCCGATGAACTCGGGCATGTGCTCAAGCCGTTCGTCTATTTCGACCTGTTCGACAAGGATGGCCCCGAGATGATGTTCGGATTGCATCCCCACTCGGGCATCGCGACCGTTACCGGCGTATTCGAAGGCGCAGTGGCCTATACCGATCCGAGCGGCACACAGGGCACGGTCCTGCCAGGCGGTTTCGAATGGATGATGGCCGGCAAGGGCATGTGGCACGGCGGTGGCGCGGTCGAAGGGCGCGTGGCCGGGTTTCAACTGTGGCTTGCACTGCCGCCCGGGCTGGAGCTTGCAAATTTCGCTTCGCGTTACATCGGGTCGAACGAGATCGATGAGGACGGTCCTGCGCGGGTCCTGTTGGGGTGCAGTGGATCGGCAACGGGCAAGGTCGCATCCGACCTGCCTGTCACGTTGCTCACCGTGCGGCTCGCGGCCGGCGAGACCTGGCGCTTCACGCCGCCCGAGGGGCAAGACCTGCTTTGGATTGCGCTCGCGGAGGGCGCGCTGTCGGTGCCGGATGATGTTGTTGCTGGCGAATTGATCGTCTTTGAGCGCTCGGATGGCGGCGTTGTCTTCGAGGCAAAAAGCGATGCCCACTTCGTCCTGGGTGCCTCGAAACCGCATGACCACGAGTTGGCGATTGGCCGCCACTCGGTTCACACCAGCCCGGGCGCCTTGGCGCAAGGGGAGCGGTACATCCGGAAGCTTGGCGCTGAACTGCGCAAGCTCGGGCGTATCTGAGGCAACGCTTTGCCCAAGCCTGTTTGGAATTGCCAGACAGCGGCAGGTGCCTGCTGATCACTCGTCAACAAGCTTGGGGCTGCGCGGTGCCGGACACTTTGGGGCTGCATTTGGCCGGCAGCGGCTGCCCGGCAATGGTCCGGCATGACGCCCCGAAGATGCGGGTTATATCAGTGGCTTCCCTTCGCCCGGACAACGCAGTCCGGGAGCCGAAGCCGGCTGGCGGGGATCGTGCCCGAAGATGGCGGGAGGACGAACGCAGCGGTCACGCTAGACCGCTCAGTTGCCCTCGGCCAGCCGCGCCAGTTCGTCCACCTGGTGCTCGTGCTGCAGGCGCTCGACCAGCGCGTCGAGGTCGCCCTCGATGATGTTGGGCAGGTCGTACAGGGTCAGCCCTTCGATGCGGTGGTCGGTGATGCGGCCCTGCGGGAAGTTGTAGGTACGGATGCGCTGGCTGCGGTCGCCGCTGCCGACCTGCAGCTTGCGGGTCTGCGCTTCGGCGGCCGCCTGCTTGCTGCGCTCGGCGTCCAGCAGCTGCGCTTTCAGGCGCTTCATCGCCTTGTCGCGGTTGGCGTGCTGGCTGCGCTCGGTCTGGCATTCGACCACCACGCCGCTCGGCACGTGGGTGATGCGGATCGCCGATTCGGTCTTGTTGACGTGCTGGCCGCCGGCGCCGGAGGAGCGGAAGGTGTCGATCTTCAGGTCGGCCGGGTTGATGGCGATGTCCTCGACGTCGTCGGCCTCGGGGATGATCGCCACGGTGGCGGCCGAGGTGTGGATGCGGCCCTGCGATTCGGTGGCCGGCACGCGCTGCACGCGGTGGGTGCCGGATTCGAACTTCAGCTTGGAATATGCTCCGCGGCCGACGATGCGGGCCACGATCTCCTTGTAGCCGCCGTGCTCGCCGGGGCTGTCCGATTCGATCTCGACCTTCCAGCCCTGGCGCTCGGCGTAGCGGGCGTACATGCGGAACAGGTCGCCGGCGAAGATCGCCGCCTCGTCGCCGCCGGTGCCGGCGCGCACTTCCAGGAACAGGTTGCCGTCGTCGCGCGGGTCGCGCGGCACCAGCAGCAGCGCCAGCGCCGCGTCCAGTTCGGTCAGCCGGGCCTGGGCGATGGCGATCTCCTCGTCGGCCAGCTCGCGCATTTCCGGGTCGGCGCGCATCGCCTCGGCCGCGGCCAGGTCGGCCTTGGCGCGGGCTTCGTCGGCCAGTGCCACGGCCACCGGCTCCAGCTGCGCGAACTCGCGCGAGAAGTTGCGGAAGCGCTCGTTGTCGGCGAGCACTCCCGGGTCGGACAGCAGGCGTTCCAGCTCTTCGCGGCGCTCGGCCAGCGCTTCCAGCTTACGGCGCAGGGTCGGCGTCATCGTTCCTCGCAACGGGGTGTCGGTAGCCCGGGCTGGCCGGGAACAGGCGCTCGGCGGCGCGGGTCAGGTCGGTGTCGCCGTTGAGCGCGGCTTCGCGCAGGGCGGCGGTGGGCGGGTGCAGCAGGCGGTTGGTGAGGCTGTGCGCCAGCAGTTCCAGCACTTCCTCCGGCGACTTGCCGTGGGCCAGCTGCTGGCGCGCCTTGTCCAGCATCTCGATGCGGGTGGCCTCGCCGTAGGCGCGCAGCTGCTTGAGCGGCGCCTGGTGGGCGCTGGCGTGCAGGGTTTCCAGGTAGCGGGCGACCTGCAGGTCGATGATCGCCTCGGCCTCGGCCGCGGCTTCGCGGCGGCTGCGGCGGTTGTCCTCGACCGCGCGCTCCAGGTCGTCGACGGTATACAGGTAGGCGTCGGCCAGTTTGCCCACGCTGGCCTCGATGTCGCGCGGCACCGCCAGGTCGAACAGCAGCATCGGCTTGTGCTTGCGCGCACGCAGCGCGGTGGCGACCTGGGCGGCGGCGATCACCGGCTCGCGCGCGGCGGTGGCCGAGAACACCACGTCGGCCTCGGCCAGGTGGCGCTCCAGCTCGGTCAGCGGCAGCGCCACGCCGCCGTAGCGGCTGGCCAGTTCCTGGGCGTGGGCGAGGGTGCGGTTGGCGATCAGCAGCCGCCGCACCTTGCCTTCGCTCAGGTGTTTGGCGGCCAGTTCGATGGTCTCGCCGGCGCCGACCAGCAGCACCGTGGATTCGTCCAGCCGCGCGAACGAGTTCTGCGCCAGCCGCACCGCGATGGAGGCCACCGACACCGGGTTGGCGCCGACCCGGGTGTCGGTGCGGGCGCGCTTGGCCACCGAGAAGGTCTGCTGGAACAACCGGTCCAGGCGATGGCCGAGCACGCCGGCGTCGCGCGCCAGCGCCCAGGCGTCCTTCACCTGGCCCAGGATCTGCGGTTCGCCCAGCACCATCGAGTCCAGCCCGGTGGCGACCCGGAACAGGTGGCGCACCGCATCGGCGTCATGGTGCTGGTACAGGTAGCCCTGCAGTCCGCCGGCCTGCGACTCCAGCCAGTGCGCCAGCGCTTCGCCGCGTTCGGCCACCGCGTACAGCTCGGTGCGGTTGCAGGTGGACAGCAGCACCGCCTCGGCCAGCTGCGGACTCTGCCGCAGCGAGGCCATCGCCCGCGACAGCGCGTCGCCGCCGAAGGAGACCCGTTCGCGCAGGTCCACCGGCGCGGTCTGGTGATTCAGTCCGAGCACCCACAGGGTCATCTGTTCAGTTGCTTGCGATAAGCTGCTGGCCATTCAAGGCCGCCATTTTACGGTCCGGTTGTCCTCGATGCCCGTATTGATTCGCATCTGTAGCGTTCTGTTGCTGGCGCTGCCCGCTTTTCCCCTGCTGGCCGCGCGCCCGGCGGGGCCATCGTCCGCACCCACGGCCGAGGAGGCGGCGTCGCTGACGCCGGTGCTGGCCGGCGAATTCGCGTTGCAGGCCGGCAAGCTGGCCGATGCCGCGCGCTGGTACCTGGAGGCGGCGCAGGCGGGCAAGGACGACGCCGGGCTGGCCGAGCGCGCCGCACGCATCGCCATGCTGGCCGACGACGATGCCCGCGCCACGCAGGCGCTGGCGTTGTGGGCGCAGCGCGATCCCGGTTCGCTGGGAATGCGCAGCACCCGCGCCTCGCTGGCCTTGCGCCAGGGCGAGCTGCGCAAGGCCCGGCGCGAACTGCTGGGTCTGTTGCGCGACCGCGATCCGCGCGGCTGGCGCTTCGCTCTGGTGGCGTTGGCCGGCGGCGGGCGCGATCCGGCCGTTCCGGCCCAGGTGCTGGGCGAGCTGGTCGACGCCGGCGCCATTCCCGACCGGTTGGAAGCCTGGCAGGAGTTCGGCCGGCTGGCGCTGCGCATGGACCGTCCGGAACTGGCCCAGCGCATGGTCGGCGAAGTGGTCCGGCGCTTCCCGGACGAGCCGCGGGTGGCCCTGCTGCACGCCACCCAGCTCAACCAGGCCGGCAGGAAGGACGACGCCTTGCAGGTGCTCGCCGGGGTGGAACCGAAGACGGTTGCCGACCCGGAACTGCGCAATGCGCTGGCGTTCGCCTACGACGCGCTGGGCGAGGCGCGTGCGGCCGAGCGGGTGCTGGGCACCGGGCCGCAGGACCTGCAGACCTGGGGCATGCGCGCCTCGCTGCTGGCCAAGCAGCAGGACGAGGCGGCACTGGCTGCGTTGTACGAAGAGCTGGCGGCCGGGACCGATACGCCCGATCCCGGCCAGCAACTGCTGCTGGGCAAGATCGCCGAGTTCCTCAAGCGCCACCAGGAGGCCGTGGACTGGTACCAGCGCGTGCCGGACGGCCCGCAGCGCAGCGAGGCGCGGCTGCGCGCCGCCAACGCCCGTTACGAGCTGGGCGACAGGGCAGGGGCGCTGCAGGCCGCGCGCGCGATCCAGGCCGATGCCGCGGTGGAGGACGAAGCGCGCCGCGACGCCTACCTGCTCGAGGCCGAGCTGTACCAGCGCAGCGACGATGCCGCCGGCGAGCTGGAGGTGCTCGGCCGCGGCCTGGCCGCCTATCCGGACGAGAACGCGCTGCTGTATGCCCGCGCGCTGGCCTGGGAGCGGGGCGACGACATCGAGCGGGCCGAAGCCGACCTGCGCAAGATCCTGGTCACCGAGCCGGAGAGCGTGGCCGCGCTCAACGCACTGGGCTACACCCTGGCCGACCGCACCACCCGCTACCAGGAGGCGCTGGAGCTGATCGACCGCGCCCGCGTCGCCGAGCCGGACAACGCCGCCATCGTCGACAGCTACGGCTGGGTGCTGTACCGCCTGGGCCGCAACGAGGAAGCGCTGGTGCAGCTGCGCCGGGCCTGGTCGCTGGCCAAGGACCCGGAGATCGCCGCCCACGTCGGCGAGGTGCTGTGGGTGCTGGGGCAGCAGGACGAGGCCCGGCGCTTCTTCGACGAGGCCCGCAAGCTGGATCCGGACAACCGCGCGCTGCAACGCGCCATCGAGAAACTGGGCGTATGACGCATTCGATTTTCAGGGCGCCGTTGCTGGCGCTGGCGGTGCTGTCGCTGGCCGCCTGCGGCTCGCTGGGGTCGCGCAAGGCGCCGGCGCCGGAGGAAGTGGTCGAGGTGTCCGAACAGGCGCGGCAGGCCGAGGCCGAGCGCCAGGCGCAGCTGCGCGCGCAGCCGGACTGGACGTTCCAGGGCCGGGTGGCGGTCAGCAAGGGCCGCGACGGCGGCAACGGCCGCATCGACTGGCAGCAGCAGGACCGGCAATACCACATCCAGCTGGCGGCACCGGTGACCCGGCAGAGCTGGCGGCTTTCCGGCGACAGCCGCCAGCCGGGCGCGCGCCTGGAAGGGCTGGACGGCGGCCCGCGCGCCGGCGACGACGCGCAGTGGCTGTTGCTGGAGGCCACCGGCTGGGATATCCCGGTCAACCAGCTGCCGGACTGGGTACGCGGACTGGTGGCGGCCGATGCGCCGGCGCCGGAGCGGCTGGGCAGCGATGCCGAAGGCCGGCCGCGGACCCTGCACCAGCTGGGCTGGGACATCGGCTTCCTCGACTGGTACCCGGCCGAGGATGGGCGTCCGGCGCTGCCGCGCCGCATCGAGGCCACCCGCGGCGATGCCAAGGTGCGCTTGATCGTCGACCAGTGGAGTTTCGAGGTTCCATGAGCGTTCCCGCGCTGCCGGACGATGGCTGGTCGCACTGGCCGGCCCCGGCCAAGCTGAACCTGTTCCTGCAGATCACCGGCCGTCGCGCCGACGGCTACCACCGGCTGCAGACGGTTTTCCGGCTGCTGGATTGGGGCGACAGCATCGCCCTGCGCCCGCGTGGCGACGGCCGGATCTGCCGCCACGGCGCCTCGGTGGCCGGTGTCGCCGAGGCCGACGACCTGGCGGTACGGGCGGCGACCCTGCTGAAAAATTCGGCGAATATCGCCGAAGGTGTGGATATCCGCATCGAAAAGCGCATTCCTGCCGGTGGCGGCTTCGGTGGCGGCTCGTCCGATGCGGCGACCGTGCTGGTGGCGCTGAACGCGCTGTGGGGCGCCGGGCTGGATGAAGATGCGCTGGCCGCGCTGGGGCTGGCGCTGGGCGCCGACGTGCCGGTGTTCGTGCGCGGCCGCAACGCCTGGGCCGAAGGCGTGGGCGAGGAGCTGGTACCGCTGGCGCTGGCGCCGGCCTGGTACGTGCTGGTCGATCCGCAGGTGCACGTGCCCACCGCCGCCCTGTTCCAGTCCCCGGATTTGACGCGGGATGCCGCGCCCGCGAAAATAGCGGACTTCGCTTCCGGGGCTCTGCTCGGCAATGCGTTCGAGCCGGTGCTGCGCCGCCGTGAACCCGCCATCGAAAGCGCGTTCCAGGCGTTGTCCAGCATCGGCCGGGCACGCTTGACCGGGTCGGGCAGCGGCTGCTTCGTCGAGTTCGCCACGCGCGCTGCCGCAGAGCAGGCCCTGGTGCGATTGCCGGAGCGGTTGCGGGCATGGGTGGTGGCAGGCGCGGAGCGCTCGCCGTTGCTCGATGCGCTGGCGGCGATGAAGCAAGTTTGATGCAGGGGCGTCGCCAAGAGGCCCAAGGCACCAGGTTTTGATCCTGGCATTCGTAGGTTCGAATCCTACCGCCCCTGCCACTCCGGAACATCCGCGTTCCCGCTGCACCCGATCACGTTCCTCCGCTACGCGCCCACCCGAGAGAACCTTCATGCAAAACGCCCCCAATCTGCTGGTGTTCTCCGGCAATGCCAACAAGCACCTGGCGCAGAGCATCTGCAAGGAGCTGGGCATCCGCCCGGGCAAGGCGCTGGTGTCCACCTTCTCCGACGGCGAAGTGCAGGTGGAGATCCAGGAGAACGTGCGCAAGCAGGACGTGTTCGTGATCCAGCCGACCTGCGCGCCCAGCGCCGAGAACCTGATGGAGCTGCTGGTCATCATCGACGCGCTCAAGCGCGCCTCGGCGGCCAGCGTCACCGCGGTGGTGCCGTACTTCGGCTACGCCCGCCAGGATCGCCGCATGCGTTCCTCGCGCGTGCCGATCACCGCCAAGGTGGCGGCCAAGATGTTCAGCGCGGTCAACACCGACCAGCTGCTGACCGTGGACCTGCATGCCGACCAGATCCAGGGCTTCTTCGACATGCCGGTGGACAACGTCTATGCCTCGCCGCTGCTGCTGGCCGACATCTGGCGCGCCTACGGCACCGACAACCTGATCGTGGTCAGCCCGGACGTGGGCGGCGTGGTGCGCGCGCGCGCCGTGGCCAAGCGCCTGGACGACGCCGACCTGGCGATCATCGACAAGCGCCGCCCGCGCGCCAACGTCTCCACGGTGATGAACATCATCGGCGACGTCGAGGGCAAGACCTGCGTGATGGTCGACGACATCGTCGACACCGCCGGCACCCTGTGCGCCGCCGCCGCCGCGCTGAAGGCGCGCGGCGCGCTGAAGGTGGCCGCGTACTGCACCCACGCCGTGCTGTCCGGCCCGGCGGTGGACAACCTCAACAATTCCCAGCTCGACGAGCTGGTGGTGACCGACACCATCCCGCTGTCCGATGCGGCGCGGGTGTGCAGCAAGATCCGCCAGATCAGCGTGGCCGAGATGCTGGCCGAGACGATGCGCCGCATCGCCTTCGGCGAGTCGGTCAGCTCGCTGTACGTCGATTGAGTTTCCCCGCCGGCCGGCGACGGCTGGCGGAATCCTGGCCCGCCTGGTCGCGGGTGGGCCATCAAAATGCCGCTTCGGCGGTCATCAACCTAGGTAGTGAAAAATGGCTAAGAGTCATGAAATCAAGGTCCAGCGTCGCGAAGGTCAAGGGCAGGGTGCGAGCCGCCGCCTGCGTCGCGAAGGCCAGGTCCCGGCAGTGGTGTACGGCGGCGACCGTGCCCCGGCCAACATCCAGCTGAACCACAACGAAGTGTGGCTGGCCCAGCAGAACGACTGGTTCTACTCGTCGATCCTGGACCTGAACCTGGACGGCCAGGTCTACAAGGTGCTGCTGCGCGATATCCAGCGCCACCCGTTCAAGCAGCTGATCATGCACCTGGACTTCCAGCGCGTGAACGCGAACGAAGTGCTGCACGCCACCGTGCCGCTGCACTTCATCAACGAGGAGATCTCGCCGGCCGGCAAGTCCGCCGACGTCGTGGTCACCCACGAGCTGAAGGAAGTGAACATCGCCTGCCTGCCGGGCGACCTGCCGGAGTCGATCGAAGTCGACCTGGCCGAGCTGAAGGCCGGCGACATCATCTACCTGTCCAACCTGAAGCTGCCGAAGGGCGTCGAGATTCCGGGCCTGAAGCTGGGCAAGGACCACGACGATGCCGTCGTCGCGGCCAAGGCCGGCAAGGGCGACGATGCCGACGCCGCCGACGAAGCAGCGGCTGCCGAGTAATCGTCATCGTTGCGTCCGCCCTCCGGGGCGGGCGCAGCGGACGTGCTGACGCATGACTGGCTTGCGACTGATCGTCGGTCTGGGCAACCCCGGACCCGAACATGCCCAGACCCGGCACAACGCCGGGTTTCGTTTCGTTGACGCCCTGGTCGAACAGGCCGGCGCGCGCTGGGGCCTGGACTCCAAACTCTTTGGCGAGATCGCCAAGATCGACGTCGCCGGGCAGCCGGTATGGCTGCTCAAGCCGGCCACGTTCATGAACCTCAGCGGCAAGTCGGTCACCGCGGCCCTGCGTTACTGGAAGATCGAGCCGGAGGAGGCGCTGCTGGCGCACGACGAGCTCGACCTGGCGCCGGGCGTGGCGCGGCTCAAGTTCGATGGCGGCCATGGCGGCCAGAACGGCCTGCGCGACACCATCCGCCTGCTCGGGCACGGTCGTTTCCATCGCCTGCGCATCGGCATCGGCCATCCGGGTCACAAGGACCGCGTGGTGTCGTGGGTGCTCGGGCGCCCCGGCAAGGACGACGATGCGCTGATCGGCCGCGCCGTCGACGATGCGGTGTCGGTACTGCCCTTGGCGGTGGCCGGCGATTTCAACGAGGCGATGAAGCGCCTGCACACCCCCAAGCCCTGATTCGGGCTTGCGGTTTTCCGGCGCCGCCGCGAAACCGCAGCCCCGAATCTCGAATCGTGGAGTTCCCATGGGTATCAAATGCGGCATCGTCGGCCTGCCCAACGTCGGCAAGTCGACCCTGTTCAATGCGCTGACCAAGGCGGGCATCGCCGCGGCCAACTTCCCGTTCTGCACGATCGAGCCCAACGTCGGCATCGTGCCGGTGCCCGATCCGCGGCTGAACCAGCTGGCCGAGATCATCAACCCGCAGAAGGTGGTCCCGACCGCGGTCGAGTTCGTCGACATCGCCGGGCTGGTGGCCGGCGCCGCCAGCGGCGAAGGCCTGGGCAACAAGTTCCTGGCGCACATCCGCGAGGTCGACGCGATCACCCACGTGGTGCGCTGCTTCGAGAACGACGACGTCATCCACGTCAACAACAAGGTCGACCCGCTGTCGGACATCGACACCATCGACACCGAGCTGGCGCTGGCCGACCTGGACAGCGTCGAGAAGGCGCTCAACCGTGCCGAGCGCGCGGCCAAGGGCGGCGACAAGGACGCGGCGGCACGCAAGCCGGTGCTGGCCAAGCTGCAGGCCGCGCTGGCCGACGGCAAGGCCGGCCGCAGTGCCGGGCTGGACGAGGAGGAGAAGGCGCTGGTGCGCGACCTGTTCCTGCTCACGCTCAAGCCGGTGATGTACATCGCCAACGTGCTGGAGGACGGTTTCGAGAACAACCCGCACCTGGATGCGGTGCGCGCCCGCGCCGCGGCCGAAGGCGCCCAGGTGGTGCCGGTGTCGGCGGCGATCGAGGAAGAGCTGTCGCAGCTGGACGACGCCGACCGCGATGCGTTCCTGGCCGACCTGGGGCTGGACGAGCCGGGCCTGAACCGGGTGATCCGCGCCGCCTACAGCCTGCTGGGGCTGCAGACTTACTTCACCGCCGGGGTGAAGGAAGTGCGCGCATGGACGGTCAAGGCCGGCGCCACCGCGCCGCAGGCCGCGGCGGTGATCCATACCGATTTCGAGAAGGGCTTCATCCGCGCCGAGACGATCTCGTTCGAGGACTTCATCAAGTACCGCGGCGAAGCCGGCGCCAAGGAAGCCGGTCGCCTGCGCCTGGAGGGCAAGGAATACCGGGTCCAGGAAGGCGACATCCTGCACTTCCGCTTCAACGTCTGACGCCGGCCGGGCCCTTGCCGGCACCCCGCATGGGCGGGGCGGCGATTCTCCCGGCAAACGCGCCGGGCAGGGGGTGGCCCACCCGCCTGCGGCCGTTGATGAAGCGCTTCGGCCAGGGCGTCTCGCGGGGTGACAGGTTCTGTCGGAAACCCCGGGCCGCCGTCCTGTCGGGGTCTCCCGGCGACCCGGGCAGCACGAAAACCCGCCGCAAGGCGGGTTTTCGCGTTCCGGGGCGGCCGAAGCGGGCAGTTGCCGGCGCGGCGGGGGATAGAATCGCGGCTCCTTGCCGGGAGTCCACCCCATGAACCTGAAGTCCGTCGCGCTGCTGTTCCTGTCCGTATTCCCGGCCGCCGCCATGGCCGTGGAGCCGTTGCTGGTGATCCACGGCGGTGCGGGTGTCGTGCGCTCGGGGTTGTCGGCCAAGGATGAGGCGGCCGCACGTGCGGCGCTGGAGGCCGCATTGCGCAAGGGCCACCAGCAGCTGGCGGCGGGCAAGCCGGCGCTGGCGGCGGTGACCGCGGCGATCACCGTGCTCGAGGACGATCCGGCCTTCAACGCCGGCCGCGGCGCGGTGTTCACCCACGACGGCCGCAACGAACTGGACGCCTCGCTGATGGATGGCGCCACCCTCGGCGCCGGCGCGGTGGCCGGGGTGCACCGGGTGCGCAACCCGATCCTGCTGGCGCAGGCGGTGATGGAGAAGTCGAAGCACGTGATGATGGTGGGCGAGGGCGCCGAGGCCTTCGCCCGCGAGCAGGGCATCGAGCTGGTCGATCCGGCCTGGTTCCGCACCGAGAAGCGCTGGCAGCAGTTGCAGCGTGCGCTCAAGGAGGAGGGGGCCGGGCAGGCGCATGCGGATCTGGAAACCGCCAGGTACTTCGGCACCGTCGGCGCCGTGGCGCGGGATGCGCGGGGCGCGCTGGCGGCCGGCACCTCCACCGGCGGCATGACCAATAAACGCTACGGCCGGGTGGGGGATTCGCCGGTGATCGGCGCCGGCACCTGGGCCGACGCCCGCTGTGCGGTGTCCGGCACCGGCTGGGGCGAGTTCTACATCCGCGTCGGGGCCGCGCACGACATCTGCGCGCGCATGGCCTACCTGGGCGAAAGCCCGGCGCAGGCCGGCGAGGAGGTGATCAACCGGCGCATTCCGCAGCTGGGCGGCGACGGTGGCGCGATCGTGCTGGGCGCCGACGGCCAGGCGGCGCTGCCGTTCAACACCGAGGGCATGTATCGCGGCTGGATCGGCGCCGACGGCATCCCGCACGTGGCGATCTTCGCCGACGAAACCCTGCCGCTTCCCGGCGGCTGAGGCCGTTTCCGGGGGATGGCGATCTTTTTGTGTTTTCGATGAAAAAGATTGTTGACAAGATCCGGATTCATCACCAAAATTGCGGGCTCTTTCACCCCGCACCGATTTGGCTTCGGCCTCGCGGAGCAGGGTAAAAAGGAGGGATACCCAAGCGGCCAACGGGGGCAGACTGTAAATCTGCTGGCTTACGCCTTCGGTGGTTCGAATCCACCTCCCTCCACCAGTTTCACGTTGTGGCAACAAGTTCCCGGTGCGGGAGTAGTTCAACGGTAGAACCTCAGCCTTCCAAGCTGATGGTGCGGGTTCGATTCCCGTCTCCCGCTCCATTGAACGACAATACATGTCACAATAGACAACTCGCTCACGTAGCTCAGTCGGTAGAGCACCTCCTTGGTAAGGAGGAGGTCGAAGGTTCGATTCCTTTCGTGAGCACCATCTTTCAGACGCACTACATCCAACCTGTTACCGAGAAGAAGCAGCCATGTCCAAGGGTAAGTTCGAGCGTACCAAGCCGCACGTCAACGTCGGCACCATCGGCCACGTCGACCATGGCAAGACCACGCTGACCGCCGCGCTGACCAAGATCGGCGCCGAGCGTTTCGGTGGCGAATTCAAGGACTACTCCTCGATCGACGCCGCGCCGGAAGAAAAGGCCCGTGGCATCACGATCTCGACCGCGCACGTCGAGTACGAATCCGAGAGCCGCCACTACGCCCACGTGGACTGCCCGGGTCACGCCGACTACGTCAAGAACATGATTACCGGTGCCGCGCAGATGGACGGCGCGATCCTGGTGTGCTCGGCCGCTGACGGCCCGATGCCGCAGACCCGCGAGCACATCCTGCTGTCGCGCCAGGTCGGCGTGCCGTACATCGTCGTGTTCCTGAA
>NZ_JAPCHY010000001.1 GCF_026107455.2 Xanthomonas chitinilytica | reverse complement strand
GCCTCACGCAGGAAGCCGATGATCTGCTCTTCGGAAAAGCGCTTCTTCACGTCCAATCTCCTTACTCTGGGGAATTGGACTCCAGATCGCCGCGCTACTCAAAACCGGGGGGACGTCGGTTGGACAGGATCGCCGGCTTCATCTTCGGCGAATGCACCGATTGCAAACCCGGCGATGGCTATGGCTCGCTGACGCTGGACCAGATATTCGCCGACTACATCGCGCCGTTGGGAATCCCGGCCTATCGCGGCGCGATGATCGGCCATATCCGCGAGCAGTTCATCGTGCCGGTGGGCGGCAGGGTGGAGATGGATGCCGATGCCGGCAGCTTCCGTCTGCTGGAGCCGGTGTTTTCGGGCATCTGACGCATCCTGGCCGGTGCGGGCAGGCCTTGCCGCGGAGGCCGGAGCGGGATGGCCGGCCCCGCGGGGGCGGTGGCGCGCAGTGCCGCGGGCGCGGCCATGTTTCCCCGGGGCCGCGCGGGCAGGGGGCGAAGCGCGATTGGCCGCCGATTTGATAGGCTTGCGCGCCTCCGTTCGATAGGACTGCCCGCCGGTGTCTCCCATGTTGTGGCTGCGCATTGCGCTGATCCCGTTGTTGATCGCGGGCAACACGTTGTTGCACGTCGGGCCGCTGCTGGCGGTGGCGCTGTTCAAGGCGGTGTTTCCGTTCGAGCGGGTGCGGCTGGCCTGCAATCCGGTCCTGACCGGTCTTGCGGAAAGCTGGATCGGGGTGAACAGCGCGATGATGGGGGCCTTCACCCGTACCCGCTTCGAGGTCGACGTGCAGGCCTCGCTGCAGCGCGACGGCCACTACCTGGTGCTGGCCAACCACCAGAGCTGGGTGGACATCGTGGTGCTGCAGAAGGTGTTCAACCGGCGCATCCCGCTGCTGCGCTTCTTCCTCAAGCGCTCGCTGTTCTGGGTGCCGGTGCTGGGGCTGGCCTGGTGGGCGCTGGATTTCCCGTTCATGGGGCGCTACACGCGCAAGCAGATCGCCCGCAACCCGGAGCTGGGGCGGCGCGACATGGAGGCCACGCGCCGCGCCTGCGAGAAGTTCCGCGCGATTCCCGTGGCGGTGATGAACTTCGTGGAGGGCACCCGCTTCACGCCCGCCAAGCACGATGGGCAGGCCTCGCCGTACCGGCATCTGCTCAAGCCCAAGTCCGGCGGCGTGGCCTTCGTGATCGATGCGATGGGCGAGGGGCTGCATGCGGTGCTGGACGTGACCATCGCCTATCCCGGTGGCCGCCCCACGATGCTGGACCTGATGGGCGACCGCATCCCCGAGGTGCGCGTGCTGGTGCGGCAACGCCCGATTCCGGAAGAGCTGGTCGGCGGCAACTACCAGGACGACCGTGCCTTCCGCGCCCGGTTCCAGCAATGGATGAACGGCATCTGGCGGGAGAAGGACGACGACCTCGCCCGCCTGCTGGGCGGCGAATCCGGCGAGGCGAAGAGCTGACCCGGGAATACCCGGGGAAAGCATGGCGCGGGGGCCGGCTCCGACCTCCGGCCGGTTCCGCCATGGCGTGGGCGCCGGTCGACCCTGGAACGCAGCAGCCCGTGCCGGGTTGGGTGTAGAGTTCCGGCCTCATTCGATGCCTGTTCGAGGTCCGCGCCATGACCAATCCGTCTTCCTTCTATCCCATCGGTACGCCCGGCAAGCCCTGGGGCGAGGCGGAGAAGTCGCAGTGGCTGGCGCGCCAGACGGTCCAGCGCAGCTACGCCGCCGAGGTGGTGTCGGCGATCGACCGGCTGCGCGAGCGTTTCGAGGTGGTGCAGTACGGCGAGCTGGATTATCCGTCCGGACGCTATCCGCTGTTCGCGATCCGCAGCCGCGACTGGGACGACGGCTTGCCGGTGGCGCTGGTGACCGGTGGCGTGCATGGCTACGAGACCAGTGGTGTGCATGGTGCGCTGCAGTTCGTCGACTGGCACGGCGCCGACTATGCCGGCAAGGCGAACCTGCTGGTGGCGCCGTGCGTGAGCCCGTGGGGGTATGAGCGCATCCAGCGCTGGAACGCGCTGGCGCTCGACCCGAACCGCTCGTTCGTGGCCGACAGCCCGGCGCCGGAATCGGCGGCGCTGATGGCGCTGGTGGCGCCGCTGCGGGGCAAGGTGCTGCTGCATATCGACCTGCACGAGACCACCGATACCGACGAGAGCGAATTCCGCCCGGCACTGGCCGCGCGCGACGGCAAGCCGTTCGAGCCGGGCGGGATTCCCGACGGCTTCTACCTGGTGGACGACACGCAGAACCCGCAGCCGGCGTTCCAGCAGGCGGTGATCGAAGCGGTGGCGAAGGTGACGCACATCGCGCCGGCCGACGCCAACGGCGAGATCATCGGTTCGCCGGTGGTGGCGCATGGCGTCATCGAGTATCCGCTCGAGCCGCTGGGCCTGTGCGCGGGCATCAGCGCTGCCCGCTACACCACGACCACCGAGGTCTATCCGGACAGTCCGCGCGCCACGCCGGAACAGTGCAACGCCGCGCAGGTGGCCGCGGTGCGGGCCGCCATTGATTTCGCGCTGGCGGCGTGAGCGCGTAACTGGACGAACCATGGCTGCCGGCATGTCGTGCGGCTGGTAGCTGAGGAGTCTTGCTAGGATGCCGGTCCATCCCGAGAACTACCGGAGGACGTCATGACGAGCCAGCCGCGCAAGACCGTTCGCGACTTCGATCCCGAAGTGCTGCGCCTGTTCGACCAGTACGTGCATGGGGTGATCGACCGGCGTGGATTCCTGGCCGGCGCGGCGAAGTTCGCGGTCGGTACGAGTACCGCCGCGGGCCTGCTGGCGGCGTTGGCGCCGGATTTCGCCAATGCGCAGCAGGTCGTGCCGGACGATCCGCGGCTGAAGGCCGGGTACCTGGAATTCGATTCGCCGCAGGGCTACGGACGCGGCCGCGGCTACCTGGTGCGCCCGGCCAAGGTCGATGGCCCGTTGCCGGTGGTGCTGGTGGTGCACGAGAACCGCGGCCTCAATCCGCACATCGAGGACGTGGCGCGGCGGATCGCGCTGGAAGGCTACATCGCCTTTGCGCCGGATGCGTTGTTCCCGCTGGGCGGTTATCCCGGCGATGAGGATGCGGCCCGCACGCTGTTCCCCAAGCTGGACCAGAGCAAGACCCGCCAGGATTTCATCGCCGCCGCACGACTGCTGCACGGTATCGAGGGCGGCAACGGCAAGCTGGGCGTGGTCGGGTTCTGCTATGGCGGGGCGATGGCCAACTACCTGGCGTCGCAGCTGCCGGAAGTGGCGGTCGCGGTACCGTTCTACGGCGGCGCCGCGCCGCTGGAGGACGTGCCGCGGATCAAGGCCGAACTGCTGGTGGTGCTGGCTTCCGACGACGAGCGGGTCAATGCGCAGTGGCCGGCCTACGAGGCGGCGTTGAAGGCGGCGGGCGTGGCCTATGCGCTGTACCAGCCCGACGGCACCCAGCACGGTTTCAACAACGACACCACGCCGCGCTATGACGCGGCGGCCGCCGCCGAGGCATGGAAGCGCATGCTCGCGCTGTTCGATAAGGGGCTGAGGTAGCCGGCCCGCCCGCGGCGCTGCGCACATGGCCACCCGGCATGTGGCAGGCGCTGGCGGAGAGCTCCCGGAACCGGTAACGGCTTCCGGGAGCGCCTGGCCTATCTGAAGGAGCAGAAGCCGCCGTAGTGATTGGGCGAGTAGTAGCGCTGCTCGATCACCGACTTGGATTTGCCTTCGGTCACCAGGAATACCAGCCGGTAGGCGCCGGCGTCGCCGCCCGGGTCGCGCTGCGCGCGGCCTTCGTAGTAGACCTGGCCACGGCCGGCGGCAGGCAGCCGGTTCTCGTTGTTCCCGAATACTTCCAGATTGATGTACGCCCGGCCGCACTCGGCGATCGGCTGCTCGACGGTCACGCAGTAGGCCATGTTGCGTATCGCCTCGCGCACGTAGTCCGGGAGGTTCCCGCACTGCGGGATATTCCCGGCCCCGGCCTGGGCGAACGGCAGCAGCAGCGCCAGGGTTGCGACGGTCTTGATCAGGATGTTCATGTCGGCTCCTTCGTGGGGCAGGTCACGAGAGTTTGATGCTGGCTTCGGCGTCGACCGCGCTCGTCGGTCCCGGCCACACGCCATGGATGTCGATATGGCGGACGCCGTTGATCCATTCGCCACGCGGGTTGTTCCAGTGGAAGCTCTGGTGCTGGTTCGGACCGACGCAGACGAACTCCAGCTTCAGGTCGATGTTGCTGGCATCCAGCGGGATGTCGCCGAAAGCGGTGGTCAGGCCGCCGGAGACGCTTGCGGTGCGTTTCTGGTGGCCCTTGCCGCAGTCGTAGTTGAGCTCGGCCTTCACGATGTAGGTGCCGCCATGGTTGTTGCGCAGGACCAGCTGGTACGAGCCGATCCGGGTGATCCAGCGCGGCAGCAGCAGGCGGCCGTCGAACGAGGCGAAGCTGAAGGCGATCGGCACTGGCGACGCGGGCAGGGTGTTGGACTCGCTCGGCCACAGGTGCTTGTCGGTGCTCTTGGTGGCGTTGGTGCTGACGAAGGAGCCGCTGCCCTTGGCCTCGCCCAGCATCTTGTGGATGCCCGAGGCGCTGCCGCTGATCGAGAAGCTGTTGTCGTCGGACAGCGAGGCCAGGTTGAGCCCGCTGCGCGCGTACAGCACGCTGGTGATCACGCCGAAGCCCTGCGAGATTCCGCGGTCGCTGGACATGCTGGCCGCACTGGCCTGGCTCTCCAGCCATTCCATCCGGCTGCCCAGCAGCCGGTCGATCGCATTGAGCGTCACCGTGGCGTCGAGCGCGCACTGCGACACCATGTCGCCGGCCTTGGCCATCTTCCATTCGACCTGCACGCCGGCGGTGATCTTGACGCCGGTCTCGGGGTCGGTGGCCGAGCCGTCCAGGGAAATGCTGCTTTCCTTGCGGGAAACCGAGCTGGTCATCATGTTCCAGTCGGAACTGAGCGGGGTGCGGAGAATGTCGGTTTCGCCCAGGCCGTCGAGTTTCCGGTTGACCAGGCGGAACTCGCCGCTGGCCGGATCGAGTATGCCGACCGCGCCCGGTGCGATGTCCGGGCTCAGCGCCCAGTTGCCCCAGTGTGCAGGCAACGATCCGCGCAGAAGTTGGGTGAATTGCTCATTCCAGTTGTGCATGGCACTTCCTCTGTTGGCTTGATGCATGTGCATCGATGCCCATTCTGGAAACGCCTCCGGTGGCGGCAATTATCCCGATTGCGTAGTCGTGATCCGCTGCGGGTGGTCCGCCGGCGGCGACGGCAGGGCGTCGAAGGCGACGATCAGCGACGACAGCGTGGCCGCGCCCAGCTTGCGCATGGCGTTCTGGCGATGCTTGTGCACGGTGCGATGGCTGATGCCCAGGCAACGGGCGATGTGCTTGCTCGAAAGCCCGCTGGCGGCCGCCCGCACGACTTCGCACTCACGTGGGGTGAGCGGGGTGCGGGCCGGATCACTGCGCGCGGAAGTCCACCTTCGGCCGTGACAGTCCGTGCGCGTGGGCGATCAGCTGGGCGCTGCCGCGCAGGCCCAGTTTTTCGCAGATGTTGGCGCGGTGCTTGCGCACCGTGCATCGGCTGATCCCTAACAGCGCGGCCTGTTGATCGACCCTGGAATGGATGGGTATCAGGCGGATGATCTCGCGTTCCCTCGGCGTAAGCCGTCGCATGCTGCAGCTCCCGCGGCGCTGTCGGTCGCGGCCATGCCCGCGGGCCGGACAGCGGGACCGGCTGCATCGAAATGGGCATGGCAGGTTTGTCGTCGGTCGGCTGCACCGGGCTCCCCGCCCTGCAGCGGCATCCGGTGTATCCGATCGGGCCGCCGCATTCGACGAACCTCATCACGGATTGAAGGGCGGGCGGCGGACACGCCCGTGCCGGCGATTCCGCAGGGGGCGCATCGGCCGGGAACGGGAGGAGGACGCGCATGCCGACGGTCCGATACCTCTGGCACCGCCGTCCGCGGAGCGGATTGGGCGACAATAGGGGCTGCTCCTGCCGGAAACACCGCCCATGCCGTCCTTCCTTCGTCGCCCCGGCCTGGTGGCCCAGATCGTCATCGGCCTGGTGGCCGGCATCGTGCTCGCACTGGTGTCGCCGCGTGCCGGTGCCGCGGTCGGCCTGCTGGGCACGGTGTTCATCTCGGCCCTGAAGGCGGTGGCGCCGGTGCTGGTCCTGGTGCTGGTGGCCGCCTCCATCGCCAACCATCGCAAGGGTGGGGAGCCGACGCACATCCGGCCGATCCTGGTGCTCTACCTGATCGGCACCGTTGCCGCATCGTTGATCGGGGTGGCGGTCAGCTTCCTGTTTCCCACCACGCTGGAACTGCGCGTGCCGGCCGGGGCCGCGCTCAACCCGCCCGGCGGTATCGGCGAGGTGCTCGGGACACTGGTGCTGAAGATCTTCGACAACCCGGTCAACGCGTTGAAGGAGGGCAACTACATCGGCCTGCTGGCGTGGGGCATCGGGCTGGGACTGGCGCTGCGCCATGCCAGCGACAACACCCGCCAGGTGGTGTCGGATTTCTCCGAGGCCGTCACCTGGCTGGTGCGGCTGGTGATCCGGTTGGCGCCGCTGGGCGTGTTCGGCATCGTCGCCTCGATCCTGGCCGAGTCCGGGCTGGGGGCGTTGAAGGCCTACCTGCACCTGCTCTACGTGCTGGTGGGGGCGATGCTGTTCGTGGCGCTGGTGGCCAACCCGCTGATCGCGTTCGCGGTGATGCGCCGCAACCCGTATCCGCTGGTGCTCACCTGCCTGCGCGAAAGCGGCATCACCGCCTTCTTCACCCGCTCGTCGGCGGCCAACATCCCGGTCAACCTGGAGCTGTGCCGCAAGCTCGGCCTGCACGAGGAAACCTATTCGGTGGCGATCCCGCTGGGGGCGACGATCAACATGGCCGGCGCGGCGATCACCATCTCGGTGCTGAGCCTGGCCGCGGTGCACACCCTGGGCATCGCCGTGGACCTGCCGACCGCGCTGCTGCTGAGCGTGGTGGCGGCCATCGGTGCCTGCGGCGCTTCGGGCGTACCGGGCGGGTCGCTGCTGCTGATCCCGCTGGCCTGTGGCCTGTTCGGCATCAGCGACGACATCGCCATGCAGGTGGTGGCGGTCGGCTTCATCGTCGGCGTGGTGCAGGACTCGGCGGAAACGGCGCTCAATTCCTCCACCGACGTGGTGTTCATCGCCGCGGCCTGCGAGCGCAACGCCACCTGAGCCGGGGCCGGGTGGCCGCCTTGCGCGCCCATCCGCATCGCCCGAGCCTTGAACCGTCCGCGTAGCGGCGACGGCAACGACTGTCCAATGGAAGCCTCCAGGTTGCGATGAAGGTATCGCTTCCTGGCTCCGCGCCCTCCGGCATGCGGGCGGCTTCGGGCATGGCTTTCTGCCGGAGGCTGCGCCTCCAGGATGGTGTCTTGCAGGTTTCTGGGTTCGTCATTCCCGCTTGAACAGCCATGACCAGCACTTCGGCTGTTGAAAGTCGCGGGGACGACGAGTGGAAAGCTGCTTGCGGGACACCGAACTAGCGGCGCTTGCGCACCAGCGCCGAGGCCGCTTCCAGCACCGCGCGGGTGAGCAGGGCCATGGTCTTCACCTCGCCCTTCCAGTGCTGCCAGTACAGCGGCACGTCTTCCCATGCGCGCTGCTTGACGTAGACCAGTCGCCCGCTTTCCAGGTGGCGGCGCACCAGCGGCAGCGGGTTCATGGTCCAGCCCAGCCCGCCGAGGTTGGCGTGGACGAAGGCGCGGGTGGACGGGATCCACCAGGTCGGTGCGTTCAGCGGTTGCTCGACGCCGGCCAGCCGGCGCGCGTAGCGGGCCTGCAGGTCGTCCTTGCGGTTGAACACCAGCACCGGGGCCTGCGCCAGCGATTGCGCGTTGACGCCGCGGGCGAAGTGGCGGGCGTGGAATTCCGGGGTGCAGGTGGCGGCGTAGCGGATGCTGCCCAGGGCGTGGATCTGGCAACCCTGCACCGGCTCGGCCAGGGTGGTCACCGCGCCCAGCACCGCGCCCTGGCGCAGCAGCGCGACGGTGTGGTCCTGGTCCTCGGTGTGCAGGTCCAGGGTGGTGCCGGTGGACTCGGCGAACCTCAACGCCGCTTCCGGAAACCAGGTCTCCAGGCTGTCGTGGTTGACCGCCACCGGGATGCTGGCCCGCGGCAGGTCGGCATCGGCGATGCCCATGCGGTGCAGGGCATCGTGTTCCAGCAGCGCGGTCTGCTCGGCCAGTTGCACCAGTATCCGCCCCTCGGGCGTGGCCTCGGCCGGAGACGAGCGCTTGACCAGCAGGTGGCCGACCCGGTCCTCCAACGCCTTGATCCGCTGCGAGACCGCCGAGGCGGTGACGTTGAGCGACTGCGCGGCGCGCTCGAAGCTGCCTTCGCGGATCACCGCGGCGAGGGCGCGGAGCTGGGCGTGGTCGATGCGCATGGCATTAGCGATTCTTAAGTTGGTTAAACAAGTTTAGATCAACTTTTTATTGTTGCGGTGCGACAATCCTTCCCGTCGCAGCGCCAGGGCTTCCCCCGGCACTGCTCTCCCACCCCTGCAACAGGCAGTACTTCCATGTTTTCCGCACTTTCGGGCAATGCCGGCCTCGGCGCGTGGTTCAGCGGCGCGGCCATCGGCATCGGCCTGTTCGCCATCGTCGGCGCGCAGAGCGCCTTCATCCTGCGCCAGGGCATCATGCGCCAGCACGTGATCGCGGTGATCGGCACCTGCGCCGCCATCGACGCGACCTTCATCTTCGCCAGCGTGGCCGGGCTGCGCACCGTGACCGAAAACCTGCCGTGGCTGACCACGGTGCTGCTGTGGGGCGGCGTGGCGTTCCTGGTCTGGTACGCGCTGCAGTCGGCGCGCCGGGCGCTGAGCGGCGGCGGTGGCCTGCACGTGGACGACAATGCCGAGTCCTCGCGGCGTGCGGCGATGCTGGCCGCGGCCGGCTTCTCGATCGTCAACCCGCATTTCTGGCTGGACATGATGGTGATCGGTTCGATCGCGGAGAACTTCGGCCATGCGCGCATGGCGTTCGCCGCCGGCGTGGTCACGGCCAGCTTCGTGTGGTTGACGGCGCAGGGCCTGGGCGCGCGCCTGCTGGCGCCCCTGTTCACCAAGCCGGGTACCTGGCGCGTGCTCGACGGCACCATCGCGGTGATCCTGAGCGTGCTGGCGTTGACCCTGGCCATCCGCGGCGTCCACTGAGGCGCGAAGCCATTGCGTACTCGGCGGCCGCTTGCGCGATGCCGGCGGGTACTGCCTGCAGGCCCGATAGAACCGGTTTCGGCACAGGGACGTGCCACTTGTTCCAGCACACGGACGTGCTGTTTGCCGGTTCCGTGACGGGTGCTGCCCGCTGCAGCTGGGGCGCGGTACGGATCGCCCCGTGTCGAGGCCGGCTATCCCCCTTCATTTCCTTCCCGTCCGGCCGATACCGATCCGGTATGCGCGGTCCCGGGCGATCGTTCCGGGCGCGTGCAGCCGCAATGCCGGTGCGGTCGGGAGGTTCCATGCCCGGCGGCAACACGCGCGTTGTCCGAACCTTCCTCCGAACAGGGAATCGCATGTCCATTCGCAGCTGCTGCCTGGCCTCCGCCGTCTTCGCTTCCGCGCTCCTGTTGTCCGCCTGTTCCGGCGGCAGCCCCGAGGGCGTGGTCAAGTCGTTCTACAAGGCGCTGGACAATGGCGAGGTCCGCCAGGCGCGCAGCCATCTGTCCAAGCGGGTGGTGGAGATGCTGGGCGAGAACAAGCTGGACATGGCACTGGGCAACGCGGCCCAGCAGCTCGCCGGCTGTGGCGGCATCGGCCGCCTCGACGTGGCGCTGGAAGGCAAGGGCGAGGTCCGCAAGGGCTCCGCTTCGGTCACCTTCAAGGGCGACTGCCCGGCCAAGAAGGAGGCGGTGAGCCTGATGAAGGAAGACGGCAAGTGGAAGATCAGCGCTGGCAAGTAAACGGCTGACCTGCTGGCTGCTGCTGGCGTCGGCGGCCGGCGTGTTGGGCGGCAGCCGCTTCGAAACCGGCGGTGCCGCGCCGGTGGCGCAGGCCGGCATTGTCCTGCCTGCACCGGAACGGCTGGCCGAAGGCGACCTGGTGTTCCGCCGTGGGCGCGACCTGATGAGCCGGGTCGTGCTCAGCCAGGGGCAGGACAGCCGCTATTCGCATGTGGGCATGATCGTCCGCGAGGAGCGGCGGCTGTACGTCATCCATGCGATGCCCGATGAGGGCGGCGTCCCCGGCGGCGTGCGGCGGCAAGCGCTGGAAGACTTCATCGCGCCCGAGGTCGCCGCCGACGCCGTCGTGTATCGCATGCAGGGACTCACCGCGGCGCGGCGCACGCAGGTGCGCGACTATCTGCTGTCGCGGCTGGGCACGCCGTTCGACGATGATTTCCGGCTTGGCGACGACAGCCGCCTGTATTGCACCGAACTGGCGATCAAGGCGCTGTGGGCGGCGGGCCTGGAACCGGCATTCGCGACCCACCAGGCCTTCCTGCTGGCCGAAGCCGTGGTGCCGCCGGACTACCTGCGCCAGGCCGGCGGAATGCTGCCGGTGGAAGCCGGTGCGGATGCGCCGCTGCGGGACCCGCCCGGCTGACGGACGGCCGGGACGCGTCGTTGCCGCAAGGCGGTCGACGCGTCGTCCCGCGTGGCCCGGCGCCTCAGCGGTTCACCGCAGGACCGTGCACGCCGCCGTAGCCGCTGGCGCAGTCGATGCTGCACTGGGTGGTCAGCATGTTGGCGACGATGCGCCCGGCGTTGTTCTTGGAGCGGAAATGGCCGACGCCGTTGCTGGTGTCGCCGCCGCCGAGGTTGTACGGGCTGCCGTCGGACCAGTTCCAGTCGAAGCCGTAGGAACTGCTGCCGGCGCCGATGTCGACCTGGGCGATGACGTTGGTGGCGCCGTTGAACAGGGCGCCATCGCTGCAGCCGCTGCTGTAGCTGGTGGTGAAGCACTGCACCTGGTCGCGCAGGCCGGCGGTGATGGTGTAGAAGCGGATGCCGCTGTAGCTGGCCGGCAACGTGCGCAGGCTGCCGGCGCCGCTGCCGGTCCAGCGGTTGTAACCGAAGTAGGTCACCCCGCTGCTCGGATACAGGCCGAAGGTGTAGTGGTTGTACGGGTAGACGTAGGCCTCGGCGTTGCAGGTCGGAGCGTAGGCGGACTGGTAGCCGGTGCTGCGGCAGGTCTGCAGCCCGCGCAGGCCGCCGGCGATGTTGACGAAGCGGCGCACGCTGCCCTGGTAGCCGTGGTACTTGATCATGGCCAGCGCCATCGACGAACCCAGCGAGTGGGCGACGATGTCCACCTGGCTCTTGCCGGTGTAGGCCTTCACCTTGTCGATGAAGGTCTTGAGCACCTGGTACGTGGCCGGCTCGTGGTAGTTGAACTGCGGATAGGCGCGCTCGTCGGCGTCCAGGTAGGTCACCCCGAACAGCTCGCAGTCGTTGTAGCCGCTGGCCTTCAACTCGTCGTAGACCGAGCGCGGCGGGGTGGTGTAGCCGGTGACCGCGCCGGGCGGCATGTCGAAGCTGATCGCGCTGTCGCCGTTGCCATGGATGAAGACCACCGGCGTGCGGCTGGCGCTGCAGTTGCCGCCGCCGAAGCCGCCGTGGCCGACGCCGGGATTGAAGCCGCCGGCGTACTGGCTGGCGGTTCCCTGGCAGGTGTAGCCGTTGTTCGTGCCGCAATCCAGCGCCTGCGCCTGCCCCGGAAGCAGCGCCGCGGCGGTGCCCAGCAGGGGCAGGACGGCGCTGAGCGCCAGGCCGGCGAGCGTGCCGGAGAATCGTGTCGGAACGTGCTTCAAGCGACTGCAGGACATGCGTGCCTCCCGGGCTGGGCCTGACGAATAGAAGCCGACCCGCCGATCCTGTGCCGCCGCCGGCGCCACGACCATTGCACCTATGGCCGATGACCGGGCCACTGGCGACCGCTGCCGGCCCTTCTAAAGAATGGCCGGCGGCAGCCGATAGGGGGTCATTCTCTTTTGCGCGAGACAGGGATGAACAGCGAATACGCGAGTGCCGGGGCAGACGCGCTGGATGCCAATCCGATGCGGTTGACCAACTTCTTCTACGTGGTGCTGGGAACGCTGAACATCGCGCTGGCGTTGTGGTCGATGCAAGGCGTGACCCGGGCCATCTCCGCCGGCGGCTGGCAGGCCGGGCTGGGGCTGCGGGTGACGGTGGTGGTGCTGATGCTGGTACTGGGCGCGCTGCAGTTCCGGCAGGCGATGCGCCATTTCAAGATCAGCTACACCCCCGAGGAGATCGGGCCGTTCGTGTCTCCGGGGGGCGACAGCAGCAACCGGCAATACCTGGCCTCGGTCGCCGCGGAAGGCATCAGCAAGGCCTCGACCCCGGACAGCGCGCTTGGCAGCATGCTGTACGGGCTCATCCCCAAGCTGGCCTACGCGCCCGTGCCCATCCGCTACCACGCCGAGATGCAGCTCAGGCACGCGGCGCACGTACTGGTCCTGATCCTGTGCTTCGGACTGGCCTGGCTGTTCGCGCAGCCTGCGGTGTTCGCATGGATGGCACTGGCCTATTTCGTCATCGCCGTGGCCGTGCTCAAGCCGCACCGCACGCTGCAGCGGATCGGCCGTGGCGTGACCGATACCGAGGCGGGGAAACGACCGCTGGAGATCAAGCTGCCGCTGATCATGATGCTGGTCGTGGCTTCGGTGATCCTGCCGGCGGTGCTGCAGGGTTCGGTGGCCCGGATACCGCCGACGCCGTTCAACCCGGCGGTGGTGATCGTGCCGACGGTCGCGATCCTCGGTTCGACGTTCATCGCCAGCGTGCTGTTCGTACTGGCGTTGATCGCGCAGACGCGCTCGCTGGCATCGTCCGGGGTGACGATGCAGGTGGTGGAGAACCACCCCTTCCGCGAGACCTCCTCGGGCCTGCTGGATACGTGGCTGGACAACATCCCTGTGCCGCGCCGGCGATACTCGCACGACCGGCAGGCGCGGGCGGGAACCGCCAACGGGGAGTTCTCCGGGGAGATCATGTTCGAAACCGAACCGACGTTGAACGCAGGCAGTTCGGCAGGCACGCTGCGCGAGGCGTTCTCCGCGGCATGGGCCAGCGAATCCGACCGGCCACTGCTCGGACTGCAGCTGTTCGGCCTGATGCTGGGAGTGGCGGCAGCGTTCATGGCCATGGCGTTCAGTCGATACGGGCAGGGCGCGCTGGTGGGGCTTGTGGCCCTCGCCTTCCTTGCGTCTTCGCAGTTCGCACTGCTGTCCGCGCACCGGCTGTGGCTGCGTACCGATTTCAGTTCCACCGTGTACTGGCTGCGCTACCGCGGCGCCTACAAGTTCACCCAGAGCGAGACCGGTAATGTCCTGCATGGCGAGGGGACGCTGCGGGAGGAGCGCTTCAAGCTGCTCAACAGCCGCCTGGAAATCTGCGTGATGCGTATCGGCAGCGTGTGCTTCGGCAAAAAGGAGACGCGGCTGGTCACCTCCGTCGACCTGCTGTCGGAGGAGTGCCGGCGCATGTACGACCTGGCCGTGGGATACGCGCAATCCGCGCGTCATCTGGACCGGGAAGGGGACATCGACGAACTGGAACGGCGCAACCTGCTGGCAACACCACCCGCGCTTCCCACCGTAGCGGCGGAGTCTTCGCACCCGGTCGTTCCACAAGCCTAGCCGCGCATGCTGAATTTCCGGCATCGCCCGCCGGTGGAATCGGTGGGCGTTGGCCGCTTACACCGCATGAACGCCTCGAATGCTGCAATGCCCCCCCCGGATGCCAGGAGAGCTTGCGGCATGGCGCACGACTTCAAGGTGGGCGATCACGTCGGCTGGAACTCGGAGGCCGGCCAGGTCAGCGGCAGGATCGTCAAGGTGCACACGCGCGACACCCTCTACAAGGGATACGTGAGGCATTGCAGCGCGGACGATCCGCAGTACGAGATCAAGAGCGACCGCAGCGACCATGTGGCCATGCACAAGGGCGCGGCCCTGCACCGGATCGATTGAGCGATGTCCCCTGCCGCCATGCCGGAAACGGTCTGGACCGTCGGCCATTCGACGCGCCCGCTGGAGGAGTTCCTGGAACTGCTCGCCACCTTCCCCATCGATGCGGTCGCCGACGTGCGGCGCTTCCCCGGTTCCCGTCGCTATCCCTGGTTCGCCGGCGAAGCGCTGCGCGAAAGCCTGCCGGCGCACGGCATCGCCTATCGCCGGATCCCGCAGCTGGGCGGCCGGCGCAAGGTGCTGGCGGGGTCGCCCAACGGCGGCTGGCGCAATCCTTCGTTCCAGGGATACGCCGATCACCTGGCGAGCGCCGAGTTCGCCGAGGGGCTGGCGCAGGCCCTGGCGCTGGCCACCGACCGGCGCATGGCGCTGATGTGCGCCGAAGCGCCATGGTGGCGCTGCCATCGCGCACTGATCGCCGATGTGCTGAAGCTGCGCGGCATCGAGGTGATCCACATCCTCGATGCCACCCATGCCGTGTCGCACCCGTATACGGCGCCGGCACACATCGTGGACGGCCGGCTCAGCTACGCGCCGCGGCAGGCGCCGCTGTTGTAGCCAAGCGGCGCGTCCCGGTTCCGCCGGGCCGGCGGCGAAGCTTCAGCCCGCCGCGCGCAGGGCCAGGTTGAGCTGGTCGACCACTTCGGCCCAGTCGGCATCCTCGGCGAGTTCTTCGCGCAGCAGGGCGGCCTGTGCGGGTGTCCAGAACGGCGCATCCGCCAGCGCGGTGTGCTCGGGCAGTGGGGAGTGGCCGACGATGAAGGCACGGATGCCGGCCTTGTCCGAAGGCAATCCCAGCTGCGCGAACAGCTCGGAGAAGGGGTGGACGGGGTGTTCCATGGTCGCGCTCCCGGCAGAGAGATGAGCCCGAGTCTAATGCGTGCGGAGGCGGAGCGGGTGATCGAGCCGCCGTCTGGCTACGCCGGGAGGCACCATCGCGGATCGGCCGGGAACGCGGCTCGCCTGCCGGCGTTGTTCAGAACGTCCCCAGGGATCTCAACACGAGCAGCACGCCAGCAACCATGGCGACAATGCCGATACATGGAAGAACCAGGCCCATCACCCGCATGGATATTTCCTTGAGATCTGACGCATGAGCTGCGCCGCACCGCGAATGGTGCCGACCGGAATGAATTGTCGGGCCGCGATGCTATCACTGCGACTCCGATCGGTCTCGCCTTGCAAGTCGCGATGACACCTGGAGACTGATCGGCAAAGCGGCCGGCGCACGAAGGATGGGCTTTGGCAGGCGATGCCAACCCGGATGGCGGGATGGAGCCCACCTAGCCTGATCATTCCGCCGCCATTGATCGGAAATTCCATGCCGTGCCATCGATGCGGACGCCACAACCGCAACGGCGCTCAACGACGCTGCTGGAACAGCCATTGCCACATCGCCGGGTCGCGGTAGGTCGGATCCCAGGCGTTGTGGTCGACATCGGGATACTCGGTGTAGCGGAAATCCGCGCCGGCCGCGAGCGCGGCCCGGTGGAGCCGGCGGTCGTCGTCCGGCGGCACGATGTCGTCGCGGGCGCCGTGGAAGATCCAGGTCGGGACGTCGTGCAACCGGGCGACCACGGCGGCGTGGGGGTCTGCCTCGCCGGTGACCTGATCGACCCGCAGCGTCGGGCGTTCCGGGCGCGGGATGCTGAGCCCGCCGCAGATCGGCACCAGCGCGGCGAAGCGGTGCGGGTGCATCAGCGCCACTTCCCAGGTGCCATAGCCGCCCATCGACATGCCGGTGAGGTAGGTGCGTCGCGGATCGGCGCCGAATTCCCGGCTTGCTGCGTCCAGCGCGGCCACCGCCATGCGCGCGTTGCGTCCCAGCCACTCCTCGTCCTCCGGCACCTGCGGGAACACGGCCAGGGCGGGGAACGTATCCGCGTTGGCCCGCAGCCAGGGGCCCAGGCCGGCCAGCAGCGGGCGTTCGCCGTCGCTGCCGCGCTCGCCGGAACCATGCAGGAACAGCACGATCGGCGTGCCCTGCGGATCGTGCCGGGCCGGTACGAACACCTGGTAGCGGAACGTCCGGTTCTCGATCTCCAGGGTGCGGGCAACGAAATGGCCGCTGGCGGCGGGAGGTTGCGGTGGCATCGCGGCGCATCCGGCGAAAAACGGCATCAGGACCAACAGGGAGAGCAGTCGGATCATCGGTCGTCCCGGCGTTCGGGGAAGCCGCAGCTTATCCGACACCGGCGTCGCAATGGCGAGAGGCGGTCGGCAACGGGCGGAGCGGGCATCGACCGGCCCGCTCGGATGAAACGCCGGCCGCGGGCGATGCCCTGCAGATGCCGGCTGGGAGTGTCGCCGGTTCCGGGAGAAGTCCGATGCGCGGAGCCGGCGTGGCGTGGCCGCCATGCCGCCGGTCGCGATGTATCCGATGGGCGATGGGGCCGGGGCGGACGAAGCGCGATGCCAGGCGTGCATTCTGCTGCCATTGCGGACGCTGGAGTTTCCGGCGGACCGTGGGCCCGGCCGCCGCCGTGGCTCAGGCCGGGAGCGTGCGCCGGAAGTGCAGTACCCGTGGCGTGTCGGCCGGCGAATCGGCGGCCGGGGTCGCGCACAGCGTGGCCTGCAGACCGAATCCCTGCGCCTCCAGCAACCGCGTGAACAGGCCGCCGCTGCCACGCCCGGGATCGGTGATGACCATCTCGGCCGCGGGCAGCGCGTGGCGCTGCACCAGGTCCGCCAGCAGCCGCGCGTGGTTGCGCTCGTACATCACGTCGCTGGCGATGATGACGTCGAACATTCCCAGCGTGGGCAGCGGCGTGTCCCAGTCCAGATGGCGGAAATGCACCGCCGGCAGCTCGTTCATCGCCGCGTTGTAGGCCAGGAACGATTCCGCCAGCGGGTGGATGTCCGAGGCGACCACCTGTGCGCCGCGCCGTTGCAGCACCAGGCTGGGCAGGCCGATGCCGCAGCCGAGCTCGAGGATGCGCTTGCCCGCGATGTCGAAATCGTCCATCGCCTGCGCCAGCAGCTCCGCGGCCGGCCAGACCTGGCCGAACAGGCTCCATTGCGCCGAGGAAATGCCCAGGCGCTCGCCGTGGCCGTCCGGGTCGGAGAACTGCTGCAGATCGCGCAGCACGCGGAGCCGGAAGGGATGCTTGCCCACCTGCAGGTCGAGGTGGCGGATGTCGTAACCAGGCATGTGCTCTCCCAGAGCAGTGCAGCCTGCGTGCAGGCCGAGGTAAGGGAAGGGAGAGGCCGGCATGGCCCGGGGGTTTGCGGGCCGGCGGGGCGGGTGTGTCCGGGACATCATACAGGTCGGCGCCTGTCGGTCCGGAGGGCGGCGCAGGCCGCGGAGCAGGCGCAGTGGCGGTATGGGGCGGCGCTGCACCCCGGGCACCGCCGGCGCCGGTGCGTCAATCCGTCGGGTTGGCGGTCCTGGGAGCGGCTTCCGCGGCGGCCTTGGCGGCCTCGCGTGCCTGGCGCTTGCGCGCGTCCTTCTCGTCCTGCTGCTTCTTCTTCGCGATCTCGCGCTGTCGCTTCTCGAACGAGTAATTGGGCTTGGCCAAGTGGCTTTTCTCTTGGGAATCGGGGCAGCCAGTGTAGACCCTTGCAGGTGAACTGCTGCATTTGCGGGCAAAAAAGCCGTAAAAGCGCCGGATGACGGCCATCGGTGGCGAAAAACGGCGCATTCGGCGCGGATCCGGAACCCGCGTCCGCACCCTGGGCATGGCAGAATCCGCCGGCGCCGGCCATGTCGCGGGCGGCGCTTGTTTCCACCTGCCGGGAATCGCAATGAAGAAGCTGTTGGCCGTCGCGCTGGTCTGCCTGTTGTCCGCCTGCAGCCAGGGCCTGCAGGGCACCTATCGCGACGAGATGGGCGTGAGCGCCTATACCTTCGAGCGCGACGGCAGCGCGACCGTCGAGGTGGCGGGCGTGTCGCGGCAGGCCCGCTACGTGCGCGAGGGCGAGGTGGTGAGGATCCTGCTGCCCGGGGATGCGCCGTCGCTGGATTTCACCCTCGGTGCCGACGGTTCCCTGACCGGCCCCATGGGCGTGCGCCTGCTCAGGATCGAATAGCGCGGCGTCGCCAGCGGACGAAACGGGAGCGGCGACCGCGCCAGGCGGCGAGCGCGACGCTTCAGATGTCCGCCAGAATGCCGATACCGGCGGCGATACCGTGCATGGATTTTCCGACGTTCCCGACATGGCGACCCTTCTTGCCGCATTGGCTGCAGCCGCCATGGCGATCCTCGTGGTCGCCATGGCGCGGATGCGGCGACGTCGCTCCCACGCGGTTCCCGCACGGGAACCCGCACATGCGGCATCCATGGCGGGCGAGGGCGCCGGCCATGAGAACGCGCGGGCCGCGACCGCGGTCGAGCGCGAACAGCTGCGTGCGGTCCGGCAGCGCCTGCATGTCCTGGCATTGGGCAGCGCGCCGCCGCTGACGCTGGCGGAACGGCCGGCGCACGAGGCGGTGGCGGCAGCGGTGGCGGCCACGCTGGTGCGGATCGACATGTCGCCGCGCTATACGCCGCGGCGGCCGCAGCTGCTGCCGCAGCTGATGCAGAGCGTCAACGATGCCGATGCTTCGGCACGTTCGATCGCGCGGATCATCGGCCAGGATCCGGTGCTGGTCGGCAACCTGCTGCGCATCGCCAACAGCCCGCTGTACCGGTTGCAGGCGCGGCCGGTGGAGAGCATCGAGCGGGCGGTGACCCTGGTCGGTACCGACGGCATCCGCCAGATCATTTCCGCCGCGCTGGTGCAGCCGGTGATGAACATCGGCGCCGGCGCGTTCGCCCGGTTCCAGGCGGTGGTCTGGGAACACTCGCTGCTGGCCGGCGCCGCGGCGGCCGACCATGCCCGCGCGGTGGGGCGCGAAGACGGGCTGGCCGCGCAGCTGCTGGCCCTGCTGCATGGCCTGGCGGCGGTGCTGGTGGTGCAGGTGCTGCGCGACGAGTACGCGCGGCAACCCTTGCTGAAGCCGTCCGTGGAAATCGCGCAATCGTTGCTGGAGGAGTGGACCGCCGCGACCGCCGAGCGCGTTGCCGGTTGCTGGGAACTGCCGGAGTCGCTGCGGCGCGCGCTGCGTCCGGGGACGGCGGATGGGGGCAGCAGGGAATCGCTGGCGCGATCGCTGGAGTTCGGCCAGCTGGCCGCCACCCTGGCGCTGCTGTGCCGGCACGGCGAAATGGAAGCGGCGGCGGCGCTGGCGACGCTGGACGGAATGGAGGCGCAGGCGCACGCCACGGAGTGGATCTGGCGGCGCTTGACGGCCCCGGCGCCGGCGGCCGGTTGATCGGGCCGCCGCTGCCGGCCGGGCCTGCGGCTACACGGGCCTGCGGCTACAGCTGCGATTCGATCGGCAGCCAGCCGATCATCCACACCAGCAGGCGCTTGCCGCTGCCGGTATCCGGTTCGGTGGCGAGCAGTTGCGGCGGTTGCGGCTCGCGGTCCAGCCAGCGCAGGCGCCGTTCGCCGTCCAGGAACACCCAGTAGCTCTGCGCCGGATCGGTCAGGTGCAGGTATTCCTGGCGCAGCCGCAGGCCGATGTCGGGATCGTCGAAGAACACGCCCATCTCGGTGTTGAGGTAGGCCGAGCGCGGGTCCAGGTTGAAGGAGCCGACGAAGCCGCGCCGGTCGTCCACCACGAACGCCTTGGTATGCAGGCTGGCGCCGCTGCTGCCGAACAGTCCGGCCGAGTCGATCCTGCCGTGCGCCTTCAACTCGTACAGCTGCACGCCCGCCTCCAGCAGCGGCCGGCGATAGCGCGAGTAGCCGCTGTGCACCGCGGGCACGTCGTTGGCCGCCAGCGAGTTGGTGACGACGCCGACCTGCGCGCCGCGCGCCACCAGCCCGGCGAACCACTCGCTGCCGGCATCGCCGGGAACGAAATAGGGCGAGATCAGCAGGGCCTTGCCGCGCACCGTTTCCAGTTCCCGCGCCAGCCGGTACACCAGCCAGTCGGCGGTGTCCTGCTGGCCCTTCTTCAAGGGCGGGTCGGAGACGATGGCCACCCGGCCGCTCCATTTCAGCGGCATCTTGCGGTCCAGGTAGTGGCGCAGGGTGGGCGACTGCGCCACCTGCTGCAGGTACCGGCGGGCGGCGGGAAGCTGCGCCTCGGCGGCGCTTTCGGCCATCAGCCGCCGCAGCTGGGCCGGGGTCTGGTGGTTGAGCGAGGCGATGGGCACCACCGCCGGGCTGTTCCAGAAACGGTCGAAGATGCGGCTGGCGTCGTCGGCCGCGGGGCCGGCCACGACCAGGTCGAGGTCGCGGAAATTGACGTCGTTGCGCGCGTCGAAATACTCCTCGCCGATGTTGCGTCCGCCGACCACCGCGACCCGGCCGTCGGCGATCCAGGCCTTGTTGTGCATGCGGTAGTTGACGCTGAAGAAACGCTGCACCATCTCCACCAGCCGCCACAGGCCCTTGCGGTTGCGGAACGGGTTGTACAGCCGCAGCTCGATGTTGGGATGCGCGTCCAGCGCCAGCAGCTGCGGGTCCATCCGCCGGGTGTTCATGTCGTCGAGCAGGATGCGCACGCGCACCCCGCGCTCGGCGGCGGCATGGACCTCGTGCGCCAGCAGGTGGCCGGTGAGGTCGTTCTTCCACATGTAGTACTGCAGGTCCAGGCTGCGGCCGGCCTGGCGCGCGCTGAGCGCGCGCACCGCGAAGGCATCCAGCCCGCGGGAGACGAAACCGATGCCGGATTTGCCCGGATGCGCGGCCAGCAGCGGCGCCAGCGCCTGGTCGATGGGCGTCTGCGACGGCTGCAGCGGCAGCGCATGGCTGGGCTTGCCCAACGCCTGCGGGGTCAGGTGGTCGGCCAGCAGCAGGCCGCTGGCGACCAGTACCAGCAACAGCAGCAGTGCGATCCCCATCCAGCGCAACAGGCGGCGCATGTCCAACCCCATGACGTGACCGCGACATCGTAATCATTGCCGACCGGGCCGGATATGGCCGGTGGCTGGCTGCGGCGGAAGCGGGCATGCAGAATGCGGCGATGCGCTGGCTCGATTCCCCCGCCGTCCGTATCGGTTGCTCCATCGCGCTGGCGACCGGGCTGTACGGCGTTTCCTTCGGTGCGCTGGGCGTGGCCGCCGGTCTGGAAGTCTGGCAGGTGGTGGCGTTGAGCCTGCTGATGTTCACCGGCGGCTCGCAGTTCGCCTTCATCGGCGTGGTGGCCGGCGGCGGCAGCGGGCCGGCCGCGTTCGGCGCGGCCACGCTGCTGGGCGTGCGCAACGCGGTGTACGGTGCGCAGGTCAACCAGATGCTGCAGCCGCGCGGTTGGCGGCGGCTGCTCGCGGCGCAGGTGACCATCGACGAATCGGTGGCCGCCGCCGCCGGACAGGACAGCCGCGATGAGCGGCGCCGCGGTTTCTGGAGCGCCGGCCTCGGCGTGTTCCTGTTGTGGAACCTGTTCACCGCGGTCGGCGCGCTGCTGGGCGACGCGCTGGGCGATCCGCGTCGCTGGGGGCTGGACGGCGCGGCGGTGGCGGCCTTCCTCGGCCTGCTGTGGCCGCGCCTGCGCAGCCGCGAGCCGGTCGCGATCGCCGTGGCCTGCGCGCTGGTCACGGTACTGGCGGTGCCGTTCAGCCCGCCGGGCATCCCGATCCTGGTCGCGGCGCTGGTGGCGGCGCTGTGGGGCTGGTTCGGACGCGGTCCCGCCGACGAGGGGCTGGAGCCGGACGTGGAGCCGGCCGGCCATGCCGAGGGCGATCATGGGGAGCTGCGCTGATGCCGCTGTGGGGATGGATCCTGCTGGCCAGCGCGGCGGCCTATGCGATCAAGCTGAGCGGTTACCTGGTGCCGACGCGCTGGCTGGAGAAGCCGCGCATGACCCGCGTGGCCGGCACCCTGACCATCGGCCTGCTGGCGTCGCTGACGGCGATGAACGCCTTCGCTTCCGGGCAGGGGCTGGTGCTGGATGCGCGGCTGGGCGCGTTGCTGGCGGCGGCGCTGGCGCTGTGGTGGCGGCTGCCGTTCCTGCTGGTGGTGGTCGCCGGCGCGGCGACGGCGGCATTGCTGCGGCTGGCCGGCTGGGGTTGAAGCGCATCGCCTGGCCGGCCTGCGGCGCTCAGAAGCGCTGGCCGGGCGCCAGGTAGCGCCACTGTCCCACCGGCATCTTGCTCAGGCCGATGCGGCCGATCCGCAGCCGGCGGATGCCGGTCGCCTCCAGCCCGACCTCGCGGCACATCTGCCGCAGCTGGCCCGGCTGCACGTGCTTGATCGCGAACCGCAGCCGGTTCTCGCTCTGCCAGCTGACCTTGCACGGCGCCAGCACCCGGCCCTGGTAGCGCAGGCCATGGCCGAGCTTCGCCAGTGCCCAGGGGCCGGCCTGGCCCTCGACCTCGACCACGTACTCCTGTTCGATCGTCGCCAGGTCCTCCTCCAGTCGCCGGCGCACCCGCCAGTCCTGGCTGAACACCACCAGCCCGCTGGCGTCGTCGTCCAGCGGCATCAGCGGCACCAGCCGCTGGAAATGGCGCTGCAGCAGGCGCACGCCGGAGTCGTCGCTTTCGGCGCGGGCCTGCGGCGAAAGCAGGGCGGCGGTGGCTGCCGGGTCGCTGCCGACGGGCTTGTTCAGCAGCAGCGTGGCCGGTTCGGCGGCCTCGGGGGCGGCTTCCGCGGCGATTTCCACCCGTTCGGCGCCCACCAGCGTCTGCGGGGTTTCGACCACGCGGCCGTCCACCGACACCCAGCCGCCCTCGATGTAGTGCTGGGCTTCGGCGCGCGAGCAGCGCAGCAGTTCAACCACGCGTTTGTCCAGGCGGATCGGGTCGGGCATCGGAAGCGGTTCGGGGCGACGGGCGGCGAGTGTACCGGCTTGGCGCGGAAGACGCGGCCAAACCGGCCGGATTGCGCCGTTGCGGCGGCGCGGGCGTAATGTGCGCAGGCGAGGCGTTCCGGATGCTGGGCGTGGCCGCCGTGGCGAGGCGATGCATGCGGGCGAGGTGGACACGGTGCCGGGTCCGGGTGCCGTGGGTGGTGGAGTACCCGATCCCCTGTGCGGAGGTGGAAGCATGACCCAGAACGCATTGATTGCCGTGTCCAGCGATGCGCTGCGCGGCCTGCTGCAAAGTGCCATGCCGGCGGCGGTGAACGTGCAGCTGGCCGCGCCGTCGGCGGAGGCGGCCGTTGCCGAATCGGTTTCGCTGCACCTGTTCCGCATCGCCTCGCCACCGGCGGCGCGCGCGGTCCCGGTGCTCGGCGCCGACGGCCGCCGCCTGCACGCGGCCCAGCTCCTGCATCTGGACTACCTGGTCGATGCGCGCGCGGCCGATCCGCTGCAGGCGCAGCAGTTGCTGGGCACCGCGCTGCACGCGCTGGTGCGTTTGCCGCTGATCGACCTGCCGGGCATCGGGCCGCTGCTGTCGCAGCCGGAACGGCTGGATACGCTGTTGCCGGCCTCGCTGGGAATCACGCTCAAGGCGCTCGACCTGCCGCTGGCCGAACAGGCCGCGCTGTGGCGTTCGCTCGGGGTCTCCGCGCGCGGCAGCCTGTACTGGCGTGCCGAGGTGCTCTGGCAGTCGCAGTAGCGCCGCCGGGGCGTCAGCGCCGGCCCGCGCACTCCAGGTGGGTGAGGTACAGGCGCAGGTCGAATTCGAGCTGGTGGTAATCCGGTTCCATGTGCGTGCACAACTGGTAGAACGCCTTGTTGTGGTCCGATTCCTTCAGGTGCGCCAGTTCGTGCACCACGATCATCTTCAGGAAATCGGCCGGGGCGTCGCGGAACACGCTGGCGATGCGGATCTCGCGGCTGGCCTTGAGCCGGCTGCCCTGCACCCGCGACACCGTGGTGTGCGTGCCCAGCGCGTGCTTCACCACCTGCAGCCGGTTGTCGTAGACCACCTTGCCCAGCGGCACGGACTGGCGCAGGTAGCGCTCCTTCAGCGCCTGCGTGTACTCGTACAGCTGGCGGTCGCTGCGCACCGCGTGCGGCTGGCCGTACCTGTCGCCCAATACCTGTCCCAGCCGGTCCTGCTCGATCAGTGCGCGTACCCGCTGCAGCAGGTGCTCGGGATAGCCGGCGAGGTACTTCAGCGGTTGCATCGGGGCGTGGGCAGGGCGCGTGGACGGGATGGCCCAGTATGATGGCAGCCATCGGCAACCGAAGAACGTGCAGGAACATGGCGAAGGCGAACCCCCTCCAGGAACAGTTGCTCAAGGCCGGCCTGGTCAAGAAGTCCAAGGTGGCGCAGGTCGCGCACGAGCAGGCCAAGGCCCGCCACGCCAAGGCCCCCAGGGCGCCGAGCGAAGAGCAGCGGGAGATCGAGCGGGCGCGGGCGGAGAAGGTGGAGCGCGATCGTGCCCTTGCCGCCGAGCGCAACGCGGCCGCGCGCCAGGCCGAACTGCGTGCCCAGGCCCGGCAGATCATCGAGACCAGCCGGGTGAAGCGCAGCGGCGAGCTGGAGTACCGCTTCGCCGACGGCGCGGCGATCCGCACCCTGCTGGTCGACGACGGCCTGCGCCGGCAGCTGGCCGCCGGCACGCTGGTGATCGTGCGGCTGGGCGAGGGCCATGAACTGGTGCCGCGTGCGGCGGCCGACAAGATCCGCGAGCGCGACGCCTCGCTCGTCGTGGTCGACCATGCCGCCACGGCCGACGCCGCCCCGTCCACCGGCAACGCCGAGGACGATGCGTACTACGCGCAGTTCAAGGTGCCCGACGACCTGATGTGGTGACGCGGCCTGCGCGATGCCGGCCGTGGCCTGAACCGCCATCGGCCTGAATACGCGCTTCGACGCCGCCGTGCGCCAACTCGGCTAGGCTGGCGCAAGGTCGTTGTGGAGCAGGCAGTCATGGCCACCGGTTGGGCAGGAGACGACGCGGTACAGGAGCAGATCGACGCCACCGTCGAGGATGCGATCAAGCGGGCGCGCAGCAAGCTGCCCAGCGGTCCCGGGCTGGAACATTGCGAAGAGTGCGGCGCGCCGATTCCCGAGGCCCGGCGCAAGGCGATACCCGGCGTGCGCCTGTGCGTGGCCTGCCAGGAAGCGCAGGACCGCGAGCAGGCCGAATTCAGCGGCTACAACCGCCGCGGCAGCAAGGACAGCCAGCTGCGTTGACGGCGGCCGGCCTCAATGCGTGGGGCCGCTAAGGCGGAAGCTGGCCGAGTAGCGCAGCATCGCGAACAGGCACCAGCTCCAGCCCAGCAGCGCCAGCAGTCCGCCGACCAGGCCGATGTGCTGGAGGCCCAGGTGCAGGCTGACCTGGCTGCCGATCAGCGCACCGGCGCCGATGCCGATGTTGAAGATGCCCGAGAACAGCGACATCGCCACGTCGGTGGCGTCCGACGCCAGGTGCAGCACCTTGGACTGCATCGACAGCGCGAAGCAGATCATCGCCACGCCCCAGACCGAAGCCAGCGCGTACAGCATCCAGGCGTGGCCGTTGCCCGGCGCCAGCAACAGCAGGCAGCCGCCCAGCACGCCGATGGCCGCCAGCAGGAAAGCGCGTGGCCAGCGCAGGCCGAAACGCGAGAACAGCAGGCTGCCGACCAGCCCCATGCCGCCGAACAGCAGCAGCACCAGCGTGGTGACGTGGCCGTCGAAACCGCCCACCTGCTGCACGAACGGCTCGATGTAGCTGTAGGCGGTGAACTGTGCCGCAACCACCACCATCACCAGCAGGTACAGCGCCATCAGCGCCGGGCGCCGGAACAGCAGCGGCAGGCTGCTGGCCGAGCCGGCGTTGCGGCTGGGCAGTGCCGGCAGCAGGCGCACCAGCACCGCCATCACCAGCAGCGCCGCGCCGCCGATGGCCAGGAAGGTGACGCGCCACCCCAGTGCCTCGCCGACGATGCGTCCCAGCGGAATGCCCAGCACCATCGCCATCGAGGTGCCGGTGGCCAGCAGGCCGAGCGCCTGCGGGCGCTTTCCTTCCGGCGCCACCCGGACCGCGAGCGAGGCGGTGATCGACCAGAACACCGCGTGCGCCAGGGCGATGCCGATGCGGCTGGCCATCAGTACCGGGAAGCTCCAGGCCAATCCGGACAGCACATGGCTGACGACGAACAAGGCGAACACGCCGGCCAGCAGCTTGCGCCGGTCGATGTGCCGGGTCAGCAGCATGCCCGGCAGCGAGGTCAGCGCGACCACCCAGGCGTAGATCGTCAGCATCAGCCCGACGTGCTCGATCGGCATGCCGAAGCTGCCGCCGATGTCGCTCAGCAGCCCCACCGGCACGAACTCGCTGGTGTTGAATACGAACGCGCCCAGCGCCAGCGCGATCACGCTGAACCAGCGTTGGCGGTCGCTCGGTACCGGCGAAGGGGAAGCAGAAACGGCAGCGCCCGCCGCGATGGACGGACACGAGGGATCGGAGGCGGCGGACATGGTGCGGGGGGAGCGGCGGGGGGAGGCGTGGTCCCGGCAGGCAGCGGGAGGCCACGCTTGCGGATTCTGCCACGCGCAGGCTTTCCGGGAATGAAACGCTGCGGTGCGCAGCCGTTCCTGCCAGGCCCGGCAAAGCGGTCCGGGCGCACTCGAACCGGCGCGCGCCGGCGTCGCCGGGAGGATTGCGTCACCGGATCAGGCCCTCGTGCGCCTTGAACGGCGGGTGGTCCGCATCGCCGCCGATGTTGCCGTGGCGGCGGGAGGGCTGTCGTTACGTCGGGTCCGGCAGCCGTGCGCCGTCCCGTCCGATGCGGACATCGCCGCTCGGGCAGTGCCAGCCGCCGAACAGGGCTTCGCGCACGTCCCGCGGAATGCGGAGGGCCGGCAGGCCGGTGCCGCACCTGGGGCAGGCGCGGGGCGGGGCGATGGCCGCCAGGCCGACGATGGCTCCCACCGCGCCGGCGACGCTTCCGGTGTTGTCGCTCATGGATTTCTCCTTGTCCGGTGCCGTCGAGCCTGCCGACAGCTTGCCCGGTTCCGGCGGGTGTCCCCGTCGCCGCCCGGCGGAGCGGTCAGCCGGGCGGCGCGGGAGTGTGCCCGAGCGCGACGCTCCTGGACATGCGGGCGTTCTGCAGCTGCACGCCGCGGATCGTGACCTGCTGGCGCGTCTCGACGGAAAAGCCGTGGCGCAGGAAGAATGCCTCCGCGGCAAGGCTGACGTCGGCATGCAGGCGGCCGATGCGCCGCGATTCGGCCACGGCGAGCAGGTGCCGCATCAGTGCAGCGCCGACGCCGCGGCCGGCGCAGGCACCGCCGACGAAGAAGTGGTCGATGTAGCCGGAGGGCTGGAGATCGGCGTACCCGGCGATGCGGCCATCGACGACCGCCACGAACGGAGCGTTCGCGGCGATCCGGCGCCGCCATGCGTGCTCGTCGCGATTGTCCGGCGCCCAGGCCGCGAGTTGCCCGGCGCTGTAATGGCGATGCGCCAGCTGGTGGATGGAGGAATGGAATATCTCCCAGAGGGCGGTTTCCTCGCCCTCCTCGTAGCGGCGGATGCGGAGATTCGTCGTGACGGCCATGGGTTCACTGCGGCGATGATGGCGAAGCGCGTTCCCATGATGCCACCGGACCGGGGCGAGGTTGGAAAAGCGGGTGGCATGCCGGATCGGCGACGTCCCGGCTTTGCCCGAACAAGGCCGGGCTGCGGTGCTCCAGCTTGGCGAGCAGGTGCCGCCATTCGAAATCGATCTGACCTTGTTCGACGGCAATGGAGGATACCGCCCGGACCGGCCCGATCTTGCCGCGGTCGAAGTGGTAGCCGCGGTCCAGCGCCTCGGCGTGGACTACCGCCAGGTAGGCGTTGATCGCCAGGCGCGGACTGGGATGCGCACGGAAGCGTTGCAGTTGCGGGTGGTGCCGGTAGCCGCGGGTCTGGCCGCGCAGCACCGCGCGCGCCAGCAGCGCCTCGCGCCACAGGGCGACCAGCCCCTGCGGGTCCAGGTATCGGGGATGCAGCGACCACAATCGCATTCGGTGTTGCCTGTCGTTCGCGGGCCGGCCGCACGGTTGCGGTGGCCGGGATGGTGGGGGGCGTCAGGACGACGTGGCGCGATAGAACCCGTAGGCGCCCACCGCGACCATGGCCCAGAACAGCAGGCCGGCCACGGCGCAGGCGGTATCGCTGGGCTCGTGCCTGGGCCGGCCGATGCGGAGCAGGACGTGGCCGGTCCCCTGGATGATGAACTCGAAGAATATCTCGACGAAGAGGCGGCCCAGGAAACGGAAAAGGCCGCCGAGTGCGTCGCCTGCGATGTCGCCGATCGGCATGGGGTCACCCGCGCAAGGTCGAAGGAGGAAAGTTCGGCTGCAACCGGAGGGCAGCCGTCGATGGAGGATCTTCAGGGGGCTGGCGCATCCGGCGGCCATATCTCGTCCACAAGATCGCCTATTTCCCGGGGTTCGTCATGCCCTTCCATTGCCTTGCGCCATTCCGCGGGATCCGGAAAGCCGCGGGTGGGAGCGGCCTCCCACAGCGTCGCATTGAGCGCGAAAACGACCACGCCATTGCGTGCCTCGAACGGCGGCACGCCGCGGATGGCCGACAGCAACCGAGCCGCGGTCGGCGCGGGCAATGCGGGTCTGAAATCCAGCCAGGCCATCGACCGCCCGTCCGGCCGCACGGCGAGGACGAGATGGCCGCTTGCCGGGCTGGGAGGCTCGGCGGCAAGCGCGCCTTCCGCCGCTTCCTGTACCGCCTTGATATAGCCGGAAACCGCTTCTGCCGATGGTGCGCGCTGCTGCAGCACGAAGTCCGGCTGCAGCAGCATGATTCCATGCACGCGATAAGGCTCCACGGCGGCGGCGGAGGGCGGAACCACCGCGGCGAAAAGCAGGAGCAGGCATCTGCGCACGGTACTCGAGACCCGGAACGAGGCGCCGCGGAACGCTGACGGCCGGGGCGGCGTATCGGGTGGTTGCCAGGGCATGGTTCAGCTCTCCCAGGTGAAATGGCCGCCGAGCCGGAGTCCGCCGGTTTCCAGTGTCGCCCGGGCGCCGACCACGATCAGGGTGAAGGACGGCGGCAGCGACTCATCCCCGGGGTTGCGGAAGTCCAGCCTGAGCGATTCCCCGAAGCGGTAGTCGCTCAACATGTAGCTGTGCACCGGCAAGGTGCGAGGCCCGGTCCCGGTCGAGACCTCGATCGTGCCGTTGAATGTCGGCTGGAAATCGCGGCCGACGAACTGGACGTCCAGAGACTCGCCGGAGTAACCGAAAGAAGAGGTTGCATGGGCGCCGGGCACCACGCAAAGGAACAGTGCGGCGGCAAGCAGGAAAATGCGCATGCTTCGATCCTTGGTCCGGGGGGGGGGCGTCCGCGCAGGCGGTCCGGATGCCGGCATGGTCCGGCCATGCATTACGGATTCACTATCCGGATCCAGCTCGCGGCATCGTCGCTGCAGGCGATGTCCCGTGGACCAACCGACCAAATGCGCCCGTCGGCGCAGTCCAGGTAGGCCGTGTCAATGCTGATCCCTGGGTCCACCTTCTCTACCAGGTCGCCTGTGGCCCTGAACAGGCCCTCATGGCTCGACAGGTAAAGCGCGCCCTTGAAAGAGGCGATTCCCATGAAGTCACTTTGGGTGACGTCCTGTGCGATGGCCTCCCATGCGTCGCCACGACCGCGGATGATGGTTCCAGCCATTCCACAGGCGTACACCAGGCCGTCTTCCGCGCACAGGATGCAATTGAGGGCGACATTGCCCGGGCTCTGCTTCCGGATCCAGGCGCCGCCGTCGAAGTGCCAGACCTCTCCCGCGTATCCCGCGCAATAAATGTCGTCTTCGGAGAATCCATCGATGGCGTTGAAGCCCGTTGCACGGGTGCGTTTCTCCTTTTCCAGGAAAACGCCGTCGTCGATCCGGAGCCATGCGCCGTCCCCGGTTCTCTTGTAAACATGCCTGCCCATGCCTGCTGCATAGATCCCATCGCCAATGAGGCGTGTGGCTCTCAACGTCAGCAGGTCGCTGGGCCCCTCGTCGGAGGTGTCCACATGTTCTTCGGACATGCCGGGAAGGTTCAGGATGAATATCCGTCCATCGGTGCCCATGTTGAAGATCCTTCTTCCATCGTCAAGAACCATCGAGCCCCGTGTGGCGCCTTCGAGGGTCTTTTTCCCCCAGGATCCACCGGCATATCGAAAGACGATCGAATGATCGATGCCTTGGTCCGCAAGCTCGTCGTCCACGGCGGTTATTACGACGTAATCCTTCTTGAATGCGCTTATCCCGGTGAAACTCCTGGCACGCTGCTCATACATCGTGTTGCTCCCCTGCTGCAAGTGGCTGCATATCGTCGTCCACACGGGTTCGTTTCAACATGTCGGCTCTTGGCTCCGCTTTTTCGCGGGCTTCGATCGCCGTGCCGCAGTCAACGACCGATGCGGCGGGGCCCCGCGGCATGCCGGGAAGATCGATCCGCTCATCGTTCCGGCGACTGGACGGTGGCGATACCGGTCGGGTGCGGTCATTGGTCGGCGTCGGCACCCGGGCTGCCCTGCGTCCCGGCCGTCCAGCGGAAGGTCGATACGATCCGTTCCGCGAGTTCCTCGTCGAAGCCCGCAAAGGGCCAGAAATCCACGGTCATGACGGCCTGGTCCATGAACAGCTGGCTCATGTGCAGTTCGCCGTTCTGGACGAACCTGGCCTCCATCTTCACGGCCGGGGCGCCATTGACCGTGGTGGACTGCCAGAGGATCCGGCTGAGCTCGGTGTCCACGGCAACGTCGCCGCGTTCGATCTCTTCCAGCCCGGGCGCCATCATCCGCGGCCCCATCTGCTCCATGATCCGCTGCAGGGACAGGCCGGGGTGGATCTCGAGGACGATGCCATGCTGGCGGGTGATCCGCTTCATGGCGATGCGGATGATTTTCCCGTCGCGCTCGTTGCCCGGCCTCGTGACGTCGGCTTCGTACGGCTCGGGATACCGGATCTCGTACCCGTACGTGTCGTTGCCGTAGGTGTGCCATTCATCGACGGGCAGCGCCGTCGCGCTGGCGGCGACCATCATCAGGCCCATCACCATCAAGCTCTTCATCTGTCTCCACCTCGCATGGCGTCAGGACAAGCGGCGCAGGTTCGGGCGAACCGTGGGGGGCAGGGTTTCAGCTGCGGTCGACGATCCTGGCGATCCGCCCGTCGTCGAACGTGAACTCCGAGGTTCCCTGCAGCTCGAGGACGGTTCCGGCCGCGGGGCCGCCGGGGACATCGGCGGCCAGTACGCCGCGGAAGGCGATGTCGGCGATGGCCGAGTCCTGGCCGATCCGCAGCGCGGCAACGCGCTGCTCGCGTTCGGAGAACAACGTCTTCGACTGCTGCGCCAGCTGCCTGAATTCGTCGATGCCGGTCGTGGCGGTCGCAGGCTGGTCGCCCGAATGGTTCTCGAAGCGGATGTCCGGGGACAGGAGCACCAGCATGCCGTCGATGTCGAAGGCGTTGTAGGCGGCGATGTAGCGGTCGACGAGTTTCTTTGCGCCTGCACTGTCCATGATTGCTCCTTGTGCGTCGGAAGTCGGGGCCGCGCGATGCCGGGCGTCGCCGGCCTGGATGGAATGCAGGGTCCCGGGGCATCGCATCGCTTCCCTCCCGCTGCGAAGACCGGAGCCGCGAGGGGCGGAAGCTTCGGGGGTCCATGCCCAGTATGCTGGAAAGTCGCGAAGCCTGATGCCCGCGGATCCATGCCCAGGGCCGGATTGTCGTGTGTTCATCGGCGAGCCGGATGGCGGCATCGACCCGGAGGAAGCGTCAGCGGCGGTTGGCCAGGTATTGCTTCGCATACCTGCCGACCAGCTCGCGACCAGGATTGGAGCCGCCGATCCACTCGTCGGGCGCGAACAGTTCGAACAGCCCGACCTTCATCAGGGTGGGGACCGCCAGTTCCAGTTCCCGTTCGACCTGGCCGCGCTCGCCTGCGTTGTAGAGGGCGATGTTGTGCAGCATGGCGGCGACCGTTCCGGTCTGGACCCGGCTGCCATCCTTGAGCTGGACCGTCGGCAGGGTCTCTCCGTCGGAAACGATCTTGTGGTTGATGGAGGCCAGTCGATCGGTGTTTTCAACGCTCTTGTCCATGGGGTCCTCTTGGGCGTGGATGATCGGCCTCGGTGAAAGTCAGGCCGCGTCGGGTGCCAGCAGCAGGGCGCGCACCTGTTCGTATTCGCGCAGGCGGGCGAAGTCCTTTTCGGTCGGGTTCGCGATCCGGCCCAGGTCCATGTTCTCCGCGTTGTCGGCCAGCTTCACGATGCGGGCGACGGGATCGGCGGCGGCGCGGACCGCTGCCTGCATCCGGGATTCCCCCGGATGCTTCGTCAGGGCGGCGATGGCGGAAAGAACCGGCTGAGGGAAGCCTTCGTCGGCCAACTGCCCGATCGTGACCGGGGTGTCCTCGACCACGTCGTGAAGCACGGCAGCGATCCGTTCGTGCTCCGTCGAGACGCGGAGCATCACCCGCAGCGGATGCAGGATGTAGGGCTGGCCGGCCTTGTCCACCTGCCCGGCGTGGGCGGCGGCCGCGATCTCGATGGCGCGTTCCAGGGTGGACATGGTGGAGTGCCTGTATTGCGTGGAGCGGGGGCGCCCGGAAGCGGCGCCGGATGGAGGGGCTGGGTCTCAGCCGTCTCCCTGGATGATCTCGGCCGAACCGGCATGCGTCGGTCGCCAGCGTCGGGTCGGGCGCTGGAAGAACAGGCTGTTGGGTATCTGCATCAGCGTGCCTTCCACCGGGCCGCCGACTTCCTGCAGGGTGGTGTAGATCAGGTTGATGTCGATGACGCGGCCCTTGAGGCCGGGCTTTTCGCCATTCTCCAGCAGTTCCACCTGGTCGCCGATGCGGAACGGGCGGGTGGTGAAGATCAGCAGCGTGCAGAAGATGTTGGAAAGCACGCTCCATGCGGCGAAGAACGCCACCGCGCCGACGGCGGCGAAGCCGGTGAATGCCGTCCACAGCACCGTGGCCGAGACGCCCAGCCGGTCCAGGATCATCACCAGGGCCGTGCTCCAGATGACGAAGTTCGACAGGCGCCGTGCCGCGACCTCGAGCTGCAGGGGCAGGGTGTAATGGGTACCCAGGCGCGCCAGCAGCCGCCGTGCCAGCAGTCGCAGCAGCCATGCGGCGACGAGTATCAGGAGGATGCTCAACCCGCCCTGGAAAACCTCGATCCATTCATGCATCCAGACCGGCAGGTGTTGCTTCATCACGGACTATCTCCTTGCGATGCCGCGATTCGCAGGTGGGCGGCGACGGCAACGGTACCGGCATTGACGAGGGGTTTTCAACGCGCCGCAGCGCGTATCGCATGGCCAACGGCAATGGCGGCGGCGATATGCCCCGGGGCGGACGCTGCCGATACCTGCGGTGCCTGCGGGAGGCATCGCAATGGCGGTGCGCGGAGGCGTGCTGCAAGTGGACCGCTGCAACAGGATGGGGATCGCGGGCAGGGTGCCCTTCTTCCGTCGGGGGCGTTCGGTCGCCCGGTCTCAGGTGGGGCGGTCATCCGCGGCCGTGGTCGCAGCCCCGCGCGCCAGGACGAGGGGCGGAGCGGCCGGTGGCGTTTGCCGGCCGCGTATCACCGGCAGCGGCATGGGCAACCCCGACAGCAGTCGCGGCAGTCCGGACAGGCAGTACGCGTCCCCCGCCTCGGCTTGCCGCAGGCACAGGTCGGCATGGTCCCTGCCCAGGTGCAGTTGCAGCGACCACCCGTCCCATTGCCACGGCAGGCAGGAGGCCAGGCACAGGAGCAGGGTGGCGACGGTGGGGGGCATGGAATCTCCGGTGGGACGGCAGGCCGCAACGCGGCGCTCATCGATTGGATGCGGGGCAGGACGGCAAAGGTTTAAAACGCCGTTTCAAGTCGCCGGCGGTCGCGGCGGAGCGTGCGTTTAAACCTTTTGCGGGTCGTCCGCATCCAACGGATATGCTCGACGCCACCGTGACCGCCTCCGCAGCCAATCCGCCGATCGTGGACGACGTGGCGCTCGTCCGTGCCGCCGCCGCGGGCGACGTACAGGCATACGAGCGCATCTACCGGCGGCATTCGCCCCGGCTGTACGCGATGCTGTGGCGGCTGTGCGGCGGCAATGCCGCGCGTGCCGAGGATGCGCTGCAGGACACCTTCATCCAGGCCTGGCGCAGCTTGCCCACGTTCCGTTTCGAAAGCGCGCTGGGGACCTGGCTGCACCGCATGGCGGTGAACGCCGCGCTGATGGAGTTGCGCGCCAATGCGGCCTTCGAAGCGGCCGATGCCGGCGAACGCGGGCTGCAGGAACTGGCCGACACCCCGGCTGCGGCGAGATGCCATGCCAGCGGGCTGGACCTGGAAAAAGCGCTGGAGACCCTGCCGCCGCGCGCACGGGCGGTGCTGGTGCTGCACGACATCGAGGGCTGGAAACACCATGAAATCGCCGAACAGCTGGGCATGGCGGTCGGCAGCTCCAAGGCGCAGCTGCATCGCGCCCGCGGCCTGCTGCGGACACGCCTGGGAGAACCGCAATGAACGATCACGATGACGACGAACTGCTGCGGCGGCTGCGCGCGCTGCCGGGCGAGCGCCTGCCGCCGGCAAGGGTATGGGCGGGCATCGCCGAGGGCATCGCCGCGCAACCGGGCCGGGCTTCCGCGCCAACGCCCGTCCGGCAGCGGTCGCGGCGGTGGCCGCTGCTGGCGGGACTGGCCACCGCTGCATCGCTGGTGTTGGTGCTGGTCGCACGGCCGCCATCGCTGCCGCCGGAGGCCATGATGCAGGGGTCTTTGCTGCAGCAGGCCGATGCGATGGCCGGGGAGTACCGGCAGGCGCTCGCTGCGTTGCCGGCCGGGCAGATGCCTGCCGAACTGGTGCCGGCGCTGGGCGAGCTGGACCGCAGCGCCGGCGCGATCCATGCGGCCATCGGCCAGAGCCCGGAGGCGGGATTCCTGTTGCGCCAGCTGCAGCGCACCTATGCGCTGCGTCTCGAACTTACCCGGCAGGGGCTGTTGCAAGCCGCCGGTCTTCAATCCTGAAGGAGCACGCCATGCACAGATCCATTCGCTTCCTTGCCGCTGCCGTCGTGCTGTTGGCACCCTTGGCCGCGGCCAACGCGCAGACCGCAGTGAACGAACGCCATCCGCTGGCCAGCGGGGGGCGGGTCGAGATCGGCAACGTCGCCGGCCAGGTCAATATCCGCGGTTGGGACCGCGACGAGGTGCAGCTGACCGGCTCGCTGGGCGAGGGCCAGACGCTGGAGGTGCAGAGCAGCTCCAACCGGGTGCAGCTGAAGGTGGTCTACCCGCGCAACAACCGCAACAGCCGCGGTGCGCAGCTGGAACTGCGGGTGCCGCGCGCGGCGGAGCTGCAGGCCAGCACGGTCAGCGCCGGGATCGACATCGCCGACGTCGACCTGCGGCGGCTGCAGGCGCAGACGGTCAGCGGCGATCTCGTCGTCGCCGGGCGTACGGGCGAAGGAGTGCTGGGCACGGTCAGTGGATCGATCCGCTCGCAGTTGCGGACCCGCCGGCTGGAGGCGCGTACGGTCAGCGGCGGCATCGATGCTTCCGGCGACACCGGCGGCGACGTGTCCGCCGAGACCGTGTCCGGAGCGGTGAAACTGGCGCTTTCCCGGGTACAGCGGCTCGATGTCGAATCGGTGTCCGGCGACCTGGGCATCCGCAGCGGCGGACTCGCACCGGGTGGGCGCATCAGCGTGCAGACGGTCAGTGCGCCGGTGGAGCTGAGCCTGCCGGCCGATACCTCGGCACAGTTGCGGGTGAACAGCTTCAGCGGCCGCATCCAGTCCGATGCCGGCGAGGTGGTGCGTCCGCGCTACGGGCCCGGCAGCCGGCTGGATACCCGCATCGGCGCGGGCGACGGCGACATCTCCATCAGCTCGCATGCCGGCAACGTGCGGGTGCGGCTGGGCAACCGCTGAGGCGTGCCGCGATGGCGGCACGCCCGTGCGGTGCGGTGGATCGTTACTCGGCGGCCGCGTCGGCGGCCTTGGCCTCGGCGATCTTCTTCAGGGTGTTGGTGTTGCCCAGTACCTCGATCTTGCCACCGGCCTTGCGGAACGCGGCCAGGTCGGCGGCGATGCGCTCGTGGCTCAATGCCGACTGGGCCTGCTTGCGGTCGGTACGGTTGACGCGCGGCTGGTTGGCGGTCTTCAGGGGCGAACGGGACATGAAAGCTCCTTAGCGGTACAGGGTGAGGGGAATGCCGCGGCGCATCTGGTCCTGGTAGGTGTGGCGGACCTCGCGGCAATAGGGGGCGCCCATGACGAAGCGGCGGCAGATGGCGGGACGTTGTTCGTAGATCGAGCAGCACAGGCGCTGGCTGTCGACGGCCACGCACCAGCCGTCCTCGTCGCGCGCCATCACGTGCAGGCCGGCGTCGGTGTACTCGGTCAGGTGCTCGGGGACGCGGTCCTCGGGCATCAGCAGCACCGTCAGGCGGCAGCACACCGCATCGCAATTGCTGCAACTGACGGCGGGCTGGCGCTTGGCGGCGGGTGCGGCAGCGGCAGCCTGGGGAATCCCCATGCGTCGGCCTCCAGGTTGATGGCATGCGACCGGCGCAGGAAGCTGCGGGAGTGGTCGGGGCCGGAACGGCGGGCGAGGAGCCGCGCCCATGCGGGCATGCGGTTCCCCTCGGCGGATAGGACGGGATCGGGGCCGTTACGCGCGCGGATCGGCGCGGCGGGTCGGGCTGTCGGGAGGAACGCACGGGTGGCGCGGGCGCCGGTGCGTCATGAGGCGAACGGCACCATGCTACGCGGGTTCGCGTCGGCAAGCGTTAATCCCCGGCCAATGCCGGCGGAACCCACCGTTCCGTGGCGCCGCGCCACGGCGGCGGGAATCAGGCCCGCGCCTGCGCGGCGGCCAGCGCCAGGCCCTGCACCACGCCGAAGGAGGGATCGCCATGCACCAGCCGCGATCCGGGAAAGGCCGAGGCCACCGCCGCCTGCAGGTAGCCGGCGCGCGACATGCCGCCGGTCAGGAACACCGCGGCCGGGTCGTGGCCGATGTCGGCCCGTACCTGCGCCAGCAGTCCGGTCAGTTCGCGCAGGTAGCCGGCGGCTGCGTCGGCCAGCTGCGGTGCGGTCACGTCCGCGCGCAGGCCGGGTTCGATGAAGTCCAGCGCGCTCGAATGCGCTGGGTCGTCGCTGAGGGCGATCTTGCAGCGCTCTACCGCCCGGTACAGGCGCGCGGTGTTGCCGGTGTCCTGCAGCGCCCGCAGGCGGCGGTCGAACGGCGCCGGGGCGTCGTCGTAGCGGTGCTGGCGGAAATCGCGCTGGCGGGTCATGTCCTGCACCATCGCCGCTTCCACGTAGTGGTGCGCGGGCACGCGGGTGCTGCCGCGGCCGAACAGCGGCATGTAGCCGGCCAGGCTCAGCGCCAGGTCGATGTCGGTGCCGCCGCGGGCGACGCCCCAGGCGCGATGGATGCGCGGCGCGCCGTCGCCGCCGACGCTGGCATGGGCGATGTCGGTGGTGCCGCCGCCGATGTCCACGATCACCGCTTCGTGCGCTTGTCCGCTGCCGGCGTGGTAGTGCATCGCCGCGGCGGCGGGTTCCTCCAGGAAGTCGATGCTGTCGAAGCCGGCCGCCAGCGCGGCGGTGTGCAGTATCTCCAGCGCCTGCGCGTTGCCGGCCTCGCCGATGGAGCTGCGGAACTGCACCGGCCGCCCCAGCGTGGCGCTGCGGACCGGCGTTTCCAGCTGGCGCGAGGCGGTAAGGCGGATGTGTTCGAGGATGTGGGTGGCGATGCCGGTGATGGTCTGGCGCGCGCGCGGATGCAGGTTGTAGCCGAGCATCGACTTCGGGCTCTGCACCAGGTTGCCTTCGTTCTCCTCGAAATAGGCTTCCAGCGCTTCGTCGCCGTACACCGCGTTCTGCAGCAGCGTGGTGGAACTGCGCGGCTCGCGCATGCGTTCCTCCATCCATTGCCGGCGTACGACCCGGATGGCGTCGCGGCGCAGTTGCTCGGGCGTGCGTTCCTGGCCGGCGGCGCGGGCGTCGCGCCGGCCGGATTCGACCAGTTCCGCGACCTGGTGCTCCAGCGCCGGGGTCAGTTCGAAGTCGTTGGGATCGCGCATCACCTCGGGGAAATACACCGTGGTGCGGAACTGCAGGGCGTCGCCGAAGCGGACAGGCACCACCGATCCGTCGATGACCGCCGCGGCGGCGGAGTTGCTGGTGCCGAAGTCGATGCCAAGGCGCATGGGCGAGAGGGGGTAGGCGGGAGGGCGCGCACTGTGCGCCAGCCGCCGCGGTATCGCAAGCGATGATGCCGGTGGCGGCGTCCGGCCCGCGGCTCAGCGGACGACCGGATAGACCGCGGTGATCGAGCAGCGGGCGGTGATGACCTCGGCGACCTGGTCGCCGGCGGCGAGTACGGCAAGCATGCTGCCGTCCACGTCCAGGTGCGGGACTTCGGCCACGAAGGCGTCGCGAAGGGCGTAGATGGCATCGCCGGCATTGCCGCAGACCACGCCCAGGCCCATGCCGGAGCGGAAGCCCACCCTGGCGTCGCCGCTGAGCATCGGGCAGCTGCCCAGCGTTTCCACCACGTAGAAACGGTTGCCGGCATTGCGGCGTGGCGACGCTTCCACCTGCAGGCCGGCAGGAGTCTCGGTCCAGCCGCGCATCTGCCGCGGGTCCATGCAGTAGTCCGGCGTGCCGACGAAGCCGCGGGCGAAACGCCGGCTGCGGTCGACGCCGGCCCTGGCTGTGACCTGCACCGTTTCCATCGTGCGCACCTCGCGGTCCGAACGCCGTGCCGCGAGCGCGTAATCGCGGGCGCCGATGGTTTCCACAGTGGCCACCGGGCAGCGGACCCCGGCGCCGACCACGGCCTCTTGCGGGCCGCCGCAGACCCAGCCGCCGGGCGCGCGCAGCTGCAGCGCGTCGGCTTGCGCCAGTAGCGCCGGGCAGCTGCCGGCCAAGGCCAGGCGGTAGTGCCGGTCGCCGCTGGCCACCACCAGGGTGCTGTCGTCGGGCTGGTACGCGCTGCTGACCTGGCGGGCATCCAGGCAGTGCGCGGCCGGCGGCAGGCGCGGTTCGTCGGTGGCGGCAAGGCTCAGGGCGAGCAGCAGCGGGGCGATCATGTCCCGGACTCCGTTTCAGGGCGAGGTGGCCAGTCTATCCCGGTGGTGCCGGACGGGGCGATCGCGGCGGGCGGCTACAATATCGCCTTTGCGATTTACGGAGACGAGCATGTCCAACGCACCCGCCTGCCCGCAGTGCACCCTGGAAAACACCTATGTCGACGGTGCGCTGTGGATCTGCGCCGACTGCGGCTACGAATGGGCCGCCGGCGACGCGGACGGCGCCGAGGCGCTGGTGGTGCGCGACAGCAACGGCAACGTGCTGGCGGCCGGCGACACGGTCACCGTCATCAAGGACCTGAAGGTCAAGGGATCGTCGATCCCGCTCAAGCAGGGCACGGTGATCCGCAACATCCGCCTGGTCGAGGACGATGCCGAGCACATCGAGGGCAACTCCGACAAGATCAAGGGCCTGGTGCTGAAGACCTGCTTCCTGCGCAAGGCCTGATCCGGTTCCGGCGCGGCGCGCGGCATGCTCAGTGCTGCGCGGTGCGCCGGCTCCAGCGGCGCAGGCTCTCGAGCTTGTCCTGGTAGCGGGCGCGGATCTCGTCGTTGTCGCCCAGCCGCTGGGCATATTCCAGCTCGCGTTCCGCCCTGCGGTTGTCGCCGTTGAGGAAGTGGGCGCGCGCCAGCCCGAAGTGGAACTGGTGGGCGTTGCCGTGCAGGTCGACCGCGCGCCGGTAATGGCGCACCGCGGCGGCGTAGTCGCTGCGGCGTTCGGCCTCCACGCCGAGCCTGAACTGGTAGAACGGATCGCGCCGCTGCGCCCGTTCCAGCCGCGAGGCCAGCTGCGCCGCGCGCCGGGTCTCGCCCAGGCGCTGGTACAGCGTGGTGGCGTTGGACAGCGCCGGCGCATGCCGCGGGTCGATCGACAGCGCCGTCTCGTAATCGCGCATCGCGGCGGCCGGCTCGCCCAGCCGCGCGTGCAGCACGCCCAGGTTGTTCCAGGTGGGGGCGAAGCGCGACGACATCTCCAGCGCCATGTCGTAGTGGCTGCGGGCACCGGCCAGGTCGCCTTCGGCCATCAGCTCGGCGCCGCGGTTGTTGTAGTAGTGGGCCAGCGCGCGCTTGTCGGTGATCACGCGCGGGCCGCGGCGGTCGTAGAGCACGTTCCGGTCCAGGTCCACGGTGCCCTCGCGGCCGTCGATCCGCAACCCGACGTTGACGTGTCCGGAGTTGTAGATCACGCCCTGGTCCTGGTACCAGGTCACCACCTGGCGGACTTCCTGCACGCGGGCGTCGAGCCCGGCTTCGCGCGCCAGGGCCACGAACAGCAGGGTGAACGACAGGCAGTTGGCGCGACGCGACGCGTAGGTCTCGGCCACGGTCTGGGTGGCGGCGGTCTCGTACTGCAGGCCCAGGCCGTCGGGCAGCAGCACCATCTCCACCAGCCGGGTCAGGCGTTGCTCCTGCGAATGCGCCGGGCGGATGACCCGTTCCTGCAGCATCGTCCGCAGCTCCGGGGGAATCTGCATGACCTGTTCCGGCGTGGGCACCGAAGGCGCCGGGGCCAGCGTGGTGGCGGCGAGCAGGGCGATTGCGTTCCAGCCGATCATGGCGGTCACCTCTCGGGTGCGGAGTGCCGGACTGCGACGCCGCCAGTGTATGCCCGCGCCGCGTCGTTTGGGGTGCCAGTCGCGTATTCATCCATGGCCGGCCGGTAGGCGGCGATTCCATCCACAGGCGGTGTGGACCAGCGTCGGGCAAACATGTGGATAACCATCGGCGGCCCCCGGCCTGCAAGGCGCCCGGGCGTCGCGGCGAAAAAATGACCATTGCTGACGCCGGCGGCGGCTCACGCCGGTTTTACCCGGCGCTGCGCAGCATCGCAGGAACCGGCCGGCATGATCGGCATGGGCCGGTATCGACAAGGAGCGCGCCATGAGCCCGCGCAATGCGGTCGACACGTTGGGGGGATTGCTGGCCATCGTGCGCGATGGCGAGCGCTTCTACCTGGATGCGGCCGGGCGGGTGGAGGACGCGGCACTGGCCGCGCTTTTCGTCCGCATCGCGGCGGCCAAGTCGGCGCTGATGGCGAGGCTGGAGGAGACGGTGCATGCGGCCGGTGGCGAGCCGGCAGGGCAGGGCACGCTGTCGGGAAGCCTCCGCCAGGGGTATGCGCGGTTGCGGGCCGCGCTGGGCGACCGCGACCACCGCTACGTGGTGGAACTGGAAGCGCTGGAGGAACACCTGCAGCAGGCCTTCGAAGCGGTGGCGGCCGATCCGCGCACGCCGGATGCCGCGCGCGATGCGGTGCTGCGGGTATTGCCCGACGTGCGCGCCGCGCGCGAGGTGATCCATCAGCGACGGCGCCTCATGGAACATCCGCCGCCGGCCGGCTGAGCCGTCGCGCCGGAGGCATGGCCGTGTCCTTGCGGCGAGGGCGCCGGCGTCTGCTAGTATCCGCGGCCCTCGATACTGCTGAGCGGCAGGTGGCGCGCGAGTCCGCCGGCCGGGTTTGCGCACCGCCATGAACAAGCCACTTCCTTCCGCCGCCGCGCAGCTGTCGCTGGGATTCGGCGACGACATCCCGACCGAACGCCTGTTCTTCGCGGTGATGCCCGATCCATCGACCGCCGCGCGTATCGTCGAACTGGCCACGGCGCTGTGCGACGAGCACGGCCTGACTGGGAAGCTGCTGCAGCGCGACCGCCTGCACGTCACCCTGCATCACCTGGGCGATTACGCCGGGGTGCCGCCGGGCCTGCTGGCACGTGCGCAGCAGGCCGCGGCGCGGCTGCGGCTGCCGGCGTTCGAGGTGTGCTTCGACCAGGTGGGCAGCTTCGCCGGGAACCGCCAGCATCCGTTCGTGCTGCGCGGCGAATCCGGGGTGGAGCGCCTGCACGCGCTGCAGCAGGAGCTGGGGCGCTGCCTGCAGGGCATCGGCAACAAGCCCGGGCATGCGTTCACCCCGCACGTGACCCTGCTCTACGACCGCCGCCGGTTGCCGCTGCAGCCGGTGCAGCCGTTGCGCTGGCACGTGGGCGAGTTCGTGCTGATGCGCAGCTTCCTGGGGCAGACGCGCTACCAGTTGGAAGGACGCTGGCCGCTGGGCTGAGCCGGCGCTTGCGTCGCGCGCCCGCGCTGGCAAAGATGGCGCCATGTCCACGCCTCCCCTCGCATTGCCGGCGGCGCAGCTGGCCGAGATCGAAGCCGCCTACGCCGCCCCGCCGCGCGCGTACCACAACTTCGGCCACGTGCAGGCGCTGCTGCGGCATTTCCACGAGGTCGCCGACGGCCCCGGCTGGCGGCAGCCGCGCGAAGCGTACCTGGCGATCCTGTACCACGACGCGATCTACGAGGCCGGGCGCAAGGACAACGAGGAACGCTCGGCGCAGCTGGCCGGCGAGGCCATCGCGCGCTGGCTGCCGGGACAGGGTGTCGACCGCGACAGGGTGATGGAGCTGATCCGCCTGACCGCGCGCCACGGGCAGCTGCGGGCCGGGGAAGTGGACGCGGAGGCGGCGTTGTTCCTGGACTGCGACATGGCCATCCTCGGCGCGCCGGCGGAGGTGTTCGACGCCTACGACCGCGGCATCGCCGAGGAATACCGCGGCAAGGTGCCGGGCTTCCTGTTCCGCCTCAATCGGCGCCGCTTCCTCAAAGGCGTGCTGGCGCAGCCGCGCATCTTCTTCAGCGATTTCTTCCACCGGCGCTACGACGCGGCGGCGCGCGCCAACCTGCGCCGGGTCGCGGGCTGAGGCGACGGTACAATGCGCGGATGTCGAATGCGCACCGCTGCCGGTGCGCCGCTGCGAGCGCCATGAACGATACTTCCCCCGCCCAGGACGACCCGCGGCCACAGCCGCCGGAAGAGCCCGGCCCCAACGAATGCTGCGGCAGCGGTTGCCCGCTGTGCGTGCTGGACCTGTATGCCGAGGAGCTGCAGCGCTACCGGCAGGCGCTGGCCGAATGGAAGCTGCGCCACCCCGGCGCCGAATAGGCCGTCGTCCGGGGTCGATGCATTCCCGCTGCACCGGCGTGGCCGGCTTTTCTTCCGTGTTGCCGGCCCGTAGGCTTTGCCGCTTCGGGTGGAGGGGAAGGCAGCGGCCGTGAATCGGGACGACAGACGAAACCTTGCCGGTGGCGATGCCGTGCGCCGGCCTGCCGGTTCCTCAGCAATCGCGGCGACGGCGCTGTTGCTGACGTTCGCCGCGTTCGTGGCGCTGGTGGCGGTGCTGCAGGTGGCGCGCACCGACCTGGACTGGCAACGCGCCACGCTCAGCCTCTACCTGCATGGCCCGCACGGCCTGCTGCTGCGGGCCGGCTACTGCGCGCTGGCGCTGGCCATCGCGCTGCTGGGGACGATGCTGTACCGCGGCTTCGCGCCCGCCGCACGCAGCGCGGCGCCCTTGCTGCTGTTCGTCGCCGCGGCGGCGGGGTTGCTCGGGGTCGCGATCGGCGACAGCTACCTGCCCGCGCGCGCACCGCTCCTGGCGCCGCTGGTGCACGCGCTGGCGGCGCAGACGGCGTTCCTGTGCGTCACCAGCGCGATGCTGCTGCAGTCCTGGCGCTTCCGCGGCGATGGCTACTGGCGTCGCCTGCATCCGCCGGCTTGGTGGCTGGCGTGGCTGGTGTTCGGCCTGTTGTGGCTGCACGTGCTGTGGCGTTCGGCGCCGCGCGGGTTGAGCCAGAAGGTCGTGATCGCCGGGGTGCTGTGCTGGCTGCTGCTGGTCGCCTGGTGGCTGCGCCGGCGACCGTCGCCGGAGGCTGCGGCCGGTGCGCAAACACGCGAGAATGTCGGGGATATCCCACCGAAGGAAGACGCCCCATGCTGATCCAGCGCTACGACACCGGCACGCGCATGTCGGAAATTACCGTCCACAATGGCGTGGCCTACCTGGCCGGACAGGTGCCCGAAGACACCGGCGCCGACATCGTCGGCCAGACCGAGCAGGTGCTCAAGGCGATCGACGACCTGCTCGCGCTGGCGGTGACCGACAAGAGCAACATCCTGCGCGCGGAGATCTTCCTGGCCGACATGGCCGACTTCGCCGGCATGAACCAGGCCTGGGACAAGTGGGTGCCGCAGGGCGCCACCCCGGCGCGCGCCACCGTGGAGGCCAGGCTGGCCAACCCGGAGTGGAAGATCGAGATCGTCGTCACCGCGGCGGTACCGTAAGCCACACACAGCCGTAGAGCGCAGCTTGCTGCGCTGGGATCTCCCCGGAGAAACCCAAGCGCAGCAAGCTGCGCTCTACGGTGAGGGTTCCAGTTCGATGCGGTCCACCGGGCACGGCGGGATGCGCAGCTCGCAGCCGGTCAGGTCGGCGATGAGGGAAGATATGTACCGGGCGCCGCAGAGGAAGATCGAGATCGTCGTCACCACGGCCGTACCGTAAGCCACACAGCCGTAGAGCGCAGCTTGCTGCGCTGGGATCTTCCCGGAGAAGCCCAAGCGCAGCAAGCTGCGCTCTACGGTGAGGGTTTCAGTTCGATGCACTCCACCGGGCACGGCGGGATGCACAGCTCGCAGCCGGTCAGGTCGGCGATGAGGGAAGATATGTACCGGGCGCCGCAGAGGAAGATCGAGATCGTCGTTACCGCAGCGGTACCGTAAGCCACACAGCCGTAGAGCGCAGCTTGCTGCGCTGGGATCTTCCCGGGGAAGCCCAAGCGCAGCAAGCTGCGCTCTACGGTGAGGGTTCCAGTTCGATGCAGCGCATCGGGCACGGCGGGATGCGCAGCTCGCAGCCGGTGCACAGGTCGGCGATGACGGTATGCATGTACCGGGCGCCGCAGTGGAAGATCGAGATCGTCGTCACCGCGGCCGTACCGTAAGCCACACAGCCGTAGAGCGCAGCTTGCTGCGCTGGGATCTTCCCGGAGAAGCCCAAGCGCAGCAAGCTGCGCTCTACGGTGAGGGTTTCAGTTCGATGCAGTCCACCGGGCACGGCGGGATGCGCAGCTCGCAGCCGGTGCACAGGTCGGCGATGACGGTATGCATGTGCCGGGTGCCGCAGTGGAAGATCGAGATCGCCGCCGCCGCAGCGGTACCGTAAGCCACACACAGCCGTAGAGCGCAGCTTGCTGCGCTGGGATCTCCCCGGAGAAACCCAAGCGCAGCAAGCTGCGCTCTACGGTGAGGGTTCCAGTTCGATGCAGTCCACCGGGCACGGCGGGATGCACAGCTCGCAGCCGGTGCACAGGTCGGCGATGACGGTATGCATGTACTTGGCGCCGCCGACGATCGCATCCACCGGGCAGGCCTGGATGCACTTGGTGCAGCCGATGCAGTCGGCCTCGACGATGAAGGCCACCTGCGGCGGCTTGTGTTCGCCGCGCGAGCGGTCGTAGGGCAATGCCGGCACGCCGAGGATGCGGGCCAGCGCCCGCGCCCCGGCATCGCCGCCCGGGGGGCAATGGTCCACGCCGGCCTCGCCGCGCGCCATCGCCTCGGCATACGGCCGGCAACCGTCGAAGCCGCACTGGCCGCACTGGGTCTGCGGCAGCACCCGGTCCAGGCGTTCGATCAGGTCGTTGGTAGGGAGAGCTTGCATGCGTGGCGTGGGGCTGCGCGGATAGGCGTGCGTGGAAATCAGGACACCAGTTTGCCGCGATACCAGCGCTCGTGCGCCAGCGCCAGCATCGGCTTGTCCTCGCGGCTGTCGCCGTAGGCGTGGATACGCTGGAACCGGCCCAGGTCGAACAGCTGCTGTATGCGCGCCACCTTGTGCGGGCCGCAATCGCCGCCGGCGTAGCGGCCGGTGAGGCGGTCGCCATCGCTTTCCAGGCGGTTGCAGATCAGCTGCAGGCCATGCTGCTCGCACCAGGGGCGCAGGTACAGGTCCAGCGAGCCGGACACGATCGCCACGGTGTGCTGCTGCGCCTTGTGCCACTGGATCTGTTGCAGCATTTCCGGTCGTACCAGTTCCGGCAGCACCTGGTGCGCATAGGCGCTGGCCAGTTCGGCGATGTCGCCGGCGTGGCGGCCGCTGAAGGTCAGGCGGGTGACGCGCGCACGGATCGCCTCGGCCGAGATCAACCCCAGCTTGTAGGCCAGCAGCCACGGGCCGACCTTCCAGCGCGCTTGCGCCAGCTGTTCTGGCGTGGCGACACGGCGCAGGAAACGGCCATAGGTGTCGCAGGTGGTGACCGTGTGGTCGAAGTCGAACAGGGCCAGTTCCATGGGACGGTTCCGCCGGGACATGCGCCGTGCGATCGGGGAGCCGATGTTGCCGGCTCCCCGGGGGCGCTCAGCGTACCGGCATGCCCGGCTGGGCGCCGCTGTCGGCATCGAGCAGCGCCAGTGCGCCGCCGTCGAAGCCGGCCGACAGGATCATGCCTTCGCTGATGCCGAAGCGCATCTTGCGCGGGGCCAGGTTGGCGATGAACACCACGCTGCGGCCGACCAGCTTTTCCGGTTCGCCGTAGCTGGCGCGGATGCCGGAGAAGATCTGGCGCTTGCCCAGTTCGCCGGCGTCCAGCTCGAAACGCAGCAGCTTGTCCGAACCCTCCACGAACTCGCACACCAGCACCTTGCCGATGCGCAGGTCGAGCTTGGCGAAGTCGTCGATGCCGATGTAGGCCGGCGTGGCGCCGTCGACCGCGGCTTCGGGCTTGGTTTCCGCCTTGGCGGGCTTCTCGGCCTTGGCCGGCTTGGCCCCGGTGGCCGGGGCGGTGGTCTGCAGGGTGTCCTTGGAGGCGTCGGTCATGGCGTCGATCAGTTTCGGGTCGATACGGGTGAACAGGGCGGTGTAGGGCTGGACGGTGTGCGCGGTCAGCGGCGTGGCGATGCCGTCCCAGCCGGTCAGCGGCGCGGACAGGAAGGCCTCGGCCTCGGCGCTGGTGCGCGGCAGCACCGGCTTGAGCGCGGCGGCCAGTATCCGGAACAGGTTCAGGCCCTGGGTGCAGACCGACTGCAGCTGCGCGTCGGCGCCGTCCTGCTTGGCGATCACCCATGGCTTCTGTTCGTCGATGTACTTGTTGGCTTCGTCGGCCAGCGCCATGGTCTGGCGGATCGCCGCGGCCGGGTCGTTGCGCTCGTAGGCCTCGCGGATCGGCGCCAGCGCGGCGACGAAGCGCTGGTACTGCGCCGGATCGGGCAGCGCGTCGGCCAGGCGGCCGTCGAAGCGCTTGGCGATGAAGCCGGCGCAGCGGCTGGCCAGGTTGACGAACTTGCCCACCAGGTCGGCGTTGACCCGGGCGATGAAGTCGCCCAGGTTGAGGTCCAGGTCGTCCACGCCGCCGGAGGACTTGGCCGCGTAGTAGTAGCGCAGCGCTTCCGGTTCCAGGCCCACGTCCAGGAAGGTGCGGGCCATGACGAAGGTGCCGCGCGACTTGGACATCTTGGCGCCGTCCACGGTCAGGTAGCCGTTGACGTGCAGCCGGGTCGGCGCGCGGTGGCCGGTGCCGTGCAGCACCGCCGGCCAGAACAGGCCGTGGAAGTTGACGATGTCCTTGCCGATGAAGTGGTGCAGTTCGGTATCGGTGCCGGCGCGCAGGTGCGATTCGAAGTCCTCGCCGCTGCGCTCGCACAGGGTCTTGAAGCTGGACAGGTAGCCGATCGGCGCGTCCAGCCAGACGTAGAAGTACTTGCCGGGCTGTCCGGGGATCTCGAAGCCGAAATACGGGGCGTCGCGCGAGATGTCCCAGGCGCGCAGGCCGCCGTCGGCGTCCAGCCACTCCATCAGCTTGGCCTTGACCCCCGGCAGGGCGACGTCGCCGGCCAGCCACTGCCGCAGGAACGCTTCGAAGCGGCCGACCTCGAAGAAGAAATGCTCCGAGTCGCGGATCTCGGGCGTGGCGCCGGAGATCACCGACTTCGGGTCGATCAGGTCGGTGGGGCCGTAGGTGGCGCCGCAGACCTCGCAGTTGTCGCCGTACTGGTCGCCGCTGCCGCACTTGGGGCAGGTGCCCTTGATGTAGCGGTCGGGCAGGAACATGCCCTTGGCCGGGTCGTAGAACTGCGCCACCGAGCGCCGGGCGATGTGGCCGCCCTGTTCCAGCTTCAGGTAGAACGCTTCGGTCAGCTCGCGGTTGGCGGCCGAGTTGGTCGAGTCGTAGTGGTCGAAGGCCACGCCGAAGGCGGCGAAGTCGCGCTCGTGGCTGGCCTGGATGTTGGCGATGAAGGCTTCCGGGGTGACCCCGGCCTTCTCCGCGGCCAGCATGATCGGGGTGCCATGGGTGTCGTCGGCGCAGACGAACCAGGTCCTGTCGCCGTTCAGGCGCCGCGCGCGCACCCAGATGTCGGCCTGGATGTAGCCGACCAGGTGGCCCAGGTGCAGCGGGCCGTTGGCATAGGGCAGGGCGGTGGTGACGAGTGCGGTGCGGGTCATGGCCGGTCGTGGTGCGGGGGACCGGCGATTATCGCATGCCGCGCCGCGGCGGCCCCGCGGGGATGCGCCGGCGCTGGCGCAACGGCGTGCCTGTGGATCGTCGCGTCAGCCGGGAAGCCACGGATGGGCGGTCGTGGCCGGGCGGCGCTGCCGATGGCGAAGCGCCGGGCCGGTTTGCCGGCGGCGGTTGGCGCCGCCGCATGGAGGAAGGAGTGCCGGTGGACGGAACGGGCGGGCGGCGCGTGGCGATGCACTTCCCGTTCCGTCGCACGGGCGCGGTCGTGGGATTACTCGCGCACCCAGGTCTGCGCGCGGCAGATGAAGGCCACGCAGCCGGACACGTCCAGCTTGCCGCCGCCGTCCTTGAGTTCGGCCTTGGACTTGTAGCTCTTGCCGTTGGCCGGGTCGAGGATGGTGCCGCCGGACCACTGGTTGGCGCCGTCGGCCTTGAGGTTCCAGAGGATGGTCATGCCCTTGACCGGCTTGCCCTTGCGCTCGCCGTCGCACTTGTCGCAGACCGGGTCCGGACCGCGCTCGGAATACAGGATGTCCACCACCTTGCCGCTGAGGGTGCCGTTGGCGGCCTGGGTGATCTCGACGATGGACTTCACCTTGCCGGTCTTGTCGTCGATGGTCTTCCAGCGGCCGGTCGCGCCGTCGGCGGCGCTGGCGGAGAAGGCGGCCGCAGCCAGCGGCAGGGCCAGCAGCAGGGTCTTGAAGGTCTTGCGCATGTTTCCCCTCCCAGGGAGTTTTCCGTGAACTCCGGCATGCAGCCGGGACAGCCGGACTGTATACCCATTCGCCCGGGTACGGAATCCGGCTCGCGCCGGATTCCGGCCGGCGGCTTACTGCTGCAGGCTGACCCGCTTGCGGTTGTCGGCCGATACCCGGTCGATCAGCTTGTTGTAGGGGTCGAACCCGGCCTCGTGGGGCAGTTCGTCCACGGTCACGGTGATCCGCGGTGCGGCCTCGGTGACGTGGTGGCGCTGCAGGTACAGCACCTTCTCGTCGCGCTCCTTGCCCGACGGCCCCTTGGCGAACACGCCGATCTCGATCCAGTCGTCCAGCGTACCGGCGGTTTCCTTGCCGATGCCGTCGGCGTAGCGCTTGGCCGCGTGCAGCTCCAGGGTCACGTCGTAGCGGCCGTCGGCGCGGCGTTTGGCGGTCGCGGCCACCACCCGGTTGTCGTAGAAGCTGATCTTCTCGAACAGGTCGGTGATCAGCGCCTGCTGCTCGGGTTTGGCCTCGGCGCGGATGAAGTCCAGCAGCTCGGCCGAGGTGGTGTAGGGCGGCTGCTGGAAGGCCTTGGCCTGGATGAAACGGGCCAGGGCGCGGTTGAGCGCCTGCTCGCCCATTTCCTCGCGCAGCCGGTAGAACGCCACCGAACCCTTGCGGTAGTGGATGTACTGCTGGTTCTCCACGCGGTACAGCGGCAGTTCCTCCACGTCCTCGCCGCCGCGGCCGGACAGGTAGCGATCCAGCTCGGTCTTGAGGAACTGGCGCATGTGCGCGCGGCCGTATTCCTTCTCCATCACCATCAGCGCCGAGTATTGCGACAGCGACTCGGACAGCAGGGTCGCGCCCTGCACGTTGGCGCCGATCACCTGGTGCGCCCACCACTGGTGCGCGACCTCGTGCGCGGTGACGTAGAACACGTAGTCGATGTCGTCCGGGTCGCGCAGGTCGGCGATGAAGCCGATGGATTCGGAGTAGGGAATGGTGTTGGCGAAGCTCTGCGCGAACGACTGGTAGCCGGGGAACTCGATGATGCGCACCTGATGGTGCTGGTACGGGCTGAAGTTGGCTTCGTAGTAGGCCAGCGACTTCTGCACGCCCTCGACCATCCGCTCCACGTTGTACGGGTGCTTGGGGTCGTAGTAGATCTCGATCGGGATGTCCTTGTAGGCGGCCTTGTGCACCGCCCAGCGCGCCGACAGGTAGGCATAGAAGTTGAGCATCGGCCGGTCCATCGCGTAGTCGAAGCAGCGGCGCCCGTCGCGGCTGTATTCCTTCTTCAGGTAGCCCGGGGCCAGCGCGATCTGGTCCGGCGCGGTGCAGATGGTGGTGCGGAAATCCAGCCAGTCCGCGTCGTTGGAGATGTAGGTGTCGGCGCGCGCGGCCTCGTCCTCCAGCTTCGGCATGCGCGTGGGTTCGCCCAGGTCGCGCTTGCGGCGTTCGTTGCGGTCGCTGATCTCCGCGCCGGTGTCATAGCCGAAGGCCGGCAGCACGCGGCTGTTGAAGAAGCTGCCATTGCCCACGATCCGGCTCTGTGCCTGGCCGGCGGTGATGCCGTCCGGGTGGATGTCCACGGTGAAGGCGATGTCGCGTTCCTCGCCCGGCTGCATCGGTGTATCCAGCGTGTAGATGCGGTAGCCCAGCGCCTCGTCGTGCGTGGTCAGCCTGGCGCCGCCCAGTTCGATGCTGGCCAGCGTGCGGTCGTCGCCCATCGCCACGTGGATGGTGGGGATCGCGGCGGCGTGGGTGTTGCGCACGCGGTAGCGGCCGTCGATGCGGACCGTCTGGGTTTCCGGACGCAGGTCGACGGTGTTGTCGACGGCGATGATGCGCGGCTGCGGCAGATCCTTGTACTTGCGGTATTCGCGCTCGTATCGGGCCTGGCGGTCCAGCATCTGGTCCGGCGAGACGAACTCGTTGCGGATGTTGGTGCTCCAGTACAGCCAGGCGCCGCAGGCGACGAAGGCCGCGATCGAGGCGGCCAGCGCCACGCCCAGCCCGCCGCGCAGGCGCTGCCGGGCGAGCCGCAGGCGCGGGCGCCAGCCCGTATCCACGCCACGTACCCACAGCGCCGCGCACAGCAGCAGCAACACCAGCAGGAACAAGGTCCAGTAGCCCTGGAAGGCCAGCTGCCCGGTCAGGAAATGGCCGTAGCCGTTCATGTCCGAATACGGCGCATTCGGCGCGCTGGCGTAGTTGTAGATGTCCTGGGTGTAATCGAGCAGGCCCAGTATCGATTGCCCGATCAGCACCAGGATCAACAGCGCGTAGCCGAGGAACTTGTTGTTGCTCAGTACCTGCAGCGCCAGCGCCAGGCCGCCCATCAGCACGAACACGATGGAGTTCAGCAGCAGGGTCTTCACGTACAGCATCGGTTCGATGTGGGTGTAGCCCTTGCACAGCTGCACGATGACCGAAGCCAGCCCGCCGATGGCCTGGAAGCCCAGCACCACCGCGACCAGGGCCAGGAACTTGCCCAGCAGCGGCACCCAGTTCGGCACCGGCGTGGCGTCGGTGATGCCGGCCACGCGCGCATTGCGCTCCTTCCACACCAGTTCGCCGGCGTAGAACAGCACGATCAGCACCAGCAGCCAGCTGTAGCTGCCCTGCAGGGCGGCGAGCATCTGCGAGGTGACCGGCCAGGTGGGCGTGCCGTACAGGCTCTGGCGGAACAGCGCGGAGGGAATGAAGTTGGCCAGGCCCAGCAACAGCAGCACGATGAAGGGAATGCTGCGGAAGATGCCGGCGGTGTCGAAGCGCAGCTGGCGCAGCAACTGCTGCGCGGTGCTGGCGGCACCGAAGGCCGGGATCGCGCGCGGCGCGACGGTGGTGGAGCGCGCGCCGTGGCGGGCGGCCGTCTCCGGTTCGCGGCGCTGGCGGCTGCCGGCGCGGCCGGTGCCGGCGCGCTGGGTGCGGAACAGGGCGAAGGTGGCCGCGAACAGCGCGGCGCTCGTCGCCAGCCACAGCGCACGGTTCTGCAGCAGGAAGCCGGACAGCGCCGGCAGCCCGGTGTTGCGCTCCTCGGCAGACCAGTAACGCGTGGCGTGGCTCATCGCCCGGATGCCCAGCGGATCGAGCAATGCGGAGATCTGCTGGTTGTCGATGTCGGCCAGCAGCGCCCTGCTGACGCCGTACAGCACGATGAACACGATCACCCCGATGTACACCCACAGGATGTTGCGGGTGGTCGCGGCCAGCACCGACAGCAGCGCGGTGGTGAACAGCACGTTGGGCAGCACCATCACCGCGAACGCCCACAGGTAGGGGTGCAGCGACACCTGGCCCAGCCGCGCCGCGTCGATCCACGGCATGAACTGGGCGATGAACAGGCCGCTGGCGATGATCAGGTACATCAACAGGCTGGCCAGCAGGGCGGCGCCGATGCGGCCGAGCAGGTAGTCGCGGCGCTTGATCGGGCTGGAGAACACCAGCTCGGCGGTGCCCAGGTCGAAGTCGCGCAGCAGGGCGTTGCTGACGAACAGGGTGGCGACCAGCAACCCGATCAGGGTGAAGGACGTCATGAAGGAGGCGATCACCGTCGGCGCATTGCGGTGCACGTTGCCGATGCCGCCGCCGATCTGGACGGCATCGCTGGAGGCGGCGGCGAAGGCCATCAGCGCCAGGAACAGCGCCAGCAGCCACAGCAGCGGGGAACGGAGCTGCTCGCGCAGCTCGAAGCGAAGGAAGGCGAAGGTCATGGGCCGTCTCCGTCAGGCGGCCCGCGCCTGCAGGCGCAGGCGCTGGAAGTAGACGTCCTCCAGCCCCGGCTCCACCGGCGCGAAGCCTTCGTCCGGTTGCGAGGGGCTGAATACATGGATCACCGGGTGGCCGCCGACCAGCCGCGTGGACAGCACGGTGAAGCGCGCCTCGTAGTCGGCCAGCGCGCTCTTGGCCACCTGCTTGCGCCATACCTGCCGTTCGAGCGCGGCGATGGCGTCGGCCGGCCTGCCGGTCAGCAGCACCTCGCCCTTGTTCATGATCGCCATGGTCGGGCACAGGTCGGTGACGTCCTCGACGATGTGGGTGGACAGGATCACCGCCACGTTCTCGCCGATTTCCGCCAGCAGGTTGAGGAAGCGGTTGCGCTCTTCCGGATCGAGCCCGGCGGTGGGCTCGTCGACGATCACCAGCCGCGGGTCGCCGAGCAGCGCCTGGGCGATGCCGAAGCGCTGGCGCATGCCGCCGGAGTAGGTGCCGAGCTTGCGCTTGCGCGCGTCCCACAGGTTGACCTGCTGCAGCAGGCCCTCGACCACTTCCTTGCGCTGCCTGCGTGCGGTCAGGCCCTTGAGTACGGCGAAGTGGTCCAGCAGGTCCAGCGCGCTGACCTTGGGATAGACGCCGAAATCCTGCGGCAGGTAGCCGAGCTGGCGGCGTACCGCATCCTTGTCGCGCAGCACGTCGATCGCCTCGCCGTTGGCGCCGGTCAGCGTGGCGCTGCCGGAATCGGCTTCCTGCAGCGTCGCCAGCGTGCGCATCAGCGACGACTTGCCGGCGCCGTTGGGGCCGAGCAGGCCGAACATTCCGCGCGGGATGTCGAGATCGACGCCCTTCAGTGCATGGACGCCATTGGCGTAGGTCTTGGACAGCCCGCGGATCTGCAGCATGTACGTTCCTTGTCGTTCACTGGATGGATTCGATTCTTCCGGTCGCGGCGGCAGCGCCGCAATCCGCCGGAAGTCACTGGGACCATGGACGTGGCGGGAACCGGAATGTGACCGCCGGCGGCGACGGCCGCCGCCACGCGCCGGCTCAGCCGGCTTCGTACAGCTCCAGCGGCAGCCCGTCGGGATCGGCGAAGAAGGTGAAGCGGCGGCCGCTGTACTGGTCGACGCGGATGTCCTCGGTGGCCACGCCGTGCGCGTGCAGGTGGGCCACCGCGGCGTCGAGATCGCCGACGCGGAAGGCCAGGTGGCGCAGGCCGCAGGCTTCCGGGCGGCTGGGGCGCGGCGGCGGCTCGGGGAACGAGAACAGCTCCAGCCGGCTGCCGTCGGGCAGCGCCAGGTCGAGCTTCCACGAGTCGCGTCCGGCGCGGAAGTTCTCGGCGACCACCGCAAGGCCGAGGATGCGGGTATAGAAGTCCTTCGAGCGCGCATAGTCCGAGGCGATCAGCGCGACGTGGTGGATGCCCTGCAGCAGCGGGGCGGTCATCGCCGTGGTTCCACCAGCCAGCGCTGCGCGATCTGCAGCGCCAGCGGGTAGGGCTCGGGGTCGTTGCGGTTGCTCAGCACGATCACCGTCAGCTTCTGCTTCGGGTAGCGCAGGATGACGTTGCGGAAGCCGATGCTCTCGCCGCTGTGCCATTGTGCATCGCCGTTGAGGCGCCAGCCGAAGCCGTAGAACGGCACGTCGGGCTCGTCGGTGGCGGTGGCCGGGGAGAACGCCAGCTTCAGCGAGGAACGCTTGAGCAGGCGGCGGCCGTAGAGCGCGGCATCCCATTTGGCGAGATCGTCGATGGACGAATAGATGCCGCCGTCGCCGAGTACCGCGCTGGTCGGGCTCTGGTCGGTGCGCTGCCAGCGGCCGTCGACCTCGCTGTAGCCATAGGCACGATGCGGCACTTCGTCCACGCCGTCCTGGTGGGCATAGGTGTCGGCCATGCCCAGCGGCAGGAAGATGCGCTGGCGCAGGAAGCTGGCGAAGTCGCTGCCCGAGGCCCGTGCCACGACCAGCGCCAGCAGCGCGTAGCCGCTGTTGCTGTAGCGGTAGCCACTGCCCGGCGGGAAATAGGTGCGGTCCTGCTTTTCCAGCAACCGGAGCACGTCGCTGTCGCGCACCTGCCGGGTGTCGGTCGGGTCCATCAGGTCCTCGTAGTCGATCAACCCGCTGGTATGGCCGAGCAGCTGCCGCAACGTCACCGCATCGGCCGCGGCCGGCAGGCCGGGCAGCCATTTCTTCACCGGGTCGTCGATCGACAGCTTCCGGTCCTCGGCCAGCAGCAGGATCGCCGCGGCGGTGAACTGCTTGCTGACCGAGGCCAGGCGGAAGTTGGTCTGCGGCGTCACCACGGTGCCGTCCTCGACCACCGCCAGGCCATAGCCGCGACGGAACACCGGTTTGCCCTTGTGCAGCACCAGCAACGCGGCGCCGGGCAGCTGGCCGTCGTAGCGCTGCATCAGCGCATCGACGCCGGGATCGGGCCGGCGCATCTGCGCGGTGGCCTGGGCCTGCGCCACCGCGCCGCCCAGCAACAATGACAACAACAGCAGGCGCTTGCAGGTCGCGATCATCGCAGCGGCTCCAGGGCGGTCACGGTGTCTGCTGGCTGGCGATCCAGCGGTCGATCTTGGCTTCGAGGATGTCCAGCGGCATCGAGCCGTCCTTCAGCACTTCCTCGTGGAACGCACGCAGGTCGAAGCGCTCGCCGAGCGCGGCCTGCGCCTTGTCGCGCAGCGCGAACAGCTTCAGCTCGCCGGTGCGGTTGGCCAGGGCCTGGCCGGGCTGGGCCATGAAGCGCTCGACTTCGGCCTCGGCCTCGGCCGGCGCCAACCCGGCGGTCTTGACCAGGTAGTCCACGGCCTGGCGCTTGCTCCAGCCGTCGGCATGCAGGCCGGTGTCGGCGGCCATGCGCGCGGCGCGGGTCAGCGCCGCCTGCAGATAGCCCAGCCGCGCGTACGGATCTTCGTACAGGCCGAGCGCGTCGCCGAGCGATTCGGCGTACAGGCCCCAGCCTTCGACGAAGGCGACGTCGCCGCCGAGGCGGCGGAAGCGCGGCAGCTTGTCCAGCTCCTGCTGCAGTCCCAGCTGCACATGGTGGCCGGGAATGGCTTCGTGCAGGAACAGCATCGGCGTGGCCCAGCGCTTGCGGCTGGGCAGGTCGCTGGTGTTGACGTACAGGGTGCCGGGACGGCCGCCATTGGGCAGCGGCTGCTGGTAGAAGGCCGCCGGCGAGGTTGGCGCGCGTTCGGGTTCGACCGCCTGGATCTCCAGCGGCGCCTTCGGCCGGGTCGCCAGCAGCGCCGGCAACCCGGCCTCGACCTGCTCCTGCAGCTGCCGGTACTGCGCCAGCAGCGCGTCCTCGTCGGCGAACTGGAACTGCCGGTCGCTGCGCATGCTGCGCAGTACCTTCTGGGTCGAGCCGCGCAGCCTGGCCTGCTTGATCAGCGCGGCGATCTGCTCCTGCAGTTCGCCGACCTGCTGCACGGCCAGTTCGTGCAGCTGCTGCGGCGTCTGCGCGGACGAGGTCGCCTGGCGGATGTTCTGCGCGTACCAGTCCTGGCCGTCGGGCAGCGCCGACAGGCCGTCGCTGTCGCGCGTGGCCGGCAGGTAGGCGGTGGCGATGAAGCCGCGCAGGGCGCGGTAGGCGGGCATGATCCGGTATTCGATCATGCGCTTGTATTCGGCGGCGATGCGCGCCTTGTCCTCGTCGGAGAAGTCCTCGGGCAGGTTGCGCACCGGCTCCCAGAACAGGCTTTCCTCGGCGGTGGGGCGGATCACCGCATCCAGCTGCGGAAGCACCTTCTCCATCACCGCGCGCGGTTGCACCACCCCGGCGGCGATGCCTTCGCGCATGTTGTCGATGGCCTGCTCGAACAGCACCGGGATGCCCAGCGAGCGCCGCGACCAGTTCTCGTAGTCCTTGACCGTCTGGAACGGCTGCGGGCCGGTGCCCGAGCCGAGGACCGCCATGATGCTGGCGATGTTGTAGTAGTGGCTGACCGGCAGCATCCAGCTCGGGAACCGTTCGGCGGCCAGCGAGCCGCGCGCGTCGCGCACGAAGATCTCGTAGCTGAGCAGGTCCTGGCCGCCGAGGCCCTCGGCGCCCACCGCCTCGACCTTGCCCAGCCATTCCACGGTGAAGTCGTGCGACTGCTGGCGGAAGGCCGGGGACAGGAAGTTCGGCAGCTGGTCGTTGTAGCGGCCGTCGCCCTGGAACGTGGCCTGCAGCGGATTCAGCTGCATCGACGCATCCCAGTACTGCTCGTAGAGGTTGTTCAGCTGCGCCGCCTTGTCCGGGGTGGCGGCCGGCTTCGCTGCGGCGGGGCGGGCCTGGGCGGCTGCCGGGCGCTGGGCCTTCTTCGTTGCCGCTTCGGCCGCCGGGGCGGTGGAGAGGGCGAGGATCGAGGCGATGGCGAGCGCCAGGGCGCGGGACAGGCTGGAGGGCATCGGGAATTCCGGGAACGCACAAGCCGTCGAGCTTGCCCGATATCGCCGCGCTCGGCCAGACGAGGGCCGGCCGGGTTCAGCCGGCGGCGGCCTCGGCGCGCAGCTGCTGCGCGCGCTCGGCGCCCAGGTAGGCGGTGATCGCCCGCCGCATCAGGTACAGCAGCGGGATCAGGGCGATGGCGAACAGCAGCTTGTAGGCATAGTTCACCGTGCTCACCGCCAGGAACAGCGAGGTGGGCCATCGCTGCGGGCCGAGCACGAAGGCGATCCAGATCACCACGAAGCTGTCGATCAGCTGCGATACCGCGGTGGAGCCGGTGGCGCGCAGCCATACCATGCGCTCGCCGGTGGCGCGGCGGATGCGGTGGAACACCGCCACGTCGACCAGCTGGCCGATCATGAACGCGACCAGCGAGCCGGCGATGGTCCACATGCCCTGGCCGAACACCGCGGCGAACGCGGCCTGGTAGTCGGGCACGCCCTCGGCCTGCATCGCCGTCACCCACCAGCCGGCCGGCACCAGCGCGATGGCGGCGAAGGCGAACAGGAAGCCGTAGCTGATCAGCAGCGCCGTCAGCCACGAGATGAACTTGACCCCGCGGCGGCCGAAGAACTCGTTGATCGTGTCGGTCAGGACGAACACGATCGGCCACAGCAGGGTGCCGGCGGTGAAGCTGAGCGAGCCGGTCTGGCCGAACAGGTTCCAGTTCAGTGGCGCGATGCCCAGGGTGTCTTCCAGGGCGAAGATCTTCACCCCGATCAGCTCGGCCAGTATCGCGTTGGCGCAGAAGAACGCCGCCAGCGCGATGAACAGCAGCACCGCGCGGTCGTGCAGCGGCCGCAGGCTCACCGCTCAGCGCTCGCCGGCGCGGGTGAAGGGCACGCTGTCCGGCGCCACCGCGCCGCCGGAGATGATGAAGCTCATGGCCTGGTCCACGGTCCAGTCGGTGGGCGTGAGCAGCTCCACCGGCACGATCTCCAGGTAGCCGGAGGTCGGGTTGGGCGTGGTCGGCACGTACACCGCGGCCAGCTCGCGGTCGCTGCCGTGCTCGCGGATCACCCGCGTCACCAGCCCCACCGATTTCATGTCGCGGTGCGGGAAGTCGATCAGTACTACCCGCTGGGTGCTGCCGGGCTTGGTCTGCAGGATGTCCAGCAGCTTGCGCGCGCTGTCGTAGATGATGCTGGCCAGCGGGATGCGGCGGATGACCGCGCCGAACCAGCGCAGCAACTGCTGGCCGATGACCCGCCGGCTGAGCACGCCCACCGCCAGGATCACCAGCAACGTGGCCAGCAGGCCGATGACGGCCTGCACCCATTCGGCCTTGATCCATCCCAGGTAGTGCGGGAACGAGGCCGCCATCTGCTGCGACAGCGGCACCACCAGCGGGCTGCTGATGCCGGCCAGCAGCACGAACACGAACTTGACGACCACCCACGTCAGCCAGATCGGCAGCAGCGTCAGCAGGCCGGTCAGGAACAGTCGTTGCAGGGAGGGGCGGGGGGCGGAAGCGGCTTCGGGCGACATGGGCGGATTGTAGCGGTCCGGCGGCCTGTTTAAGCTGCACGGTGCGGCTGGACGATGGCCAGGGAGGGAATGCTGTGTTCAAGGCGTTGCGGTGGTTGTTGCAGGGAGTGCTGATGTTGCTGCTGCTGGCGGTGGCGCTGTGGACGGTGTCGCGGATGATGCCGATGGAGCGTGGCCAGCGCGAGGCGCTCGCATGGCTGCAGGAAGAGGTGCAGCAACCCGGCGACAACGCGTTCGCGGCGCTGTGGCTGCTCGGCTACGAGGAGGTCCCCGCAGCGCAGCGGGAGGCGTTGGCGATGCAGGACGTCGCCCGCCATCGGCAGCTGCTGGCGGCCCTTCCCGCCGAGGAATGGGGCGCAGGCGTCGCTTTCGAAAGCGTTGCTTCTGAGCGGTTCCGGCAGACGGAGGCGATGCAGTCGCCGTGCAGCTGGCGCCAGCCGGGATGCCTGCAGGCGGTCCGCGAGGATGCGACGGCCGTCGCCGCGGCGCTGGCCGGGCAGCAGGCGTTGCTGGCGCGGATCGCGGAGCTGGCGCGCTACGGACACCACCGCAACCTGTTCGCAGCAGATCCTTCGATGCCGATGCCGCCCTTCCAGTTGCTGATGCGGTCGCTGCCGGCGCATGCGCTGGCGCACGTGCAGGGGCGCAGCGACGCGGCGCTGGCGGGCATCTGCAACGATGCGACGACCGCGCGCATGCTGCTGGCGCACGGCGACAACCTGCTGGCGGCGATGATCGGAGCGGCGATGGTGGAGGGCAACGCACGGCTGCTGGCCGAGGTGCTGGCCGAGTTGCCGCTGGATCATCCGCTGCCGGCAACCTGCGCGGGCGCGTTCGCACCTCCGGCTGCCGGCGAGTTGAGCATCTGCGGCGCGATGCGGGGCGAGTTCGATTTCAGCCGGGCCGCGATCGTGCAATCGGCTGGCCGCCTGCGCTGGCTGGTACTGGACGAGGACAAGACACTGGGCCGGATGGCGGTGGGGATGGGGTGGGCCTGCACCCGGGAGGCGCAGCAGGCGCTGGCGCTGGACGAGCCGGTGGCTCCGGTTCCGGAGCCCACGTCGCCGTGGCGGCTGGAGTGCGCGGCCAATGCCATGGGCTGCATCCTGGCCGACATCGCCGCGCCGGCCTACCGCGACTACCAGCTGCGGCTGCAGGATGCCGGCGCACAACTGCGGCTGGCGGCGGCGCTGCTCTGGCTGCGCGACCAGGCCGCCGGAAGCGGGGACGCCGAAGACGATGTGGCCGCGCTGCTGGCGCGGCTGCCGCCGGAGCTGACCGGTGCCCGGCGGCCGTTCGCGCTGGCCGACGATGGCCGCAGCCTGCAGGTGCAGCGCCATTGGCGGCAGCGCGAGCCGGTGCTGTCGTTGCCGCTGCCGGCGACGCTGGCGGCGCCCTGATCAGCCCGCCTTGCGCGCCTCGGGCTTGAGCCGGATGTAGACCTGCTTGCGGACCCGGGCGACGACCTCGCCCTGCGCATCGAGAATGTCGTTCTCGAACCAGCGCAGGTATTTCTCGCCGCTGGCCGCCGCTGCGCGGACCTCGTCCAGCAGCGCGTCGTCGAGCCTGAACTCGGTCCACACCGTGCCGCGCCCGGGCTTGAGGAAATCGATGCTGCCGCTCCTGTCCCAGACGTAGTAGTCGCGCCCCAGGTTCTGCATCAGCCCCAGCATCCAGAACGGGTCGGTCATCGCGAACAGGCTGCCGCCGAAATGGGTGCCCACGTAGTTGCGGTTCCACGGGCGCATGCGCAGTTCCACGCGGATGTCGCGATAGTCCGGGGTGACCCGGGTGACGTGGATGCCGGCGAACAGGAACGGCGGCCACAGGTTGATGCCGTGGCGGAACGTGCTGGCTTTCATTGCGGGAATTGCAGGTGGCGGCGGGAGCGGGGAGTCTAGCATTCGCTGCCGTATGGTTTCCGGTCGCGCGCCGTTTCAATCGTCCGGCGGCGCGGCGAAATAGCCGTCGCGCCCAGCTGCCTTGGCCTGGTACAGGGCCGTGTCGGCGCCTTCGAACAGATGCGGCGGCAGGCTGTCGGCATCGGGCACCACGGTGTACAGGCCGACGGTGACGCTTACCCGCGCCTGCCGGCCCTTGTCGACGGCGATGCTCATCCGCCGCACGCGGGCGATCAGGTCCTCGATCAACTGGATCGCGCCTTCGCGGGGAGTGTCGGGCAGGATCATCGCGAATTCGTCGCCGCCGAAGCGGGCGGCCAGGTCGCGCGGACGGCGCGCATGGGCGGAGATCGTGCGGCCCACCTGCTGCAGCACGCGGTCGCCGGTGTGATGGCCGAAGTCGTCGTTGTAGTGCTTGAAGTTGTCGACGTCGATCAACGCCAGGCTCAGCGGCCTCCCGCTGCGGCGGGCGGCGTCGTGCTCCTGGCGCAGGGTTTCCTCGAAGCGCATGCGGTTGGCCAGCCCGGTCAGCGCGTCGCGGTTGGCCTGGCGGCGCCAGTAGCGCATCTGCCACAGGCCCCAGGCCAGCAGCAGCACGGCGATCCCGGCCACCGCGGCGGCCGGCGCGAACCACAGGTCGAAGCCGCGCAGCAGCACCAGGCTGAGCAGCAGCGGGACGGGGATCGCCACGGTGGCGGTCAGCCACGGCGGCGGCGTGGACAGGGTCATGCACAGGCAGGACAACGCCACCAGCAGGGCCACCAGGCCGGCCTGCAGGGCCGGTTGCAGCGGCACGATGGCGTGGCCGCCCAGCAGCATCGAGGCGACGTTGGCCTGGTACTCGCTGCCGCTCATCCAGCTCTCGTGCGAGGTGGGCGTGAGCAGTCGCGGCGCCAGCCCGCTGGCGGTCATGCCGACGATCACCAGCCGGTCGCGCAGCAGCTCGGCCGGTACCCGGCCTTCGAGCACGTCGATGTAGGACATCTGCGCGAAACTGCCGGGCGGGCCGGCATAGCGCAGGCGCACGTAGTGGTCGCGGCGCCACTGGTAGGGGGAGGCGATTCCCGCCTGCGGATCGCCCAGGCCGGGAACCGGGCCGCTGGTACCGGCCAGCGCCAGGCCCAGCGCCGGCCAGTAGGCCGAGCCGACACCGGCCTTGAGGTACAGGCCGCGGGCGATGCCGTCGCCGTCCACTTCGATGTCGCTGTGGGCCAGGACCGCGGCGGCGCCGGCGATGGCCGGTACCGGCAGCAGTTCCTCGGGCACCGTCTCGTCGCTGACCGAAGTGGCCATCACCGGCAGCAGCACCTTGCCGCTGCGCCGGATCGCCGCTGCCAGTTCGGCATCCTGGGTGCTGTCCTTGCGGTCGGGCTCGGGGAACATCAGGTCCAGGGCGATGCGGCGCACGCCGGCCTCGTCCAGGCGGTCGAGCAGGCGCGCATGGGTGCCGCGCGGCCATGGCCATTGGCCGAGCTGCTGCAGGCTGCGCTCGTCGATGGCGACGATGGCCAGGCGCGCGTCGGGCGGATAGTCCCAGCTGCCGACCAGGCGGTCGTAGACGCTTTCGTCCTGCTGCCAGAACAGCTGGGCATGGCTGGCCCAGGCGGCCACCGCACCGAGTGCGGCGGCGAACAGCAAGCGCTGGTACCAGGGCAGCAGGAACGGTCTCATAGCGCCAGCAGCAACAGCGCGCCGGCACCCGCGCCGGCGCCGTAGCAGAGCCGGCAGGGCAGCCTGATCTGCTGGGCAGGGGAGAACGCGCCGGCGTAGCCGTCGTCGTCGATGTACTGCACGCGTATGTGCAGGGTGCCGCGCCACGGGCGCTTCAACGAGACCTCGGGCGCATCGACTTCCTGGTCGAGCAGCGGTCGCGCGAAGTCGCCACGGCGATCGACCTGCACCCGGTAGCGCTGGCCTTCGCCGCCGGCCTGCCAGCGCAGCGTCAGCTCGCCCCTGGCGGTCTGCGGCGGCTGCAACTGCGGGTCCACCGGGTCGTCGCTGATGTGCAGCGGCAGGGCCTGGCCGTAACGGCCGCGGCGGCCCTGCGCATCGCGCGAGGCCACCCGCCACCAGTAGTCGCCCGGGGCCAGCTCGGGCTGCGCGCGCAGGCGGGTGGAACGGGTTTCCTGTTCGGCCAGCGGCTGCAGGAACTGCGGGTCGCGCGCGATCTGCAGCACGCTGCCGGCGGCCTCGGGCACCCGCGCCCATTCGAAGCGCGGGCGCGACTGGTTCAGGGTCTGGCCGTGGGTGGGATTCAGGGTCAGTGGCGGCGGCGGATCGTCGAGGACGGCGAAATCGCGCTCGGCGTCGTGCCCTTCGATGCCGTCGCCGGCGACCGCGCGGACCAGCAGTCGCAACTGCCCGGCTGGCAGGTCGTCGATCTGCAGCTGCGGTTCGGCGACGTCCTGGGCGAACAGCAGGACCTCGGGGGCGTCGGCGCGGACCACTTCGACGCGGTAGCCGGTAGCGCCGGCCACCGGTTGCCAGGCCGCCAGCAGCGGCAGCGGGTCGAGCCGCAGGCGGGCTTCGTCCAGTTGCGGGGCCGATGGCAGCGGTTGTGCGCGGGCCGGTGCGCGGCCGGCCGAGCCGCTGAGCGTGGCGTGACCGGAACCGACCAGCTGCTGGCCATGGCGGTTGCCGACCTGCACGCGGCCTTCCAGCACTTCGGTGGCGGCGGGATTGTCGCCGCTGCCGGCGCTGACCCGGAACACGGTGCCGCGCACGCTGCTGGTGGCAGTGGGGGCGGCGATTACGTAGCGCGAGGCCGGGCCGCGGGCCGGCGCAACCCGGCTGCTGGTGCGCCCGCGCTGCAGCCGCAGCCGGGTATCGACCATGCCGGTGGCGCCGTAGCTGCTGAGCTGGTCCAGGTGCAGTTCCGAGTTCTCGCGCAGCTGCAGGCGCGATTCGTCGGCGAAGACGAGGGTCACGCTGGCATCGGCGCCGGTGCGCAGCTGGCTGCCGATCGGCAGGCGCATGCCTTCCTGTACCGGTTTCCCGGCCGCGTCCTTGCCGTCGACGAGCTGCACCGGCCCGCGCACGGCCAGCACCTTCGCCGGTGCCGGTTCCACCCGCAGCCAGGCGATGGGGAAGCGCAGGGTCTGGCCGGGCGGCAACTGGTAGGGATTGGCGACGCGGTTGTGCGCCTGCAGTTCTTCCCAGGGTACGTTGGGTTTCAGGTAGCGGGTACCCAGGTCCCACAGGGTGTCGCCGGGGCGGACGCGATAGGTCCAGTCCTGGGCGCTGGCGGCGGCCGCGCTCGCCAGCAGCACGGCGGCCAGCAGGAGTCGCGACAGGGAGGTGAAACGCGGGGACTGCGCAATCGACAACGTCACGGGCATCTCGGTCCTACAGGCACGGGACCGCGGCGCCCGGTGGTCGTGCCGGGCATCCCCATCCCCTGGTAGTCACGGCAACGGTTGCCGTGGCGTCATCACGACGATGACCGCGCGATTATCGCGTAGCAGGTATTTCGTCAACCTGAATACGTGCATGCGTCACACTTCAGAACAGCAGCGACGACATCCTGCGGCGATAGCGGCCCACCAGGTCCTCGTCCTCGATCACCCGGAACGCGTCGATCAGCGCCTTCTTCGGCAGGCCGTCCTGGAAGCCGCGGTCGCGCCGCAGCATCTCCAGGAACTGCTCCAGGGCCGCTTCGTCCTCGCCGGCCAGCAGCTGGTGCACGCCCAGCAGGTGCCGGGCCAGCAGGTCGTCGCCATCGGCGGCGACGCGGGCGGCCAGCGCCTCGGCGGCCGGGGCGTCCTGCAGCGCCTTGGCGAAATCGAGGCGGGCGCGGGCACGCACCGCGCGGTCGTCGGTGGCCAGGTTGGCGGGCAGGGCGTCGATCAGCTCGCCGGCCTCGGCGGCGGCGCCGGTGCGCAGCAGCGCCAGCGCCAGGTCGAGTTTCAGCTCCTCGTTGTCCGGCGCGGCGGCGATGGCCTGGCGCAGGGCCTCGACCTCGGCCTGCGGGTCCAGCGGCAACGCCTCGGCCTCCACGGCAACCTCGGCGGCGGCCAGCGGCTCGATGCCGTGCTGCTTGAGGAATTCGCGCAGTTGCCCTTCCGGGATCACGCCGGGGAAGCCGTCCACCAGCTGTCCGCCCTTGACCAGGAACACGGTGGGCACCGAGCGGATCTGGAACGCGGCGGCGATCTGCTGCTCCTTGTCGACGTCGACCTTGGCCAGCTCGAAGGCGCCGTTGTACTCGCCGGCCAGCTTCTCCAGCAGCGGCCCCAGCGTCTTGCACGGCCCGCACCAGGTGGCCCAGAAGTCCACCAGCACCGGCACCTGCAGCGACTTCTGCAGGACGTCGGCCTCGAAGGTTTCGGTGGTGGCGTCGAAGACGTGGGGCATGGCGGCGTCTGCGGTCATCTGGCGAGGTTCCTGTCGGCGAAGTCCCCGACATTGTGGCAAAGGCGTGGAATTCAACCTGCGCGGCGATGCCGGCGCGCGGGATTGCGGATGCCGCGGCGGCGGGGACAATGCGCGGACGCACCCGGATACCCGCAGCGCCCATGACCCTCGAACTCTCCCGCGCGCAGGCCCGGCGCATCGCACTGGCCGCGCAGGGCTTCTGCGACCGCCGCCACCGCACGCCGACGATGCGCACCTTCATGCGCACGCTGGCGCGCACCGGCGTGCTGCAGATCGATTCGGTCAACGTGCTGCAACGGGCGCACTACATGCCGCTGTTCAGCCGGATGGGGTCCTACGACAGCGGCCTGCTCGGCCGTGCCGCGCAAGCCGCGCCGCGCCGGATCGTGGAGTACTGGGCGCACGTGGCCGCGTTCATGCCGGTGGAACTGTGGCCGTACATGCAGCACCGGATGCGGCACTACCGCGACAACGGCCACGCCTGGTCGGCGATCGCGCACGATCCGAAGCTGGTGGGCGCGCTGCTGGCCGAGCTGCGCGAGCGCGGCGCCAGCACTTCGCGCGAACTGGACGATGGCCTGCCGCGGGCGAAGACCCACTGGGGCTGGAACTGGTCGGAAGCCAAGAAGACGCTGGAATACCTGTTCCTGTCCGGGCAGATCGCGATCGCCGGCCGCAACGGCGCCTTCGAACGCCTGTACGACCTGCCCGAACGGGTGATCCCGGCCGACATCCTGGCGCGGCCGGTGCCCGACGATGCCGAGGCGCACATCGAACTGATCCGGCGCGCGGCGATCTCGCATGGCGTCGGCACCGAGGCCTGTCTGCGCGACTACTACCGCATGTCGCCGCAGCAGGGCCGCCCGGCGATCGCCGCGCTGGTCGAGAGGGGCGAACTGCTGCCGGTGCGGGTCGAGGGCTGGCCGCGGCCGGCATGGATGCATCGCGATGCGCGCCTGCCGCGCAAGGTGGAGGCGTGCGCGCTGCTCAGCCCGTTCGATCCGCTGGTGTGGGCGCGCGAACGCGCCGAGAAGCTGTTCGGGTTCCGCTACCGCATCGAGATCTACGTGCCGGAGCACCTGCGTACCCACGGCTACTACGTGTTGCCGTTCCTGCTCGGGGAGCATCTGGTCGCCCGCGTCGACCTCAAGGCCGAACGCAACCGGGGCCGGCTGGTGGTGCGCAGCGCGCATGCCGAAACCGATGCGCCGGCGGAGACCGCCGGGGCGCTGGCGCGGGAGCTGGCAGCACTGGCCGGATGGTTGGGACTGCAGCAGATCCAGGTCGAGCGCCGTGGCGGCCTGGCCGCCGCCCTGCGTGCGGCGGTCGCCGGACGGGGGTGAGGTGCGCCGTCCGCCGGTACCGGGCGCGACCGCGATGGATGCCGGGGGCACCGGAGCCGGTGGTGACGCGGTGACGATCGCATCCGGAGTGTAAAAATGATTTGACATTGGCGATGGCCTTTGTAAATTTGTTTTTACATAAAGTCTGGTCTGGATGACATATGGATTGGCATCGCCCGGGGTGGGCCGCGCTGCTGACGACGGCGGGCACGGGGTTCTGGCTGTTGCCGGGGAGCGGGCGGGTGCGCGGTGTCGCTGTCGGCGCCTTCGGCGCCAGCCTGCTGATCCTGGTCACGGGCATGGCGTTGCATGCGGTTTCGCGGATGCCGCGCAGAGAGGTGGAAGGGAAAATTTCGCCGCGCGAATGGCAGGCATGGATCGGGTTGTGCGTGAATGCGGCCGGCGCGGTCTGTTTCGCCACCCGTTTGCCGTTGCTTGCCGAAGGGGCCGGTCCCGCGGCCAGGGACGTGGCGGTGAGCCTGATCGGCCTGCTGCTGGCCTGGCTGGTGCTGTCCCGGCTGCTGGCCGCGCGCTGGAAGGGGCGGGTGCAGGTCGACGAGCGCGATCGCCAGGTCGAGATACCGGCGGCGGGCTGGAGCCGTGGGGCGGTGGTCGCCGGGCTGGTCGGGCTGGCGCTGACGTTCGGGTTCTCGCCGCCGGGCCGGCTGCAGTGGGCCAGCCATTTCCTGATCGGCAACCTGCTGGTATTCGTGCTGGCATGCGGCTGGCTGGCGGAACATGCCGGCATGGTCTGGATGTACTGGCGCGATCGCAGCAGGAGCCAACAGGTATGAACAGTTCGATGCGGGAAGGGCGGAAGATGCCGCCGGAGCGCGGGATGGCGGCGCCGTTCGGCGAACGCTTCGCATGGAGCATGGCCAGCGGCATGGCCGGGCTGGGCCTGTTCACGCTGGTGGCCGTGGTCTGGCAGGGCAGCCTGTTTCCGCTGCTGGCGGTGGTGGTGGTGCTGCCGCTGTCGCACGGGTTCCGCCGGCGCGCGCTGTTCGATGCGCGGCGCCACCGCGGAGTGCTGGAGGACGAGCGCGATGCGGCGATCCTGGCGGCCGGCGACCGGGCGTTCCGGCTGGCGGCGAGCACGCTGGGCATGGGCCTGGCGCTCGCGCTGCTGGTGCCCGCCGTCCGTGCCTGGTTGCTGGCCGCGCCGGCGACGCTCACCGGCATGCTGCTGCTGGGGCTGATCGCGGCCAATGCCGCCGCCCACGTCGCGGTCGCGCTGCGCTACCGCCGGGATGGGCGATGACCGGCACCCCGCTCGGCAACGATATCCGCCGGCTGCGCTTCGACAATGGCGGGATGACGCAGCAGCAGCTGGCCGACGCCTGCCGGGTGACCCGGCAGACGATCATCGCGCTGGAAGCCGGCCGCTACGCGCCGTCGCTGGAGCTGGCGTTCCGCATCGCGCGCGCCTTCGGCGTGGGGGTCGAGGACGTGTTCCGCTGGGAAGGAGAGGGCTGATGCGGCACCTGGATCGGCTGGCGGTCGCCGCCATGCTGCTGTGCGTGGCGGCCTCCGCCGGCTTCGGCAGTCTGCTCGAGGGTTACTCGCACCTGCAGCATCCGCTGGCGCTGCCCGGCGCGACGGCAATCCCGCGGGCGCTGGCGTTCAACCTGCTGTGCTTCGTGCTGCCGGGGCTGCTGCTGGCCGCCGTCGCGTGGCGGCTGCGCGACGCGTTGCCGCCGGCGGCGGGGATGGCCACGCGGCTGGGGACGTCGCTGCTGCTGCTGGCCGCGCTGGCGTTCGCGGCGCAGGGCGTTTTCCCGCTCGACCCGGAGCACCTGGATGCCGGCGTCAGCCGCCTGCATGCCGCTGCGTGGACCGCGTGGTGGATCGCCTTCGTCGCCGGCGCCGCGCTGCTGGCCATTGGCATCCGTCCGCTGCGCCCGGCGACGCTGGCGGCGTTGCTGGTGGTGTTGTTGTGCGGGGTGCTGCTGCCGCAGCTGCTGGGCGCCGGCTTCGGCCAGCGGCTGTCGTTGCTGGCGTGGTTCGCATGGACGTGGCACGCGGCCAGGACCCTGCGGCCGGCGGCCCGCGGCTGACCGCGCAGGCCCCGGAGACAGGGATCACGGCGTCGCCGCGGATTCCTTGTAGACCACGCCGTCCTTCATCACGAAGCGCACGTTGAGCACCGCGTCGATGTCCTGCAGCGGGTCGCCGGCCAGCGCGATCACGTCGGCGCGCTTGCCCGCTTCCAGTACGCCCTGGTCGTCCACGCCCAGTACCTCGGCCGCATGCACGGTGGCCGCCTGCAGCGCGTAGGCGGCGGGAATGCCGGCTTCGACCATGTAGACGAACTCGCGCGCATTGTCGCCGTGCGGGCCAACGCCCTGGTCGGTGCCGAAGGCGATCTTCACGCCGCTGCGGTACGCCCTGGCGGCGGTGTCCTGGATCAACGCGCCGATGCGCGCCGCCTTGGGCCGCACCACCTCGGGATAGTAGCCGTCGATCTTCGCCTTCTCGGCGACGAAGCGGCCGGCGTACAGCGTCGGCACGTACCAGGTGCCGTGCTGCTTCATCAGCCGGACCACCTCGTCGTCCATGTAGGTGCCGTGCTCGATGCTGGTCACCCCGCCCAGCACCGCGCGCTTCATGCCCTCGGTGCCGTGGGCGTGGGCGGCGACGCGGAAGCCGTAGTCGCGGGCGGTGTCGACCACGGCCTTGATCTCGTCGAGCACGAACTGCGGCGCGTCGCCGGACCTGGCATAGCTGAGCACGCCGCCGGTGGCGGTGATCTTGATGACGTCGCTGCCGTCCTTGTAGCGCTGGCGCACCGCCTGCCGCGCCTGCTCGGGCGAATTGATCACGCCCTCGGTCGGGCCGGGCGGGCCGGCCAGGTGCGAGAGATGGTCGTTCCAGCCGTTGGTCGGGTCGGCGTGGCCGCCGGTGGTGGCGATCGACTTGCCGGCGGCGAAGATGCGCGGTCCCTTCACCAGCCCCTGGTCGATGGCGTCGCGCAGGTGCGGGGCGACCTCGCCGCCCAGGTCGCGCACGCTGGTGAAGCCGGCCAGCAGGGTTTTTTCGGCATAGCCGACCGAGCGGAAGGCATGGTCCACCGGATCCAGGCGGAAACCCTCGGCGTAGCTCTGCGGACTGGACTGGCTGCCCAGGTGCACGTGCAGGTCGGTCCAGCCGGGCAGGCAGACCTGGTCGCGCAGGTCGATGGCGCGCCAGCCGGCGACATCGGCATTGCCGCCGCCCACCACCTGCTGGATCCGCCCATCGACCACCAGCAGCGTGTGCGCGCCGCGCATCTGGCCGCTGCGGGCGTCGAACAGCTTGCCGCAGTGCAGGGCGACCGGTTCGGAAGCCAATGCCGGGAGGGTGGCCATGGCCGCAGCCAAGGCCAGCAGCGATCTGCGCATCGGTGGAACTCCTGGGAGTGGAACATCGAGCATAAACGTGAATGCGCCATCGAGGGAGGCGCGCAACGGATGCGACGGCATCCGCGCCGGTTTCCCGGTGGCTGGAAAAAATCCATGCATATCAATCGGATGGGGTTTTTACGCGAAACCGTACCGCGGCCGATTGGAGCCCTTTGATGCGCTGCGGTACCCTGTCCCGCTTTGCCGCCGCCCTAGCGTTTCCATGTCCAGCGTCGAACCCAACGTCTACGACCCGCAGCAGGTTGAATCCGCCGCCCAGCAGTACTGGGATGCCACCCGTGCCTTCGAGGTCAACGAAACCTCCGACAAGCCCAAGTACTACTGCCTGTCGATGCTGCCGTACCCGTCCGGTGCGCTGCACATGGGCCACGTGCGCAACTACACCATCGGCGACGTCATCAGCCGCTACAAGCGCATGACCGGCCACAACGTGCTGCAGCCGATGGGCTGGGACGCGTTCGGCCTGCCGGCCGAGAACGCGGCGATCAAGAACAGGACCGCGCCGGCCAAGTGGACCTACGCCAACATCGACCACATGCGCAGCCAGCTCAAGTCGCTGGGCTATGCGATCGACTGGTCGCGCGAGTTCGCCACCTGCACGCCCGAGTACTACGTGCACGAGCAGCGCATGTTCACCCGGCTGATGCGCAAGGGCCTGGCCTACCGCCGCAACGCGGTGGTGAACTGGGACCCGGTGGACCAGACCGTGCTGGCCAACGAGCAGGTGATCGACGGTCGCGGCTGGCGCTCCGGCGCGCTGGTGGAAAAGCGCGAGATCCCGCAGTGGTTCCTGCGCATCACCGACTACGCCCAGGAACTGCTGGACGGGCTGGACGAGCTGGACGGCTGGCCGGACTCGGTCAAGACCATGCAGCGCAACTGGATCGGCCGCTCCGAAGGGCTGGAGATCCAGTTCGACGTGCGCGACGTGGACGGTGCGCCGCTGGACCCGCTGCGCGTGTTCACCACCCGCCCGGACACGGTGATGGGGGTGAGCTTCGTCTCCATCGCCGGCGAACACCCGCTGGCGTTGCACGCGGCCAGGGACAACCCGCAGCTGGCCGCATTGCTGGCCGAGCTGAAGCAGGGCGGCGTCTCCGAGGCGGAACTGGAGACCCAGGAAAAGCGCGGCATGGACACCGGCCTGAAGGCGGTGCATCCGGTCAGCGGCGAGCAGGTGCCGATCTGGGTCGCCAACTTCGTGCTGATGGGCTACGGCACCGGCGCGGTGATGGCCGTGCCCGGCCACGACCAGCGCGACTTCGAGTTCGCGACCAAATATGGCTTGCCGAAGAAGCAGGTCATCGCGCTGAAGAACCCCAAGAACGACGACGAACGCAATTACGATCCGGACCGCTGGCAGGACTGGTACGGCGACAAGAGCCGCGAGATCGAGCTGGTCAACTCGGCCGAGTTCGACGGGCTGGACTTCCAGGGCGCGTTCGAGGCGCTGGCCGAGCGTTTCGAGCGCAAGGGCCAGGGCCAGCGCCGGGTCAACTACCGCCTGCGCGACTGGGGCGTGAGCCGCCAGCGCTACTGGGGCTGCCCGATCCCGGTGATCTACTGCGACAAGTGCGGCGCGGTGCCGGTGCCGGAAGAGCAGCTGCCGGTGGTGCTGCCGGAGGACGTGACCCTGCTGGGTACCGGCTCGCCGCTCAAGGCCGACCCGGAATGGCGCAGGACCACCTGCCCGGAATGCGGCGGCGCGGCCGAGCGCGAGACCGACACCTTCGACACCTTCATGGAGTCGAGCTGGTACTACGCCCGCTACACCTCGCCGGGCGCGCGCGATGCGGTCGACAAGCGCGGCAACTACTGGCTGCCGGTGGACCAGTACATCGGCGGCATCGAGCACGCGATCCTGCACCTGATGTACTTCCGCTTCTTCCACAAGCTGCTGCGCGACGCGCGCATGGTGGACAGCAACGAGCCGGCGCAGAACCTGCTGTGCCAGGGCATGGTCATCGCCGACACCTATTACCGGCAGAACGCCGACGGATCGAAGGAGTGGATCAACCCGGCCGACGTCGACGTGCAGCGCGACGAGCGCGGCCGCGTCACCGGCGCCACGCTGATCGCCGACGGCCAGCCGGTGCTGATCGGCGGCTCGGAGAAGATGTCCAAGTCCAAGAACAACGGCGTCGACCCGCAGGCGATGGTGGCCAAGTACGGCGCCGACACCGTGCGCCTGTTCTCGATGTTCGCCGCGCCGCCGGAGCAGTCGCTGGAGTGGAACGAGGCGGGCGTGGACGGCATGGCGCGCTTCCTGCGCCGGCTGTGGGCGATGGTGCAGAAGCACGCCGCCGACGGTCCCGCGCCGGAGCTGGACGTGGCCGCGCTCGACGCCACCCAGAAGGCCATCCGCCGCAAGACCCACGAGACCATCGGCAAGGTCGGCGACGACTACGGCCGCCGCCATGCCTTCAACACCGCCATCGCCGCGGTGATGGAACTGCTCAACGTGCTGTCCAAGTTCGAGGACGCCAGCGGGCAGGGGCGTGCCGTGCGCCACGAAGCGCTGCGCGCCGCGGTGCTGCTGCTCAACCCGATCACCCCGCACGCCTGCCACGCGTTGTGGCAGGTGCTGGGCCATGGCGAGACGCTGCTGGAGGACCTGCCGTTCCCGCAGGTCGACGAGTCGGCGCTGGTGCGCGATGCGCTGGTCCTGGCGGTGCAGGTCAACGGCAAGCTGCGCGGCACCATCGAGGTGGCCGCCGACGCGGCGCGCGAGCAGATCGAGGCGCTGGCCCAGGCCGAGCCGAACGCGGCCAGGTTCCTGGAAGGGCTGGCGGTGCGCAAGATCATCATCGTGCCGGGCAAGATCGTGAACATCGTGGCGGCGTGAGCCGCCGCGAGGCCGCCCACCCCCCCAGGTTGCGTCGCCAGCCAGGGACGCGTCCCGATGGGACGCCGTCCGCAGTATTTCCGAACCCGCGGTTCTGCCGTCGCTTCCGCACAGGTGGAAGCCCGGCACCACGGCTTCGGCGCTGTGCTCGATGATGTCGTCGCTCGTCGCTCCCGCGAAGGCGGGAGCCCAGCGACGTGCACGGCGGCCGACCGGCGCTTTGCCCGGTCGTGGCGCGTCTCCCGCCCGCGCGGGGACGACGGCTGGGGCGGCACCCGCAGCAAACTGCGCGGGCACATGGCGGCAGGTTCGCCTTCGCTGCCAATGACGGGAGCCTGCCGCGCGGGGCGGTTTCATCTCCGCTCACGCGGCCTGCGCGATGATGCGGCCCGGCTATTGCCGCTCTCCTTCCGCTCCGCCAGACTGTATCCATGACCCGATTCCTGTTTGCCCTCGTCATTGCCGCGAGCCTTGCCGGCTGCGGCTTCCACCTGCGCAACACGTTGACGCTGCCGGCCGATACGCCCGCGGTGAAGGTGCAGTCGTCCGTGCGCTACAGCGAACTGGTGAAGCTGCTCGAGCGCGGCCTGCGCGCGTCCGGTGCGGAAGTGGCCGACGACACCGCGGTCGAGGGCGCGGCGCGGCTGCAGATCCGCTCCGAGCGCTGGGGCGACCTGCCGATCGCGATCGATGCCCGCGGCCGCGCGCAGGAGTACAGCCTGCGCTACGCAACGGTGTTCGTGTTCTACCGCGGCGACGGCAGCGTGCTGGTGCCGGAACAGGTGATCGAGCTGTCGCGCGACTACATCTCGCAGCCCACCGACGTCACCGGCACCACCACCGAGCGCGAGATCCTGGCCGACGAACTGCGCCGCGACATGTCCGCCTCGATCCTGCGCCGCATCGACAGCGTGATCCGCGCCGAACTGGAGCGGGCGCCGGAGGCGACGGAACCGGCAGAGTCGACGGAACCGACGGAACCAGGGGAGCCGACCGAGCCAGTGGAGCCGACCGAACCGACCCAGCCGGTGGACCAGGGTGCCTGAGTCGTTGCCCGGCCGGCATCGCGCCGGTCGCACCGGTTAGGCTGTCGCCATGGAACTGCGCCCCGAACAGCTCTGCACGCAGCCGGCGACGCAGCCGCTGTCCCCGGTCTACCTGATCGCCGGTCCCGAGACCCTGCGCGTGCTCGAAGCCGCCGACGCGGTGCGCGCCCGCGCGCGCGCCGAGGGCATCGGCGAGCGCGAGGTGTTCGATGCCGACGGCCGCGATTTCGACTGGGGCCGGCTCGACTCCAGCTTCAATGCGCCCAGCCTGTTCAGCGCCCGGCGCCTGGTCGAGCTGCGGCTGCCCAGCGGCAAGCCCGGCAAGGAGGGCGCCGAAGTCATCGGCACTTTCTGCGCGCAGCCGCCAACCGACGTGGTGCTGCTGATCACGGCGGGTGAATGGAGCAAGTCGCACCAGGGCAAATGGGCCGACGCGGTGGCGCGCACGGGCGTGCTGTCGGTGGCCTGGGCGATCAAGCCGCACGAACTGCCGGACTGGATCGAGCGCCGCCTGCGCAGCAAGGGGCTGCGCGCCGAGCCGGCTGCGGTGCAGCGGCTGGCCGAACGGGTGGAAGGCAACCTGCTCGCCGCCGCCCAGGAGATCGACAAGCTGGCGCTGCTGGCCGAAGGGCAGACGCTGGACGTGGCGACGATGGAATCGCTGGTGGCCGACGCCGCCCGCTACGACGTGTTCCGCCTGTCCGAAGCCGCGTTCTCCGGACAGCCGGTGGCGGTGATGCGGATGCTGGCCGGATTGCGTGCCGAGGGCGAGGCGGTGGCGGCGTTGATGCCGATCCTGATCCGCGAGCTGCTGCTGACCGCCGGGCTGGCGCGGGTGCAGGCCAAGGGCGGCAACCTGGCCGCGGAAATGAAGGGCAAGGGCATCTGGGAAGCGCGGCAGGCGCCGTTCAAGCGCGCCCTGCAGCGCCATCCCGATCCGCGCCGCTGGGAGCGTTTCGTCGCCGAAGCCTCGCAGGTCGACCGCATGGCCAAGGGCCGCGCCGAGGGCGATCCGTGGCTGGCGCTGGAGCGGCTGCTGGTGGCGCTGGCGGAGAACCGCGCGCTGCGCCTGCTGGCCCGCGGCAGCCGCTGACATGGCGGCGGCCCGGCCGGCGGATGTCCCTGTCTTTCCAGGGCCCCGCGCATGACGCCTTCCCCGTTGCGGCTCTACTACGGCGGCACCTTCGACCCGGTCCATGGCGGACACCTGGCCATCGCCCGCTGCGCGCGCGACGAGCTGCAGGTGCCGGTGCGGATGATGCCGGCCGCCGATCCGCCGCACCGCGCTCCGCCCGGTGCCGACGCCGGGCAGCGGGTGCGGATGCTGGAACTGGCGATCGCCGGCGAGCCGGGCCTGCTGCTCGATCTGCGCGAACTGCAGCGGGCGGCGCGACAGCCCGGGGTCCCGTCGTGGACCGTGGACACCCTGCGCGAGCTGCGCGCCGAGACCGGCCCGGAGCAGCCGCTGGCCTTGCTGGTAGGGGCCGACAGCCTGCTGGGGTTGCCGGGCTGGCACCAGTGGCAGGCGCTGTTCGGGCTCGCCCATTTCGTCGTGGCCGACCGCCCCGGCAGCGCCCTGGACGGCGACCTGCCGCCAGCGTTGGCCGCGCATCTGCGCGGCGCCTGGGTGGCGCAGCCGCAGGAGCTGATGGATTCCCCCGCAGGCAAGGTCTGGCGGCTGCGGCAACCGTTGCGCGGCGAGTCCGCTACCGACGTGCGGCGGCGGATCGCCGCCGGCGGCGACTGGCGGGCGCTGGTGCCGGTCGCGGTGGCGGATTACATCGCCGCCGCCGGCCTGTACGGCTGCCCGCCGCAATCGTGAACGCGGGCGGCGCCCGGGTTCTTTATAATCGCCCCACATTCCCCGAGTTTTCCCCCTTGACCACCGAAGCCCAAGTCATCAAGACCCAACTCCCCAGCCCGCCGCCGTCCGTCCCGGACCTGCTCGCCGCCGTCCGCGGCGCGGTGGAGGAACTGAAAGCCAAGGATCTTTCCGAGATCGACGTGCGCGGCAAGTCCAGCGTCGCCGACTACATGGTGGTCGTGTCGGGCACCTCCAGCCGCCACGTCAAGTCGATCGCCGATGAAGTGGTCAAGTTCGCCAAGAACCTGGGCGTGATGCCGCTGGGCGTGGAAGGCGAGCGCGAGGCCGAGTGGGTGCTGGTGGACCTGGGCGACGTGATCGTCCACGTCATGCTGCCGCGCGTGCGCGAGTTCTACGCGCTGGAGCGGCTGTGGACGGTGGGCGACCAGCCGCCGGCCGACCCGGCCGACGAGGACACGCTCGCCGGCTGAGCCCGGCAACCGATGTCGCGATGACGGCGCCGCAGGGCGCCGTCGCCGTTTGCAGCACCGCCAGCCACAGGGAGGCGCGGAACATGAAGGCCAGACTGATCGCCACCGGCGAGCGCGCCCCGTCCTGGGTGGCGCAGGGGTTCGCCGAATACCAGAAGCGGCTGTCGCACTGGCTGCCGCTGGAACTGGTGGAGATCGAGCCCGGGCTGCGCGGCAAGGGCCGCGACCCGCGCCGGGCGATCGAGGACGAGGGCCGCCGGGTGTTGGCGGCGCTGCCGAAGAACGGCTACGTGGTGGCGCTGGACGTGCCCGGCCGCCAGCTCAGTTCCGAACAGCTGGCGCAGCGGCTGGAGCATTGGCGCGCGCAGGGGCGCGACCTGGCGTTCCTGATCGGCGGGCCGGAGGGACATGCGCCGGAAGTGTCGGCGGCGGCCGACGAGAAATGGTCGATCGGCCCGCTGACCCTGCCGCACATGCTGGTGCGGCTGGTGGTGGCCGAGCAGCTCTACCGGGCCGCGGCGATGCTGGCCAACCATCCCTATCATCGCGCCTGAGCATTCCCGGGCTGTCCGAAAAGCTCGCGACTCACGTCGCTCCTACATGGGGGCAGGAGCGTTGTAGGAGCGACGTGAGTCGCGACCGAGTCCGCTGACGGGGCCAAACAAAAAAAAACCAGGACGCGATGTCACGCGTCCTGGCCCTGCCATGCGGCAGGCTCAGCGCTGCAGCGAGAAATCGATCGGGATCAGGCCATAGGCCTGCACCGGCCGGCCGCCGTCCACCGCCGGCTGGAATTTCCATTGGCGCAGCACCTGGGTGCGGGCGGCCTGGTCGAGCACGCGGTGGCCGCTGCTGCGTTCGACCTCCACCTTCAGCGGCGAGCCGTCGGTGTCCACCAGTACCTTCAACACCACCGTGCCTTCCAGGCCGGCGCGCAGGGCGTCGCGCGGATAGGCCGGCGCCGGCGAGCGCAGGTAGCGCAGCTGCACGCCCGCGACCGGCTGCGCCGGTGCGATCGACGGTGAACCGGTCTCCGTGGTCGGCAGCGTGGATGGCACGGAGAGCTCCGGAACGACGGCCTCGGTGGAGAACACCGGCAGCGGCGGCGTCTCGATCTGCACCGGAGCCAGCGCCGGCGCCGGCGTGGGCGGGCTGACCTGCCGGGTCACCGGCACCTCTTCCGGCTTAGGCGGCGGAGGCGTGACCGGCATGATCTCCGGAATCACCCAGCGGAACGTCTCGCGCGGTTGCTCGAGCCGGATCGGCGCCTGCGACAGCGGCACCAGCAGCAGCCCCAGCGCCAGCAGGTGCAGGGCGATGGCGGCGCTCAGCGCCAGGATGCGGGAGACGTCGAAGCGTGCGGGCCAAGCGTGGGACTGCGTGCGAACCATGATCCACCTCCATGACAGATGTGCGGTAACAGCAACGTTCCAGCGCGACGGACGGGGTCGACGGCATTCCGGCCGTGCCCGTCCAGTGCGCCAGCAAACATGGCAGGCGGCAAGGGGCGATGGAGTTTCCAGTCAGCTGCGGGAAAGCAAGACGGCGCCCGTGGGCGCCGTCCTGGACAACTGTCGGCGGCGGTCAGCGGCCGAGTTCGAACACCACTTCCAGGTTCACCGACACGGTGGTTTCGCCGGGCGAGACCGGGGTCGACTCGGCCCGGTCCATCTTCGCCATGGCCATCATCGGCATCGGCCGGAAGCCGCCGCCGCTGCTTTCGGAGATGCTGACGATGCGCCGCACCCGCACCCCGAGCGACTTGGCGTAGGTCTCGGCGCGCGCCTGGGCCTTCTTCAGCGCCGCCAGCCGGGCCTCGTCGTAGACCGGCTCGGGCTGGTCGATCTCGAAGCTCGGCCCGTGGATCTGGTTGGCGCCCTGCGCGGCCAGCGCGTCCAGCACCTTGCCCAGCCTGGCGATGTCGCGGACCTTCAGGCTGACCGTGTTGCTGGCCTGGTAGCCGGTGATCTTCGGCGCCTCGTTGTCGGCGTAGCGGTACTGCGGGCTCAGGTTGATGCCGCTGGTCTGGACGTCGCGCTCGGCGATGCCGGCGGCCTTGATCGCGGCCAGCACCCGGGTCATCTGCTCGGCGTTCTGGCGCATGGCGGCGTTGCCGTCGGCGGCCTGGGTGACCACGCCGGCCGAGAGCGTGGCGATGTCCGGCACCCGCGTGGCCTCGGCCTGGGCGGACACGTTCAGGAGCGTGCCGTCGCTGGGCACGGCGTAGGCGGCAGGGGCGGGCTGGGCGTTTGCGGTCATCGTGGTTCCCAGGGCGAGCGAGAGGGAGAGCAGCATCAGGGACAGCGGGTGGTGGCGCATGGGGTCCTCCTTGTGAGGGGTGAGAGTGTTGCCGGAGCGATGAACGCGTGGTGAGCCCGGTCAGGGTTCGCGATATCCGCGTGCCTTTGCCGATCATTCAGTCAGCCGCCGCGGGTTATCCTTCCGCGATGCTCTATCTTGCCTCCCGCTCCCCCCGCAGAAACGAATTGCTGACGCGCCTGGGCGTGCCGTTCCGCACCCTGGACCTGCAGGTGCCCGAAGTGCGCGGCAGCGGCGAAGCGGCTGCAGCCTATGTGCAACGCGTGGCCGCGGACAAGGCCCGCGCCGGGCTGGCGCGGGTCGGCGACGACGCCGACGCGGTGGTGCTGGGCTCGGACACCGAAGTGGTGCTGGGCGACCGGGTGTTCGGCAAGCCGGTCGACGCCGCCGATGCGGTGGCGATGCTGCAGGCCCTGTCCGGCCGCACCCACCGGGTCGTCACCGTGGTGGCGCTGGCCGGGCATGGTCGCCTGTGCTCGGTCACGGTGGAGTCGGAGGTGACCTTCGCGACGATGACGGCCGGCGAGATCGCCGCCTACGTCGCCAGCGGCGAGCCGATGGACAAGGCCGGCGCCTACGCCATCCAGGGCGGCGCCGAGCGCTACATCCGCCACCTGTCCGGCAGCTACTCCGGGGTGATGGGCCTGCCGCTGCAGCAGACCGCGCAGCTGCTGCGCGAATTCATGGCCGCGGACGGGGAAACAGCGGGACATCCGCCGGCAACGGCCGCAATGCGCATGGGGGAATGAGCGTCATGTCCGAAGAGATACTGGTCAACGTCACCCCGCGCGAGACCCGGGTGGCGGTGATCGAGAACGGGATGCTGCAGGAGCTGCACATCGAGCGCGGCTGGCGCCGCGGCGTGGTCGGAAACATCTACAAGGGCCGGGTGCAGCGGGTGATGCCCGGGATGCAGGCGGCCTTCGTCGAGGTCGGGCTGGAGCGCGCCGCGTTCCTGCACGCCAACGACGTGGTGCGGCCGGCGCCGGTGGCCAGCGACGACACCGACGACGCCACCCTGGCGCTGCCGTCGGCGGTGCCGATCGTGGAGCTGCTGCGCGACGGCCAGGACATCGTGGTGCAGGTGGTCAAGGACCCGATCGGCAGCAAGGGCGCGCGCCTGACCACCCAGATCAGCATTCCCTCGCGCTACCTGGTGCTGCTGCCGCAGTCGCGGGTGATCGGGGTGTCGGCGCGGATCGAGGACGAGGCCGAGCGCCTGCGGCTGAAGACCCTGGTGGCCGACCTGGCCGCCAGCCATGGCGGCTTCGGCTACATCATCCGCACCAATGCCGAGGGCCAGCCGCCGGAAGCCATCGCCGAGGACATCGCCTACCTGTCGCGGGTATGGAACGTGGTGGAGCGGCGCGGCCGCGAGGCGGCGTCGTGCAGCATCATCTACGAGGACCTGAGCCTGCCGCTGCGCTCGGTGCGCGACCTGATCCGCAAGGACGTGGACAAGGTGAAGGTGGACTCGAAGGAGACCTTCGGCCAGCTGCAGGCGTTCGTCGCCAAGTACATGCCGGTGCTGGCCGACAAGCTGGAGCTGTATGCCGGCGACCGCCCGATCTTCGACATGTACGGGGTGGAGGACGAGATCGGCCGTGCGCTGGACAAGCAGGTGCCGCTCAAGTCCGGCGGCTACCTGGTGATCGACCAGACCGAGGCGATGACCACGATCGACGTCAACACCGGCTCGTTCCTCGGCCAGCGCAATCTGGAAGAGACCGTGTTCCGCACCAACCTGGAGGCGGCGCAGGCGGTGGCGCGGCAGCTGCGGCTGCGCAACCTGGGCGGGATCATCATCATCGACTTCATCGACATGGACGATGCCGAGCACCGCCGCCAGGTGCTGCGCACGCTGGAGAAGGCGCTGGCGCGCGACCATGCCAAGACCACGGTGTACGAGTTCTCGCCGCTGGGGCTGGTGGAGATGACCCGCAAGCGCACCGTGGAAAGCCTGGAGCGGCAGCTGTCCGAGCAATGCCCGGAATGCGGCGGCCGCGGCAGCATCAAGACCGCCGAGACCGTGACCTACGAGATCTTCCGCGAGATCACCCGCGCGGTGCGCCAGTTCGACGCGGCGCGGCTGCTGGTGATCGCCTCGACCAAGGTGGTGGCGCGGATCACCGACGAGGAATCGGCGGCGGTGGCCGAGCTGGAGGAATTCCTCGGCAAGAGCATCCGTTTCCAGGCCGACGACCAGTACCTGCAGGAACAGTTCGATGTGGTCCTGCTTTGACCTTGCCGGGCGCCCGACCGCGGGCGTCCGTCGGGAACGCGGCGTGGCCTGATGCGCACGCCGCCGCGCCGCCGCCTGCGACTGCTCCGACGCTACGCGCTGTATGCGCTGGCGATCGTGCTGGTGTGCGTGGCGTTGCTGGTGGGCGCGATCAGCCAGCTGCTGCCGCTGGCCGAGCAGCATCCTGACAAGGTCGCGGCCTGGCTGAGCGCGCGCGCCGGCCAGCCGGTCAGCTTCGATGATGTGGATACCGCCTGGACCCGGCGCGGGCCGCTGCTGCGGCTGGAGGGGCTGCGCATCGGTGCCGGCGACGGCGTGCGCATCGGCCAGGCCGAGGTGCTGGTGTCGCTGTATTCGGGACTGTTCCCGGGCTGGTCGTTCACCGAACTGCGGCTGCGCGGCCTGTCGCTGACCCTGCAGCGCGACGATGACGGACGCTGGTCGGTGCGCGGCCTGCCCACCACCGGCACCGGCGGCGATCCGCTCGATACCCTGCGCAACCTGGGCGAGCTGCAGGTGATCGGCGGCCGGCTGCGGGTGGAAGCGCCTTCGCTGGGCATCCAGACCGAGGTGCCGCGGATCGACCTGCGGCTGCGGGTCGACGGCCAGCGCCTGCGGGCCGGGGCCAGGGGCTGGATCGATGCCGGGGCGCCGCCGCTGGTGGCGGTGCTGGATTTCGAACGCCAGCGCGGCGATGGCCATGCCTGGGTGGCGGCCGAACCGGCCGACCTGGCCGCGTGGTCGCAACTGCTGCATTTCGCCGGTGTGCGGGTGCAGGGCGGCAAGGGCAGCCTGCGCAGCTGGGTGCAGCTGCACGACCACCGGGTGGTGGAAGTGACCACCGAGGCCGACCTGCGGCAGCTGCAGCTGTCCGGGGCGGCGTTGCCCGACGACGGGGCGGTGCCGGCGGCGGATTTCGACACCCTGCAACTGCGCGCCCGCTGGCGCCATTCCGCCGAAGGCTGGCGGCTGGATGCGCCGCGGCTGCGGATCGGCGGCACCGGCGAAGTGCAGCGGCTGGACGGCCTGCTGCTGGCCGGCGGCGAACGCTTCGCGCTGGTCGGTGAACAGCTGGACCTCACGCCGCTGCTGCGCATCGCCGCGCTGAGCGAACGGCTGCAGCCGGAGCTGCGGCAATGGCTGTACCGGGCCGGGCCGCAACTGCGGTTCTCGCAGGTGCAGGTCGGCGGCCTGCGCGGGGGCACCCTGCGCGGCAGCGGCGAGCTGGAGGAAGTGGCCTTCGCCACCGTCGGCGACGTGCCGGGCGTGGAGGGACTGCGCGGCCATTTCGAAGGCGACGGCGAGGGCGTGGAACTGACGCTGCAGCCCGACAGCACCCTGCATTTCGACTGGCCCAGCGGTTTCGGCGAGGTCCACGACGTGCGCCTGGCCGGACGCATCGTGGGCTGGCGCGAGGGCACGGACTGGCGCGTGGCGACGCCGGCGATGCGGGTGCAGGGCACCGACTACGCCGCCGACGTCCGCGGCGGGCTGCGTTTCCAGGGCGACGGCACGCGGCCGTGGATGGAGCTGGCCGCGGACCTGGACGACGTGCCGATGACCGTGGCCAAGCGGTTCTGGGTCCGTTCGCAGATGAGCCAGGAGGCGATCGACTGGCTCGATGCGGCGCTGGTCGACGGCCATGTCCGCAACGGCCGTGGCCTGGTCACCGGCGACCTGGACGACTGGCCGTTCGACCAGAACAACGGCCGCTTCGAGGCCAGCGGGCAGATCGACCGCGGCGCGATCCGCTTCCAGCACGACTGGCCGCTGATGCGGCAGGTGGACGCCGACATCGCCTTCATCGGCAACGGCTTCCAGATCCACGGCAAGGGCGAACTGGCCGGCGTGCCGGTCAACCGTTTCGAGGCCGGCATCGCCGATTTCGGGCAGTCGCGGCTGCAGGTGAAGGCGACCAGCCAGGGCGACGCCGCGCAGTTGCTGGCGATGCTGCGGCAAAGCCCGTTGCAGAAGACCTATGCGGAAACGCTCGACAATCTCCAGGTCTCCGGGCCGGCGCGGGTGGCGTTCGACCTGCTGCAGCCGCTGCACGAGGAGGACGGTGCCGGCAGGCTGGGCGGCGAGGTGGAGCTGCGCGGCGCGCGCCTGGCCGACAAGCGCTGGGACCTGCAGTTCGACGACGTGCATGGCAAGGCCCGCTACAGCGATGGCGGGTTCGAGGCGCCGGCGCTGGCGGTGCGGATGGACGAGCGCGAAGGCGTGCTGGAATTGCGTGCCGGTAGCCATGTCGCCGATCCGCGGAATGTCTTCGAGGCACAGCTGGCTGCGGCACTGGATGCCACCCGGCTGCTGGAGCGGGCTCCGGAGCTGGCCTGGCTCAAGCCGCAGGTGCGCGGCACCTCGCGCTGGACGGTGGGCGTCGAGATTCCCCAGGCGGCGGATGGCGGCAAGGTCGAACCGCCGACGTCGCTGCGCCTGCAGTCGGACCTGGTCGGCACCCGCCTGCAGCTGCCGGCGCCGCTGGACAAGCCGGCCAGCGAACCGCTGCCGACCACCGTGGCGGCGTCGCTGCCGCTGGGCAGCGGCCGGGTCGATGTCGCCTTCGGTCGGCTGCTGGCGCTGGCGGCGCGCAGCCAGGACGGAAAGACCGGGGTGCAGGTGACGATGGGCTCCAACCGGGTGGAGCGCGAGCCGCCGGCCGAAGGGCTGGTGGTGACCGGACGTACCGGTTCGCTCGACGCGCTGGAGTGGATCGGCCTGGCGCGTGGGCAGGAGGGCGATGCCGAAACCGGCGGCGACACCCTGCCATTGCGGCACGTGGACGTGCAGGCCGGTCGCCTGTTGCTGGCCGGCGGCGTGTTCGCCGATACCCGCCTGCAACTGCGGCCCGGCGCCGACGCGGTCGCGGTGCAGCTGGACGGGCCGGCGCTGGCCGGCAGTCTCAGCGTGCCCGAGGCCGAGGGCGGCACCATCGTCGGCAAGCTGGCGCGGGTGCACTGGCAGATGCAGCCGGCTGCCGCGGTCGCCGCCGATGCCGATGCCGATACGGATGCCGCGACGCCGGTCGTCGCCATCGCCGATCCGGCCAAGGTGCCGCCGCTGGCGCTGGATATCGACGACCTGCAGTTCGGCAACGCCAGGCTCGGCCAGGCCAGCCTGCGCACGCGGCCGCTGGCCGACGGCCTGCGGGTGGAGCAGTTGCAGCTGCGCGCGCCGCGCCAGGCCATCGACGTGCAGGGCGAGTGGCGGGGCAGCGGTGCCGATGCGCATACCCGGCTCAGCGCCCGGGTCGACAGCGACGACCTGGGAGCGCTGATGCAGAACCTGGACTACGGCGGGCAGTTGCGCGGCGGCCAGGGCCGGTTCCAGTTCGATGCCGGCTGGCCCGGCGGGCCGGCCGCGTTCCAGCTGGCGGCACTGGACGGAACACTGGCGGTGCAGGCCCGCAACGGCCAGTTGCTGGAGCTCGAGCCCGGCGCCGGCCGCGTGCTGGGCCTGCTCAGCGTCGCCCAGCTGCCGCGCCGGCTGATGCTGGATTTCCGCGACTTCTTCTCCAAGGGCTTCGCCTTCAACCAGGTCGAGGGCCAGGTGGCGTTCGGCCAGGGCATGGCCAGGACCGAACGGGTGGCGATCGAGGGGCCGGCGGCGGACATCGTGATCCGCGGCCAGGCCGACCTGCGCGCCCAGCAGTTCGACCAGACCATCGACGTCAACCCGCGCTCGGGCAACCTGCTCACGGTGGTGGGCGCGGTGGCCGGCGGACCGGTCGGCGCCGCCGTGGGCGCCGCGGCCAACGCGGTGCTGTCCAAGCCGCTCGGCGAGATCGGTGCCAAGACCTACCGCGTCACCGGACCGTGGAAGGAACCGAAGGTGGAGGTGATCGAGCGCGAGTCGCCGCGCCCGGCTCCAATTCCGGTCCCGGCCGCCGGCAACGACGCCGATACCCTCTGAAACCCGCGCGGCCGCTTGCGATCGGCGGCCGTGTCCCCACCTCATGACCATGACCGATACCGCCCTCACGCTTGCCGAATCCCGCCTGCTGCTGCCCGCCGGCCTGGATGCCACCGCCCTGGAACGTACCTTCGGCACCCTGCTGGGGCCGGGCATCGACTTCGGCGACCTGTATTTCCAGCATTCCCGGCGCGAGAGCTGGAGCGTGGAGGACGGCATCGTCAAGGACGGCGCCCATTCCATCGAGCAGGGCGTGGGCGTGCGCGCCATCGCCGGCGAGAAGACCGGCTTCGCCTATTCCGACGACATCCACCCCGATGCGCTGCGGATCGCCGCGCAGTCGGCGCGGGCCATCTCGCGCGATGGCGGCGCGCAGGGCGCGCGCTCGCTGGTGCGCGGCAACGGCCGTGCGCTGTACCCGGCCCTCGATCCGGTGGACGGCCTGGGCAACGAACTCAAGGTGGGCGTGCTCAAGCGCCTGGACCGCTACCTGCGTGCCGCCGACCCGCGCGTGCAGCAGGTGATGGTGAGCCTGTCCGGCGGCGTGGACACGGTGCTGATCGCGCGCAGCGACGGCGTACTGGCCGCCGACGTGCGGCCGCTGGTGCGGCTGAACGTGCAGGTGATCGTCGAGCAGGACGGACGCCGCGAATCCGGCTATGCCGGCGGCGGCGGCCGCTACGGCTACGAGGAACTGTTCGCGGGCGGCCGCCCCGAGGCGCTCGCGAGCGAGGCGCTGCGGCAGGCGCTGGTCAACCTGGAGGCGGTGCCGGCGCCGGCCGGGGTGATGCCGGTGGTGCTGGGGCCGGGCTGGCCGGGCGTGCTGCTGCACGAGGCCGTGGGCCATGGCCTGGAGGGCGATTTCAACCGCAAGGGCACCAGCGTCTACGCCGGCCGCATCGGCGAGCGGGTGGCCTCCCCGGGCGTGACCATCGTCGACGACGGCACCCTGGATGGCCGTCGCGGTTCGCTCAACATCGACGACGAGGGCACGCCGACGCAGTGCACCACGCTGATCGAGGACGGCATCCTGGTCGGCTACATGCAGGACACGCTCAACGCGCGGCTGATGGGCGTGGCGCCGACCGGCAACGGCCGCCGCGAGTCGTTCGCGCACCTGACCATGCCGCGCATGACCAACACCTACATGCGTGCCGGCGACCACGATCCGCAGGAGATGATCCGCTCGGTGAAGAAGGGCCTGTACGCGGTCAACTTCGGCGGCGGCCAGGTCGACATCACCAGCGGCAAGTACGTGTTCTCGGCCACCGAGGCCTACCTGATCGAGGACGGCAGGGTCACCGCGCCGGTGAAGGGCGCCACCCTGATCGGCAACGGCCCGGAAACCATGCAGAAGGTGCGCATGGTCGGCAACGACCTGGCGCTGGACGAGGGCGTGGGCATCTGCGGCAAGGACGGGCAGAGCGTGCCGGTCGGCGTGGGCCAGCCGTCGCTGCTGATCGACGGGCTTACCGTGGGCGGCACGCAGGCGTAGTCGCGGGGCTTGTCCCGCATGGCGATCCAGCGACAGGCAGGCGGACGGTATGCCCGCGGGTTCAGTCGTCGCCTGCCGCCAGCGTGGCCAGTTCGCGGGCCAGCCGTTCGCGCAGCGCCGAGCCCTGCAACCGTGGCAACTGTGCCAGCGGCAGCTCGCGGCCGATCCGGCGCGCGACTTCCAGGCCGATCAGGTAGCCACCGCGCGCCGGCCACGCTCCGGTGGCGCCGGCGCTGAAGAAACGCAGCGCATCGGCTTCACGGGTGGAATCCAGCGCGGCGAGGATCGCCGCAGCCAGCTCGCGGCGCGTGGCGGCGTCGGCCTCGGCCAGGCGGGCGTCGTCGAGCAGCACGTGCAGCAGCGCCGCGTCGGGATTGAGTCGTTCGCTCACGTAGGTCGCCACGCCTTCGGTCCACAGCATGGCGTACACCGGTGGGGTCGGGTCCAGCATCACTTCCGGCGCCACCTGGGATTGATAGAGGTGGAAGGATTCGTGGTCCAGGAACACGGCCAGATCCGGCGAGGCGCCGTGGTAGCGCACCAGGCCATCGGCACCGATGAACAGCGGCAACTGCTCGCCGCCGGGTTCGAGGTGGCCGTCGAAGGCGAACAGCGCCGGCAGCAGATAGATCGGCGCGTGGGTGCGGTCGAAATCCGGGAAGGCGTCGGCGAAGCGCGTGGCGTGCGCCGCGTAAACGGCGGGAAAGTCGCCGACGATCCGCCGCACGTCGGCGGCCATCGCGTCGAAGTCGGGCAGCCAGCGGGCGATGCGCTCGGCGCGCGGCTTCAGGCCGGCGGCGGCGTAGATGGCATGGTGCGGCGCGAAGAAGCTGTCCTGCAGCGCCTGCACTCGATCGGCCGCGCCTTCAGCCCGGGCGTAGGCCTCCCAGAAGTCGGGCATCAGGTCGACGTAGCCGGCCTCCCGCGGCTGGCTGCCGCTGGCGGCGCGGGCCACCGGCAGGCGCAGGGCGGCACCGGCGAGGGCGGCCAGCAGGAAGGATCGTCGTGTGGGCATGCTTTCTCCAGGCTGCGGGGAGCGGGAATGGCGATATGCCGTCATGCGCCGGCGACGGGCCGCAGGGACGCGGCGTGTGCCGGATCAATCGCGCCCGTCGTCTTCGCCGGCGTCGTCGAGGTCGTCGGGCGTGCCGGTGTCTTCCCCATCCCGACCCTCGGTGGCCGCGGACTGTGCCGGCATCAGCAGCTCGCGCAACACCTGGTAGATCTCGCGGAACGCGCGCGGCGGCTTGTTCTTCGCCTTTTCCGCCAGTGCGTTGCGCACCAGCGTGCGCAGCTGCTGGCGGTCGGCGCCGGGATATTCGTCCAGCAGCTCGGCCAGCGCCACGTCGCCCTCGGCCAGCAGCCGCTCGCGCCAATGCTCGATGCGATGCATCAGCGCCACCGCGCGCCTGGAGGTTTCGCTGTTGGCTTCCAGCGCGTCGCGGATGGCTTCCAGCACGGCATCGTCCTCGCGCCGCATCTGCTTGGCCAGGAACGCCAGCTGGCGCTTGCGCGCGCCGTGCGAGGTGATGCGCTTGCTGTACTCGATGTGCTCCAGCAGCTCTTCGGGAATCGGCAGGCGTGCCAGCTGCGCGGCGGTCAGCTCCACCAGCTTCTCGCCCAGCGCCAGCACTTCCAGCGCCTCGCGCCGGTTCTGGCTGCGGCTCTCGCTCAAAAATTCGCCGGTTTCCTCGTCGTGTCCGCGCATTGCCTTGTTACTCGATTAAAGTTCGTGTGTAGCCGAAGCCCGCTTCAAAGCTCCTCTCCCCGAGGGAAAGGGATTGGGGTGAGGGGCGATGGAGTCCGGCTCGTTCGGACATACGGACTTCGTTCGCCCCTCATCCGGCGCTTCGCGCCGTCTTCTCCGAACGGAGAAGGAACCACCGGCTTCGGCTGGATTTTCGAAAGGATAAAGCATTGAACACCCTGACCACCGAAACCCACGCCGCCGACGACAGCCTGCAGCGGCTGGAGCAACTGGCCGGCATCTCGCAGCGGCTGCTGGAAAAGGCCCGCGCACTGGGCGCCACCCAGGCCGAGGTCAGTTGCAGCGAAGAGCGCGGGCTGGACGTCAACGTGCGCCTGGGCGAGGTGGAGACGGTCGAGTCCACCCACGATCGCGGCATCGCCGTCACCGTCTATTTCGGCCAGCGCAAGGGCAGCGCCAGCACCGCCGACCTGCAGGAGTCCAGCCTGGAGGCGACCGTGGCCCAGGCCTGCGCGATCGCCCGCCATACCGAGGACGATCCTGCCGCCGGCCTGGCCGATGCCGCGCTGATGGCGCACGAGTTCCCCGATCTGGACGGCTGGCATCCCTGGGCGCTGGGCGCCGACGAAGCGCTGGACCTGGCGCTGGCCTGCGAAGCGGCCGGGCGCGAGGCCGACGCGCGCATCAGCAACTCCGACGGCGCTTCGGCCGCCACCGCGCAGAGCCTGTCGGTGTATGCCAACTCGCACGGTTTCATCGGCCGCGAGCGCAGCAGCCACCATTCCATCGGCTGCGCGCTGATCGCCGGGCACGGCGATGGCATGCAGCGCGACGGCTGGTACAGCAGCGCCATCGCCCGCGAAGACCTGGAGGCGGCCGTCGACATCGGCCGTCGCGCCGCCGAGCGCACGCTGGCGCGGTTGCAGCCGCGCTCGCTGCCGACCGGCGAGGTGCCGGTGCTGTTCTCGGCGGAAGTGGCGCGTTCGCTGATCGGCCACCTGCTCGGCGCGGTGTCCGGCGGTGCGCTGTACCGCCGCGCCAGCTTCCTGCTCGACAGCGCCGGCACCCGCCTGTTCCCGGAATGGTTCGGCATCGAGGAACTGCCGTTGCTGCGGCGCGGGCTGCGCTCCAGTGCTTTCGACGGCGAGGGCGTGGCCACCCGCAACTCCGCGCTGGTGAGCCAGGGCGTGCTGCAGCGCTACATCCTGGGCAGCTATTCGGCGCGCAAGCTGGGCCTGCAGACCACCGGCAATGCCGGCGGCGTGCACAACCTGCAGGTGGCGGCCAACGCCGGCGACCTGGCCTCGATGGTGGCGGGCATGGGCCGCGGCCTGCTGGTCACCGAACTGATGGGGCAGGGCGTCAACGGCGTCACCGGCGACTATTCGCGCGGCGCCGGCGGCTTCTGGGTGGAGAACGGGCAGATCGCCTACCCGGTGGACGGCATCACCATCGCCGGCAACCTGAAGCAGATGTTCGCCGGCATCGAGGCGGTCGGCAGCGACGTGGACCGGCGTTCGCACGTGCGAACTGGTTCGATATTGATCGGAAAGATGACCGTTGCGGGCAACGATTGACGTATCCTTCAACAGCTGCGGTGCCGGATCAGGCCGGGGACGCACATCCAACCACATCACCCAAGGAACAAAGGGGAATACACAATGAGCGATTTCGACAACATCACCGCGCCGCCGCCGCCGCCGAGCGAAGCCGCACCGCAGGACCAGCGCACGATGGCGCTGGTGGCGCACATCCTCGGCATCTTCACCTGGTTCGTCGGCTCGCTGATCATCTGGCTGATCAACAAGGACGACGCGCAGAAGGGCTTCATCGTCGACCAGGCCAAGGAAGCGCTGAACTTCCAGATCACCGTCACCATCGCCTTCGTCGTGGCCTTCATCCTGACCATCATCAGCTTCGGCCTGTTGTTCTTCCTGCCGGCGCTGGTCGGCATCGCCAACGTGGTGTTCTGCATCATCGCCGCGGTCAAGGCCAACAACGGCGAGGCTTACCGTTATCCGTTCACGCTGCGCCTGATCAAGTAAGCGGTCGGCTGCAAGCGGACAGGCGAGAGGCCCGGGATTCCCGGGCCTCTCCGTTTCGGTCTCTCAATCTTGCCCCTGTAGGAGCGACGTCAGTCGCGACCGGGCTTTCCCGTTAAAACCTCGTCGCGACTGACGTCGCTCCTACAGGGGAAACCTGGGGCTCAGTGCGAGCGGCGGATGGCCAGTTCGGCCAGGGCCGCCAGTGCGTCGGCGCGCGGGCCGAACGGCGCCAGCGCTTCGCGCATGGCGGTGGCCAGCGTTTCCAGCTGGGCCTTGGCGCCTTCCATGCCCAGCAGCGCGGGGAAGGTGGACTTGTCCTGCGCCGCATCCTTGCCGGCGGTCTTGCCGAGCTGCTCGGAGCTGGCCTCGACGTCGAGGATGTCGTCGCGGACCTGGAAGGCCAGGCCCAGCGCGTGGGCGAAACCGTCCAGCCGCGCCAGTTCGGATTCGGTCGCACCGCCGCACAGCGCACCCATGCGCACCGCCGCCCGGATCAGCGCGCCGGTCTTGAGCGCGTGCATGCGTTCGAGGTCGGCCAATGGCTGCTGCTGCCCGGTGGCGTCGATATCCAGCGCCTGCCCGCCGCACATGCCAGCCGCGCCCGAGGCGCCGGCCAGCGTGCGCAGGCAGGCCACCGCCAGCACGGGCGGCAGCGCGGCCTCGGCCAGCACTTCGAAGGCGCGGGTCTGCAGCGCGTCGCCGGCGAGGATGGCGGTAGCCTCGTCGAAGGCGATGTGGGTGGTGGGGCGGCCGCGGCGCAGGGCGTCGTCGTCCATCGCCGGCAGGTCGTCGTGCACCAGCGAATAGGCGTGGATCAGTTCCACCGCCACCGCGGGGGCATCGAGCAGGGCCTCGTCGGCGCCAAACAGATGGCCGGCGGCGCGTACCAGCAGCGGCCGCATGCGCTTGCCGCCGCCGAGCGCGGCATAGCGCATGGCCTGGTGCAGGCGCTGCGGCGCGGCGTCGGCGGTGGGCAGGGCGGCCTGCAGGTGCTGTTCGGTGCGTGCGCTCCAGCCGGCGAGCAGGGCCTCAGTCGTCATCGCCGGTGTGTTCGAACGGTACGGACTTTTCCGGCTGGGCGGGGTCGGTGAGCAGGCGCACGCGCAGTTCGGCCTGCTCCAGCGCCTGCTGGCACTGGCGGTAGAGGCCGACGCCGCGCTCGTAGGCGCTGAGCGACTGCTCCAGGCTCAGGTCGCCGGTTTCCATCTTCTCGACCAGTTGCTCGAGTTCTTCCAGCGACTGTTCGAACCGGGCGACCGGGGAGGTTTCGTTGTTGGACTTCTTGGCCATGGCGAAAGTGTGAGCGGCGGGGTCGACGGGGTCAATTCGCGGTGTCGCCGGGATGCCACGACAGTTCAGCCGAATGCGTGTCCAGCCATCGTTGCAGGGCGGCGGAAACGATGCGGTCGCCGGCGGCCAGCACTTCGTCGCCGGCGCACAGCAGCGGCAATCGTTGCCGCTGCCAAGGCGGCAGCCCGGCCTGCTGCAGCAGGTCCTTGAGCGCATGCGAATGCCGGCGGCCGGGCAGCACGATGCGTTCGCCGCCGCGGCGTGCGCGTACCGTCAACGGCTGCTCGAAGGCGGAGGCGCCGAGCAGCTGCAGCGACCCGCCGTCGGGCAGCGGCAGCGGCGCGCGCCCGTCCCAGCCGGCCTGCCAGTGGTCCGGCCAGGGCGTGGCCAGCGCGAGCGCGTGCAGTTGGTCGCGCCAACGCCGTACCTGCGCCGACCGCCAGCGGAAGGCCGCCTGGCGGTCGTGGTCGGCGGGCAGCAGCTGCCGTTCGATCATGCGTACGCCGTTGGCCGGCAGCGGCGGCAGGCCGCGCTGGCGGATCCAGGCCCGCAGCACGCCGGCGCGGCGCGGCGGCGGCAGCGCGACCAGCGCCGGGATCGACAGCGCCCCGCTGCCGGGCAGCAGGCAGGCCGACAGGTCGTCGTGCTGCTGTCCGGCCAGCAGGTCGCCGGCCTCGGCGGCCAGCGCCGCGCTGCGGGCGAAGGCCGCGGCGGCATGCGGCCAGCGTTCGCGCAGCAGCGGCATCACCTGCAGGCGCAGGAAGTTGCGGTCGAAGTCGTCGCGGGCGTTGCTGGGATCCTCGATCCAGCGCAGGCGGTGGCGTTCGGCATGGGCCAGCAGCGCATCGCGCGGGACGTGCAGCAACGGGCGCCACAGGCCGCCGCCGGCGAACCGGCGCCAGCCCCGCATCGCCGCCAGCCCGTCGATGCCGGAGCCGCGCAGCGCGTGCAGCAGGAAGGTCTCGGCCTGGTCGTCCAGATGGTGGGCCAGGGCCAGCCATTCGCCCGGCCGCAATGCCTGTTCGAAGGCGGCATGGCGGGCGCTGCGTGCGGCCGCTTCCGGACCCTGGCCGCTGTCGTTCGCGACGTCGACCCTGACCACCTGCAAGGGGACGTCGAGCTGCCGGCACAGCGCCTCGCAGTGGGCGGCCCAGTCGTCGGCGCCGGCCTGCAGGCCATGGTGGACGTGCAGTGCCCGCAGGCCGCGCGCGCGCTGCGCGGGGTCGCCGGCGAGCAGGTGCAGCAGCACGGTCGAGTCCAGCCCGCCGCTGAAGCCGACCAGCACCGCGGCGGTGGACGCCGGGTCGAGGCTGGAGGGGGAAAGCGGGCTCATGGAATCGCGGCGATGCAGGCGAGGGAACCGGCAGTATCCCGGCTGCGGCCCCGGAGCGCCATGCAACGGATCAGCGCGGGGCGTCGATGCGGTGCCCGTTGCGGTCGATGCGGAAGTGGACGCCGCCGACCATCGGAACGTGGCCATCGGCATCGGGCGCGCCCGGGCGGCAACCGTTGCAGGCCTCGGCGATGCCGTCGCGGAACGGCCATGCCCAGTCGAAGCGTTCGGCGAAGGCCGGCCGCAATTCGTGGTCGAAGAAGCCGATCCCGCCGTCGACGTGGCCGCGGACCAGGCCTTCCGCGAAATAGTCGGGACCGTTGTCGTAGCCGACCACCGCAAGCTGCCGGCCGTCGCGTCCGACGTAGTAGTGGCGGCCGTCCGCCTGGAGCGCGGCCAGTCCGTCGCCGTCGAACTTCAGGTGCCGCAATGCCCCGGCCGGTATTTGCAGCGCGCCACCGGCGTCGACGCTGCAGCCGGGGACGGGCTGCAGGTCGTCCCCGGCCAGCTCCCGGCAGGTGGCGCCGGCCAGGATCGGCAACGCCGCCAGCAGCAGGCCGACGGCCGCGCGGGCGCGGCGGCTGCGTCGGGCGGGCCGCCGCGATGGGGTCACTGCGTCTCCGTCTTGCGTTCGAACGCCTGCGGCTGCGGCAGTTCCACCGGCACGCCCTGCGCGTCGCAGGTGCCGGCGTCGCACAACCGCTGGCGCAGGCGCGGGGTGGCCTGCACGATCAGGTGGTAGATCGCGTTCTGCTCCAGCGTGCCGCGCACGGCGGCGCTGCCGGGGCCACGGGCCCAGATGCCGACGTCCTCGCCGCCGTGCGATTCGCTCTTGGCCGGCACCAGCGCTTCCTGCATGTAGTCCGGGTGTTCGGTGTCGACGTGGGTCAGGTCCGGGCGGCCGTCGGCGCTGTCGAAGCTGCTGGGGTTGTGCGGAAAGGTCTTGGGGCCGGCCGGCTGCTGGTTGCTGGCGCCGGTGTAGCCCGGGCCGTTGGCGTAGCTCAGGGTGGTGTAGGGCAGGCCCAGGCCGTCGCGGGCTAGGTCCAGGCCGCCGATGCCGTCTTCGCCGCCCTTGTCCATGACCTTGCCCAGGATCGGATTGCCGCGCGCCGGGTAGCCGACGAAGTTGAGCGTGTGCGAATGGTCGGCGGTGACGACGATCAGGGTGTCCTTCTCCGAGGTGGCCTCGACCGCGGCGCGCACCGCGTCGGACAGGGCCACGGTGTCGCCCAGCGCGCGGGCGGCATTGCCGCTGTGGTTGGCGTGGTCGATGCGCGCGCCTTCGATCATCAGCACGTAGCCTTCCGGGTGCCGGGACAGGTTGGCGATGGCGGTGCGGGTCAACTCGGCCAGGCTCGGCTCGCCGGCGGGGTCCTGCGGGCGGTCGTGCTCGTACTGCATGTGGTCCGGCTCGAACAGGCCGAGGATCGCCGGGGCACCGGCCGCGGCCTCGAGCTGCGCGGTGTTCCAGACATAGGCGCCCTGCGGATGCGCCTGTTGCCATTCGGCGACCAGGCTGCGGCCGTCCAGGCGCTGGCCGACCTTGTCGTCGTACTCGGGATCGCGCTCCTCGACGGTGGTGAATTCGCCGCGGCCGCCGCCCAGCACCACCAGCGGGCCACGCCCGTAGCGGGCGGTGGACAGCAGCTGCTGGGCGATGTCGGTACAACCGGCGGCCTTGGCTTCCTCCGGCACGTCGGTGTCGTTCTCCCAGTTGCGGTCCGGGGAGTGGGCGTAGGTGGCCGCCGGGGTGGCGTGGGTCAGGCGCGCGGTGGAGACGATGCCGGTGGCCATGCCGGCGCTGTCGGCCAGCTGCAGCCAGGTCAGCAGGTGCTTGCCGAGGCTGTCGGCGCAGTCGTTGCGCTCGCCGGCGGAAACGCCGATGGCGCCCATGTGGGTCTTCACCCCGGTGGTGATGGCGGTCATGGTGCCGGCCGAATCGGGGGTCTGCGAGTCGGTGTTGTAGGTCTTGCTGAAGGCCGTGGCGGGGAAGCGCTCCCACGACAGCAGGTTCTCCTCGCCGGGGTTGCCGTTGCGCTGGCCCTCGAAGATGCGCGCGGCGGCGACCGTGGTCAGGCTCATGCCGTCGCCGAGGAACAGGATCACGTTCTTGGCCTTGCCGGCCATGGCGCCGTTGGCCGCGGCCGTGGCCGCGCCGCTGCGGTACCACCATTGCGGGGTCTCGCCCTGCGGATGGGCGATGGCCGGCACCTCCACGTTCACCGCGGCGGCGGTGGGGAGCGACGGGGAGCTGGCACAGGCGCCGAGCAGCAGGGTGGCGATGGCGGCGAACAGGGGCGTGGCGCGTGACATGGCGGCGTTCGGATCTCGCGGGAAACGGGCCTGACATTATGACGGCTGCGAAAAGGCACGCGGATGACACGCAGTTTTTCCCGCGGAGGCGTCGTTGCCGGTGGCTGCTTGCGCTATCGTGCCGTTCCCTGCAGCAGGTCCCGGATCGACGATATGAAGCTGGTTTCCGCGTGGTTGCGCATTCCGTTCTGGCAACGCGTGGTGGCTGGCTTCGTGCTCGGCGCGCTGGCCGGCTGGTTGCTGGGGCCGGCCGCCAAGACCTGGTTCGGGCCGCTGGGCGACCTGTACGTGACCCTGATCAAGATGATCGCGGTGCCGCTGGTGTTCTTCGCGGTGATCAACGCGATCTCCTCGCTGCACGGGCAGAAATCGCTGGCGGCGCTGGGCGGGCGCACCTTCCTGTGGTTCCTGGCCACCGCCGCGCTGGCGGTGGGCGTGGGCCTGGCGGTGGGCACGCTCATGCAGCCGGGCACCGGCAACCTGAGCCTGAGCATGGACGGCAACTACACCCCGCGCGAGGTGCCCAACGCGGTGCAGGTGCTGCTGGACGTGGTGCCGGCCAATCCGTTCTACGCGCTGACCGGGATCGGCACCCGGATCAACGCCGCCGGCGAGACCGTGCTGGCGGCCGGGCGCGGTTCGATCCTGCCGGTGATCTTCTTCGCCGGCCTGCTCGGTTTCGCGATGGTGAAGCTGGGCGAGAAAGTGGCCGAGGCGCGCAGGCTGGCCGGGCAGATGAGCGAGGTGATGATCCAGGTCACCCGCTTCGTGCTGGAGATGACCCCGATCGGCACCTTCGGCCTGATCGCCGCGCTGGTGGGCAGCTACGGCTTCGAGAAACTGCTGCCGCTGGGCAATTTCGTGCTGGCGCTGTACGTGGCCTGCGCGATCCACATCGTGGTGGTCTACAGCGGCCTGCTGCTGGCGCACGGGCTCAACCCGCTCAAATTCTTCCGCGGCGCCGCGCCGGGCATGCAGGTCGGCTTCGTCAGTTCCTCCAGCTTCGCCTCGATGCCGGTGGCGATGCGTTCGATCACCCACAACCTGGGCGTCAACAAGGACTACGCCGCGTTCGCGGTGCCGCTGGGCGCGAGCATCAAGATGGACGGCTGCGGCGCGATCTACCCGGCGCTGTGCGCGGTGTTCATCGCCCAGTACACCGGCGTGCCGCTGACGCCGGAGCAGTACGTGGTGGTGCTGATCGCCTCGGTGCTGGGCAGCTTCGGCACCGCCGGGGTGCCGGGCACGGCGGTGGTGATGGCCACCGTGGTGCTCAGCGCCGCCGGCCTGCCGCTGGAGGCGATCGGCTACCTGTACGCCATCGACCGCATCCTCGACATGATGCGCACCATGACCAACGTCACCGGGCAGATGCTGGTGCCGGTGCTGGTGGCCAAGGAGACCGGGCTGCTCGACCAGAAGGTCTACGATGCGGCGTCGAGCAACGTCGGCATCGAGGAAGGCGAGGAAGCCGGGGAATCGCCGCGCGGTTGAGCCCCAGCCGCCGCGGTCCCGTTCGGCCAGTTGCTGCCGCAGCCGCGCTTCGGCGGCATCGGCGCAGATGCCGCAATCCAGCCGCTTTCGCTGTCGGGATGCCGGCCAGCGCCGGGCGCGGGGTGACCAGCAGGTCGCCGGGCAGGGCACGCATGACCCTGAAGCTGCGCTGGAAGCCGGCCAGCATCCGCGGACGGCGCCGGTTGTCGCGCAGCCGGTCGCCGGGCGCGGAGAGGCTGACGGCGCAGGCGATGCGCAGCGGCTGTAGCCAATGCTTCCCGGCGGTAGCCGGGAGTGAAGTGCAGCCGCAGCCGCAGGCCGCCCAGTTCCAGCGTTTCCCCGTCCTGCAGCAGGCGTGCGGCCTGCACCGACGGGAGTAGCGGTTCGTCGCCGAAGTCCGGGTCGTCGCTGCCGCCGCGCGCCAGCCGCGTGTCGGCCATCGGCGGCATGCCGCCATCGACCAGCCCGGCGCCGGCGCGGCTTTCGTACCCGGACCGGCGATGGCGTCATGGTCCTGCGCGCGATGGTGGTGGTCCCCGGCACCGGCTGCCCGGGCCGCCGCGGCCTGTGTAAACCGGGTGTTGCAGGGGGCTGTATCACCGCTGTTACAGCCGGCGCAGGCCAGCGGCCGCGCGCATTCGCGGGTCGGGAGGTACTCCGGCAGCCGCCGTCGCCGCCGTGGCTGTTACAGCGTTGCGCCCGTCGGCGACCGCGCGTTTTTCGCTTATCTTGTTGTTTTCAAAGGATAAACAAGGCTTGGCACGGATGCTGCGTTGTCCTCCGGCACGCAATGTCGGGAACGCAGCAATGGATCGCAGGAACGTACGTCGGCACCCCCGTTTGATCGTGGTACTGATGCTGGCAGTGGCGCTGCCGCAGGTGGCGCAGGCGTCAGGCGCCCGCCAGGGCGTCAAGGCCAAGCCCGGCGAAATGGTGCTGCTGCGCGATGTCTCCGCACGCCACGCCTACCGGCCCGCCCCTCCCGGCGTGGCCCTGATCGCCGATCCCACGCCGAACCGGGAGCTGTCCAGCATGCTGGGCACGTCCAACGGCATGGACGAGCTTTCCGACGACGACTACGCGGCACTGGGTTCGAGCCTGGGCGACGTGCACCACCCGCAGCAGACCACCGTGGAGCGCGTCACCGGCACGGCGATCACCGGCACCCTGGGGCGCGTCACCGGCGGCGAGGGCGTGCTGTCCGGCGGTCAGTTGAGCCAGACCATCGGTGGGCCGATGGGGGCCGTCGGCAACGCCACGCGCGGCGTCGGCGACCAGGTCCGCGGTGCGTTGGCGCAGTTCCCGCTCGGCCAGCCGGCCGGCGGCCCGGGCAAGTGAGGCCGGCCGCGATGCACGGCATGCGGATGCTGCTGGCCATTGCCCTGGCCGCCGGCCCGGCGGTACCGGTCATGGCGCAGTCCGGCGACGTCTACGCATCGATGCTGTCGTACCTGGCCGACAGCCGCATCGATGGCCGCGCGCTTTCAGGCGCCGACGGCGTGATCGCGGTGAACATGGCGGCCGGGGACCTCAACCTGCAGGCGAACCTGCACAGCATGGCGGTCGGCGCCAATGCGTCGGCCAGCGTGAGCGCCATCCAGAAACAGCGAAGCGACCGCTTCGACGCCCCCCTGCACGCCTCCGCCAGCATCGGCGGCGGCGCGTTGGCCGGCGCAAGCGGCATCGCTTCCATCAATCAGGCCAGCGGCAGCGGCAATGCGGAACTCAATTCCGTCACCGCGACGCTGGCCCAACAGGGCATACGCGAAGCGAGCGAAGAGGCCTTGGCCTCGGCAGGCTCGCTCGCGTCGGCAGGGGGGCAGGGCATCGCCGGCGGGCAAGGTTCGCCGGGGACCCGCAGGGTCGGAGTGGAAGCCTCCGCGCTGCGCGGGTTCGAAGGTGTGCTGCAACTCAATCAGATCGCGGGATCGGGCAATGCAACGGACAACCGACTGAGCATCTCCGTGCAGACCATCCCGTGAAGAAACGTCACATCCATCACCCGATAAGTGATTCCAGAGAGGGCACCATGAACGCGAACATCAGGAAGACCGCAATCGCATTGGCCGTGGCCGCTGTCGCCGCCAGCCCTGCCGCGTTTGCACAGGACAACCAGAACGCCTCGGCACTCATCATCCACAAGCACATCGTCATCGAGGACTGGGACACCAACGTCGACGACACCCGCAACTACACGACGAACACGACCACCAACACCAACACCAACACCAACACGACCACCAACACCACCACGAACAACAGCAATACCGACGTCAACCTGGCGTTGAACGCGGAGGCCAACCTGCTGCTCAACGCCGAAGCCAACCTGTTGCTCAACGTGGAAGGCAACTACAGCGAGTCGATCAGCAACACCGAGAGCTACAACCGCAGCGAGAACTACTGGAGCAACGAGGTCTACGAGAACATCGACCGGACCAGCAACATCCAGGCCGACGAGCGCAAGGAAAAGAACAACCACGGCGTCGACGTGAATCTGGAGAAGGACCTGCGCCTGAGCTCGGACATCAACTTCAGCGGCGATCCCACCATCACCGGCTCGATCGACCTCGACTCGGCGGCGATCGCCGTGATCGACAACCGCCAGTCGATCACCGGCAACAAGGCCGCCAACCAGCTGCTGACCAACGACGCCTACCTGACCGACAACGTGGCCGCAGGCGCCTCGGGCAACCTGGGCTTCAACGTGGCCGCCGGCGACAACAACACCCAGGACAACGCGGCGGCACTGTCGGCCGCGGACGCCTCCTTCAGCTTCGGCATGGCCGATGCGGAAGTGTTCGTCAACCAGTACGGCGCGGGCAACACCACGCTGAACCACGGCGTCACCAACGCCGCCGGCGTCGGCGGTTCGGCCTTCAGCGGCGCCAGCGGCAACATCGGCGTCAACGTGACCTCGGGCAACAACAACGAGCAGAAGAACGCCCTGGCGGCATCGGTGGCGACCAGCGCCTACGCGCAGTCGAGCATCAGCTCCAACCAGGTGTCCACCGGCAACGTGGTGTCCAACTCCGGCTATGCGCAGAAGTACACCGACACCGTGCAGGTCAGCCTGAGCGGCCCGGTCCGCGGCTACACCGCCTCGGTCGGCGCAGGCGCCTACGAGGGCAGCGGCGCGGCCTACCAGATGGACAACTACTATCTGGATACCTGGAGCGGCGCGCTTCCCCATGCCAACGGCAATTCGACCGGCCACATCGATCTGGACAACGAGATCCAGAACGCCACCGCGAATCCGAACCGTCCGGGCGTCGGCGGCATCGCCTTCGATACCGAGGAAAGCGGCACGCTCGGCTTCGTCGAACTGGGCTATTCGGACCTGTACGCCAGCCTGAGCGGCACCGTGACCACCTCGCGCTGGGTCGTGGTCAATGCGACCAACACCGCCGCGCTGTCGGGCGATGCCTTCTCCGGCGCCTCCGGCAACATCGGCGTGAACGTGGCGTCGGGCAGCGGCAACCTGCAGGCCAACAGCCTGGCGTTGGCCGTGGCGCAGCCGTCCACCGGCGGTGGCGGCGGCGGGACCGAGTAAGCGTGGCCTGTTGCGCAGGCAACACGCGTTAGGCGCAACAAACCCGGTCATCCGCCAATGACCGGGCTCCCCAGGAGCCCCTGTCCCTCCTCCCCCTTGGGGCAGGGGCTCCATCCTGCGATGGAGCCGATTTCCCGATGATCCGCCTGCTTGCCCTGTTGTTCCTGCTGCTGTTGCCCGGCGCCATGGCCCGTGCCGGCGATGTCGGCTTCAGCGGCGTGTTGCCCAACGGCGCAATCCACACCCAACGGGTGGAGAGCATGCAGGAACGGCGCTTCCGCAACCTGGTGCGGCAGCATACGGACTACAGCTGCGGCGCGGCCGCGCTGGCCACCATCCTGCGTTACGCCTATCACCTGGATGCCGACGAGGCCACGGTGATCGAAGGAATGATGGGGGTTTCCGATCCGGAGCTGGTGCAACAGCGCGGCTTCTCGCTGCTGGACATCAAGCGCTATGTCGAATCGCTGGGCATGCGCGGGCGCGGCTACCGGATCAACGAGGAGCGGCTGCGGTCGCTGCGGGTCCCGGGGCTGGTACTGATGGACGTGCGCGGTTTCCGCCATTTCGTCGTGCTCAAGCAGGTACGCAACGAGATGGTCGAGGTGGCCGATCCGATCCTGGGCAACCGCGTGGTGCCGCTGGAGGAATTCCTGGAGTCGTGGCCGTCGCGCGCGGTGTTCGTCGTCATCGGCAGCGACTTCGACCGCAACACCGTGTTGTTGCAGCCAAGCGAGAGACCGAGCGCGCGCGCGCTCTATGCCCGGCAGGGGCGCGGACCGATCACCGATGCCGAACTGGTGGATTTCGGTTTCACCCATGCCGACCTGTTCTGAAGGAGCACGACCATGAAGATCCTGCATCCCTGTTGCCTGGCGCTTGCGCTGGCACTGGCAATGCCGGCCATCGCGTCCGAGCCGGCGGGAAAAACCGGCAAGGGCATCGACGAGATACCCGATCCCGAGCTCAACCTGATGCGCGGGCGCTACACCGCCGGCGGCAACGCGGTCGCCTGGTTCGGGGTGACGATGGTATCCAACTGGCAGACGCAGACCGGGCAGAACCTGCAGGGCACGCTCGCGCTCGGCATGGATTTCACCAAGGGCAACACGCCCAAGGTCAGCTTCGCGCCCAGCGTGAACATCACCGCCGCCAATGCGCCGCTGCCCGATACCGGCGGCCGCAGCATCGATGCCAGCGGCCTGCAGAACGTGGCCGGCATGAGCCAGAGCGTGCAGGTGGCCGGCGACGGCAACCGTGCCAGCAACGTCACCCATCTCAATGTGCGCGACGGCGGCGAAGTGCCTTCCGGCACCGGCGTGGTGGCCGGCGACGCCTTCGCCCGGCAGGGCAACGCCAGCGCCAGCGCCAGTTTCGACGGCAACGCGGCCAAGGTGCTGCTGCAGATCGACGGCCACGGCGCGGTGCAGCAATGGCTGCGGGCCGGCAGCGTCGGCCAGAGCATCCAGCTGATGGCCGATGGCCAGCAGGCCGGCAACCGGCTGCAGATCGACCTGGTCCGCAGTTCGCTGGCCAGCAACGTGCCGCTGGCGCAGAACGTATCGCAGGCCATCACGCTGACCCGGGGAGTCGGCGCGGGGCCGGGCGGCTGACGACGCCCGGCGTCTGGCCGGGAGGGCAATCGAGAACAACCATGCGAGGGAATACGCAAATGAAGGTACTGGCGATGGCGGCGCTGGTGGGCCTGTCCCTGGGATCGTCGAAGGTGCTGGCGCAGGAGCCGGCCGGCGGCAACGACGATGCCGAGATGAAGGCACTGATGTCGCAACTGGAGGCACTGAAGGCCAGCTATGCGCAGGAAGTGCGCCGGCTGCGCGAACTGGACATGCAGGTGCAGGCGATGCAGGCGCGCATCAGCGGCAGGACCGCCGGCGCGCCCCCGGCACCGCCGGCCGCCGCCGCACCGGCGCCGGCCGAGGGCTACGCCAGCACCGCGGCCGAGGCCGAGGAGGCCAGGGAGGCGGCGCGGCGCAGCGTCGACGACGTCAAGCAGCAGCAGTCGGCGCTGTTCAACCGGCGGCTGACGCTGGAGAACAGCCTCAGCTACGCCCGTTACGACCGCAAGCAGCTCACCCTCAACGGCTTCCTGGCGCTGGACGCGATCTTCCTGGGCAACATCGCCATCGAGAACGTCGAGTCCGATTCGCTCACCTACAACTTCGCCGCGCGCTGGGGCGTCAATCCCAAGCTCACCCTGAACCTGGACGTGCCCTACGTCGCGCGCAAGACCATCTACCAGAAAGGCGGCGCGGGCGGTTCGGCGGCCGCGATCGCGCAGGAAGAGACCCGTGGCGACGGGATCGGCGACGTCACCGTGAGCGCCAACTACAAGCTGTTCGCCGAAGGCCGGCGGCGCCCGGAAACGGTGATGACGGTCGGCGTGACCGCGCCGACCGGGCGCGAACCCTACGGGCTGGACTGGAAGGTGATCGAGCGCGACGACGACGATTTCATCCGCTTCGCGGTGCCGGCACAGCAACCCACCGGCAACGGCGTGTGGCAGGCCAACCTGGGCCTGTCGGCGGTCAAGACCGCCGACCCGGCCATCCTGTTCGGCAATATCGGCTACATCCATTCGTTCAAGCGCAGCTTCGACGACATCGACTCCAATCCCGACACCGTCAATCCCGGCGACGTGAAGCTCGGCGGTTCGTATTACTTCGGCGCCGGCGTGGCGTTCGCGTTCAACGAGCGCACCAGCCTGAGCATCTCGTTCAGCGACAAGCTCAGCGCCCGGGCCTCCACCCGTTACAAGAACGGGCAGTGGGTCAAGGTCATCGGCAGCGATGCCAATGCCGGCACCCTCAACCTGGGCGTTACCTATGCGCTGACCCCGCATGCCACGTTCGTCAGCATGCTCGGCATCGGCCTGACCCCGGACGCGCCGGACTTCACCCTGGCCTTCAAGGTGCCGTACATGCTGTAACGGCGGGGATCCGGCGCCGGCCGACCGCGCCGGAGGGCAGGGTCAGCGCAGTTCCTGCAGCTCCAGCCGGTGCTTGCGGCACAGGCGGTAGACGGTCACCCGCGAGACCTGCATGCGGCGGGCGCAGGCGCTGACGTTGTACTGGCTCTGCTGCAGGCAGGCGAGCAGGGCGTCGCGTTCGGCCTGGATGCGGGCGATGTCCAGCACGCCCTTCCGGCCCTCGTCGTCTTCCAGTTCCAGGTCCGCGCAGGTGATCAGTTCGCCTTCGGCGATGATCGCCGCACGCTGCACCCGGTTGAGCAGTTCGCGCACGTTGCCGGGCCACGGGAACCGCTCCATCGCCAGGCGCGCCTCGCGGCAGAAGCCGCGCGCGCGGGTGCGGTGGCGCTCGCGGAAGGCCGTCAGGAAGTGGCGCGCCAGCAGCTCGATGTCGTTGCCGCGCTCGCGCAGCGCCGGCATCGGCAGCCGCAGCACGTTGAGGCGGTAGTACAGGTCGCGGCGGAAGCGTCCCTGTTCCACCGCCTGTTCCAGGTCGACGTGGGTGGCGGCAAGCACGCGCACGTCCACCTGCACCGGCTGGCTGTTGCCCACCCGCTCGATGGTGCCTTCCTGCAGCACCCGCAGCAGGTTGGTCTGCACGTCCAGCGGCAGGTCGCCGATCTCGTCCAGGAACACGGTGCCGCCATTGGCGGTCTCGAACAGGCCCAGGCGGCGGGTGGTGGCCCCGGTGAAGGCGCCGCGTTCGTGGCCGAACAGTTCCGACTGCACCAGGGTGGAGGGGATCGCCCCGCAGTTGATGGCGGTGAAGGGACGGCCCTGGCGCGGGGAGAGCTCGTGCAGCGCATGCGCCGCCATTTCCTTGCCGGTGCCGGTTTCGCCGGTGATCAGCACCGGCAGGTCGACCGGCGCGAACTTGCGGATCGCCGCGCGCATCGCCAGCATCGCCGGGCTTTCGCCGATCAGCGCGTCCAGCCCGCTCCCCTGGGGGGGCGCTGGATCGCCCCCGAGCCGCTGCAACCGCTCGATCATGCGCTTGGAATCGAACGGGGTGCCGAAGTCCTCGATGCAGTGGGCCAGCAGCCGTTCCACCCGCGGATCGCCGCGTGGCGTGCGCGGCGAGGTCATCGCCATCAATGCCATGTGCCGGTGCTCGCCCACCAGTTGCTCGATGTGCTCGAGCGTGTCGGAAAGGCCGCCGCGCAGGTCGACCAGGCCGACGATCAGGTCGTCGCTGCGCATGCCGATGCCGGCCTGCTGGCCGGGCGCTATCTCACGGACCTGCCAGCCTGCTGCTGCGAGCAGGGCCCGTTCCTGGGCCTGCGGACGTCCGAACCAGATCACGCAGCGTTTCGGAAAAGCGGGTACTGCTGCCATGCGCCTGCACCATTCCATCGTGCGCGGGCGGAGCGCAGTCGCCGAATGAACCGTTGGTCGTGCCGCCCCACGCCAGGTTCCAGTCCCGTCCGCGCACGCGGCGCAGCGGGATGAAGAGGTTGCCAATGTCTGCCAGTGCCGCGATACCGCAGATCCTGATGCCGAGACAGAGTTGATAACGCGACAGGCGCAGGTAACCGGACAGCCTCCGGTATCGACGCGGGTGCCGGGCCCCCGGTTGCCGGGTTCAGGAATGTCGCCATGGCGGGGAAGTGCAGCGGCCGGTGGCATTCGTCGCGACCGACGTCGCTCCTACAGTGTCCTGCCACCGGCAGGAGCGACGTCGGTCGCGGGCTTTCCGGGCCACAGCGCGATGGCCGGGATGGAAAGAACCACGAAAAAGGCCGCGGGCATGACGCCGGCGACCTTCGTGGAGTCGGCGTTGGCAGGAACCTCAGAGGTCCATGCGCCGCGCCTGCATGAACTTCCCGCCCCAGTAGCCGCTGAGCAGGGTGTCCACGCGCACGTCCTTGCCGCGGCTGGGCGCGTGCAGGAAACGGCCTTCGCCGACGTAGATGCCGACGTGGTCGACCCGGCCCTTGCGGCCGAAGAAGACCAGATCGCCGGCCGCCAGCGCGGCGCGGTCCTTGATCAGCTCGGCGTCGGTGTTGCGGGCCATCTCGCGCGAGACGCGCGGCAGCTCGATGCCCAGCGCGGTGCGGAAGACATAGCCGACCAGCCCGCTGCAGTCGAAACCGGCATCCGGCGAGGTGCCGCCCCAGCGGTAGGGGGTGCCGAGCAGGGTCATGGCCCGGCGCAGCAGCGACTGCACCTTGCCGTCCTCGTTGATGGCGGCCAGCTCGGTGCTGGCGACCGTGCCCTGGGACACGTCGTAGTTGGCGAGCAGACGGCTCAGGTCGCCGGCGAACATCGCCGAGCGGTCCATCAGCGGGATGGTGTCGCTGGTCGCCAGGTGCGGCAGCAACGCCGCGAGGGTGGCGGTGGCGGCGCTGTCGGCCTTGCTGCGGGTGGTTTCAGGCTTGCCCGCGGGCTTGGCGGCGGGCGCCGCGACGACGGTTTCGGCTGCCATCTCGGTGCCGGCGTCGGCGGGAACAGCGGTCTGCGCGAATGCCGGCAGTGCGGCAACACAGAAGGCGAGGGTACAAAAAACGCGGCGGGCGCTTCGCAATGGGGCGGCGGTCTGGCCTTGGCAAGTCAGGTCGTCAGTCGTCACGCGGCGGTCACAGAAAAAATCGATGGGCGATGATGCCCTGCGGGAGCAGGTGAAAGGTGCAAATTTCGTTAAATATTCGTTACTTGTTTTGTGATATTCATCACAATTAATGCAATACCCGCTTCGCGCCGCTGTAGTGGCCGCGCCAGTAGTCGTTGTCCAGGTAGTCCAGGCGGACGGTCCCGCCGGTGCTGGGCGCGTGCACGAAACGGCCTTCGCCGACGTAGATGCCGACGTGCCAGACCTGGCCGCGGTTGCCGAAGAACACCAGGTCGCCGGCGGCCAGCCTGCGCGGTTCGATCTTCGGCCCCTGCACCGCGGCCAGGTCCTTCGAGGTCCGCGGCAGCCGCAGGTCGAGCATGTCGCGGTAGACGTAGTTGACCAGTCCGCTGCAGTCGAAGCCGGATTCGGGGGTGTTGCCGCCATAGCGGTAGGGCGTGCCGACCAGGCCCAGGGCGCGCATCAGCACGGCGTTGGCGGCGGCCGGGTTGCTCGGGGCGACATGCGGCCAGGACGGGCCGCCGCCGGAAACCGGGGCCTTGACCGGGGCATGGCCACAGGCGGCCAGCAGCAGGGCCAGCGATGCGGCGGCCAGCAGCCGGACAGCGGGGGAAACTGGCGTGTTGTGCATGGAGCCCGGATAATGCGCCACCTTGGAAGGTCGCCATGATGGCGGCGTACCCGGCGGCCGACAAGCCGTCCCACCGTCTGCCACCGGGCAGCCACAGCCACAGAGTTGCGAATGAAGATCGAAAAAGACCGCGTCGTCCGTTTCCACTACACCGTGTCCGAAGTCGGCCAGGAGCCGATCGAAAGCTCCAGGGACCGCGACCCCATGGCCATCCTGATCGGCCACGGCAACATCATCCCGGGCCTGGAAAACGCCATGATGGACAAGGCGGCCGGCGACAGCTTCGGCGTGGACGTGGTTGCCGCGGAAGCCTACGGCGAGCGCCGCGACGGCATGACCCAGCGCGTGCCGAAGAAGCATTTCGGCAACACCCGGCTGCAGCCGGGCATGCAGGTGGTGCTGCAGACCAACTTCGGCCCGCGTGCGGTGACCGTGGAGAAGGTCGGCATGACCGTGGTCGACGTCGACCTGAACCACCCGATGGCCGGCAAGGACCTGCACTTCGACGTGGAGATCGTCGAGGTGCGCGAGGCCAGCGAGGAAGAAGTGCAGCACGGCCACGTGCACGGCGACGGCGGCCACCAGCACTGACCGCTCTTCCGCTCCACCGGAATGCCACGCACGGCCCGCTTCGGCGGGCCGTCGCGTTTGCGGCCGGCGCTGCGTGGCCGCACTCCATGCTCTAATCGCCGCCTTTCCGCACGCGCAGACCCCGTGACCACGACTTCCGCCTTGCAGCCCGTCGCACCGGCCGAGCGCATCGCCACGCTGGATGCGCTGCGCGGTTTCGCCCTGCTGGGCATCCTGCTGATGAACATGGAGGCCTTCGGCGGCCCGATGGACCTGGCGTTCACCGGCATCGACCCGCGCTGGCAGGGCGCCGACCACTGGGCCGACGCGCTGGTCTATGTGTTCGTGCAGGGCAAGTTCTTCACCCTGTTCTCGCTGCTGTTCGGCATGGGCTTTGCGGTGATGGCGCAGCGGGCCGCGGCGGCCGGCCGCGAGTTCTCGCCGCTGTACCTGCGTCGCAGCCTGGTCCTGCTCTGCATCGGGCTGGCGCACGCGCTGCTGGTCTGGTCCGGCGACATCCTGGTGGCCTATGCGCTGCTGTCGCTGTTCCTGCCGCCCTTCCGCGAAGCGCCACGGAGCTGGCTGCCGGCGCTGGGGACCGCATCGTACCTGGCGGGGCCGGCGTTGATGCTGGTGCTGGCGGCGCTGCTGTCGCTGTCGGCGCTGGCGCCGGAAGATGCCGAACAAGGCGTCGTGCTGGCGATGCAGAAGATCGAGGCGCAACGCCAGGCCTACGGACATGGCAGCTGGTCCGAGGCCTTCGTGCAGCGTGCGCGCGACGTGGCGGCCGCGCTGCAGGGGCTGCTGGTGGTCGGGCCGGAGATCTTCGGGATGTTCCTGCTCGGCGCATGGTTCGTGCGCAGCGGCGCCATCGCCGACCCGGAACGGCACCGGCGCCTGTTCGCCTGCCTGCGCTGGGTCGCGCTGCCGCTGGGGCTGGCGCTGATGCTGGGCAGCGTCTGGCGCGATCCATGGCTGGCGCCGGGGCGTTTCGACCTGCCGCTGGCGGCGACCTACGCGCTTTCGGCCCTGGCCGGGCTGCTGATGTGCCTGGGTTACCTGGGCTGGCTGGTGCGCTGGCGCGCGGCGCTGCGGTGGCTGGCGCCGGCCGGGCGCATGGCCCTGACCAACTACGTGGCGCAATCGCTGGTATGCACCTTCGTGTTCTACGGCTACGGGCTGGGCTGGTTCGAGCGGATGCCGCGGGCGTGGCAGTTGCCTTTCGCGGCGGCGCTGTTCGTCGTGCAGGTGCTGCTGAGCCATTGCTGGCTGCGCCGGTTCCAGTTCGGGCCGCTGGAATGGCTGTGGCGCGCGGCGACCTACCTGCGCTGGCCGCCGATGCGGAGGCGGGCGCCGGCGCAGGCATAGACTGTGGCGGTGAATCCCCCTCGCGACGATGTCCTGATCATCGGTGCCGGCGCCATCGGCCTGGCCACGGCACTGGCGCTTTCCGAAGCCGGGCGCAGCGTGCGCCTGCTGGAGGCCGGCCGCGTCGGCGGCGGCACCTCGCACGGCAACTGCGGCACCATCACTCCCAGCCATGCGCCGCCACTGGCGGCGCCGGGCGTGCCGCTGCGCGCGCTGCGCTGGATGCTGTCGCCGCAGGCGCCGCTGTACATCCCGCCGCGGCTGGACCCGGCGCTGTGGCGCTGGTTGCTGCGCTTCGCCGCGCGCTGCAACCGCCATGACTGGCTGCAGAGCACGCGCGGCCGCGCGGCGCTGCTCAACGATTCGCGGCAGCGGCTGGCCGACTGGGTCGGGCGTTACCGGCTGGACTGCGAGTTCGGCGAGGAGGGGCTGGACTACGTGTTCCGCCAGCCGCGCAACTTCGAACTGCACGCGGCCGAATGCGAGGCGCTGCAGCAACTGGGCATCGCTACCGAGATCGTCGACGGGCGCGAATACCTGCAACAGGAGCCGGCGTTCCGCGACGGCGTGGTGGGCGCGATCCGTTTTCCCGGCGATGCGCGGTTGCGGCCGGACCGCTACACCGCCGAACTGGCGCGTGTGCTGCACGCGCGCGGCGTGGCGATCGAGGAACAGTGCGAAGTCGAAGCGTTCGATCCCGATGCCGACGGCGTGCGGGTGCGGACCCGGCTCGGCGAGCGCCGCGGCCGCGAGCTGGTGCTGGCCACCGGCCCGTGGTCGCCACGGCTGGCGGCGATGCTCGGGGTGAAGCTGCCGGTACAGGCCGGCAAGGGTTATTCGATCACCTGCAGCCGGCCGCCGCGGGTGCCGAGCCGGCCGGTGGTGCTCAAGGACCGTTCGGTATTCGTGATCGCCTGGGAAGGGGCGCTGCGGCTGGGCGGCACCATGGAATTCTCCGGCCACGACGGCCGCCTCAACCCGGCCCGCATGGGCGCGCTGGAGCACGCCGCGCGGCAATACCTGCACCAACCGCTGGGCGAGGTGGTGCAGGAGCGCTGGTTCGGCTGGCGGCCGATGACCTGGGACGACATGCCGGTGCTCGGGCGTTCGCCGCGGCATCCTCACGTCTGGCTCGCGGCCGGACATGGCATGCTCGGCATCAGCATGAGCTGTGCGAGCGGACAACTGATGGCCGACCTCATCACCGGGCAGGTGCCCGCGATCGATCCGGCACCCTACCGGGCGGAGCGTTTCCAATGAATGCGAACGGCAGCCACGACTACGACCTGGTGGTGCTCGGCGGTGGTTCCGGCGGCCTGGCGGCGGCGTTCCGCGCGGTCCACCACGGCGCCCGCGTGGCGCTGCTGGAGCCGGACGAACTGGGCGGCACCTGCGTCAATGCCGGCTGCGTGCCGAAGAAGGCGATGTGGCTGGCGGCCGACCTGGCCGGCAGGATCGAGCTGGCGTCGGCGATGGGCTTCGACGTGCCGGCGCGGCCGCGGCTGGCGTGGGAAGAACTGGTGGTGCACCGCCAGCGTTACATCGCCGGCATCCATGCCAGCTACCTGCGGCGGCTGGACGAGATCGGCGTGGTGCGGGTGCCGCGTCGCGGCCGGCTGGTCGACGCGCACACGGTGGAATGCAGCGACGGCATCCGCCTCAGCGCCGGACAGATCGTCATCGCCACCGGCGCGCATCCGTTGCGCCCGGACATTCCCGGCACCGGACTGGGCCTGGTCTCGGACGATTTCTTCAACCTGCGGCAGGCGCCGGAGCGGGTGGCCATCGTCGGCGGTGGCTACATCGCGGTGGAACTGGCCGGCCTGCTGCAGGCGCTGGGCAGCCAGGTCAGCCTGCTGGTGCGCGGGTCGCGGCTGCTGGAGCGGTTCGACGCCGAGCTGGCGCAGCAACTGGCCGAAAACCTGCACCAGCAGGGCGTGCGGCTGCATTTCGGCTATCGCCTGCGCGAACTGCAGCAGGGCGCAACCGGGCGGGTACGCGCGATCGGCCACGACGGTCCGCACGAGTGCGAGTTCGACCAGGTGTTCTTCGCCACCGGGCGCCGCCCCAACAGCGCCGACCTCGGGCTGGAAGCGCTGGGCATCGGGATCGGCGAGAAGGACGAGATCGTGGTGGACGAGTACCAGACCACCTCGGTGCCCAGCATCCATGCCGTGGGCGACGTGGCCGGCAAGGTCGGGCTGACGCCGGTGGCGATCGCCGCCGCGCGACGGCTGATGGACCGCCTGTTCGGCGGCGAGCCGGAGGCGAAGCTGGACTACGACAACATCGCCAGCGTGGTGTTCTCGCACCCGCCGTTGGGGCAGGTGGGGCTGGGCGAGGACGAGGCGCGCCGGCAGCACGACCGGGTCAGTGTCTACCGTGCCAACTTCCGGCCGATGCTGCGGGCGCTGGCCGACGTGCCGCAGCGCAGCCTGTTCAAGCTGGTGTGTGCCGGCGAGGACGAAAAAGTGGTCGGCATCCACCTGCTCGGCGAGGGCGCCGACGAGATCCTGCAGGGGTTCGCGGTGGCGTTGAAGCTGGGGGTGAACAAGCGCCAGCTGGAAGAGACCGTGGCGATCCACCCGACCTCGGCCGAGGAAGTGGTGCTGATGCGCTGAGCGCCTGGCCGCGCGGCCATTCCCGGTGCCGGCGAAGGCGGGCGCTGCCAGGAGGGCGGTCGCCGCATTGCGGCCTGCGGGAATGCGTTGATGGCGCTGCCGTCATCGGCGCCGGGGCGCCGGCGACCGCTCAGCGCGGCAGCGGCCGCAGGGCGATGGCTTGCAGCACCTGCGGCCAGGGGAAGCGCGGCCCGGGATCGCGCTTGCGCGGCACCCGCAGCGCGGGATCGTCGCTGGCGGTTTCCAGGGTGGTGTCCAGTTCCTCGTGGCCGGCGATCCAGCGCAGCGAAGGCAGCGCCTGCGGCAGCCAGCGCAGCAGCGCCAGCAACGCATCGATCTGCGCGGCGGGGTAGGCCTCGTCCATCGCCTGGTGGCGCGAATCCAGCCAGTGCGGGTAGCGCCCGCGGTTGACCAGTTCGATGCCGAGCGAGCGCGGGTTGAAGTCGCGCACGTGGTGGGCGGTGCGCGCCACGTCCACGTACTGGTGGATGCTGCCGTCGCGGTCGATGTAGTAATGCCCGCTGTTGCCGGTGCCGCTGTCGTACAGCACGCGCTCGCCGTACTCGCGGGCCATCGCCAGGTCCGGCAGCTCGGTGCAGTGGATCACCACCAGGTCGATGTCGGCGATCGCGCGCGGCAGCAGCTTCGATTCGTAGGGCAGCGGCGAGAGCCGGATCGGCGGCGGAAGCAGGGTCTGCGGCATGCGTGGATGCTAGCATTCGCGCATGACTTCGATTGCCCCCGCCATGCCACGATGAGCCGTGGCCACTGCATCCTTTCCCATGGTTTCGAAAGCGGCCCGGACGCCACCAAGGTCACCGCGCTGGCCGCGGTGGCCGAGCGCCTGGGCTGGACCCACGAGCGCCCCGACTACACCGACCTGGATGCCCGCCATGCGGTCAGCCGCGTCGGCGACGTGCCGGAGCGGTTGCAGCGCCTGGTCGGGTTGGCCGGCGCGGCGGCCGAGCGCGGCCCGGTGGTGCTGGCCGGTTCCAGCCTCGGGGCCTACATCTCGGCCATCGCCTCGCTGCAGGTCCCGGTGCGCGGACTGTTCCTGATGGTGCCGCCGACCACGATGGGGCCGATGCCGGCGCTGGACGTCGCGCCGGTGCCGACCAGCGTGGTGCATGCCTGGCACGACGAGCTGATCCCGGCGGCCGAGGTCATCGCCTGGGCGCAACGACGTTCGGTACGGCTGCTGCTGGTCGACGACAGCCACCGGCTGATGGACCACGTCGACACCTCGGCACGGGAATTCGAGGCGCTGCTGCGGCAACTGCAGGAGCGGCTGTAGGAGCGACGTCAGTCGCGACCGGGGCTCTCTACCGGAATACCCCGGTCGCGACTGATGGCCCGAGGCCACCCAGCGTCGCTCCTGCAACGCCCCCACGCGGCTGGCCCGTACAATGTGCGCCCCGGCACCGCGCGCCGTCCCCGTGATCGTCATCCCGTGAAATTCTTCGTTTCCTGCGCCAAGGGCCTGGAATACCTGCTTGCCGACGAACTGTCGGCGCTGGGCCTGGCCAAGGCCACCGCCACCATCGCCGGGGTCAATGCCGAGGGCGGGCTGCGCGATGCGCAGCGCGTGGTGCTGTGGTCGCGGCTGGCCAGCCGCGTGCTGTGGCCGCTGGCCGAGTTCGACTGCCCGGACGAAGCCGCGCTGTACCAGGGCGTGGCGGCGTTGCCGTGGGACCGGCACCTGAGCCCCGACCTGACCCTGGCGGTGGACGCGCACGTGTCCGGCACCGCGATCACCCACGCGCGCTTCGCCGCGCAGCGGGTCAAGGACGCGGTGGTGGACAGCCTGCGCGAGAAGGGGCTGGAGCGGCCGTCGGTGAACGTCGAGTTCCCGGACGTGCGCATCAACCTGTCGCTGCGCAAGGGCCGGGCGACGATCTCGATCGACCTGGGCGGCGGGCCGATGCACCGGCGCGGCTGGCGCATGGCGCAGAACGAGGCGCCGCTGAAGGAGAACCTGGCCGCGGCGGTGCTGCTGCGCGCCAACTGGCCGAAGATCCACGCCGAGGGCGGCGGCCTGCTCGACCCGATGTGCGGCAGCGGCACGCTGCTGATCGAAGGCGCACTGATGGCCGCCGACGTCGCCCCGGGCCTGCAGCGCCACGGCAGCATTCCGCCCAGCCGCTGGCTGGGCTTCGACCGCGACGGCTGGAAGGAGCTGATGGCCGAGGCGCGCGAACGCGAGGCCAGCGGCCGCGCCGCGCTGAAGCAGGTGATCCACGGCAGCGACATCGACCCGCATGCGATCCGTGCGGCGAAGGAGAACGCCGAAGTGGCCGGCGTGGCCGAGGCGATCTGGTTCGGCGTGCGCGACGTTGCCGAAGTGCAGGTGCCGCCGCAGGCAAGCGGCTGCGTGGTCTGCAATCCGCCCTACGACGAGCGCCTGGCCGCCGATGCCGCGCTGTACCGGCGGTTGGGCGACGCGCTCAGGCGCGCGGTGCCGCAGTGGCGGGCCAGCCTGCTGTGCGGCAGCGCCGAGCTGGCGTTCGCCACCGGCCTGCGCGCCGGCAAGAAGTACCAGCTGTTCAACGGCGCCATCGAATGCGCGCTGATCGTCTGCGACCCGATCGCGGTGCCGCAGCGCGAGGACGCCGGCCAGCCGCGCGAACTGAGCGAAGGCGCGCAGATGGTCGCCAACCGGCTGCGCAAAAACATCCGGAAGTTCAAGAACTGGCGTGCGCGCGAGGACGTGACCTGCTACCGCGCCTACGACGCCGACCTGCCCGAATACGCCGCGGCCATCGACGTCTACCAGGAGGACGGCGGCAAGGCCCGCACCTTCCTGCACGTGCAGGAATATGCCGCCCCGGCTGCGATTCCCGATGCCGACGTGCGCCGCCGCCGCAACGAACTGCTGGCCGCCGCGCGCGAGGTGTTCCAGGTGCCGGCCGAGCAGGTCGCGCTGAAATCGCGCGAGCGCGGCAAGGGCGGCAGCAAGTACGGCCGCTTCGAGCAGCGCGGCGAGTTCGTCGTGGTGCGCGAGAACGATGCGCTGCTGCGGGTCAACCTGTTCGACTATCTCGATACCGGGCTGTTCCTGGACCACCGCCCGCTGCGCCGGCACATGGCGCAGCAGGCGCGCGGCAAGCGCTTCCTCAACCTGTTCTGCTACACCGGCGTGGCCAGCGTGCAGGCAGCGGTGGCCGGCGCCGATTCCACCACCAGCGTCGACCTGTCCGGCACCTACCTGCAGTGGTGCGCCGACAACCTGGCGTTCAACGGCAAGGGCGGCGCCCAGCACCGGCTGGTGCAGGCCGACGCGGTGACCTGGCTGGAGGCGGAGAAGAACCGCTACGACGTGATTTTCTGCGATCCGCCGACGTTCTCCAACTCGGCCCGCGCCGATGATTTCGACATCCAGCGCGAGCACGTGCGGCTGCTGCGCGCAGCGGTGGCGCGGCTCACGCCCGAGGGCGTGCTGTATTTCTCCAACAACTTCCGCCGTTTCAAGCTGGAAGAGAACGCCATCGCCGAGTTCGCCGACTGCCGCGAGATATCGGCACAGACCATCGGCCCGGATTTCGAGCGCAACGCGCGCATCCACCGCGCCTGGGAGCTGCGGCGCGTTTGAACCCGCCGCCACTTTTGCAGGAGCGACGTCAGTCGCGACACCGGGGCGGCACGAGGGGCCGATATCGCCCGGCCATGCTGCAGCTCGGCGGCGTCGCTCCCGCCGGCACGCCGGGACCGCTTCGGCCTGAAAGAGCGACGGCCTCGCGACTTGCGTCGCTCCTACAAAAGCCACGCTCCTTGTAGGAGCGACGTGAGTCGCGACACCAGGGCGGCATGACGGGCCGATATCGCCCGGCCATGCTGCAGCTCGGCGGCGTCGCTCCCGCCGGCACGCCGGGATCGCTTCGACCGGGGAGAACGACGGCCTCGCGACTTGCGTCGCTCCTACAAAAGCCACGCTCTTTGTAGGAGCGACGTGAGTCGCGACACCGGGGCGGCACGATGGGCCGATATCGCCCGGCCATGCTGCAGCTCGGCGGCGTCGCTCCCACCGGCACGCCGGGACCGCTTTGACCTGAAGGAGCGACGGCCTCGCGACTTACGTCGCTCCTACAAAAGCCACGCTCTTTGTAGGAGCGACGTGAGTCGCGACACCGGGGCGGCATGACGGGCCGATATCGCCCGGCCATGGTGCAGCTCGGCGGCGTCGCTCCCACCGGCACGCCGGGATCGCTTCGACCTGAAAGAGCGACGGCTTCGCGACTTGCGTCGCTCCTACAAAAGCCCTGCTCTTCGCAGGAGCGACGTGAGTCGCGAAGCAGGATGCATGACAGGTCCGTATCGTCGGTCCAAGGCGAAGTCCGAAGGGATGGCTCTTGCCGGGAACTCGGGTCGCTTCGAGCGGGAAGAACCATGGCCTCGCGACTTCCGTCGCTCCTGCGGTCAAAGCAACGCCACGGCCAGCCCGATGACCGGCAGCGTCCAGGCCAGCGGCGCGATCCAGCGCGGCCGGTAGGGCAGCAGGGCGTAGGCCAGGAACAGCCCGCTGACCGTCAGCGCGCCCAGCCAGACCACGGGGCCCAGGCCCCAGCCGGTGTCGTGCACGCAGCCGGCGAAGGCGATGCCCAGCAGCGTCCAGCCGACGATGCGCCAGGCCCGCATCCGCTGCGCGCCGGCGCGCTGCTTGCCGTACAACTCCAGCTGGTGCTTCTCCATCGCCAGGCACAGCGCGGTGAAGCCGGAATACGCCAGCGCGATGGCGAGCGCGGTCATGCCGCTTCTCCCGCACCGACCGGCGGGGTCGCGGCGGCCTGCTGGCGGCGCTTCTTCTCGGCCGCGCTCAGCGGCGGCTGCCAGCGCTGCATGCGCCAGCCGCAGACGGCCAGGCAGGCGCCGAAGGCGACCATGGACAGGTCGAAGCCGGCCAGCACCCAGTCGCCGCTGGCGAGGGTGACGCCCAGGTGGGCATGGGTGGTGAGCGCGTTGAGCAGCGGGATCAGCGCGAACAGCACCGCGCCCAGGTACAGCTGCCAGGCCCACATCATCCGCTTCGGCCATGCGAACGCGGCCAGTAGCGCCGCCGCCCAGGCGTAGAAGAACACGTCGGCCTCGGCCGCGGCGCGTCCGGCCATGCCCACCGGCAGCAGCCGGTTGCCCCAGAAATAGGCGGCGAAGGCGATCGGCAGGCCGGCCACCGCGCCGATGTTGAGCGCATCCACCAGCCGCAGCCCGAAGCCGGTCCTGCCGGACTTGGCGTGTTTGGGCCGTTCCTTCACCGCCCACAGCACCACGCCGCTGGCGACCATCAGGCAGCCGACCAGGCCGGAGACGAAGAACAGCGCGCGCAGCCCCCAGTCGGCGAAGCGGGCCAGGTGCAGGCCGTACATCACGCCACGGGTCTGCGAGGCGCCGCCCGGCGCGGGGCTGCGTTCCAGCAGCTCGCCGCTGACGGCGTCGTAGCGCAGGGCCGGGGTGTCGATCGACAGGCGCCTGCCGTCGCGCTGGCGGATGTCGATCGCGGCGTTGGCGTTGCCCGGGTGGTGCACGCTGAAGCCGGCGATCTCCGCGCCCCGCCATTGCGCGCGCGCGCTGTCGAGCAGCTGCCGCACCGGCAGCGGCGCGGCGCTGCCGGGCGCGGCTTCGCGGACCTCGGCCATGCCGCCGAACGCCTCGTTGAAGAACGCGTCCTCGTCGTTGGGGTAGGCCGCCTTCACTCCCCACGGCAGGTACATGAACATCAGCGTGACGATGCCGGTGTAGGTGATCATGGCGTGGTAGGGCAGCGCCATCACCGCGCTGACGTTGTGGAAATCCAGCCACGAGCGCAGGCCCTTCTCCGGGCGGAAGGTGAAGAAGTCCTTGAAGATCTTCTTGTGGGTGATGACGCCGGTGATAATCGCCACCAGCATGAACATCGCGCAGAAGCCGACGATGTAGCGCGCCCACAGCACCGGGATGTAGTGCAGATCGAAATGCAGGCGGTAGAAGAAGTCGCCGCCGCGGGTCTCGCGCGCGCTGATCTCCTGCCCGGTGGACGGGTCCAGGGTGGCGTCGCCGAAGCGGCCGCCGCCGCGGCGACGGCGCTTGCCGCCTTCGGGCGGCGGCTGCACCATGCTTTCCGGGTTGCGCCAGAACATGCGCATGGCCGGGTTGCGCGGGTCGGGCAGGGTGACGCTCCACAGTTCGGCCTGCGGCGCCTTGCGCTGCAGGAACGCCACCGCGCGTTCGGCAGCGACCTCGCTGGCGACGGTGGTGCGCGGCAGTTCCGGCCGCATCCAGCGGCTGATCTCCTCGCGGTAGTAGCTGGCGGTGCCGGCCATGAAGATCAGCAGCAGCAACCAGCCCACCAGCAGGCCGGTCCAGGTGTGCAGCCAGGCCATCGACTGGCGGAAGCCGTTCTTCATGCGCCGGCTCCCAGCAGGCGCGCGCCCAGCCAGAACAGCAGCGCCGGCAGCGCGATGCCGGCCCACGCGCGCAGCGCGGTGCGGGTGGCGAAGGCCCACAGCGCGGCGCAGGCGCACAGCACGATGGCCACCAGCATGCCGGTCAGCACCGCCTGGCTGCGGGCCATCGGCAACGCCAGCGCGATGAATGCCGAGGAAGTGGCCGCCAATGCATAGCCGCCGAAGATCGCGGCCAGGCTGCGCGACAGCACCCCCAGCCAGGGGCGGGCGAAGAACTGGCCGAGACGGTGGAGTCGGGCGCTGGCGTTATGCGTGCTGTCCAAGGGAACCTTCATTGCGGGGGCGGTAATGGCACTGCCGGCACGACCGGCAGCGCGGTGAACGGGGGCCATCCCTGGCCGGAACCGGCGATCGCCGGCCATCGTCCCGATCGGGGGATCAGAGCTTCCAGCGCAGGGTCAGCATCACGTTGCGCGGTTCGCCCCAGTACACGCCGTTGTAGAAACCGACGTTGTTGTAGTACGCCTTGTCCAGCAGGTTGTTGATGTTCAGCTGCGCGGAGACGTTCTCGTCGAAGCGCCAGCCGGCCGACAGGTTGAGCAGGTAGAAGGCGTCCTGGGTGATGCGTGCGCTCTCGGTGCGGCCGGTGGTCAGGTAGTCGGCCGCCGGCTTGGTGCTGTTGCGCCAGATCTCGCTCTGCCAGGTGGCGCCGCCGCCCAGCCAGAAGCGGCCGTCGCTGCCGCCCGGACGCCAGCTGGCGTTGAGCCGGAACAGGTTGAGCGGGGTGGTGGTGTTCTGGCGCACGCCCAGCCGGTTCTCGATCCTGGCGTGGGTGTAGCCGGCCGACAGGTTCCAGTGCTCGCCGATGCTGCCCTGCGCCTCCAGCTCCCAGCCCTCGACCTTGTTGCCCTTGCCGGTGGAGCGATAGGCACTGCTGCCGTCGGGCAGCGAGTTCTCCGGCACCGAGTCGTCGAGCTCGGCGACGTTGTCCTTCTCGCCCTTGAACACCGCCGCGGAGGTGTTCAGGCGGCCGTCGAAGAAGGCGCCCTTGATGCCGGCCTCCCAGTTGTCGCCGACCACCGGGTCGAGGTAGTTGTTGTTCTTGTCGCGGTAGTTCTGCGGCTGGAAGATGTCGGTATAGCTGACGTAGCCGCTGAAGTGGCGGCTGAAGTCGTAGACCAGGCCCAGGTACGGGGTCAGCGAATCGTCCGGCTTGTAGCCGCCGCGGGTGGTGCCGGTGAGGTTGCCGGCGTCGTCGTGGGCATAGTTCCAGCTGCGCGTTTCCCAGCTGCCGTAGCGGGCGCCGAGCACCGCCAGCAGCGGGTCGGCCAGTTGCAGGCGCGCGGCGACATAGGCGGCGCGCTGGCGCAGTTCGTCGCGCGATTGCAGGTAACCCAGCCGGGTCACCGGGAACGGGGCGACGTCGCCGGTCCAGTGGCGCCAGTCCGGCACCTGGTCGTAGCCGGGCATGGACAGGTCGTAGTCGGTGGCCGGTACTTCGCCCTTGCGCACCGACTGGCCGAAGCCGAACACCAGTTCGTGCTCGCGGCCGAACAGCTGGAACGGGCCGCCGAGGTTGAGGTCGGCCACCTGCATGTCGCCGCGTTCGCCGAACTGGCCGATGTAGGCGACCACGCCGCTGCCGTCCGCGCGCGGATAGCCGGACGCGCCGTACCAGACGCTGCCCTGGGTGTCGCGCCTGGAGCGGGTGAAGGCGGCCTTGACCGACCACTCGTTGCCGAAGTCGTGCTGCAGGCGGGCGAAGGCGGTCTTCTCCACGATCGGCCACGCGCTCCAGGTCGCCGACAGGTTGGTCGAGCGCGGCAGGTTGGCCGGCTGCCCGTCCGCGCCCCAGTACGGCACCACGCCCCAGGTCACGCCGGTGGTGTAGGGCGACTGGTACTCGTAGCCGGCCTCGAGCAGGGTGTGCTCGCCCAGGTCGGCCTGGACGATGCCGTAGAAGATGTCCTTGTCCAGCTGGTAGACGTCGCGGAACGAATCGCTCTGCTGCTTGGCCGCAACCACCCGCGCGCGGATCCTGCCGTCGAGCGCGACCGGGCCGCCGAGGTCGGCTTCCAGGCGGCGGTTGCCCCAGCGCCCCAGCGTCAGGTTGGCGCCCATCGCGAATTCGTCGGTCGGGCGCTTGCGCACGAAGTTGATGGTGCCCGACGGATCGCCGGCACCGGTGGTCAGGCCGGTGGCGCCGCGCACCACTTCGATGCGTTCGTAGATCACGCTGTCGGTGTTGGTCTTCACGTAGCCGCCGAAGGTGTTGAGCATCCCGTCGACCTGGAAGTTGTTGATGTTGTAGCCGCGCGAGACGTAGTTGATGCGTTCGCTGTCGGTCACCGACACCGCCACGCCGGTGACCTGGCCCATCACGTCGGACAGGCTGGTCAGGCCCATGTCGTCCAGCCGCTGGCGGGTGACCACGGTGACCGACTGCGGGGTGTGGCGCAGCGACAGGTCGAGCCGGGTCGCGGTGTTGGCCTGCCTGACGGTGTAGGAGTCGGAGAGCTCGCGGTCGGCCTTGACCTGGACCGCGTCGAGCGTGGTCGCGGCGTCGGCGGGAGCGGTCTCGGCCAGGGCGGGGGCCAGTGCGGTCAGCAGGCAGGCGGCGGCCAGCGAACGGGCCAGGGCATGGCGACGGGGGAGGGGGAGAGGGGTACGGGACATGGCGTGGGTGGTTCCGTTGGAAAAGGGACGACCCATGTCGGCAGCCGGTGGCTGCAAGATGCGATGGCATTTCTCCCGGTCGGGCGAAAACGGCAGCTTCCACTGATGTGGCGGCATGGCAGAAACAGCGATGGGCGAGTCACCGTGGCCGAAGGCTCGGTGGGTTCGCAGGGCTGGGGATCTGCACGCCGCGAAGGCGCGGGAAAGATGCCGGGCTGATCCCGTTAATGATAGTCATTATCATTTGATGCCGCAATGCATCGTGGCCATTGCGAAGCTGTCTTGCGCCATCGCCGGCGTGCGTTGCGGCATGCCGGCGTCTCGCGAACAGTGCGGGGCCGGAGCCTGCGGGCAGGAGGTTGTCGTCGTCCCGCACGGGCGGGAAGCGCTTGGCGGGCGAAGGCCTTTCGACGGGCAGGGCGTTCCGCAACGGCCGGAGCCGGTCATGGTGGGTCATGGCCGACCGGTTCGCGGACTCTTCCCGTTCGTCATCCCCGCGCAGGCGGGACGTGTTTCCCGACAGCCGAATGGCTGGTCACCCGGCGACTTGCCTGCAATGCCGGATGAAACCCGGCTGTTTTCCGGAGCCGTTGCCTCGTCTGCACGGAAGTCCCCGGGTTCCCGCCTGCGCGGGGATGACGGTGGAGAGAGGGCAGGGAAGTCGTTGGGAGTCGGCTGCCTGGCCCTCCCCGTGCCCATGCCAACGCGCTTTCCACCCGATCAGCCATGACCAGCCGCCCGGCTGTTGCGGAACGCCCTGGCGTCGAAAGGTAGTTCGACTGTCGAAACGCGTCTCGCGGGGACGCTGAAGACCCCGGCATCCTGGTTGCGATCCGGATTCCGGCGAGGGCAGGAGCGCAACGCCGACGACGACGTCACGGGGCAGGCCGCTTTCCGGACAGCACTACGCCTGCGCGGAAGCAGGCGGTAGGGTTGATCGCTGTCGATCGATGGCGGCAGGCACCGCCGCGCTGCCGGCGGTTTCCGCCATTGGGCCAGGCCGTGCGTGGCCCCGGCCGGCCGCTCAGGGGCGGCAGGCCTCGTGGACCGACTTTTCCAGGCTGGCCGTTTCCGGGCGACCGAAGGTCTTGGCCAGGTCGCGGCGCCAGCGGGCGTCCTCGCAGCGTTCCGGATCGGCCGAGCCGTCGATCACCGAACCGCGGATCGCAGGCTGGCCACGGCCGGCATCGGCCTGCATGCGTGCCCGCGCCTGGCGCAGCATCAGCTCGTTGCGGTAGCGCTCCTCGTAGCTGAGGCGGGGATCGGAGACCACCTTGCGGGTGATTCCGGTGTCCTGCTCGGCCGGGCACGGCAGCGACTGGTAGATGGTTTCCGTACCGTTGACGCACTTGTAGACGCGCTGCGCCCAGGCATCGCCAGCCAGCCCGCAGACAGCCAATACCAGCAGCTTCCGTTTCATCGAATTCCCCCTGAGTGTGCCGAGCATAATGCAACGGCCGTCACAGGTCAGCGGGGGGCTCAGAAGCGCAGCCAGCCGGTCAGCGCGTGCAGCAGCAGGCCGATCAGCCCGCCGACCAGGGTGCCGTTGAAGCGGATGTACTGCAGGTCGCGGCCGACGCTCAGTTCCAGCTGTTCGACCAGCTTGCGCTCGTCCCAGCCCTTGACGGTCTGCGCGATGTGGTCGGTGACGCCGCTGCGCAGGCGCAGCGTCAGTTTCTCCGCGCCGGCCAGCATGTGCTGGTTGAGCGCATCGCGCAGCGCCGGGTCGCGTTCCAGCGAATGTCCCAGCGCGACGAGGCTGCGCTCCAGGTGCGCGGCCAGCACCGAGTCCGGGCGCGAGAGGTCCTCGCGCAGCGCGTCGTGGATGCGCTGCCACAGGCCCTGCACGTAGTCCTGCACCGCGGGATGCTCGATGACCTGCTGCTTGATGCGGTCCACCCGCGCGGCCAGGTCGGGGTCGTGGCGCAGCCGCTGGATGTAGTCGCCCAGCCACTGCGCGTAGTCCTGGCGCAGCGGATGCCCGGGCTCGGACAGCACTTCCTGCAGTTCCTCCAGCGCCGCGCGCGCCAGCCGCTCGGCCAGGGTGTCGCCGATCTCGTCGATCGGCTTGACCCAGTCCACGGTGCTGGCCAGCTTGGGCCATTCCTTGCGGATGTAGCGCACGATCAGGGCCGAGGCGCGCTGCTTGACCGATTCGTTGCCCAGCCAGTCGCCGATCCGGCGCAGGCCTTCGTCGAGCACGCGCTGGTGGCGGTTGTCGGCGGTCAGCAGGCCCAGCAGTTCGCCGGCGGTGCCGGCCGCGTTCCACTTGCGCAGCTGCTCGACCACGAACGTCTGGATGGCGCGGCGCACGGCCGCCTCGTCCAGCAGGTCCAGCGCCTGCATCGCCCAGCCGCGCGCCATGTCGGCCAGCATCTTCGACTGCTGCGGCTGCGCCAGCCACTGGCCCATCCGGGTGGCGGGGTCGAACACCTTCAGCTTGGCCAGCAGCGCCTGCGGTTCGAGGAAATGGTCGCGCACGAACACCGCCAGGCTGTCGGCGATGCGCGCCTTGCTGCGCGGGATGATCGCGGTATGCGGGATCGGCAGCCCCAGCGGGCGCCGGAACAGCGCGACCACCGCGAACCAGTCGGCCAGCGCGCCGACCGCGGCGGCCTCGCAGAAGGCGGCGACCCAGGCCCAGAGGCCGCGCTCGCCGTTGAGGTGGCTGACGACGAAGCCGGCCAGCATCGCGGCCAGCATGGCCAGCGCGGTCAGCTTGAGCCGGCGCAGCTGCGCGCGGCGCGGATCGACGCTGGCGGAGGGATCGGCGGGAAGGTCCATGCCGGCAGTTTACGCAGGGGCGATGGCGGTGCCGTCGTTGCGCGCGGTCGCCGCGGCGTCAGTCGCGCGATTCGCGGACGGTACGCACGAAGCAGTGTTCGCCGCTGCCGTGCGGCCAGTCGCGGCGGACCCGGTAGCCCTGGCCGCGCTTGCTGGCGGTGTCGGTGGCGAAGGTGGCGCACAGTTCGAAGCGCCCGGCATCGACCACGCGGTAGCGGTAGGGCGGATGGCCGCCGGGATCGTCCAGCGGCAGCCGTACGCCGGGGCGGGCGGCCAGTTCGGCCAGGCTTTCGGGCAGGCGCTGGTGCTCGCGCCAGTAGTCGCGCACCGCGATCTGCAGGGTGGCCAGGTTGTCGGCGCGGACGATGTCCAGGCGGATCTGCCGCTGCTGCTGCGGCGAGCCCATCACCAGCAGGGCGGCGACCACGGCGGCGGCGACCGCCAGCCCGGCCAGCCACAGCAGCCAGGCTCCCACCGGGCGCCGGCTCATGCCTCCGTCTCCTCGTGGCGCAGGTCCCACAGGTAGTAGCCGAACGCGGTGCCGGCGATGGCGCCGACCACCAGCACCTTGAGCACGAAGCGCACGCTCAGTTCGCCGCCGAGCAGGTTGTACAGCAGGGTGGTCAGGTCGCCGATCAGGATGCAGGCGGCCACGAACAGGGTCAGGTAGGTCAGCCAGCGGCGCACCGGCGACAGCCGCTTGATCGGATGGCGCGCCACCTCGCGGGCGAGGTGGCGGGAAACGAACGCGAACACCGGGAAGGCGATGATGACCGCAGCCGTGGCCCAACGGATGGAGGCGCGGGTGTAGATGTAGCGCTCGGCTTCGGCCGGGTCGGGCAGCGCCAGTTCGATCAGGCTGAACAGCAGGCTGCCGAGGTTGAAGGCGGCGAAGTACAGCGTGCTGAACAGCACCAGGTACAGGAACGCCTCGCGCGCGGAGAGCGAGGCGCGCGGCTTGGGAACCGGCACCGGGAACGGCACGTCGGCGTAGGCACCCAGCACGCTGCGGGTCTGCTCCTCGCTCCAGCCGGCCGCGGCCAGCGCCTGCTGGATGTCGTGCCGGGTCTGGCCGCGAAGCAGCGCCTCGCGCACGAAGATTTCAAGTTCCTGCGATCCCGATGCCATGACCGCTCCCTGGTGGTTTGCTGCGCGCAGGGTAGACGTTGCGGCGGCTGTGCCACAAGCGAAGCGGGGGAGTCGTCGATGGAAGCCTTGCCGTTGCCTCCGCGCAAGTACGCTGCTGACCGGAGGACTTCCTGGTCATGAGCCCTGGAGCCGGGGAGGTGCGACTTCCGCGCCAGCTCTCCAAGGTCATGCCCGTGTGGGGAACGCCCCGTGACAGCGCCAGGGGCTGGCCACCCGTGGGTTTTCCCGCAGCGCTGGCGAAGCCCGGTCGTTTTCCCGGGCGGTTGCCTCGTCCGTGCGGAAGTCGCTGGGTGACCAGCCCGCAGGCCGTTGAAGAGTGCCTCCCACACAGGGACGGCGAACCTTTCCGGCAGCGCTCAGCCCGCAGCCGGTTCCGCTTCCTGCATCTGCGCCCGCAACGCCGCCAGCTGCTCGCGCAGGGACGCGTTTTCCCGGGTCAGCTCGGCCACGCGCTGGCGCAGGGCCTGCAGTTCGCCGTCGTTGCCGCCATCGGCCACGCCTGCGGGTGCCTCGGCCGCCCCGCTATCGCCGGTGTCCGTGTCCACCTGCGCCGCCGGGCGTGGCTTGCGCCGCGATTCGCGTACGCGTTTGGCGGCTTGTTTCAGTTCGTCCTTGCCGGCCAGCGCGGCGGCGCGCTGCTCTTCCTCGGGCAGGCTGGCCACCACCGCGGCGGCGCTGATCGAGATCTCGCCGGCCTTGACCGCCTCCACCACCTCCGGTGCGGCCTGCCTGTGGATCTTTTCGATCATCGTCACCTGGCTGGCGCTGAGCTTGGCCTCGCGCGCCAGGTCGGCCTTGCTGAGCTTGGGCGCCGGCTCCCAGGGCGGGGTGTCGGTGGCGTCGCCGGCGGCGGCTTCGGCGGCGGGCGCCTCGCCCTCGCTTTCCCGGCGCAGCTGCTCCTGCTCGGCGCGGTGACGGGCTTCCAGGATCGCGCGCTTGCGCAGGGCCAGCACGCCGCGCTGGAAGTCGGACACGCTGCGCCGGCCCAGGTGCTGCTCGATCATCCACAGGTGCACGTCCTCCATCGACTGGAAGCGGGTGTTCTGCACGGTGTTGAACGGGATGCCGTGCTTGCTGCAGATGCCGTAGCGGTTGTGGCCGTCGATCAGCACGTTGCCCCACAGCACCAGGGCATCGCGGCAGCCCTCGGCCAGGATGCTGCGCTCGAGCGATTCATGCTCCTCGGCGGTCAGCGGGTCGATGTAGGCCTTGAGTTCTTCGTTGACGACGATGTCCATGCAATCCGGGAGCCGATGAAACGTGGGGGCGGCATTGTAGTGAGCGGCGCCCGCCGCGTCCGCATCGCGGTGCCGGCCGTCGGGGCCGGCGAGGCTGCCATCGCGATGTCGAGGCCGGATATACCGGTCTGGCGGCCACCGGATCCGGCAGCCGTGTCCATCCCCGCAATGTGGCTGCGGTGGGGCCGTTCGCGCCGCGGCTTCAGCCCAGCGCGTCGGTCGCGCGCACGTAGTCGTAGCCCAGCGCCTGCGCCACCGCGCGGTGGGTGAGCCGGCCGGCATGGACGTTGAGGCCGTTGCGCAGATCGGCATCGTCCAGCAGCGCCTGCTGCGCGCCCTTGTTGGCCAGCGCCAGCACGAACGGCAGGGTGGCGTTGGTGAGCGCGAAGGTGGAAGTGCGGGCGACGCCGCCGGGCATGTTGGCCACGCAGTAGTGGACGATGCCGTCGACCTCGTAGGTCGGGGCCTGGTGGGTGGTGGGGCGGCTGGTCTCGAAACAGCCGCCCTGGTCGATGGCCACGTCCACCAGCACCGAGCCGGGCCGCATCAGCGCCAGCTGCGCGCGGGTGACCAGCTTGGGCGCGGCGGCGCCGGGGATCAGCACCGCGCCGATCACCAGGTCCGACTGCGGCAGCCGCGCCTCGATCGCGTCGCGGGTGGAATAGACGGTGGCCAGCTGCGGGCCGTACAGCTCGTCCAGCAGCCTCAGCCGCTCCAGCGAGCGGTCCAGCACCGTCACCCGCGCGCCCAGGCCCATCGCCATGCGCGCGGCGTTGATGCCGACCACGCCGCCGCCCAGCACCAGCACCTCGCCGGCCGCCACCCCGGGTACGCCGCCCAGCAGCACGCCCGAGCCGCCCTGCGCCTTCTCCAGCGCATGCGCGCCGGCCTGGATCGCCATGCGTCCGGCCACCTCGCTCATCGGCGCCAGCAACGGCAGGCCGCCACGGCCATCGGTGACGGTCTCGTAGGCGATGGCGGTGCAGCCGGAGGCGAGCAGGGCCTGGGTCTGCGCCGGGTCGGGCGCCAGGTGCAGGTAGGTGAACAGCACCTGCCCAGGACGCAGCATCGCGCATTCCTCCGCCTGCGGTTCCTTGACCTTGACGATCATCTCGGCGCGGGCGAACACCGTGGCCGCATCGTCGGCCAGCTGCGCGCCGGCGGCCTCGTAGTCGGCGTCGGCCAGCCCGATCGCCTGGCCGGCGCCGCGCTGCACCAGCACGTGGTGGCCATGGGCCGCCAGCTCGCGCACGCCGGCCGGGGTCAGGCCGACGCGGTATTCGTGGTTCTTTATTTCCCTGGGGACGCCGATCAGCATTGGGTGTTTCCTCGGATGGAATGGGGGGCGGCTCAGGCGGTGGCGCGGATCATGGCGCCGAGCACGTCGAAGATGCGGTCGATCTGCGGCCGCTCGACGATCAGCGGCGGCGACAGCGCGAGGGTGTCGCCGGTGACGCGCACCAGCAGGTCGCCCTCGCGGAAGCAGCGCTCGAACACCTCGTAGCCGCGGCTGCCCGGCGCGCCGTGGCGCGGCGCCAGCTCCACCGCGCCGATCAGGCCGAAGTTGCGGATGTCGATCACGTTGGGCAGGCCCTTCAGCGCGTGGATGCGCTCCTGCCAGTAGTCGCCCAGCTCCAGCGCCCGCTCGAACAGACCTTCCTCGGCATAGGTGTCGAGCGCGGCCAGGGCCGCGGCGCAGGCCAGCGGGTGGCCGGAGTAGGTGTAGCCGTGGAACAGGTCGATCGCTTCCGGCGGGCCCTGCATGAAGGCATCGTGGATCGCGCCGGACAGCAGCACCGCGCCCATCGGCACGGTGCCGTTGGTCAGGCCCTTGGCGCAGGTGATCATGTCCGGGGTCACGCCGAAGCGCTGCGCCGCGAACGCATGGCCGACCCGGCCGAAGCCGGTGATGACCTCGTCGAACACCAGCAGGATGCCGTGGCGGTCGCAGATCCCGCGCAGCCGCTGCAGGTAGCCCTGCGGCGGCAGGATCACCCCGGCCGAGCCGGATACCGGCTCGACGAACACCGCGGCGATGGTGGAGGCGTCGTTGAGCGCGATCAGCCGTTCCAGGTCGTCGGCCAGTTCCGCACCGTGCGCCGGCAGCCCGCGGCTGAAGGCGTTGCGGTCGATGTCCAGGGTGTGCCGCAGGTGCGCCACGCCCGGCAGCAGCGGGCCGAACCACTTGCGGTTGTTGGGCAGCCCGCCGATGGAGATGCCGCCGAAGCCGACCCCGTGGTAGGCCTTCTCGCGGCCGATGAAGCGGGTGCGCTGGCCCTCGCCGCGGAGCCGGTGCCAGGCCAGCGCGATCTTCATCGCGCTGTCCACCGCCTCGGAGCCGGAGTTGGCGAAGAACACGTGGTCCAGTCCGTCCGGGGCGATGGCTGCCAGCCGTTGCGCCAGCACGAACGGCAGCGGCGAGCCCATCTGGAAGTTGGGCGCGAAATCGAGCGTGGCCACCTGCCGCTGCACCGCCTGCACGATGCGCTCGCGGGCATGCCCGGCATTGCAGCACCACAGCCCGGCGGCCCCGTCCAGGATCTGGCGGCCGTCGACGTCGCGGTAGTGCATGCCCGAGGCGCTGGCCAGCAGCCGCGGCGCCGCCTTGAACTGGCGGTTGGCGCTGAACGGCATCCAGAACGCCTCCAGCGATCCGGGCATCGCGGTGGCCTGGCCGGGTGGGAACGCGGCGGGAAACTCGTCGTTGCGCATCGGACGCTCCTGCGGGCAGCTCGAAAAACTCTACATCAGCGGCGGCACGACGGTGCGAAGCGCGTGCACTGCCGGCGCACACGCCGGGGCGACGCGCCGCCGGCGTACCATCGCTGCGACGCCGCACCCGGACCCCAGCCATGAACGTATCCCGCACCCGCGCCGAATGGCAGCAGCAGGCCGAGCGCCTGGACATCCAGACCCGCGCCTTCATCGACGGCCGCTACGTGGATGCGGTTTCCGGCGCCACCTTCGACTGCGTCAGCCCGATCGACGGCCGCGTGCTCGGCGCGGTGGCCGACGGCGCGCAGGCCGACATCGACCGCGCGGTGGCCGCGGCGCGGCGCAGCTTCGAGGCCGGGGCATGGGCGCAGGCGCGGCCCACGCACCGCAAGAAGGTCCTGCTGAAGCTGGCGCAGCTGGTGGAGCGGCACGCCGACGAACTGGCGCTGCTGGAGACGCTGGACATGGGCAAGCCGGTGGCCGACGCGCGCCGGGTCGACATCGCCGCAGTGATCCGCTGCCTGTCCTGGACCGCCGAGGCGGTGGACAAGGTGTACGGCGAGATCGCCCCCACCGGCCCGGACGAACTGGGGCTGGTCACCCGCGAACCGCTGGGCGTGGTCGGCGCGATCGTGCCGTGGAATTTCCCGCTGCTGATGGCGGCCTGGAAGATCGCCCCGGCGCTGGCCACCGGCAACTCGGTGGTGCTCAAGCCGTCGGAGAAGTCGCCGCTGAGCGCGATCCGCTTCGCCGCGCTGGCGGCCGAGGCCGGCATCCCCGACGGCGTGTTCAACGTGGTGCCGGGCAGCGGCAAGGGCGCCGGCGAACCGCTGGCGCTGCACATGGACGTGGACGGGCTGGTGTTCACCGGCTCCACCGCGGTGGGCAGGCGGCTGCTGCAGTGCGCCGGGCTGTCGAACATGAAGCGCGCCTACATGGAATGCGGCGGCAAGAGCCCGAACATCGTGTTCGCCGATGCCCGCGACCTGGACCGTGCGGCCGAGGCGGCGGCCGGCGGCATCTTCTACAACCAGGGCGAGGTCTGCACCGCCGCCTCGCGGCTGCTGGTGGAGCGCTCGATCAAGGAGGAATTCGTGGCGCGGGTGGTGGCGCACGGCCGGCGCATGCAGCCGCGGCATCCGTTCGAGGCCGACGCGGCGATGGGCGCGATGGTGGACGAGGCGCAGACCGCGCGCGTGCTCGGCTACATCGCCAGGGGCAGCGAGGAGGGCGCCCGCCTGCTGCTGGGCGGCAAGCGGGCGGACGTGGTGGCCGGCGGCTGCTACCTCGAGCCGACCGTGTTCGACGAGGTGGCGCCCGGGCACACCATCGCACGCGAGGAGATCTTCGGCCCGGTGCTGTCGGTGATCACCTTCGACAGCGAGGAACAGGCCCTGCGCATGGCCAACGACAGCGAGTACGGGCTGGCGGCGGGCGTGTGGACGCGCGACATCTCCCGTGCCCACCGCGTCGCCCGCCGGCTGCGCGCCGGCAGCGTCTGGGTCAACTACTGGGACGGCGGCGACATGACCGCCCCGTTCGGCGGCTACAAGCAGTCGGGCAACGGCCGCGACAAGTCGCTGCACGCCTTCGACAAGTACACCGAGATCAAGGCGACCTGGATCAACCTGGGGGGCTGAAGCGCATGCCCTCGCGCCGGGCCGGCCGACCCACCCGGCTCAGTGCGCGACCTCCACGAATACCGGGTTGGAGTAGAACCACAGGTCCTGCCACGGGTCTTCGCCGGGCACGTCGGCCGCGGGCGTCGCCTCGGCGGCGCTCGTGCCCCGTGCGCGCACGAAGGCGGTACGCCCCGGCGCCGGGAGTTCCCAGGACAGCGACCGCCACTGGCCCTGGTTGTTCCAGTCGTCCGGGCCGAAGCGCTTCACCTGCATCCGCGGCGCGTCCTGGTCGCCTTCGGTTCCCGCGATCAGCTCGATGTGGCGCAGCGCCGGGTGCTGGCCGTTGAAGTTCGGCTGCGCCGGCTGCCGCACCCGCAGTTCCACCCGCATCGCGGCATCCGCGGGCAGGCTCAGCGTGCCGCCCATGCCGGCGCCGTCGTGCGCGCCGCCGGCGGCGCGCACTTCCAGTTCCAGCGCATCGATCAGGTCGCCGGTCACCGCGAACATCCTGCCTTCGCGCATGCCGTCCAGGATGTCGCCGGCATCGTGCCGTGCCCAGACGTAGGTCTTGCTGTATTCGCCGGGGTCGAAATCGCCGCCGCCATCGCGCAGGTTCACGTGCGAGTCCGAAGTGGCCGTGATCCAGAACCGCCGGCCTTCGGCCAGCATCGCGTCCCACACGCCCCCGGTTTCGGCCGTCATCCGGTCGAAGCCGCCGTAGGTGGGGGCGTCGTCGTTCCGGTACAGGCCGCGGCGGGCGGAGGCCTGGTGGCCGGGAGCGCCCTCCATGCCGACCAGCACGCGCGGCGCGGCATCGTGCCAGGCGCGCAGTTCCGCCGGTTCCACCTTGCCCCAGCGGCCGGGACCGGTGGCGGTGCGCGAGGGGTGGTTGACGAACATCAACGGCGGCGACGGCAACGCCTGCATGTGCGCCAGCACGTCGAGCATCTGTTGCTCCTGGTCGCGGACATCGGGTTCGAGCGGTTCGCTGCGGCCGTAGTCGCGCTCGATCGCGACCAGCCGGTCGCGTTCTTCCGGCCCGGGCACGACGATCAGCGTGGCATGCTCGCCCGCGGGCACGTCGAATTCCATGCCGTTGAACTGGATCAGCGCCGGTACCTCGCGTCTTGCCTGCAGCAGGGCGGGCCAGGCATGGTCGCGGGTCACCCGCGAGTGGCCGGGGCCGCCGTGGTCGGTGTGCACCATCCAGCTCAGGCCATGGGCCAGCGCCTGCCGTGCGTTGCGGGAACGGGTGTAGGGCGAATCGCCGCCGCGGACCGGCCGCGGCGGCGAGGTGGACACGTCCCAGTCCACGCTCCATTCGCTGTGCACGTGGTGGTCGCCGGCCAGCCAGCGGCGGCCCTCGTCCGCATCGGCGGCCTGGGCCGGGTTCGGCCAGATCATGAAGGCCACGATCAGCGTGGCCGGCAGCAGGGGATGCATCGGGCGCATTGGATTCTTCTCCAGTCCGTCAGGCGCGGCCGCGGTTGCCGGCGCGTTGCGGAATGCCATGGGGGAAGCCTGGCGATCCGCTGGATCGCCAGGCCGGACGAGCCGGGTCGGGAGGCGCGACTCAGAAGTCGGCCCGGACGCCGAGGCTGACGCGGCGGCCCGAACGCTCGTACATGGTCGGGAAGGACGGGTCCATGGTGTAGCCGCTGGTGGCCGCGTTGGTCATGTTGATGCCCTTCAGGCTCAGCTTGACGTTGCGGGCCAGGCGATAGCCGATGGAGAGGTCCAGCTGCCCGTAGGCATCGCGCCAGATCGGGTACATGTCGTAGCCGATGGCCTCGACGTACTCGCCCTTGCGGTTGTAGGACACGCGCGCGTCGAAGCGGTCGTTGTCGTAGTACACGGTGAGGTTGTAGGTCTTTTCGGCCAGGCCGGGCATGGGGGTGCGGATGCCCAGGTCGGACTCGCCGGCCAGCGAGCTGTCCAGCAGGGTGTAGTTGGCATTGATGCCGAAGCCCTTGAGCGAGCTGTGCAGGGTTTCCAGCGGCAGCTGCGCGATCAGCTCGATGCCGTCGACGTCGTACGAGCCGCTGGCGTTCACCGGCTGGTAGACGTCGAAGTCGTAGTAGCCGTTGAGCGTGCCGTTGGCGTTGTAGACCGCCACGTCCTCGACCACGCCGGTCAGCGAATTGATGACGACGCCGTCGATCTTCTTGTGGAAGTAGGACGCCGCCAGCAGCCCTCCGTTCCCGAGGTACTTCTCCAGGCCGATTTCCCACTGCCTGGCATAGGTGGGTTTCAGGTCCGGGTTGCCGTCGGTGAAGCGGAACGAACTCCAGCTGGCGGTGCGCTTGTAGGCGATGTCGGTCAGCGAGGGACGGATCATGGTTTCCGATGCCGCCGCGCGCAGCAGCAGGTCGTGGGACAGCTCGGCGGTCATGTTCATGCTGGGCAGGACGTCCTTGTAGCTGCCCTTCCGCGAAACCGGGGTGTCGGTGTACCCGGTGGTGCCGTCCGGGTACTGGACCGGGTGGTAGCCGGAGGACAGCACCGAGGTGTCGACGTAGCGTGCGCCCGCGTTCAGCGCCACCGGCACGCTGCCCAGGTCGAAGCCGAAATCGGCCATCGCGTACAGGCTGGCCACTTCCTCGTCGACCCGGTAGTACTGGCCTTCTTCGAAGGGAGTGAAGAAGCCGGGGTAGCGGAAGAAGTCGCGGGCGTAGCCGTTGGAAACCTGCTGCCAGCGCAGTCCCTTCATGCCGTAGGCGCCGCCGGGGACGATGTCGTCGATCCATTGCAGCGGGCTGTCGGCCAGGGTGCGGGTGTTGACCCAGGAGGTGTCGCCGGCGCCCGGCCCGGTGATCTTCGATTCGCCGTATTCGCGCTCCTTCGACTTGTCGGTGTAGCGTGCGCCGAACCGCAGGTGGCGCAGTGCCGGCAGGAACGCCAGGTCGAGCGACTTGTCGAAATCGAGCCGGGCCACGTACTTGTCGTCGGTCACCTTTTCCAGCGTGGTCTCGTACGCCTCGAACAGGTACCTGTCCGCCGCGTCGTACATGTCGATGGTGTCCGGATCGGCGCTGGGCACGGTTTCGCCGCTTTTCCCGGTCCAGCGCGTGCGCGAGGGTGCGTAGGCGACGTGCTTCAGGTTGGCGAAGTCGGAGGTCTTCTTGGCGCCGGAGTAGCCGAGCATGGCATCGACGCTCCAGCTGTCGCCTTTCCAGTCCAGCGCCAGGCTGTACTGGCTGAAGTCGGTCCTGTTGATGCGTTCCTTGCTCAGGAACTCGTGCTGGGTGGCGGTGTAGGACACGTCGCGGAGCACGACCATGCCGTATTCGGACAGGGTGGTGTCGTCGTATTCGTGGATGGTCTCCAGCGTGCTGCGGCTGGATGCGGAATAGGCGGCGGCGTCGTACTCGTCCTCGGTGGTGTCGTAGCGCCCCACCATCGCGTCGAAGGTCAGGCTGAAGTTGCTGCTGGGCTTGTACTGCAGGGAGGCGGTGGCGCCCCACTTGTCCTGGTCGTTGACATAGACGCGGTCGCCGACCTTGTCCTGGAACACGATCAGGTTGGATTCGGCCGGGTCGGTGCGGTCGTTGATGAGCACGCCGGCGTCGCGCTCGAGCACGGCCTGGGCCTGCGCGCCGCGGCCGTCCGAGGCGCTCAGGAAACGCGACATCGGGCGGAAGTTGATGCCCGAGGTCGAATCGGTGCGGTTGGTGCGCTGCGCGCGGGAAAAGGACACCAGCGCGCCCCAGTCGCCCCAGGTGTCGCTGGCCAGGAACGAGAACTTGGGGTCGGTCTCGCCGGAGATGGAGTTGTGCGCGCCTTCCGCGGCGACCACCAGCTTGCGCCCCTGGTAGTCGAACGGGCGCGCGGTGGAAATCTGCACCGAGCCGGCGATGCCGCCTTCCTCGTCGGCGGCGGTCGGCGACTTCTGCACCGTCACCTGCTGGATGATCTCGGAGGCGAAGATGTCGAATTCCACATCGCGCCCGCCGCTGCCCGATGCCGTCGCCAGGCCGTTGATGGAGACATGGGTGTATTCGGAGGGAAGGCCGCGCACGTTGACCTTGCTGCCCAGGCCCTTGCTGCGCTCGATGGTCACGCCGGGCATGCGCTGCAGCGCCTCGGCCAGGTTCTGCTCCGGAAAGTCGGCCACGTCGGTGGCGACGATGGAATCGGAGAACCCGATGTTCGCGCGCTTGATGTCCACCGCCTGCTCCAGGCTGCGGCTGTAGCTGCCGACCACCATCACGCTGTCCAGCTGCTGCGCCTCCACGCCGGTCGCCGCGGACGGTACGGCTGCCGGCGCCGCGGACTCGGGCGGCATGGCCGGGGCGGCCTCGGTTTCGATGGTTATCGTGGTGGGGGTAAGGAAGCGATGGTGCAGGCTGGTGCCGGCGAGCAGCTGCGCCAGTGCCTGCTCCGGCGGCAACCCCGCGGGGACCGCCCGGGTCTGCGGGTTGCCGGCGGTCTGCGCGCTGTAGACGAACTGCAGCCCGGTCTGGCGCGAGAGTGCGTTGAGCGCGCTGTCCAGCGGTTGCGCGGGGATGGCGGCGCTCGCCACGCGCGATTCCTGGGCGTGGACGGCGGCGGCGAAGGGCGTCTGCAGGGCAACGGCGATCGAGAGGAACAGAATTCGGCGCATCGTGGTTTCCGGTGGGGTGGCAGGGGCATGGCGACACCTGGGTGATCGCGCATGCCTGGACTACGACGGCGGACAGGGCCGATCGGGCACCGCTGTTTCGATGAATTTTTTTTGACACCGCCGGCCGGTGCCGCGATCTCCGCCATCGCCGTGTCGGCGTGCGGGCGGGAAAAACGGGCTACGCCACGCGGCCGGGTTCAATGCCGTTGCGCATCGCCGGCTTCCGGCGGGCGGGTGTGCACCGCGATCTGTCCGGCGGCCATGGTCGTGCGCAGCGTGGGTTGCTGGTCGAGGAACGCGCGCAGCGATTCCAGGTCGTCGCCGCTCAGGTTGCCGGTGATGCGCAACGCGCCGGCGGCGGCATCGTCCACGCGCAGGCGGACGGCGCTGAGGCGGTTGAACTGGTCGGCGACCTCGCGCAGCGGCGCATCGCGGAACACGATGCGCCGCTGCCACCAGGCGGTCATCGTGTCGACATCCTCGCGGCTTATGTCGACGGCATGGTCGTGGTAGTCGATGCGCGCGCTCTGGCCGGCGCGCAGGTCGGCCAGCGGACGGCGATTGCCGGCTTCGCCCAGCACCTGCACGCGGCCCTCGGCGACGCCGATGCGGGCCTGCTCGCGCAGCAGCGATACGTCGAAGGTCGTGCCGATGTCCCGCACCTGCAGGCCGGCGGCATGCACGGCGAACGGCCGGCGGTCGGCGGCGACCACGAAACTCGCCTGTCCGCGCGCCAGTTCGATTCGGCGCTGGAACAGGGTGAAGCGGATCGACAGTTCGCTCTCCGCGTTCAGGTGCACCACGCTGCGGTCCGGCAGTTCGAAGGTCCGCGGCGCGCCGTGCGCCGCGGCGTACTGTTGCTGCTGCGGCCAGGCGATGTGTGCCGCGATGCCGACGCCGAGCAGCATGAACGCCGCCACCGCAGCGCGCGGCATCCGCCATCGGCGACGACGGGGAGCGGCGGTTTCCGGCCCAGTGCGCCGGGCCGGAAGCGCGACGACGTTGTCGGCCACTGCCTGCACGGGCGCGCTTGCCAGCAGCGCCTCCAGGTCGACCGGCATCCCCTGCATGGCATCGCGCAGTTCTCCGGCGGTGCGGGAGATCGCGAGGTACTCGCGCAGGTGGCCGGGCGAGGTGAGCAGCCAGTCCATGAAGCGCGCCTGCTGCGTCGCGCTCAGTTCGCCCTGGCGCTGCAACGCATGCCAATGGGCGGCCTCGTGCATGATGCGCGGATGTGGCCTGGCCTCGCTCACCACGCCTCCGCGGTGTCGGCCAGGGCCCGCCGGCACACGGAAAGCCCGCGCACCACGTGCTTCTTGACCATGTGCGAGGACACGCCCAGGCGTTCGGCGATCTGCTTGTAGCTCATGCCGTCGCGGTACTGCATCACCAGCACCGCGCGGGTGTGCCCGGGCAGCGTGGCGAGAAGATCCTGCAGGCGTTGCCGGCGCTGCGCGCGTTCGGCTGCGTCCTCGACGCTTTCGGTGGCGGCCAGCAGCGCGGTGGTGTTCTCCAGTTCCTCGATCGGCAGCAGCGGCCGGCGCCGGCGCGCGGCCTGTTCGCGCGCGAGATTCAGCGCGACCGTGAACAGGTACGCCTCGGGATTGGCGATCGCATCACCCTGGCACTGGTGCGCCCGCAGCAGCCGCAGGTAGGTTTCCTGCACCAGGTCCTCGGCTTCGTCCTTCGCGCCGCGACGGGCGAAGAAACCGCGCAGTACCGGCCCGTGCTGCGCGAACATGCGCGCCAATCCCCGTTGTGGCTGCTCGGGCACGCTGCCGCCTTTCCCCTGGAGTGCCGCGCAGGCTAGTGCCGTGGCATGACCGTACGGTGACGGCGTGCCTGCGGCAGCTGCCGTGGCTTGCCGCAGGCATCTTCTTCCCGTGCCGTCACGGGAATCCGCAACGCCTCCCGGTCCCCGCCGGTACCTTCCACACCTTGGGGCTGCTTCGCCGGCGATCACGGGCTTCGGGCACCGCCAGGCGGATCCTGTTCGCCGTCGTCGAGCCTGGCCGTCATGCCGAAGTCTTCGCCTATGATGATCCGACGCAGGTGTCCATGCGTGGACAACCGATGACGCGGGAGGCGGCGACGATGGAAAAGATAGGTACGGTCCTTGCCGCCCTCGATCTCGAAGCCGGCAGCGATGTCGTGCTGGCCCGGGCGTCGCAGCTGGCAAGCGCGCATGCGGCCCGGCTGGTCGTGCTGCACGTCATCGAGGCGGAACCGGTGCCGGCGGCCGCCGCCCATTTGGATCTCGCCGAGAGCGAACTGAGGGCAAGGCTCGAACGACAGACGGTCGCGGCCATCGAGGCGTCGCTGGCCGAGAACGGCCGGACGCCGCGGACCGAGGTGCAGGTGGCGTTCGGATCGCCGCACGGGACCATCCGCGCAGGTGGCGCGCGCGCGCCGCGCGGATGTCGTGGTGGTGGGGCCGGGCAAGGGCAGCACGCTCAAGGCCAGGATCCTGGGCTCCAACGCGGACAGGGTGATCAGGACCTCCGCCGCCCCGGTGCTCGTGGTCAGGAGGCCAGCGGCAGGTCCCTACCGGCGCGTGGCCGTGGCCGTCGACGGCTCACCGCAATCGGCAGGCGCGGTCTCCCAGGCCCGCAGGCTGGCTCCCGACGCCGCCTTGCAGCTGGTCCAGGCCGTCGGCGTGCCTCTCCCGTTCCAGCAGGCGATGTTGCGCGCCGGGATGGCGCAGGCCGATATCGATCGATATCACGCGGCGCTGGCCGGACAGGCGCGCGAGGCGCTTTCCGCATTCCAGCGCGACATCCCGGGAGCGGGAAAGCTCCCGGTCCGCATCCTCGACGGCGAGCCCGGTCCGGCCCTGGTGCGCTTCTCCAGAGGCGCGCGCGTCGACCTGCTGGCCCTGGGGTCGCACGGGCGCGGCGCCGCGCTGCAAGCCGTGCTCGGCAGCGTGGCGCGGCGGTTGATCGTGGAAGCCGCGTGCGATGTTCTGGTGGCGACCGGTCGACCATGACGGGAGACGGCGCGCGGAATCCGCTCCAGGAGCGTGAGCGGCGGAAACCGTCCGCGGCGGAAGTCGGCCGTGCGAGGACGGTTTCCCGACGATTCGCCGGCCCGTAGCGCGGCTGCGGGCCAGGAAGCAGCGAAGCACTTCACGACAGCGAAGCTGATGGAGGACCGGCCGCACAGGCGGCGTCGCGGCCCCGACGGCTTCTGCTCCAACTTTTCCGGGATACGGTCAGAGCGGGCTTCGCAGGATCGCGGCGAGCGGTTTTTCCTCGGGGATATCCTCCTTGCGTACCCCGAGCACCTTCGCGCCCGAGCGCAGTGCGCGGCCGGCGATCTCGTCGACAATGCCGTAGTTGCGGGCATCGCCGGCCCCGTCGAACGTCACCTCGCCGGTTTCCTCGTCCACGCTCCCGTCCACGACATTGTCGATGTCGACCAGGAGCTGGTCGATGTTGCCGAACGTCGCCGCCCGTGCGGCGTCGGAGATATCGGTCGTGGCGCGGCGCTGGCCCCTGCGCGTTTCGAACAGGGCCCTGAAGTCCGCGATCTGCCCTGCGTAGTACGCATCGAGGATCGGGCGCGCGGCGCTTGCGAGATCGGCGTCGCTGGTCCTGTCGTGGCTCCCGGATATGGCCTGCGGCAGGGCGGCGATGGAGCTCACAGAACGGAAGATGGCCTCCACGGGCTGGGTCGCGGCGAGAACGACGGGCAGGTCGCTGCCGGCGAGGATCGGGCGCAGGGCGGCATCGACCTTGCGCACATACTGCGCCAGACGGGTCTTCTGCCCCTCGTTGCCCTGCACGCGCCCGCTCGGCGAGCGGTCGTTGATGGTGGACTTGCCGACGGCGCTGGCCGCGTCCCTGGGCAGATCGGGCACCTTCACCGTCGTCGCCGGCAGGTCGGCCGAGACCTCGACCAGCCGGACGTCGTTCTCCGAGATCGCCAGCACGTAGGCCGCGTGCGGGAAGGTGATGGCGCGGATCAGCGGCTTGAGGTGGAAGCGGTCGGAAACTTCCACGGCCTCGCTCAGCGTGTTGGCCAGGCGGAATGTGCGCAGGGAATCCGGGGTGGCGAAGACGGCAAGGCTATGCGCCTGGAAGCGCCAGAACTCATCGTCATCGGCAAGGTCGTGCAGATGCTCCTCGAGCGCGGCAAGACGCCGCTTGTCGGTTCCCCCGTCACGAAGCTGTCCGACCGCCTCCTTGGCGAGGTTGGCGAGCCCGATGCGTGCCTTGTGGATGTCCTGGGTGATGGGCGTCGTCGGCAGATAGATCGGAACGCAGACGTCCGCACGCAATCCGTTCAGGGTGGACAAGTCACGTGCCGTCGGAGTGTCGAGATAAAGCATGGGATTCTTCCTTCGCCAGATGGGGGAGGGCTTGCCCGACCCGGCAGGGAAACGCGGCATCAGGCGGAAAACCGTTCGTTCGGTAGCCGGGTGGCGCCATGTGCGGCGATCCCCGGCGTCAACGCGCATCCTTGCCTGTGGACGGGGTCGCATGCATCGGCGGACAAGACCGTCAACCGGAAGGACCTCACGTTCTCCTGTCGCGTTCAGCCCTCGCAGGCAGGGCGCCCCTGTCCGCTTGCCGGGTGCCGGGACCCGATCCCGGCATCCGTGCTCAGTCGCGGTCCTGGCCGATCACCGCGCCGGTGGCCGGGTCCAGGCGGAGGTCGACCTTCCGTCCGTTCGCGTCTTTGGCTTCGGCCTTCCACAGCCCGTCGTCGAACTCGACGTCGTGTACGTCGCTGTAACCGGCGGTGGACAGTTGCGCGCGGATGTCGGCCTCGCTCAGCTGCGACACCGCGGTGTCCGGGTAGACGGTGCCGGTGCGCGGGTCCAGACGCAGGTCGACGCGCTTGCCGTCGGCGCTGGTGGCATCGGCCTCCCACATGCCGTCATCGAACTTGATGTCGTGCACCTTGGTGTAGCCCTGCGCTTCCAGCTGCGCGCGCACCTGCGGTGCGGTCAGGGCGTCCTGCGCCTGCGCCAGTCCGGTGCCGGCGACGGTCGCGGCGGCGGCCAGCAGTGCGATACGGAAATGTCGGTGGGTCATCGTGCTTTCTCCTGGGGGCGAATGCGTGTTTTCCCGCATGCCCGACACGCTAGACGCCTTCGCCGCGATCAGGTCGTGAAATGGCCGCCGTTGCCATTCCCGAGCCCATGCGGGGTTCACCGATGTGCAGGATCGTTGAAGGCATCCGCGCCGCCGTTCACGATGTCGGATACGGGCAAAGACCGGCCGCAGGGAAAGCGGGCCGGTTCGACGCCTGCGAGGCCTTGAAGCCGGAGAGGGCGGCAACGGGCGCCAAGCGCCGTCTCCCGGGCAGGTCGCAGGCGGATGGAAGAGGCGCCGGGGTGCCTCTTCCATCCTGCGATTCCGCGATCCGGCCCGCCGGGGCCAGGGCTCAGTCCTTGTCGCGTCCCTTGCGCAGCTGGTTGCCGAACCGTTCGATCCACTGCGCCACGCCCTGCAGCATCGCGCCGCTCTTGTCGCGCAGGCCGGCCAGTTCGGCCTCCAGGCGCTCGCGCCGGGTGGATTCGCCTTCGTTCTTCGGCAGCGGCGGCAGGATGTGGGCGTAGTAGGTGTCGTCCAGCAGCTTGTGCAGCAGGCGTTCGCCGGGGAAGGGCTCGCCGCTGTTGAGCGCGCGGGCGCCCTTGAGCAGGCTGCGGATGTCGTACTGGGTGGGGCTGAGGTCGGGCACCTGCTTGGGCAGGTCGAGCAGGGTATAGACCGCCACGCGGGCGGTGCGCACCGAGCTTTCCATGGTGAACACCACGTCGTTGGCGGTCTCCACGAACTGGCCGACCAGGGCCAGGTTGGTGCAGCCGGCCGGCACCACGCGCGGGCGGTCGCCGGCCGCGCGCGGCATGAACTGGGCGGTGATGTAGGGCATCAGCGCCAGCCGCACCTTGGTGTGCGGCACGATGGCGTCGAGCCGGTCGGCGATGCCCAGGTGGTAGCACAGCTCGGCCACGATCTCGCGGCCGGTGCATTCGGGCATGGTCTTCTTCACGAAGTTGCCGGGCTGGTCCATCAGCAGGGCGTAGACCCACATCACCACCACGTCCCCGGGTTGCCCGGGGAAGTGCGGCTGGCGGTTGATGGTGACGCTGAGCACCCAGTTGGAGTCGGTGAAGGTGATGATGCCGCCGGTCACGGTGCGGCCGGAGGCGGGATCGTTGACCGACAGTTCGCGCAGCCGGTCCACCAGCGGCGAGGGCCTGCAGGTCAGGGTGGCCGATTCCCACATCGAGCGGTCGATGTCGCCGCAGAACTTGTCCGGCTTGCCGAATACCGGCGAGTGCCTGGCCAGGTTGCGCCACAGCGCCCAGCCGCTGTCCTCGGCGGGGCCGCCTTCGCGGCGCTGGAGCACCGGCACGTTGTCCAGGTCGCCATAGGCGGTGTCCTCGGTCATCGAGCCGGTCAGGGCGATCACCAGGTCGCGCGCGGCGACCTCGATGCGGCCGTCCCCGTCCTTCGTGCGGGTGTGCAGCGCGGTGACGGTGCGGTGTTCGCCCTGCACGTCGAAATCCATGTCCAGCACCTTGGTGCCGAAGCGCACCTGCACGCCCTTGCTGCGCAGCAGCCGGATCAGCGGGGTGACGAAGGTGTCGTACTGGTTGTACTTGGGGAACACCAGCGTGGACATGTCGCCGAAGCCGTCGATCGAATCGAGGAAACGGTGCATGTACAGCTTCATCTCCAGCAGGCTGTGCCAGTTCTCGAAGGCGAACATCGAGCGGAACAGGAACCAGAACTTGCTCTGCAGGAAGCCTTCGCTGAAATGGTCCTCGATGGTCAGGTCGTCGAGCTCGTCCTTGCGCTTGAGCAGCAGGCTGACCACTTCCCACTGTTGCTTCTTGCTGAGGCCGAAGCTGGCGAAGTCCTCGACCACCCGGCCCTGCTGGTGCATCAGCCGCGACTTGGACCAGTTGGAGTCGGCATCGTTGGCCAGGCGGTATTCGTCCAGCACGCTGAAGCCCTCGGGCAGCTCCAGCGCCGGCACGTCCTGGAACATGTCCCAGAGATTGTCGTAGTTCCAGTTCATCTCGCGGCCGCCGCGCACGAGATAGCCGTCCTCGGGATTGCCGGAGCCGTCGAGCGAGCCGCCCTCGATGTCCAGGCCCTCGATGAGGGTGATGTTCTCGCCGGGCATGTGGCCGTCACGGATCAGGTAGAACGCGGCGGCCATGCCGGCGATGCCGCCGCCGACGATCCAGGCCCGGCGCGATTCGATGCCTTCGGTGGGCAGCGGCTTGAAACGCTGGTAGTTGCCGACCATGTCCGGCGGCGGCAGGGTGTTGGCGGGGCTGTTGTGCCAGTAGCGGCGGGTGGCGTCGGGTTCGTGCTCGAACTTCGGCGTGGACGATCCAGTCATGGGAGTGCTCCTGCGTGGGGGTGCGGGTCCGCCGCCGGTGCGGGCCGGGCGGCAGCCGGGCCCGCAGGGACGTCGGAATCAGGCCGAGCGTAGCGGGCGTGGCAGGCGGCGGTGTTACCCGTCCGTGAAGCCTGGCCGAGCGGGGCGGAGCGCGGCCTGTTGCCGCAAGCGATACGGCGCCGGTGCGACCGATCGCCGCATCCGCGCCGGTGCGGCGGAGCGGGGCCGGGTGGACGAGGACAGGAACGAACACGGGCGCCGGCGCGTCGCTCAGGCCCGCAGTACCCGGCACAGGTAGCAGCCGTATCCGGGGCTGTGCAGGTGCAGGTAACCCACGCGCGGATCGGCAAACAGTTCCGTCGCGGTCGCCGCCAGGTCCTGGCCGGTGCAGACCCGGGCGGCGACGATCCAGTGGCGCTGGTCGTAGGCGCGCACCGACAGCGAACGGCGCAGCAGGAAAGCCGGGACTTCGTCGGTCTGTGGCGTCGCCTGCCGTGCCAGTTGCCGCACGAAGACCGGGCCGGACGCGCGGTAGGGGGTGTCGTGGTCCTGGTGCGGCCAGGGCAGCAGCACCAGCATTTCGCCGGGCGTGGCGTCGGTCAGGCTGACCCGGCACGGATAGCCGGTGGGCGCGTCGGCAACGACGCGGGCGGCGCCCTGCGCGGCGAGTTCGGCGTCGGAGCAGGCGAGCAGCGGCAGGAACGGGGCGAGGGGCAGGGCTTCGATGCGGAACATGACGGGCTCCAGGTGTTCAAGGGAGCGCGATCGTGGCGCCTTCGCGGCCGCTTGTCTGGCCGCAAACGGACGTCGCATCCGCTGCCCGGCCGGCGTTCGCGGAGGCGGGCGATCTGCCAGAATCGGCCGCTCCCGTTTCCGTCCGTGCCCATGACCGTCGCCGCCGTCGCCACTGCCGCCACCAATTCGCCGCGCCGGGTGCTGATGGCCAGCCTGGTCGGCACCACCATCGAGTTCTTCGATTTCTACATCTACGCCACGGCGGCGGTGCTGGTGTTCCCCAAGCTGTTCTTCCCGGCCAGCAGCGACAGCGCGGCGCTGCTGCAGTCGCTGGCCACGTTCGCGGTGGCGTTCGTCGCGCGGCCGGTGGGCTCGGCGGTGTTCGGCCACTTCGGCGACCGCATCGGCCGCAAGGCCACGCTGGTCGCGGCGCTGCTGACCATGGGCGTGTCCACCGTGGTGATCGGGCTGCTGCCCACCTACGCCGATATCGGCCTGCTGGCGCCGGTGCTGCTGGCGCTGTGCCGGTTCGGGCAGGGGCTGGGGCTGGGCGGCGAATGGAGCGGGGCGGTGCTGCTGGCCACCGAGAACGCGCCGCCGGGCAAGCGCGCGTGGTACGGCATGTTCCCGCAGCTGGGGGCGCCGCTGGGCTTCCTGCTGTCGGCCGGCACCTTCCTGCTGCTGGGGCGCTGCATGAGCGACGCGCAGTTCCTGCAATGGGGCTGGCGGGTGCCGTTCCTGGCCAGCGCGCTGCTGGTGGCGGTGGGGCTGTGGGTGCGGCTGAACATCCACGAGACGCCGGACTTCCGGCGGGCGCTGGAGCGCAACCAGCGGGTGCGGTTGCCGGTCTGGACGGTGGTGCGCGAGCACCCGTTCGCGCTGGTGGTGGGCACGCTGGCCGCGTTCGCCACCTTCGTCCTGTTCTACCTGATGACGGTGTTCACCCTGGGCTACGGCACCTCGACGCTGGGCTACGACCGCGAGGCGTTCCTGATGCTGCAGATGCTGGGCATCCTGTTCTTCGCCGGCGGCATCCCGCTGGCGGCGATCTACGGCGACCGCCGCGGCACGGTGACCGCGATGCTGTTCGCCACCGCGGCGATCTTCGTGTTCGGGCTGCTGTTCGCGCCGCTGTTCCAGGCCGGGCACCCGTTGCAGGTGCTGGCGTTCCTGGCGCTGGGGCTGTTCCTGATGGGACTGACCTACGGCCCGTGCGGCACCATGCTGGCCGGGCTGTATCCGGTGCAGGTGCGCTATACCGGCTCGTCGCTGTCGTTCAACCTGGCCGGCATCCTCGGCGCGGCGCCGGCGCCCTATGCCGCCACCTGGCTGGCCGAACGCCACGGGCTGGCGGCGGTGGGCTATTACCTGTGCGCGACCGCCGCGCTCACCGCGCTGGCGCTGCTGGCGATCGGCCGGCGTGCCCGGCATGGGGCGGTGCCCGGCGCAAGCGGCGCCTGAGCCAGCGCTCCGGCCGGTTGCGTTCCCCCGTGCCCGCAGCTGTGCGGGCCATGGACAATACCGGCGATAGCCGCAGCGGCCCGGCTCAGCCGGCGGCCCGCACCGCGGCCCGGCCCACGGGCGCATCGGCATGGCTGACGCGGTCGCGGCCGGCGGCCTTGGCCAGGTACAGCTGGCGGTCGGCCTCGGAGATCAGCCCGTGCAGCGAGTCGTGCCGCGCACGCAGGTTGCACACGCCGATGCTGGCGGTCATGCGCAGCACGGTGGTGCCCAGGTCCAGGCGGATCGCGGCGATGGCCTGGCGCAGGCGCTCGAAATAGGCGCCGGCGTTGGCGGGATCGAGCCCCGGCGCCAGCAGGCAGAACTCCTCGCCGCCGAAGCGCGCGTACAGGTCCTGCGGCCGCGCGTGGGCGTTGACCACCGCCGCCACCGCGCGCAGCGCCTGGTCGCCGGCCTCGTGGCCGTGGGTGTCGTTGATGTGCTTGAAATGGTCGATGTCGATCATCGCCACCGCGACCTGCCGCCCTTCGGACTGCAGCTGCGGCAGCTGGCGCTGGCTGTGCTCGAGGAAGCTGCGGCGGTTGGGCAGGCCGGTGAGGAAGTCGCGCGTGGCCAGGTCCTGCAGCGTGCCGATCAGTTCCAGCTGGTCCACGTTCTGCGACACCCGGCAGAAGAATTCCTCGCGCGAGTACGGCTTGCGCAGGAAGTCGTTGGCGCCGTTCTTGAGGAAGCGCGGGATCAGCGAGGCGTCGTTGTTGCCGGAAATGCCGATCACCGCCACCTTGTCGCGCGAGCGGATCGCGCGCAGCCGGCGGGTGAACTCCACGCCCTCCATGCCCGGCATTTCCTGGTCCACCACCGCCAGCCGGATGGTCGGGTCGGCCTCCACCGCCTTCAGCCCGGCCGGTCCGTCGGCGGCCTCGGTGACGTGGTAGCCGTACATCGTCAGCAGCGAGGCGGCATAGGCGCGGGCCGAGGGCGAGTCGTCCACCACCAGCGCGGCGATGCGGCGGTTGCGCTCCATGCGCTGCACCAGCCACACCAGGTAGTCGATGCTGCCGGGGGTGTTCTTCAGCACGTAATCGATGATCTGCTGCTGCAGCACCCGTTTGCGCAGGTCCTCGTCGTAGACGCCGCTCACCACCACCGTGGGCAGCCCGCGCGAGACGAAGTACTCCACCACCTGGTCGCGGTCGCCGTCGGCCAGCACCAGCCCGGTCAGCACCAGGAACCAGCCCTGCTCGCGGTCCAGCAGTTCGCCGGCCTCGGCCAGGGTGGAGGCCACGCTCACCGGCAGCTCCAGCCGCTGTTCGATCGCCTCGCGCAGCATGTGGGTGAACGTGCGCGAGTTCTCCACCAGCAGGATGCGCTGGGGCAGGGCTTCTTCCAGTGGTGCCGGGCCGCAGTCGAATGCGGTCTGCAGCAATGCAGGCATGGTCGGTTGTGTCGGCTTGCAGGATGTCGCAACAGATAGCGGCCACGGGCGCCGGAACTTGAGGGCGCGCCCGGGCGGGGCCTACCAAAGCGCGTCGCGCAGCTTGTACCAGGACATCGCCGCCACCAGCAGCGGGGTGCGCAGGGCGCGGCCGCCGGGGAAGCGGCGGTGCGGGATCCGGGCGAACAGGTCCAGCCGCTGCGACTGGCCGGCGATGGCCTCGGCGATCACCTCGCCGGCCAGCCCGGTGGTGGCCACGCCGTGCCCGGAAAAGCCCTGGGCGAAGTAGACGTTCGGTGCCAGCCGGCCCCAGTGCGGGGCGCGGTTGCGGGTGATGTCCACGTAGCCGCCCCACACGTATTCCATTTCCACGTCGGCCAGCTGCGGGAACACCTTGCGCATGCGCCGGGTCATCGCCCCGCGCAGGCCCGGCGGCGGCAGCGACGAATAGCTGGCGCGGCCGCCGAACAGCAGGCGATGGTCGCGGCTGAGGCGGAAGTAGTCCAGCGCCCAGTTGACGTCGGCCACGGCCATGTCGTTGCCGATCAGGGCGCGTGCGCGGTCGGCGCCCAGCGGCACGGTGGCGCCGATGTAGGTGCCCACCGGCATCACCCGCGATTCCAGTTCCGGGGCGATGCCGCGCAGCCAGGCGTTGCCGGCCAGCACCGCGAAATCGGCGTCGACCCGGCCGTGCGCGGTATGCAGCGCCGGCTGCCGGCCGTGCTGCAGGCGCGTCACCGGCGAATGTTCGTGGATGGTCACGCCCGCGGCCAGCGCGGCCCGGGCCAGGCCGCAGGCGTAGGCCAGCGGGTGCAGGTGGCCGCTGGCGGCGTCGTACATCGCGCCCAGGTAGCGCTCGCTGGCCAGCTGCCCGCGCAGCTGCTGGCGGTCCCACCACTGCAGCGGATAGTCGTAGCGCTGCGCCATCTCGACGATGCCGGCGCGCAGGGCGCGTTCCTGGCGCGGCCTGATCGGCACGTGGGCGTGGCCGTCGCGCCAGTCGCATTCGATGCCATGGCGCTGGATGCGGCCCTTCAGCAGGCGCATGCCCTCGCGCGAGAAGTCGAACAGCAGGCGCGCCTCGGCCGGGCCGAGCAGGTGCTCCAGCGTGTCCTGCTCGCAGCCGTAGCCGACGATGGCCTGGCCGCCGTTGCGCCCGGAAGCGCCCCAGCCGATGCGCTCGGCCTCGAGCACGGTGACGCGGTAGCCGGCCTCGGCCAACGCCAGCGCCGCGGTCAGCCCGGTGTAGCCGGCACCGAGAATGCAGACGTCGGCGCGCGCCTCGCCGCGCAGGGGCGGCTGCGGGGGCAGGGCCGGCTCGCTGGCGGCATACCAGCTGGGCGGGTAGTCGTGCGGGGGCGGAACGGAAGACACCGCCGCCATCATACGGTCCTCAGGTACCAGGCGTAGTCCAGGTCGCCCACCTGGGCCTGGAAGTCGCGCAGCTCCTTCAGCTTCTGCTGGCCATGGATGTGGCGGAAGCGCTCGCCGAACTGCGCGGCGACGAATCCGCTGGCGAGGAAGTCGGCGATCGCCCCGCGCCAGTCCGGGCCCTGCGCCGGCTGTTGCGCATAGGCGTTGCCGCGCACCGGCGGACCGGGGTCGCATTGTTCGTCCAGTCCGCGCAGGATGCCGGCCAGCACCGCGGCGGCCACCAGGTAGGGGTTGGCGTCGGCGCCGGCGGTGCGGTGTTCGATCCGGGTATTGGCCGGGTCGCTGTGCGGCACGCGCAGGGCCACGGTACGGTTGTTGAAGCCCCAGCTGTCGTCGAGCGGGACGAAGGCGTTGGCGACGAAGCGCCGGTAGCTGTTGGCGTGCGGTGCGAACAGCAGCAGGCAGTCGCGCAGGCTGCGCTGCAGGCCGCCGATGGCATGGCGCAAGGCCGTGGCCGGGGCCCCGGGGGTGCAGGCGAAGACGTTGTCGCCGCGGTCGTCGAGCAGGCTCACGTGCAGGTGCATGCCGCTGCCGGCCTGGTCGGCGAACGGCTTGGCCATGAAGCTGGCCAGATGGCCCTGCTGCTGGGCGATGGCCTTGATCGTGCGCTTGAGCAGCACCGCCTCGTCGCAGGCCAGCAGCGCATCGGCGCGATGCCGCAGGTTGATCTCGAACTGGCCCGGCGCGTACTCGGCCACCGCGGCGTCGGCGGGAATCCGCTGTGGCCGGCAGGCGGCGGTCACCGCATCGGTGAAGGCGCGCTGCGCGTCCAGGTCGTCCATCGAGTAGACCTGCGTGCTGGTGGCGCGCTCGCCGCTGGTGGGGTGCCGGGTGGGTTGCGGCCGGCCGCGGGCGTCGGCCACCGCGTCGAACAGGTAGAACTCCAGTTCCACCGCCAGCACCGGGGTCAGCCCGCGCTGGCGGAAGCGCCCGAGCACGCGTTGTAGCAGGTGGCGCGGATTGGCCTCGAACGCGCCGCCACGGTCGTCCTCCATCGCCAGCAGCAGCTGCGCGGAGGGTTGCGGTGCCCACGGCACCGGTCGCAGCGAGCCGGGTACCGGCCGGCAGATCCGGTCCTCGTCGCCGATGTCGTAGCCCAGCCCGGTCTCCTCGACGGTATTGCCGGTGATGTCGGTGGCGATCAGCGACATCGGCAGGCAGATGCCGTCGCGGTACACCTTGTCCAGCGCCTCGGCGGCCACCCGCTTGCCGCGCAGCAGGCCGTTGCCGTCGGGCAGCAGCAGGTCGACCAGCTGGCAGTTTCCGATCTGCCGCAGGGTCTGCAGGTCCAGCGCAGGCAGGTGCGGGAAAGCGTCGGAGTCGGTCATGGCGATATCCGTGCCGCGGCGCAGGCAGCTTAGCAGGCGCATGTGCAGGACACGGCAAGTGAGCACCGGCACCGGACAGCGGTCGCAGCGGGCTGTCGTGTTGCGCGAACGGGGGAGGCGGGGGTAAGTTGCCGGCAAGCCATCAGAGCCTCTTGCATGGCCAGTCCTCCGCTGGTCGGCCTGCCTACCGACCGCAAACCGATCGGACACCACCCGTTCCTGGCGACGGGCGAGAAGTACGTCCGCGCGGTGGTCGATGCGGCCGCGGCCACGCCGCTGCTGCTGCCGATGCTGCAACCGCCGCTGCCGCCGCGACACTGGCTGGCGCACCTGGACGGGCTGCTGCTCACCGGCGCCACCAGCAACATCGAGCCGCACCGCTATGGCGGTGGGGACAGCTGGCCGGGCAACCCGCACGACCCCGCGCGCGACGACAACGTGCTGGGGCTGATCCCGCAGGCGCTGGCGCTGGGCATGCCGATCCTGGCGATCTGCCGCGGTTTCCAGGAAGTGAACGTCGCCTTCGGCGGCAGCCTGCATCAAAAGGTGCACGAGGTGGATGGCCTGGCCGACCACCGCGAGGACCCGCAGGCGCCGGTGGAGGTGCAGTATGGTCCGGCGCACGAGGTGGCGCTGGTGGCCGGCGGGTTGCTGGCCGCCATCGCCGGGCGCGAGCGGGTGCGGGTCAACTCGGTGCATGGGCAGGGCGTGGCGCGGCTGGGCGAGGGGCTGGCGGTGGAGGCCACCGCGCCCGACGGCCTGGTCGAGGCCTTCCGCGGCCCCGGCCCGTCGTTCCTGCTGGGCGTACAGTGGCATCCGGAGTGGCGGGTGCTGGAAGACCCGCTCAACCTCGGCATCTTCCATGCCTTCGGCGAGGCCTGTCGCCGCTACCAGACCCGGAAAAGAAGCTGATTCCATGAAACCCCAGCCGCGCTCCCGCAAGGCCGCCGCCCCCGTGCAACCGGAAAGCTCGCTGCTGCGCTGGCTCAAGGAGCGGCACATCACCGAGGTGGAATGCCTGGTGCCGGACTTCACCGGCAACGCCCGCGGCAAGATCATCCCCGCCGACAAGTTCTCCCACGACTACGGCACCCGCCTGCCGGAGGGCATCTTCGCCACCACCGTCACCGGCGACTACCCGGACGACTACTACGAGCTGACCTCGCCGTCGGACTCGGACATGATCCTGCGCCCGGACCCGGACACGGTGCGGATGGTGCCCTGGGCCACCGACCCTACCGCGCAGATCATCCACGACTGCTACACCAAGGCCGGGCAGCCGCACGAACTGGCGCCGCGCAACGTGCTGCGGCGGGTGCTGCAGGCCTTCGCCGAGATCGGCCTGCGGCCGGTGGTGGCGCCGGAGGTGGAGTTCTTCCTGGTGCAGAAGAACACCGACCCGGACTTCCCGCTGCTGCCGCCGGCCGGGCGTTCGGGGCGGCCGGAGACCGCGCGGCAGTCGTACTCGATCGACGCGGTCAACGAGTTCGACCCGATCCTGGACCTGATGTACGACTACTGCGACGCGATGGAGCTGGACGTGGACACCCTGATCCACGAATCCGGCGCGGCGCAGCTGGAGGTCAACTTCACCCACGCCGATGCGATGTCGCTGGCCGACCAGGTATTCCTGTTCAAGCGCACCATGCGCGAATCGGCGATGCGCCACGGCATCTACGCCACCTTCCTGGCCAAGCCGATGGAGACCGAGCCGGGCAGCGCCATGCACATCCACCAGAGCCTGGTGCGCGAGGCCGACGGCCACAACGTGTTCAGCGGGCAGCGCGAGGGCGAGTACAGCGAGCTGTTCGGCCACTACCTGGCCGGCCTGCAGAAGTACGTGCCGATGGCGATGGCGTTCTTCGCGCCGAACGTGAACTCCTACCGCCGGCTGGTGTTCGGCGAAGTCTCGCCGAGCAACGTGCACTGGGGGTTCGACAACCGCACCTGCGGGCTGCGGGTGCCGATCGATTCGCTGGAGAACATGCGGGTGGAAAGCCGCTTCGCCGGTTCGGACGCCAATCCCTACCTGGCGATGGCGGCCACCCTGGCCTGCGGCCTGCTGGGCATCCGCGAGAAGCTGCAGCCGACGCCGCCGATCAGCGGCAGCGCCAAGGAACTGGGCTACGACCTGCCGCGCTCGCTGGGCGAGGCGCTGGACGGGCTGGAAACCTGCCCGGAACTGCAGGAACTGATGGGCCAGCGCTTCGTCCGCGCCTACATCTCGGTCAAGCGCAAGGAGTACGAAACGTTCTTCCGCGTGATCAGCTCGTGGGAACGGGAGTTCCTGCTGCTGAACGTCTGACGCCATTCCCGCGGGAGCGACGTGCAGGAGCGACGCAAGTCGCGATCAAGCGTTGCTGCTGGAGCCTTGGGCGGGAGAGCGGCACGCTCCGACGTCAGGTGTGAATACTTGGACCGATGACCGGCATCGCCATGGAGTCCCCATGACCCAGCTCGACATCCAGACCCTGCAACGGCTCGATGCCGCCCACCACCTGCATCCGTTCAACGACAACGCCGTGCTGGCGAAGAAGGGCACCCGCATCCTGACCCGCGGCGAGGGCTGCTACGTATGGGATGCCGATGGCAACAAGCTGCTCGATGCCTTCGCCGGGCTGTGGTGCGTCAACATCGGCTACGGCCGCCCCGAGCTGGGCGCGGCCGCGGCGCGGCAGATGCAGCAACTGGCGTACTACAACAGCTTCTTCCAGTGCACCACCGAGCCGACCATCGAGCTGGCGGCGCAGCTGGCCGAACTGGCGCCGGGCGACCTCAACCACGCGTTCTTCACCAATTCCGGTTCGGAGGCCAACGACACCATCGTGCGGCTGGTGCGGCATTTCTGGGCGGTGCAGGGCCAGCCGCGCAAGAGCATCTTCATCGGCCGCCACGACGGCTACCACGGCACCACCCTGGCCGGCGCCAGCCTGGGCGGGATGAAGGGCATGCACAAGCAGGGCGGGTTGCCGATCCCCGACATCCACCACATCGACCCGCCGTACGGGTTCGGCGACGGCGGCGACCTGGACCCGGAGGAGTACGGGCTGCTGGCGGCGCGCCGGCTGGAGGACAGGATCCTGGAACTGGGGCCGGAGCGGGTGGCCGCCTTCATCGGCGAGCCGGTCATGGGCGCCATCGGCGTCTACATCCCGCCGCGCAGCTACTGGCCGGAGATCGAGCGGATCTGCCGCAGGTACGACGTGCTGCTGGTCGCCGACGAGGTGATCTGCGGCTTCGGCCGCACCGGGCGCTGGTTCGGTTCGCAGTACTTCGGCTTCCAGCCGGACGTGATGACCCTGGCCAAGGGCATCACCTCCGGCTACATCCCGCTAGGCGCGGCGATGTTCAACGACCGCGTGGCGACCGTGCTGAAGGAGCAGGGCGGAGAGCTGGCGCACGGCTGCACCTATTCCGGGCACCCGGTGTGCGCGGCGGTGGCGCTGGAGAACCTGCGGATCCTGCGGGACGAGCACATCGTCGAGCGCGCCGGCGCCGAGATCGCGCCCTATCTGGCGCAGCGCTGGGCCGAACTGGGCGAGCACCCGCTGGTGGGCGAGGCGCGCATCGCCGGGCTGATGGGGGCGCTGGAGCTGGTGCCGGACAAGCGCCGGCGCGGCTACTTCCCCGACCGCGGCCGGGTCGGCGCGCTGTGCCGCGACATCGCCCTGCGCCACGGCCTGATCCTGCGCGCCACCCACGATGCGATGCTGCTGGCACCGCCGCTGGTGATCGAGCGCGCGCAGGTGGACGAGCTGTTCGACAAGGCCTGGGCCGCGCTGCAGGAAACCGCCGCGACGCTGGGCAAATAGGCCGCCCGCCGTTACGCTGGCGCCGTCGCCCGGCCCGGCCGGCTCCCTTCACTCCCGGATCACGACTGGAGAACCCGATGAAGCTGCGCATCCTGACCCTCGGCATCGCCGCCTCCCTGCTGGCCGCCTGCGGCAGCGAGCAGGGCGCCAAGACCGGCGCCGGCGAGGACAAGCTCCTCAACGTCTACAACTACTCGGACTACATCGCCGAGGACACCATCCCGGATTTCGAGAAGGCGACCGGGATCAAGGTCACCTACGACGTGTTCGACAGCGACGAGATGGTCGAGACCAAGCTGCTGACCGGCAACAGCGGTTACGACATCGTGGTGCCGACGCTGAACTTCTTCGGCCGCCAGATCCAGGCCGGTGTGTTCCTGCCGCTGGACAAGAGCAAGATCCCGAACCTGGCCAACCTCGATCCGGAGGTGATGAAGCGCATCGCCACCCAGGACCCGGGCAACGAGTACGGCGTGCCCTACATGATCGGCACCACCGGCATCGGCTACAACGTCGACAAGCTCAAGGAGCGCTTCGGCGGCAGCACCGACATCGCCGACAGCTGGGACCTGGTGTTCAAGCCGGAGAACATCGCCAGGATGAAGGACTGCGGGGTCACCCTCCTCGACACCCCGTCGGACATGATCCCGGTGGCGCTGCACTACCTGGGCGAGGACCCGCACAGCAACGACCCGGCGACGATCCAGAAGGCCGCCGACCTGCTCAAGTCGATCCGCCCCTACGTGCAGAACTTCCACTCCTCGCAGTACGTCGGCTCGCTGGCCAACGGCAGCACCTGCCTGGTGGTGGGCTGGTCGGGCGACATCATCCAGGCCCGCGACCGCGCCGAGGAGGCCGACAACGGCGTGGAAGTGGCCTATTCGATCCCGAAGGAGGGCGCGCCGCAGTGGTTCGACATGCTGGCGATCCCGAAGGACGCCAAGCACCCGGAAGCGGCCTACGCCTTCATCGACTACCTGCTGCAGCCGGAAGTGGCCGCGGCCAACACCAACTTCATCCACTACGCCAACCCGGTGAGCGCGGCCACGCCGCTGGTGGACGAGGCCATCCGCAACGACCCGACCATCTATCCGCCGGCGGACGTGGCGGCCAGGATGTTCACCTACGCCATCAACACCCCGGAAGTGGACAAGCTGTACACGCGGCTCTGGACCGAGATCAAGACCGGGCGCTGAGCCGGAAGAACCGGCTGCCGTTGCCCGCAGCAACGGCCGGCATCCGTTCCCACGGGTGCCGGCCACGGCTCCGCCCCTCGCCGTGGAGGGGCACGAGCCCGCCGTTCCCGCCGATATGCGACAGGGAGACGATGGATGCCGCCGTGCTTGCCGATCCGCCTTTCCGCATGCCGCCGGCTGCCTGACCGGCGCCTTGGCGTTGCCGGCGGCGTCGGCCCGGCACCCACGCGGCTTTCCGTTTCCGCGCTTCCCGCCGCCGCCCGGATGCTGGTTTGCGGCAATGCAGCAATCCTTTCCATTTGCGATCATGTACCGCCGGTAGTGTTGCCGGCGGGCATCGGGCGCGGGTGACCGTTTCCGCTTCCTTCGGGTCGAGAAGAGGCTTATGGCAGCAAGCGAGACAGCATCGGAACGCACCCCGGCCACGGCGGCCGGCGACGAGGGCTACCTGTCGCTGCAGGGCGTGCGCAAGGAGTTCGACGGCTTCGTGGCCGTGGACGACGTGTCGCTGCAGATCCGCAAGGGCGAGATCTTCGCGCTGCTGGGCGGGTCGGGCAGCGGCAAGTCGACGCTGCTGCGCTGCCTGGCCGGGTTCGAGACCCCGACCCGGGGGCGGATCTTCCTCGATGGCCAGCCGATCGACGAGCTGCCGCCGTACGAGCGCCCGATCAACATGATGTTCCAGTCCTACGCGCTGTTCCCGCACATGACCGTGGAGCAGAACATCGCCTTCGGCCTGAAGCAGGACGGCATGGCCAAGGACGCCATCGCCCGCCGCGTGGCCGAGATGCTGGAACTGGTGCAGCTGCAGCAGCTGGCCAGGCGCAAGCCGCACCAGCTCTCCGGCGGCCAGCAGCAGCGCGTGGCGCTGGCGCGCTCGCTGGCCAAGGGGCCGAAGCTGCTGCTGCTGGACGAGCCGATGGGCGCGCTGGACAAGAAGCTGCGCTCGAAGATGCAGCTGGAGCTGGTCAACATCATCGAGCAGTCCGGCGTCACCTGCGTCATGGTCACCCACGACCAGGAAGAGGCGATGACCATGGCCACCCGCATCGCGGTGATGGACCAGGGCTGGATCCAGCAGATCGGCAAGCCCGACGACATCTACGAGCAGCCGGCCAACCGCTTCGTCGCCGGCTTCATCGGCTCGGTGAACCTGATCGAGGGCGTGATCGACGAGGACCTGCCGGAATACGTCACCGTGCGCACCCCGGATTTCCCCGCGCCGATCTACATCGGCCACGGCATCACCGGCTACGAGGGCCAGCCGGTGTCCTTCGCGCTGCGCCCGGAAAAGGTGCACATCGGCAAGGACGAGCCGGAAGGCGACAACAACAAGGCGCGCGGCACGGTCGAGGACATCGCCTATTTCGGCAGCCACTCGGTCTACCACGTGCGCCTGCCCAGCGGTGCCAAGATCCTGTCCAACTTCGCCAACATGAAGCGCTGGGACAGCGACGGCATCACCTGGAACGACCAGGTCTGGGTGTCCTGGGACGACAACGACGGCGTGGTGCTGACCTCATGAACGCGGCCGGCTGGAAGCGCTGGTTGCCCGGTGCGCGCAGCGGCGTGATCGCGGTGCCGTACCTGTGGCTGCTGCTGTTCTTCGCGATCCCGTTCCTGATCGTGCTGAAGATCTCGTTCTCGCGGACGGCCATGGCCATGCCGCCGTACAGCGCGATCGTCGAGTACGTCGACAGCGCGCTGACGCTCAAGCTCAACCTGGGCAACTACGTGGCGCTGGTGACCGACAGCCAGTACGTGATGGCCTACCTGAGCTCGATCAGGATCGCGGTCGTCTCGACCCTGCTGACGCTGCTGATCGGCTATCCGATGGCCTACGTGATCTCGCGGATGTCGCCGTCGGCCCGCAACATCGCGATGATGCTGGTGGTGCTGCCGTCGTGGACCTCGTTCCTGATCCGGGTCTATGCCTGGATCGGCATCCTCGACAGCAACGGCATCCTCAACCGCTGGCTGATGGCCATCGGCGCGATCGAGCAGCCGCTGCGCATCCTCTACACCCCCACGGCCGCCTACATCGGCATCGTCTACTGCTACCTGCCGTTCATGGTGCTGCCGCTGTACGCCAACCTGGTCAAGCTGGACCATCGCCTGCTGGAGGCCGCCTACGACCTGGGCGCCCGGCCGTGGAAGGCGTTCCTGAAGATCACGTTGCCGCTGTCGCGCAGCGGCATCATCGCCGGCTGCATGCTGGTGATGATCCCGGCGGTGGGCGAGTTCGTCATCCCGGAAATGCTGGGTGGGCCGGACACGCTGATGATCGGCCGGGTGCTGTGGGGCGAGTTCTTCAACAACCGCGACTGGCCGGCCGCCGCGGCCGTGGCCATCGTCATGCTCGGCCTGCTGCTGGTCCCGATCCTGATCTTCAACCGCCACCAGCAGCGCGCGCTGGAAGGGAAGCTGACATGAGCATGGCGCGGCGCCGCCCATGGCTGGGCTGGGGTGTGCTGGCCCTGGGCTTCGGTTTCCTGTACCTGCCGATCCTGCTGCTGATGCTGTACTCGTTCAACTCGTCGCGGCTGGCGACGGTGTGGGCCGGGTTCTCGGTGAAGTGGTACGGCGAACTGTTCCGCGACCGGCAACTGCTGGAGGCGGCGTGGATCAGCCTGAAAGTCGCGTTCTGGACCGCCACCGCGGCGATGGTGATCGGCACCATGGCGGCGATGGCGATGACCCGCTTCAGGCGCTTTCCCAGCAAGACCCTGTTCGGCGCGCTGGTCACCGCGCCGCTGGTGATGCCCGAGGTCATCATCGGCCTGTCGATCCTGCTGATGCTGGTGTCGATGGGCGGGCTGTTCGGGCTGCCGTCCAAGGGCGTGGTGGCGATCTGGATCGCGCACGTCACCTTCACCATCTCCTTCGTCACCGTGGTGGTGTCCTCGCGCCTGCAGGAGCTGGACCGCTCGCTGGAAGAGGCGGCGATGGACCTGGGCGCCAACCGGCTCAAGGTGTTCTTCCAGATCACCCTGCCGATCATCGCCCCGGCGCTGGTGTCCGGCTGGCTGCTGGCGTTCACCCTGTCGCTGGACGACGTGGTGATCGCCAGCTTCGTCGCCGGCCCCAGCTCGACCACGCTGCCGATGAAGATCTTCGCCTCGGTGCGCATGGGCGTGAGCCCCAAGATCAATGCGCTGGCCACGCTGATGGTGCTGGCGGTGTCGATCGCCGCCGTGGCGGGCTGGTGGATCATGGCCCGCGCCGAGAAGCGCCGGCAGCGCGACATGGCGCTGGCGCAGCAGGAGAACGGTTGAAGGCCGTCCTGCGGCCGGCGCTGACGGGGACGACGGGACAGATCGCGGCCCTGCCGCCGCGGCCTGTCCGGACATCGACCTGGACAAAGCAACGAGGTTGCCGGTCGTCGGCAGCGAACGGCACGGCGGTTGCCTGCCGCCGTTCCCGCAGCGCGACGACCCCGGCGCGCCGTGCATGGACGCGCTGCTGGATCGCGATGACGCGCCTGCGCGAGCACGCGGCCACCGCAGCGGATGCCGGGACGCGTTGCGAGCGCGGGTAGCGCCGCGCTTGACGGCCCGCCAACGCGGTGTCGGCCACAATGCGGATGGATACAGGGAGCCAGCCATGATCGTCGAAACCGTCAACCCGGCCACGGGCAAGTCCGAATACCGCGTGCAGCTGATGGACGCGGGCGCCGTCGAACAGCGCCTGGCCGCCGCGGCGGCGGCGTTTCCGGACTGGGCCGCACGCGCGTTGGACGAGCGTGGCGCGCTGCTGCGCAAGGTGGGCGAGGGCCTGCGGCAGCGTCGCGAGGAGTTCCAGCGGACCATGACCGCCGAGATGGGCAAGCTGCGGCGCGAGGCGCTGGCCGAGGTCGACAAGTGCGCCGACGCCTGCGACTACTACGCCGAACATGCCGCCGGCTACCTGCAGCCGCAGCAGATCCGGACCGAGGCGCGGCGCAGCTACGTGCGCTACGAGCCGATCGGCTGCGTGCTGGCGGTGATGCCGTGGAACTTCCCGGTGTGGCAGGTGTTCCGCTTCCTGGCGCCGACGCTGATGGCCGGCAACGTGGCGCTGCTCAAGCACGCCAGCAACGTGCCGCGCTGCGCCGACCTGATCGGCGACGTGGTGCGCGCGGCCGGCGTGCCGCAGGGCGTGTTCGACGTGCTGCACATCGACAACGACCAGGCCGCCGGGGTGCTGCGCGACCGCAGGGTCAAGGCGGTGACGCTGACCGGCAGCGAGCGCGCCGGGCGTTCCATCGCCGCCAACGCCGGCGACCAGCTCAAGAAGTGCGTGATGGAACTGGGCGGCAGCGACGCCTTCGTGGTGCTGGAGGATGCCGACCTGGAGGCGACGGTGGCCGCGGCGGTGAAGTCGCGCTTCGACAATGCCGGGCAGACCTGCATCGCCGCCAAGCGCTTCATCGTGGTCGAGGCGGTGGCCGACGCGTTCGTGCGGCGGTTCGTCGAGGCGGCGCGCCAGCGCGTGCCCGGCGATCCGCAGCAGGACGCCACCACGCTGGCGCCGATGGCGCGCGCCGACCTGCGCGACGAACTGCACAAGCAGGTGCGGGCCAGCGTCGCCAAGGGGGCGGAGGTGCTGCTCGGCGGCGAGCCGGTGGCGGACTCGCATGCCGCCTATCCGGCCTCGATCCTGGACCGGGTGGGGCCGGGCATGCCGGCCTACGAGGAGGAACTGTTCGGGCCGGTGGCGGCGGTCATCCGCGTGGCCGACGAGGCCGAGGCGATACGCGTGGCCAACGACACCACGTTCGGCCTGGGCGGCAGCGTGTGGACCGGCGACCCGCAGCGCGGCGAGCGGCTGGCGCAGCAGCTGCAGTGCGGCGCGGCCTTCGTCAACGCCATCGTCCGCAGCGACGTGCGCCTGCCGTTCGGCGGCAGCAAGCGTTCCGGTTTCGGCCGCGAACTGGCCGAGCACGGCATCCACGAGTTCACCAACATCAAGACGGTCTACGTGGCGTAGGATGGCGCTTGCCGCTCGTTGCAGGGGCGGCGCTGCGTGGCCTCGGGCCATTGGCCGCGATGAAGCTTCCCCGGGACAGCCTGCCGCGATTCACGCCGTTCCTACAGCCACTTCGCGCGCTTGAACAGGCGGTACAGGCCGATGCAGATCGCGCCGACGCCGACGATCACGGCCGGATAGGCCCAGGGCTGCTGCAGCTCCGGCATGTTCTGGAAATTCATGCCGTACCAGCTGGTGATCAGGGTGGGAGCGGCCAGCAGCGCCGCCCAGGCGCCCAGGCGCTTGACCGTCTCGCCCTGGGCCAGGGTGACCAGCGACAGGTTCACGCTGAGCGCGGTGCCGAGCATGTCGCGCAGGGTGTCGATGGCATCGTTGATGCGCAGCACGTGGTCGTGCACGTCGCGCAGGTAGAGCCGCACTTCTTCGCGGATCAGCTGGCCCTGCGCGACCTGGCTGCGCATCAGCTGGGCCAGCACGTCCTGCAGCGGCGAGACCGCCACCCGCATGTAGGTCAGGTCGCGCTTGAGGTCGTACAGGCGCACGACGACGGCGCGGCGGTAGGTGTCGGAGAAGATGTCGCGTTCCAGCGCATGCAGGCTGTCGCGGTGCTCGTCGACGATCGGCAGGTAGTTGTCGACGATGAAGTCGAGCACCGCGTACAGCGCCATCGCCGGCCCCAGCCGCAGCAGCTCCGGCTCGCGTTCCATGCGGCTGCGTGCCGCCGCATAGGACAACGAGGCGCCGTGGCGCACGGTCATCAGGAAGCGCGTGCCGAGGAAGGCGTGGGTCTCGCCGTAGCGGATGTGGCCATCGACCATCTGCGCGGTATGCAGCGCCAGGAACAGGGTGTCGCCGTAGGCTTCCACCTTGGGGCGCTGGTGCGCGTTGCGTGCGTCCTCCACCGCCAGCGCATGCAGGCCCAGTTCTTCCTGCAACAGGGCCAGGATCGCGTCGGACGGCTCGTACAACCCGACCCAGGCGAACCCCGGCGCATCCTCGGCCAGCTTGTCGCTCAGTTGTTCCAGCGACAGGTCGTGGCGGCGGCCCTGGGCGTCGTACCAGGCGCAATTGACGACGCAGGCGGGATTGGCGGGCGTGGCGTTGGCATCCATTGGGGCATCCTGCGCTGGATGCAGCGTGCGCGGCAAGTGTTCGGATTGCCGGCGGAGGAAGGCCGGCCCGCTGCGTGCAGCGCCTACGAAAGGCGACGTCCCAGGGACAGTGCCAGGGCCAGGTGCAGCGGCAACAGCAGCACGATCCATTGCACGTTGAACTGCGGCTGGAACGAAAGCCAGTGGATCATCAGCGTGCCACTGGCCATGGCCGCCACCAGCCACAGCAGGGCGCCGAACCAGCGGCCGGGCCGGCGCCCGCGCAGCAGCGTCCAGGCGCCGGGCAGCAGGGCCAGGCACAGCGGGTTCAGCAGCAGCAGGTTGCGGTTGGCCCAGGCCGCCTGGTGGGTGGTGAAGCCCCACAGGTAGGCGAGCAGCAGGCCGCCGGCACCGCACAGCAGCCAGAACGGCAGGGCGCAGCCGGCGAGCAGGCGCGGCCGCCGGCGTGCGGTGAAGACGGCCGCGGCCAGCGCCAACCCGCACAGCAGCCAGGGCCACCAGCGGCGGATTTTTTCCGGCGGCTCGGGTGCGATGCGGTGCGGCAGCAGTTCCTGCTCGGCCTGCACCAGTGGCCGGCCGTCGCTGTTGCGTGCCTGGCGCAGGCTGTCGGCCAGGCGCATCGGCACGAACGCTTCCTGCCAGCGCGACAGCGGCTGGTCGGCATACGGTCCCAGGCCCAGGTCGAAGCCCAGCCACATCCACGTCGCCGGCGAGGCCAGCCGCACCGATTCGCTGCGGTAGGTGTTGCCGCGCGAGCGGCCGGACAGCTGCGAGTGCAGCGCGCCGCCCATGGCCTGGTCGATGGCGTCGCGCACCATCGTGGCGCAGTTGGCGGTGAAGTAGTCGTAGCGGTAGCGGGCGTTTTCCGGGCGGGCGCGCTCGGCCAGCGAGTCGGCCAGCGCACGCGCCTGTTCCGGCCGCAGGTCCAGCCATTGGAGGCTGGCGCCGCGGCCGCTGTCGCGGTACTGGGCGAGGTCCTGCTCCAGCGGCAGCGCCACCAGGTAGTACATCATCTCGCCCTGCACGAAGCGGCCGACGAAATCCTCCTCGCCCGGGTCGAAGTAGCCGAAGTTGTAGGAAATCGCGCCGCCGTACGGGTCGGCCACGACGATGGCGTCATGGCCGAAGCGTTCGAAGAAGATCTCGCCCGGCTGCATCGTCACCACGCCGATACGCGGTGCGGGCACGCCGGCACCGGCGTCGGCCGCCGGGGCCTGCGCCGCGCAGGCGAAGGACAGCAGCAACGCCAGCAACGCCGTGCAGGCCGTCAGCAGCGATCGTGGCAACGCGATGCCGGTCAATCTTCGGCCTGCGCGTCGGGCGCCAACACGGTGACGTGGAAGGCCTGCACGCGCCGCGCGTCGGCCCGCGCCACGCGGAACACGAAGCGGTCCAGGGTCAGCTCGTCGCCGGTCTCCGGCAGGTGGCCGATGGCCTCGGTGACCAGCCCGCCGATGGTGTCGTAGTCGTCGTCGGGGAAGTCGGCGCCGAAGCGCTCGTTGAAATCGCCGATCGCGGTCAGCGCGTCCACCACGTACTGGCCGTCGGCCTGGATCGCGATCTGCGCGGTGTGGTCCTCGGCCTCGTCGTGCTCGTCGTCGATCTCGCCGACGATCTGCTCCAGCACGTCCTCGATGGTGACCAGCCCGGCGACGCCGCCGTATTCGTCGACCACGATGGCCATGTGGTTGCGCGAGAGCCGGAACTCCTTGAGCAGCACGTTGAGCTTCTTGGACTCGGGAATCAGCACCGCCGGCCGCAGCAGTTCGCGCACGTTGCCCGGGCCGTTGTCGGCGACCACGCCACGCAGCAGGTCCTTGGCCAGCAGGATGCCCAGCACTTCGTCCTTGTTCTCGCCATGCACCGGGAAGCGCGAATGGCCGGATTCGACCACCTGCTTCATCAGGTCGAGGAAGCGGCCTTCGGCCGGCAACGAGACCATCTGCGAGCGCGAGACCATCACGTCGCCGACGGTGAGGTCGGCCACCGAGATCGCGCCTTCCATCATGCGCAGGGTATCGGCGGCGATCAGCCCGTCCTGCTGGGCCGTGTGCAGCACGGCGACCAGCTCGTCGCGGGTATGGGGTTCGCCGGAGAAGGCCGCGGTCAGGCGCTCGAGCCAGCTGCGTTTCTTTTCCGCAGGCTCCGGGAGGGTACTACTGTCGTCTTCTGACATCTCGTGGGGAAACGGCGCCCGGCGGACCGGGCGATGCCGGCAAGTCTAGCAGGATGTCCGCCGGTGCCGGCATCAGCCGGCCGGCGCGGTCGTCGTCGTCGGCACGGCGGCCGGTTCGCCTTCTTCCGGATCGGCGGGCGGATCGTCCTCGGCGGGCAGGTCCAGGCTGTAGGTGCAGCCGGCCAGGGTCTTGCCGGGATGCGACTTGACGTTGGAGACGCTGAGGATCACCGATTCGATCAGCGCTTCGCCGGTCTTGGCGTCGATCACGTCGCGGCTGACCAGTTCGCGCCCGTACATGACCTTGTCCGGGGTATCGACCCCTTCCTCCAGCTCCAGCTCGCGGGCCAGCGGCCGCGGGTCGGGCAGGTCCAGCAGGGCGACGATGGTGGCGCCGGCCATGGCGATGTGGTCGCTGTCGTGGCCGAACACCGTGACCGGCGTATTCAGACGGTACTCGGCCATGAACAGGTTGGTCTGCGGCAGCGGCTGCCAGCCCAGCGCCACCGCCTTGAGCGGGTCGGCGACGATCGGCGCCAGCTGCGCGAAGTCGCTGACGCCCTGGCGGCATTCGATCAGTGCCGGCAGGTCCGGTACGGCAGCGGCGGGTTCCGACGCCAGTGCGGCGGGCGTGCCCGGCAGGCACAGCAGCGGCAGGATGACGGCGGCACGCATCAGCGCTCTCCGGCGTACGGGTCGCCGATGCCCAGTTCGGCCAGGATCTCGCGTTCCAGCTGCTCCATCGCCTCGGCCTCCCTCTCGTCCTCGTGGTCCCAGCCGAGCAGGTGCAGCACGCCATGCACGGTCAGGTGCGCGTAGTGCGCGGCGAGCGGCTTGCCCTGTTCGGCGGCCTCGCGCGCGACCACCGGGGCGCAGATCACCAGATCGCCGAGCAGCGGGAACTTCACGCCCTTGGGCAGGCCTTCGGGTATCTCCGCCGGGAAGCTCAGCACGTTGGTGGCGTAGTCCTTGCCGCGGTAATGGCGGTTGAGCGAACGCCCTTCCTTGGCATCGACGATGCGTATCGCCAGGTCGGCCTCGCGGATGCGTCCGTCCAGGGCGGCGGCCACCCAGCGCCGGAAACTGACGGCGGCGGGAATGCCGGCGCGGGGCAGGGCGTAGTTGACGGCGACGTCGAGCCGCACGGGACCACGGGTCATGGGGTCGCTCCGGGTTGCAGGCGGTGCAGGTCGCGGCGGTCGTAGGCGCTGACGATGCGCGCCACCAGCGGGTGGCGGACCACGTCGCGCGATTCGAAGAAGGTGAAGCTGACGCCGTCGACGTCGCGCAGCACGTCCACCGCGTCGCGCAGGCCGGACTTGACGTGCTTGGGCAGGTCGATCTGGGTCAGGTCGCCGGTGACCACGGCGGTGGAGCCGAAGCCCAGCCGGGTCAGGAACATCTTCATCTGCTCGATGGTGGTGTTCTGCGCTTCGTCCAGGATCACGTAGGCGTCGTTGAGGGTGCGGCCGCGCATGTAGGCCAGCGGCGCGATCTCGATGACGTTCTTCTCCAGCAGCTTGACCACCTTCTCCACGCCCAGCATCTCGTACAGGGCGTCATACAGCGGGCGCAGGTAGGGATCGACCTTCTGGGTCAGGTCGCCGGGCAGGAAACCGAGCTTCTCGCCGGCCTCCACCGCCGGGCGCACCAGGATCAGCCGCTGCACCCGCGATTCATTCAGCGCCTCGACCGCGCTGGCCACGGCCAGGAAGGTCTTGCCGGTGCCGGCCGGGCCGATGCCGAAGTTGATGTCGTGGGTGGCGATCTGGTGCAGGTACTTGGACTGGTTGGCGCCGCGTCCGCGCACGGTGCCGCGCTTGACCTTGATCGCCACTTCCTGCGCCTCGTAGGCGCGCTCGGCCACCTGTTCGAGGTTGGCCTGGTTCAGCCGCAGGTGGATGGCGTGGCTGTCGAACACGGTGTCGCCGGCTTCCGCATACAGCGACTGGATCAGCTTCTCCGCTTCGGCGGCGGCCTTCTTCGGGCCGGTCACGCGGAACACGTGGCCGCGGTTGGCGATCTCCACGCCCAGCTTCAGTTCGATCTGGCGCAGGTGCTCGTCGAACGGGCCGGCCAGGTTGGCCAGGCGCTCGTTGTCGGCGGGATCGAGGGTGAAGTCGTGTTGCACGGATGCAGTCATCGGCATGGAGGGCGTCGCCGCGATGGCGCGACGGCGCGCGGGCAATGGGGGAGGGAAAGGGTAGCGCGGTGCTCCTGGAACAGCCAGCGGTCCCCCGCGAGGGCAGGAAGGGTGCGGCCGAATGCCGCATGGAAGCGGCTACCGCAATGCCGGTGACCAGGCATCGAGATCAGGAGCCGCCATGCCCCGGCGTGGAACTGCTCTGGCCCTGAATGCGTGTTTGTTCTCCTGCAGGGGCGACGAAGGTGCACTTGCTCGCGGGAGTGTCCCGCGCCCCTTCCACCGCAGGCAGGTCGTCGGTATTGCAGGCGATGCGGGCGCACGCATCTCAGCGTGGGGTGGAACGTGTGCCAGCTCAGGGGCAGGTCCCAGCGATCAGGCCACACGAGACATGGCTTCAATCCCAAGTCTCGCACGAGACCTGCCGCCCGTCCCGATAGCAGCGGTTGTCGTCGCGGATGCACTGGTGGCAGGCATCGCGCGGAATGTGGATCGTTTGCGGATCTGCTCCGGCAATGGAGCCGGAGTGGCGGTGGACAGCGGCGTGGTCCTTCGCATGGTAACGGTCGATCACCCTGAAAGTGGGGCGATGGACTTCGGGTCGTCGGTTGAGGTGGTGGTCATGCACGCATTCGTCGTCCAGCAGCCATCCTTGGATGGATTTCAGCGAAGCGGCATCGCAGATGTCGTCGACGGTTCGCATCGCATATATCTGCGCAACCTCTGCGTTGACAGGGCGCATCGTGTAGGCCCGGCTCCTGTCTCGCCCTACATCGTATGCAACGGTCCTGAAGCTGGGGCGGTGCAGGCCCTGCGCCAGGTTCAAGCGGCGGTCGTAGACGCAGCGATTGTCGATCATGAAGGAGCCTTCGCTGCGCAATGACGAGGGGTGGCAGACCACATGTGCTGAATTGCCGAGGTAAACGCTGCGACGGTCGCGTGCGATATCGTGGGTGATGATCTTGAACGATCCCGGGTGGGCACCCTCCACGGGGTGAACCCCCAGATAGACCTGCACAGCGTCCCTGGAATAGTCGTATTTCAGGACGCGGAAGCTGGCAGGGTCTGCGCCCTGGATGGGCTTGTCGTGAAAGTAGGCGCGATGCCGGTCTTTGGCGAACTTCCGACTCAGGGCCTTGAATGTGGGTGCATCCGCATCGACGATTTCCCTGCGCGGCGTCTTTCTGCCAAACGGCGTGAAATAGACCTTGTCCCCTTCCACTTCGTACTTGGCGCAGCCGGCGATGGCGGTGAACACGATGGCGCCCAGTAGTGCCTTGAGAAAAACGTGACGCATCTGTTTCCGCTCCTTCGGAATGGCTGCCGGATCCATTCAATCATCCTGTCCGGTTGCATGCACCTGCAGGGGCAGTGCAGGTCCCGTCGTTGCGGAGGACAGTCCGCCGGTCGAACGATGGCGCGAGACGGCACGCCCTCCCGGCGCGGCCAAGCCAATGGCAGGGTTCTCCACAGCGGATGTGGATGCAGGCTGGATGAAGCTGTGGATAACCGCATGCGCCCCAACGCCGGCGGGGCTTTCGTGTGTGTGGCGAAAAAATGACCGGCCCGCGCGAGGCGGGCCGGGTACTTCAATCCGGCGTCGCCACCCGCCCGCGCAGCGAGTTGCTCAGCGCCTCGGTGATCACCACGTCGACGAACCGGCCGATCAGCCGCGGGTGGCCGGGGAAGTTCACCGAACGCATGTTCTCGGTCTTGCCGGTCAGCTCGTTCGGATCCTTTCTGGATGGGCCTTCCACCAGCACGGTCTGCACGCTGCCGACCATCCGTCGCGAGATGCCGGCGGCGTATTCGTTGATGTGCGCCTGCAGGCGCGACAGCCGGGCATGCTTCTCTTCGTCGCTGGTGGTGTCTTCCAGGTCCGCGGCGGGGGTGCCGGGGCGGCGCGAATAGATGAAGGAGAAGCTCTGGTCGAAACCGACGTCCTCGATCAGCTTCATGGTCTTCTCGAAGTCGGCCTCGGTCTCGCCGGGGAAGCCGACGATGAAGTCCGAGCTGATCGAGATGTCCGGGCGCACCGCGCGCAGCTTGCGGATCTTGGACTTGAATTCCAGCGCGGTGTAGCCGCGCTTCATCGCCGACAGCACGCGGTCGCTGCCGGCCTGCACCGGCAGGTGCAGGTAGTTGGCCAGCTGCGGCACGTCGCGGTAGGCGTCCACCAGCGAATCGCTGAACTCCAGCGGGTGCGAGGTGGTGAAGCGGATGCGGCCGATGCCATCGATCTCGGCGATGGCGCGGATCAGCAGGCCCAGGTCGGCATATTGCACGTCTTCGCTCGCGCCAAGGCCCTCGCACGCGCCGTCGCCATAGGGGCCGCGGTAGGCGTTGACGTTCTGGCCGAGCAGGTTGATCTCGCGCACGCCCTGTGCGGCCAGTTGCGCGCACTCGACCAGCACGTCCTCGAACGGGCGGCTGACCTCGGTGCCGCGGGTGTAGGGCACCACGCAGAACGAGCAGTATTTGGAGCAGCCTTCCATGATCGAGACGAACGCCGACGGGCCCTCTGCGCGCGGCTCGGGCAGGCGGTCGAACTTCTCGATCTCGGGGAAGCTGATGTCCACCTGCGGCTTGTTCTGTTCGCGGCGGGCGCGGATCAGCTCGGGCAGGCGGTGCAGGGTCTGCGGGCCGAACACCAGGTCCACGTAGGGCGCGCGCTTGACGATGGCTTCGCCTTCCTGCGAGGCCACGCAGCCGCCGACGCCGATGATGACGTCGCGACCATTGCCCTTCAGCGCCTTCCAGCGGCCGAGCTGGCTGAACACCTTCTCCTGCGCCTTCTCGCGGATCGAGCAGGTGTTGACCAGCACCACGTCGGCTTCCTCCGGGTTGTCGGTCAGCTCCAGTCCCTCGCTGGCGGCCAGCACGTCGGCCATCTTGGCCGAGTCGTACTCGTTCATCTGGCAACCGTGGGTCTTGATGTAGAGCTTGCCGCGCACGGCGCCGGCGACCTGCGGCTTGCTGCCGGGCAGGGGAATCAGTTCGGGGGAGGTCATTTCGATGGCAGGCGCGGCGGAGCCGGCCGTGGTCGGCAGGGGAGAAGCTGGCGTCCCGGGCATGGCGCTTATTCCAGACGGGTGGGCGGGCAGGCAGCCGGAGGGCTGCGGTGAACCGCACATTGTAAGGGCCCCGGCGGCCCTGCGGTGGCCGCGGTCGCGGACGGGGCTGGACCTCCCGATATTCGGCCTTTCGCATCAGACACTTGGCAACGGCCGGCGAAGTTGGGACACTCGCCGCCATGAAGGGGATGCTGGGGATTTGGGGGCTGTTGATCGCCACGCTGTCGGCTGCGCCGGCCAGCGCCGGTACGCTGTACAAGTGCGTCGGCGGCGACGGCATTCCCAGCTACGTCAGCAAGCGGGTCAGCGGCGCCAGCTGCAGCGTGGTCAGCAGCTATACCCCCGGGCGCGGTCGACCGGCGCGGCCGGCGGCAGCCCCGGCAGCCGCGAAAGCCGAGGCGGTCGCCCCGAACGCATCGGCGGCCCCGACCGCGGCATCGGCGGCCTCCACCACACTGGCGCCCACCCCGAGCCCGGCCCCGGCCACGCCGAAGGCGCAGCGCGTGGTCACCGGGCAGGTCTACTCCTACATGAAGGATGGCGTGCGCCACTACACCAGCGCCCGGCCGCAGCAGGTGGCCAGCCTGGGCGAGGTCCGCACCATCCGCTACAGCTTCATCGAGCGCTGCTATGCCTGCGGCGCCAATCCGGGGGTCAACTTCGGCTCGGTGCGGCTCAACACCACGGCCTACCAGAACGAGATCGCCGCGGCCGCGCGCGAATTCGGGGTCGAGGAAGCGGTGGTGCGCGCGGTGATCCATGCCGAGTCGGCCTTCAATCCGACCGCACTCAGCCGCGCCGGCGCGCAGGGCCTGATGCAGCTGATGCCGCCCACCGCCCGCCGCTTCGGCGTCACCGATTCCTACGATGCGAGCCAGAACATCCGCGGCGGCGTGCAGTACCTGTCGTGGCTGCTGAAGCGCTTCAACGGCAACCTGACCCTGGCGGCGGCCGGCTACAACGCCGGCGAGGGGGCGGTGGACCGGCATGGCGGGGTGCCGCCGTACCGCGAGACCCAGTACTACGTGCAGCGGGTGGCGCTGCTGGCCGACCGCTACCGCGGCGCGCTGGCGTCGGCGCAGTAACCGCTTGCACCCGCCGCCACGGACGATGCGGCATCCTGGGACGAACCGCATTGTGCGGCCGTTAAGGCTTCCGCTACACTCGCGGACGATTCAAAAGCGGACTGGCCCCCACCTGTCCGCTGGCAGCCTCAAGCTACCTAATCAATATCGGAGTGCCGGATGGCCAACGATGGGGTAAACGATCCAGTCAATACCGGACGTCGACGATTTCTCACGACCACCACGGCAGTGGTGGGAGCGGTCGGCGTGGGGTTCGCGGCAGTTCCTTTCATCAAGTCCTGGAATCCCAGTGCGCGTGCCAAACTGGCCGGCGCGCCGGTGATCGCCGACATCAGTGCATTGCAGGAAGGTCAGCGCCTGGTGCTGGAGTGGCGTGGGCAGCCGATCTGGATCGTCAAGCGATCCAAGGCGCTGCTCGACGCGCTGCCGACGCTGGACGGGCGGCTCAAGGATCCCGACTCCAGCAAGCAGAAAGAGCAGCAGCCGGAGTACGTGCTCCAGGGCAACCCCGAGTTCCGCTCGATCAAGCCGGAGATATCGGTCCTGGTCGGGCTGTGCACGCACCTGGGATGCGCGCCGGAAATGGTGGCCGAGATCCGTCCCGAGCCCTACGACCCGCAGTGGAAGGGCGGCTACTTCTGCCCCTGCCACAAGTCGCGCTTCGACATGTCCGGGCGCGTGTTCCAGGACGTGCCGGCGCCGATCAACCTGCTGGTGCCGCCGCACCACTACCAGGACGACAACACCATCGTCATCGGCGTCGATCCGCAGGGGGCAGCGTAAGCCATGGCCAACAACATCCTTGCCCGCGCCGCGGGCGGTGTCGCGAACTGGGTCCACGAGCGGGCGCCGGGGCTGATGCCGGTGTACCGCAAGCACGTCAGCGAGTACTACGCGCCGAAGAACTTCAACCTCTGGTACTACTTCGGCTCGCTGGCCCTGCTGATCCTGGTCAACCAGATCGTGACCGGCATCTTCCTGACGATGCACTACAAGACCAGCGCGGCGGAGGCGTTCGCGTCGGTCGAGTACATCATGCGCGACGTGGAGTGGGGCTGGCTGATCCGCTACATGCACAGCACCGGCGCGTCGCTGTTCTTCATCGTCGTCTACCTGCACATGTTCCGCGGGCTGATGTACGGCAGCTACCAGAAGCCGCGCGAGCTGGTCTGGATCCTCGGCATGCTGATCTACCTGGTGCTGATGGCCGAGGCCTTCATGGGCTACGTGCTGCCGTGGGGGCAGATGTCGTTCTGGGGCGCGAAGGTCATCATCTCGCTGTTCGGCGCCATCCCCGTGATCGGGCAGGGCCTGACCGAGTGGATCATGGGCGACTACCTGCCCGGCGACGCCACCCTCAACCGCTTCTTCGCGCTGCACGTGATCGCGCTGCCGCTGGTGCTGCTGCTGCTGGTGGTGCTGCACCTGGGGGCGCTGCACGAGGTCGGCTCCAGCAATCCCGACGGCGTGGAGATCAAGAAGGGGCCGAGGGGCAACCGCTGGTCGCCGACCGCGCCGACCGACGGCATCCCGTTCCACCCGTACTACACGGTCAAGGACATGGTGGGCGCCGGCTTCCTGCTGATCATCGCCGCCTTCATCATCTTCTTCGCCCCGGGTTTCGGTGGGCTGTTCCTGGAACACGACAACTTCACCGAAGCCAACCGGCTGGTCACCCCCGAGCACATCAAGCCTGTGTGGTACTACACGCCGTACTACGCGATGTTGCGGGTGGTGCCGGACAAGCTGGGCGGCGTGATCGTGATGTTCTCGGCCATCGCCATCCTGTTCCTGGTGCCGTGGCTGGACAAGGCCAAGGTCAGGTCGATCCGCTACCGCGGCTGGATCTCCAGGGTCATGCTGGGCGTGCTGGTGGTGTGCTTCGTGTGGCTGGGCGTCATCGGCTCCGGCCCGGGCACCGCGATCTGGGAAACCTGGGTCGGCCGCGTACTGACCTTCCTGTATTTCGCCTTCTTCATCACCATGCCGATTTGGACCAAGCTGGACAAGGTCAAGCCGGTACCGGAACGGGTGACGACGCATGACTGACAAGTGGATTGTCCGGCTGGCCTGTGCGGCCGCCCTGGTGTTTTCCGCTGCCGCCTCGGCCGCCGGCGGAGGCAGCCTGCTGCAGGCGGGCAACGACCTGGGCGACCGCGCTTCCCTGCAGCGCGGCGCGCAGGCGTACATGAACTACTGCTCCGGCTGCCATTCGCTCAAGTACCTGCGTTATTCGCGCATGGCCGAGGACCTGGGGCTGACCGAGGAAGAGGTGATGGACAACCTCAATTTCACCGGTGCGGCCATTGGCGAGCACATCCAGGTATCGATGCCGCACGAGCCGGCGGAGAAATGGTTCGGCAAGATGCCGCCGGACCTGACCCTGATCACCCGCGTGCGCGGCACCGACTGGGTCTATACCTACCTCAAGTCGTTCTATCTGGACGAAACCCGGCCGCTGGGCTGGAACAACAAGCTGTTTCCCAATGCCTCGATGCCCAACCCGTTGTGGGAGCAGCAGGGGTTGCAGCACGCGGTCTTCGGCGAGCCGGACAAGGATACCGGCGAGCGTCCGGTGGTCGCCCTGAAGATCGAGGCGCCGGGCAGGCAGAGCGCGGCGGAATACGACCAGACGGTGCGCGACATCGCCAACTTCCTCGAGTATGCCGGCGAGCCGGCGGCGTTGAAGCGGCAGAAGCTGGGCGTGTGGGTGATCCTGTTCCTGGCCCTGCTGACGTTCCTGGCCTACCTGGTGAAGAAGGAGTGCTGGAAGGACGTGCACTGATCCGGTGCCGACCTCTCCGGGTGGCGGTGCCGGCAGGCAGCTGCGCGAAAATCCGGTTTTGCTATTGGCATTCCTGGCGCCGGATTGCACACTCGGGGACCGTGGCGACCGTCGGCAATGGGCCGGCGGCGCCGATGCGGCCGGCGGATTCCGGCCGTTGGAGAGCCTTGAATGGCGGCGAGTGTGCGCATGCGGAATACCCTGACACTGTTTTCCTCGAACGACGACGTGCTGTGCCACCGGGTGCGGCTGGTGCTTGCGGCCAAGGGCGTGACCTACGACTTCGTCGCGGTCGATGCACAGAACCCTCCCGAGGACCTGATCGACCTCAACCCCTACCATTCGGTGCCGACGCTGGTCGAGCGCGAACTGGTGCTGTACGCCGCCTCGGTGGTCAGCGAATACCTGGACGAACGCTATCCGCATCCGCCGCTGATGCCGGTGGACCCGCTCTCCCGTGCGCGCCTGCGGCTGGCGATGCTGCGGATCGAGCATGACTGGGTGCCACAGGTGCAGGCCATCCAGCTCGGCAACAAGTCCCAGGCCGAGGCCGGCCGCAAGCGGCTCAAGGAGCTGCTGACCGCCTCGGTGCCGCTGTTCAAGGCCAGCAAGTTCTTCCTCAATCCGGAGATGAGCCTGGCCGATTGCGCGATGGCGCCGATCATCTGGCGCCTGCAGTCGCTGGATATCCCGCTGCCGAAGGACGGCAAGGCGATCGAGGACTATGGCAACCGCATCTTCCGCAACCCGGGTTTCATCCGCAGCCTGACCGACCAGGAAAAGAAGCTGCGCGACCTGCCGGCCTGAGCGCAGCAGGCTGTATGCCGACTTATCGGTTCTGCCGCGCGCGCCACGACCGGCGCGTGCCGGCGCGTACACTTGTCACATGACTGAAGAAACTTTCCGCATGACCAGCCACCGTCCCTATCTGTTGCGGGCACTGGTGGAATGGATCAACGACAACGGCATGACCCCGCATATCCTGGTCGATGCCGGCCTGCCCGGCGTGCAGGTTCCCGCCAGCGCGGTCAAGGAAGGCCGGGTGGTGCTCAACATCGCCGAACGGGCGGTGATGCGCCTGCAGATCGACAACGACGGCGTCAGCTTCACCGCGCGCTTCTCCGGCGTCAGCTTCCCGGTGCAGGTGCCGATCTCCGCGGTGCTGGCGGTCTATGCGCGCGAGACCGGGCAGGGCATGGCATTGCCCGACGATATCGCCGGCAGCGATGGTCCGCCGGATGACGACCTGCCGCCTCCGACCTCGCCGCCGGACGAGCCGCCCACCGCCGGCAAGCGCCCGCACCTGCGGGTGGTCAAGTAGGCAAGCGATGCTTCCGCGCATCCGTGCGGGAGCGTCATGATTTGCCTAGCCTGCGCTGTCGGATGCGCGGCAGCGCGCGTGCTTTCCCGCGTTGCTGCTCCACGTTGCCGCAGGACGACGGGCCATTGCGATGGAGATGGTGCAGGCATGGATGTCCGGGCAAGACGGGGCTCCGCATCGCTCCCCCGGCAGAATGTCGTCCCCGCGCAGGCGGGGATCCGGAGACTTGCCTGCAATGCCGGATGAAACCGGGTTGTTTCTGCGGCTGTCGTTTCATTCTGCGCGAAAGCGGCCGGGTCCCCGCCTGCGCGGGGACGACGGTGGAAGGGGCGAAGTCGCCGGGTGACCCGCGCTTTGCGCTGTTGTGGAGCTTCTCGTACCTGTACGCCTGCACGGGAACGGCGGGTGTCGTTGGCCGCTACAGGTCACGCCAGGAGCGTGCCGGCCGGTGGAGACGACCTGCCGGCTCGTGATCCGGCGATGTGCCCTTGGCGTGTTGATGCGCCCTTGGAGGCGTTTCCGGATACGCAACCTGCGGGGGCGCGGTGCCGTTTTTGCGACTGCCGGCGAGGGGAATGCTGCGCGAGCCGGACGCGGCATGTGCTTTCCGGCGGGATGCCCTTGCCATCGACTTTCGCGGGAAGGCTGTTCGGCCCGAGGGGAACGGGGCAGGCCGCCGTCTGGCCTCAGGCGTCCTCGACATCCTCGGCGTCCGGCCGGATCTGGCTGATCCGCGCGGCGCTGGGGCCGACGAAGGAGAGCAGCTGGTCGCCGCGCAGGACCATGCGGCCACTGTGGCGATCGATGCCGTCGTAGGAGTAATCGAAGCGGAAGGTGCGCTCGAATCCCAGCCAGCCGCTGGGCAGGCGGCACACGCGCAGGCCGGTGGCGTGGACGCTCTGGTCCAGCCACTGCACGTCGGCGGCGCGGCAGGCGTTGCGGCCCAGTTCGCCGGCACGTTCGGCGGCTGCGCGCGAGGAGTTCCAGAAGGCGTAGGCGGCAGCGCCGGCAATCATCAGCAGGATCAGGCTAGGCATGCGGCTACTTTAGGCGGGGCGCCGGCAAAGGGGAACGGTATCGGCGGACATGTCTGCGGGCTGGTGCGGTCCGGTACGCGGGGAGCAGGTGTTCAGGCCTACAGGGATGCGCTTGCCGGGATGAGCCCGGGACGATCCGGCACCGGTTGGCGGTGGGGCTCATCGCGATGGCGGGAGGCCCTCGCCGGTGCCGGGAGGCGGTGGCGACATCGTCGGAGCGGGTAGAACCTGCAGCTTCAGCAGCGCGGCCCAGTCGCGGCGGTTGAAATCGCACTCGGCTTCCCGCGCCGGGGTGCAGCCGGGTTGCCAGGCCGCCGTTTCGCCTTCGCCGGTGGCGGGAGCTTGCGGTGGTTCGAGACGGCCGCTGCGGTCCAGCGGCAGCATGCGCAGGGTGACCGCGTTGAGCACGTTGCCGCCGATCAGGTACAGGGTGCGGTCGCCGCCGACGTTGGCCGCGACCACGATCTCGCAATGGGTCTTCCAGTGCGCGGCGCGGTTGTCGGCCAGCGCCTGCCGCAGCCCGGCGTGGCCGCGCGGGACATCGCCGCCGCGCAGGAAGCACAGCAGGTCGCCGGGTGCGGGCTTGCCGGTGGCGGGATCGTCGAGCCGGTAGGGTGCGCCGGGACGGCTGTCGAACGCCTGGCGGATGTAGTCGATGTGCCGCGGCGAACGGGCGAATCCCGCCACCCCGGCGCGGCCCATCACCCAGGAGACGAACGCGGCCGACCAGGGATTGTCGAGCAGGAACGCACGGCAATCCGATTCCAGGTAGCGCGAGCCCAGCGGTGCCTGGCAGCTGCGCGCGCCGGGCAGGTCGTCCAGTGCGGACAGGGTGCCGCTTTCGCGCCAGTAGCCGGCCACCCGCTGCCAGGCGACCAGGCCCTGGTCGGCGAGATCGGCGCTTTCCGCCTCGGTGACGTCCAGCCGCGCCGCCCGGCCCTGGCGATCGATGAAGGGGCGGTGCCACAGCCGGTGTTCGTTGCAGGCGGCGCGGACGACGGCGATCGCCGTGGGGCTCAGCCCATAGCGGGGCGGCAGGTCGCAGACTTCGGCGGCGGCTGCGGACAAGGGCGCCACCGCCAGTACCAGACAGGCAGGCAAGGGCATCCGGCGCATGCGCGGCTCCTGTGGGGGATGGCCGCAGCGTCGCAGAGGCGGGCGTGGCCGAGCCGTGAAGGCGCCCCGCTTCTGTAGGGCCGGGCCCATGCTCGGCTCATCGCGCGAAGCGCGAACAGGGTTCGGGACAATCGGGAAGCAGCCGAGCATGGGCTCGGCTCTACAGGGAGTTCGCCGGCCTCAACCCGGCGGCGGCCCCAGCTTCAGCGACAGGTCGATCGCCTGCACGTGCTTGGTCAGGCCGCCGATGGAAATGCAGTCCACGCCGTCCTCGGCGATCGCGCGCACGCCGGCCAGGTCGACGCTGCCGGACACTTCCAGCGGAACACGCTTTTCGGGAGCCTGGCCGGCGGCGATGCGCACCGCCTCGCGGCGCATGGCGGGAGTGAAGTCGTCGATCAGGATGCGCTCGCAGCCGGCCTGCAGCGCCTCGCGCAGTTGCTCCAGGTCCTCCACCTCCACCACCAGCGGCAGGCTGGGCTGCTGCGCGCGCGCGGCCTGCACCGCACCGGTCAGCGAGCCGGCGGCGCGGATGTGGTTTTCCTTGAGCATCACCGTATCGAACAGGCCGATGCGATGGTTGTCACCGCCGCCGCACCGCACCGCGTACTTCTGCGCCAGGCGCAGGCCGGGCAGGGTCTTGCGGGTGTCGAGGATGCGGGTGCCGGTGCCGGCCACTGCCGCGACGTAGCGCGCGGTGGTGGTGGCGGTGGCCGAAAGCGTCTGCAAGAAGTTGAGCGAGGTGCGCTCGGCGCTGACCAGGCTGCGGCTGCGGCCGTGCAGCGTCGCCAGCACCGTACCGGCGGCGACGTGCTGGCCCTCGGTCACACGCCAGTCGATCCGTACCGCCGGATCGAGCGCGCGATGGGTGGCGTCGAACCACGGCCGCCCGGCGACCACCGCGTCCTGCTTGCACAGCAGGTAAGCGATGTCGGCGGTGTCCGGCAGCAGCGCGGCGGTGACGTCGCCGCTGCCGATGTCCTCGGCCAGGGCGCGACGGACGTCGGCCTCGACCTGTGCCGGATCGGGGGCGGTCGGCGGATGGGGCGGCATCACTTTTCGGGGAAGTCGGCGATCTGGCTGGTGGCGATGGCCTCTTCGGCCAGCAGCACCGGGATGCCGTCGTCGACACGGAAGACCTGCTTGCGGTCGCGGGTGACCAGCGCCTCGCGCAGCGCCTGCGTCTGCGCGCTGCCGTCGGCACGGGCCACGGCACCGCTGGCGATGGCCCGGTTGAGGGCATCGAGCCCGCGCGCATCCAGCAGGGACAGGGGCTGGCGGGTGTCGGGCGAGCACAGCAGGTCGAGCAGTTTGCGGTCCATCGGGTCTTGGTCTTGCGGGGAAGGTGGCTAGAATACGTCTTTGAGATAGGCGACGGCCAATGAACCCCAACCAATCCGCGCCGCTTGTCGGCATCGTGATGGGCTCCCGTTCCGACTGGGAGACCATGCAACACGCGGCCCAGAAGCTCGATGCGCTGGGCGTTCCCTACGAAGTGAGGGTGGTGTCGGCGCACCGCACGCCGGACGTGCTGTTCGACTATGCGGAACAGGCCGGCGGCCGCGGCCTGCGCGCCATCATCGCCGGCGCCGGCGGCGCGGCGCACCTGCCGGGCATGCTGGCCGCCAAGACCGCGGTGCCGGTGCTGGGCGTGCCGGTGCAGAGCAAGGCGCTGAACGGCATGGACTCGCTGCTGTCGATCGTGCAGATGCCGGCCGGCATCCCGGTGGCGACGTTCGCCATCGGCAATGCCGGCGCGTCGAATGCGGCGTTGTTCGCCGCAGCGATGCTGGCGGCCGGGCAGCCGGCGATCGGCCAGGCGCTGGATGCCTTCCGCCAGCGCCAGACCGAGGACGTCATGGCCAGCGACGATCCGCGGCAATGACCACGGTCGGGATACTCGGCGGCGGCCAGCTCGCGCGGATGATGGTACTGGCCGGTGCCCCGCTGGGGCTGCGCTTCGTGGTGCTCGACCCGGCCGCCGATGCCTGCGCCGGGCAGGTGGCGCCCTTGCAGGTGGGCGCGTTCGATGATCCGGAGGCACTGGCCGAGTTCGCGGCGAAGGTCGACGTGGTGACCTTCGATTTCGAGAACGTGCCGGCCAGCAGCGCACAGTGGCTGGCGCAACGGCGACCGGTGTTCCCCAACCCGCAGGCATTGGCGGTGGCGCAGGACCGGCTCAGCGAAAAGACCCTGTTCCGGGAGTTGGGCATCCCGCTGCCGCCGTTCGCCGACATCCGCAGCCGCGACGAGCTGGCGGCCCGGGTCGCCGAGTTCGGTACGCCATGCATCGTCAAGACCCGCCGCCTGGGATACGACGGCAAGGGCCAGTTCCGGATCCGCAGCGAGGCCGACATCGATGCGGCCTGGCAGGCGCTGGGCACGCAGGTCGAGCGGACCGGGCTGATCCTGGAGGGCTTCGTCGCCTTCGAGCGGGAGATCAGCGTGGTCGCCGTACGCGGCCGCGACGGCGAGTTCCGGGCCTGGCCGTTGACCGGCAACTGGCATGTCGACGGCGTGCTGTCGGCCAGCCTGGCGCCGGCCCGGGTGAGCGGGGCGCAGCACGAGGCGGCGGTCGGTTACGCCAGGAAGCTGGCCGAGCGCCTGGATTACGTCGGTGTGTTCGCGTTGGAGCTGTTCTGCCGCGATGGCGAGCTGCTGGCCAACGAGATGGCGCCGCGGGTGCACAACTCCGGCCACTGGACCAGCGAAGGCGCCGAGACCTCGCAGTTCCAGAACCACCTGCGCGCGGTGCTGGGGCTGCCGCTGGGCGATACCCGCATGCTCGGCCATGCCTGCATGCTGAACTGGATCGGGCAGATGCCCGACGCCGGTGCGGTGCTGGCACAGCCGGCCGGGCATTGGCACGACTACGGCAAGCAACCGCGGGACGGGCGCAAGGTCGGCCACGCCACGCTGCGCGACGATGCCGCCGCGGCGCTGGCCACGGCGCTGGAAAAGGTGGGGGACGAACTGGGCCGCCAGGCGCAGGTGGCGCCGGTGGTGGCGGCACTGCGCGGAACGTCGGGCGACCGGCAGCCGGTTTGACGGTCGGGGAATGGCCGGAGCGCGGCCATTCCCGGCAGACGCCATGGCGGCCCGGAGGGGCGTGCCGGCAAGCGCGGCAGGCTCCCGTCGATCGTGTCGCCGCGTTTCTGGCGTCCGGTGCTGCCGGACGCGGAGGCTCGCGTGGGTGGTAGGCCCTGCGGACCATCGTGGTCCCGGTGCCGGCGACGACCGCTCGTTGCGCCTGCTGCATCATTGTGCGGGCAGGGGCGGTCCCGGAGCGGGACATCTGCTGCGAAGGAACTGAGGGGCGTCGGGCGCGACCCTGGCGATGGCCTGCCCCGCCGCCGATGCTGCCAACCGCTATCGCTGGAAGACAGGCAGCGGGGTTTGCGGCCTCAACTCAACCGCGAAGCGGCAAAGTCCCAGTTCGCCAGCTTCCAGAAGGCGTCCAGGTAGCTGGCCCGGTCGTTCCTGTAGTCCAGGTAATAGGCGTGCTCCCACACGCAGCAGGCCAGCAGCGGGATGCTGTCGCCAGTCAGTGGCGTGGCCGCGTTGCGGGTGCCGATCACCGTCAGCGCACCGTCGGGGTGCTGCACCAGCCACGTCCAGCCGGAACCGAAGATCGACAGTGCGACGCGGTTGAACTCCTCGCGCAGGCGCTGGGTATCGCCGAAGTGGCGTGCGATCCGTTCGGCCAGCGGCCCGTCCGGCTCGCCACCGCCGCGCGGGTGCAGGCACTGCCACTGGAAGCCGTGATTCCATGCCTGTGCCGCGGCCTCGAACAGGCTCCCCTGGCTGTGGCGGACGATTTCCTCCAGGCCCATTTCCGCGAATTCGGTACCGGCAATGCCGGCATTGACCGCATCCACGCAGGCGCGATGATGGGTGCCGTGGCGAAGCTCCAGGGCTTCGGCCGACAGGTGCGGCTGCAGGGCGTTGGATGGATAGGGCAGGTCGGGGAATTCGACGGGCATGGTCCGGATCGGTGGCAAAAAGGGCGCCGGCTGTCCGTGGACTGGGCTTACAATCGCCGGTCACGAAAGTCTATCCGACCAGGACGGACGGTTCTTTCGCACTCGCAGGGAGGTTTCAAATGCCGGTGATGGGAAAAATCCAGGCCGAGGTCGATCATCATCCCCTCGTCCTGTTCATGAAGGGCACTCCCCAGTACCCGATGTGCGGGTATTCCAGCCGCGCGGTGCAGGCGCTGATGGCGGCCGGCGCGGAGCAGCTGCGGACGGTCAACGTGCTCGAGGAGCCGGAGGTGCGGGCCAACCTGCCGCGCTATTCGAACTGGCCCACCTTCCCGCAGTTGTTCATCAACGGCGAGCTGATCGGCGGCTGCGACATCATCCTGGAGCTGTTCGAGTCCGGCGAGCTCAAGCGCATCGTGGCCGAGGCCGGCCAATCGTGAGCACTGTCCTGCGGGATCCGGCGACGACGTCGCCGCTGGCCGAGCGGGTGGTGCTGGTCGCCGGCGCCGCCGGCGGGCTGGGCAGCGCCGCCGCCAGTGCCTGTGCCGCCGCGGGCGCCACCGTGGTGCTGCTGGGGCGCAAGCCGGCCCGCCTCAACCGGGTCTACGACGCGGTGGCCAAGGCCGGGCCGGAGCCGCTGCTGTATCCACTGGACCTGGAAGGCGCCACCCCGGACGACTACGCCACCTTGGCCGAGCGCCTGCGCGACGAGCTGGGGCGCCTGGACGGCCTGTTGCACTGCGCGGCAGATTTCCCCGGGCTGACGCCGTTCGAACTGGGCGACCCGGCGGCCTTCGCGCGCGCCATCCATGTCAACCTGACCGCCCGCGGCTGGTTGACCCAGGCCTGCCTGCCGTTGCTGCGGCAGCGCGAGGACGCGGCAGTGGTGTTCGCGCTGGACGACCCGCAGCGGGTGGGGCAGGCGTATTGGGGCGGCTATGGCGTCGCCCAGCATGGCCTGCGCGGATTGCTGGCGTCGCTGCACCACGAACTGGCCAACGGCCCGGTACGGGTCAGCGGGCTGCAGCCGGGCCCGATGCGCACGGGATTGCGCGCCCGTGCCTTCACCCATGAGGAGGATCTGCAGGCGACGGACCCGGCCGCCTACGCCGAGGCCTGTGTCACCCTGCTGTCATCCGCGGGGGTGGAATACCGCGGGCAGGTGCTGGTTCCCCCGGCATGACCATCCTGTCGGCGGCGTTGCTGCTGTTCCTGATCCTGGATCCGCTGGGCAACATCCCGGTGTTCCTGAGCCTGCTCAAGCCGCTGGCACCCAGGCGCCAGCGCATCGTGCTGGTGCGCGAGCTGCTGATCGCGCTGGTGGTGCTGATGGGGTTCCTGTGGGGCGGCAAGTACGCGCTGGAACTGATGCACCTGCGCCAGGAGTCGGTGGCGATCGCCGGCGGCATCGTGCTGTTCCTGATCGGCATCCGCATGATCTTCCCGCGTCCGGAGGGCCTGATGGGCGCGGTTCCCGACGGCGAACCCTTCATCGTGCCGATGGCCATCCCGCTGGTGGCTGGGCCGTCGGGCATGGCTGCGGTGATGCTGATGGGCAGCAACGAGCCGACCCGGCTGGGCGACTGGAGCCTGGCGTTGCTGATCGCCTGGGGGGCGACGGCGGCCATCCTGATGTTGGCGCCGCTGCTCTACAAGTTGCTGGGTGCCCGCGCGCTGACCGCGCTGGAACGACTGATGGGGATGCTGCTGGTGGCGATTTCGGTGCAGATGTTCCTGGACGGGATCGGTACCTATCTGCAGCTGGCGCCGGCTGCAATCTGAGGCGTTCGGGACACCGATCGGCGTGTTGCACTGCGGGAAAAACCTGTCGTAATCCCGTCACAATCCGGGGCTATCGTGTTAATCTGTTGTTAACCGTTGCGGCTGCAACCGCTGCGGAAGGCACCTCAGATTCAAGCCGATCAGGCGCCCGGTTGACCCCGGGGCTGATGGATCGCGTTTTTTCCCAATCGCCAACTCGTATCGAGGCTACCCACACATGAACCACCCTCGCATCCGGATGTCCAAGCTCGCCCTTGGCCTCGTCGCCGCGCTGGCGGCTGCTCCGGCATTCGCACAGAGCACCTCCGCCGGCGTCGGCGGCCAGGTGATTTCTTCGGCAGGCCAGCCTGTGGCCGGTGCGGAAGTCACCATCGTCCACGTCGAGTCGGGCACGGTCAGCCGTGCGACCACCGACGCCAGCGGCCGTTACAACGCGCGCGGCCTGCGCGTGGGTGGCCCGTACAGCATCACCATCACCAAGCCCGGTGAAGGCACCAAGACCGAAGAAGGCGTTTACCTGAACCTGAATCAGGTAAATACCGTCAACGCCGCGCTGACCGGCGACGTCACCACCCTGCAGAGCGTGGAAGTGGTCGCCGTGGCCGGTGGCTCGGAAATCTTCAGCGCCAACAAGATGGGCACCGGTTCCAACATCAACCGCGAGACCCTGGAAGCGCTGCCGTCGGCCAACCGCAACATCCAGGATTACATCCGCCTGGATCCGCGCATCTCGCAGGTCAGCAAGGCTGATGGTGCGATCTCCGCTGGTGGCCAGAACACCCGCTACAACGCCATCCGCATCGACGGCATCAACGCCTCCGATCCGTTCGGCCTGGAGTCCAACAACCTGCCGACCGAGCGCCAGCCGGTTTCGATGGACGCCATCGAAGAAATCAACATCGACCTGGCCAACTACGACACCACCATTTCCGGCGGTACCGGCGCGGTGATCAATGCCGTGACCAAGTCGGGCACCAACGAGTTCCACGGCACTGTTTACGGCGCCTACCGCGACAAGGACATGGTGCGCAGCCGTCTCGAGGGCGATCGCAGCGACTTCAACGGCTTCGAGGACGAGAAGACCTACGGCATGACCTTCGGTGGCCCGATCGTCAAGGACAAGCTGTTCTTCTTTGCCAACTACGAGAAGTACGAGCGTTCCGCACCGGGTGTTTCGCTGAGCGACGGCCCGTACGGCCGGGGCGAGATCACCGATGCCCAGATCAAGCAGGTGCAGGATTTCATGGCAGGCCAGGGCTATGACGTCGGCAGCCTGAGCGCACCGGACAACAAGACGGAGATCGAGGAATACGCGGTCAAGCTGGACTGGAACATCAACGAGAACCACCGCGCTGCGCTGCGTTACAACAAGATGGAGCAGAGCGTGATGCGGTTCCCGGGACTGGCTACCAGCACCGCTTCGCTGAGCAGCCACTGGTACGCCCAGCCCAAGACCTATGAAACCTGGATGGGAGAGCTGTTCTCCGACTGGAGCGAAAACTTCTCCACCGAGTTCAAGGTCTCGCACAAGGACTACAGCGCGATCCGTTCTCCGATGGTCGACCTGCCGCATATCCGCATCAATGGATTCGGCCCGAACAACAGTGCCCTGCTGCTGGGTACCGAGCAGAACACCCACGTCAACATCGTCGAGTCCAAGGAACTGAGCGCCTTCGGTGCCGGTACCTGGTACGTCGGCGACCACACCGTCAAGTTCGGTTTCGACTATTCCGACAACGACCTGATGAACTTCTACGGTCGCAACCTCAACGGCGTGTATACCTTCTCCGATCTGGATGCGTTCCTGGACGGTACCCCGAGCCAGTACCAGCTGCGTGCGCCGCGCGCGGACGGCAGCCGCGACGACATCCCGGCCTCGTTCAAGCTGAAGAACACCGGCCTGTTCGTGCAGGACACCTGGGCGGTCAACTACAACCTGAGCCTGATGTTCGGCGTGCGCATCGACATCCCGGACTTCAGCGACCAGCGCCTGTACAACCCGGACATCGAGGAACTGTACGGCTACGACAACACCCGTCTGGTGGACGACAAGCTGGTGCAGCCGCGCGTCGGCTTCAACTACACCTTCGACAGCGACCGTCCGACCCAGCTGCGCGGTGGCGTGGGCCTGTTCGGCGGCGCGGCTCCGAACGTGTGGCTGGCCGGTGCCTACCAGAACACCGGTCTGAACTACGTCGAGTACGATCTGCGTGGCGATGATGCACCGGCCTTTGATCCGACGGTGCCGCCGTCGACTGCAGGCCTGACCCCGAGCGCTGCCCGCCAGAACGTGGACATCATTGCCCCGGGTACCAAGCTGCCGTCGGTGTGGAAGGCCAACCTGGCGTTCGACCACGAACTGCCGTGGTATGGCATGGTGGCGTCGGCCGAGGTGCTGTTCACCAAGGTCAACGATGCCCTGTATTTCGAGCGCCTGGATGTTGCGGCACCGACCACCAGTGGCACCACCGATAACCGCGACATCTACTGGAATGATGCCGGTCTTGACCCCGCTAACGCCGGTCGTTTCGGTATGGAAGTTGGCAGGATCCGTGGAGTCAACTGCACCACGGCAGAAGTCGCCGCCGATCTCTGCCCGGGCGTGAAGGCAAATCGCCCGTCGAATATGGGTGACGTGATGCTGCTCCGCAACACCGACAAGGGCAGCAGCTCGCAGGCGACCTTCTCGCTGAGCAAGCCGATGGCCGAGAACTGGGGCTGGTCGCTGGGTTATACCTATACCCGCGCCAAGGAAGTCAGCCCGCTGACCAGCTCGCAGAACACCTCGAACTGGAACAACACGCTGATCTTCAATGCCAACGAGAATGTGGCCTACGACTCGCGCTACGCGATCAAGGACCGCGTGACCGGCACCGTGGAGTGGAAGCACAACTTCTTCGGCGACAACGCCACCCGCGTCGGCCTGTTCTACGAAGGCCGCTCGGGCCGCCCGTACAGCTACATCTTCTACAACGACGTCAACGGCGATGGTGCCACCACCAACGACCTGTTCTATGTGCCGGCTGGCTATGGCGATGTGCTGTTCACCGGTGGCGCAGACATGGAGAAGGCATTCTTCGACTGGCTGGAGAAGACCCCGGAGCTGGCCGGCTACAAGGGCCAGGTGGTGCCGGCCAACTCGCACCGCGCCAAGTGGGTCAACAGCTTCGACGTGCGCATCAGCCAGGAAGTCCCCGGCTTCTTCAAGGGACACAAGGCCGAGCTGGCGCTGGACATCATGAATGTCGGCAATCTGCTCAACAAGAAGTGGGGCCTGATCGACGACTACGGTTTCTACTCGACCCGTCGTGTGGCCAACTACGCGGGTATCGATCCGGAAACCGGCAAGTACGTCTACAACTTCACCGGTTCCACCGACAATCCGCAGATTCAGGAGAACAACAACGACAAGGGCAACACCGCGGTGTCGCGCTGGTCGATGATGCTGAGCCTGAAGTACAAGTTCTGATCCTGCGGACTTGATGCAGTAAGTAAACGGAAACGGCCGGGGCAACCCGGCCGTTTCCCGTTGAGGCGGCGCTTGCGGGCTCGCTGCGGGCCGCGTAGGATCGCTGGCGCGAGGAACGCCACCGGCGATCCTCTCCAATGGCGAGCGCAGGCGGCATGCATCCAACGGTCGGGATTCCCGGCCGTTTTGCTTTTTAAGGGGGCGGCGCTACATTCGGCAACCTTGAGGAAGCAAAGCATGGATATGACAACGAAAGAAAAGGCGGCGCGGGCGCTGCCGGTGCAGGATGCGCGGATCTACCCGCGCGGTGGGCTGGATGTGCTGTCGCGGGCCGAAGTGGCGCGCCTGCGCGATGCCTCCAGCGGCGGCATGCACGAACTGCTGCGGCGTTGCGCGCTGGCGGTCCTGACCAGCGGCAGCGCCTCGGACGATCCGCGCGCCGCGCGCGACCTGTATCCGGATTTCGACATCCAGGTGGCGCAGCAGGACCGGGGCGTGCGCATCGACCTGGTCAACGCGCCGGCGATGGCCTTCGTCGACGGCGAGATCATCCGCGGCATCGCCGAGCTGCTGTTCGCGGTGGTGCGCGATCTGGCCTACATGGCGATCGAGCTGGGGCCGCAGTACGCCTCGGACCTGGAATCGTCAGACGGCATCACCAACGCGGTGTTCGGGCTGCTGCGCAACGCCCGCATCCTGCATCCGAGCGAACCCAACCTGGTGGTGTGCTGGGGCGGGCATTCGATTTCCCGCGACGAGTACCTGTACACCAAGCAGGTGGGCTACGAACTGGGCCTGCGCGGCCTGGACATCTGCACCGGCTGCGGTCCGGGTGCGATGAAGGGGCCGATGAAAGGCGCCACCATCGCCCATGCCAAGCAGCGCAAGCACACCACGCGCTACATCGGCATCACCGAGCCGGGCATCATCGCCGCCGAATCGCCGAACCCGATCGTCAACCACCTGGTGATCATGCCGGACATCGAGAAGCGCCTGGAGGCGTTCGTCCGCATCGGTCACGGCATCATCGTCTTCCCCGGCGGCGTGGGTACCGCCGAGGAGATCCTGTACCTGCTGGGAATCCTGCTGCGCGAAGAGAACAAGGCGCTGCCGTTCCCCCTGATCCTCAGCGGGCCGACCATTGCCGCCCCGTACTTCGAGCAGATCGACCGCTTCATCCGCCTCACGCTGGGCGATGACGCGGCCAGCCGCTACGAGATCGTCGTCGGCGACCCGGTGGCGGTGGCGCGCAAGATGTCGCAGGGCATCAAGCGGGTGCGCGAGTACCGCCTGGCGCAGAAGGATTCGTTCTTCTTCAACTGGTCGGTCGACATCCCACTGGAGTACCAGCAGCCGTTCGTGCCGAGTCATGAAGCGATGGCGGCGCTGGACCTGCACCACGGCCGCCCGGCCGACGCCCTGGCGGCGGACCTGCGGCGTGCGTTCTCCGGCATCGTCGCCGGCAACGTCAAGGAAGAGGGCATGCGCCGCATCGAGGAGTTCGGCCCCTTCGAGATCCATGGCGCCCCGGACATGATGCAGGCCCTGGATGGCCTGCTGCGCGCCTTCGTCGAACAGCGCCGGATGAAGATCTCGGGCGAATACCGGCCCTGCTACCGGGTCGTGACCTGAGGTCGGGGTGCTTCCGTCAAAACGTTGACGTCCATCCGCCCAGGTTGACCGTTCGTCCCGCGTTTCTTGCGGAGCTGGGGCGGACGGGGCAACCTTGGGACATCACGCTGGGGAGCGTACCGTATGCCGTTCCGACGAAACACCGGCTTCACCTTGGTCGAGCTGATGATCACCATTGCCGTTTTGGCGGTAATGCTGGCCATCGGCTTCCCGAGTTTCCAGAGTGTCCTCCGATCCAACCGGATCGCGACAGCGACCAACGAGATGATCGCCTCGATGTCGCTGGCGCGCAGCGAAGCCATCAAGAACACCCATGGGACCGGGGTCTGCGCCAGCACCGCCGGCGCAAGCTGCGACGGCGCCAGCTGGGGTGACGGCTGGCTGGTATGGGACGACACCAATGGCGATGGGGCCCTTGACGACGGTGAAACCGTGCTTCGGTTCACTGCCGGCAATCCGAAGGTGTCCGGCGACGACGCCGATCTCACTATCGCCTATGACGCCCGCGGGCGCAGGCGCGCGGCCGCCGATCAGGTCGTGATGCTGCGTCCGGATGAATGCGGTTCGCAGCCGTTGCAGCGGTCGCTGCTGATCAATCGAACAGGACAAATCAAGGTGACGAAGGGGCCCTGTCCATGAGCATGCGGATACGACGGATGCAGCAACCGAGGCGTGGTCGCCAGGGTGGCTTTACCTTGATCGAAGTGATGATTGCCATCCTGGTGCTGGCATTCGGGCTGCTCGGGTTTGCGTTGCTGCAGACCATGAGCGTCCGGTTCGTGCAGAGCGCCAACTACCGTACGCAGGCCACCAACCTGACATACGAGCTGCTGGACCAGGTAAGGGCCAATCGCGTTCTTGCTTCCGCATACCTGGGCAATTATTCGGCATCGATCGACGACGACGATTGCGAGTCGCCGGTCGACGTTGGGCTTGTGGCCGAGGATTTCATCACCGATTGGCGTTGCCGGATGGGCAAGGCCCTGGGCGAGGGCGCCACAGCCACCGTTGAACAGGACGGCAACGAGCTGGTCGTGGCGGTTTCCTGGGGCGACGAGCGTTGGGTCGCGAACCCAGAGAACACCACCTTTACGGCGAGGACCCGACTGTGAGATCGATCTCTTCCCGGACTGCATCGCGCGGCATGACGCTGATCGAGCTGATGATCGCGATGTTGATCGGTCTCGTCCTGATCCTTGGACTGGTGCAGATATTCAGTGCCTCGCGTTCGGCCTACCAGCTGTCCGAAGGATTGGCAAGGACCCAGGAGAATGGGCGTTTTGCCATCGATTACCTGCAGCGTGACCTGCGCATGGCAGGGCATTTCGGCTGCGTGAACGACCAGGCCCATGTCCGCCAGACGCCGTCCGGCTTGACCACGACTTTCGGTGCTGCTGCGCACCCGGCATTGGATTTCTCGGTCTCCATCCAGGGATACGAGGCCAGCGATACCGCACCGGGTGACGAGGTGGAGCTTCTGGAGACCCCCGCCGTGGGCGGAGCTGCGTATACCCCGGCACTGCCTGCGCAGTTCGCTGCTGCGCTCGGCAACCGGGTTGAAGGCAGCGATATCGTGGTGCTGCGTTATCTGGCGCCGGAAGGAGTGCCGATCACCTCCATCGCAGGTACTCCGGTTGCGCCCCAGTTCGGCTTCGATGCGGCGCGTTGGAGCGTGCTGCAGAGCGGCGTGGGCAACCCGGGTCTGTTCGGCGTGGCCGATTGCATGTCGGCAACCGTGTTCCAGGCCGCGGCGGTGAATTCGGGCGGTGGATTGGTCACCGCGGGAGCCGCGCCGAACAACGCCGTCGATTTCACCAACGTCTTCACTTCCGGCCAGGCTGTGCTGTATCGGGCGGAAAGCATCATCTATTACGTCGGATTGAATGGCAGTGGGCGCCCCTCACTGTATCGCCTGAGGTATACGGCGACTCCGAACGGCAACCTTGTCACGGACCCGGAAGAGTTGGTGGAGGGAGTCGAAAACATGCAGATCCTCTATGGGCAGGACCGGGAACTGGCTGCGGCGTCGGCTCCTACCGGCTATATCGATCGGCAAGGCACCGCTGCGGATGTCGCCGCATCGGTGGCGCCTGCGGCAGATGGCTGGCGCAGGGTCGGTACGGTCCAGTTGGGTCTCGTGGCCGCCAGTCCGGACCGGGCCGCATCGCTGCAGGCTTCCCCGGACAACAAGCTCAACGCACTCGGCGTGACTTTCACTGCACCGGCGGATGGTCGTTTCCGCTCGGTCTACCAGACTACCGTTGCGGTACGGAATCGCCTTTATGGCAACTGAGGTCTTCATGCGCAGATCGCACAGTACCCGCATGGGAGGCGCGCGCGAGCGCGGTGCCGTGCTCTATATCGCCCTGATCATGCTGATCCTGCTGGCGCTGATCGGCATCGTCGGCATGCAGGTGACGGGGATGCAGGAGCGGATGGCGGCCAATTACATGCGCGTCAACCAGGCATTCCAGCTGGCGGAAGCCAGCGCCCGATCGGTCGAGGCGGACATCGATTCCGCGGTGAACAGCGGCGTGGGAACCTTCGAGGCGGACCAGGAAGTGTGCGAGCCCATCTTCGACCCACTGACCTGGGCCAACGACGCGACGAATCCGGGGGCGACCCACACGCGTCGGATCGACAAGTGCTTTGCCGCGTCCAGCCGCCGTATTGGCGAGAAGCAAAGCGAAGAGACCGGAAACATCTACGAGATCACGGCCTTGGCCAGTGATGACGACGACAACGCCACCGCTTCGGCGGTGATCAACACGATCTTTATCCCATGAATGCCATCAGACGTCTGTCGCCTGTCGTGACTTCCCCGTGGAGCAAGTTCGCGGGAGTTGCGCTTGTTGTGGGGTTGGTCGCCATCAAGGCAGTGCCACTGCCTGCAGCGGTTGGCGATTACAACCTGTCCCAGTCCCCGCTGTACCTGGGCCAGAGCCAACCACCGTTGATGCTGATGGTGATGTCGCGGGACGAGCAGTTGTTCAACAAGGCCTACAGCGACTATACGGCCCTGGAAGAAGACGGTCCCATCAACACGACGTACGAGGACACCTTCAACTATTCGGGATACTTCGATCCGAAGTTGTGCTACGACTACAGCGGGGGACGGTTCAAGGCGACTGGTCCAGCCGGTGGGGTGAACGAGCACGCATGCGCGGGCAACTGGTCGGGCAACTTCCTCAACTGGGTGACGATGAGCCGCCTGGATATCCTGCGCCACGTGCTATACGGCGGGCAGCGCTCGACGGATACCGCAACCCAGACCATCCTGGAGCGGGCACCGATTCCGAACGACCTGCATGCCTGGGTGAAGGTATACAGCGGCAGCGACATCAACAGTTTCACGCCCTATAACGGAACCACGTCCTTCTGCAACGCCAGTTTCGGCGTGAACGATGCGCCCAAGATGCAGGTTGCATCGGGGAACTGGTCCGAATGGGCCGCCACAGCTTTGAGCCAGTGCGGCGTCAACCGCGGGGGTGAGGCGGCGAACGACGTGCCGAAGAGCCTCGTGGCGGAGATGGACGTTCGCGTGGAAGTGTGCGATCCCGCGGCCAATGCGACCAACCGGCGTGAGAGCTTCTGCCAGAAGTACAGTGATGGCACGACCGATCATTACAAGCCGGTCGGATTGCTGCAGACCTATGGCGAAAGCGGCCGCCTGCGCTTCGGCCTGATCACCGGCACCTACGCCAACCCGCGCGACGGCGGTGTACTCCGCCGCAACATCGGCAAGCTGGCCGGCAATGGCACCGGCAATTGCCAGGCCGGCGATGAGATCAACCTGTCCACCGGGCAGTTCTGCCTGGCGACCAGCAGCGGTGCCGAAGGCATCATCAATACGATTTCCAACTTCCGCTTGACCCAGTGGAACTACGGCAGCAACTGGAACGATTGCAATAACTACAGCATCCTCAATCGCCAGGGCCAGGGGGGGAACGGAAGCCTGACGGACCCGGGTACCGGCTCGCAGAGGTGCAGTGCCTGGGGCAATCCGTTGGCCGAGATGTATTCGGAGGCGCTTCGCTATATCGGCGATATCGGCACGACGCGCACCGGCAGCTACAGCGCCACCGGCGACCTCAGTGGCCTGCCCACCATGGTGAGCTGGCTGGACCCCTATCGTGATCCGGAAGAGGGCGGGAACTCCTACTGCGCCACCTGCAACATCCTGGTGATGTCCTCCAGCTTGCCGTCCTTCGATAGCGACAACATCCAGAGCGTTCCCCATCTCGACTCGGCTGCTGCCGCCACGGATGCGCTGGGAGCAGCGGAGGGTATCAACGGGGGAGCCTATATGATCGGGCGGGTGGGAGAGACGGCCCGCTACGCATCGCTCAATACCCATGAGGATATCTGCCGCGGCCTTACCGTGAGCAACCTCAGCCTGGCGAGGGGCATCTGTCCGGATATCCCGTCGATGGAGGGCAGCTACCTGATGGCGGGCCTGGCGTATGCCGCCGCGACCACGGACCTGCGCCCGGGCCTCCAGGGCAAGCCCGACGACTACAAGGTGACGGCGCAGACCTATGCCGTGGCCTTGGCCGAGAACCTGCCGAAGTTTGAGATTGCGGTCGCCGGCGGCAAGATCTCGCTGGCGCCTCTTTGCCAGGCCAACAACGATGGTTCCGCCGGGAAGAATTCCACGGGCTGGCGCAGCTGTTTCCTCGGCTCGGTCGGCGTGGGTACCAAGGTGTCGACCGTCTCTCCGAACTATGTCTACGGTCGGCCGCTGAAGGCGGACGGCAGTGCCGGCAGTTTCTCGCTGGTGTGGGAGGATTCGTTGTGGGGCAACGACCACGACAACGACGTCGTGTCGATGATGACCTACTGCGTTGGCGCCGCTTGCCGCGAGACGGGCGCATTCCGCGACATCTGCTGGCGCGCCGGCAATTCCAGCGAATGCACCGGAGGAAGCCTGACGGCCACGATCGGTGCGGACGAAGTCCTGGTCCGGATCGAGAACCTGTCTGCCTACGCCGGCAACGCGATGCTGACCGGTTATACCGTGGTTGGCTCCACTGCCGCCGAGAATGTGCAGCGCTTGGCATTGCGTCCCGGCAACAGCAACGGCTCGGTGCTGACCACCACGGCAAATCCGCCCGCCAATTGGGATGCGCCGCAGGTCCGCAGGTACAAGCTCGGTACCGGCCAGGCGGGAGCGCTCGAAAGCCCGCTGTGGTATGCCGCCAAGTACGGCGGTTTTACCGACGCCAATGGCAACGGCATTCCGGACCCGGGCGAGTGGGACAGCGAGACGCCAGGTACGCCCGACAACTACTTCCTCGCCCGTAATCCGACCAAGTTGAAGGAGCGGCTGGGCGCCATCTTCGAGCGTGCCGCGGGCAGCAATGCCCCGGTATCGGGAGGAGGATCCGGCGCGCGTATCAGTACCGGCTCGTTTACCGTTTCGGCCAGTTACAACGTGCCGACCGGGTCCAACGACTGGACGGGCGATGTCACCGCGACCCAGGTCTCCGCCGAAGGAGACGACGGTGCCACCCTGTGGAGCGCTGCGTCCAGGCTGGATGCTTCGGACCGGGATATCTTCATCGTGACCCGGCCGACAACGGTGGACGCGAATGGCGATCTTGTCCGCGCCACCGCGGCGGAGTTCCAGGCGGACAACGTGCCGGGCGCCAACCGGGCACAGAAGCTGGCGAACATGGGCCTGGCTGCGATCCCGACCTGGTTCGGTTCCCAGTCCGTGGAAACGCTGGTCGCCTACCTGCGCGGCAACCCCGCGCCCGGCGCCGGGTTCCGGGCGCGCACGTCGCTTATGGGCGATGTCGTCAACTCCGCACCGGAAGTCGTGTCGCCCCGCGACGATTTCGGCTACGGGGCATGGGCCAGCTATGGCAGCGTTGCCTGGAAGCAGTCGCTGGGTACCAGCTACAAGGCGTTCATGGCGGCGAAGAGCGCTACCGGAGCCGCGCCAGCCATGGTGTATGTCGGTGCGAACGACGGCATGTTGCATGGCTTCAATGCGTCTCCCGGTTCCGCGGGAGGAACGGAGGAGTTCGCGTTCATTCCATCCGCATCACTGGCGCACATGGCGGAACTCGCAAACCCGGGCTACAGCCACCGTTACTACGTGGATGGCTTGTTGACCACGTCCGACGTGCATTACGACGACGAGTGGCATACGGTCCTGGTGGGCTCCACCGGTGCAGGCGGTGCGTCCCAGGCGCCATCGGCGACCGCGGGGGGGCATGGCTCCGTCTTCGGCCTGAACATCTCCGATCCGCAGAACTTCGATGCCGACGATGTGCTGTGGGAAGTGACCGGCCGTGACGATGCCGATATGGGGTTCGTGCTGGGCAAGCCGGTTGTCGTGCCGGTTCATGCGGAAAACGGCGGGCCGCGATTCGTGGCGCTGTTCGGCAATGGCGTGAACTCGGTCAACGGTCGCCCCGTGCTGTATGTGGTCGACATCCAGACCGGCGAAGTGATCCGCAGGCTGTCGCCCACGGGAGCGGACTACGCCCATCGCAACGGTCTGATGAATATCGCGCCGATCGCGGTACACAACCACGATGGCATCGCCGATACGGTGTACGGCGGCGACATGCAGGGCAACCTCTGGAAGTTCGATCTGACCGATGCCGATCCGGCCAGCTGGAGCATAGCCTTCAGCGGTAGTCCGCTGTTCACTGCAACGCATGGCGGGACGCCGCAACCGATTACCGGTGGGATCGAGGTTTCCAGTGGCCCCGGCGGCGGTATCAGCCTGTTCTTCGGCACCGGCCAGTATTTCGCCGAGGGCGACAATACCGGTGGCACGGGGCTGCCGGTGCAGAGCCTGTTCGGGATATGGGACAACCTCTCGCAACCGATCGCCGGCAGGGACGACCTGATCGGCCAGGTCGTGGTGGCCGGAACCAATTTGAACGGCTATCAGACCCGGGCCGTCTCGAGCAACGCGGTGAGTTATGTCACCAAGCGTGGCTGGTATCTGGATCTTCAGGTGGTCGGTGGAATGGCCCTGGGTGAGCGCTTCGTGGGAACGCCCAGCATCCAGAACGGACGGGTTTTCTTCACGACCTTCACGCCTGGCGAGGCCACCTGCTCGGCGGGCGGTGGCATCAACTGGCTCTACGGCCTGAACCTGTTGACGGGGGCCGGCAGCATGTCGGGCGTCAGCACCTCCATTGGGGGAGACTCGGTATGTACCGGTGACTGCGGGGCCGTATCCCTCAACAACGGCAGCAACGCGACCAGCCCGCCGGTCCGGGACACCAGCATCTTTGTGCCGAAGCTGGAGCCCTGCGATCCGACCGATCCGGACTGCACCGTGGATGACCTGATCACCGCCGAACAGTGCACCTTCGTTCTGCGGGCAGTCGGGGCGGATCCGCTGTACATGCCCCGGCCTTGCGGCCGGCAATCCTGGCGTCAGGTTCGTTAATGGGAGCTCGTATGTTGCCTTTGAAAATCGTATCCCGCCGGCAGCACGCTGGTTTCACGTTGATCGAGTTGATGATCGTTGTCGCGGTGATCGCGATTCTGGCGGCGGTCGCCTACCCGTCCTACCAGGAGCAGATCCGGAAGTCGCGGCGGGCGCAGGCCAAGGCCGACCTGGTGGAATACATGCAGTTGGCCGAGAGGTATCACACCGTGAACAACTCGTACGTCGACTTCGAACTGCCGGCTGATCAGTCCCCCCGCGAAGCTGGAGCGGTGGCGCGTTATGAGTTGCGTGTCGAGGATGCGACGCAGTCGACGATCACCATCGTTGCGATTGCTCAGGACCCGCAGACGGCGGACAAGTGCGGGGATCTGAGCCTCAACCAGGCCGGTGTGAAGGACAACAGCAAGGGGGAGCTGGCTGATTGCTGGTAGGACGGGGGAGAGCGAAAAAATCCGGTTCCAACGCTTGCCCTTCCCGAAAACGCCCCTTACAATGCGCACCTCGCCCGAATAGCTCAGCCGGTTAGAGCACTTGACTGTTAATCAGGGGGTCGTTGGTTCGAGTCCAACTTCGGGCGCCAGATGTTGCAAAAAGCCGCGAGAAATCGCGGCTTTTTGCTTTTCTCCGGTCTGCGTCGGAGTGTGCCGAAGATGTCGCCCACGTGGCCTCAGTGGTTGCAGGCCTGGGTACCCCGGGGGCGTTCCGAGCGTACCCGTCCGAGGTTGTTGACGACCACGCTTCCCAGCAATCGCTCCTCCTGGCAGACCCTCACCGTGATGTTGCTGCCGCTGGTCTTGCCGTTGGGTTGAAAGCGCACGGCGCGTCGTCCATCGGACGACAGGATCACCAGGGAACGAGGTGCCGGCGCGCGTTCATTCCGGAGAATGTCCGTTCCCTGGGCGGGTTGCCCTTTGCGTCCTGGGTCCAGGTACATCAACCAGCCTTCGCTCCAGTCCCAGTCGCTGCGACACGTGCCATCCCCGCGGCTGGGGCAGACGCTGACATGGGTACGCCGCGTTATGGCGGTGCTGCGGGCGATGGCGAACTGGGCGGCAATCGCATGCAGGCTGGCAGCGGCGCGCTGGCGCTCCAGTGCCTTTGCAAAGGCCGGCAGCGCCACGCTGGATGTCGCCAGGATGATCGCCATGACCATCAAGGCCTCCAGCAGCGTATGGCCCGAGGCTGCTCGACGGAGAGCCTTGGGTGGGAGGGGTGGCGTCCTTGCCATGATCCTTCCTTCGGTGGGCCCCGAGCCAGGGCACGGAGCCATCTTCGACGGATGGGAGGGCGGGGGATATCGGCCGGCAGCCCGGTCGAGGGTAGGAAAACCGCCCACCCGGTTGTCACCGGAGCGCTCGCTATACTGGTCGGCCCGCGCCGTGCCTGACGACTATGACCGACCGCTTCCAGCTTGTTTCCCCCTATTCGCCCGCGGGCGATCAGCCGCAGGCGATCGAGAAGCTGGTTTCCAACTTCGAGGCCGGAGTAGCCAAGCAGACGCTGCTCGGCGTCACCGGCTCGGGCAAGACCTACACCATCGCCAATGTGGTGCAGCAGGTGCAGAAGCCGACCCTGGTGATGGCGCCGAACAAGACGCTGGCGGCGCAGCTCTACGGCGAATTCAAGGCATTCTTCCCGCACAACGCGGTGGAGTACTTCGTCAGCTACTACGACTATTACCAGCCCGAGGCTTATGTGCCGTCGTCGGATACCTTCATCGAGAAGGACAGTTCGATCAACGAGCATATCGAGCAGATGCGGCTGGCGGCGACCAAGACCCTGCTGTCGCGCCCGGATGCGCTGGTGGTGGCTACGGTATCGGCGATCTACGGCCTGGGTGCACCGGAAGACTACCTTTCGCTGCGGCTGATCCTGTCGCGCGGCGAACGCATCGACCAGCGCGACCTGATCAACCACCTGACCCAGCTGCAGTACACCCGCAACGAATACGAGCTGCACCGTGGCACCTTCCGCGTGCGTGGCGAGGTGATCGACGTGTTCCCGGCCGAGTCGGACAGCGAGGCGCTGCGCATCGAATTGTTCGATGGCGAGGTCGAGAAGATCACGATGTTCGATCCGCTCACCGGCGAGACCCTGCGCAACCTGATGCGCTTCACCGTCTATCCCAAGACCCACTACGCGACCACGCGCGAGCGTGTGCTCGGCGCGGTGGAGACGATCAAGGTCGAGCTGAAGGAACGCCTGGAGCAGCTGTATGCGCAGAACAAGCTGGTCGAGGCGCAACGGCTGGCGCAGCGCACGCAGTTCGACCTGGAGATGATGGCCGAGGTGGGCTACTGCAACGGCATCGAGAACTACTCGCGGCACCTCACCGGCAAGGCCGCCGGCGAACCTCCGCCGACGCTGTTCGATTACCTGCCGGCCGACGCGCTGCTGGTGATCGACGAATCGCACGTGACCATTCCGCAGATCGGCGCGATGTTCAAGGGCGACCGCTCGCGCAAGGAAACCCTGGTGGAATTCGGTTTCCGGCTGCCCTCGGCGCTGGACAACCGCCCGCTGCGGTTCGAGGAATGGGAGGCGCGCTCGCCGCGCAGCATCTACGTGTCCGCAACACCGGGGCCGTACGAGCTGCGTGAATCGGGCGAGGAAATCACCGAGCTGGTCGTGCGTCCGACCGGCCTGATCGATCCCCGGGTCGAGATCCGTCCGGTGGCGACCCAGGTCGACGACCTGATGTCCGAGGTCCACGAACGCATCAAGCTCGGCGACCGCGTGCTGGTCACCACGCTGACCAAGCGCATGGCCGAGAACCTGACCGAATATCTCGGCGAGCACGGTATCCGCGTGCGCTACCTGCACTCGGACGTGGACACGGTGGAGCGGGTGGAGATCATCCGCGACCTGCGGCTGGGCAAGTTCGACGTGCTGGTCGGGATCAACCTGTTGCGCGAGGGGTTGGACATGCCCGAGGTGTCGCTGGTGGCGATCCTCGATGCCGACAAGGAAGGCTTCCTGCGTTCGACCGGCTCCCTCATCCAGACCATCGGCCGTGCCGCGCGCAACCTGCGCGGCAAGGCGATCCTGTATGCCGACCGGATCACCCGCTCGATGCAGGCGGCGATCGACGAGACCGACCGCCGCCGCGCCAAGCAGGTGGAGTACAACGAGGCCCACGGCATCGTGCCCAAGTCAGTGGCACGGCCGATCGTCGACATCCTGGAAGGTGCGCGGTCGGAAGCGGCGAACGAGGGCAAGGTCGGCAAGGGGCGTGGCCGGCGCGTGGCCGAGGAAGCCGGCGACTACCGGGCCCTGGATCCGGCCCAGCTCGCCGCGCGGTTGAAGACGCTGGAACAGCAGATGTACCAGCACGCCCGGGATCTGGAATTCGAAGACGCCGCACGGATCCGGGACCAGATCCGCCAGCTCAAGGAGGCCAGTCTGGGGTAGGTTGAAGACCCCGGCAGAATTTTTCGGAAATCTATTGTCCTTCCCGAAGGGCTGGACTAGAATACGCGCCCCGCAACGAGCAATTCGTAGCGGAAAGGGCGGTTAGCTCAGCGGTAGAGCACTACCTTGACATGGTAGGGGTCACAGGTTCGAACCCTGTACCGCCCACCACTTGAAACCCAGGCGGCAGCGCGGTTTCAGTGGATTGATTTTATCCAGATAATCTTGCGCTGACCCCGGACTGGACCTGCGAAGGCAGGGCGCCGGGGTGTTCGTTTCATGGGGCATCCGGGAGCCATCCCCGCAGGTTTCAGCGGGCAGACGGCCGGACTTTCCACAGCTGCCAAGCGTTCCGGTCACGCGATGGCCCGGCCATCCCGAAGCCGCCAGTGCCAATGCGCGAAAAGGATGTCGCCATGGCATCTCACCTGTCTGCCTGGGGCGCATCGCGCGAGATCGCGTACCGCAGTCGCATGCCGATGATCCGGTGGCTATCGATCCCGAGGGGCGATAGCCGGGGGGCGGAAGGCGGGAGTGGCTTGCTTCTCCATCCGGCGCACTGCCCGTCCATGGCCGGCCGCGAGTCGTTGGCCGGCTTGGGGCGGATAGGGCGGTGCTGTCAAAAAGTTGAGTGCTGCGTCGCATTTTTGGCGCGGAAACACCTGTCGGCCGCTTGCCAAACCCGGGCGATCGGGCACCATTGTCCGGATTCCGGCGGCCGATCGTGGTTGCAGCGGCCTTGAGTGCCACTCCAGGGGCGCCGGACAAGGGGGCGTTGCCGGGCGATTTTCCGTGCGGTTGGTGCCGATGATCCAGTGGAGGCCGCGCAGGTATGCCGGCCGGTCAGGGAGGATGTTGCTTGTTCCGGAACAAACCTGCGGTTGCGTTGGGGATGGTGCTTCTTGCGTTGGTGGTGGGCTACGTGTTGTCCGGCTACCTGACGCTGCTGCTCCTGAAACTGGATACCGGCCTACTGGGGGTGGACACGTATTATCGCTACCTGCGTGCACTGGACCTGCCGCAGCTGGCCCCCTTCGCCGGCAAGATCAAGTTGGCCGGTTTCCTCGGATTCGGTATCCCGATCCTGCTGTGTCTGGTCGGGCTGGCGCTGATGTTCAAGCCCGGCAAGAAGTCGCTGCATGGCGATGCGCGTTTTGCCTCCGCGGCCGATCTGTCCAAGCACGGGCTGTTCAAGCGCGCCTCCAATGGCATCGTGGTGGGGAAATTCGGCGGCAAGCTGGTGCGGCTGTCGGGGCAGCAATTCGTGATCCTCGCCGCGCCTACGCGCTCGGGCAAGGGCGTGGGCATCGTCATTCCGAACCTGCTCGAATACCAGGAGTCGGTGGTGGTGCTGGACATCAAGCAGGAGAACTTCGACCTGACCAGCGGCTGGCGCGCCAGCCAGGGGCAGGAAGTGTTCCTGTTCAACCCGTTCGCCGAGGACCGGCGCACCCATCGCTGGAACCCGCTGAGCTACGTCTCCGACGACCCAGCGTTCCGGATTTCCGACCTGATGGCCATCGCGGCGATGCTCTATCCCGATGGCTCGGACGACCAGAAGTTCTGGGTCAGCCAGGCGCGCAATGCCTTCATGGCCTTCGCGCTGTACCTGTTCGAGAACCGCGACGATGAGCGCAGGACGGGCTTTCCGGGAATGGGCGAGCCGACGCTGGGGGCGATCTACCGGTTGTCCACCGGCGATGGCAGCGATCTGCGCCAGTATCTGAAGGCGCTGTCGGCCAGGGAGTTCCTCAGCAGCAATGCGCGTTCGGCATTCGCCAACCTGCTGTCGCAGGCCGATGAGACCTTTGCCTCGATCATGGGTACGTTCAAGGAACCTCTCAATCCCTGGATCAACCCGGTGCTGGACGCGGCGACCAGTGCCAACGACTTCCGGCTCACCGACCTGCGCCGCAAGAAGATGACGATCTACATCGGCATCCAGCCCAACAAGCTGGCCGAGAGCCGCCTGATCATCAATCTCTTCTTCAGCCAGATCATCAACCTCAACACCCGCGAGCTGCCAACCAGCAATCCGGAGCTGAAGTACCAGTGCCTGCTGCTGATGGACGAGTTCACCGCCATCGGCAGGGTCGACATCATCGCCTCGGCAGTGTCCTACATGGCCGGCTACAACGTGCGCCTGCTGCCGATCATCCAGAGCATGGCCCAGCTCGATGCCACCTACGGCAAGGACGTGTCGCGCACCATCATCACCAACCACGCCCTGCAGATCCTGTATGCCCCGCGCGAGCAGCAGGACGCCAACGACTACTCCGAGATGCTCGGTTACACCACCATCCGCCGGAAGAACGTCACCAAGGGGCGTGAGACCTCGCACAGCTTCTCCGAGGAGCGCCGCGCGCTGATGCTGCCGCAGGAGCTCAAGGCCATGGGGCAGGAGCGGGAGGTATTCCTGTACGAGGGAATACCGCATCCGGTGAAGTGCGAAAAGATCCGCTACTACAAGGATCGGCACTTCACTTCGCGATTGCTGCCGAAGGCCGAGGTTCCCTTGGTGAAGGTGTGAAGATGCGATCCCGTATGGCGATTTATTGTGACGTCCGTCAATAAACCGGCACAAGGTGTGCCGGATCTGGCTGAATTCAAGCCAAACGCTTGACGTTTCACGCAGTCCTCGGCAAATTTGCCGCACGTCGGTAGCTGACGTAAGAGGTCTTAATCTGACGTGGTAGACCAGATGGTCCCGCGCAGAATCAGGGGGCAGGACATGGAAGTTTGGCAAGTGTGCAAGGCAGCAGTTGATGGGGTTCGAGCCAGGGGCAGCACCATTCGTTCGATGACCCGTCATGTCGCTTTCATGCGGCAGTGGCAAGTTGCGGCAGGGCGCATCCCTGCAATCTGACCAGGCAAGCGCGTGCCAGCCGACAGGGCTGGCGCGGCGTTGCCCAATGCATCCATTTCACCGATGAAGTCCTGTAGGACACGGAGAGGGGAACGTGAGGCAAGTGCAGTTCAAATATCTTGCGGTATTGCTTGTTGTGGCGCTTCTGGGGGGCTGCGGGACCACTCCTGCGCCGGACTTCGGGGGGCGTTGGAAGCCGGTGAATCGATTCGCCGAGTCCACCACGGCCATTCCCCTGTACTCGTCCTATGTCTTCCAGGCTTCGCCCTCGGACGGCACGCTCAAGCGCATGCTTGAGAGATGGGCGAAAGATACGGGCGTGAAGCTGGACTACGGCATCAATACCGACTACACGCTGTTCAGCCCGGTAGCGAAAGTAAGCACGACCAATCTCTCCGAAGCATTGGCTGCACTCAATTCGGCGTATTCCGCCCAGGGGATATCGATTTCAAATGATGTCTCGCAGATTTCGGTGCGTGCATCGAGTGCCGAAGGGGGCTGATTCCGGCGTGCCCTGCGGGTAACGCTCTTCACCAACATGCTGGTCCCGTGCTCCAGATGCCCGGGCTGGCGCCTCTCTTCTCCCTGACAACAATCGGGAAACGACCAGAACCCCATGCGACGCAAGAAGGACGACAGCAACCCGAAGATTCAGAGCGCGGTTGCCAAATCGGTCAATTACGAGGTCAGCATCGCCGACCTGGCCAAGCGCAGCGAACGCCGTGCCTGGATGGTGGCGGGTGGTTCGCTCGTCATGTCGCTGATCCTGGCGGGTGGCTACTTCTACATGCTGCCTTTGAAGGAAAAGGTGCCTTACCTGGTGATGGCGGACGCCTACACCGGCACCGCGAGCATGGCCCGTCTGACGGGGAATTTCGGCGATACCGGAATCACCGCCAGCGAAGCCTTGAATCGAAGCAACATCAGTCACTTCGTCATGGCCCGCGAGTCGTACGATGCCGCGCTGATTTCGCAGGGGGACTGGAAGACCGTCTATACGATGGCTGCGCCACAGGTGGCTTCGGGATATACGCAGCTGCACTCGAGGAACAACCCGGATAGCCCGTACAACAGGCTCGGCACGACTCGTGCCATCCGCGTGCGCATCCTCAGCATCGTATTCCAGGGGGCCAAGGGACGGACGCCGACCGGTGCCACGGTCCGCTTCCAGCGCAGTCTCTACGACAAGACGTCCGGAACGAGCAAATTCCTGGACAACAAGATCGCGACCATGTCGTTCATCTACGACTCGAACCTCAAGATGAGCGAGTCGGACCGGATCGCCAACCCTTTGGGCTTCCGGGTGACGGGGTACCGGGTGGACAGCGATTTCGCGGATACCCCGCCCGTGACTTCGGACTCGGCCCTGCAGCAGGCGGCGGAGGAGATGCGCTCCTTGCAGGGTGCCGCACCGACTGTTCCGGCTGGCCCAGAGCAGCCCATGCAACAGCCTCCGACAGCCGATGCGGCAGCGGAAGTCGCGCCCGACCAGATACAACCTTATCCCTCATATCCCACTGATCCTTCCATGCAGCAGCAAATGCCGGCGGTCCAGCCGCAGCAGCCTGCCGCGACCCAACGCTAACGGAGCAAGCGACGGATGAAAGTGTTCAAACGATCTTGCCTGACGATCCTGATGGCCTTCTTGGCCTGGGTAGGCCATCCCGAGGTGGCAGGTGCCCAGATCGTGGACGAGTATGTCTATGAGCAGGACAAGATCTATACCGTCAAGACCGGGTTGGGAATCACCACCCAGATCGAGCTGAGTCCTTATGAAGAAGTACTCGACTACAGCACCGGTTTCAGCAGTGGCTGGGAGCTGACCCGTCGCGACAACGTGTTTTACCTGAAACCCAGGAATACGGACGTCGATACCAACATGATGATCCGCACGGCAACCAACTCCTACATCTTCGAGTTGAAGGTGGTTGCCACCGACTGGAGGACCCTGGAGCAGGCCAAGGCCGCGGGTGTCCAGTACAAGATCCGCTTCGCCTATCCGGGCGACGTGCAGTTCGCGAATGCCAAGAAGGAAACGACGGATGCGGCCGACAAGCCGGCATCCGAGCTCGATGTCGATATCGACAAGAATCGGGCCTATTACTTCAACTATGAGTTCGCGTCGCGCGACAAGCGCTCGTTCCTGATTCCGAGTAATGCCTATGACGATGGCAAGTTCACGTACATAAAGCTCAATATCGCAGGTTTCCCCACTGCGAATTTCCCGGCTGTGTTCGGGCGAAGCAGTCGTGATGGCGATGAGTTCGTAGTCAACACCACGGTGGAAGGAAATACCTTGATCGTACATGGAACCTACCCGTACCTGGTGCTTCGGCACGGGAACAAGGTGGTGGGGATTCGTAGGAGCGTCGTCAAATGAGCCAGCAACCGCCGCATGATCCGCGTGACGAAGTTCGCGCCAACGAAGAAGACGTAGTCGGCAACAATCCGTATTACGCCCGGCAACAGGAACGTGAAGCGGAGCCGGACCTCGATGCCGGCGCTCCCGAGCTGCGGACCACCGAGTCGCAGCGGATGAACCGCAAGGCGCTTTTCTTCCTGGCCGCCATTGCCGCGGTCCTGATGATGTTTGCCTTCCTCGTCGTGCGCGGTATCGGCGGCAAGGAAGAGAAGCCAAGGCCGAAGCGTGAGGAAACCGTGGTCGTGCCCGACATTCGGCCGTTGCCACCTGTCGTGGAGGCGCCACCACCGATTCCGGTGCAGCCGCAGCTGCCGCCCATGCCGCAACCACCGGATCCCATGCCATTGCCCGCGAACCTGCAAGACGCGTCGGAGTCGCGTGGGCCGTCGTTGCTGGAGCGGCGCATCCTGGCAAGTTCTGCAGGTGACGCCGGCGAGTACGGCCACGGCCATGATGCAGGCGCTGAGATGGCTGGTGGAATTCCTGGCATGCCGGGTACCGCGCAGGCAAAGGTGGAGCGCGCGACCAGTGCCCGCTTCATCCAGAAGCCGAACGCATTGCTGGTGCGCGGCACTTATATTCGTTGCATCCTGGAGAGTCGCATCATCAGCGATTTCGGTGGCTTCACGTCCTGCATGGTCACCGAGCCGGTTTACTCGATCAACGGCCGCACCCTCCTGTTGCCCAAGGGATCTAAGATCCTGGGGACCTACCAGGGCGGCGCGAACAGGGGCGCTCGCATCGAGGTGATATGGGATCGCATCACCACGCCGACCGGTATCGACGTGAGCATGAGCAGCCCCGGCGTCGATAATCTGGGTAGTGCCGGCGTACCTGGCCAATACGATGCACACTGGGGTAGTCGCATCGGCGCGGCGTTGTTGATCAGCATGATCAGCGATGGCTTCAAGTATGCCGCCGCCGAGAATGGCCCTTCTTCGTACTCGTACGGCGGCGGCAACATCGTCGTCGAACAGCCCTACGAGAGCGCCACCGCACGCACCATGGAGCGTATGGCGAACCAGGCGATCGATGAGAGCATGGCGCAACGCAGGCCAACGGTCACTGTCAACCAAGGCACCATCATCAACGTCTACGTGTCGCGTGACGTGGACTTCTCGGGTGTCGTGTCCCTGTACTGAGCACAGAGATGAATATCGCTGAGAACATTGACGACGCGCCCCTGGCACAGGTCTCCAATGTGTTCCTTGATTACCAGTACGAAGTGCTGGGTATCCAGGGATTCATGTCCGATTCTTCGGTCACGGAGATCTGCATCAACCGCCCGGGCGAGCTCTACCTCGAGACGCGCGGCGGCTGGCAGCGCGTCGAGGTGCCGGGGCTCACTTTCGAGCGCGCGCGGCAGTTCTGCACCGCGGTGGTCAATGAAAGCAACACCGGGCAGCGCATCACCGACGCCGACCCGGTGGTTTCGCTGACCTTCCCGACCGGTCAGCGTGCCCAGTTCGTTATTCCTCCAGCATGCGATGCCGGCAAGGTCTCCATCACCATCCGCCTGCCATCCAAGCAGAGTCGTACCCTGGCCCAATACGATCAGGACGGTTTTTTCGACGAGATTCTGGAGGCTGGCAACGTCCTGTCCGACCACGATCGTGAACTGCTGGAGCTGCGACAGCAGCGCAAATACGCCGAATTCTTCCGTCAGGCAGTCCACTACAAGAAGAACATCGTCGTTGCGGGAGCCACCGGCAGTGGCAAGACCACATTCATGAAATCGCTGGTGGAGCATATCCCCGCCGAAGAGCGATTGGTGACGATCGAGGACGCACGGGAGCTTTTCATCTCCCAGCCCAACGTCGTCCATTTGCTTTATTCAAAGGGTGGGCAGAGCACCAGCAACGTGACCGCGAAGAGCTGCATGGAGGCCTGCCTGCGCATGAAGCCCGATCGCATCATCCTGGCCGAATTGCGAGGTGACGAATCGTTCTACTTCATCCGCAACTGCGCCTCCGGCCACCCTGGCTCCATTACCAGCTGCCACGCTGGCAGCACCGCGCAGACCTGGGACCAGCTGGCGTTGATGGTGAAAGCGTCAGCCGAAGGGGCAGGGCTCGAGTTCAACACCATCAAGCGCCTGTTGATGATGACCATCGATATCCTGGTGCACATAAAGGCTCATGCCGGTCGCCGCTACATAACCGGTATCGATTTCAATCCCATGCGTGAGTTCCCGGAGTGACGAAGATGATAGGAATGTCATCGCCTTCCAAGGAATCAAGGCATTGCCGGGCCACTTCAGAGGAGGCACATTGATGTTGCCTGGACTGGAATTGGCAGCCTGTACCGATCTGGCGGTTCCGCTGGACGTCATGCGGCATGTCGTGAAGGTGGAGTCCTCCTTCAATCCCTATGCGATCGGGGTGGTCGGCGGGCGTCTGGTGCGGCAGCCGGACAATCTTCCGGAGGCGCTCTCTACCGTGCGGATGCTCGAAGAGAAGGGCTACAACTTCTCTCTGGGGTTGGCGCAGGTAAATCGCTACAACCTGCAACGATATGGTCTTGCCACGTACGAGCAAGCGTTCGAGGTGTGCCCCAATCTCGTGGCTGGCTCCCGGATCCTGGCCGAATGCTACGGAAGGGCGGGAGGCGACTGGGGCAAGTCCTTCAGCTGCTACTACTCTGGAAACTTCACCACTGGCTTCCGCCATGGTTATGTCCAGAAGGTCTACGCCTCCATCAGTAATGGTGCCGCCGAAATCGCAGCATCCGATGTCGCACCCATTGCCGTGGTGGAGAATACGGGGCGCAAGAAGGTGGAGGCGAGCACCTTCCCCGCCCAGGGGCGGAGGGACGTGGTCACGTCCAGGATGGGTGTGGACCGCCCCCAGCGACACAGCAGTGCGCAGGAAACGCCGATGGTCGGGTTCGGTAATGATGACGAACCTGCTCGTGCAGTGCCAGCAAGCAGGCCCGCTGGCGCAGCAGTTCAGGCGACGGTCCCGGTACCGGCCATCGATGACCCGCGGATGCAACCGGCAGTTCCAACCGTTAGTGTCGCCGGCGCGCATCCGGCGTCCATTGCGCCTGCGGCAGGAGCGCCATCGGCGCAGGTACGGGTTCAGGCGCCCAACCATGACAGTGCTTTCGTTTTCTGACGGCTGACCCCCGGATCGGCCGAATCCTGGAGGTCCCCCCTCCATCCCGTAGAAAGTGGTACCACTAAACCAAGGAGATCCCCATGGAAATCAATCCTCTCATCCAGCAGAAGAACCGCAAGGCCATCGTCGACAACGCTGTTTCCGTGAGCAAGACCCTGCTGAAGGCGGTGGCGCTCACCGCCATGTTCGCGCTTCCGGCTTTCGCTGATGGCGGCTTCGCGGATACCGACAAGAAGGTCTGTGGCTTCCTCGACAACATCAATGGCCTGTTGAGCATGGCGTCCATCGCGGTCGTGACGATCGCCGTCATCTTTGCCGGTTACCAGATCGCTTTCGCCCACAAGCGCATCAGCGACGTATCCCCGATCCTGATCGGTGGCCTCCTGATCGGCGCCGCGGGCCAGATCGCTTCGATGGTCATCGGCAAGGGCGACGGCGCCAGCGAATGCAGCGCGATGATCGTCAACAGCGTGGCGCCGTACCTTGCATAAGAACGTGGTCTTCCGCGGCTGCACCCGCCCGCCTATGTTCATGGGGGTGCCCTATGTTCCCTTCTTTCTGGGGGCGGGTGGGGTGCTGCTGCTGTCGATGTACACCAACCTGTTCTTCCTGCTGCTGATGCCGGTGGTCATTTTCATCATGCGCCAGCTGACACGGCGCGACGAGATGATTTTCCGGTTGCTCGGCCTGAAGCTGCAGGTACGGCTGCGCATGCGCAACATCCGCGATCACAACGGTATGTGGGTGCTCACGCCAAACAGCTATAGGCAAAAGCCACCTTTGCAGTAACCGGCCAGGTGCCGGCCCTTTGGGGCCGGCATCGGGTTTGTTCCATCCAATTTCGCAGAACGCAATTCCATGCCCAATGCCAGATTCATGCCGGATACGCCGATCAGCGAGTTCATCCCGCTGTCGAGCCATGTAGCCCCATCGGTGGTGAAGACCACGGGTGGCGACTATCTGCTGACCTGGCATCTGGAAGGGCTGCCTTTCGTCGGCCGGGAGGAGTGGGATCTCGAGCACCGGCACAACACGTTCAATCGTCTGTTGCAGACACTGCGGGCCCCCGATTTCGTCAACGTCGCGTTCTGGGTCCACGATATCCGTCGGCGCCGGCGCATCGATACGCGCAACAAGTTCGACCAGAAGTTCAACCAGGAACTATCCGACGCCTATTTCACGTCGCTTTCTGCGCAGAAGCTGATGCAGAACGACCTTTATCTGACCATGCTTTACCGCCCGGTGGTCACCGGCAAGCGGTTTGTGGAGAAATCGGCCGACACCAGCAAGCTGCAGGCCGAGCAGGACCAGGCGGTTGCGAAGCTGATGGAGCTCGCCAGCAATGTTGAGGCGGTCCTGAAGGAATATTCGCCTTACCGCCTGGGGATGTACGAGGCGTCCAACGGTATCGTGTTTTCCGAGACGCTCGAGTTCTTCGGCTACCTGATCAACCGTATCGAGGAACCGGTGCCGGTACTCGCTGCCCCCGTGCACGACTATCTGCCGGTCAGCCGGCATATGTTCTCCACCAAGACCGGCGACTTCGTGGTCAGTACGCCGAGTGGTGGCCAGCAGTTCGGCGCGATTCTCAATGTCAAGGAGTATGCCGACTCCACCTATCCCGGCATCCTCAACGGGTTGAAGTACCTCGATTTCGAGTATGTGATCACCCATTCGTTCAGTCCCATGGGGCGCCACGATGCCCTGAAGGTACTGGAACGGACCAAGGGCATGATGGTGTCCTCTGGCGACAAGGCGGTCAGCCAGATCGTGGAGCTGGACTACGCGATGGACCAGCTCGCCTCGGGAAATTTCGTGCTGGGTGAGTACCACTTCATCATCAGCATCTATGCGGAGAACCAGGACAAGCTGTCGCAGCAGGTCGCGGCGACCCGTGCCGAGCTTTCGAATGCGGGCTTTGTTTCGGCGAAGGAAGACATCGCCGTCACGGCTTCCTTCTACTCGCAGATTCCCGCGAACTGGAAGTACAGGACACGCCTGGCCAATCTCAGTTCACTGAACTTCCTCGGATTGTCCCCGCTGCACAACTTTGCCGGCGGCAAGAAGTCCAATAACCCGTGGGGCGATTGTGTCACCACGCTGCAGACGACCAATGGGCAGCCCTATTTCTTCAATTTCCACGCCACCCATCCGGGCGAGAACTCGCTGGGAGAGAAGGCCATCGCCAATACCATGGTGATCGGCAAGTCGGGTACCGGCAAGACCGCATTGATCAACTTCCTGCTCAGCCAGGTACAAAAGCTCGATCCCGGGCCCACGATCTTCTTCTTCGACAAGGATCGCGGCGCGGAGATCTTCGTCCGGGCCTGTGGCGGCAATTACCTCGCACTGGAGAACGGCCAGCCGACGGGGTTCAATCCGTTCCAGTGCGAGCGCAACGAAGCCAATATCCAGTTCCTTGCCGAGTTGATCAAGGTGCTGGCAGGCAAGTCGGCCTATAGCGCACGTGAAGAGGAGGATATCTACCGCGCGGTGGAGAACATGCTCGACACGCCGCCGCACCTGCGCAACATGACGAACTTCCAGAAGAGTCTGCCCAACATGGGCGACGACGGCCTGTATGCACGCATGCGGCGCTGGACCGCGGGCAATGCGCTGGGCTGGGTGTTCGACAACCCGGTAGACACGATCGACTTGCAGAAAGCCAATATCATCGGCTTCGACTACACGGACATCATCGACAATCCGGAAGTCCGGGTGCCGGTCATCAATTACCTGCTGCACCGCCTCGAGGCGCTGATCGACGGCCGGCGGCTGATCTATGTGATGGACGAGTTCTGGAAGATCCTGGATGGCAAGGGGGGATTGAAGGAGTTCGCCAAGAACAAGCAGAAGACCATCCGCAAGCAGAACGGTCTCGGCATTTTCGCCACCCAGAGTCCCGAGGATGCGCTGGCCAGCGACATCTCCGCGGCATTGGTGGAGCAGACGGCCACGATGATCCTGTTGCCCAATCCGAATGCGAGCAAGCAGGACTACATGGATGGCCTGAAGCTTACCGAGTCCGAATACCAGGTCGTGGTCAGCCTCGACGAACGGTCGCGTTGTTTCCTGGTCAAGCAGGGGCATGCCTCGACAGTGTGCCAGCTGAACCTGCGGGGCCTGGACGACGCGCTTTCGGTCATCTCCGCTTCCACGGACAACATCGAGATCATGCACGAAGTGCTTCACCGGCGCTCGATCGAGCTGGGTATCGCAGAGGATGCGCTTACCCCGGAACAATGGCTCCAGGATTTCTATGAGAACCGCAAGGGGTCGGGCAAGTCGGCACGGCCCGAGCGTGGATTACGTGGTCCTCACGCGGTCAGTGGAAACTAAGGATGCAATGCGTCCGGGTAGATTATGGGAACGGGAATTCGGGAAATTCAAGGGAATTAATATGAAAATTCGTATCCATTGGCTCAAGTCGAGGAAGTCGAAGCTGCTGCCTTGGGGCAGCCTGGCGGTCGCCTTGGTTGCGTTGGGTGGGGCCGGTCCGGCCCAGGCGGATTGGAAGGTCAAGGATGAAACCCTGATCAAGGACAGCAAGGATCAATGGAAGACCGAGAACGAGCAGCGTGACAGTCTCCGCCGCATCGGTGCCTATCAGTCTGCGGGCGAGAAGCTGGAGGAGCCCAAGGATGACGAGGTCCTGCCCAAGGACAGGCCGAGTGAAACGGTGGACCTTGACGTCAGCAAGCGCTGCAAGGAGCCGGACAAGAAAGAGGGCGTGGCGGGGCAGCAATACAACCTCTGCCAGGAGATCGTGAAAACCGAGCGCGCCCAGTACACCTATTCGATGAAAGTGTACGAGAACACCAAGAAGCGTTACGAGGCGTTCGACAGGATCCAGAAGGAACGCGAGAAAATCGGTGAGAACGATGCCGGAAAACTGGCCGACAACACCAACAAGCTGCTCGCGCTGTTGACGTTGATGGAAATCGACAAGCAGCAGCACGATACCTACATGGCTGCCTATTCAGCCCGGTTGCATTACCTGAACAAATCGGTCGAGGAGCTCACCCGGCAGACAATCGGCGGGGACCCGGGAGCCAAGAAGTCGTTTGGCGCCGATCTGGCAGGGCGTGCCGCCGGTTTGGCAACGCTCGCATTGGCGCTTGACGCGTTGAAGACGGAGAATCGGTACAACCCGTAATCGCAATGCCGGCCTGGATGGCGACGGCATATGAGAATCCTCGTCGGGACGAGGCAAAGAGGTGCTCCGCGCAGCCCTCGACTCCGGACAATCCGGAAACTTCAGGGACATGGTCATGTTTGACGGTATTCTAGATGATGTAAATCGCTTCGCGTTCTTCAAGCTGATATTCGATTTTCTTGATGACGAGATAGCGACTTTCCGCGACAACCTGATGGGAAACCTGATGGTATGGGTAGTGGCCGTCGCCCTGGTTGCGCTCACTCTGTGGATATTGTTCCAGGGTTATCTCGTGGCGACCGGTCGTTCGCGCGAGTCGGCCATGGGACTGGTCGTCAATTCGATGCGGGCGACATTGATCGTATCGGTTGCCGCATCCATGGGGGTATCGGGTGTGCCGCTTTATGGCTTTTTCACCGATTCGTTGCCGACCGAGATCAACAAACTGGTCACCAACAGCGACGATCCGCCTGCCGACAAGATTGACGACAATCTGGCATTGATGAGCGCCACGCTCACCGGGCTCGATGCGCTCAATGTGAACGGCATGATGACGTTGAAGGAAGATGCCGACAAAGCCAAGCTCATGGCGACAGTGGGTGTCGCCGGACCGTCGCTCGTGGCCGGCTCCATGATGCTGCTGTACAAGGTCGCGCTGGCGCTGTTCGTGGGTCTGGGGCCATTATTCATTCTTTCCCTGTTGTTCGAGCAGACCAAATCATTCTTCAGCAAGTGGCTGTTCTATGGCATAGGAACGATGTTCTCGTTTTCCGTGCTTTGTTTCATGGTGGCCGTATCCATGAAGCTGGTGGCAGCTGCCGCGGCGGCATTCGCTGTGCAATACGCAGCCATGCTGGCGCTCAGCGATCCTGGCACTGCCATCGAAGGTGTGAGCAGCATGGCGATGCAGCAGGGGGGGATCGGTCTTATCCTGACCACCTTGATCCTGACCTGCCCGCCCATGGCGGCCATGTTCTTCCAGGGGACCTTGGGTAACTTCACCGCCTACTCGATGATGGGGGCGCAGTTGAATGGTAATGCCGCGCCGCCGAATCATCAGCAGCAGGGTTACCGCCCAAGTCAAGGGCCGAGTAGTGCAGTGCCGGATAGCACGGTGCCAAATTCAGGGGTGGGATCTCGGGTAACAGGATTCAATAATTCCAAGATTGACGACAGCAGTACTGTTGATGTTTCAGGTGCACGTGGATTGGCGGCTAAGGGAGGGGATAGATGAACGGATTGCGCAGTCTGTTTTTATTTTTTTCCTTCTTTGGGGTTGAGCTTGCGTTTGCTCAAACGGCGTGTCCTGTTGGAACTCAGCCAGGGGCCATGGTGTGTGGTCCAGCTCCGAATTCATCTCAGCCACAGCAACCTGCTGCACCAGTAACCCGTTACCCCACGGGCGAATGGCTCGATCGATGGGGAGCGTTCTCGTACGATTCGGATGTGGAGTCCTTGGGGGTTTCTCGGGATGAATCGAGCAAGGAGGTTGCGGAATTGGTGGCAACCCAGCGGTGTATAAATGCGGGTGGCTCCAATTGCCGGATATTTAACTCGTACAAAAATGCATGTGTAGCAGTCGCGCGCCAGGCTGCTGGGGCTGGATTGTTTTTTTCAACGCGCCCGAAAGTTAAGCAGGCATCGAAGGTCGCGATTGACGGCTGCAAGAAAAATTATGGTGGGCAATGTGACGTGTGGTATAGCGCATGTAGTGAGCAGGTTTTCAACAAGTTCTAGTGTCCAGATGTGTTGCTCTATCTGAAGGGTATCGGGTAAGGGTGGTTCGTCTGTAAAGGTGCCGGGGTAGTAGGTTTGGTAGTGAGGGGGGGTGCATTTTTGTTACTCGCTTTTAATCCTTTCTCTATCGCTTGTACCGAGTTGGATGTTGGCTCAGATTGCATACCCTGTGGGAGTTCAGCCAGGATCAGCTGCATGCGGTCCAGCGCCGAGTGCGAATTAACCTTCCCGGTCAGCCATACGTTATCCCACGAGGGAGTGGCTGGACCGCTGGGGGCTGTTTATTACGACGAAGCTTCCGGTTCGTCGGGTGTTGCCAGGAATGGGAGAGACAAGGATGAGGCTGAGAAGGTGGTCAAGACAGTATGTAGTTCTGATGGCGCCCAGGATTGTCGGGCCGTCCTTTCTTGCCGGAATGCATGTGTTGCCGTAGGTGCTTGGGACAGCTTCTGCCATTGTATTCTTGTGCTTATGGGAGTTGGCATATGTTTCGTTTGATTGTTCTCCTGATGTTGATGTCGGTCGCGGGTGTTACGCATGCTGATAATGCTATATATAAGCAGGTGTGCCGCATGGACGATCCTTTCGTATATTGCACACAGGGGTGCAAGGAGACAAAGGCTTGGAAGCCGAGGAAACCTTATGCGGGTGTTGGTTACACTCCTCAGCCTGGATACTGTCCATGGCCAATGACCGGGAAGTGCTGTATAGGTTATGTATGCTTCAAGCCTTGGTCGATGGCGGATTATAATGATTATTATCAGAATCGCGTGGCCATTTGTCCAAGGGCGCATGACGATGGGGCCTGGGTCCGTGAGAGGGGTCAGGGGAATCCGGAGGATGAGCCGATCACGCATTGATTATGTTTGTGCTTTTCTCAAGGGTTGCTCGTTGTGCGGCCCTTGTCTGTTTGTGGGTATATGTCGCGGCTGTAGTCAGAAAGCTGCGATGGGCGAACATCGAGCGGTCTATAGCCGATAGAGACGAACGCGGGATCACCCATCCCGATTGTGAAAGTGCTTGCGGAATACTGCCGAGTTAGGTGCTGGAGAAGTGTCTTGTGGCCAATGGGGCAGACTGCTTCAAAGAGGCGGCTGGTGATACAGATCCTGTCAGGAGCCGTATTTGCTCACATAGTTTGCGTGAATACGTATGCAGGGAGGGCATGGAGTAAGGGCGCGCCGCTAAGCTAGCGGCAGCCAGGCGTCGATAGGGGACGCCTCATCAATGCCCGGAGGGGGCACTCCATGACGCAACACCCGTGGTGGCGCGGCGCCGTCATCTATCAGATCTATCCCCGCAGTTTCCTCGATGCCAGCGGCGATGGGGTGGGCGACCTGCCCGGCATCATCGAGCGGCTGGATTATGTCGCCTCGCTCGGGGTCGATGCGATCTGGATCTCGCCGTTCTTCAAGTCGCCGATGGCCGATTTCGGCTACGACATCGCCGACTACCGCCAGGTGGATCCGCTGTTCGGCACGCTGGAGGACTTCGACCGGCTGCTGGCCAAGGCGCATGCGCTGGGGCTGAAGGTCATGATCGACCAGGTGTTCAGCCATACCTCCAACGAGCACGAGTGGTTCAAGGAGAGCCGGGAAAGCCGGGACAACCCGAAGGCCGACTGGTACGTGTGGGCTGACGCGCGCGAGGACGGGACGCCGCCGAACAACTGGATGTCGCTGTTCGGCGGGGTGGCGTGGCGCTGGGAACCGCGGCGCGGGCAGTACTACCTGCACAACTTCCTCAGCTCGCAGCCCGACCTCAATTTCCACAATCCCGAGGTGCAGCAGGCCACGCTGGATTACGTGAAGTTCTGGCTGGATCGCGGGGTGGACGGTTTCCGGCTGGATTCGATCAACTTCTGCTTCCACGACGCGCAGCTGCGCGACAACCCGGCCAAGCCGCCGGAAAAGCGGGTCGGCCGGGGGTTCAGCGCGGACAATCCGTACGCGTTCCAGTACCACTGGTACAACAATACGCAGCCGGAGAACCTGGTCTTCCTGCAGCGGATACGTGCGTTGCTGGACCGCTATCCCGGTGCGGTGGCGCTGGGCGAAATCTCCTCGGAGGATTCGCTGGCCACGACGGCCGAATACACCTCCGGCGGCCGCCTGCACATGGGTTACAGCTTCGAGCTGCTGGTCGACGATTTCAGCGCCGGCTACATCCGCGAGACGGTCTCCCGGCTGGAGGCCACGATGACCGAGGGATGGCCGTGCTGGGCGATCTCCAACCACGACGTCCGGCGTGCGGTGACGCGCTGGGGCGGCGCCTCGGCGTCGCCGCAGTTGGCCAAGCTGTTGACCGCGATGCTGTGTTCCCTGCGCGGTTCGGTCTGCATCTACCAGGGCGAGGAACTCGGCCTGCCCGAGGCCGAGGTGCCCTACGAGGCGCTGCAGGATCCGTACGGCATCACCTTCTGGCCCAACTTCAAGGGGCGCGACGGGTGTCGCACGCCGATGCCTTGGGACGGGAGCGGGACGGCGGGCTTCAGTCCGGCGGCGCCGTGGTTGCCGATCCCCGAGGAACACCGGGCGTTGTCGGTCGCCGGGCAGCAGGCGGAGCCGGATTCGGTGCTGCGGTCGTTCCGGCATTTCATGCAGTGGCGGGCCACGCAGCCGGCACTGCGGTTGGGTGCGATCGAGTTCGTCGATGCTCCCGAACCGGTGCTGATGTTCCGCCGACGCCATGGCGGGGAATGCCTGCTGATGGTGTTCAACCTTTCCGGCGATACCGTGCGGGCGGAGGTGCCGGAGGGCAACTGGACGCCGCTGGCGGTGCCGGGACAGGCCAACGGAGCGCTGGATGGACGTGCCGCGACGCTGGCCGGCCATGGGATGCTGTGCCTCGCCGAGCGCGTGGCCTGATGCCCGGTTTTGCGTGGGCCTCAGGCAGTCGGTGTCTCATCGGTCACGACTGATGGCTTGTGGCCATGCAGCGCCGCTCCCGCAAGCTCCCTGCCATTGGTAGGAGCGACGTCAGTCGCGAGCTTTTCGAGCAGCAACAAGGCGACGTGGGAGTGCGCTTGTCTCCCTTGAATGGGAGAAGAGTCTTTTTCCCGGAAAGAGGACGACGAAAGGCCCGCAAGGGCCTTTCGCATTTCCTGGCCCATGGGGCCTCGTCGTCGGGAACCTGCCGTGGCCCGGCCGACGTGCCAGTGGCCGGATGCAAGGGGCGTCAGGGGCCGAAGGACGTCGCGTGGAGTCTCTGTCGTTCGACCAATCCCTTCTGACCGTGGCAGCTTCCAATCCGCTGCCTTGCGGGTATCGTCCGGCGTTCTGTCTTGGCTGCGTCCGCCAAGCCGTCCTGCGGCCGTTTCCGTCGCCGGATGCACGGTCCGGTCGCGCGTTTCGGCCGGTTCGTCGCATGCGGGTTGCCGGGGGCATCCCCTACCGGCAGCCTGCAGCCTGCCGGTAGGCCCGGCACCCCCATGAAGCCTGGAGGAGTTTGGACTTGAAGACGCTCATCGCCGTGGTTGCCTGGTGCATCCTCTTCGTCCTGTGCTGGCCGCTCGCGGTTCTGGCATTGCTGCTGTGGCCCGTGGCCTGGCTGCTCTCCCTGCCGTTCCGTCTGGTGGGCATCACGTTCTCCGCGCTGTTCGCGTTGCTGCAGGCGATCCTGATGCTGCCGGCGCGGCTCCTTGGTTGGCGTCCACGATACGGCGCTGCTGCGGCCTGAAGTGCTTCGCAGCCGTGTGGGAAAGGGGATCGCAGTAGTGGATGCCTGGAGCATTTCCGCTTCGGGTACCGAGACCCATCGTCGTTCCCATGAAATGGGCTTCAACGGTCGAAGTGCTTTTCGACAGGCGATGGGTTGGTCATCCAGTGACTCTTGCTGTCGCGAAGCTTTTCCTGCCTGCGCGGCTGGATGCGTCTTCTTCGGATTCGGACATGCCCCGGGTTCGCATCCACAGGGGCGTCATCTCCCGGTCGGGTGGATGCCGGGTATCTGTCGATGGCGGAGGGCTGGTCTGCGGGTGTGCCCGCTGATTTCTGGTTTTTTCCCGTCCGGGAGTAAAGCGTGCTTTCGGAGGTGTTGTTGCGGCTGAAATTAGGTCGCGACTGACGTCGCTCCTACAAGGTATTGCTGTTGCTGGTCGGGGCGATGCTGCGTGGCCCCGGGCCATCGGTCGCGATTCGTCCCGAACGGGAAAGAACGGCATCGGAGAGTTGCCGGCCCGGAGAGAGGGGCCGGCAACTCCGGCACGGACGAATCAGTGCCGTTCCGAATCCAGTGGGACGAAGCGGATCGCCTGTCCGCCGCCGGCGCCCAGGCGCAGGGTCAGCGTGTCGTCGCGACCGACCTCGCGGGTCTCGCGGACGAAGGCGAACGGGGACTTTTCCCAGTCCGCGCCGTCGCCGTCGCGGTAGATCTCGGCACGGTAGCGGCGGCCGGGGGCGAGGAAGGACAGCGGGGCCTTGAGTTCGCGCGCATGGCCATCGCCGACGCTGCCGAGGAACCACTCTTCGCTGCCGCGGGCCTTGCGCGCGAGGGTCACGTACTCGCCGACCTGGCCGTCGACCACGCGGCTTTCCTCCCAGTCCACCGCCACGTCGCGGATGAACTGCAGCGCCTGCGGCTGCTGCGCGTAGTGCTCGGGCAGGTCGGCGACCATCTGGATCGGGCTGTACAGCACCACGTACAGCGCCAGCTGCTTGGCCAGGGTGCTGCGCAGCGGCAGGCCGTGGCGCCCCTTCAGGCTGACGATGCCGGGGGTGAAGTCCATCGGCCCGGCCAGCATGCGGGTGAACACCAGCGTGGCTTCGTGTTCGGGCGGGTTCGGCGGGTTGCCCCAGGCGTTGAACTCCATGCCGCGGGCGCCTTCGCGCGAGACCCAGTTCGGGTACGTGCGGCGCAGCCCGGTGTCCTTGATCGGCTCGTGCGCGTTGATCGCGATGCGCCGCCTGGCGGCTTCGCGGACCACGCGCAGGTGGTGGTTGCTCATCCACTGGCCTTCGTGCCATTCGCGCAGCACCGGGGCGCCGTCATGGTCCTGGCGCTGGATGTCGCCGGCGTCGCAGACGTAGCCGGTCTTGACCACGTCGACGCCGTTGCGCGCATACAGCTCCAGCGCGGCCGGCAGCTGGCGTTCGTAGTGGCTGACCGCGCAGGCGGTCTCGTGGTGGCCGACCAGGTGCACGCCTTTGCCGGCAGCGTACTTGGCCAGGCCTTCCAGGTCGAAGTCCGGGGTGGGGCGGGTGAAGTCGAAGCCCCAGCCGTTGGCGAACCAGTCGCCGTCCCAACCCGGATTCCAGCCTTCCACCAGCACGCCGCGGAAGCCGTTGTCGGCGGCGAAATCGATGTAGCGCCGGGTATTGGCGGTGGTGGCGCCGTGCTTCGGCCCGCTGCCCCAGGTCTCGGTCTCCAGGTGCAGCGACCACCACACGCCGACGTACTTGGCCGGGGTGAACCAGCTGACGTCGCCGATGGCATTGGGTTCGTTGAGGTTGAGGACCAGGCTGGACTCGACCAGGTCGCCGGCACGCTCGCCGATCTGCAGCGTGCGCCACGGCGTGGCGAACGGCAGCTTGCGCACCACCGCGGCCTCGCCGCTGCCGGGCGTGAGCGCGGCGCGCAGCACGTCGCCGTCGCCCTTGGCCAGGTTCATGCCGGCGTAGTCGACCAGGGCGGCCTCGTGGATCGAAACGTGCAGGCCGCCGTCGGTGCGCAGGGTGATCGGCGTCTGCGCGGTGCCCACCTGCGACAACGGCGTGCGCTGGTACAGGTATTCCTCGCGGTTCCATTCGAAGGCCGGGATCCACCAGGCGGTGGCCGGGCGGGCGAGGGCGAATTCGGTCAGCTCGGCGCGGATCCGCGCCTCGTCCATGGCCTTCTGCTCGGGAAATTCGTAGCGGAAGCCGACCCCGTCGTCGTAGACGCGGAACACCACGTCGAAGCGGCGATCGCGGCCCTTCTCGGCGAAGCTGGCGCGCAGTTCGTTGTAGCGGTTGCGGGTCAGGCGGCGCTCGCCCCAGGGCTGCTCCCAGGTCTCGTCGAAGCTGCGGCTGGACTGGCCGACCAGTTCCAGGTTGCGTTCCAGGCGGCCGTCGCCGAGCAGGAAGCCCAGCCGCGACGGCGCGATCACGGCTTCGCCCCTGCGTTCGACCCGGTAGGCCAGGCGGCCTTCGTGCTGCGATTCCAGGGTCACGTCGAGCACCCCGCCGGGCGAGGCGACGTGGGCCAGGGTGTCGGCGTGGACCGGCACCGCGGCGGCCAGCAGCAGCGCCAGCGCCGGCAATGCCGGGTTGCGCAGGAAACGGGAAAAGGCAGGGCGTCGGTCGCTCATGGCGGTTCTCACTCCAGGACGTAGACGAGGGCGGTGCGCGGCGGCACGCTGAAGCGGCCGCGGTCAGGATCGAAGCGGGCCTGTTCGCGCGGGCGCGGGTCGGCGGCGCCGGCGGCACGGTGCACGGGGTGCAGCACGTAGCGCTTGCCGCGTTCGGACGGCAGCTCCAGCACCTGCGGCTGCGGCGAGGCGTTGAGCAGGTACAGGATTTCGCCGAAGCCGGCGTCCGGGTAGCCGCCGCCGTCGAGATGCCCGGCGATCATCAGCGGATTCTGCGCCGGCCCGCTGTTGGGGAAGCGCAGCCGTGCGGCAACCTCCTGCGCGCTGCGCAGGCGGAACAGCGGGGAACTGGCGCGGATCGCCAGCAGGTCGCGCAGCGCGTCGCGGGCGAAGGCGATATCGGCCGGCGCCGGACGGATCGACGGGTCGGCCAGGCGCGGGGCGATCCATGGCCAATCCTCGCCATTGCCTTCGGACGGCGGCAGGCCGGTGCCGAAGAAGTTGTCGCGGTAGCTCCAGTCCAGCCGGTTGAACCAGTCGCCGGAGTCGAAGCTGTTGCGGTCCATCGACTTGGAGCGCAGCGTGTCGATGCCGGCGTGGAAGTAGGCCACGCCCTGGCTGAAGGCGGTGCTGGCCATGCCCAGCACCTGCACCCGTGCGCGGTCCCCGCTGGAGGTTCCCGCCGGCAGCCGGTAGGCGTTGAGGTCGTACAGGGTCTCGTTGTCGTGGTTCTCGACGTAGTTGACCACTTCGTCCGGCGCGGCGGCGTAGCCGGCCGGCTGGCCGCCGTAGTCGATCGCGTGCAGCGGCTTCGCGCTGCCGTCGGCGGTGGCCAGCACATAGTCGCGCAGGGTGCCGGCCAGGCCCACGCGGACCAGGTCGGCCGCGTGCAGCAGGGCGTCGCGGCCGGCCGCCGGATCGGCCTCGGCGTTGGGCGCGTAGTGCAGGCCGTTGAGCCAGCCCTGCCGCGCCACCTTGTCGCGGCCGCGGTCGCTCGGGCCGCCGCCGCGCAGCGCATCGCGCGCGCGGTCGCTGAAGGTGCCGATGCCGCTGCCGGCCAGCGACAGCTGCGAGGCCTGGACGAAGCGGGCGCCATCGGCGACCTCGCCGAAGTTCCAGCCCTCGCCGATCAGCTGCACGCGGCGGCCGGCGGCCGCGTCCACCCGGCGCTGCAGCGCTTCCATCGCCGCGCGCGGCTGGTGGCCCATCAGGTCGAAGCGGAACGAGTCGATCCGGTAGTGGCGCACCCACAGCTCGGCCGAATCGATCATCAGCCGCGCCATCATCATGTGCTCGGTGGCGGTGTTCTCGCAGCAGGTGCTCCGCTCCACGTTCCCGGCGGCATCGAGGCGGTGGTAGTAGCCGGGCACGATCCGGTCCAGCACCGAACGCGGGTCCTGGCCGGCGGCATGGGTGTGGTTGTAGACCACGTCCATGCCCACGCGCAGGCCCAGCGCATGCAGCGCCATGACCATGGCGCGGAACTCGCGGATGCGCGCCGCGCCGTCGGCCGGATCGCTGGCGTAGCTGCCCTCGGGCGCATTGAAGTGCCAGGGGTCGTAGCCCCAGTTGAAGCAGTCGCGGGCGGCCAGGGCCATCACCGCGGCCTGCTGCGCGTCGCTGTCGGGCGCCGCGTCCGGCACCTGCGGCGTCGCGCAGCCGGCCTCGGGCACGCTGGCGAAGTCGTAGACCGGCAGCAGGTGCAGGTCGGTCAGGCCGGCCTGCGCGAGCGCGCGCAGGTGGGCCATGCCGGCGCTGCCGGCGTCGGTGAAAGCAAGGTAGCGGCCGCGGTGCGCGTCGGCCACGGTCGGGTCGCCGATCGAGAAGTCGCGCACGTGCAGCTCGTAGATCGACATGTCGGTCTGCGCGGCCAGCGGCGCCGGTCGTGGCGCGGCGTTCCAGCCGGCCGGCGCCAGCGCGGGGTCGTCCAGGTCGGCGATGTAGCTGCGCTGCGAATCGCTGCCCAGGCTCACCGAATACGGGTCGGTGACGCGGTTGCGGACCAGGCCGGTGCCGCGCGCGTACACGTCGACCAGCCAGGTGTAGTAGTGGCCGCGCAGGTCGCCGGGCACGCTGGCCGACCACAGGCCGGTGGCCGGGTCGAAACGCGCCGGCTCGCGCCGCGCGGCGTGCTGGCGGTCGTCGGGATACACGCAGACCGATACCGCCTGCGCGGTCGGCGCCCACAGCGCGAAGGCGGTGCCGTCGGTGGCCGGGTGCGCGCCCAGCCCGGGGGCATCGGCCGCGGCGGCATAGAGGTCGTCCAGCGCGCCGGGCGCCTGCAGCGCGGTGGCGCGGATCGTGCGGCCGGCACTGTCCTCCTGCACCAGCACCAGCGCCTGGCGATGCAGTTCGCGCAGGCGCGCATCGTCCAGGTCGAGCGCGAGCGTGGCGCCGTCGCCGGCATGGGCGAAGCGCAGGCGCGTGGTTTCGTCGAGCGCCGCGGTCGATGCGCGCAACGCGATCGCGCCTGCGGCGCCGGCCACGGGCTGCCCCGGCATGGCGCGGATGCCGCCGCGCGGAGCGTAATGGAGCCGGTAGCGCGATGACGGCTCGGCGCCCGGCCAGCGCAGGGTGCGCCGGTCCAGCCACAGCGCCCGGGCTTCGTCCGGCGCATGCAGGTCGGCGGCGATCAGGGTGGTGGGAGCCGCGTCGCAGTCGGCGGCCGGCAATGGCGTGGCCTGCGCGAGGGCCGCTGCCGGCAGCAGCAGGGGCGCCAGCCAGTGTCGCGCCGTGCACAGGGCGCGCAGGTGCGGGCGCCGGCTGTCGCCGTCGCGCGTCCGATGTCGCATCGTCCCCTCCCGGGAATGCTGGTGTCGGTGGTGCCGCGCGGTGCGCGGTCCGGCCACTATTCCACGGACCGGCGGAGTTCCGGCCGTCCCCGTCGGCATGAATACGTATGCGCCGGCTGTGCGTGCCCGTCGTCGCGCCTCTACCATGGCCGCGGCGCATCCGTGCCGATACATCGCATCCGTGATTCCCGGAGGGGGGAACCGCTTGATGAACAGCAAACCGCAGCTGTCGTTCTGGCAGATCTGGAACATGTCGTTCGGATTCCTCGGCATCCAGTTCGGCTTCGCGCTGCAGGGCGGCTTCATGTCGCGCATCTTCCAGACGCTGGGCGCGGACAAGGACGCGCTGCCGCTGCTGTGGATCGCCGCGCCGCTGACCGGGCTGCTGGTGCAGCCGGTGGTCGGCTGGTTCAGCGACCGCACCTGGCATCCGCGGCTGGGGCGACGCCGCCCCTTCTTCCTGGTCGGCGCGATCCTCAGTTCGATCGCGCTGCTGTGCATGCCGCACTCGCCGACGCTGTGGATCGCGGCCGGCCTGCTGTGGGTGCTGGATGCCTCGATCAACATCAGCATGGAGCCGTTCCGCGCGCTGGTGGCCGACAAGCTGCCGGAGAACCAGCGTTCCTACGGCTTCGTGCTGCAGACGCTGATCATCGGCATCGGCACCTGGGTGGCCAGCAACCTGCCGTGGTTCGTCGCTTCGCTGGGCGTTCCCAACGAAGCCGGTCCCGGGGTGGTGCCGCCGTCGGTGAAGATCGCCTTCGCCATCGGCGCCTTCGTGTTCATCGCCAGCATCCTGGTGACGGTGCTGACCACCCGCGAGTATCCGCCGGAGGACATCGAGCGTTTCCGCGAGGAAAACCGCGGCCAGGGCAACTTCGTCGCCGGCATCGTGAAACACGTCGCGCACATGCCGGTGCAGATGCGGCGGCTGGGCATGGTGCAGTTCTTCAGCTGGCTGGCGTTCTTCGCGATGTGGAGCATGGCCACCCCGGCACTGACCGAGCACGTGTTCAAGGCGCCGGCGCCGGACCCGGCCGCGTTCGACATGGGCGTGCCGGCGCAGGCCGCCGCGTTCCAGTCGGCCAATGCCGCGTTCCAGAACGCCGCCGACCTGGTCGGTTCCTACATGGGCTACTACGGGCTGTCGTCGATGCTGGTCGCGCTGCTGCTGAGCTTCTACGCCGCGCGCAGGCCGCTCAACCGCCGTCTGGTGCACGGCGTTTCCCTGGCGCTGGGCGGCATCGGCTTCCTGTCGATGTGGTTCGTGCCGCAGCCGGCGTGGCTGATCGCTTCGTTTGCGCTGGTGGGCGTGGCCTGGGCCAGCATCCTGTCGATGCCCTACGCGCTGCTGTCCAGCCACGTGCCGTCCGAGCGCATGGGCATCTACATGGGCATCTTCAACATGTTCATCGTGATCCCGCAGATCGTCGCCGCGACCCTGCTCGGCCCGGCGCTGCGCGCGTTCTTCGGCAACCAGCCGATCTTCGCGCTGGTGATCAGCGGCGCGAGCCTGCTGCTGGCGGCACTGTCGCTGCTTCGGGTCAGTGAGACCACGCCGGCCGAAGCCTCCCTTCCGCAACTCCAGGGACACTGATGAAACGACCGAATCCCCGTCCGATCCTGCGGCCGCTGGTACTGGGCCTCGGCCTGGCCGGCGGCGCCTCCGCGTTGGCGGCCGACGACTACTACGGCACGCTGGAACCGTTCGCCGGCAACGCGGTGTACTTCGTGGTCACCGACCGCTTCGTCAATGGCGACACCGGCAACGACCATCGCGACCAGGGCGGGGAACACCGCACCTTCGACATCCCGGTGCATTGCCCGGACGGCATCGACGGCAACATCGGCTACCTCGGCGGCGACTTCAAGGGCGTGCTCGACAACGCCGGCTACATCCGCGATCTCGGCTTCGGCGCGGTGTGGATCACGCCCATCGTCGACAACCCGGACCAGGCCTTCACCGGCGGCAAGCCGGTCAGCTGCGACAGCTCGCTCACCGACCGCGGCAAGACCGGCTACCACGGCTACTGGGGCGTGAACTTCTACGAGCTGGACGAGCACCTGCCCAGCGCGGGTCTGGATTTCGCCGGTTTCACCCGCGGCATGCACGCGCAGCAGCTCAAGGTGGTGCTGGACATCGTCGGCAACCACGGTTCGCCGGCATGGACCATGCCCAGGCGGCAGCCGCAGTTCGGCCAGTTGTTCGACAAGGACGGCAAGCTGATCGCCGACCACCAGAACCTGCCGCCGCAGCAGCTGGAGCCGAAGCGCAATCCGCTGCATGCGTTCTACAACAATGTGGGCGTGGTCGACGCCAGCGAAGGCTCGATCTTCGACGGCAACCTGGCCGAGCTGGCCGACTTCGACCAGGACAACCCGGCGGTCATGGACTACCTGGTGGGCGCCTACCTGCAATGGCTGGGGCAGGGCGCCGACGCCCTGCGCATCGACACCATCGGCTGGCTGCCGCACCCGTGGTGGCACGAATTCGTGCGCCGCATCCGCGCCGAGCATCCGGGCATGTTCATGTTCGGCGAGGCGTTCGACTACGACGCCGCCAGCATCGCCGAGCACACCTGGCCGCAGAACGCCGATGTCAGCGTGCTCGACTTCCCGCTCAAGCAGGGGTTGGAGGCGGTATTTGGCCACGAGCGGGCCGGTTTCGAGCGCCTGCGCGAGCCGCTGCACCTGGAAGGCGGGCCGTACGCCAATCCGTACGAGCTGATGACGTTCTACGACAACCACGACATGCCGCGGCTGGACGCCAGCGACGACGGTTTCATCGACGCCCACAACTGGCTGTTCACCGCACGCGGCATCCCGGTGGTCTACTACGGCTCGGAAACCGGCTTCATGCGCGGGCGCGCCGAACATGCCGGCAACCGCGCCTACTTCGGCCAGGCGCGGGTGGATGCCGCGCCGCGCAGTCGCATCTACCAGCAGCTGCAGCGGATCGCCAAGCTGCGCGAAGCCACCCCGGCGCTGCAGCGCGGCCTGCAGGTCGAGGTGGAACTGCAGGGCGATACCGCGGCGTTCTACCGGGTGCTGCAGCACGACGGCGTGGCGCAGACGGCGCTGGTGCTGCTCAACAAGGGCGATGCCGCGCACTCCTTCGAAGTACGCCGCTATCTGCAGGCCGGCGACTGGCGCGACGCGCTGGACGGCGGCACTGTGACGGCGAAGGGCGTGTTGCAGGCCGAAGTGCCGGCGCATGGCGCCAAGGTGTTCGTGCTCGACGCGCCGGTGAAGCAGAAGGCCCTGCGGCGCGAGCTGGATCGCGCCATGGCCGACCAGCGGGCACGCGATGCGCTCCTTGCGCGGTGATGCACCGCGCAGGGTCTGCCGGCCCCGCTTTTCTGTAGGAGCGACGTGAGTCGCGACGGGGCTTTCCCGGTAATGCCCGCTCGCGACTCACGTCGCTCCTACGGGGGCGCCACGGCCGGGCGGCACCACAACGGTACAATCGTCGCCCCGCCGGTCTCCTCCCGCCAATGGACACGCTTCCCCCGCAGACCCCCGTCGAGACGCTGCTGCAGTCGGCGATGGAAGGCACGCTGCCGATCCGCACGTTCATGCAGGCCTTCGTCGCCTCCGAGGTGGTGCTGTTGACCGGCAGCCTGGTCACGCCCGACGGCAGCGGTTTCGACCCGCTGCTGTTCGACAAACGGGGCGTGCTGCACGTGGCGGTGTTCACCGGCATGGCGCGCGTGGGCATCCATTCGCAGCAGGCGCCGCATGCGATCCGCTGGCCGATGCTGGAGGTGCTGCGGCGGGTGCCGGGCGGCTATGGCGTGGTGGTCAATCCCGGCACCACGCTGGGCTTCGAGATCTCGCCGCCGGGCGTGGGCGAAATCCTCAAGGATTTCGCCTGAAGCTTGTCCCCTGATGGACCATCGGCGCCTGTGGATGCTCCGCCCGCGAGACAGGATGCCGAGGCGGGCGGCAACGGTGGAGCGAAGCAGGCCGCAGGGGCGGCACGCAAGGGACGGACGAAGCCGGGAAGGCGCTTCGGCCGGGGCCGCCTCAACCCACCTTCGCCGGCTCGGCCCAGACGCTGTGCGGATCGCCATGGCGCGCACGCCGCGCCGTGGCCCGTGCCAGCACGGCGAAGCCCAGCGCCATCGCCAGGGCGACACCGTCGATCCAGAACAGCGGCCAGTGCCCGGCAATGGCCGTGTTCCAGGGCCAGCGACCGGTCATCAGGCCGTGGCTCAGCGGTACCAGCGCGGTGACCAGCGCGGCCAGCCACAGCAGTTCGCGCGCCGCCTGTGCCGGATGGCGCAGCGCAGCCCAGAGCACGCAGGCCGCCCAGGTCAGGAAGCAGGCCCGGCGGATGCCGGCATCGGCCTGCGCCGGCGCCAACGACTCCAGTACCTGGGCAGCGACGAACGCCGCCGAGACCGCCACGCACAGGCCGATGCACACGCCCACCGTGGCTCGTGCCATGTTGATCTGCGCGCGGCCCTGCTGCACCTGGCGACGCTTGCGCCGCGACTCGATCCACAGCAGGTTGCCCGAATAGAACAGGAAGGCGCCGCCGATCCCGAGCAGGAAGTACAGCCATGGCACCAGCGCGTTGCCGAATTCGCCGAAATGCAGCGCATAGGCCGAGGACAGGGTGGCGTGGTTGGCATCGCGCCGGCCCGGCAGCTGGGTGGCCAGTACCTCGCCGGTGCCTGCTTCCATCGCCACCGCGCCAAGGGGCCCGAGCGAACGCGGCGATTCGCCGGTGATCTCGATGGTGGCGTTGGCGTCGCCGGCGTGCGCCAGCTTCAGATAGGCCGGTTCGAACTGCGCGATTCCCTGTTCGGCGGCGACCTCGATCGCGCGCTGGTGCCACATCGCCAACGAACCGGCGGGGGCGGGCGTGCCCGCGCTGGCACGCACCGGCGCGGTGTCCATCGCTCCCGGCAGGGCTTCCATCAGTTTGTTGTCGAAGATCAGCGGATTGAGCGCAGCCATCTGCAGGAACACCAGGCACAGGAGGGCGCCGGTGACCGCGAACATCAGGTGGAACGGCAGGCTGAGCACCCCGATCACGTTGTGCGCGTCCTGCCACAGCTGCTTGAGGTTGCGCCCGGGCCGCAGCGCGAACAGGTCCCGGAACAGGTGCGGCAGGTGAATCACCAGCCCGGACAGCAGGGCGACGCCATACAGCAGGCTGACGACGCCCATCAGGTAGGTACCGGCCACCGGCAGGCCAAGGCTGTAGTGCAGTTCGTTGACCAGTTCGGCCAGGCCTGCCTGCGGTGGGGTCGGGCTGCCTTCCAGCTGGCCGTCCCAGGCAAACAGCCAGGTGCCCCGGGCGTCCTGCCAGTAGGCGACCGACGTCGGTGTTTCCATCCCCGGAAAGGTCATGCCGACATGCGTGCGTGCGGCCGGATGGCGTTCGAGCACGCCGTCGAGCAGGCGTTGCGCGTCGTCCAGCGATTGCGGGGGCGCATCGATCGCATGCGGCGACTGCCATAGCGGCACGTCGTGGTGGAACAGGGTGATGGCACCGGCGTAGAACGCAACGAACAGCGCGAGGCCGGCGACCAGGCCCACCCAGGTGTGCACGGTGGTGAAGGTGCGCAGGGTCTGTGAACTGAACTTCATGCCTGGATTCTCATTGCACCGCGCCACTGGCGCGCAACAGCCACAACAGGGCGAAGCCGGCGAGCGCGGCCAGGCCCAACCCGCACCAGGCGCCTCGCCCGGTGCGGAAGGCGAAGGCGCAGGTGGCCGCCATCATCCACAGCGGGATGAACGCGATCAGCGACGGGACCAGCGCGCTCTGCCAGGGGCCGGGCGGCAACCAGCAGGCCAGCCCGGCGATTGCCGCGGCCAGGAAAAAGCCGGCGAAGATCCCGGCCCATGCGCGCATCCACATCAGCGGCCACCGTGTCTGGCAGGGGCGGACGTGCCGCCGAGCGCGGCCAGCGCCGGCAGCAGCATCGCCGCCAGCGACCAGCACGCCAGCAGGGCGCACAACCCGGCACCGGTGCCGAGCCGGGCGATCCACAGCGCCAGCGCCAGTGCGGCGAGCAGCAGGCCGAGCCCGCTGCCGGCGCGGCCGCGCGGCCGCAGCCAATCCCAGCGGCAATGCCGGGAGCCGGCATAGAGCGCCAATGCGGACAGCGCGCTGGCCGCCACCGCGGCCGCCAGTCCGATGCCGTCGCTCATGGCCGTGCTCGCGTCGGCGTCACCATTGGTAACGCACGCTGGCGGTGACGATCCGCGGGTAGCCGTAGTAGCACCAGGCGGCGCTGTTGCACGCGGTGATGTAGTTCTTGTCGCTGACGTTGCTGGCGTTGACCTGCATCCGCCACGGCCCGGTGTCGTAGTGCACGGCCGCGTCGAACAGCGTGTAGGAACCGGTATGCCAGAGATTGTAGATGTCGCCGTAGACGCCGCCGACATGGCGCACGCCGGCACCGAAGCCCAGGCCGCTCAGTACGCCGGAGGTGAGGGTGTAGTCCGCGCCCAGCGAGGCGCTCTGCTTCGGCAGCAGGGCGATGCGCTTGCCCAACGTGGCCGCATCGGTGCTCCGCGTCACCTCCGAGTCGTTCCAGGTCCAGGCGCCGTACACGCTCAGGCCCTGGCCCACGTTCCAGCGGCCTTCCAGCTCCACCCCGCGGACCCGGGTTTCGCCCTGCTGCACGGAGTAGAGGGTATGGTCCGGGTCGACCGTCAGGGTGTTCTGCTGGGTGATCTCGTAGGTGGCCAGGGTAGCCAGCAGCTTGCCGCCGGCCGGCTGGTACTTCACGCCGGCTTCGACCTGTTCGCCGGTGGTGGGCACGAAGGCCTTGCCGTCGAAATCGGTGCCGATGGTCGGCTGGAACGACTGCGACCAGCTCACGTACGGGGTCACGCCGTTGTCGAACAGGTAGTTGATGCCCACGCGGCCGGAGAACTTGTCGTCGCTCTGGTGCCCGACGCTGCCGCCGACGCGCTCGTGGGTGTCGGTGCCCACCCAGTCCTGGCGGCCGCCGACGGTGAACAACCAGCGCTCCACCCGTATCTGGTCCTGCACGTACAGGCCCAGCTGGCCTTGCGTCTGCAGGGTGCGGGTGGCGTAGTCGGGCACATCCAGCGGTGCGCCATGGACCGGGTCGTACAGGTCCAGCGGCGGCACGCCGAAGGCGAAGGCGACCGCGTAGTCGTCGCTGGAACGCCGGTAGTCGATGCCGGCCAACAGGGTGTGCCTGATCCGCTCGCCGCCGAATTCGAACTGCAGGCTGTTGTCGATGGCGAAGCTGCGCGAATCGTCCAGCCGCGGGTAGTAGTAGCGCGCCACCAGGGTACGGCCCGGGTCGCTGCCGGGGATGAAGTCGTCCTGCAGGCCGAACAGGCCGATGCCGCCCTTGCTGGCGTCCACCTTCGACCAGGTGTAACGCGCGTTCTGGCGGAAGCGGGTACCGGCGCCGAAGTCGTGTTCGAACTCGTAACCCAGCGCCTTGTTGGTGCGCACGTAATCGTTGGCACCGGGTTCGCCGCCGAAGAAGCTGCGCGGGATCCTGCGCCCGTTCGCCCCCGGTTCCAGCGTGCCTTCCAGCGGCAGGAAGCCGCCGGCTTCCACCGTGTCGGCTTTCTGGTAGTGCGCCAGCACGGTCAGGCTGTTGTTCTCGTCCGGGATCCAGGTCAGGGCCGGGGCGAGGTAGTAACGGTCGTCGTGGACCTGATCGATGATGTGGTCGCTGTTGCGGGCCAGCGCGGTCAGGCGGTAGAGCAGGGTGCCGCTGCCATTGAGTTCGCCGCCGATGTCGAACGCGGCCTGTTTCAGGTCGTAGTTGCCGACCTGCAGTTCCACTTCCTGCAGCTGCCCGGCACGCGGGCGCTTGCTGACGAAATTGACCAGTCCGCCGGGCGGCATCGCGCCGTAGTTGACCGAGGCCGGGCCCTTGAGCACGTCGATCCGCTCCAGGCCGTACGGCTCCATCCGGCCGCCGCCGGTCCAGGCGCCTTCGACCACCGCCAGTCCGTCCTGGTAACGCGCCGGGCTGAAGCCGCGGACGATCATCCAGTCGCTGCGGCTGTCCTCCCCGTACTGCCCGCCCTGGGCGCCGGCGGTGAACCACACCGCCTCTTCGACGCCATGGATCCCGCGGTCGCGCATCTGCCGGTCGGTGATGACCGAGATCGACTGCGGGATCTCGGCGATGGGCGTGCTGGTCTTGGTGGCGCTGCCGCTGTCGGTGGCGATCGGTGCGGTCACCTGCACCGCATCCAGCGTCTGCGGGTCCGCCGCATTGTCGGCCAACGCTGCCGCCGGGGTGGCGAGCAGGGCGAAATGGATGGCCACGGCGAGGCTGCGGACCGGGCGGGAGGAGGACATGGGGGCGATACCTTGGGGGGGCGGAGACGTACCGGCAATGGCCGGTGGATCCGCAGATGTTAATCATTCCCGTTTGTGGCCGCCACGGAAATGTACCGGCCATCGCCCGCTGGTGCCGCGGTGGCGGGGGTCAGGCGGCAACCGACGACCCGCGGATCGCCAGCCGTACCGGGATACTGCGGCTTTCCGCCGGCCGCCCGTCGATCAGGGCGATCAGGCTGTCCACCAGCAGGGTGCCGGCCAGCTTGGTGTCCTGCTGCACCGTGGACAGCGGCGGCACCGCGGAGCTGGCGGCGGGGATGTCGTCGAAGCCGGCCATCGCCACGTCCCGCGGAATCTGCAGGCCATGCTCGCGCAGCGCCCGCATCGCGCCGATGGCGATCAGGTCGCTGGCCGCGAACACCGCGTCGAAACGCACGTCGCGCTGCAGCAGGGCCATGGCGGCCTCGTAGCCGGACTGTTCGGTGGTGATCGCGTCCGCCTGCAGGCCCGGGACCGGCTCGATGCCGGCCCGGCGCAACGCCTCGGCGTGGCCGCGGTAGCGTTCCAGGAACTCCGGGTAGTGGTCGGAAGCGTGGCCGAGGAAGGCGATGTCGCGCCGCCCCTGTTCGAGCAGGTGGCCGGTGATGTCGAAGCCGCCCTGGAAGTTGTCGCAACCGATCGAGACCCCGGGCTGGCCGGGCAGGGCGGCGCCCCAGCGGACGAAATGCGTGCCCTGCCGGACCAGGCGCTGCAGCCGGTGCTCGGACTCCAGGTAGTCGCCGTAGCCCAGCAGGATCAGGCCGTCGGCCTTGTTGCTGTCCTCGAAATCCGCATGCCAGTCGCTGGACAGCTGCTGGAACGACACCAGCAGGTCGTAGCCCTTCAGCGCGCAGGCGCGGGTGATCGAGCCCAGCATCGAGTGGAAGAACGGGTTGATCAGCGAGTCGTCCGGGGTCGGGTCCTCGAAGAACAGCAGCGCCAGCGTGCCGGACTGCTGGCAGCGCAGGCTGGAGGCGTTCTTGTCGACCTTGTAGTTCAGCTCGCGGGCGATGGCCAGGATCTTGCGCCGGGTCTGCTCGTTGACCATCGGGCTGCCGCGCAGCGCCCGCGACACCGTCGGCTGGGATACCCCGGCCAGATAGGCGATGTCGAGGGAGGTGGCTTTGCCTTTGATCGTCATGGAGCGGCCGGGGCTGGCGGTGGCGCCTATCATGCCACGGCCCGCCGGGCCTCCCTGCCGCGCGGGGCGGGGCACACAGGCGCGGTTTGGTTTAAGATCGCCGTCATCCCACCGCCCCGGACCAGGTGGCCCGCGGAAACGCCGGCCGAGCGTGCGACATGAGCACTACCACCGCCCACTGCTGACCGCTTCCGCAGGCCCTCCGAAAAGGCGCCCTTGCGGCGCCTTTCGATTTTTCACGTGCAGGAGCGGGGCAAGCCGCGACCCGGCCTTCCCGGGAAAGCCCCATCGCGGCCCGCGCCGCTCCTACAAGAAACGCAGACGCCAAACCGCATGATCAACATCACCCTTCCCGACGGCAGCCGCCGCGAATTCGAAAACCCCGTCAGCGTCATGGAGGTGGCCCAGTCCATCGGCGCCGGCCTGGCCAAGGCCACCATCGCCGGTTCGGTCGACGGCGTGCTGGTGGACGCCAGCGACGTCATCGACCACGACGCCAGCCTGCGCATCATCACCGCCAAGGACGAGGAGGGCGTGGAGATCATCCGCCACTCCTGCGCCCACCTGGTCGGCCATGCGGTCAAGCAGCTGTATCCGGACGTGAAGATGGTGATCGGCCCGGTCATCGCCGAAGGCTTCTACTACGACATCTATTCCGAACGCCCGTTCACCCCGGACGACCTGGCCGCGATCGAGAAGCGCATGGGCGAGCTGATCGCGCAGGACTACGACGTGGTCAAGAAGATGACCCCGCGCGCCGAGGTCATCGAAGTGTTCAAGGCCCGCGGTGAGGACTACAAGCTGCGCCTGATCGAGGACATGTCCGACGACGTCACCGCGATGGGCCTGTACTACCACCAGGAATACGTGGACATGTGCCGCGGCCCGCACGTGCCCAACACGCGCTTCCTCAAGGCGTTCAAGCTGACCCGCATCTCCGGCGCCTACTGGCGCGGCGACGCCAAGAACGAGCAGCTGCAGCGCATCTACGGCACCGCCTGGGCCGACAAGAAACAGCTCGACGCCTACATCAAGCGCATCGAGGAAGCCGAGATGCGCGACCACCGCCGCATCGGCAAGCAGCAGGACCTGTTCCACCTGCAGGAAGAGGCCCCGGGCCTGGTGTTCTGGCACCCCAAGGGCTGGTCGATCTGGCAGGTGGTCGAGCAGTACATGCGCAAGGTCTACCGCGACAGCGGTTACGGCGAGGTGCGCTGCCCGCAGATCCTGGACGTGTCGCTGTGGCAGAAGTCCGGCCACTGGGACAACTACCAGGAGAACATGTTCTTCACCGAGTCGGAGAAGCGCACCTACGCGGTCAAGCCGATGAACTGCCCGGGCCACGTGCAGGTGTTCAACCAGGGCCTGCACAGCTACCGCGACCTGCCGATCCGCTACGGCGAGTTCGGCTCCTGCCACCGCAACGAGCCGTCCGGCGCGCTGCACGGCATCCTGCGCGTGCGCGGCTTCACCCAGGACGATGGCCACATCTTCTGCACCGAGAACCAGATCGAGGCCGAGGTCACCGCCTTTCACCAGCAGGCGCTGGCGGTGTACACCGCGTTCGGTTTCGAGGACATCCAGATCAAGATCGCGCTGCGTCCGGAAAAGCGCCTGGGCGACGACGCCACCTGGGACAAGGCCGAGGGCGCGCTGCGCTCGGCGCTGTCCAGCTGCGGCGTGGAATGGCAGGAGCTGCCGGGCGAGGGCGCCTTCTACGGCCCGAAGATCGAGTACCACCTCAAGGACGCCATCGGCCGCACCTGGCAGCTGGGCACCATGCAGGTGGATTTCATGATGCCCGGCCGCCTCGGCGCCGAGTACGTGGACGAGAACAGCCAGAAGCGGCACCCGGTCATGCTGCACCGCGCCATCGTCGGTTCGATGGAGCGTTTCATCGGCATTTTGATCGAACACCATGCCGGTGCATTCCCGGTCTGGCTGGCCCCGGTGCAGGCGGTGGTGGCCAATATCACCGACGCCCAGGCTGAATACGTGGCGGAAGTTCGCAAAACCCTTGCAGATCAAGGCTTCCGGGTGAGCGCCGATTTGCGGAACGAGAAGATCGGCTATAAGATTCGCGAGCATACGCTGCAGCGGGTGCCGTATCTGCTGGTGGTCGGAGACCGCGAGAAGGAAAATGGTGCCGTGGCCGTGCGCACGCGATCGGGCGAGGACCTGGGGACGATGTCGGTCCAGGCCTTCATCGAGCGCCTGCAGGCCGATCAGGCGCAGTAAGCAAGCCCGACCCCGCGGAATGCTCCGCCGGGGTCGGTTCGATTCCACTGGGAGATTGCAATATCAGTACCCCTGACAACAAACAGAACCGCAAGAACCAGGAAATCCGGGTGCCGCGCGTACGCGTGATCGGCAGCGACGGAGAGATGGTTGGCGTGTTGTCGCGCGACGAAGCGCTGTCGATGGCCGAGGACGAAGGCCTCGACCTGGTCGAGATCCAGCCGCAGGCGGATCCGCCGGTCTGCAAGATCATGGACTTTGGCAAGTTCAAGTTCGAAATGCAGAAGAAGGCCAACGAGGCCAAGAAGAGGACCAAGCAGGTCGAGATCAAGGAAGTGAAGTTCCGTCCGGTCACGGACGAGGGCGACTACCAGATCAAGCTGCGCAAGATGCGCGGTTTCCTCGAAGAGGGCGACAAGATCAAGGTCAACATCCGCTTCCGTGGCCGCGAGATGAGCCATCAGGAACTGGGGCGCGAGATGGCCAACCGGATCGAGGCCGATCTGGGCGAGGACATCGTGATCGAGTCCCGGCCGCGCCTGGAAGGCCGGCAGATGGTCATGATGATCGCGCCGAAGAAGAAGTGAGCCGGGCGACCCCCGGGTCGCCGGCAGCTGCAACCGGTTTTGGCAGGGGCGCCGTCAGGCGCCTTCTGCCTTTTCGCGCGTCTGCAAGGCGCCATCCCGGGGCCGGCCGGCAAAGTCCGGGACAATCAAGGGTTTGCAACGCCCTCGCTTCGCAGGCATAATGCGCGGCCCGGTATTGCCGGGTGCTGTGCGAACGGCAACAGGACCGGCCCGGGTTCCCCATGGAACCGCGGGCTTACAAGCAGGCAAGGGCACGGACGGAAAGTGTGGCGCAGCCACCGCCCTGGTCAGTGACAAAACACCATCAAGGACATAGCAATGCCCAAGATCAAGACCAACCGGGCGGCGGCCAAGCGTTTCCGCAAGACCGCCTCCGGCAAGTACAAGGCTGGCCACGCCAACCGTAGCCACATCCTCACGAAGAAAGCGACCAAGCGGAAGCGTAACCTGCGTCAGACGAATCACGTCCGCGCAGAAGACGCAGGCCGTCTGGACCGCATGCTTCCCTATCTCTGAGGACTGAACCATGGCACGAGTAAAGCGTGGTGTGCAGGCGCGCCGCCGCCACAAGAAAATCCTGACCCTGGCCAAGGGCTACTACAACGCCCGTCGCAAGGTCTTCCGCGTCGCCAAGCAGGCGGTCATCAAGGCGCAGCAGTACGCCTACATCGGCCGCAAGCAGAAGAAGCGCAATTTCCGTTCGCTGTGGATCACCCGCATCAACGCGGCTGCCCGCATCAACGGCCTGAGCTACAGCCGTTTCATGAACGGCCTGCTCAAGGCCGGCATCACCCTGGACCGCAAGGTGCTGGCGGACATCGCCGTGCACGACGCGGCCGGTTTTGCCGCGCTGGCCGAGAAGGCCAAGGGCGCGCTGGCGGCATAAGTCCATTCCCCTGCCGTTGCCGTTCACGCGCAACGGCTGTGGGTAAGGCAATGCATGGGGAAGGGCGCAAGTCCTTCCCCATTCTTTTTTGGCCCGGGCGCACTCCTTCGGGACGACGCGCGGGCAGCGATGGCGACGGGGGTCGGCCCTTCGCGCATCGCGATGGCACACCGACTCGAGGTTCCGTCGATCCATGAGTGACATCCAATCCCTGACCGCCCAGGCGCTGGCCGATGTGGCCGCGGCGCAGACCCCGGAAGCGCTGGAAGGCCTGCGCGTGGCGCTGCTCGGCAAAAGCGGCAGCATCACCGCCCAGCTCAAGCAGCTCGGCACCCTGCCGGCGGAAGAGCGCAAGGCGGCGGGCGAAGCCATCAACCGCGCCCGCGATGCCGTGTCCACCGCGCTGGGCGAGCGCAAGGCGCTGTTGGAGGACGCCGCGCTGGACGCGCGCCTGGCCGCCGAGTCCATCGACATCACCCTGCCGGGACGACGCGGCGAGCGCGGCGGCCTGCACCCGGTCACACGCACGCTGGAGCGCATCACCGAGATCTTCGGCCGCCTCGGCTACGAACTGTCCGAGGGCCCGGAGATCGAGGACGACTGGCACAACTTCGAGGCGCTGAACTTCCCGCCGCACCATCCGGCGCGGGCCATGCACGACACCTTCTACTTCGGCGACGGGCGCCTGCTGCGCACCCATACTTCCGGCGTGCAGGTGCGCTACATGGGCGATCACGCGCCGCCGCTGCGCATGATCGCCGCCGGCAAGGTCTACCGCAGCGACAGCGACCAGACCCACTCGCCGATGTTCCACCAGGTCGAAGGCCTGCTGGTCGACGAGCACTCGACCTTCGCCGACCTCAAGGGCACGCTGAGCGAATTCGTGCGCGCGTTCTTCGAGCGCGACTTCGAGATGCGTTTCCGCCCCAGCTACTTCCCGTTCGTCGAGCCCGGCGCGGAAGTGGACATCGCCTGGCAGCAGCCCGATGGCAGCACCCGCTGGCTGGAGGTGCTGGGCTGCGGCATGGTCCACCCGAACGTGCTGCGCAACTGCGGCATCGACCCGGAGCGCTATACCGGCTTCGCCTTCGGCCTGGGGGTGGAGCGCTTCGCGATGCTGCGCTACGGCGTCAACGACCTGCGCGCGTTCTTCGAGAACGACGTGCGCTTCCTGAAACAGTTCGCGTAAGCGATAACCGTGTAGAGCCGGGCCATGCCCGGCTGCTTTTCTGGATGGGCGCCCCTGCGCATGCGCTGGGTGACCGCAAAACCGCAACGGGAGGCGCACCTCCCACCAGGGTGACACCATGAAATTCTCCGAAAACTGGCTGCGCAGCCACGTCCCGACCAGCGCCACGCGCGAACAACTGAGCGCGGTGCTGACCGCCATCGGCCTGGAAGTGGAGGAAGTGGCCGCGCTGGGCGAGTCGCTGCAGCATGTGGTGGTGGCGCGCATCGTCGAGGCGGTGCGCCATCCCGAGGCCGACCGGCTGCAGGTGTGCACGGTCGATGCCGGGCAGGGCGAACCGCTGCAGATCGTCTGCGGCGCGCCCAACGCGCGCGCCGGCCTGGTCGCGCCGCTGGCGATGGTCGGTGCGCAGGTCGGCGAGCTGAAGATCAAGCCGGCCAAGCTGCGCGGCGTCGAGTCCAACGGCATGCTGTGCTCGGCCAGGGAGCTGGGTCTGGACAGCGATGCGTCCGGGCTGTTCGAACTGCCCGACGACGCTCCGGTCGGCCAGCCGCTGGCCGATTACCTGGGGCTGCCCGACGCCAGCATCGAGATCAAGCTGACCCCCAATCGCGCCGACTGCTTCAGCGTGCGCGGCATCGCCTTCGACGTGGCCGCCGCCTGCGCCAGCGAAGTGGTGCCGTTCGACGCCACCCCGGTGGCCGCCGCCGGCACGCGCGAACTGAAGATCGAACTCGGCGCGGGCGCCGAGGCGCCGCGCTACCTGGGCCGCGTGATCGAAGGCGTGGATGCGCGTGCGGCCACGCCGCTGTGGATGGCCGAGCGCCTGCGCCGCAGCGGCGTGCGCCCGGTGTCGCTGCTGGTGGACATCACCCAGTACGTGATGCTGGAGCTGGGCCAGCCGATGCACGCCTACGACCTGGACAAGCTGCAGGGCACGATCGGCGTGCGCCGGTCGCGCGCGGGCGAATCGCTGAAGCTGCTCGATGGTCGCGACGCGGCGCTGGACGACAGTTTCCTGCTGATCGTCGACGGCGACCGCCCGGTCGGCCTGGCCGGGCTGATGGGCGGCTTCGATACCCGCGTCACCGACGATACCGTCAACGTGTTCCTCGAGGCGGCGCACTTCGCGCCGGCCGCGATCATGGGCCGCGGCCGCAAGCTGGGCCTGCACACCGATGCCGGCCATCGTTTCGAGCGCGGCGTCGATCCGGCGCTGCCGCGCATTGCCATCGAATACGCCACCCGGCTGGTGCTGGAACTGGGCGGCGGCAGTCCCTCGCCGGTCACCGAGGCGGTGCGCGAGGCCGACCTGCCGCAACCGGCCACCATCGGCCTGCGCCGCGCGCGCATCCGCCGCGTGCTCGGCATCAAGATCGCCGACGGCGACGTCGAGCGCATCCTGCGCGCGCTGGGCATGGGCGTGGTCGCCACCGGCGAGGGCTGGCAGGTCACCGCGCCGAGCCGCCGTTTCGACATCGCCATCGAGGAAGACCTGATCGAGGAACTGGCGCGCATCCACGGCTACGAGCAGATCCCGACCACACTGCCGGGCGGCGCGGCGCGCATCGCGATGCCGAGCGAGACCCGCCTGGACGAGGCCAGCGTGCGCCGCCAGCTGGTGGCGCGCGAGATGCTGGAAACCATCAACTACGCCTTCGTCGATGCCGCACTGCTGCAGCAATGGAGCCTGCAGGACGCGCAGGTGCCGCTGGCCAATCCGCTGTCGGCCGAGCTGGCGGTGATGCGCCCGCAGCTGCTGCCGGGGCTGGTGGCCGCGCTGGGCCGCAACGCCGCCCGCCAGGCCGGGCGCGTGCGCCTGTTCGAACTGGGCCGCGTGTTCCACCCGCAGGCCGGTGACGGCCTGCCCGCGCCGCTGGAAACCCGGCGCGTGGCCGCCGCGGTCTGTGGCGATGCCGATGCCCTGCAGTGGGGCGTGGCATCGCGCAAGGTCGATTTCCACGACCTGAAGGGAGACCTGGAGTCGCTGGCGGCCGCGTCCGGCGCGGTACTGGAGTTCCGTCCATCGCAACGCCCGTTCGGGCACCCGGCGCGCTCGGCCGAGGTCTGGCGCGACGGCGCCTGCATCGGTTGGATCGGCCAGCTGCACCCGCGCCTGGCCAGGGCGCTGGAGATCGACGTGGACGTGGTGGCGTTCGAGCTGGACCTGGAGCCGCTGGTGGCCCGCTCCGTGCCGCGCGCCGGCGAGCTGTCACGCTTCCCCTCGGTGCGCCGCGACCTGGCCTTCCTGGTGCCGGAGGAGGTCAGCTGGGCCGCGCTGTCGGCCACGATCCGCGCGTCGGTCGGGCCGCTGCTGCGCGACGTCGTGCTGTTCGACCGCTACGTCGGCCAGGGCGTCGAGCCGGGATTCAAGAGTCTCGCTATGGGCTTGATTTTGCAGGACAAGTCGCGCACTCTCACGGATCGCGACGTGGATGCCGTGGTTGCCGATGTGGTGGCCGCCATCGAGCGCGATCATCGCGCCCGGATCCGGGGTTGAGGCGGAGGCACAGGGGGTAGGCAGGCATGGCATTGACCAAGGCGGAGATGGCGGACCGGTTGTTCGACGAAGTCGGTCTGAACAAGCGCGAGGCCAAGGAGTTCGTCGACGCGTTCTTCGATGTGTTGCGCGATGCATTGGAACAGGGACGTCAGGTGAAGCTTTCCGGCTTCGGCAATTTCGACCTGCGGCGCAAGAACCAGCGCCCGGGCCGCAATCCCAAGACCGGCGAGGAGATTCCGATTTCGGCCCGCACGGTGGTCACCTTCCGTCCGGGCCAGAAGCTCAAGGAGCGGGTGGAGGCATATGCTGGATCCGGGCAGTAACCGCGAACTTCCGCCGATTCCGGCGAAACGCTACTTCACCATCGGTGAGGTCAGCGAGCTGTGCGACGTCAAGCCGCACGTGCTGCGCTACTGGGAGACCGAGTTTCCCAGCCTGGAGCCGGCCAAGCGCCGCGGCAACCGCCGTTACTACCAGCGCCACGACGTGCTGATGGTGCGGCAGATCCGCGGCCTGCTGTACGAGCAGGGCTACACCATCGGCGGCGCGCGCCTGCGCCTGGAAGGCGAGGGCGGCCGGCAGGAGTCGGCGCTGAGCAACCAGATCATCAAGCAGGTGCGGATGGAGCTGGAAGAGGTGCTGCAGCTGCTGCGGCGCTGATGCGGCAAGCACCGGTTGCCGCAGCATGTGGCGGCACGATGCGGATGGCAGTGGACGATGTGCGGCAATTGCTTCGTCGCCGAACCACTGCAGCGACAAACCGGTTATAATTTCCGGCCCGCCGCCAAGGCGGGCACTGCAATCGAGTTCGGGGCGTAGCGCAGCCTGGTAGCGCATCTGCCTGGGGGGCAGAGGGTCGTCGGTTCGAATCCGGCCGTCCCGACCATATTGATTGAAGGCGAAAGGCTCGTGCAGGAATGCATGGGCCTTTTCGTTTTTGTGTGCGCAATGCACGCGGTTGATGACCTACTGTTAGCCGCAGCGGGCAGCCGTGGCAGCCCGTTGCGGCTTGCGTTGGCGGCCCTCTCGATCCAAGCAAAAGGAGATGCGAAGATCATGGGGCGCGTGACGATCAAGTTCGGCATCTCGACCGGGCTGCAGGGGCTCTACCTGTCGGGCTACTCGACCCTGAGGCTGCTGGGGCTCGACGTGCCGCTGCACTGGAGCGCCTACGAAACCTACTACCAGGCGCTCGGCCTCCCGGAACTCGTGCCCTATGCCGCCAAGGTCCGGCTGGCCGGCGGTATTGGCTTCGGTGTGCCGCTGATGGCTTGGCTTGTCCTGCTGATACCGTTGTTCAAGTCGCGCGCGTAATCCCTGTACGGTGCGGCCCGTTTCGCCAGCGCGCGCGACCTGGCCCGGAAGGGCATGTTTGAGCCGTCCCCGAGCGCCCTGGTGGTCGGCCGGCTTGGCGGCAAGTTGGTTCGATTGACTGGCCAGCAGTTCGCGATCCTCGCCGCGCCCACGTGCTCGGCCAGGAAGCGCTCGGTCACCGCGTTGAAGTCCTTGTTTGTTATCCGGCGGCAATGGGCTCTTGACGACGTCGCGGTCGGACAGGCGCGGGCATTCGCCAACCAGGGCTCCAGTACCGCGCACGAGAAGCACCCGGCACGCCGATGAGGGATCGGGTACGCCGGGTGCGTGCGCAAGCCCACGGGCGCCATCGCCTGCGGTTTCCTCTACTTCGCCCTCAGCAGCCCCGCCCGGCGCGGCGTGCCGGGAGCGATCTTCTCAGCTGCGGCGGCCGTCGCCGTGCAGGTAATGTTGTGGTCCACCGGCGGCGGCGCGATGCCTGACGCGTCTTTCAAGCTCGTTCGCACTGTGAAGGTGACGGGCAAACTGGACGCGTTACCCTGACAACCCCACACGAAGCTCAGCGGCGGCGGCTGGGGGGGCGTGAATTGCAGTGTGCCGCCGGTACACGTCCAGCCGACCGGGCACGACACCATTTCGACGGTCAGATCGACGGGGAAGCGCGGATACCCGCTGAAATTGACGTCCACTGGGATCGACGGCGGCGAACCGGACACGTCCGGGATGCTGTCGATCTCGAACGGCTCGGTGAGGACTTCGATACCGAGCACCGAGAAGTGATCTACTGGCATGAAGTACAGGTCGTTGTGCGTCGGTGTCCCGGAGGCGCCCCTGCCATGAACGAGCCCGTAAGCGCTGTTGGTGCCGAAGACCGGACCACCGCTGTCGCCGAAGTCGTTCATGACCCCGCCCAGCGGATCGCTCACGCGGATGTACGTTCCGATCACCCCGTTGTACAGCGACATGGCGTTCTTGTCTGCGATCTCGCCGCATGTATGGCCAGTGGTGATGCCGCTCTTGCAGGCGACGTCGCCGAGCGCCAACGCGGCGGACGCCGTTGCACTAGTAATGAGCACCTGGCCGCCGGCCACGGTGATGTCGTTCAACTGCTGCTCGGGCGTCCCGGCAGTGGGTTGCTTGTGCCACTGCATGTCGTAGGAGCCGGCGTCTTGCTCGGCCTGAAAAACCAGCGCGACGGATGGGCTCTGGTAGGTCAGCGCGTCGTCGCAGTGACCGGCGGTACTCAGGCCCAGCTCTCGCGTCGCCGTCTCCACCACATTGAAGCCCGACGTGCAGCTGATCACCGCCCCCGTCAACTGGTGACCGCCGGTCAGCGCCGTGGTCTGTGGGAACCCAGTCGTCTTATGAACCTTTACGAATCCGGCGACCGAGAGCAGCCGGGCCAGATGTCGGGAGGTGGACGCCGGATCGAGCACGTAGACGTTGATCTCCGAGTTCTTGATGTCCAGACCGGACTCGAACTCCAGCCCAGCCTTCTGCAATTGCTCGGCAACTTCCGCCTGGACGGCCAGTAGCAGTTCGAGCGAACGCGGCGCGGACCTTGCAACGAACGTCGGGTCGCGGGTGTAGGCTCCCAGCTCCGCTTGGGCATCTCCCGTGAACTGGACGACGACCCGGAACTCGGGTCGGTGCTCGATATACAGTCCTGCGAACGTCTCGGGCTGCTCTCGTTCCAGCTGTTGCCCGAGACGCCCCGCCTCCCGAGCCAGTGCCAGGCGCCGCTCTGCTTCGGGGACTGCGACCTGATAAAGCTGCGAATAGGATTCGGCGACGATATCGTCCGGTGGCTGTGCGTACGCCGTGGTGAGCGCTGCCGCGAGGAGAGAAAAGACCATCGCCCGGCCGCCAATGCGGGCCAGTCGTGCATAGTGTCGTTTCATAGCAAAGTCCTTTTTAGAGCGATGAGAACTCCGCGTAGACGGTCGGACCGTCGCACGCGGGCGGGATCGGCGTTTCGAGTTCCGACGCCAAAACGTGTTTCGCTTCTCCGCCGCCGAACACGGCCGTGACGCCAAACGCCAAGGTCCGCCCGGTCGCGGTGTCCGTGATCCCTTTCACCTTTCCATTGGATCGCCAGAGCCGATAGCTCGGCGGCCATACGGGGAGTAGAGCCAGACCGCCCCGAGAGGAAACCATGTGGACGCAGCCGTTGCGAACGGCGAGCGCGCCTTCCATCCGGGCGGTCAACGAAATCCTTGACGGGTCCGGCGCTAACCGGATCAGTTCGACGGCGACGTCAGCTGTCTGGGTGGGGGGAGTTGCGCAGGCGCCAAACGCCGTGCCGACGACGATCGAAAACGCAATCCCTACAGCGCGAGCTCTCATCCTTAGATCCCATTTGGTTCGAGACGAGCGGGCCGATCTACGCGCCGCTGTCGATGAAAGCTAGACCGCGGGTTGGATCGCAAATTCGATAACAAGCAACTCACCAACGCCGTCGGAATTGGCGTAGTTATTCATGCTTGTCAACAATCAATCTGGCCGAAGTGGGTATTTTCTGGAGAACATCACAATATTGACGCACGAGACGCGGAACTGGCCGACATCGGGGAAGTTTGAGCAATCCACCCAATGACTGACGTTGCCGAAGGTGGCGGCATCGCAGCCTGCTGAAGCAAGGCGAGACGAGACGCGCAACGCTGGCGCTTCGGAAACGCCACAGGCGGTCGGCGGCGGGGCGGCGTACGAGCACATGCAACGGTTTGGGTCTTAGGAAGCAAACGCTGTCGCTGAAGCAGCTATCTTCCTGTTGTGACTCAGAAAAACAGATGCTTCGCCCATTCAAAAATCAGCGAGGCCCGGTTCCGGGCCCTCGTGCGCTGCTTTGTCTTGGATCTGACGGCCACTACCACGGCCGAATTGACCGGCATCAGCCTGCGTTCGGTCAACGCGATCTTCTTGTTGCGTGACAGGAGCCAACCGGCACGATTCGGTGGTGTTCGAGGAACTGGTCGATGCCTTGCCGCCGGTGTCTGACAAGGCGGGGCGTCCACGCCGTCGGCCGGCCAAGCTGCACGCCGACAAGGCCCATGACATCGACCGTTGTCGCGATCACCTCAAGCAGCGAGGCATCCTCCCGCGCATCGCCCGCATGGGGATCGAACGCAACGATCGACTGGGGCGCCATCGCTGGGTCGTGGAACGCACCCACGCCTGGTTGGCGGGCATGGGCAAGCTGCGCACGCGTTTCGAACGCCGCATCGATAGCCATCTGGCGTGGTTGTCGCTTGCCTGTTCCATCATCTGCCTGCGACATCTTGATGGGTTTTGTTGACCGCTCTTAGCCCATCGCACTCAGCGGCGTGGTGTCGGGATATAGCTGCGGCCAGCGCCTGAGCGCGGCTGTACGGATGCCGTCCACGATGCTGCCGAAGGTCAGGATGGCGAGGCGTGCACCCTGCAGGCGCAGTTCGGCAGAGTGGACAGGTCGTTGCCGGCGGCCACGCCGGTGCCGCTGCCGCGCGGGTAGCGCACCGCGGCCGGGCCGCGGAACTGCAGGCCGGTGCTCAGCATCCGCCGGCACTCGGCCTCGTCGGCCGGCGCCATCACCACCATGTTGGGCACGCAGCGCAGGAAGCTCAGGTCGAGGTTGCCGGCGTGGGTAGCGCCGTCCGGGCCGACCACGCCGCCGCGGTCGATGGCGAACAGCACGTCCAGGTTCTGCACCGCCACGTCGTGCACCAGTTGGTCGTAGCCGCGTTGTAGGAAGGTGGAATAGATCGCCACCACCGGCTTGGCGCCCTGGGTGACCATGCCGGCGGCCAGCGTCACCGCGTGCTGTTCGGCGATGGCCACGTCGAAGTAGCGCTGCGGGTACTCCTTGCTGAAGCGCACCAGCCCGGAGCTTTCGTCCTCTGTGATGGAAATGGCGGAAATTTGGCGAGCTGCAGGGCTCCGCATGCATCCCCACGTAGCCGATCTCATCGCACATCACCGGCTGGCGCCGCACCCGGAAGGCGGGCATTACCGCCGCATCTATGAGGCGCAGGAGCGACTGGTGCACAACGGTCGCGAACGGCCACTGCTGACGGCCATCCGTTGCATGGCCGCGGCCAGCCAGAGCGCCATCGCCCGCAAGCCGGGCATCGACGACCTGCGCGAGCGTGCATTGACGGAATGGCAGCGCCTGGCCGAGGCCGCCATCGCCCGCAATGCGGTGACCTTCTCCACCCTCGGCATGGGCGTGTTGCTGGAGCAGGGCGGCATCATCGACGACCTGCGGGCCAAGGGCTATACGGTCGAAGCGCCGGAATGAACAGCGCGAGGGTGTATGGGGAAGGCGGGCAACATCCGGTGCCGGCCGCGTTGCAGTCCGGCACCCGCTGACCATCGTTGGCTTGGGAACTGCCTGGCAGGAACCTGCGCAGGCAGCGCGTTGCCCGGCCGGATCCGGATTCAGCCGGCCGCGACGCTGATCGGCGTCGGGCCGCCTGCGAGCTGCGGCCAGCGCTTGAGCACGGCGGCACGGATGCCGGCCGCGTCGATGCCGGCCTCGGCCAGCAGGTCCTCGCGGCTGGCGTGGTGCTGGAAGGCGTCGGGCAGGCCCAGATGCAGCATCGGCATCAGCACGGCTTCGGCGTTGAGCAGTTCGGCCACGCCGGAGCCGGCGCCGCCGGCCACCACGTTGTCCTCGACGGTGACGAAACCATCGTGGCGGCTGGCCAGTTCCAGGACCAGATCGCGGTCCAGCGGCTTGATGAAGCGCATGTTGACCACGGTCAGGCCCAGCTCGCGGCCGACTTCCTCGGCCGCGGCCACGGTGCTGCCGAAGGCCAGGATGGCGAGGCGCGAACCCTGCAGGCGCAGTTCGGCCTTGCCGACCGGCAGAGTGGACAGGTCGTTGCCGGCGGCCACGCCGGTGCCGCTGCCGCGCGGGTAGCGCACCGCGGCCGGGCCGCGGAACTGCAGGCCGGTGCTCAGCATCCGCCGGCACTCGGCCTCGTCGGCCGGTGCCATCACCACCATGTTGGGCACGCAGCGCAGGAAGCTCAGGTCGAGGTTGCCGGCGTGGGTAGCGCCGTCCGGGCCGACCACGCCGCCGCGGTCGATGGCGAACAGCACGTCCAGGTTCTGCACCGCCACGTCGTGCACCAGCTGGTCGTAGCCGCGCTGCAGGAAGGTGGAATAGATCGCCACCACCGGTTTGGCGCCCTGGGTGGCCATGCCGGCGGCCAGCGTCACCGCGTGCTGTTCGGCGATGGCCACGTCGAAGTAGCGCTGCGGGTATTCCTTGCTGAAGCGCACCAGCCCGGAGCCTTCGCGCATCGCCGGAGTGATCGCCAGCAGTTCCGGCTCGGCGGCGGCGGCATCGCACAGCCAGTCGCTGAAGATGTCGGTATAGGTGGGCTTCTTCGCGCCGGGCTTGGAAACCAGGCCCTTCTCCGGATCGAACGGACCCACCGCGTGGTAGCCGATCTGGTCGCCTTCGGCCAGTTCGTAGCCCTTGCCCTTGGTGGTGATCACGTGCAGCAGCTTGGGACCCTTGAGGCCCTTGAGCGTCTTGAGCGTGGACAGCAGCGCGGGCAGGTCGTGGCCGTCGATCGGGCCGGTGTAGTGGAAGCCCATTTCCTCGAACAGCGTGGACGGCACGAACATGCCCTTCCAGTGTTCTTCCCAGCGCTTGACGAAGCGCGCGGTGGGGTTGCTCTTCTTGTCGCCAAGGATCTTCTTGCCGCCCTCGCGCAGCGCGTTGAGCGTGCGGCTGCCGGTGGCGCGGCCGAGCATCTTGGTCAGCCCGCCGACGGCCTCGGAAATCGACATGCGGTTGTCATTGAGGATCACCAGCATGTTGGGCTCCGGATCCATGCCCCCGGCATGGTTGAGCGCCTCGTAGACCATGCCCGCGGTCATCGCGCCGTCGCCGATCACCGCGACCACCTTGCGGTCGTCGCCATTGCGCTGGCGGGCGATGGCCATGCCCAGCGCCGCCGAGATCGAGGTGGAGGAATGGCCGACGCCGAAGGTGTCGTATTCGCTCTCCTCGCGCTTGGGGAACGGCGCCACGCCATCCTTCTGCTTGACGGTGTGGATGCGGTCGCGGCGGCCGGTGAGGATCTTGTGCGGATAGGTCTGGTGGCCCACGTCCCACACCAGCTGGTCCACCGGCGTCTGGTAGAGGTAGTGCAGGGCGACGGTCAGTTCGATCACGCCAAGGCCGGCGGCGAAATGGCCACCGCTCTTGCCGACCGATTCGATCAGGTAGGCGCGCAACTCGTCCGCGATCGCGACAAGTTCGGATTCGTCGAACTTGCGCAGGTCATCCGGGGTGTGGATGCGGGCAAGGCGGGGATAGCGGGCAGGATCGATCATTGTCTTGGCGTTTCAGCTGAAACGGTATTTTCGCCCCCATTACCGGGTGGGGCAAGCAAAGCGCTCCTGTCGTGAGCGTGCGATGACGGCCGGCGGTTGCGGCCGGGGCATGGATCCGGGAGTGAAACCCTCGGGAGCCTGGCTCGCGCGCCTTCGGGGTACGCGAGGGAGCTGGTCGAAACCGGCGGCGCAGCAGCGGTGTGTTGATACGGCCTCCCGGTTCAGCAAAGACCGCTTGATCGGCAGGGAGGCGTTGGGTGCGCGTGGGCTGTCAGAGGGCAGCCGGCTGCAGCCCAGGAAGCTTCGGGGCGGGTCGTCGATGCCGATGCGGCGGATCAGCTGGCCGGACGCCGGGATTTCCGCGGCAGTTGCGCCTTCAGGAAAGCCATCTGGTCGGCCAGGATGTTGCGGTTGGACAGGATCAGGTGCTCGATCCAGCTGGGCCGGTAGGGCACGGCCAGCAGCGGCATGCCGGCCTGCTGCGGGGTGCGGTTGCTCTTGCGCGAGTTGCAGTGGAAGCAGGCGCTGACCACGTTTTCCCAGATGTCGCGGCCGCCCTTGGAAATCGGCAGCACGTGGTCACGGGTCAGGTGCGGGCGGCTGAACTGCTGGCCGCAGTACAGGCACAGCTGGGCGTCGCGGGCGAACAGCGCGGTGTTGGTGAGGTTGGGGGTGGGATCGATCGCCCGCGAGCGCGCGTGTCCGCGCGCGGCGATGATCGGGTGCAGGTCCAGCCCGCTGCGCTGGCCGGTGAGCCGGCAGGTGCCGCCATGGATGTGCAGGCAGGGATCGCCCAGGGTCCAGGCCACCGCATCGCGCGCGTACAGGCAGGCGGCGTCCTGCCAGGTGATCCAGTCCAGCACGCGGCCATGGGCATCGAGCGACAACAGCCGCACGGAACCGGGACGATGCAGGGGGGAAGAAGGCGCCGATGCTTCGGCGGCCGGGGCCAGAACGGCTCCGGTATCGATCAGACCAAGCGTTGTTGTGTCTGTCTCCATCGGGAAGACAGCTTATACCCGATTGTTGACATTTTGTGTATTGGGGGGTGTGCGCCATCGCATTCGCGCTGCCGCTCCATGCATCGCTTTGCGAAGCATGGGTCCCGTTTCATCACCACCCATACCCCCGCCGCTACGCGGCCGCCCCCTGACTCAGGGGGCACGCGCCATCGCATTCGCGCTGTCGCCCCATGCGTCGCTTCGCGAAGCATGGGCCCCGTTCACCATCACCCACACCCCCGCCGCTTCGCGGCCGCCCCCTGACTCAGGGGGGCACGCGCCATCGCATTCGCGCTGTCGCCCCATGCGTCGCTTCGCGAAGCATGGGCCCCGTTCACCATCACCCACACCCCCGCCGCTACGCGGCCGCCCCCTGACTCAGGGGGGCACGCGCCATCGCATTCGCGCTGTCGCCCCATGCGTCGCTTCGCGAAGCATGGGCCCCGTTCACCATCACCCACACCCCCGCCGCTACGCGGCCGCCCCCTGACTCAGGGGGCTTTGTTCCAGGCATTGGGGCGGTTGTTCGCCAGCAATGTCTCAGGCTTCGCCGAAGTGGGCGTCGTCCATTGCCATCAGCGGCTCGGCGCCGGCGGCGATGGCGGCGGCGTGGGTCAGGGTGCGCGGCAGCACGCGGGCGAAGTAGAAGCGGGCGGTCTCGCGCTTGGCCTGCTTGAACGCCTCGCTCTGCGAGGAGGCATTGGCGGCGGCGACGCTGCGCGCCCACCAATAGGCCAGCACCACGTAGCCCGAATAGAACAGGTAGTCATAGCTGGCCGCGCCCAGTTCCTCCGGGTTGGCGGCGGCGCGCTGCAGGGTCGCCATCGTCAGCTCGCCCCATTCCCTGGCCTTGGCGCGCAGCGGAGCGACGAATTCGGCCAGCGCCGCGTCGCCTTCATGCGCCTTGGCGAACGCCTCGATCTCGGCCAGGAACAGCTTCAGGCCGGCGCCCTGGCTGGAGGCGGTCTTGCGGCCGATCAGGTCCAGCGCCTGGATGCCGGTGGTGCCTTCGTACAACGTGGTGATGCGCGCATCGCGGGCCAGCTGCTCCATGCCGTGCTCGCGGATGTAGCCGTGGCCGCCGAAGCACTGCAGCGCGTTGTAGGTGTTCTCGATGCCCCATTCGGTCTGGCAGGCCTTGGAGATCGGGGTCAGGAAGCTCACCAGGGTATCGGCGCGCTCGCGCTCGGCCGGGTCCTCGGCATGGTGGGCGATGTCGATCAGGGTCGCCGCGTGCAGCGCCAGCAGGCGGCTGCCTTCGACCAGCGACTTGATGGTCAGCAGCATGCGCCGCACGTCCGGGTGGACCAGGATCGGATCGGCCGGCTTGTCCGGGTTCTTCGGGCCGCTGAGCGAACGCGACTGCAGGCGTTCGCGCGCGTACTTCAGCGCGTTCTGGTAGGCGCGCTCGGACAGGCCGATGCCCTGCAGGCCGACGCCGAGGCGGGCGGTGTTCATCATGGTGAACATCGCCTGCAGGCCCTTGTGCGGCTGGCCGACCAGGTAGCCCTGGGCACCGTCGAAGTTCATCACGCAGGTGACCGAGCCCTTGATGCCCATCTTGTGCTCGATCGAGCCGCAGCGCAGCGCGTTGCGCTCGCCGACATTGCCGTCGCGGTCGACCTTGAACTTGGGCGTCACGAACAGCGAGATGCCCTTGGCGCCGGCAGGGGCATCGGGCAGCTTGGCCAGCACCAGGTGGACGATGTTGTCGGTGAGGTCGTGTTCGCCGGCGGTGATGAAGATCTTGGTGCCGGTGATCGAATAGCTGCCGTCGGCGTTGGGCTCGGCCTTGGTCTTGAGCAGGCCCAGGTCGGTGCCGCAGTGCGGCTCGGTCAGGCACATGGTGCCGGTCCAGCGGCCTTCGATCAGCGGCTTGAGGAACACGTCCTGCTGCCAGGCTTCGCCGTGCTGCTTGAGCGCTTCCACCGCGCCGTGCGACAGCAGCGGGAAGTTGCCCCAGGCCAGGTTGGCGGCGTTGATCATCTCGTTGAGCGGCACGCCCAGCGTATGCGGCAGGCCCTGGCCGCCGTGCTCCGGCGCGGCGGTCAGCCCGGTCCAGCCGCCTTCGACGAACTGCTCGTAGGCCTGCTTGAAGCCGGGTGGGGTGGTGACCTCGCCGCTGGCCTGGTCGAGCACGCAGCCGATCTCGTCGCCGACGCTGTTCAGCGGCGCCAGCACGGTGCCGGAGAAGCGCGCGGCTTCCTCCAGCACCGCATCCACCACGTCGGCGGTGGCATCGGCGAAGCCGAGGCGGGCGAACAGCGGCTCGACCTCGAGCACGTCGTGCAGGGCGAAACGGATGTCGGAGACGGGGGCTTTGTAGCTGCTCATCGGGTGTTGCCTCGATCGGTGGGAAGAGGCGGCGATCGCCGCCGGGACGCAAGGAAAGGGGTCAGCGCAGCACGCCGGGCAGGCCCGGGGCCGGGCTCAGGCTGCTGCGCGCTTCGACGTCGAAGCTGCGCTGCTTCCGCTCCTGCGGGGTGGCGCTGATGCTGCCTTCGAGCTGGTAGGGCAGCGAACGGCCGCCGGCCAGGGTGTCGGCCACGACGATGCGCGCCGCCGAGGCCGGCTGCAGGGTCACGCTCACCACGTCGGCCGATTCGGGGCCGATCGACAGGGCGGGCGAGGCCTGCAGCGTGCCCGCTTCCTGGTCGCCCACGGTGAGCTTCAGGGTCACGTTGTCGAAGCTCATCGGCATGGAGCTGTAGTTGCGCAGCCGCAGTTCCAGCGCCCAGCTGCCATCGGCGCCCACGGTCAACTGCTGGATGCTGGCGGCCGGTTCGGAGACGCGCTTGACCACGCCGCCACCGCAGGCGGACAGGGCGAGGACGCAAAGTGCGATCAGGGCGTACTGGATGCGTTGGCGCATGCCGGGCATTCCTCTGGTTTCTGGAGTGTGATCAGTGAAAGGATACTACGGCGTATGGCGGGCCGGTGCGCGCGCGGCGGGCAGGGAAGCAGGAGCAAGTCGTGGTGCCGGGAGCGTATCCGGCCATCGCCGGTACCGGGGTGCGCCTCCGGATGCGGGCGGGCTTTGCCATCCGCGGCGATGCTGCGTACCCCCATGCCGGAAGTGGCCGTGGCTCCCGATGTGGTGCGTCGTTGCGACCTCGTCTTCCGTGCTGTCGCGGACACCGGCGGGTTGTTCCATCGGCACTCTCGGCCTCAGTACAGCGGCGCCATCACCTTGAGTTCGTCCAGGTCGTAGCCCATGGCCGTCGCCCTGGCCTTGAGCTGTTCGAACAGATCCCGGTCCATGCCCGGCGAGCGCGACAGGATCCACAGGTACCTGCGGTCGGGTTCGCCGACCACCGCCCATTGGTAGTCCGGGTCCAATGCGATCACCCAGTAGTCGGCCCACACCAGCGGCAGCCAGGACAACCAGTCCGGTGCGAAGCGCACCTGCAGCCGGCCGGGATGATCGGCCACGGCACGCGCGATGCCGTCGCTGGCGATGCGTTCGCCGTCCTGCGTGCGGCAGCTGTTGCGCACCCCGATGCGGCCATCGCTGCGCAGGCTGTAGGCGGCGACGATCTCGCCCGTGCATTTCTTCTGGAACGACACCGGCAGGTGCGCGATCTCGTGCCACTGGCCTGCGTACCGGTCCATCTGCAGTTGCTCGACCGAACTCACCGGCGCGGCGGCCAATGCCGGGCCGGTGGGAATCGACGCAAGCAGCAGAAGCAGCATCCGGGCGTGGCGCATGGGCAGGACTCCGTGGCTGACGGCGCAGGTTAGGCGTTGTCGTCGCGGGCGAAGTAAAGCTTTTGTTGAGGGTGGGAGAAGAGGCTGGAAAGCCATGGCGAAGGCGGCGTTGCGGCACGCGGTGCGCAGCCTGGCGGCGGCCTGCGGCGCGGTGCGGACAGGGGGCGGATCGATGCCGTCCGCGCGGCTTCCGGGGCGGTGAAATTCTCCGTAATTTTCTCTTGCCGAATCCGGAAGACCTCCGTATCATGCGCGTCCTCGCCGACGACAACGTCGCGATGAAGTGGCCGGGTAGCTCAGTTGGTAGAGCAGGGGATTGAAAATCCCCGTGTCGGGGGTTCGATTCCCTCCCCGGCCACCACTCCAGAAAAGCCTGCAGAAATGCGGGCTTTTTTTGTGCCCGCATGTTTCCCGATGGACAACACCGCATGCATTCGGCATCGCGCGTGGCGGGCGCACTGTTCCCGGGACTGGAATCCCGGCGTGGGTAATGCGTGGGGAAGAGCGGCGTTCGCGTGGCATCGCGGCCAAACAAAAACGCGCCACGCCTTCCGGCATGACGCGCTTTCGATGAAGTGGTGGAGCGGAGGAGGATCGAACTCCCGACCTTCGCATTGCGAACGCGACGCTCTCCCAGCTGAGCTACCGCCCCACACGACCCGGCAATTCTAGCCGGTCGCGGCGGCCTCCGCCAAGAGGGGCTGCAATCGCGCTTCCAGTTCCTGGCGCCGCCAGTTGCCCAGGGCCTGGGGCCACTGGCCGCTTTCCAGCCACGATTCCAGGTGGCGGCGCGAGGCGAGGATGCCGTCGGGCAGGGCCAGTTCGGCGCTGCGGCGGGCGACCGCGTCCTGCAGGCGCTTGAGCGTGGCTTTGTTGCCGTCGCTGGCCTGCAGTGCCAGCGGCGCCTCGGCCTCGTCGGGCAACGGCGTGGTCAGCGCCTGCCACAGCGGTTGCGCCAGCTTGCGCGGCGCCTTGGGGAACTTCTCCATCTGCCGCAGCAAGGCATCGACATCGGCCGGTGGCGTGCGCGCCAGCGCGGTGGCCAGTTCGTTGTCGAGGATCCAGCTGCGCGGCCGGTCGCTCTGCCGGGCCTGGACATCGCGCCAGCGCAGCAGCCGCAGCAGGCGGTGCTGGGCATCGGATTCCATGAACTGCGCCGCGCGCATGCTGGTATGCGGCCAGCGCTCGCCCTCGTCGTTCTCGACGCCGGCCAGCAGCCGCTCGCAGTCTTCCTGCAACCAGGCACGCCGGTCCTGCGCCTGCAACTGCCGTTCGATCTCGTCGTGCAGGGCGAACAGGTGGACCACGTCGTCGGCGGCGTATTCCAGCTGCGCCGGCGACAGTGGCCGCCGCATCCAGTCCGAGCGCGTCTCGCCCTTGGACAGGGCCACGCCGGTGACCGCGGCCACCAGTTTCTGGTAACCCATGCCGCCGCCGATGCCGGCCAGCGCAGCACCGATCTGGGTGTCGAACAGCGGCCGCGGCAACGCGCCGCACGCGCACTTGAACGCGACCAGGTCCTCGCTGGCGCTGTGCATGACCTTGACGATGTCCGGGTCGGTCAGCCACGGCCCCAGTGCATCGGTCATGCCGGGGATGAGCGGGTCGATCAGCAGGATCTCGTCGCCGACGGCCATCTGCACCAGCGCCAGCTGCGGCCAATAGGTGCGCTCGCGGATGAATTCCGTGTCCAGCCCGATCCGTTCGGGGCGCTGTTGGTAGCGTTGTTCGAGTTCCGCCGGATGTGTGATCCAGTAAGCCACTTGGTTTCCGTCAACTGCAGGGTTTGCCCAGGCAGGCGAGAATAGCCTAACGTCGGCCCGGCCCACGGTACCGCGGCTGTCTTGGGATGGAGGAATCTTGCGCACGACCGGCAACCTGATGCTGAGGGCGACGCTGCTGGCGCTGGCCATGGCCGGTTGCACGCCTTCGCCCGGACCGCAGGAAGCGGCCGGCGCGCCGCAGCGCGAGAAGGTGGAAGCCCCGGCGCTGCCGAAGGTCACCCTCGGCGCCCAGCAGGCGGTCGTGGCCGCCCCGTCGTGGCAACCGCCGCCGGTATCCCTGCAGCGCGAGGACCTGGCCCAGGCGCGGCGCGATGCCGCCGCCGCGCTGGCCGAGGATCGCCTGTACCTGCAGCCGGAAGACGCCATTCCGTTGTACCTGGCCATCCTGCAGCTTGAGCCGCAGGACCGTGTCGCCAAGGCCGGGTTGGCGCGTGCGCAGCAGCGGTTGCGCGCGCGGATCATCGAGATGCTGCAGCGCCCGCAGCAGCAGCGCGAGGCATTGGCGCGCGCGGCCGAACTGGTGGGTGTCGCGGTGGCGTTGGCACCGGACGATGCGGCGGTGCGCGAGCTGCAGCAGCGGGTGGAAACCGCCCGCCGGATCCTGGCCTTCAATCGTGCCGGCGAGGCGGAACTGCGTGCCGGCCGCCTGGGGGAGGAGGGTGGGGGCGCCCTGGCGAATTTCCGCAGCGCGTTGGCGCTGGCGCCGGACGACGGCCGCGCGCTGCAGGGCATGGCTGCGGTGGAAAGCGGGTTGATCCGGCGCGCGGAACTGGCCGCGGCCGCGGCCGATTTCGTCCAGGCCGAACGATGGCTGGAGCAGGCGGCGCGGATCCGCGAGGACGCGCCGACCATTGCCGATGCCCAGGCGCGGGTGGAGGCGGTGCGCCGGGCGCAGGTGGCCGCCCTGCGCGACAGCGGCCTGCGTGACCTGGCCACGCCGCGCGGACTCAAGCCGGCACGCGAGAAGCTGGAAGCGGCGCTGCGCATCGCGCGCCCGGGCGACCCGGTGGTGGCGCAGCTGCGCGAGCGTATCGACCTGGCCACCCACTACGGCAGTTTCCGCCCCGGGCAGGTGTTCAGCGACGGCCTGCGCGACGGCGGTCGCGGGCCGCAGATGATCGTGGTCCCGCACGGCGGTTTCCAGATGGGGGCCGCGTCGGGCGAGCCCGGTTCCAGCGATGCCGAGCGGCCGGTGCACTACGTCCGCTTCGACCGTGGTTTCGCCATGTCGATCACCGAGGTGACCGTGGCCGAGTTCGAGCGCTTCGTCGAGTCGGCCAACGCCCGCCCGCGCGCCACCCGGCGCGGGCATTCGGTGGTGTACGACGAGCGCAGCGGCAACTTCGTGCGCCGCAGTGGCGTGGACTGGCGGTCGGACTACAACGGCGCCCGGGCGGCGCCGAACAGCCCGGTGATGCACGTCAGCGTGCGCGACGCCGAGGCCTATGCGGCGTGGCTGTCGGAGCAGACCGGGCGCCACTACCGCCTGCCGAGCGAAGCCGAGTTCGAATACGCGCTGCGGGCCGGCAGCACCGGCCGCTACCCTTGGGGGGACGACGGCACGCCACCACCGGGCGCGGGAAATTTCACCGGCGGCGAGGATGTCTCGCCCAGCGGACGGCGCTGGAACAATGCCTTCGTCGGCTATGGCGACGGCTTCTGGGGGCCGGCGCCGGTGGCCAGCTTCAGCGCCAATGCCTGGGGGCTGCACGATCTGGCCGGCAACGTCAGCGAATGGGTCGCCGACTGCTGGCACGCCAGCTACCGGCGCGCGCCGGGCGACGGCGCGGCCTGGTACAACCCGGGCTGCCGGCAACGATTGGTGCGTGGCGGCAACTGGGCCAACGCGCCGGAGCAGACCCGGGCGGCGTGGCGGCTTTCGCAGGATTCTGACGTCACCAGCGCCCGCATCGGTTTCCGCCTGGTGCGCGGTATCTGACACGCCATGCCGGCGCCGGCCGCGCTAGCATGGCGCCGGTAGCCGCGCCCCGGGGGCGCCGGCCCAGTCGAGGGAAGAAGCGAGATGCGAAACGATCCGTTCGGTGGCCAGCAGCGTGGGCGGGGCGGGCGGCGCCCGGGACTGTTCGGCAACGTGCGTTGGTGGGTGCTGATCGCGTTCGCCGGGTATGCGGCGTTCTACTGGTTCTCCAACCGCACCGTCGACCCCTATACCGGCGAGAGGGTGATGATCGACAGCTCGCTGGGCGTGGATGAGGAAAAAGCGCTGGGGCTGCAGGCCTACCAGCAGATCCTGTCGCAGGAACGGCCGGTGGACCCGAATTCGCAGGTGGCGCGCGACGTGCGCGAGATCGCGCGGCGCCTGATCGCCAAGGTGGACGTGGTGGAAACGGCGCTGGCGCAGGAGCATGGCCTGCAGCCCACCCACTATTCGCGCGATTTCGACTGGGACGTCAACGTCATCCAGTCCGACCAGGCCAATGCGTTCTGCCTGCCCGGCGGCAAGATGGCGGTCTATACCGGGCTGCTGCCGGTGGCGCGCAACGCCGACGCGGTGGCGGTGGTGATGGGCCACGAGATCGCCCATGCGTTGCTGCGCCATGGTGCCCAGCGCATGGCCCAGCAGAAGCTGACGCAGATCGGGCAGATGGCCGGTGCGGCCAGCGGCATGGATGCGCAACAGCAGCAGATGATGATGTCGGCGATGGGCTATGGCTACCTGTTGCCGTACGCGCGCAGCCACGAGACCCAGGCCGACGAGGTCGGGCTGATGCTGGCCGCGGCCGCCTGTTTCGATCCGCGCGAGGCGGTGCCGTTGTGGGAGCGCATGGGTGCGGCCAGCGGCGGCCAGGCACCGCCGGAGTTCGCCTCCACCCATCCCAATCCCGGCACCCGCATCCAGAACCTGCAGGCGCTGATGCCCAAGGCGATGGAGTACCGGCAGCGTTTCTGCGACAGCGCCGCGCGCTGAACCGTCCGGTCGGGAATCGCGGCGCATGCGGAGAGGCGTGCTTCGCTGATGCGGCGGCTTCCTCCTGGTTGCCCGCTGTCGATGCAGGCGTAACGACCCGCGCGAACGAAACGTTGCCCTGCGACAGGTCGCGGGGCGTCGTGGGCGGAGGTGCCGCCTTGACCGTCGGACTTGAAGAACGGGGTGGCCGCTGCTGCACGCAGACTGCGCCTCCATGCCTCGGCAGAAGCAGCGCGGATCACGGGAAGCAGCGTCGAGAGAACCCCTCCACAGCTCGCGGCTATTGCGGGCAGGGATGGAGGTTGCGGAGCGTGTGCGACGGGAAAGGTGTCCTGTCTCTCCCTACTTTCCCTCATCCGTTGCTCGCTCCACGCGCAGACGCAGCGTGCCATCGCCGACGCGGGCCTGCAGCGCATCGCCCGGCTCCACCTGGGCGACGGAGCGGACCAGCGCGCCGTCGTCGGCGCGGGTGAGGATGGAATAGCCGCGGGCCACGGTCGCCAGCGGACTCACCGCTTCCAGCGAACGGGCCAGGGCGCGCAGGCGCAGGGCGTCGCGTTGCAACTGGCGCGCCATCGCCGCCTGCGGGCGCGAGGCCAGCGCCTGCAGGCGGTCGTGCAGTACCGACAACCGCCGTTGCGGCTGCGCCGCGCGCAGTACCGCGGCGGCATGGCGCAGGCGGGCGGCCTGGCGTTCGTGCTGTTGCCGCCACAGCGCCGCCAGGCGTCGCGCCGCGTCCTGCTGGCGCCTTTGCAGCAAGGCCAGCCGCGATTGCGGTCCCTGCGCCTGCAGCCGCAGTGCGGCGCGGTCGGCGCGCTGCATCGCCTGGCCAAGGCGATGGCGCTGCATCTGCAGCAGGCGTGCCTGCAGCCGGCGCAGGCGCACGTCGAGGTCGCGCTGGTCGGGCACCAGCAGTTCGGCCGCCACCGAGGGCGTGGGCGCGCGCAGGTCGGCGGCGAAGTCGGCCAGGGTGAAGTCGGTCTCGTGGCCGACCGCCGACACCACCGGGGTGTCGCTGGCGGCGATGGCGCGGGCCAGCTGTTCGTCGTTGAACGCCCACAGGTCTTCCAGCGAGCCGCCGCCGCGGGCCAGCAGGATGGCGTCGTAGCGGCCGCTGGCGTCGGCGCGGCGCAGCAGCGCGGCGATCTGCGCGGCGGCGCTGTCGCCCTGCACCAGGCTGGGCAGCAGGTCGACCTCCAGCATCGGGAAGCGCCGCGACAGCACGCTGAGCACGTCGCGCACCGCCGCACCGGTAGGCGAGGTGATCACCGCCAGCCGCTGCACGTGCGCCGGCAGCGGGCGTTTGCGTGCGGGGTCGAACAGGCCCTCGGCCTCCAGCCGCGCCTTGAGCTGCTCGAACGCGCGGCGCAGCGCGCCTTCGCCGGCTTCCTCCAGGTGGTCGAGCACCAGCTGGTAGTCGCCGCGCGCCTCGTACAGGGTCAGGCGGCCGCGGGCGAGCACGCGCAGTCCCTCGCGCGGGACGAACTTCAGCCACTGGCTCTTGGGTTTGAACATCGCGCAGCGCACCTGCGCGCGCGCGTCCTTCAGGGTGAAGTAAAGGTGGCCGGAAGCGGGACGGGTGACGTTGCCCAGTTCGCCTTCCACCCAGATCAGCGGGAACGTGTCTTCCAGCAGGTCGCGCGCCAGCGTGTTGAGCTGGCTGGGAGTGAGGATCTGCGCGTTGCGGTCGTTCATGGGGCGGGGGCGGGAAAGGCGGTGACGGAGAGGGGCATGGTCGCACGTTGCCGTCCGGCAACCGGCCGGCTATTGCGGATGCGCGGCACCGGCATGGCGGGCCAGCGCCCATTGCACGTGCTCGCGCACCAGCGCGGATGGGTGTTCGCGGCGGCTGTCCAGCGCCTGCAGCACCGCCGGGGTGGTGGGCGCATTGCCCAGCGCCACGGCGATGTTGCGCAGCCAGCGCTCGTGACCGCTGCGGCGGATCGCGCTGCCCTCGGTGCGGCGCAGGAACTCGTCCTCTTCCCAGGCGAACAGCTGCGCCAGCGTGGCGCGGTCCAGGTCGTTGCGGGCGCGGAAATCCGGCTCGTCGGTGCGCCTGGCGAACTTGTTCCAGGGGCACACCAGCTGGCAGTCGTCGCAGCCGTAGATGCGGTTGCCCAGCAACGGCCGCATCTCTTCCGGGATCGCGCCGTCGTGCTCGATGGTCAGGTAGGAAATGCAGCGCCGCGCGTCCAGCCGGTGCGGGGCGACGATGGCGCGGGTCGGGCAGACGTCGATGCAGCGGGTGCAGCTGCCGCAGTGGGCGCTGGCCGGCGTGTCGATCGGCAGCGGCAGGTCGATGTAGATCTCGCCGAGGAAGAACCAGGAGCCGCCGTTGCGGTCGATCAGGCAGGTGTGCTTGCCGATCCAGCCCAGCCCGGCGTTGCGCGCCAGGGCGCGTTCCAGCACCGGCGCCGAATCGACGAACGCGCGGTAGCCGAACGGGCCGATCTCCGCGGCGATGCGCTCGGCCAGCTTCTGCAGGCGGTTGCGCATCAGCTTGTGGTAGTCGCGGCCCAGCGCGTAGCGGGCGACGTAGGCGCGTTCGCCGGCGGCCAGCGTGGCCCAGGCGTCGGCGTCGTCCTTGTGGCCGTAGTCCAGCCCCACCGAGATCACCCGCAGCGTGCCGGGCAGCAGCTCGGCCGGGCGCGCGCGCATGTCGCCGTGGCGGGCCATCCAGTCCATGGTGCCGTACAGCCCCTGGGCCAGCCAGTCGCGCAGGTGGGCCTCGTCCTCGCCCAGCTCGATGCCGGAGATGCCGCAGCGCTGGAAACCGAACCCGGCTGCCAGCTGGCGGATGCGCAGCGCGAGCTGCGCCGGATCGGCGGGGGCGGGAACGGCGGACATGCGCGCAAGTATAGAATCGCGGCCATGCCAGAACCTGCTGACCTCTTCGATACCCGGGCAGCGCGCCGCATCGACGCGCAGGCCACCGCCCTGCTGGGCGGCGACGGCTACGTGCTGATGCAGCGGGCCGGGCAGGCGGCCTGGCAGTGCCTGCTGGAACGCTGGCCGCAGGCGCAGCGGATCGCGGTGGTGTGCGGCACCGGCAACAACGGCGGCGACGGCTACGTGCTGGCACGGCTGGCGCAGCAGTCCGGCCGCCAGGTACGGGTGGTGCACCTGCCCGGCGCCGGCCCGAGGACGGAGCTGGCGCAGCGCGCCTGTACCGAGTACCTGGGGCGCGGCGGCCAGGTGGAGATTTTCCGTGGCGGACTGGAGCCGGCCGACGTGCTGGTCGACGCGCTGTTCGGGATCGGCCTGGACCGCGCGCCGGATGCCGACGCCGCGGCATTGATCGAGGCGATCAACGCCGAAAGCGCGCCGGTGCTGGCGCTGGACGTGCCCAGCGGCGTGGATGCCCAGCGCGGCAGCGCGCCAGGTGCCGCGGTGTGGGCCGATCTGGTGCTGCAGTTCATCGTCGCCCACCAGGGGCTGCATACCGGCGATGCGTTGGAATATGCCCAGGAACGGGCGCTGGCCGATCTGGACGTGCCGCCGGCGGCGTTCGACGGTATCGAACCGGCCGCCCGGCGCTGGGATGCCACGCAGCTGACGACACGGCTGCCGCCGCGACGGCTCAACACCCACAAGGGCGAGTCCGGCCATGTGTTGTGCGTCGGCGGCAATGCCGGTAGTGGCGGCGCGGTGATGCTGTGCGCCGAATCGGCGTTGCGCAGCGGAGCCGGGCTGGCCAGCGTCGCCACCCGCCAGGAACACGTGGCACCGCTGCTGGCGCGCTGCCCGGAGGCGATGGCGCGGGCCATCGACGACGGTGCGGCACTGCGGCCGTTGCTGGAAAGGGCGGACGTGGTCGCGATCGGTCCCGGCCTGGGCCGCGACGACTGGGCGCGGGAGCTGTGGCGGCTGGCGCTGGCATCGGAACAGCCGCTGGTGGTCGATGCCGACGCCCTGAACCTGCTTGCCGCCGCCCCGCAGGCGCTGCCCGGTGCGGTGCTGACGCCGCACCCGGGCGAGGCCGCACGCCTGCTCGAGACCACCACCGTCGAGGTCCAGCGCGACCGCTTCGGCGCGGCCCGCGCGCTGGCCGAACGCTATGCCGCCGTGGTGGTGCTCAAGGGCGCCGGTACCGTCGTGGCCGCACCGGGCCGGTCGCCGCGGGTGATCGCCGCCGGCAATCCGGGCATGGCGGTCGGCGGCATGGGCGACCTGTTGACCGGCGTGATCGCCGCATTGCGCGCGCAGGGGCTGCCCGCGTTCGATGCCGCCGCCACCGGCGCGCTGCTGCACGGGCTGGCCGGCGATGCCGCCGCCGGCGGCGGTCAGCGCGGCCTGTTGCCTTCCGACCTGCTGCCGCACCTGCGCCGGCTCGCCAATCCGTGATGTCCTGCATGATCGAGTTCCAGCTTCCCGACAGCGCCGCCACCGACCGCCTTGGGCAGGCGCTGGCGGCCACCCGGCCGGCGCAGGCCGTCGTGCAGCTGCACGGCGACCTGGGCGCGGGCAAGTCCACGCTGGCGCGCGCGCTGCTGCGGGCGCTCGGCGTGCAGGGGCCGATCCGCAGTCCCACCTACACCCTGGTCGAGCGTTATCCGCTGGCCGATGGCGAGGCGTGGCACCTGGATCTGTACCGGATTGGCGATGCCGGCGAGCTGGATTTCCTCGGGTTGGACGATGCGACCGCCACGCTGTGGCTGGTCGAATGGCCCGAGCGCGGGGCCGGCGCGTTGCCGCCCGCCGACCTCACCGTGGCGCTGGCCATGGCCGGCGAGGGCCGCCGGGCCCGGTTGCTGGCGGGCAGCGGGGCGGGCGAGGCGTGGCTGTCGCGGCTGCAGCAGGCGGGTCACTTGCAGGGGCTTTCTGTCGCCTGACAATAGGAAGCGGCGGCAGGTTGCGGATTATTAAGGAAAAACCTGTTGCAATCCGCGCATTGCGGTGATTGAATCCGAACCCATGCCCATGGGGAACCGTCTACTCGCCATTTGTGCCGCCGTTGCCGGGCTCTGCCTGGGCAGCGTGAGCGCGTGGGCAGGCGAAATCCGCGGCATCGCGCTGGACAGTGGGGCGACCGGTACCCGCGCCGAAATCCAGCTGGCCGGCGCCGGCGGCTACAAGACCCTGTCGCTGTCCGGGCCCAACCGCCTGGTGGTGGATTTCCCCGATTCCACGGTGGCACGTGGCCTCAAGCTGCCGGCCGCTGCCGGCGTGGTCACTGCCGTGCGTACCGGCAATCCGACGCCGGGCACCTTCCGGGTGGTGTTCGACCTGGCCGAGTCGGTGGCCGCGTTCAAACCGCAGATGCAGACGCAGGGCGCCGATTCGCGGCTGGTCATCGAGTGGCCGGGCGAAACCGCGCCGGCGGTGGCGACTGCGCCGACGCCGACGCCCGCTGCTGTTGCCCCGGCGAGCGCATTTCCATCCGGACCGGCACCGGTTCCGGCGGCCACCGGCGCCGAGGCGCGGGCCGAAGCCGCACGCGCCACCGCGGCATTGACCGCCTCGGTCAGCCAGCAGGCGGCCGCGACGCCGCCTGCCGCCCCGCCTCCGCCGGCAGCCGGCAGTACTTCCGTCGCCGTCGCGGCCGCTGGCAATGCGGCCACGGGTGGCCCATCGCCGGCGGCCATCCTCAATGGCCAGCCCACCGCGGCCCGCGTGGACCCCGCACCGGCTCCCGCCGTCGCGGACGCCAAGCCGGCGACGACGGTACCGGCTGTGCCGCGCCCGGCGATGCCCAGCGATGCGTCGCGGATCAAGATGCAGCCCGGCATGCGGACGCTGGTCGTGGCCATCGATCCGGGCCATGGCGGCCAGGATCCGGGAGCGGTCGGCCCCACCGGCAAGCGCGAGAAGGACATCACCCTGGCCGTGGCGCGCGAGCTGGCGCGGCAGGTCAACGCGACTCCGGGACTCAAGGCGTTCCTGACCCGCGACAGCGACGTGTTCATCCCGTTGCCGATGCGCGCGCAGAAGGCGCGCGCGGCCAAGGCCGACATCTTCATCTCGATCCACGCCGATGCCGCGGAAAACCGCGCCGCCACCGGCTCGTCGGTGTACGTGCTGTCGACCAAGGGCGCCTCGTCGCAACGCGCGCGCTGGCTGGCCGACAAGGAAAACGCGGCCGACCTGATCGGCGGCGTGCGCCTGCAGCAGACCGAGGGCACCCTGGCCAACGTGCTGCTGGACCTGGCGCAGAGCGGCTACATGAAGGCTTCCGAAGACGCGGCCGGGCATGTGCTGGGCGGCCTGAAGCGGATCGGCAAGAACCACAAGCCCAACATCGAGCGGGCCAACTTCGCGGTGCTGCGCACCTCCGACATGCCGGCGATGCTGGTCGAGACCGCCTTCATCTCCAATCCCGAGGAAGAGCGCCGCCTGATCGACCCGGCATTCCAGCGCAAGATCGCCAGCGCGGTGCTCGACGGGGTCAATACCTTCTTCACCCGGCAGCCGCCGCCGGGCACGCTGTTCGCCGCCCGCGCGCAGGCGGAAATGGATGCCAGCGCCACCGTGGCCGGCGGCAGCAAGTAAGTCTCAAGGGCGTCCGCCGGATCCGCGGAACTCATCATTCCCGCGGGATGCTTTTCGACAGCGACGTGCTCTTCGACAGCCGGCAGGCGAGCCATCCCGCGCTTGGATTTCCCCGGTGGAAGCTGCCGGGCGGCCAGCGCTTTGCGCTGTTGTGGAGCTTCTTCCGCGTGCTCGCGCATAGCCGGCAGCTGTCGGCGTGCGGTTCCTGGATCGTCGGACGGAACAGGCGATGGCGCGTGGGTCATGGAACCGCAGGCGCGCGGCGATGCGTTCGCCGATGCAGTGCCATGGGGTTGCCGAGGGGGCGCCTCGGCTATCATCGGGAATCGTTTCCGTCGCCGGCGCAGTGCCGGTATCGTGCCTGATGACATGACCCGTCGTTCCCCCATGCCCGTCCCGCCGCTCGCCGCCGTTTCCCGCGGAGGCCGCGCATGAGCATCCGCCAGCTGCCCGATATCCTGATCAACCAGATCGCCGCCGGCGAGGTGGTGGAACGGCCTGCATCGGTGGTGAAGGAGCTGGTCGAGAACGCGCTCGACGCCGGCGCCCGGCGGGTGGACATCGACCTGGAGGAGGGCGGCGTGCGGTTGATCCGCATCCGCGACGACGGCGGCGGCATCGCGCCGGAGGAACTGCCGCTGGCGGTGTCGCGCCATGCCACCAGCAAGATCGCCTCGCTCGACGACCTCGAAGCCGTGGCCACCCTCGGCTTCCGCGGCGAGGCGTTGCCGTCCATCGCCTCGGTCAGCCGTTTCACCCTGGCCTCGCGCCGCCCCGACGACGAACACGGTTCCGCGCTGCAGGTGGAAGGCGGCAAGGTCGGCAAGGTGACGCCGCGTGCGCATGCGCCCGGTACCACGGTGGAAGTGCGCGAGCTGTTCTACAACGTGCCGGCGCGGCGCAAGTTCCTGCGCGCCGAGCGTACCGAGCTGGGCCACATCGAGGAGTGGCTGCGCTCGCTGGCGCTGGCGCGGCCGGACGTGGAACTGCGCGTGTCGCACAACGGCAAGCCCTCGCGCCGCTACAAGCCGGGCGACCTGTACTCCGACGCACGGCTGGGCGAAACCCTGGGCGAGGACTTCGCCCGCCAGGCGCTGCGCGTGGACCACAGCGGCGCCGGCCTGCGCCTGCACGGCTGGATCGCGCAACCGCACTACTCGCGCGCCAGCGCCGACCAGCAGTACCTGTACGTCAACGGCCGCGCGGTGCGCGACCGCAGCGTCGCCCACGCGGTGAAGATGGCCTACGGCGACGTGCTCTTCCACGGCCGCCAGCCGGCCTACGTGCTGTTCCTGGAGCTGGACCCGACCCGGGTGGACGTCAACGTGCACCCGGCCAAGCACGAGGTGCGCTTCCGCGACGCGCGCCTGATCCACGATTTCGTCTACCGCACGCTCAAGGATGCGTTGGCCGAGACCCGCGCCGGCCTGGACCCGGCGGGGATCGTGCCGGGCGCGGCGATGGGCGAGGCAACCGCGCCTGCCGCCGCTGCACCGGCGACGGGCTGGGGCGCCGGCGGCTACGCGCTGGCGCGGCCGGCTTCGGCCGGGTACGGCGACTGGCGTCCGCAGCAATCGCCGCTGGGCCTGAAGGTGGCCGATGCGCCGTCGGCCTACGCCGCGCTGTACGCACCGCCGTCAGCGACGACCGATACCGTGCCGGTGGCGTCGGGCGGCCTGCCGGCGACGTCCGCCGACAGCGGAGTGCCGCCGCTGGGTTATGCCATCGCCCAGCTGCACGGCATCTACATCCTGGCCGAGAACGCCGAAGGGTTGATCGTGGTGGACATGCATGCCGCGCACGAACGCATCGGCTACGAACGGTTGAAGACGGCGCACGACGGCATCGGCCTGCACGCGCAGCCGCTGCTGGTGCCGATCACCCTGGCGGTGGGCGAACGCGATGCCGACACCGCCGAGCGCGAGGCCGACACGCTCACCGAACTGGGTTTCGAGGTCACCCGCGCCGGTCCCGGCTCGCTGCATGTGCGCAGCATTCCGGCGCTGCTGGCCAATGCCGAGCCGGAGTCGCTGCTGCGCGACGTGCTCACCGACCTGCGCGAACACGGCCAGAGCCGGCGCGTGGCCAGCGCCCGCGACGAGCTGCTGTCGACCATGGCCTGCCACGGCGCGGTGCGCGCCAACCGGCGCCTGACCCTTCCCGAAATGAATGCCCTGCTGCGCGACATGGAGATCACCGAGCGCTCGGGGCAATGCAACCATGGCCGTCCCACGTGGGCGCGCTTCTCACTGGCTGAAATCGATCGTTGGTTCTTGCGGGGACGCTGATGGCAAATCGGATTGGGGGAGGGGCCGCGCTGTTGCTGGCGGCAATGTTGGGGGGGTGCGGGGATGCGGGCGAACGCGCCGCCTCGGCCACGGCGACGCCGGCGGTCGACGCGCAGTTCAGCCGCGAGAACGACGCCTGGCGCGAGCAGCGCCTGGACGCGCTGCAGCAGCCCGATGGCTGGACCAGCCTGATGGGCCTGCACTGGCTCGAATGGAAGGCGCATTACATCGGCAGCGGCAGCACCAGCGGCCTGCGCCTGGCGGTGGGGCCGGAAAAAATGGGCATGGTCACGCGCGATGGCGACCAGGTCTGGTTCACCCCCGAGGCCGGCGTGGCGCTGGAGATCGACGAGGCGCCGGTGAAGGGGCGCGTGCGCTTCCACAGCGACCGCGACCCCGAGCCGACCGTGATCCGTTTCGACGAGGGCAAGGGTGCGCTGAGCCTGATCCGTCGCGGCGACCGCTTCGCGCTGCGGGTCAAGCATGCCGACGCGCCGACGCGGACCGGCTTCGCTGGACTGGACTACTGGCCGGTCGATCCGTCCTGGAAGATCAAGGCGCGCTTCGTGCCGCACGCGGTCGGCAAGACCCTGCCGATCGTGGACATCATCGGCCTGAGCAGCGAGCAGCCCAACGCCGGCGCGATCGAGTTCGAGCGCGACGGCCGCACCTGGCGGCTGGAGGCGATCGGCGAGCCGGGGCGCGACCTGTTCGTGATCTTCGCCGACCGCACCAGCGGCCACGGCAGCTATCCGGCCGGGCGCTACCTCGATGTCGCCCAGCCCGACGCGGCCAGCGAGGTGGTGCTGGACTTCAACCGCGCCTACAACCCGCCGTGCGCCTTCACCCCGTTCGCCACCTGTCCGCTGCCGCCGCCGGAGAACCGGCTGGACCTGCGCGTGGACGCCGGCGAGAAGGTCTACGTCAAACCCGAAGGGCAGGGCTGAGCGATGGGCTTGTTCTCGCGATGGATGGGGGCGGCGCTGCTGGGACTGGCGCTGCTGCTGCCCACGGCGCCGGTGGCCGCACGCGGCGCGCAACCGGCCGAGGCGGCGAAGGCGCCGCCGGTGCCACTGCTGTGGAAGGTGAAGGGAGGCGGCGACAGCGCGCTGTACCTGCTCGGCTCGTTCCACCTGCTGAAGCCCGACGACTACCCGCTTTCGGCCGACGTCGACCAGGCGTTCGCCCAGTCGCAGCAGCTGTTGTTCGAACTGGCGCCGGACGAGATGAACTCGCCCGCGCTGGGCGCGCAGATGCTGCAGGCGGCGATGCGCCGCGACGGACGGCAGCTCAAGGACGATCTGGACGAGGCCACCTGGCAGAAACTGCAGGCCTATGCCGCGGCCAACAACCTGCCGCTGGCCAGCCTGGCCGGGATGAAGCCGTGGTTCGTGGGCCTTTCCATCGGCCTGGCCGAAATGACCAAGCAGGGGCTGGACCCGGAGGCCGGGCTGGACCGGCACCTGATGGCGCGTGCGGCCGAGGTCGACAAGCCCACGGCAGGGCTGGAGGATGCGGCCGGGCAGATCGCGATGCTCGACGGCATGGAGCCGCTGGAACAGCGCCAGCTGCTGGCCGAGTCGCTGGAGCAGGCCGGGGACGGCGAGCAGAGCCGCCGCCTGCACGACGCCTGGCGGCGTGGCGACGACGCGATGCTGTGGAAGGACATGGCGCAGCAGATGCGGCAGGGCTATCCGCAGCTGTACCGGCGCATCAACATCGACCGCAACGATGCCTGGCTGCCGCAGCTGGAGCAGCGGCTGAAGGACGGACAGGGCACCACGCTGGTGGTGGTCGGCGCCTTGCACCTGCTGGGTGACGACGGCGTGGTGGAGAAGCTGCGCGCGCGCGGCTACGCGGTGGAGCGGATCTGTTCGGCCTGCCAGAAGAAAGCCCGCAGGTGAGCGGGCAGGGCCTGCGCCGCTGGCGCAGGCCGGCGGGCGTCAGCGGTTGCCGCGGGTCTTGGTGCCGGGCGAGGCCGGCGGCGGAGTGCTGCCGCCGGGCTTGCCACCGGCCGGCGGGCGGCCGCCGAAGCCGGCGCCGAGGTTGCGCTGGAATTCCTGCCACAGCTCCAGGTTGCGCTCGGTCAGCTGGTTCATCATCGTCCACGGCGTCTGCCCCAGCAGATTGCCCATCTGCTGGCGGAACTGCTGCTGCTGGTCCAGGAACACCTGCATGCTGCGTTCCAGGTAGTTGCCCATGAAGCCCTGCAGCGAGTCGCCGTAGAAGCGGATCAACTGGCTCAGCAACTGGGTCGACAGCATCGGTTCGCCGTCCTGTTCCTTGTCGGCGATGATCTGCAGCAATACCGAACGGGTCAGGTCCTCGCCGCTCTTGGCGTCGCGGACTTCGAAATCCTCGCCGTCGATGATCAGCTGGCGCACATCCTCGATGGTGATGTAGCTGGAAATCTCGGTGTCGTACAGCCGGCGATTGGGATACTTCTTGATGATGCGGGTCGCAGCAGCCATTAAGCAGTCACTCGTCACGGTAGGCGCGCAGCATGGCGCAGTGCAACAGGCGTTGCAACCGTCAAAGGTACATATTGACCGGCTGCGCGGCCGCGACGGCATGCTGCGCAGCATGAATCGGCGCCGACTGCAGCATCCGGTCCGGAGGGCAACGCGCCGGCTGCCGTTGCCGCCGGCAATCCAGCGTCGCGCCGCCGTCGGGAAAGCCGGTTCCGGCGCGGCAACCCGGAAGCGGGGCGGAAGGGTTGCACGGCCGGGCGCGCAAGCGATGGGCCTTACCAGCCCATGTGGTGGCCGCCGTTGATGTCCAGGTTGGAGCCGGTGATCCACGACGCTTCCTCGGCCACCAGGAATGCCACCGCGTAGGCGATCTCCTCCGGCTTGCCCAGGCGCCCGGTGGGGATGTCGGCGATGATCTTGGCGCGCACTTCCTCGGGCACCGCCATCACCATGTCGGTGGCGACGTAGCCGGGCGAGATCGTATTCACGGTGATGCCGAAGCCGGCGTTCTCGCGCGCCAGCGAGATGGTGAAGCCATGCATGCCGGCCTTGGCCGCGGCGTAGTTGGCCTGGCCGTACTGGCCCTTGAGGCCGTTGATCGAGCTGATCTGGATGACCCGGCCCCAGCCGCGCCGGCGCATCCCTTCGATCACCGGGCGGGTGACGTTGAACACCGAGTTGAGGTTGGTGTTGATGACGTCGTGCCACTGGTCGGCGCGCATGCGGTGGAAGGTGGTGTCGCGGGTGATGCCGGCGTTGTTGACCAGGATCTCCACCGGGCCGAGCGCGGCTTCCACCTCGCGGACCAGCGCTTCGGCGCTTTCCGGTGCCGACACGTCGCCCGGGAACAGCGCGATGTCGTAGCCCTGCTCGCGCATCCGCTGCTGCCACGACTGCGCCTTCTCGGCATTGCGGAAATTGGTGGCCACGCGGTGGCCCTGATCGGCCAGGCGCTGGCAGATGGCGGTGCCGATGCCGCCGGTACCGCCGGTGACCAGTGCGACGCGAGATGTCATGGGTTCGATGCTCCAGGCAGGATCGCAGTGGGGAATGGATTCTAATGGGGTTGCGGGCCGTCGGCCCTGTCGGGTGCCGGCAGGATGTGCCCGGCGCGCAACCGGGCCGGGTCGAAGTGCCGGCGCGCCGCCGACAGCAGCGCCGGCAGCGAGCCGGCATCGGCCAGCGCGGCCGCGGGCTGGCCGAGCATCGCCCAGGCCTGCCGCAGTGCCGGCAGCGGTTCGCGCGCATCCACCGGCAGCGCCGCCAGCGACTTGGACAGCTTGCGGCCGTCGTCGCCCAGCAGCAGCGGCAGATGCAGGTAGCGCGGTGTGGGCAGGCCCAGCGCCCGTTGCAGCAGGATCTGGCGTGGGGTGGAGTCGAGCAGGTCGGCGCCGCGGACCACGTCGGTGATGCCCTGTTCGGCATCGTCCACCACTACCGCCAGCTGGTACGCCCAGTAGCCGTCGGCACGGTGCAGCACGAAATCGCCGACCTGCGCGTATACGTCCTGTTCGATGCGGCCCTGCAGGCCATCGTCGAAGACGATGCGGCTGCCCGGTGGCACCCGCAGACGTATCGCCGGCTGTGCGCGCCGGGCGCGGGCGACGCAGCGGTGGTGGATGCCGCCCTGGTCGGCCAGGTCGGTGCGGCTGCAATGGCATTCGAAGGCCAGCTCAGCGTCCAGCAGCCGGGTAAGCGCCTGCCGGTACAGCGCATCGCGACGGCTCTGGTACTGCGGCGGCAGGTCGGGCAGCAGGCCGAAGGCGGCGAGCGTGGCCAGCTGCTCTTCCGCCGCACCGGCCACCGCCCGCGGCGGGTCGATGTCCTCGATCCGGACCAGCCATTGGCCACCGGCGTGGCGCGCCAGCAGCCAGCTGCCGAAGGCGGCCAGCAGCGAACCGGGATGGAGCGGGCCGGTGGGCGAAGGCGCGAAGCGGCCGCGGTAGGAAAGGTCGGGCATGGGAAACTGAATCCTCGGTCAGGTTGCCGCTTGAATTCAACTTCCGCCAGCCACAAATTCAGCGTGATTCTCCATCCCCGGACCTGCTTCCATGTTCAGTCGCCTCGCCCTGTTCCTCGCCACCAACCTCGCGGTACTCATCCTGGCCAGCATCGTGATGTCGCTGCTGGGGGTGAACCCGAGCCAGATGAGCGGCCTGCTGGTGATGGCGGCGATCTTCGGCTTCGGCGGTTCGCTGATCTCGCTGCTGCTGTCCAAGTTCATGGCCAAGCGTGCCACCGGCGCGGTGGTCATCAGCGAGCCGCGCAACGCCACCGAACGTTGGCTGCTGGATACCGTGACCCGCCAGGCCAAGGCGGCCGGCATCGGCATGCCGGAGGTCGCCGTGTACGACGCGCCCGAGATCAACGCCTTTGCCACCGGCGCCAACCGCAACAACGCGCTGGTGGCGGTGTCCACCGGCCTGCTGCACAACATGCGCGAGGACGAGGCCGAGGCGGTGCTGGGCCACGAGATCGCCCACGTCGCCAATGGCGACATGATCACCATGGCCCTGCTGCAGGGCGTGCTCAATACCTTCGTGATCGTGCTGGCGCGGATCGTGGGGGGCGTGATCGACAGCGCGCTGTCGGGCAACCGCGAGGGCGGCGGCCGCGGCTTTGCGTACTACATCATCGTGTTCGCGCTGGAGATGGTGTTCGGCCTGTTCGCGACCATGATCGCGATGTGGTTCTCGCGTCGCCGCGAGTTCCGCGCCGACGCCGGCGGTGCGCACCTGGCCGGCCGGCAGAAGATGATCGCCGCGCTGGAGCGGCTCAAGCTCAACCATGGCCAGAGCACGCTGCCGACCCAGATCGCCGCCTTCGGCATCGCCGGCGGCATGACCCGCAAGCTGTTCATGAGCCATCCGCCGCTGGAGGAGCGCATCGCCGCGCTGCGGGCCTCCACCCAGGTCTGACCGGCGCGGAAGCGCCGTCAGTTGTGATGCGGAAACGCCCGGTCATTGGCCGGGCGTTTCCGTTTGCGGTTGCACCGGGTTTGCGGCAAAAAGCACTGCTTGCTCAGATGCCGGCGTTGCAGCCTGGGTGGCAGTAGGCGCCCTCAGTCATCGAACGGCCAACTGCCCAGGTTCTCGACCGGGATATGGACGGCGCCATCAAGGCCCGTTTTCTGCTTGAGGGCCGCGAGCTGTGCTTGCTCCTCGATGAAGGGCGGCGCATCCGGCCAATGCTTCAACGCCAGCGCGGCGTGGGCCCGGCCGGTTTCGAGGGCGGCCGCCGCTTCCTGCGACCGCCCCGTGAGCAGGGCGCTGACGGCGATGCCGCGGTATGCGGTCAGGCCCAGGTACAGGTGTTCGCCATTGCCGCTGTTCTGGAACTCGCTCATGGTCAGGCGCAGCGCCTGCCGGTTGAGGGCAAGGGCCTGCTCGTCTTGCCGGTCGCGGGAGTGTTGCGCGGCCCGGGCAAGCAGGTCGCGGGTGGTGTCCATGGGGGAAGGAAGTGTCATGCGCGATCCTCCTTGTCGCTGCGCGCGTTGGCGTGGCGTCCTTGCCGCAAGGAGCCGTCGTTTCACTTTGACACGATCATGGGGCGATCGTCATTGATGCCCGGCGTGTTCCTGGACACCCGGTACCTTGGAGCTCGCGTGGGGGCCGACGGTGATGGCTACTTCGAACAGGGCAAGTGCGGTGCCCGGCCCGTTTTACGGTGGGGAAGGCCAGAATCGGCAGCAACAGCACTGGGGCTGTCGCGATGGCATCGTGATGAAAACCGCAGATGCAAGAACGGCACCCTTGCGGGTGCCGTTCCGGAGATGGCTTGCTGCTGGCGCGCTCAGAACTTGGCGTCGAACTCGGCGGCGTAGCCGGTGTTGACGATGATCTTCTGCAGCGCGTCGCTGACCTTGATGTTGCCGGCCACGATCTGCTGGGTTTCCGGGCCGCGGGCGTCCATCCGTGCGGGTGCGGCGCCCTTGTAGTCGCAGACCCTGCCGCCGGCCTCGCGCACCAGCAGTACGCCGGCGGCGATGTCCCAGGCCTTCACCCCGGCCTCGAAATAGGCGTCGGCGCGGCCGCAGGCCACGTAGGCCAGGTCCAGCGCGGCCGAGCCGGTGCGGCGCACGTCCTCGGCCTGCACCAGCAGCGCGTCGACGCATTTGAGCTGGGCGCTGGCGCGCGCGCGTTCGCGCGGGGCGAAGCCGGTATGCACGCTGGCGCCGGACAGGTCCTTGCGCTCGGCCACGCGGATGCGGCGGTCGTTGAGCACGGCGCCGGCGCCGCGGCTGGCGGTGAACAGCTCGTTGCGCAGCGGGTCGAAGATCACGGCGTCCAGGGGTTCGCCATTTTCGACCAGGGCGATGGACACGCAGTAGTGGGGGAAGCCGCGCAGGTAGTTGCTGGTGCCGTCCAGCGGGTCGATCACCCACATGAAGCGGTTGGCGCCCTGCACGCCGCCTTCCTCGCCGATGATCCCGTACTCGGGATAGGCGCGCTTGAGCTCCTTGACGATCACCTTCTCCGCGTCCGCATCCACCTCGCTGGCGTAGTCCATGCGGCCCTTCTGCACCACGTTCAGCGCCTCGAGCTTGTTGATGTTGCGCAACAGGACGTTGCCGGCGAGGCGGGCGGCCTTGACCATGACGGTTACGGCGGGTTTCTGCATGGCGAAAGACTCCCGTGAAGGCAGAGATCGGATTGGCGGGGGAAAAGAGCGGTCCGGCGCACGGGCCGGCCGCGCAGTTTACCATCTACGGCTGTCTGGCTCCTTACCCGTCGCATTCATGTCCGTATCCGCGCATATCCGTTTCGTCCTGGTCGGTACCCAGCACCCCGGCAACATCGGCGCCGCGGCCCGGGCGATGAAGACCATGGGGCTGGCGCGGCTGGTGCTGGTGGCGCCGGAACGGGCGCTGGACGAGGATGCCTTCCGCCGCTCGGCCGGGGCCGAGGACGTGCTGGGCGATGCCCCGGTGTTCGCCACCCTGGCCGAGGCGGTGGCCGACTGCCGGCTGGTGCTGGGCTGCACCGCACGTTCGCGGCGGGTGTCGCTGGAGGAGCTGTTGCCCGAAGCCGCGGGGCAGCGTGCCGTTGCCCAGGCCGCCGGGCCGGCCGAGGTGGCGCTGGTGTTCGGCCGCGAACGCACCGGCCTGACCAACGAGGAATTGCAGCTGTGCCATGCGGCCGTGCATATCCCGTCCGACCCGGCTTTCAGTTCGCTGAACCTGGCGGCCGCGGTGCAGGTGCTGGCCTACGAGGTACGGATGGCGCAACTGGCGCTTGCCGGGGAACCGGCGCAGGCGCCGGCAGCGGCGGGGTTCCGCGAGCATCCGGCCAGCCACGCCCAGCTGGAAGGGCTGTTCGGGCAGCTCGGCGAGGCCCTGGACGACATCGATTTCCACAAGGGCCGCGCACCCGAGTCGGCGATGCGCAAGCTGCGCCGGCTGTTCCTGCGCACCGGGCTGACCGAGCAGGAAGTCCGGCTGCTGCGCGGCATCCTTTCCGACGCCCAGCGCATGGCGCGGTTGGCGGCCGGCGGGCAGGGCTGAGCCGTCTCCATGGCGCCGGTTTTCGGTTAGTCTTTCCCGGTCAGCCGGGGGGATGCCGTTTTGCGTGTGTTGCGATGGCTTTGGGGGGTGTGGCTGCTGTCGCTCTTGCTCGTGCCGGGGATGGCCAGTGGGGCGTCGTCGGTATTGGTGCTGGGACGCATCAGCGACGATCCGAAGGCGCACTACCAGCAGCTGCAGCCGCTGCTCGATTACGTGGTTCCGCGCATGCGCGATGTCGGCATCAGCGAGGGCCGCATCCTGATGGCGCGCGATGCCCAGCAGATGGCCAGCTACCTGCGCCGGGGCCGGGTCGACTGGCTCACCGAAACCGCGGGGACGGCGATGGCGCTGGGCCAGCGCAGCGGCGCGCAGCCGCTGCTGCTGACCGAACGCAGCGGCGTGCGCGAGTACGGCAGCGTGTTCTTCGTGCATCGCGACAGCGGCATCCGCGACCTGTCCGACCTCAGGGGCCGTACCCTGGCCATGCAGAGCGTGCTCTCCACCAGCGCCTACCTGGTGCCGGCGATGGAGTTGCTGGAGCATGGCCTGCGTCCGGAAATCCTGCTGACCCCGCAGGATGAGCCGTCCGCCGAATCGGTCGGCTACGTGTTCGCGCGCAGCGAGCTGAACATCTCCACCTACGTGCACAAGGGCGTGGTCGATGCGGGGGTGGTCAGCAGCATCGACTGGGAGCAGGAGCGCAGCGTTCCGGTGGCGTTCCGGCGCGACTTCCGCGTCATCCACCGCACCGGCCTGTATCCGCGCGGGGTGGAGATGGTGCGCGCCGACCTCGACCCGCGGGTGCGGCAGCGGCTGCAGGAAGTGCTGCTGCAGGCGGCCGGCGATCCGGACGCGGCGCCGGCGCTGGAAAAATTCTTTGGCACCTCCGGTTTCCATCCGGTGGATGCCGACACACGGCACAGGCTTGAGCGCTTGAAGGCGGGGTTGGTGCGAGTACGGATGGAAGTGGAATGAAGATGCTGGGTTTCGGCTTGCAGGCGCGGTTCCTGCTGGGGATGGGCGCCGCGCTGCTGGTGGTGGTGTCGATCGTGGCGATGATGCTGGGACGTCAGGCGGCGATGCAGCGCGAGGTCCGCGAGCTCAGCGGCAGCGTCATCCACGACCTGTTCGACCGCAGCGTGCGCAGCCGCGGCGAGTCGCTGGCGCGGGCGCTGGCCGATGCGCTGGCCAACCCGCTGTACTACTCCGACCTGGAAGCGGTCGGCGTGCTGGTGCGCAATACCGCCGGGCAGCAGGTGGTGAGCTACGTGCAGGTGTTCGACCCCGAGGGCCGGCTGCTCCACGACGGTTCGGTGGACATGGCCGACTACGGGCAGCCGATGCGCGACCCGCTGGCGTCCGGGGCGGTCGCCGCGCGCGAGCTGGTGGTGCAGGAATCGCCGACGATCCTCGATGCCGCGGCGCCGATCATGATCGGCAACCAGCGCATCGGCGGGGTGCGGGTGGGCATGTCGCTGCAGGATGTCAGGACGCTGGAGACCCGGGCCAACGCGCTGCTGGGCGATCGCCTGGAACAGGTCGGCAAGCGCCACCTGGGCTGGCTGGCGTTGATGCTGGCCGCACTGGTCGGCATCGGGGTGATGCTCGGCCTGTACGTGCAGCGCACGCTGGTGCGGCCGATCCGCTGGCTGGCGGCCGCGGCGCGGCAGATCGAGGCGGGCAACTACGCGATCGAGCGGCTGCAGAGCCGCCGCAACGACGAGGTCGGCGAGCTGGTGCACGCGTTCGGGCGGATGAGCGAGAGCATCGCCCGGCACGACCGCGAAGTGCGGCAGATGGCCTACACCGACGCGCTGACCGGGCTGACCAACCGCCTGGCGTTCCGCGAGACGCTGGACCACCGCATGATGGCCGCGCGCACCTCCGGCCAGCGGCTGGCGCTGCTGTTCGCCGACATCGACGATTTCAAGCGGGTCAACGACACCCTGGGCCACGAGGCCGGCGACGAGGCTCTGCTGCAGTTCGCCCAGCGCATCGGCGCGGCGGTGGCGCAGGCCGGCGGCGACGAGGCGTTGCTGGCGCGTTTCGGCGGCGACGAGTTCGTGATCCTGATCGGCGATGGCGACGTGGCCAGGGCGGCGATGCAGCTGGCCGAACTGCTGGTGAAGGAACTGGGGCGGCCGTTGTCGGTGCAGGGGCGCGAGCTGTTCCTGGGCACCTCGATCGGCATCACCCTGTTCCCGGACGACGCCGCCGACGCCACCACGCTGCTTAAGAACGGCGACATCGCCATGTACCAGGCCAAGGTGGCCGGCAAGAACTGCTACCGCTACTACAGCCGTGCCATGGACCATGCGGTGGAGCGGCGCGTGCACATGGAGCAGGAGCTGCGCGGCGCCTGGGAGCGCGGCGAGCTGCGGCTGGTGTACCAGCCGATCTACCGCACCCGCGACCGCTGCCTGGTGGGGGTGGAGGTGCTGCTGCGCTGGCAGCACCCGGTGCTGGGGGCGATACCGCCGTCGGTGTTCATCGACGTGGCCGAACAGAGCGGGCTGATCGAGAGCATCGGCCCCAAGGTGCTGCGTGCGGCCTGCATGGAAGCGCGGCAATGGCAACAGTATGCCGGCGGCGAAGGCCTGTTCGTCTCGGTGAACGTCTCGCCGCGGCAGCTGCGCAGCGGCGACCTGGCCGAAGTGGTGGCCGATTGCCTGCGCGATTCCGGCCTGCCGGCCGCGCGCCTGCACCTGGAGCTGACCGAGACCGCGGTGATCGGCGACGAGATGCTGGCCGCCTCGCTGCTGGACAAGCTGCACCGCACCGGGGTGAAGGTGTGGCTGGACGACTTCGGTACCGGCTTCTCCGGCCTGAGCCACCTGCGGCAGGTGCCGGTGGACGGGGTGAAGATCGACAAGAGCTTCGTCGCCGACCTGCAGCGCGACCCCGACGACCTGGCGCTGACCACGGCCATCATCGCCATGGCGCACGCGCTGGGGATCACCGTGGTGGCCGAGGGTATCGAGCAGGAAGCGCAGTTCGACCTGCTGTGCCAGCGCGGTTGCGACCTGGGGCAGGGCTACTGGCTGAGCCGTCCGCTCAGCTCGACCGATCTGGTGCGCCTGCTTACGCGGGAGTGATGCGGAGCGCCGGCAGGCGTCAGAGCGGGCGCTTGCTGCTGTCGCCGGGCAGCTCGCGCACCAGCTTGGGAACCAGGTAGCCGGACAGGCGCGCCATCAGGCCCGCGTGCAGTGCCAGGGCGCGCGCGTCGTCGACTTCGAAATGGGCCACGCCCTGCACCCGGTCCAGCTGGTGCAGGTAATAGGGCAGCACCCCGGCGGCGAAGCTGCGCTCGCTCAGGTCCGACAGCGCCTGCACGCTGTCGTTGACGCCGCGCAGCAGCACCGCCTGGTTCAGCATCTGTGCGCCGGTGCCGCGCAGGCGTGCCATCGCGGCATCGACGCTGTCGTCGAATTCATTGGCGTGGTTGGCGTGGACCACGAACGCGACCGGCCAGGGCAGCGCGCCCAGCCAGCGCAGCAGTTCGTCGTCGATCCGTTCCGGCAGCACCACCGGCAGCCGGCTGTGGATGCGCAGCCGGCGGACGTGCGGGATGGCGGCCAGCGCGTCGGTCAGTTCGGCCAGCTTGGCGGTCGCCAGCGACAGCGGATCGCCGCCGGACAGGATCACCTCGTCGATGTCCGGATCGGCGGCGATGGCGGCCACCGCTTCGCGCCAGCCCTCGCGCGCGGCGTTCTCGCCGGCGTAGTCGAAGTGCCGGCGGAAGCAGTAGCGGCAGTGCACCGCGCAGCTGCCGGTGGCCACCAGCAGGGCGCGCCCGCGGTACTTCTGGATGACGCCGGTGGCCTTGCGGGCGGCGCCGTCGCCGACCGCGTCCAGCGAAAAACCGGGCACCAGCCGCATTTCCTCGTCCACCGGCAGCACCTGGCGCAGCAGCGGGTCGCGGGCATCGCCCACGCGCATGCGCGCCACGAAGCCCTGCGGCACCCGCAGCGGGAACTGCGCCAGCGCCGCGGCCGAGACGCCGAGCGCGGCCGGCTCCAGACGCAGCCGTGCCAGCAGTTCCGCCGGGTCGCGCAGCGCATCGCGCCACAGCTGCTGCCAGCGCGGCCGGGGCAGGTGGGAGACGGCTTTTTCTGGAGTGGCGGCGGGGGCTGCGGTTATCATTGGCGGTCAGAAAACAAGCGCCCGCCGGTTGCGGCGGGCCATCCATTCTATCCGGCCGACCGCTCCCCGCGGCGGTTTTGCCCCACGAGGAGTTACAGCATGGCCACTTACGGCATGAACGACGTCAAGAACGGGATGAAGATCCTGGTCAACAACGAACCGGCGATCATCACCGAGACCGATTACGTCAAGCCGGGCAAGGGCCAGGCCTTCACCCGCGTGCGCTACCGCCTGATCAAGTCCGGCCGGGTGCAGGAAATCACCATGAAGTCCACCGACTCGGTCGATGCCGCCGACGTGGTCGATACCGACATGCAGTACCTGTACAGCGACGGCGAGTACTGGCACTTCATGCAGCAGGAGACCTTCGAGCAGGTGCAGGCCGACAAGACCGGCATGGGCGGCGCCGAGAAGTGGCTCAAGGGCGAGGAGGACTGCGTGGTGACGCTGTGGAACGGCACCCCGATCCAGGTGACCCCGCCGAACTTCGTCGAGCTGAAGATCGTCGAGACCGACCCGGGCGTGCGCGGCGACACGTCCGGCGGCGGCGGCAAGCCGGCCACCCTGGAAACCGGCGCAGTGGTGCGCGTGCCGCTGTTCGTCAACCAGGACGAAGTGATCAAGGTCGATACCCGCTCGGGCGAATACGTCAGCCGGGTCAAGTAAACCGATGGCGGTTGTCTCCAGCGCCCCGTGGTCCGTGTTCCGGAAGGGAGGCGGATGGCGGGGGTTGGTCGTGTCCGGGCTGCTGTCCGTCTCGGCTTTCGCCTTGGCGGCACAGGCACAGGACGCCCCGCAGCCCTGCGATGCGGCGAACCTGGCCGTGCTGGGGAGCGGTGCCGTGGACGAGCCCATCGCCGCGGCCTGCCGCGACTGGCCCTACGATCCGGCGATCCGCCTGGTCGCGGCAGCCTGGCCGGGCGAGGGTGCGGATGGAGCGGAGGACGACCCGCTGTTGCTGGTGACGGCGATGCTCGATCGCGCCACGGGACAGGTGCTGGCCCGGCATGAGCGCACGCTCGAGCAGGATGCGGCCTTCGCCCTGGGCGAGGGCGGCATTCGCCTGGACACCGCCCGCTACGACCTGGCGCCAGGCACCCGCGCCTTCGGCGTGGTGCTGGCGAACTCGGCGCGTGGCCCGAGTTGCCCGGACCGTGGCTTCGACCGCGAACTGACCCTGCTGGTCCGCGATGGCCAGGGGCTGCGCCCGGTATTCGCGACCTGGCTCGATACCTGGGAAATGGTCGAAGGCTCGGCCTGTGCGTGGGCGCCGCAGCGTGCCGTGTCCGAGCGTGCGCAGGTGACGATCGGGGTCGAGCGCAGCGCCAGCCACGGTTTCGCCGATCTGGCGCTGACCGCGTCGGTCACGCGCGAGGCCAGCGACGCCGACGGCGATCCGGAGACCAGCCAGCGCCGTGCCAGGCGCGTGCTCCGCTACGACGGACATGCCTACGCCACCGATCCGTTCGATACTCTGTTCTTCTGGTCCTCCAACCCGTGGTGATGCATGACTGAGGCAGTGCTGGAATCCGTCGACCTGCTGATCGAAGCCGGTTGCGTCGTCCCGGTCGAGCCGCATGCGGTGGTGCTGGAAGACCATGCCGTGGCCGTGCGCGGCGGTGAAATCGTGGCGCTGCTGCCCACCGCCGAGGCGCGCGCGCGCTTCGCGCCGCGGGAGACCGTGTCGCGCCCGGAGGCGGCGCTGATGCCGGGCCTGGTCAACGCCCATACCCACAACCCGATGACGCTGCTGCGCGGCGTGGCCGACGACCTGCCGCTGATGGTGTGGCTGCAGCAGCACATCTGGCCGGTGGAGGCGGCGGTGATCGGGCCGGAGTTCGTGGCCGACGGCACCACCCTGGCCATCGCCGAGATGCTGCGCGGCGGCACCACCTGCGCCAACGAGAACTACTTCTTCCCGGACGTGCAGGCCGCGGTCTACAAGCAGCACGGCTTCCGCGCCCTGGTCGGCGCGGTCATCATCGATTTCCCGACCGCCTGGGCCAAGAGCGACGACGAATACTTCGCCCGCGCCGGCGAGCTGCACGACCAGTGGCGCGGCGACCCGCTGATCGGCACCGCGTTCGCGCCGCATGCGCCGTACACGGTCAACGACGCCAATTTCGAGCGGGTGCGGATGCTGTCCGACCAGCTGGACATCCCGGTGCACCTGCACACCCACGAGACCGCGCAGGAGATCGAGGATTCGATCAGGCTGCACGGCCAGCGCCCGCTGGCGCGGCTGGACCGGCTGGGACTGGTCAACGACCGCCTGATCGCGGTGCACATGACCCAGCTGACCGAGGGCGAGATCCACCTGTGCGCCGAGCGCGGCGTCAGCGTGGTGCATTGCCCCGAGTCCAACCTCAAGCTGGCCTCCGGCTTCTGCCCGGCCTGCGCGCTGCAGCGGGCCGGGGTCAACCTGGCCATCGGCACCGACGGCTGCGCCAGCAACAACGACCTGGACATGTTCAGCGAGAACCGCACCGCGGCGATCCTGGCCAAGGCGGTGGCCAACGACGCCACCGCGCTGGATGCGGCCAGCACGCTGCGCGCGGCCACCCTGGGCGGCGCGCGCGCGCTGGGCTTCGGCGACAAGATCGGCTCGATCGAGCCGGGCAAGCAGGCCGACCTGGTGTGCGTGGACCTGTCGGCGCTGGAAACCCAGCCGCTGCACCACGTGCTGTCGCAGCTGGTCTACGCCGCCGGCCGCCACCAGGTCAGCGACGTGTGGATCGCCGGGCAGCCCAAGCTGGTGCGGCGCGAGCTGGTCGGCATGGATACCGCCGCGCTGGTGGCCAATGCCCGCCAATGGCGCGACCGCATCCGCAGCGTCCGCGCCTGAGACACTCCCGGGGCGCGCCGCCAAGGCGCGCCCGCAGAAGGAACCACGACATGAATGCGTCCAGCGACAACGTTTCCTCCAACTACGATCAGGCCGAACTGGACAAGTTCGCGGCGCTGGCCAACCGCTGGTGGGACGCAGACGGCCCGCAGAAGCCGCTGCATGCGCTCAATCCGGTGCGGCTGAAGTACGTCGCCGACCGCGTCGCCCTGCGCGGCGCGCGGGTGCTGGACATCGGCTGCGGCGGCGGCCTGCTCAGCGAGGCGCTGGCGAAGGAGGGCGCGCAGGTCACCGCCATCGACCTGGCGCCGGAGCTGGTCAAGGTGGCGCGTCTGCACGGGCTGGAATCGGGCGTGCAGGTCGACTACCGGGTGCAGTCGGCCGAGGACCTGGCAGCCGAACAGCCGGGCAGCTTCGATGCGGTCACCTGCATGGAGATGCTGGAGCACGTGCCCGACCCGGGCGCGATCATCGAGGCCTGTCGGCGCCTGCTCAGGCCGGGCGGGCAGCTGTTCCTGTCCACGCTCAACCGCACCGCCGCGGCGTTCGCGGTGGCCATCGTCGGCGCCGAGTACGTGGCGCGCCTGCTGCCCAGGGGCACCCACCACTACCAGGACTTCATCAAGCCGGCCGAACTCGGCCGCTGGCTGCGCGATGCCGGGCTGGACCTGCGCGACGTCAGCGGCATGGCCTACGAACCGTGGCGCAACCGCGCGCGCCTGAGCTCGCGCACCGACATCAACTACCTGGCCTGGGCCACCAAGCCGGAACACGCGGCCGGTGGCTGAGCCGCGGTTCCCGAAGGCGGCGCTGTTCGACCTGGACGGCACCCTGCTCGACAGCGCGCCGGACATGCTGGCCACCGCCAACGCCATGCTGGCCGCCCGCGGCCGCGCGGCGGTGGCGCTGGAGCAGTTGCGGCCGGTGGTGTCCAAGGGTTCGCGGGCGATGCTCTCGGTCGCATTCCCGGAACTGGCCGCCGACGCACGCGATGCGCTGGTGCCCGAGTTCCTGGAGCGCTACGAAAGCCTGATCGGCCGCCATGCGCTGCTGTTCGACGGCATCGCCGGCATGCTCGACGCGCTCGAGGCCGCCGGCAGCGTGTGGGGCATCGTCACCAACAAGCCCGAGTACCTGGCGCGCATCATCGTGCCGCAGCTCGGCTGGCAGGACCGTTGCCGGGTGCTGATCGGCGGCGATACCCTGGCCCAGCGCAAGCCGCATCCACTGCCGTTGCTGACTGCCGCGCGGCATATCGGCATCGATCCGGACCACTGCGTCTACGTCGGCGACGACGAGCGCGACATCGTGGCGGCCAAGGCCGCCGGCATGGCCTCGGTGGCCGCGCTGTGGGGCTACCGGCTCGACGCCGACGACCCGCTGGCGTGGGGCGCCGAGGCAGTGGCCGACCACCCCGAACAGTTGCAGCAGGCGGCTGCGTGGCCCCTGGTCCGCGCAGTCGCCACCTAGCACCAAGGATTTCCCGTGAGTACTTCCAGCGCCCTGGACAGTTTCCTGGACAAGTGGCGGACCCGCTGGCCGGAATGGCAGGTGGCCGAACCGTTCGTTCCCGAATCGCAGCGCCACCTGACGGTGGCATGGTTCGCACTGCTGCAGGAATTCGACGACATCCTCAACGTCGCCGGCGACCCCTTGCCGGCCGATGCCAAGCTGGCCTGGTGGGGCGAAGAGCTGCGCAGCTGGGCCGGGCGGCGTTCCCGGCACCCGCTGGGCCGCGTCCTGGAGCCGGTGCGCGCACCGTGGGCGGAACTGGCGGCGACCCTCCCGGACCTGGTCGAGGCGCGCACGGTGGCTGTCGACCCGGCCGGGGCACGGCAGGCGCTGTCGGCGTACGCGCAGGCGGTGGCGGCGGTGGAGGCGGCCATGTTCGACTGGCATGGACGTGGCGATGCCGCATCCGCGGTGCTGGTGCAGACGCTGGCGCAGCGGCTGGAAGACAGCGGCATCGCCGCGATTCCGCGCTCGCTGGCGGCAACCGACCCGGCCGTCGCTGCGCAGGATTGGCGCCGTGAACTGCTGGCGAACTGGCCGGCGCGCGTCGCCGGCCCGCGCCCGCGCCGGATCTGGTCGGCGCTGGCCCGCACGCGCCAGCGGGCGCTGGCGCAAGGGCGCAGCCTGAAGCCGACGCCGCTGCGTACGCTTTGGCAGGTGTGGTGGGCCGGGCGCGGCTAACGGGAAAGAACTCCAATGGAGTCGACAGCCGCTGCGGCGCGGGCGATTCGCCCGGAATCTCCGGCAGCGGTTACGCAGGGGGAAAGGCATCCGGTGCCGGCCCTTCCAGCAACGGCTGGCCGCCGGACTGTTGCAATGCGCCCATTGCCGGCAGTCGACCATCGTGCGTGTACGTGGGCGGTGCCTTGCTGGTGACGACCGCGCGCCGCAGGCGCGAAGCCGATGCCGCGGAACCGGCTTGGCGGCTCCGCAGCGCGATCGCATGTCGTACGGTGGGATTGCGTTCCCCGATGGCTGCGGGCGGGGCTGTGCCCGCCCGCAGCGTCGTCGTCAGAACCTCAGGGAGAACCGGGCGCCGAGACCATGGTCGCGGCTCTGGTCCGACAGCACGCCGCTGTAGTTGATTTCCAGCAGGCTGTTGGCCGAGGTGCGTGCGGCGATTCCGAGTTCGGCCAGTACGCCTTCGTCGGTGATCGCCGGACTGGTCACGGTGAAGTCCGGGCTGCCGTCCAGCGAGAGCCGCGCCGAGCGGACCTGGTCGCCGCCGGCATGGCGGTAGCCGAGGTTGCCGCGCAGGCTCAGCCAGGTCTGCTCCTGGCTCGAGCCGCGGAGATCGACATTGGCTCGCACGCCGGCGGTGAACAGGTCGGTGCGGGCCTCGGCAGCGCGGCCTTCCAGTGCGGTCAGCGCACCGCTTTCGCGGAAACCGTCGCTGTCGAGCCGGACGTGGGCGTACTGGAGGTACGGCTCCAGTGCCCAGGCCTGGCCGCCGAAGCGGTAGCCGAGGTCGGCGAAGGCCTGCCATGCGGTGGCGTCGTAGCGGCTGCGGTGCTGGGCGCTGTAGCCGGTGAACGCGGCCGTGCGCTCGACATCCACCTGGTGCCAGGTATGGGCGTAGCCGGTGCGCACACCGAATCCACCCCAGCTCTGGCCGGCATGGATGCCCAGGTGACGGGTGTCGCTGTCGCCCTTGGTGCCGCGTTCGTTGGTCCGGAAGTCGGTGCGACCGATGCCGCCGAACGCACCGACCCGCCAGCCGCCGTCGAACTGGCGGTCGACGCCGAGCAGCGTCGCATGCCCGTCGTGGCTGGTACGGGCGGCATTGCCGTCGCCGGCGATGCGTCCGCCCTGGTGGTGGACTTCGATCCACGCACCGGTGGCGGCATCCGGATCGTGCTGGCCGGTGAAGGCATCGTGGCCATTGCCGGCACGTGCCAGCGCCGCATCGCGGACCAGGCGGCTGCTGTCGAGCAGGACCTGCTGGGCGCTGGCATGGGCTTCGCCGGAAAGCTGGTCGAACGCCTCCTGGGCCTGCGTCGCGCTCAGCTGGGTCAGCTGGGCCAGCAGGGCGCTGTCGTCGGTCAGGCCATCCAGCGCCGCCGCCGTGGCGAGCTGGTTCGCGCTCTGGGCAGCGCTGGCGAGCGCGGCGCCACGGGCCACCTGCACGTCGATCGCGTTGGCCGAGCCGAGCAGCGACAGCGACAGGAACGGCGACAGCCCGCTGCTATCGATCGACGAGAACGCGCCGGTCACGCCACCGTCGGCCGAAAGGATGCGGTACTGCTGGCCGAGGACGTAGCTGTCGCCCAGGCTGCTGGCCACCAGGGTGCCGCCGAGCAGGGTGGCGGTGCCGGTGACATGCAGCAGGTCGGCCTGGTCCGGTGGCAGCAATTCGGCGACCAGGCGGGCGTCGGCGGTCTGGGTGTAGTCGCCGTCGATGGTCAGCGTACCGATCGAATTGCCCGGAGCGATGGTGCCGGCCACCCAGGTGTCGCCGAGGGTGCCGCTGCCGCCGAGGACGCCATTGGCCTCGACCCTGGTCGATGCCCCGGATACCCGGCCATTGACCACGGCCAGGCCGCCGGACACGGTGAGGGCGCTGCCCGCCAGGCTGCCGTTGACCAGCAAGGTTCCGCCTTCCACGTCGACGTCGCCGGCGAGCGTATTGCTGCCGGCGAATTCCAGCAGGCCCTGGGTGACGGTGGCGCCGCCGAAGCTGTTGTCGCCCGACAGCAGCAACCAGCCGGCCCCGGACTTGGTCAGCCGGCCGGGGCCGCCGATGTCGTTGCTCCAATCGTCCCAGGCATCGCCCTGCCAGACCTTGTTGCCGCCGGCGGCGCTGTTCATCACCACTTCGGTATCGACCCGCAGCTGGCCGTAGCCTTCGATGGCCTTCTCGAGGTTCAGCAGGCCCCAGCCGTAGATGTCGTCCACCCCGGGTGCGCCGATGTCGGTGGCGGTGGTCAGCATCACGTCGCGGACCTGGGCGCCGGTCAGGTACGGGAAGCGCTCGAACAGCAGGCCCAGCGCGCCGGTGACGTGCGGGGTGGCCATCGAGGTGCCGGAATAGTCCGCATAGGCGGGGATGCCCTCGCGACCCTCGAATTCGTAGCGCAGGTTGCCGTTGTCGTCGACGACCAGCGTGCCCTGCAGGTTGTCGCCGACCTCCAGCACGCTGGAGGTGATGTTGCTGCCCGGCGCGGCGATGCACCACTGCGCGCTGATGCCGCACTTCATCGAGCGGTTGCTCAGCGTCAGGTTCTCGTCGAGGTTGACCACGCTGACCCAGTACTGCTCGATGTCGGGGAAAATCGACGGCAGCGTGGCCGGCGCGGTGGGCTGCGGACTGGCCGAGGGCGTGGGGATGACGGAAGCGGTGTTGCCGGCGGCGACCACCTGGATCATCCCGGAGTTGCGCGAGGCGTCGGCCATCGCGGTGAAGGTCGCGGCGATATCCGGGATGCCCATCAGCAAGTCGTGGTACATCTCGGCGATTTCAGGCGAATTGGCGGTATAGGTGTAGCCCCAGCTGTGGTTCATCGCGCGCACGCCCTGGGCGATCGCCTGGTCGTACATGTGGGCGAAGGCGGTGCTGTCGGCCGAGGTGCCGTAGCTGTCGCACTGGTTGTTGAAGATGCAGGGGGCGTCGACGATCGTCAGGCTGTCGTTGAACAGCCGCGCCGAACTCAGGTCCGCGCCGAAGGCCACGCCATGCATGCCGCTGCCATCGCGGTTGGCGGCGATGGTGCCGGCCACGTGGGTGCCGTGGCTGTTGAAGTCGAAGAAGGTGTTGCCCCACAGATGGTCGTTGGCCGGATTGGGGAAATACGCCGCCAGCGAGGGATCGTAGTACTCGCCGTCGAGCGCGGCCTTGTCGCCTTCCGAATAGAAACAGGCGTCCGGACCGGCGAGCACCGAGCTGTCGGCGCAGCGGCTGCCGTCGGCCAGCAGTTCGGCCATGGTGAGGCTGCGATGGTCCTTGCCGGCGAATTCCGGGTGGTCGAGGGCGGCACCGGAGTCCAGCAGGCTCAGACGGATGCCGGCACCGCTCAGGCCGCGGGCATAGGCGTGGTGGGCGTTGATGACTTCCAGCCCCCAGTCGGCCTGGAACTCCTCGGTGATCCACGCCGAGGGATCGTTGGGCGAAGCCGGGGTATCGGCGGCGGAAGCGCTTGGGAGAGTGGTCTGCCCAGCACGGGCGACGGGCTGCCAGCGGTGGCTGAAACCATAGCCGCGCACCGGGTCGAACGACGGGCGGGCGGCGGGAACTTCTTCCTGCGATTCGAATGCCGTGGCGACGGCCCGGCGGATCTCGTCATCGACTCCATTGTCCAGGGCCAGCGCGACAGGCGCTGCGATCAAGGCCAACAACCCGCTTGCGATGGCGGTCGCCATGGGAGAGCGAGGGGAAACACGGCGACGGCGCAAAGCGGTAGGACGAAGCGATTCTTTCATGCAGGATCCTGATGTCGATGGAATGGGAACGTTCGGCACTGGCATGCGTGCCATGCCGAGCAGATAAACGTAACCTTAACCGCGAGCCCTTAACAAGGGCGCGGTATTCCCCGCCACGGACAACACAGGTAAGAGCGGCGCTCGCGATGCGTCCGGTATTTCCGGGCAGTTTTCGCATGCGCTTGCCGCGGAGGCGCGGTGCACCTCGAGAGTGGATTGCCGGTGATGCCTTTATTCGCCGACGGGCGGGAGCACCGTGATGCGAAGTACGAACGGCGCGGTATGCGTAGGCCGATGGACCAGCAGCCGATACTCGCCAGCTGCGGCAGGAGCCTGGAGCCGGAAGTGTCCATCGGGGCCGGTCGCGAACCGTTGTCCGAACGCTTCGACGATGCTGTTGCCGGGGACGTGTCCGTCCAGCGGCAGGCCGGCTTCCACCTGCAGCGGAATCCGTATCTGGCTGCCCGGTTGCATCTCCCCGGGCGAGCCCCGCCCGGGCGGGGCGTCATCGTGCATGTCGGGTGCTGCGGGGCGATGGGGTTGCGGGGGAGGCGGAATCCGCTCCGTCTGGCTGCCATGCGTGGCGCAGCCGTATGGCATCGCCACCAGCAGCAACAATGCATGGCCGAGCCTGTTCACCCGAGTCTTTCCCGAGCGGATACCGGCGCACGCGTCATGCCTGCACCGGGCGGGAATCCGGCAGCTGCGGGCGTGGACGGCGACAGGCATGTGTCATCGCCCCCGCTCCAGTACCAGCAGCGGGTCGATGCGCACGTCGAACCAGTTCATCCCCCAGTGCAGGTGCGGCCCGGTCGCGCGGCCGGTGGCGCCGACCGCGGCGATCACCTGGCCCTGTTCCACGCGGTCGCCGACCTTCACGTCGATCCGCGACAGGTGCAGGAAGTTGGAGCTGATGCCGAAGCCGTGGTCGAGCAGCAGGGTGCCGCCGGTCAGGTACAGGTCCGGGTTGGCGAAGGTCACCACGCCGGCGGCCGGTGCCTTGACCGGGGTGCCGGTGGGCACGGCGATATCCATGCCGGAGTGGCCGGCGCCGGGTTGGCCGTTGTAGACGCGGGCATTGCCGAAGCGGCCGCTGATGCGGCCCTGCACCGGCCAGATGAAGGTCTGGGCGAAGTCGGTACGGGCATCGTCGCGGAGGCGCGCGGCGGTGACCTGGGCCTGTTCGCGCTTGACCCGCTCGGCGATCGCCGGTGGCGGGTTCACGGTCTTGGGCGGCACGCCGTTGACGCGCTCCACCGGCCAGTCGCGCGGAGTCACCGCGATGCGGACCGTTTCGCTGCCGCCATCGGGCCGTTGCACCTGGACCTGCAGCGGGCCTTTCTCGTCGCGGCCGACACCGAACACGACACTGCCATAGCCGCTCACGCGCAGCGACCGGTTGGCATGGCGGACGGTGCTGCCCGGCGGCACCTTGCCGACCACCATCGCGCCCTGCGAGGCGCTGGCCGGAAACACGATGCGGTTGTCGACCAGGTCGCCGATCGGATCCTGCGCGGCGGCCGCTGCCAGGGGCGCGCCACCGGCCATGGCCAGCAGCATGCCGAAGACCAGGGCGCGTGGCATCAGCGATCGAAGGTCAGGCGCTGGCCGTTGGCGGGGCCGAGCAGTTGGCTGCCGTCCCAGGCCAGCTGGCCATTGATCCAGGTCGAGGCGATGCGTGAGCGGAAGGTGGTGCCTTCGAACGGCGACCAGCCGCACTTGGACAGCACGTCCTCGCGCCTGACCGTGAACGGCACGTCCTCCACCAGCACCAGGTCGGCCCAGTAGCCCTCGCGCAGGAAGCCGCGCTGGCTGACGTCGAACAGCTGCGCCGGCGCATGCGCGAACTTCTGCACCACCTGCGCCATGCCCAGCTTGCCCTCGTGCACCAGTTCCAGCGCGGCGACCAGTGCGTACTGCACCAGCGGCAGGCCGGACGGGGCCTGTGCGTAGGGCTTCTGCTTCTCTTCCCAGGTATGCGGGGCGTGGTCGGTGGCCAGCACGTCGATCACGTCCTCGGCCAGGGCGCGGGTCAGCGCCTCGCGGTCGCTGGCGTCCTTGATCGCCGGGTTGCACTTGATCAGGTTGCCCAGCCGCGCATAGTCGCCGCGGTCGAAGCGCAGGAAGTGGATGCAGGTCTCGGCGGTGATCTGCTTGCGGCTGCCGTCGGCGCGGACCAGCGGGCCGCGCTCGAACAGCGCCAGCTCGTCGGCGGTGGAGATGTGCAGCACGTGCAGCCGGGTGCCGTGCTTCTTCGCCAGCGATACCGCCAGTTCCGACGATTTCAGGCAGGCCTGGCGCGAGCGGATGTCCGGATGCTGTTCGGCGCTGAGGGCATCGCCGTACTTCTCGACGAATGCCTTCATGTTGGCGTCGATCATCGGCGTGTCTTCGCAGTGGGTGATGATCGGCGTCGGCGCGTCGCGGAAGATCGCGTCCAGCGTGGCCGGGTTGTCCACCAGCATGTTGCCGGTGGACGCGCCCATGAACACCTTGATGCCCGGCGCGGTCTTCGGGTCCAGTTTCTGGATGTGCGCCAGGTTGTCGTTGCTGGCGCCCATGTAGAAGCCGTAGTTGGCGCGCGCGCGGCCGGCGGCGAGGTCGTACTTGGCCTGCAGCGCCTCGGCGTTCAGGGTGGGCGGGTTGGTGTTGGGCATGTCCATGAAGCTGGTCAGGCCGCCGGCCACGGCGGCGGCCGATTCGCTGGCGATGTCGCCCTTGTGGGTCAGCCCGGGTTCGCGGAAATGCACCTGGTCGTCGATCATCCCGGGCAGCAGCCAGCGGCCGCCGGCGTCCACCACCGGCTCGCCGGCGCGACCTTCGAGACGGGAGGCGATCTGGCCGATGCGGCCGTCCTCGATCCGAAGGTCGGCTTCGACCTCGCGCCCCTCGTTGACCAGCCGGGCGTTGACGATAAGCGTGGAGGACATCTCAGTGTTTTCCTGTGCAGCGGCAAGAGGGAGAGGAGGGATCGGGCACCGGGTCGAAGCCGCCGGGGTGCAGCGGATGGCAGCGTCCCAGGCGGCGCGCGGCCAACCAGCTGCCGCGCAGCGGCCCATGGCGGCCGATGGCTTCCATCGCGTATTCAGAGCAGCTGGGCACGAAGCGGCACCGCGGCCCCAGCAGGGGGCTGATGAAGCGCTTGTACAGGCGCAGCGCGGCGATGAGGAGGCGGCCGATCACCCCCGAATCATAAGCCAGTTGGCATCGCGGCTGTATTTGGCGCAGGATGGCTGGACGGCGCCGGCCGATTGGCGACAATCCCCGGCCCGGCCAGGGGCAGTGCGTGCCCCTGGTTACGTTCCGAACTGCGCATGACGGTCCGGCGACGCCATTGGACCGATTCCGCGCCGATCCGGCTTCCGTTCATACGGGGCGGTCGACGCGGTTGCTGCTGCTGGTCGGGTAGGCTATAAAGGCCCGCTTTCCCGGGCCCCGGGGGAACCAAGGAAGAGCGTTTCGTGGCTGCTAAAAAACCTGCAAAGAAGGCCGTCAAGGCCGCCAAGAAAACCGCCAAGCCTGTTGCGAAGAAGGCTGCGGCCAAGTCCGTCGCCAAGAAGCCGGTCGCCAAGCCGGCGAAGAAGGCGGTGGCCAAGCAACCGGTTGCCAAGAAGGTGCCCGCAAAGAAGACGCCTGTCGGCAAAACGGCCGCGAAGAAGGCCGCGCCGGCAGTGAAGAAGCCCGTGAAAAAGGCGGCCAAACCGGTAGCCAAGTCCGCACCGAAGAAGGTCGCCAAGCCCGCCGTCAAGAAAGTGGTCAAGCAGGCCGCCAAGCCTGTCGCCAAGAAGGTGGTCAAGCAGGTCGCCAAACCTGTCGCCAAGAAGGCCGCCGGCAAGCCGGCCGTCGCCAAGGCAACCAAGCAGCCTGCCGCCAAGCCCGTAGTCAAGTCCGCACCGAAACCGGCGTCCAAGCCGGCGCCGGCCAAGTCTGTCCCGGCCAAGGCCGCCCCGTCAGTCGCAGCACCGGCCACCAGGCCGGCTGCCGCCAAACCGACGACCGCGTCCAAGGCCCCGCAACTCAAGAATCCCGTGCCTGTTTCGAAATCCCACGCAAAAACCCCCGCCGCCGTCATTCCGAAGGCCGTGTCGCGGCCGGTCGGCAAGGTCGCCGTCGCCGTGACCGCCCGTTCGACCGCTCCCGCGCCGCGCAGCAAGTACAAGGTGGTGGAATACAAGACCGATGAGGCCACCGGCCGCCCGATCCTGCCCGTTGGCTACAAGCCCAGCGCGGACGAGGAGTACATGAGCGTGCTGCAGCAGGAGTACTTCCGCCAGCGCCTGTTGCAGTGGCGTGCCGACCTGGTCGAGGAGTCGAAGCAGACCATCGAGAACCTGCGCGACGAAGTGCGTGACATCGGCGACGAGGCCGAGCGCGCCACCCGCGAGACCGAGAACTCGCTGGAACTGCGCACCCGCGACCGCTACCGCAAGCTGATCGGCAAGATCGACAGCACGCTCAAGCGCCTGGACGCCGGCGACTATGGCTACTGCGTGGACACCGGCGAGGAGATCGGCCTGGAGCGCCTGGAAGCGCGCCTGACCGCCGAGCGCACCATCGATGCGCAGGAACGCTGGGAACACCTGCAGAAGCAGCAGGGCGACTGAAGCCCGCGCAGCTTCCGGCCCGATGCGAAACCCCGCGCCCAGGCGCGGGGTTTTTTCTTGGCGACTGTGTGGAGCGGTCGGCGCGACGGGAACGGAACCTCCCCCGCAGGCCGGGGAGCCGGCCCTCATCGCCGCGACATCCGGCAAGGCGGCCGAACGGTTCCCGCGCATGCAGCCGAAATCATAGACTCGCGGTCTCCGGTCTTTACCCGCATGCCCGATTTGAACTCCGCCGTCGACAGCCTGCCTTATCGTCTCGGCTGCCCGTCGTGGAACGAGCCGGCCTGGCGCGGCGGTTTCTATCCCGCCGGCCTGCGCCCGGCCGACAGCCTCGGCCACTACGTGCAGGTGTTCAACGCGGTGGAGGGCAACACCACCTTCCACGCGCGCCCGGCGCCGGCCACCGTGCAGCGCTGGGCCGGAACGATGCCGGAAGGCTTCCGCTTCTGCGCCAAGCTGCCGCGCGACATCAGCCACGAGGGCGACCTGCGCGAGCGGGTGGACGCCACCGAGGCCTTTCTCGACCTGCTGGCACCGCTCGGCACGCGGCTGGCGCCGCTGTGGCTGCAGTTGCCGGCCGGTTTCGGCCCGGAGCGCCTTGGCGAACTGTCGGCGTGGCTGGATCGTTTCGCCGCGCGCGAGCTGGCGGTGGAGGTGCGGCATCCGGCCTTCTTCGCCCGCGGCGAGGAGGAGCGGGCGCTCAACCGCCTGCTGCACGCGCGCGGGGTCGAGCGCATCTGCCTGGATTCGCGCGCGCTGTTCGCCTGCGCCGCGGACGATCCGGCGGTGGCGCACGCGCAGGCGAAGAAGCCCCGCCTGCCGGTGCGCGCGGCCGCGTTCAGTCGCAGCCCGCAGGTGCGTTTCATCGGCGGCCCCGACCTGGACGCCAACCAGGCCTGGCTCGAACCCTGGCGGGACAAGGTCGTCGCCTGGATCGAGGAGGGACGCACGCCGCATGTCTTCCTGCATACCCCGGACAACCGACTGGCTGCCGAACAGGCATTGCGCTTCCACGCCCTGCTGCGGGCGCGCCTGCCCGGGCTGCCGGAATTGCGGGCGCCGTTGCCGGCAGCGGTGCAGCCGGATCTGTTCTGAGCGGTGCCGCCGCCAAGACGGGTTTTAGCGGATACTTTCCGGTCTTCGTACCTGTGACCTGCAGGTTGGAAACCGGCGTGAGTGTCGGCTGGTCCGGCATGCCGCCGGGCAGCGGACGGGACGACATCCGGATTCAGGGGGAGCGATGAAGACGATCGACGGCAAGGCGCGCACCATCAGCGAGATCCTCAAGGGCAAACGCTACGGTATCGATTACTACCAGCGCGAATACCGCTGGCAACGCAAGCAGGCCAAGGAGCTGATCGACGATCTGACCGACCAGTTCCTGCAGTGGCACCGGCCCGGCAACCCGCGTGGTGCGGTGGAGAAGTACGGCAACTATTTCCTGGGTTCGATCATCCTCAGCGAGCGCGATGGGCAGAAGTACATCGTCGATGGCCAGCAGCGCTTGACCACCATCACCCTGCTGCTGCTTCTGCTGCACCGTCGGCAGGGCGAGCGCAGGGACCGGGTGGCGCTGGAAGAGCTGATCTACTCCGAGCGCTTCGGGGAGAAGGCCTTCAATATCGCGGTGGAGGATCGGCGCACGATCATGTCGGCGTTGTTCAGCGGCGAGTTGCCCGACACCAGCGCGGCGTCGGAATCGGTGCAGACCATCGTCGCCCGGTACCAGGACCTGGAAGAGTTGCTGCAGGAGCAGGCCGAGGAGATCGACGAAGCGGCGCTGCCGTACTTCTGCGACTGGCTGACCGAGAAGGTGTACCTGATCGAGATCAGCGCCGCTTCCGACGAGGATGCCTACACCATCTTCGAGACCATGAATGATCGTGGCCTGTCGCTGACGCCGCTGGACATGCTCAAGGGCTATCTGCTGGCCAACATCGGCGACATCGGCCAGCGCAACGAGGCGGCGCGACTGTGGCGCGAACGTATCGAGGCGCTGCGCAAGCTGGGCAAGGACGAGGACACCGATGCGGTCAAGGCCTGGCTGCGCGCGCGCTATGCCGACAGCGTGCGCGAGCGGCGCAGCGGTTCGGAAAACAAGGATTTCGAACGCATCGGCACCGAGTTCCACCGCTGGCTGGGCGACCACGCCGAGCAGCTGGGATTGAAAAATGGCGCGGATTTCTTCCGCTTCGTCAGCGAGGACATGGTGTTCTACACGCGGCAGTACGAGTGCATCCGCAAGGCATCGCTGGCGCCGGTGGAAGGGCTGGAGCCGGTGTACCACGTCGCGGCCTTCAACTTCAGCCTGCAGTATCCGCTGCTGCTGGCGCCGCTGCGGATCACCGACGCGCCCGAGGTCGTTGCCCGCAAGATCCGGGCGGTGGCGGTGTTCCTTGATATCCTGCTGGCGCGCCGCGCGGTCAACTACCTGAGCATGACCTACGGCGCGATGTCCTATGCCGCGTTCCTGATCATGCGCGATATCCGTGGGCTGGAGCCGGTGGCGTTGGTGGAAGTCCTGGCCAGGCGCCTGGAAGAACAGGGATGCACCTTCGACGGCACCGCGGACGGCCGCCGCAACGGTTTCGATGGCTTCGGCCTCAACCAGTGGTCCAAACGCTACATCAAGGTGCTGCTGGCGCGGATGACCGCCCACCTGGAGGCGGCTTCGGGCATGGACAGCCACGCGGCCAAGTACCTGGTCGAAGGGCGCGGGCGCTACGAGATCGAGCACATCTGGGCCGACCATTACTCGCGCCACAGGGACGAGTTCGCTTCGCAGGCCGACTTCTCCGACTACCGCAACCGGTTCGGCGACCTGTTGCTGTTGCCCAAGAGCTTCAATGCCAGCTATGGCGATCTGCCGTATGCAAAGAAGCGCCGGCACTATGTCAGCCAGAACCTGCTGGCCTGGTCGCTGCATGAGCAGTGCTACGAACGCAATCCGGGTTTCCTGGCCTACATCAAGCGGGAAGACCTGCCGTTCAGGTCGTTGGAGGAATTCCGCAAGGCCGACCTGGACGAGCGCCACGCCCTGTACCGGCAGCTCGCCGACCGGGTATGGGATCCGGCAAGACTGGCGGCGGAAGCGTAAGGGGGACGACGGCGCGGGAAGCGCCCGCAGGAAACCCGCGCGCAGGCGCGATCATTGCAGGTCGCGCAGGTTCAGCCGTCGCAGCGTGGGGTTCTTCCAGGCGGTGACGGCGGCCACGCCCAGTACCGCGCAGCCGCCGATCACCACGGCCGGCACCAGCCCCAGCAGCCGTGCCATGGTGCCGGCGTAGAACGCGCCCAGTTCGTTGGAGGAGCTGATGAAGATGCCGTTGATCGACGACACCCGGCCGCGCATCTCGTCCGGCGTGGCCAACTGCAGGATGGTGGAGCGCACCACCACCGAGACGCCGTCGAACGCGCCGTAGAACAGCAGGATCGCCGCCGACAGCCAGAAGCTCTGCGACAGCCCGAAGCCGATCACGCACAACCCGAAGCCGGCCACCGCGAACAGCAGCACCCGCCCGGCGTTGCGCTGCAGCGGCCGCCGCGCCAGCCACAGGCCGACGCATACCGAGCCCAGTGCCGGCGCCGCGCGCAGGATGCCCAGGCCTTCCGGGCCGTAATGCAGGATTTCCTTGATGAAGGCCGGCAGCATCGCCACCACGCCGCCCAGCAGCACCGAGAACATGTCCAGCGCCATGGCCCCGAGCATGATCTGGTTGGACAGCACGAAGCGGGCGCCCTCGGCGATGCTGGAGAAGATCGGCGCGCGGGTGGCCGGCGGTGCCGGTTCCGCCACCCGCAGCGTCGCCAGTGCCGCCAGCGCCACCAGCGCGGCGCCGGCGGCCACGGCATAGGACAGGCTCTTGCCGCCCCAGGCCACCAGTACGCCGCCCAGGGCCGGGCCGGCGACCATGCCGGTCTGGAACACCACGCTGCCGAAGCCGGCGCCACGGGCGAACTGGCCGCGCGCCAGTACCCGCGCGAACAGCGCGTTGTAGATCGGCGCCAGGAACGCCCGCACCATGCCGGTCAGGGCGATGGCGGCATAGATCGGCCACACCCCGTGGACTGGCAGCCAGCCGGCCGCCACGCCCACCAGGATGCCGGCGGTGGCCGCCAGCCCCAGGCAGGCGACCATGCCCAGGCGGCGGCGCGGCAGGTGGTCGACCAGGTAGCCGGCGAACGGCGCCACGCAGAAGTACGGCAGTACCTCGGCCAGGCCGATCAGGCCCAGCGAGAACGGGTTGCGGGTGATCTCGTAGATGTGCCAGCCCACCGTGACCGCGACGATCTGGTAGGACAGCATCGCGCTGATGCGGTACAGCAGCAGCTTCACGAAGCCGGGCTGGGCCAGCAGCGGGCCCGGTGCGTCGGTGCTGGCGGGAGTGGCGGTCACTGCTGCGACTGCGCGGTGTCCCGGATGAAGGCCAGCATCGACGCCAGTCCGTTGCTGCGGGTCGGCGACAGGTGCCTGGACAGGCCGATGGCGGCGACGTAGTCGGGCGCGGTGGCCAGGATCTCGGCGGCCGGGCGCCCGGAATAGACGCGCAGCGCCAGGAAGATCAGCCCGGAGACGATGGCCGAGTCGCTGATCGCATGGAAGGTGAGCTGGTCGGCGTTGCCTTCCGGGACGATCCACACCATCGACTGGCAGCCGTGCAGGCGGTGCTCCTCGGTCTTCCACTCCTCGGGGAAGGCGGGCAGCTTGCGGCCGAGGTCGATCAGGTACTGGTAGCGCTCGGACCAGTCGCCGAAGAACGAGAATTCCTCGGCGATCGCGGCCTGGGCCTCGGCGGCGGTGGGTTCGAGCGGGAAGGGGGAGTCGGTCACGTCGTTCTCGGTTGTTTCGTGGAAGCCGCCCCAGGGGAGCGTGGCGACTCCGGATCGTGCGTCCGGCCATCCACGGCCGGGGCAGTCAGCGCAGCGGAGGGCCGGTTGGGGGCGTGCTAGGCGCGTTTCCTCACCCAGCGTACGCCCTGCGGCGTGTCCTCGAGCACGATGCCCTCGGCGTCCAGCTGATCGCGGATGGCGTCGGCCCGCGCGAAGTCGCGCGATTTCTTGGCCGCGGCGCGCTCGTCGATCAGGCCCTGGATGCGGGCATCGTCGTCGCTGCTGGCGCCGCGGTTGAACCAGTCGGCGGGCGCCTGCTGCAGCAGGCCCAGCGCCAGGCCGGCGCCGAGCAGCCCGGCCTTCAGCCGCGCCTTGTCGGCGGCGGTTTCCGCCTTGCGCGCCTCGCCGGCGATGCGGGCCAGCTCGGCCAGCGCCTGCGGGGTGTTGAGGTCGTCGTCCAGCGCGTTCTCGATTTCGGCCGGAATCGTGGCGACGGCCTCGATGTCCGCCAGCTCGCGCAGCGTGCCGTAGAGCCGGTCCAGGGTGCGCACCGACTGCTCGATCAGCGCGTCGGACCAGTCCAGCGGCTGCCGGTAGTGCGCCGACAGCAGCGCGTAGCGCAGCGCCTCCGGCGGGTGCTTGCGCACCAGGTCGTGCACGCGTTCGATGTTGCCGATCGACTTGCTCATCTTGGCGCCGCCGAAGTTGAGCATGCCGTTGTGCAGCCAGAACCGGGCGAAGGTCCGCCCGCCGTGGGCGCATTCGCTCTGCGCGATCTCGTTCTCGTGGTGCGGGAACTGCAGGTCGACGCCGCCGGCGTGGATGTCGATGGTCTCGCCCAGGTGCGCGGCGGCCATCGCCGAGCACTCGATGTGCCAGCCCGGGCGGCCGCGGCCCCAGGGCGAATCCCAGCCCGGCAGGTCGTCGGAGGAGGGCTTCCACAGCACGAAATCGCCGGCATCGCGCTTGTACGGCGCCACTTCCACCCGCGCGCCGGCCAGCATCTCCTCCGGATCGCGCCGCGAAAGCTTGCCGTAGTCGCCGAAGCTGGCCACCGAGAACAGCACGTGGCCTTCGGCGGCATAGGCGTGGCCGCTTTCGATCAGCCGCCCGATCATGGCGACGATCTGCGGGATGTGCGCGGTGGCTTCCGGCTCGATGTCCGGCGGGGCCACGCCCAGCGCCGCCATGTCCTCGCGATAGGCGGCGGCGAAGCGGTCGGTGATGGCCGAGATCGGCACGCCCTGCTCGGCGGCGGCGGCGTTGATCTTGTCGTCCACGTCGGTGATGTTGCGGGCGTAGCGCAGGGCGCCGTAGCGCCGCCGCAGCAGCGCCGCCAGCACCCCGAACACCACCGGGCCGCGGGCGTTGCCGATGTGGACGTAGTTGTAGACCGTGGGTCCGCACACGTACATGGTGGGGCTGGCCGGGTCGAGCGGGGCGAACGGCTCGAGCTGCCGCGTCAGGTTGTTGTGCAGGCGCAGGGTCATCGTCGGTCGGGGGGATGGCGAACCTCGGGATTCTACCGGCCCGGCCGCCCGCCGGCACGCCCGGGCTGGGCAGGGGGCCGCCGGAAGGGTAATGTTCAGCCGCTTGCGGGCACGGATGCCTACACTACCCGCCATTGTCAGACTGTCTGGTGCCGATGAATCCCGTTCTGCTGTTGTTGCTGGCTTGCCTGCTTGCATGCGTTGCATCGCCGACCGCGGCCCAGGACCAGCACCAGGAGCCGGACCTGCGCAACCGGGTCGTCATCGTCGAGAACGTCCGCTTCGACTACGCGCAGGTGCTCAACGTCGAGCCGGTGTTCCAGGTGTTGCGCGCCACGCGCACCGAGGAGCACTGCGAGCCGGTGTCCACGCGCACGCTGGCCCCGGTGCGGGTGACGGCCGAGGAGGAGAAGGGGCGCTTCAGCCGCTTCATGGACTCGGTCAAGAGCATCTTCGGCCGCCGTGTCGAGGACGAGGTGCTGGCCGAGCGGGAAGCCGCGGCATTGGCGGTGAGTCCCGGCAACACCACGCTGCTGACGCCCGACTGCCGGGTCGTCGAGGTCGGGCGCGAGTTCCGCCGGCCCATCGCCTACGACGTGGACTACGTCTACAAGGGCACCAAGTACCGCTCGCGGCTGCCCGAGGACCCCGGCAACCGGCTGCGGCTGCGGGTGTCGGTGACCCCCGACCTGACCGACGACGACGGCGAAGCCGCGGCGATCACGCCCTGACCGCTTGCGCGCGTCCCTTGCGCATGCGACCATCGCCGGCCATGAAATCGAACAGCTTCCAGCTTGGTACCAGCGCCGCCCGGATGGCTTCCGGCATGACGTCCCGTGCCCGCCGACCGGAACCCCACATCCTCGCTGGGTAACCGGAGCTTCGTGCTGTCTGTTCGGAAAACCCAGCCCAGGCTGGGTTTTTTCGTTTCCGCTTTCCGAAAAAGTTTCATCTGAACGTTTTCCAAGGTAGCCCCCGCGCATCCGCGCATTCCCCGCCGGCAACGGCGGCCCCCCACGCAGCAAAGGATCGATCGATGTCCCTGAAGCACTTCCTGAACACCCAGGACTGGAGCCGTACCGACCTGGATGCCCTGCTGACCCAGGCGGCGCTGTTCAAGCGCAACAAGCTGGGCGACGAGCTCAAGGGCAAGTCGATCGCGCTGGTGTTCTTCAATCCGTCCATGCGCACCCGCACCAGCTTCGAGCTGGGCGCGTTCCAGCTGGGCGGGCATGCGGTGGTGCTGCAGCCGGGCAAGGATGCGTGGCCGATCGAATTCAACCTGGGCACGGTGATGGACGGCGACACCGAGGAGCACATCGCCGAGGTGGCGCGCGTGCTCGGCCGCTACGTCGACCTGATCGGCGTGCGCGCCTTCCCGAAGTTCGTGGACTGGGCCTACGACCGCCAGGACATCGTGCTGAAGTCGTTCGCCAGGTATTCGCCGGTGCCGGTCATCAACATGGAGACCATCACCCATCCGTGCCAGGAGCTGGCGCACATCCTGGCGCTGCAGGAGCACTTCGGCACCAGCGATCTGCGCGGCAAGAAATACGTGCTGACCTGGACCTACCACCCCAAGCCGCTCAATACCGCGGTGGCCAATTCGGCGCTGACCATCGCCACCCGCATGGGCATGGACGTGACCCTGCTGTGCCCGACCGAGCAGTACCTCCTCGACGAGCGCTACATGGGCTGGGCTGCGCAGAACGTCGCCGAGAGCGGCGGCTCGCTGACCGTCAGCCACGATATCGAAAGCGCCTACGCCGGTGCCGACGTGGTCTACGCCAAGAGCTGGGGCGCGCTGCCGTTCTTCGGCAACTGGGAGCCGGAGAAGCCGATCCGCGACCAGTACAGGCACTTCATGGTCGACGAGGCCAAGATGGCGCTGACCAACAACGGCGTGTTCAGCCACTGCCTGCCGCTGCGCCGCAACGTCAAGGCCAACGACGGGGTGATGGATTCGCCGCAATGCATCGCCATCGACGAGGCCGAGAACCGCCTGCACGTGCAGAAGGCGATCATGGCCGCGCTGGCCTCGCAGTAATTCCCCCACTTCACATCGGACATCCCCCATGAGCAACAAAGACATCGTGCTGGCCTTTTCCGGCGGACTCGACACCAGCTTCTGCGTGCCCTACCTGCAGGAGCGCGGCTGGAACGTGCATACCGTATTCGCCGACACCGGCGGCGTGGACGCCGAGGAGCGCGACATCATCGAGAAGCGCGCCGCCGAACTGGGCGTGGCCAGCCACGTCACCGTCGACGGCGGCCCGGCGATCTGGGAAGGCTTCGTCAAGCCCTTCGTGTGGGCCGGCGAGGGCTACCAGGGCCAGTACCCACTGCTGGTGTCCGACCGCTACCTGATCGTCGACGCCGCGATCAAGCGCGCCGCCGAGCTGGGCACCAACGCCATCGCCCACGGCTGCACCGGCATGGGCAACGACCAGGTGCGCTTCGACCTGGCGGTGAAGGCACTGGGCGATTACCAGATCGTCGCCCCGATCCGCGAGATCCAGAAGGAACACACCCAGACCCGCGCCTACGAGCAGAAGTACCTGGAAGAGCGCGGTTTCGGCGTGCGCGCCAAGCAGAAGGCCTACACCATCAACGAGAACCTGCTGGGCGTGACCATGTCCGGCGGCGAGATCGACCGCTGGGAAACCCCGGGCGAGGGCGCGCGCGGCTGGTGCGCGCCGCGCAGCGCGTGGCCGCTGGAGCCGCTGACCGTGACCCTGAAGTTCGTCGAGGGCGAAGCCGTCGAACTGGACGGCAAGGCGCTGCCGGGCGAGCAGATCCTGGCCAGGCTCAACAAGCTGTTCGCCCCGTACGGCGTCGGTCGCGGCGTCTACACCGGCGACACCGTGATCGGTCTGAAGGGCCGCATCGTGTTCGAGGCGCCGGGGCTGGTCTCGCTGCTGGCCGCGCACCGCGCGCTGGAGGACGCGGTGCTGACCAAGCAGCAGAACCGCTTCAAGCCGGACGTGGCGCGCAAGTGGGTGGAGCTGGTGTACGAGGGCTTCTACCACGACCCGCTGAAGACCGACATCGAGGCGTTCCTGAAATCCTCGCAGGCCAAGGTCAACGGCGAGGTGGTGCTGGAGACCCGCGGCGGCCGCGTCGACGCGGTGGCGGTGAAGTCGCCGCACCTGCTCAACGCCAAGGGCGCGACCTACGCGCAGTCGGCCGACTGGGGCGTGGAGGAGGCCGAGGGCTTCATCAAGCTGTTCGGGATGAGCTCGACGCTGTACGCGCAGGTCAACCGCTGAGACCCGAAGCCGTCGTCCCCGCCCGCGCGGGGGCGACGTTGGTTCGCTAGCCGGATAGCCATGAACACACTGCGCATCAGCACCGACAAGCATGAGCTGGACGTGGACCTGATCCACCGTTTCCTCGCGACCGAGGCCTACTGGAGCGGCGGCGTCCCGCGCGACACCGTGGAGCGGGCGATCGCCGGTTCGCTGTGCTTCGGCGGCCACGTCGAGGGCGCCGGGCAGGTGGCGTTCGCCCGGGTGGTCACCGACGGCGCGACCTTCGGCTATCTGGCCGACGTGTTCGTGCTGCCGGAGCATCGCGGGCATGGCTACGGCAAGCGACTGGTCGAGGCGGTCCTCGCCGATCCACGGCTGCAGGGCCTGCGCCGCTTCATGCTGGCGACTTCCGACGCGCACGGGCTGTACGCGCAGTACGGCTTCGCCGCGCCCGCCGCGCCGCAGTCGCTGATGGAAATCCTGCGTCCCGACATCTACCAGGCCGCGGCGACGGCCGCCTGATCCGATTCCCATGACCGACCTGCTCGAATCCACCCTCACGCACCTGGAAAAGCTGGTGTCCTTCGACACCCGCAACCCGCCGCGCGCCATCACCACCGGCGGCATCTTCGACTACCTGCGCGCCCACCTGCCGGGCTTCGCCGTCGAGGTGATCGACCATGGCGCCGGCGCGGTGAGCCTGTACGCGGTGCGCGGCACGCCGAAGTACCTGTTCAACGTGCACCTGGACACGGTGCCCGATTCGCCGCACTGGAGCGCCGACCCGCACGCGATGCGGCGGCTGGACGACCGCGTGGTCGGGCTGGGCGTGTGCGACATCAAGGGCGCCGCCGCCGCGCTGGTGGCCGCGGCCAACGCCAGCGGGGGCGATGCGGCGTTCCTGTTCTCCTCCGACGAAGAGGCGAACGACCCGCGCTGCATCGCCGCGTTCCTTGCCCGCGGCATCCCGTACGAGGCGGTGCTGGTGGCCGAGCCGACGATGGGCGAGGCGGTGCTCGCGCACCGCGGCATCTCCTCGGTGCTGATGCGCTTCGCCGGCCGCGCCGGCCATGCCTCGGGCAGGCAGGATGCGGCGGCCAGTGCGCTGCACCAGGCGATGCGCTGGGGTGGCCGCGCGCTGGATCACGTCGAGTCGCTGGCGCACGCGCGCTTCGGCGGCCTGACCGGGCTGCGTTTCAACATCGGCCGGGTCGAAGGCGGCATCAAGGCCAACATGATCGCGCCGGCGGCCGAGCTGCGCTTCGGCTTCCGCCCGCTGCCGTCGATGGACGTGGACCAGCTGCTGGCCACCTTCGCCGGTTTTGCCGAGCCGGCCGCCGCGCATTTCGAGGAGACCTTCCGTGGCCCGAGCCTGCCCTCGGGCGACATCGCCCGCGCCGAGGAACGGCGCCTGGCCGCGCGCGACGCGGCCGACGCGCTGGACCTGCCGATCGGCAACGCGGTGGACTTCTGGACCGAGGCCTCGCTGTTCTCGGCCGGCGGCTACACCGCGCTGGTCTATGGTCCGGGCGACATCGCCCAGGCACACACCGCCGACGAGTTCGTGACGCTGGAGCAGCTGCAGCGCTATGCCGCATCGGTCCACCGCATCCTGCAACACGGCGCCTGAGCCGACACCGCCGGCGCCCGCCGCCGGACCTTACCCACCGCGACCTCCCTCGCACCGAAAGACGCACGCAATGTCCCCTGCCATGCAACCCCACCGCCAGACCCGCCAGACCATCGTGCGCCTGCTTTCGAGCATGGCCAGCGCGAAGGAGATCAGCCAGTACCTCAAGCGCTTCTCGCAGCTGGACGCCAAGCGCTTCGCCGTGGTCAAGGTCGGCGGCGCGGTGCTGCGCGACGACCTCGATGCGCTGACCTCCTCGCTGTCGTTCCTGCAGGAAGTCGGCCTGACCCCGATCGTGCTGCACGGCGCCGGCCCGCAGCTGGACGCCGAGCTGTCGGCCGCCGGCATCGAGAAGCAGACCGTCGACGGCCTGCGCGTGACCACGCCCGAGGCGCTGGCGATCGTGCGCCGGGTATTCCAGGCTTCCAACCTGCGGCTGGTCGAGGCGCTGCAGCAGAACGGCGCGCGCGCGACCTCGATCACCGGCGGCGTGTTCGAGGCCGGTTACCTGGACCAGTCCGTCTACGGCCTGGTCGGCGAGGTGCGCAAGGTCAACCTGGCGCCGATCGAGGCCAGCCTGCGCGCCGGCTCGATCCCGGTCATCACCAGCCTGGGCGAGACCCCCAGCGGGCAGATCCTCAACGTCAACGCCGACTTCGCCGCCAACGAGCTGGTGCAGGAACTGCAACCGTACAAGATCATCTTCCTCACCGGCACCGGCGGCCTGCTGGGCGAGGACGGCAAGGTGATCGACTCGATCAACCTGTCCACCGAGTACGAGCACCTGATGCAGCAGCCGTGGATCAACGGCGGCATGCGGGTCAAGATCGAGCAGATCAAGGATTTGCTGGACCGGCTGCCGCTGGAGTCGTCGGTGTCGATCACCCGGCCGGCGGACCTGGCCAAGGAGCTGTTCACCCACAAGGGCTCGGGCACGCTGGTGCGCCGCGGCGAGCGGGTGCTCAAGGCCACGTCGTGGGAGCAGCTGGACCTGCCGCGGCTCAAGGGCCTGATCGAATCCAGCTTCGGCCGCACCCTGGTGCCGGACTACTTCGAAAAGACGCAGCTGCTGCGTGCCTACATCAGCGAGAACTACCGCACCGCGGTGATCCTGACGCGGGAAGCCGAGGGCGTGTACCTGGACAAGTTCGCGGTGCTCGACGACGCGCAGGGCGAGGGCCTGGGCCGCGCGGTATGGAACGTGATGCGGGAGGAAACCCCGCAGCTGTTCTGGCGTTCGCGCAACGGCAACCCGGTCAACCATTTCTACTACGCCGAATCCGACGGCTGCTACAAGCTCGATGACTGGAAGGTGTTCTGGTACGGCGCCGACGGCTTCGACGGCATCCAGGGCTACGTGCGCCATTGCGGCGCGCGCCAGCCGAGCCTGGTGGGCTGAACCATGGGCATCCCCCTGTCGCCGGACTGGAACGAAGTGCCGACCCTGGCCGGTCGCCATGCCGTGCTCGAACCGCTGCAGGCCGCGCATGTGGAAGGCCTGCGGCAGGCGCTGGGCGGGGGCGAACTGGCGCGGCAATGGTTCAGCAACGTGCCGGCTCCGGAGGCGATTGCCGGCTACGTCGATGATGCATTGAGGGCGCGGGCCGAAGGGCGTGCGTTGCCGTTCGTGGTGCGCGATGCAACCGGTACGATCGTCGGCAGCACCCGTTTCTACGCTCTGGAGCCGGACGTGCCGAAGCTGAGCATCGGCTACACCTGGTATGCGCCCGGCGCGCAGCGCACCGGCGTCAACACCGACGCCAAGCGGATGCTGCTGGCGCATGCGTTCGAGACGCTCGGCTGCATCGGCGTGTTCTTCGAGACCAGCTGGTTCAACCATGCCTCGCGCGCGGCCATCGCCCGGCTCGGCGCCAGGCAGGACGGCGTGCTGCGCAACCACAAACGCCACGCCGACGGCTCGCCGCGCGATACCGTCGTGTTCTCCATCACCGATGCGGAATGGCCGGCGGTGAAGCGCCACCTGCAGTTCCGCCTGGATTCGCACCCATGAACGACAAGACGTACACGCTGGGCATCGTCGGTGCCCGCGGCCACACCGGCGCCGAACTGATCCGGCTGATTGCCGGCCATCCGCACATCGAACTGGCCTTCGTGTCCTCGCGCGAGCTGGCCGGCCAGCGCCTGGCCGACCACAACGACGCCTGGCAGGGCGAGCTGCGCTACGAGAACCTCGATGCCGACGCGGTGGCCGCCAAGGGCGTCGATGCGGTGGTGCTGGCGCTGCCCAACGGCAAGGCCGCTCCCTATGTCGCCGCGCTGGAGGCGGCCAGGCCGGACACGGTGATCGTCGATCTTTCCGCCGACTACCGCTTCGACAACGGCTGGTACTACGGCCTGCCGGAACTGACCCGCGGGCGTTATGCCGGGCAGAAGCGGATCAGCAATCCGGGGTGCTACGCCACCGCGATGCAGCTGGCGATCCACCCGCTGCTCGAGCAGCTGGCCGGGCCGCCGCAGTGCTTCGGTGTCTCCGGTTATTCCGGCGCCGGCACCACGCCCTCGGACAAGAACGACCCCGACAAGCTGCGCGACAACCTGATGCCGTACGCGCTGACCGGCCACGTGCACGAGCGCGAAGTATCGGTGCAGCTGGGCGTGCCGGTGGAGTTCATGCCGCACGTGGCGCCGCACTTCCGCGGCATCACCATGACCGTGAACCTGTGGCTGCAGCAGCCGCTCAAGCGCGAGGACGTCATCGCCCGCTACCGGCAGGCGTATGCCGGCGAGCCGCTGCTGGAGGTGGTGGACGAGGCGCCCTGGGTCAGCCACATCGCCGGCAGGCACGGGGTACGGATCGGCGGCTTCGCCATGGCCGCGGGCAACAAGCGGGTGGTGGTGGTGGCGACCCTCGACAACCTGCTCAAGGGCGCGGCCACGCAGGCATTGCAGAACCTCAACATCGCCCTCGGCCTGCCGGAGCTGACCGCCATCCCGTACTGACCCAAGCCTGCTTCTGTAGGAGCGACGTAAGTCGCGACGAAGCTTTACCGGTAAAGCCCGTCGCGACTTACGTCGCTCCTACCAGGACAACCAGAATATCGAGACTCCCATGACCAACTTGCTGTGGCAGAAACCCGGCGTCGCGGTAGACGCCAAGATCCAGACCTTCCTCGCCGGCGACGACGTGATCCTGGACCGCGAGTTCTTCCTGTACGACATCGCCGCCAGTGGCGCCCACGCCGAGGGCCTGCAGCACATCGGCATCCTCTCCGGCGAGGAGCTGGCCGGCCTGAAGCGCGAACTTGCGCTGCTGGCCGACGACTTCCGCAGCGGCGCCTTCGTGCTCGACGAACGCTACGAGGATTGCCACTCGGCGATCGAGGCGCGGCTGACCGAACGCCTGGGCGATGCCGGGCGCAAGATCCACACCGGCCGCAGCCGCAACGACCAGATCCTGGTCGCCACCCGGCTGTGGTTGAAGGACAAGCTGGCGCGCGTGGCCGAACTGAGCCGCCAGATCGCCCGCGTCGCGCTCGACCGCGCCGCGGCCGAATCGGGCCTGCCGGTGCCCGGTTACACCCACATCCAGCGCGCCGTGGTGTCCTCGGCCGGGATGTGGTGGGCCGGCTGGGCCGAGGCCTTCATCGACAACGCGGTGCGCGCTGCCGACACCCGCGCGCTGGTCGATGCCAACCCGCTGGGCACCGCCGCCGGCTATGGCGTCAACCTGCCGCTGGACCGCGAGCACACCACGCAGGCGCTGGGCTTCGCGCGGATGCAGGTCAGCCCGATCTACGCCCAGCTTTCGCGCGGCAAGTTCGAGATGGCCGCACTGGAGGCGCTGGGCGGCGCGACGCTGGACCTGCGCCGCATCGCCTGGGACCTGTCGCTGTTCACCAGCGGCGAGTTCGCCTTCGTCGCGCTGCCGGCGCAGTACACCACCGGCAGCTCGATCATGCCCAACAAGCGCAACCCCGACGTGATCGAACTGATGCGCGCCACCCATGCCAGCGTGGCTGCCGCGCGCACCGAGATCGAGCAGCTGCTGTCGCTGCCGTCGGGCTACCACCGCGACCTGCAGGCCAGCAAGGGCGCGATCTTCCACGGCTTCGGCCGCGGCCTGGCGGCGCTGGAACTGCTGCCGGCGCTGCTGGCCAACCTGGAATGGCGCGAAGACCGGCTGCGCGCGGCCATCGACTCGGGCATGTACGCCACCGACGTCGCGGTCGAGGCGGCCGTCGCCGGGGTGCCGTTCCGCGAGGCCTACAAGGCCGCCGCCGCGTCCGCCGACACGGCGGGGCAGGGGCGCACGCCGGAAGGCAGCCTCGCCGCGCGGGTGTCGCCGGGTGCGGCTGCCGACCTGCGGCTGGAAGAACTGCAGGCACGCTGGGCGGCGCTGAGCCGGTAGCGCCCGGCACCGCTTTCGCAGGAGCGCCGTGAGTCGCGACCGGGCCTTTCCCGGGAAAGCCCGGTCGCGACTCACGGCGCTCCTGCAAAGGCGGGCAGATGCCGTGGCATTGGTTGGAAACGAAAATATCGCCCACACGCGCCGCGCGGCAGTGCAACATCCGCGTTGGCAAACTTGCATGTTGTGGAGAACGAACGGTGAAGCTGTATCTGGTCATGGCCATGCGCAAACCGGCGTTCGACACGTCGGTCATCGCCCCGCACAAGGCTTTCCTCGACGACCTGCGCGAACGCGGGCTGCTGCACCTGACCGGCGGTTTCGCCGATGGCAGCGGCGGCGCCTATGTGCTGAAGAACGTGGCCGACCTGGCCGAGGCCCGGGCCATCGTCGCCCGCGATCCGCTGGCCTTCGGCAGTTCCGAGCTGACCGTGCACGAATGGAACACGCGCTGATCCCATGACCGATACCTCGCCCCCGTCGTTCGCCGAGCAGCCGCTGCCGCCGTGGCGGCGCGCGGTGCTGAAGGTCGGCAGCAGCCTGCTGGCCGCCGACGGCGGCGGCCTGACGCCGCGTTTCGCGCTGGGCCTGGCGCAGTTCGTCTCGGCCAACCTGCTCGCCGGGCGCCAGATCGTGGTCGTGTCCTCCGGCGCGGTGGCTGCCGGCCGCGCCATCGTGCCGAAGACGCCGGAAGCCGGCGCCGCCATCGCTGCGCGGCAGGCGCTGGCGGCGCTGGGGCAGGCGCAGCTGATCGCACTGTGGCAGCGCTTCTTCGAACGTCCGGTGGCACAGGTGCTGCTGACCCACGACGACCTGCGCAACCGCCGCCGCTACCTCAACGCCCGCGCCACCCTGAACGAATTGCTGGCGCTGGGCGCGCTGCCGGTGGTCAACGAGAACGACACCGTGTCGGTGGACGAGCTCAAGCTCGGCGACAACGACAACCTCGCCGCCATCGTCGCCGCGCTGGTCGATGCCGATGCGCTGTTCATCGCCACCGACATCGACGGGCTGTATACCGCCGACCCGCGCCGCGACCCGCTGGCGCGGCCGGTGGACGAGGTGCGCGAGCTGACGCCGCAGGTGCTGGCGATGGCTGGCGGCAGCGGCAGCGCGGCCGGCACCGGCGGCATGCACACCAAGCTGCAGGCGGCGGCCAAGGCCGCCTCGGCCGGCATCGACACCTTCCTGTTCAACGGCCGCAGCGGCGAGGTGGTGCGCGGCCTGGCGCAGGGGCGGCTGCGCGGTACCCGCCTGCACGCCGGGCGCACGCGGGTGGCCGCGCGCAAGTACTGGCTGCGGCATGCGCCGGTGGAAGCGGGCGCGATCCTGGTCGATGCCGGCGCGGCGCGGGCGCTGCGGGAGAAGGGCGCCTCGCTGCTGCCCGGCGGGGTGACCGGCGCCGAGGGCGACTTCCGCCGCGGCGACATGGTCGAGGTGCAGGTACGCGACGGTGCCGGAGCGCATTGCATCGCGCGCGGCATCAGCCAGTATTCGGCAGTGGATGTGCGCCGCATCGGCGGGCGCCATTCGCGCGAGATCGAAGCCGCGCTGGGCTACAGCTACGGCGAGAACGTGATCCACCGCGATGATCTGGTCCTGCTCCTACGGGGTCCCCTGCATATTCCTGACGAGCCAACGCCATGACCGACGACATCAAGACCCTTGCCCTGCAATGCCGCGACGCCGCGCAGGTGCTGGCGCAGCTGCCCGCCGCGGCCAAGCGCGCATTGCTGGAAGCGATGGCCGCCGCGCTGGAGGCCGATGCCGACGCCATCCTCGCCGCCAACGCCGCCGACCTGCAGGCCGCACGCGACAAGGGCGTGGGCAGTGCCATGCTCGATCGCCTGGCGCTGGATCGGCAGCGCTTGGCGGGCATCGCCACGGCGCTGCGCGAGGTGGCGGCGCTGCCGGACCCGGTGGGGCAGGTGACGCGCGACGACGTGCGGCCCAATGGCATCCGCGTGCAGAAGGTGCGCGTGCCGCTGGGCGTGATCGCGATGATCTACGAGGCGCGGCCGAACGTGACCGCCGATGCCGCGGCGCTGTGCATCAAGGCCGGCAACGGCGTGATCCTGCGCGGCGGGTCGGAGGCGATCCGTTCCAACAGCGCCATCGCCGCGTCGCTGAAGCGGGCGCTGCGCGAAGCCGGCGTGCCCGACGCCGCGCTGACCCTGGTCGAGGACCTGCGCCGGGAAACCATGCTGGAGCTGCTGCAGCTCAACGACATCGTCGACCTGGCGATCCCGCGCGGCGGCGAGGGCCTGATCCGCTTCGTCGCCGAGCACGCGCGGGTACCGGTCATCAAGCACTACAAAGGCGTGTGCCACCTGTTCGTCGACGAGTCGGCGGACCTGGAACTGGCGGTACGGCTGCTGGTCGACGGCAAGGCATCGCGCCCGGCCGCCTGCAATTCGCTGGAGACCCTGCTGGTGCATGCCGCCATCGCGCCGCGGTTCCTGCCGATGGCCGCCGCGGCATTGCGCGGGCGCGGCGTCGAGCTGCGCGGCGACGCCGCGACGCGGCAGCTGCTGGACGGGGTATCGCCGGCCGGCGACGACGACTATGCCGCCGAGTACCTGGACCTGGTCATCGCCATCCGCGTGGTGCCGGACCTGGACGCGGCCATCGCCCACGTCCGCCAGTACAGCTCCGACCATACCGAGGTCATCGCCACCGGCGATCCGGCCCACGCCGAGGCCTTCGTGCAGGCGCTGCGCTCGGCGGTGGTGATGGTCAACGCGTCCTCGCGTTTCTCCGATGGCGGCGAACTGGGGCTGGGCGCGGAGATCGGCATTTCCACCACGCGCCTGCACGCCTACGGCCCGATGGGGCTGGAGGCGCTCACCGTGGAGCGCTTCGTGGTCCGCGGCGAAGGCCAGACCCGCGCCGCTGTCTGACTGGGGAAAGCGACGCCGGGGCGTCGCCGGCTACCTGCCGCTCAGCGGTTCCAGGCGTCTTCCAGGTGCTGCGGCTTGCAGGCCTGCCAGGAGGCGAGCAGCAGCACCACGCAGCACAGGGCCAGGAACACGAACGGCCCGTACCAGTTGCCGGACCACGAATGCAGCAGGCCGAACATCAGCGGCCCCAGGCAGCTGAAGCTGTAGCCCACGCCCTGCATGAAGCCGGACAGTGCCGAGGAACCGGCCGGCGTGCGGGTGCGCAGGTTGATCAGGGTCAGCGCCAGCGGGAAGGTGCTCGGGCCCAGCCCCAGCAGCGACACCCACAGCACCGGCGCCTTCAGCGGTGCCCACAGCAGGCCGGCGAACGCGCACAGCAGGCAGGCCATGCAGAACAGCACGATCGGGAACGGGTTGCGCATGCGCACCGCGATCGCCGGCATGGTCAGCGCGCTGACCAGGCCCAGCCCGGAGAACAGCGCCACCATGGTGCCGCCGAAGGCCGGCGTGGCGCCGGCTTCCACCAGCAGCCGCGGCAGCCAGGTGAACATCGAGTACGACACCAGCGAGGTCATGCCGAACATCAGCGCCAGTCCCCAGCCCAGCGGCGTGCGCCAGACCTTGCCCGGTGCATGGACCGGAGCGGCAGCCGCGCCGGCATCGCCGGGTTTCGCGGGCTTCAACAGGAACAGCGGCAGCATCGCGGCGACCGAGATCAACGACCAGATGCCGAGCGACACGCGCCAGCCGGCGGCATCGGCCAGCGGTACCGCCATCAGCGCGGGCAGCATCGTGCCGACCTGCAGCACGGTGATGTAGAGCGTGCTGACGGTGCCGACGCGGTCGGGGAAGTAGCGCTTCACCATCGGCGGCACCACCACGTTGCCGATGCCCATGCCGGCCAGGGCGACGGCCGAACCCAGCAGCAGCACGCCGACGCCGCCGGCGGCCGAGCGCAGCAGCAGGCCGGCGGTCGCCAGCGCCATGGCCAGCAGCGCGGTGCGTTCCAGCCCGATCCGCCGCGCCAGCGCCGGCGTCGACACGCCGAACAGGGCGAAGGCCGCGGTGGGGACCATGCCGAGGATGCCGGTCATGGTGGCGCCGAAGCCGAACGTCTGGCCCAGCTGCTCCAGCAGCGGGGTCAGCGAGGTCACCGCGGTGCGCAGGTTGAAGGCCGCCAGCAGGATGGCCGCGAACGCGAGGACCCGGCCCCGCAGCAGCGGACGAGCGGCGGACGGGCTGCCCACGGGGGAGGGGCTGGACATGTACTGGCTCCATGACTGAATGACGGCCTCGCGTTGCGCGGGCCGGAAAAGCAAAAGCAAAAGCCGGCGCATGGCCGGCTTTTGCAGATGACGCCTTTGAATATCTGGTCGGGGAGACAGGATTCGAACCTGCGACCTCTACGTCCCGAACGTAGCGCTCTACCAGACTGAGCTACACCCCGAAGGAGCCGCCTATGATAGCGGCCCGTCTGCGCCCGGGCAAGAGGTTTCGATGGCGCTTGCGGCATCCGCTCCGCTGGCCTGGCCGCCTGTACCCGAGGACTGGCAATGGGGCACGTTGCTGAAAAGCCCGCGGCTCACGTCGCTCCTGCAGATCGTGGGCCGTTGCAGGAGCGACGCGAGTCGCGACCAGGAGGCCGATACCTCCCAGGCGATGCCGGCACACGACCCGTGGCGGGCCGCCTTCCCGGGGCCCGTGGAACGGCCGCAAAAAAGCCCGGAAAACGATGATCGTTTTCCAGGCTTTGTTGGACCTGCTGGTCGGGGAGACAGGATTCGAACCTGCGACCTCTACGTCCCGAACGTAGCGCTCTACCAGACTGAGCTACACCCCGAAGAAGCCGGACACGATACTGCCTGTTTCGGTGTTCGGCAACTGGATTTTGCGACTTCCTACTTCTCCTCCTCGAGGCGCCGCTGTTCGCGGGCCTCGAACCACATGCCGTTGAGGATGGCGGCGGTGGAGGCCAGGCCGGCACCCAGGATCCAGGCGAAATACCACATGAGTCGTCTCCTTCGTTGTTCCGGGGTCAGTAGGCGTTCGGGTTCTCACCCATTTCCGATGCCGTGGTCTTGCCCTTCAGCACGCGGTACACCCAGGTGGTGTAGGCGATGATGATCGGCAGGAAGATCACCGTGGCCAGCAGCATGATCCACAGCGTCAGGTGGCTGGACGAGGCGTCCCACACCGTCAGGCTGGAGCCGGGCTGGGTGGAGGACGGCAGCAGGAACGGGAAGATCGCGAAACCGACGGTGAGGATGATGCCGGCGATGGACGCGCCCGAGGCGAGGAACGCCAGGCCGCCACGGCGGCGCCGCAGCAATGCCGCGCTGGCCAGCGCGCCGAGCAGGCCGGCCACCGGTGCCAGCAGGGTGGCCGACATGGTGCTGTAGTTGCGCATCCAGCCGCCGGCCGCACCGATCTCGACGGTCTTCAGCAGCGGGTTGCTGGCGCCGTCGCTGACCACCTGCGAGGTGACCTGGTAGCCCGGCAGGCCCAGCGCGACCCAGGCGCCGCCGAGGGCGAACAGCACGAACGAGACGACGGCGGCGATGCTGCCGTAGCGGGCCGCGCGTTCGGCCACCGGGCCGTCGGTCTTGAGCACCAGCATCGCTGCGCCGTGCGCGACCAGCATCGCCACGCTGAGCAGTCCGGCCAGCAGCGCGAACGGGGTCAGCAGGCCGAAGAAGCCGCCGGTGTAGAACACGCGCTGGCTGTCGTCGAAGTGGAACGGCACGCCCAGCAGCACGTTGCCCACCGCCACGCCCATGATCAGCGCCGGCACGAAGCCGCCGACGAACAGCGCCCAGTCCCAGTTGTTGCGCCAGCGCTGGCTGGGCATCTTGCCGCGGTACTTGAAGCCGACCGGGCGCAGGATCAGGGCGAACAGGATCACGAACATCGCCAGGTAGAACCCGGAGAAGCTGACCGCGTACAGCGGCGGCCAGGCGGCGAAGATGGCGCCGCCGCCCAGGATCAGCCACACTTGGTTGCCTTCCCATACCGGGCCGATGGTGTTGATCACCAGCCGGCGTTCCTCGTCGGTGCGGGCGACGAACGGCAGCAGCGCGCCCACGCCCAGGTCGAAGCCGTCCATCACCGCGAAGCCGATCAGCAGCACGCCCAGCAGCAGCCACCAGATCACGCGCAGCGTGGTGTAGTCCAGAAGAATGAAATCCATGAGTGTTCTCCTGCCTTATGCCTGGCCGGGGGCCGGTGCGCGGGCCTGTGGGGAAGCGGCGGCCGGTTCCTGCAGCGAGGGCAGGATGTCGTCCGGACCCTTGCGGATCGCCTTCAGCATCAGCTTGATCTCGATGACCATCAGTACCGTGTACAGCGCGGTGAAGCCGGCCAGGGTGATCAGGATCTGGTGCAGGGCCAGGCCCGAGGCGGCGTAGAAGGTCGGCAGCACGCCGTCCACCGCCCACGGCTGGCGGCCGTACTCGGCGACGAACCAGCCGCACTCGATCGCGATCCACGGCGCCGGCAGCGTCCACAGCGCGACCTTCAGGAAGGTGCGCTTGTCCTCGAAGTTGTGGCGGCACGAGTAGTAGAACGCCACGGCGAAGAACGCGATCAGGTAGAAGCCCAGGCCGGCCATGACGCGGAAGGTCCAGAACAGCGGCATCACCCGCGGCACGGTATCCATCGCCGCCTGCGAGATCTCCTGCGGCGTGGCGTTGAGGATGTCCTCGCGGTAGCGCTTGAGCAGCAGGCCGTGGCCCAGGTCCTGCCAGTGGCGGTCGAACATCTCGCGCGCCTCGGTGTCGTCCTTGTTGGCGCGCACGCGTTCCAGCGCACCGTAGGCCAGCTGGCCGCCGCGGATGCGGTGCTCGGCGCGTTCCACCAGTTCCAGGATGCCGGGAATCGGCTGGTTCAGCGAGCGGGTGGCGATCAGGCCCATCAGGTACGGGATCTTGATCGCGTAGTCGTTCTGGTGGGTCTGCTGGTTGGGGATGCCGAAGGCGGTGAAGTCGGCCGGGGCGCGCTCGGTCTCCCACATCGCCTCGATCGCGGCCAGCTTCATCTTCTGGTGCTCGGAGGCGGCGTAGCCGCTCTCGTCGCCCAGCACCACCACCGACAGCGAGGACAGCAGGCCGAAGGCGGCGGCCACCGCGAACGAGCGGCGGGCCACCTCGCGGTGCTTGTTGCGCAGCAGGAAGAAGGCGCTGATCGACATCACGAACACTGCACCGGTGACGTAGCCGGCGCTGACGGTGTGCACGAACTTGGCCTGCGCCACCGGGTTGAACAGCACGGCGACGAAATCGACCACCTCCATGCGCATCGTTTCCGGATTGAACACCGCGCCCACCGGGTACTGCATCCAGCCGTTGGCGATCAGGATCCACAGCGCCGACAGGTTGGTGCCCAGCGCCATCAGCCAGGTCACCGTCAGGTGCTGCACCTTGGACAGGCGGTTCCAGCCGAAGAAGAACAGGCCGATGAAGGTGGCTTCCAGGAAGAACGCCATCAGCCCTTCGATCGCCAGCGGCGCACCGAAGATGTCGCCGACGTAGTGGCTGTAGTAGGACCAGTTCATGCCGAACTGGAATTCCATGACGATGCCGGTGCCCACGCCCATGGCGAAGTTGATGCCGAACAGCACGCCCCAGAACAGGGTCATGCGGCGCCAGACCTCCTTGCCGGTCATGACGTAGACGCTCTCCATGATCGCGATCATGAAGGACAGGCCCAGGGTCAAGGGTACGAACAGGAAGTGGTACATCGCGGTCAGCGCGAATTGCAGCCGCGACAGCTCTACGACTGTGGAGTCGATCATGGCCAGGCTACCTCGTTGGGTATGTGCATCTTGGGTGGCGGGTTGTTGTGTGGAGATGAATGATCGGACCGGAAGGTGTACCAAGCCTTGATCGAGATCAATGTGACCGGATGCCGCAGCGGGCGAAGGTAGGCAGGCGGCGAGCAGGTGGCTTGCTTACAATCGATCCCGTCCCGTTGCCGAGTCTGCCCGATCTTGAGCGCCATTTCCGACCCGCCCGCCGAGTCGCCATCGCAACGGCGGCAACGCCTGCATTGGCTGGCGTCGCTGGCGGCGGAAGCCCGCTCGCGCCAGCGCCTGGCGGCCTCGGCGGTGTGCCTTTCCGGGGCGCTGCTGGTCGCACAGGCCGGCGCCATCGCCTGGCTGGTGCAGAAAGTGCTGGTCGAGCGCGTGCCGCTGGCGGCGACGGTCCCCGTGTTCGCCGCGCTGGCGGCATTGCTGCTGGTGCGCAGCCTGCTGGGCGGCATCGCCCAGGGCGCGGCCGGCGACGTCGCCGATGCGGCACGGCTGGCATTGCGCCGGCGCGTGTACCGCCGGCTGCTGGGCCGCGGACCGTTGTGGCTGCGGCAACAGCGCACCGGCGAGCTGGGGGAACTGCTGCTGGCCCACGGCGATGCCATCGAGGGCTATTACGCCGGCTACCAGCCGGTACGCACGGAAGTGGTGGTGGTGCCGTTGCTGATCGCGGTCGCGGTGGTGTCCGTGGACTGGGTGGTGGCGCTGATCCTGGTCCTCACCGCGCCGCTGGTGCCGTTCTTCATGATGCTGGTGGGCTGGGGCGCCGAGGCGGCCGGGCGCCAGCAGTTGGGCGAGCTGGCGCGCATGGGCGGCCACTTCGCCGACCGCATCAAGGGCCTGGGCCTGCTGCGCCTGTACGGCCGCGGCGAGGCCGAGCTGCAGGGAGTCGAGGCCGCGGCCGAGGGTGTGCGCGTGCGCAGCATGAAGGTGCTGCGGATCGCATTCCTGTCTTCCACCGTGCTGGAATTCTTCGCCTCGGTCAGCGTGGCGATGGTCGCGCTGTATTTCGGACTGAGCTACCTGGGCCTGTTGTCGCTGTCGTCCGCCGCGCCGACCCTGGGGACGGGCATCTTCTGCCTGCTGCTGGCGCCGGAGTTCTATGCGCCGCTGCGACGGCTGGCCGCGCACTACCACGACCGCGCCAATGCGCTGGCCGCGGCGGCCGAAGTGGAGCGGCTGCTGGGCGAACTGCCGGACGGGACAGCCACGGTCGCCGAGGCGCCCGCACGGATGCCGGAGCCGGCCGAACTGCATGCGCCGCCGGTGCTGGCCGAGTCGCTGTCGCTGCGGCCGCAGGGGGCGGCCCACGATGCCGTGCAGGACCTGTCGCTGCGGCTCGAGCCCGGCCAGCGGCTGGCGCTGGTCGGCCCCAGCGGCAGCGGCAAGAGCACCCTGCTGGAAGCATTGGCCGGCTGGCTGCCGCCGCGCGAGGGCCGCATCGTCCTGCGGCCCGGGCTCAGCGTCGGCTACGCCGGGCAGCGGCCCTACCTGTTCCATGGTTCGATCGCCGACAACCTGCGCCTGGCCGACCCCGTCGCCAGCGATACCCGCCTGCGCGCGGTGGCCGAGGCCGCGCAGGTGATGCGTTTCGCCGCGGAGCTGCCGCAGGGGCTGGATACGGTGATCGGCGAGCGCGGCTTCGGCCTGTCCGGCGGCGAGGCGCGCCGGATCGGCTTGGCGCGGCTGCTGCTGCGCGATCCGGAACTGCTGCTGCTGGACGAACCCACCGCCTTCCTCGACCCGCAGACCGAGGCCGAACTGCTGCGCACGCTGGCCGCGTTCGCGCGCGGGCGCTGCGTCGTCGTCGCCACCCACAGCGCGGCGGTGGTGCGCTGGGCCGACAGCGTGCTGGAACTGCCGGCGCCGCTGGCCAGGGGCAGGGCGGCATGAGCAGGGCCACCGGCGGCGACGGCCTGCGCCAGGTATTCCTGCGCCACCGCAGGCGCCTGCTGCTGGCGACGGCGCTGCTGCTGACCACGATGCTGGCCGGCGTGGGCCTGCTGGGGTTGTCCGGCGGCTTCCTCACCGCCGCCGCGCTGGCCGGGGCGGCCGGGCTGGGCAGCGGCTTCAACTTCTTCTCGCCCTCGGCCGGTATCCGCGCGCTGACCATGGCGCGCATCGTCTCGCGCTATTTCGAGAAACTGGTCGGCCACGACGCGACTCTGCGCATCGCCCGCGACCTGCGGGTGTGGTTCTTCCGCCGTGCGCTGCCGCTGGCGCCGGCGCGGTTGTCCGGCACCCGTACCGGCGAACTGCTGGCGCGGCTGATGTCCGACATCGGCGAGGTCGACGGGCTGCTGGTGCGGGCGCTGGGGCCGCTGGCGGCGCTGGCCGGCAGCGCCATGGCGGCGCTGGTCGCCGCGGCGCTGATCCACTGGCCGGCGGCGCTGTGGCTGGCGCTGCTGGCGGTGCTGGTCGGTGTCGGCGTACCGCTGCTGGCGGTACGCGGCGGCCGTGCCGGCGAGGACGAGCGCGCCGCCCATCGCGCACGGTTGCGCACCCTGGCCTTCGAGGGGCTGGAGGGCGCGGCCGACCTGACCGCACTGCACGCGCGCGAGGAGTGGATGCGGCGGGTGGATGCCGAAGCGACGCAGGTGGCGGCATGCGACCGCCGCCGCCGCCGCCGGCTGATCGCCGGCAACGTACTGCATTCGGCCAGTGCCGGCGCCGGCCTGCTCGGCATGCTGGGGCTGGCGTTGTGGGCGTTCCAGCGCGGGCAGGTCGAAGCGCCGATGGCGGCGGCACTGGTGTTCCTCACCGTGGCGCTGCTGGAGGTGGCGGCCGGCATCGGCATGGCCTGGCAGTCGCTGCAATCGGGCCAGGTGGCCGCGCAGCGGCTGCGGCAGGTGGCGGGGCAGGAGCCGGCGGTGGCCGACCCGGCGCAGCCGCAGGCGTTGCCGGAAGGTGCGGCCGCCGTGCGCTTCGACCAGGTGGCGTTCGCCTGGCCCGGCGAACGCCGGCAACTGCTCGACGGAGTGGACCTGGCCCTTTCGCCGGGCGAACGCATCGCCATCCGCGGCGACAGCGGTTGCGGCAAGACCACGCTGTCTTCGCTGCTGCTGCGGTTGTGGGACCCGCAGCGGGGTAGCGTGAGCTACGGCGGCGTGGACCTGCGCGAGGTCGACCAGGAACAGTGGCATCGGCACCTGGCCTGGCTGCCGCAGGGCGCGCCGGTGTTCGCCGGCAGCATTGCCGACAACCTGCGGCTGGGCGATCCGGAGGCCGGCGACGAGGCGCTGTGGCAGGTACTGGCCGATGTGCGCCTGCGCGAATGGGCCGAGCGGCTGGGCGGGTTGCAGGCGTGGGTGGGCGAGAACGGCGCCACCATGTCCGCCGGCCAGGCACGCCGGCTGGCGCTGGCGCGCGCGCTGCTGCGCAACGCCCCGGTCATGGTGCTGGACGAGCCGACCGAAGGGCTGGACGTGGACACCGCCGATGCGCTGCTGCTGGACCTGGCCGCCGCGCTCGGGCCGCGCAGCCTGTTGATGATCACCCACGGCGAACTGCCCGAGGGCGTGGTCCATCGCAGCTACCGGCTGCAGCAGGGACGGTTGCTGCCGTGCCGGTGAAGCGGGAGCCGGCGCAAGCAACGACCGGTGGTTGGTGGTGATGGCAGGGGCGTGCGGGCGTTGTCGTGCAGGGCCATGTCGCTGCTGGCATGGCCGGACAGTCCGCGGTCAGCGGTCCGGCGCGTTTTCGCGAGCGGTGTCGGTGCAACCGTGTGGTCGCGCATGGCCAGCAGGCGCCGCAACGCATCGCCATCCTGCCCGCAGCGCGTGTGGATGCAGGAACAGAGACAGCGGCCTTTGTAGGAGCGACGTAAGTCGCGGCACCGAAGCCATCGAGCGCCGCTGTGGTGCGTTCGGATGGATCGGGCGCTTCAATGGCTCCGGATGCATCTGTGGCTTCGCGACTTACGTCGCTCCTGCAACAGCCGCAACGGTGCGGATCGCGAAGGCGCTCGACGCAGCGCCGGCCGTCCTGTTCCGAAGACGGCGATGGCGACCGTCGCCGGCACTCGCTTCCGGCCGGAAGCGGGGAGGAATGCATCGTACGGTAGGCAACAAGGGGAGGTAGCCCCGGCGCTCAGGCACCGGACAGGGCGCGGCCGATGCCCGCGGTCTGGCCGCTGCCGACCAGCCAGGCCACGACCGCCAGGTTCGCCGCCACGGTGATCCAGAACACGAACTGGAACCCGGCCTTGCTGGACTTGTGGCGGAACAGCGATTGCGCGATCAGCGCGCCCGGCCAGCCGCACAGCAGGCCCACCAGGTGCAGCGTGCTTTCCGGGGTGCGCCAGCGGCCGGTGCGCGCGGCGGACTTGTCGCGGCCGTACAGCAGCAATGCCAGCACGCTCATGCCGGCGTAGGCCAGCGGCAGCAGCGCCGGCCAGGCGCCGAGCCGCCAGCCGATTGCGGCAACGGCCAGCGCCGCCAGTCCCAGCCCCGCGCGCGGGAACCGGTGGCGCGTCGTGGCACGTGGCGCATTGCCCGGATGGGTGGCGAAGCGGATCCGGGTGGCGTTGCAGCGCCCCCTTCCGTCGCGCTGCGGCAGGTAACTGATCAGTTCGCCATCGCGCGGGCGTCGCGGCGCACGCTCGAACGCCTTGATGTGCACGAACGCACGCTCGCCGCCGCCGTTGGGGGTCACGAAGCCGAAGCCCTTTTCATCGTTCCAGTCGCTGAGGCGGCCCTGGTAGCGCATGCATTCGATAACCCGAAGAGCAGGTGTCCATTGGACGGCATTTGCGCTCGTGCTTGAAGCCCCCGGCCGCGGTGCCCATGCCATCAGCGCGGGTCTGGCGGCGGCAGCTCGTCGCGCACGCGCAGGAAGCGCGCGAAGCGTGGCACGCCATTGCCGGTAAGGCCGTTGTAGCGGTAGGTGACATGGCTGCCGACGGGCGGTGGATCGGCCCGTTGCGCATCCTTGAAGCCGCTGCCCAGGCGGAAGCGCAGGCCGTCGGCCCGCTCCACGACCAGCGCCCCGAGCAGGCCGCGGTACTTGCCCTGGCCCGGCACGTGGCCGACGACGCGCGCCTCGGCATCTTCCCAGGGCTTGAGCTTGAGCAGGTCCGGGCTGCGGCCGGGCCGGTAGCGTCCATCGCGATGGTGCAGCATGAGGCCTTCGCCGCCGGCGGCCACCACTTCCCGCAGGTGGTTCCGCAGCGCGGCCTCGTCCGCGTGTTGCCGTTGCGGTATCGCCTGCAGCCAGTCGCTGTCGGCGGTTGCGATCCGTGCGCGCAGGGCCTGCAACCGTTCCGAGAACGGGCCCGGATGGCCGGGCAGGTCGAACGCCATGAAACGCATGCGTCGCCAGGCGCTTTCGTCGACCTGCAGAGCCCGCACGATGGCACTGGCTTCATCGAAACGCTGGCGACCGATCCACAGTTCGCCATCCATCGCCAGCGAGGGCCAGCCGGCGGTGAACCAGTCCGGCACGGCGATACGGTGGCCGCCGCGGGTCCACAGGGCCCGGCCATCCCAGCGTGCGCGGACGCCGTCCAGCTTCTCGCTGACCCAGTAGTCGGCGACGTTGCCGCCGTCCTGCCAGCTGGAGGCCAGCATCAGCGGTGGCGGATCCGCCGCCCGGGCCGGCAGCGACGGCGCGAGCAGCAGCAACGACAGCAGCAGTGCGATCAGTGCACGCATGGTCCCATCCCTGGACGATTGTGGGGTTGCGATTACCTTCGCGCCGCCGGGCACGGCGTGCCATCGGTCCGTGGCTGATGGTGGCGTAGGGAAAGCCCCTGGCGGCAATGGAGCGCACGGTTACAGCGCGTCGGGAAAATCACGTGTCGCCGGGCCGGAACGGTCGAGGCCGGCCAGAATGGCATCGTGCTCCCGAGGTGAGCCAGTGCGCCAGGAGGCAACGCCATGCCCGATGGCTGGGGCCCTGGATGCATGAAAAGTGCGGGTGGATTGCGGCGGCTTCCGGGCGACATGGAACGCTTGACCCGCTGCCGGGATAGCCGTGTGGGAAGTGGCCGGAGAAAAGCTATGACGTCCATGCCAGGGTGACGCAAGGGGGACTTCGGGACTGCGGTGCCCGCAGGCGGAGGGCATGCAGTGTCATGGGACGCAGATTCACTGTGCGGGCGCCAGATCCTGTCTGGCCCCGTGACATGGCATCGACGATGATGTCGGCAAGTTGACCGGCAGGCGCAGAGCCAAGTAGCCGCGTGCTTTCATCCTGGCTGGAAAGATGGAGCCGTCCACGACCTGGACCAGGGGCCATCAGTCATTCCCCGTCGATTTTCCGGAAAATTGTGTGCGGATACCGATAAGGTGATCGGTGATGGAAGCGAGAGGAGGCGGTTCCATGAGAGTGTTCTTGACGGCAATCCTGGTGCTTTCGCAGGCGTGCTTGTTGTCTGCATGCGCGCCATCGATCAGCATCGACAAGGCGAACGTGGATGAAACGCCGCTGGTTGAGGTGGTGATGAGTAACTTTGTCGTTGGCAGACGCCAGATTCAGGAGCGATTGGCTGGGTTCATGCTGGGTGAAATGGAACGCACCGGATGCTGGGAGAAAGGTGCCATTTGCGCCCTCGATATGGGATTCGATAAGTGCGATACGACTGGCGAGGGTGGGGGTTTCGTTTGTCTGAGCGAATTTTCACTGCCGATCGCTCATCGTGCCCCGGGCGGCAGCGTAGTTGGTGAAGAGGTCATGCTGGTGTCGGTCCGTGCTGAATTTGTCGTGGGAGAAAGAGTCGTTCATGTGGCCTGCAGCAGGACCGGGACGTCCTTGCGTCTCAACTGATGGATCCTGCAGTCATGCGCTGTGTGGTGATGTGTATTCTCGTTGCTGTCTCCGGATCCTCATGCTCGGTCGGCAATGACGCTTATACGGAGCACTTTCCGAAAGCTGATGGCGACAAGCCGGTCGAGTTCGAGTTCGGTTACACGAACGCTTGCGCCGCCGCTGGTGTGGAGGACATGGAGGCCTATCTCTCCTCTGTGGAGGCATTTGCCTTGTCCAGGCATATGCTGCGCATCTCGCCGACCAAGAAGAATCCGGAAGTCCTCGCGTCCTATGCCAGGGGCGCGCCAATGAGGGTTCACTTGCTGGTGAAACGCTCGGATCAAGGCCGGACGGTGATGGGTATCTCAACCTTGCGCGGCATCGGGTGTGAGGACTGCGCAGTGGCCAGAAAGACAAGATTCCCCTGTCCGTCATAGGGACGCACGCAGCCGTTGCATCATGCGCGGCCGGCCAGCGAGCGTCGCGGTTGCGAAGAGCTTCCGGGTTCAATCCAGTGAAGACACGATCCACCGCAGCCGCCAGCGGGTGTTGCGGTTCGCCGTGCACGCGATCTCGGTGCCGGTCACGTCACGGATTCAGCATGCGGGTTTCATGGACGACTCCTGGCGGGAGCGCCATCGCTCTGAACCGATGATTGCGATGGGGCGCTACAACGTGTCGAGAAAGCCCCGCACCGCCGGGCCGAAGCGGTCGAAGTCGACCAGGAAGGCGTCGTGGCCCTGTGGCGAATCCAGGCCGATGAAGCGTGCGTCGGCGCCGCCGGCGCGCAGGCCGTCGGCGATCTGTTCCTGTTGCTGCACCGGGAACAGGATGTCGGTGTTGGCGCCGATGGCCAGCGCCCTGTCCACGCGGATCTTCGCCAGCCCGGCGATGACGTCGCCGTCGGCGTGTTCCCCACCGGCGTACTCGGCCAGGTCGAACCAGTCCATCGACCGTCCCAGGTACAGGTAGCAGTTGGGGTCGAAGTGGCGCACGAAGCGGCGGGCGTGGCCTTCCAGGTAGCTTTCCACCTGGAACTCGAGGCCGAACGGGTCGTCGCCGTTCTGTTCCGAATCCAGTCGCACGCGGCCGAAGCGGCCGTCCCACTCCAGCGCCGAGCGGTAGGTGATGACGCCCAGCTTGCGCGCCATGCGCATGCCCGACTCGGGGTAGACCGTGTCGTCGTAGTGGCCGCCGTTCCAGTTCGGGTCCAGCCGGATCGCCTCGCGCTGCAGCGAGCGGATGGCGATGGAGAAGGGCAGGGCCTGGGCGCTGCCGGAGATGTTGATGTGCGCGCGGGCGATGCCTGGGTGCAGCAGCAGCGCGGCCAGCGCGGTCATGCCGCCCATCGAGTTGCCGATCAGGCAGGCCAGCCGCTCGATGCCCAGCGCCCGCACCACCTCGACCGCGGCATTGGCCACGTCCTCGATCGACAGTTCCGGGAACTCCAGGCGGTACGGCTGCCCGGTGGCGGGGTTGGTCGAGGCCGGCCCGGTGGAGCCCTTGCAGCTGCCCAGCGAGTTGACGCAGACCACGAACCAGCGGTCGGTGTCGATCGGCTTGCCCGGGCCCAGCATCGGCTCCCACCAGCCGCTGGCCGGGTTGCCAGGATTGGCCGCGGCATGCGCGTCGGGCGACAGCCCGGTGACGATCAGGATGGCGTTGCCGGCCTCGGCGTCGAGCGTCCCCCAGGTCTCGTAGGCCACCCGGGCGCCGTGCAGCACGCCGCCGCGCTTCATCGGGAACGGGGAGGACAGGGCGTGGTAGAGGGTGCCGGGCGGGATGAATTCGGTCATGCCGGAATTCTAGCGTTTGCCCCGCCGACGACCGTTTCCGCTGGCGGCACGCTGCATCCCGGCCGGTTCACGGCGGGCCGATCCACAGTTCCACCGGCGCCTCGGCGGGCAGGCGCACGCGCACCGGCTTCGAGGCCAGGTCGCCTTCCTGCGGCATGGCGTTGCCGCTGGCCGACAGCCGCGCCAGCACTTCCACTTCCGCCAGCGCCGAGAGCTTCTGCGTCGGCATCGGGCTGTCGCCGTCGTCCAGCACGACCGTCAACGGCAGGTCCTGCAGCGTGTGCTTCTCGACCGCGACCGGCATCGGCGGGCCGCCGGGAATGCGCGCGATCACGAACACGCTGGCGTCGCCGCGCAGGCGCACGCGCTCGGCGAAATCCGGTTGCAGCGCGACCTTGACGGTCAGGGTCGCGGCCGCAGCGGTTGTCGCTTCGTCCGCCAGCGGCGGCAGGCCGGCGGCCTGGCGGGCGATGTCGATCTGCTCGCGCAGCGCGCCGGCCGCGGCCGGGTCGATGCGCGGCAGCAGCGTTTCCCAGGTGCGTGCCGCCTCCGCGTCCTGGCCGCGCTGGCGCTGGGCGATGCCGACCAGCCAGCTGGCGCGCTCGGCATCGGGCGAAAGCGCGCGTGCATGTTCCAGCCAGGCCAAGGCCTGGTCGTCGAAGCGGCGTTGCGGGTCGGCCTGGGCGCGGGCCTGGGCGGCTTCGACCAGCAGCGTCGGTTCGTCCGGGGCCAGCTTCACCGCCTGCGCATAGGCGGCGGTGGCTTCCGCGTTGCGGCCCAGCTCCAGCTGCGAACGGCCCAGCAGTGCCCAGCCGTCTGCGCGCTGCGGGTCCTGGCGCAGCGCCTCCTGCAACCGCGCGATGCCTTCGTCCAGGTCGCGCGGAGCGTTGCGCGCCTGCGGTTCCAGTGCGGCCGGCGCGCCCACCCACAGGTAGAGCGCGGGCGTGGCCAGCGCCACTGCCAGCACGCTGGCGACGAAGCCGGCGCGCGCGCCGGCGCGCCACAGCGGCCATGCCACCGCGGCAGCGACCGCGGCGCCCAGCGCGGCAGCCAGCAGGGGGAATGCGCTCACCATTCCTGTTCGTCCTCTTCCTTGTCCAGCGGGGGCAACTGCTGGCTGCGACGGCGCACCACCAGCGCCAGGACCACGGCGCCGGCGACCAGCAGCAGGCCCGGGCCGAACCACAGCAGCCAGGTGCCCGATTGCAGCTGCGGGCGATACAGCACGAATTCGCCGTAGCGTTCCACCAGGAACTGTTTGATCTGCGCGTCGCTGTGGCCCTGCTGCATCAGCGCCAGTACCTCGCGGCGCAGGTCGTGGGCGATCTGCGCATTGGAGTCGGCCAGCGACTGGTTCTGGCACTGCACGCAGCGCAGCTCGGCGGCCAATGCGTGGAAGCGCGCTTCCTCGGCGGCGTCGCGGTACTGCAGCGGCGCGGGGTCGCCGGCCGGCTGCGCGGTCGCCGCCATCGCCAGCCACAGCAGCAGCGGCAACAACAGCCAGCGCGCTGTCATTGGGTGGCCTGCAGCAGGTCGCCGGGGGCGGTGGCGGCGCTTTCGGCCTGTTCCAGCGCCGGCAGCAACTGCTGGTCGATCACCGCCTGGGTCAGTGCGCCGCTGTGTTTCCAGCGCACGATGCCGCTGGCGTCGATCAGGAAGGTTTCCGGTGCGGCGGTGATGCCCCAGTCGATCGCGGTACGGCCTTCGTAGTCGGCCATCACCATCATGTAGGGATTGCCCAGCTGTTCCAGCCAGCGCAGGGCGTCGGCCGGCTCGTCCTTCCAGTTGTAGCCGATCACCCGCACCCGCTTGCTCAGCGCGAAGCGGGTCAGCACCGGGTGTTCCTCGCGGCAGGCCGGGCACCAGCTGCCCCAGACGTTGAGCACGTAGGGGGCACCGCGCAGGTCCTCGTTGCGCACGACGTACGCGGCGTCGTGCAGCACCGGCAGGGCGAACGCCGGCGCCGGCTTGCCGATCAGCGCCGAAGGCAGCACGTCGCGGTCGGGCTGGCCCGAGCGCATCACCCCGTACACCATCAGCCCGAGCAGGCCGAAGAAGAACAGCACGCCGATGACGATGGCCACCGGCGGGATGCGGGCAGGGGGGGCGGACGGTCGTTCAGGCATTGCGGTTCTCCGGCGGACGGCGGAAACGGCGGTCGGCGGCGGTGACGAAGCCGCCCAGCGCCATCAGCAGCGCGCCCAGCCATATCCAGCGTACGAAAGGCTTGATGTGCACGCGCAGCGCCCAGGCATCATTGCCCAGCGGTTCGCCCAGCGCCACGTACAAGTCGCCGGACAGCCGCGGATGGATGCCGGCCTCGGTCATCACCTGGCCGCCGCTGGCGTACTGGCGCTTTTCCGGGTGCAGCAGCGCCACTTCGCGGTCGTCGCGCAGCACCCGCACGTGGCCGCGGTCGGCGACGTAGTTCGGGCCCTGCTGGTGGTCCACGCCCTCGAAGCGGAATTCGTGCCGGCCCAGCTGCAGCGACTGTCCCGGCGCCAGCGCCACTTCGCGCTGCACGTTCAGCGCTTCCACCAGCAAGGCGCCGGCCAGGAACACGGCGACGCCGCCATGGGCCAGCACCATGCCCAGCATCTCGGCGGTGAAGCGGCCGTTGCCGCGCAGCCGGGACCAGACGAAGCGCGCCGTGCCCAGCGCCACCCAGGCCGCGCCGGCCACGCCCAGCGCGGTCTTCCATGCACCCTGTGGCGCCGTGAAGAAGCCGATGGCGCCCGCGACCAGCGCCAGCGCCGCCCATGGCAGCAGCAGCGCCAGCGGCCGCGAGGGCTGTTCGCGCTGCCATTTGGTCAACGGACCGAACGGCACCAGCGCCACCAGCGGCACCATCAGCAGCAGGAACAGGGTGCCGAAATAGGGCGGGCCGACCGAGATCTTGCCCAGCCCCAGCGCGTCGGCCAGCAACGGGTACAGGGTGCCGAGCAGGATCATCGCGCAGGCGCAGGCCAGCAGCAGGTTGTTGAGCAACAGCAGGGTCTCGCGCGAGCTGGCGGCAAAGCCGCGGCGCGGATCGCCGCCGGCCGCGGCCAACGCCGGCGCGCGCAGCGCATACAGCAGCAGCGAACCGCCGACCACCAGCGCCAGGAACACCAGGATGAACATGCCGCGCGAGGGATCGGCGGCGAACGAGTGCACGCTGGTCAGCACCCCCGAGCGCACCAGGAACGTCCCCAGCAGCGACAGCGCGAACGCGGCGATGGCCAGCAGCAGGGTCCAGCCGCCGAAGCTGCCGCGCTTCTCGGTCACCGCCTGCGAGTGGATCAGCGCCGCGCCGGCCAGCCACGGCATGAAGCTGGCGTTCTCCACCGGGTCCCAGAACCACCAGCCGCCCCAGCCCAGTTCGTAGTAGGCCCACCAGCTGCCCAGCGCGATGCCGATGGTCAGGAAGCCCCAGGCGATGTTGGTCCAGGGCCGCGTCCAGCGCAGCCAGCGGGCGTCGATGCGGCCTTCCAGCAGCGCGGCGATGGCGAAGGCGAACGGCACCGCGAAGCCGACATAGCCCAGGTAGAGCAGCGGCGGGTGGATGATCAGCCCCGGGTCCTGCAGCAGCGGGTTGAGGTCGCGGCCCTCCAGCGGCGCCGGCAGCAGCCGCGCGAACGGATTGGAGGTGAAGATCAGGAAGGCGAGAAAGCCGACGCTGACGATCGCCAGGGTGCCCAGCACCCGCGCCTGCACCGGCAGCGGCAGGGCGCGCGAGCAGGCGGCCACCGCGCCGGTCCACAGCGCCAGCACCAGCGCCCACAGCAGCAGCGAGCCTTCGTGCGCGCCCCATACCGCCGAGTAGCGGTACAGCAGCGGCAACAGCGAATTGGAGTTCTCGGCGACGTAGCGCACCGAGAAGTCCTGCACCACGAAGGCATGAGTGAGCAGCGCGAACGCGCCGGCCAGCAGCGCCAGTTGGGCGAAGGCCGCCGGCCGCGCCAGCGCCATCCAGCCGTTATTGCCGCGCTGGGCGCCGGCCAGCGGCAGCAGCGCCTGCAGCAACGACACCAGCAGCGCCAGGATCAGCAGTACTTGCCCCAGTTCCGGCAGCACCTAGGGTGCGTCCCCGGCGGCCGGCACCGCCACGTCGTGCTTCTGGTGGGCGATGCCCATCTTGTCGGCCACTTCCTTGGGCATGTAGGTCTCGTCGTGCTTGGCCAGCACCTCGTCGGCCACGAATACGCCATCGACCATGCTGCCGGTGGCCACCACCGCCTGGCCCTCGCGGAACAGGTCGGGCAGCATCTTCGAGTAGCTGACCGCCAGCTGCGCATCGCCGTCGGTCACCCGGAAACGCGCCTCCAGCGACCCGGGCGCACGTTCGAACGAGCCCTTCTCGACCATGCCGCCCAGGCGGAAGCGGGCATGTTCGCCGGCTTCGCCGCGCAGCACCTCGGCCGGGGTGTACAGGTAGGCCAGGTTGCGCTGCAGCGCCATCGCCACCAGCGTGGTGGTCAGGCCCGAGGCCAGCAGCAGCAGCAGTACCAGCAGCAGCCGGCGGCGCCGGGTCGGGTTCATCGCAGCAGCTCCGTGTCGGCCTGCGTCCGCGACCGGCGCGCCTGCTGGGCCTGTTGGCGCTGGTGGCGCTGCTTCGCCAGGTGCAATGCGCGCCACAGCAGCCAGCGCACCTCGAGCAGGTCCAGCAGCAGGACCGCCACGAACACCGCATAGGCGGCAACCACGTATCCCAGATAGCTCAAGAGCGCTCCCCCCGTTCCCGCGCCTGCAGAAGTTCCGCCACCCAGGCCTTGCCCGATTCGCGCCGCAGGTTGTCGACGCGTGCGCGCAGCAGCAGCGAGCCGGCGAACCAGAACTTGGTGGCCGCCACCAGCAGCCACAACGGCAGCATCATGCTGGCGTCCATGCTGGAGGAGCCGAACAGGCGGATGGTCTGGCCCTGGTGCAGGGTGTCCCACCATTCCACCGAATAGCGGATTATCGGCAGCAGCACGACGCCGACGATGGCGAGCAGGCCGGCGGCGCGGGCGCCGTTGCGGCGGTCGTCGATGGCGTAGTACAGGCCCATCACTCCCAGGTACAGGAACAGCAGCAGCAGTTCGGTGGTCAGGCGGGGATCCCAGTCCCACCAGGTGCCCCACATCGGCTTGCCCCAGATGCTGCCGGTCAGCAGCGTGATCAGGGTGAAGCTGAAGCCGATCGGCGCGCAGGCCATGGCCAGGCTCTCGCACAGCTTGATGCGCCAGATCAGCGCGATGGCCGAATACAGGGCCATCAGGGCGAACACGAACAGGCTCATCCAGGCGCTGGGCACATGGATGTAGAGGATGCGGAAACTGTCGCCCTGCTGGTAGTCGGCCGGCACCACGAACAACGCCTGCCAAAGCCCCAGGCCCAGCAGCGGCAGTGCGGCCAGGTAGCACCAGAAGGACCAGCGTGCGGCAAAGCGATCGAAGCCGGGGGGAGAACCGAGTTGGTGGAACCAGCGGACGATGGGATTCATTCGTACTCGGGCTAGCGTGTGTGCGGGCGGGCGAACTCGACCCCGTGGTCAGCTCAGGGAGATGCGGATCGCCGCGGCGGTGGCCAGCGGGGCCAGCACCAGGCTGGCCACCAGTCCCGCTCCCAGCATCAGCAACGCCCCCACCGGATCCTGCCCCCGGACCGTGGCGGCGACGCTTCCTGCGCCGAACACCAATACCGGGACATACAACGGCAATGCAAGCAGCGCGACGAGAATACCAGAGCGTCTGATCCCCACCGTCAGCGCCGCCACCACGCCGCCAAGCAGGCTGAGCAACGGTGTACCGAGCAGCAACGATGCCAGCAACACCGGCAACTGGTCACGCGGCAGATGCAGCAATTCGGCCAGCAGCGGGGTGGCGACGATCAGCGGCAACGCGGTGGTGCTCCAGTGCACCAGCACCCGCACCAGCACCAGCCAGGCCAGCGGCACCGGCGCCAGCAGCCATTGTTCCAGCGAGCCGTCCTCGGCATCGCCACGGAACAGCGAATCCAGCGACAGCTGCCCGGCCAGCAGCACCGCCAGCCACAGCACCGCCGCGGCCACGCCGGCCAGGGCCTGGGGATCGCGGCCCAGGGCGAGGGCGAACAGCACCACCACCAGTACCGCGAACAGCAGCGGCTGCAGCGCATCGCCGCGGCGCCGCCACACCAGCCGCAGGTCGCGGGCGACCAGTGCCCGGGCCGCCTGCAGCAGGGTGGGCGGAGCGACGGTCGCGGTCATGCTTCGTCCCCCAGCAGCAGCACCCGCGTGCGCACCGGCGGCGCGGCATAGGCGCCATGGGTGGTGACCAGCGCGGCGCCGCCGCCGCGCAGATGGGCCGAAATCATGCGGTTGACCAGGTTGATGCCCTCCAGGTCGAGATTGGCGTAGGGCTCGTCCAGCAGCCACACCGGGGCCGGCGACAGCCAGATCCGGGCCAGCGAGAGCCGCTTCTTCTGCCCGGCCGACAATTGCCGCACCGGCGTGTCCTCGTAGCCGGCCAGGCCGACGATGGCCAACGCGTCGGCCGGCATCTGGCGCGCGCGGCGACCGTGCAGGGCGCACAGGAACTGCAGGTTCTCCAGCGCATCCAGGTCGTGCTTGAGCGCCGCCAGATGGCCCAGGTAGGCGAGGAAGCGGGTACGGTCGTGGCGGCCGGCCGGCTTGCCGTCCAGCCGCACCTCGCCACGCTCGGCATGCAGCAGCCCGGCCAGCACCCGCAGCAGGGTGGTCTTGCCCACGCCGTTGCCGCCCTGCACCAGCAACGCCTCGCCGGCATCGACGTGGAAGTCGAGCGGGCCGAACACCGGCTCGTCGTTGCGGGTGAAGCCGAGGCCATGGGCGGCCAGCAACGGGGGAAGGTTCAAGGGCGCGGTCGCCATGCGATGCGGGATGGCCCGCGATTGTATCGGCCCGCGCCGGCATGCGGCGCGGTCGGGAACGCTGTTTTGCGCCGGCCGTCGCCGCCTGCCCGGCGGCATTGCGTACACTCGCGTTTTTCCCCGACGCCCGTGTCCATGCAACCGCAAACCAAGCTGCCCAAGGTCGGTACCACCATCTTCACCGTGATGTCGCAACTCGCCGCCGAGCACGGCGCGGTCAACCTGGGGCAGGGTTTCCCCGATTTCCCGGCGCCGCAGCGGCTGCTCGACGCCGCCGGCAAGGCCATGGCCGAAGGCCTCAACCAGTACCCGCCGATGACCGGCGTGGCGCCGCTGCGCCAGGCGATCGCGCGCAAGGCGCTGGACTGCTACGGCGCGCAGGTCGACCCGGACAGCGAGATCACCGTCACCAGTGGCGCCACCGAGGCGATCTTCAACGCCATCCACGCGGTGGTGCGGGCCGGCGAGGAAGTGATCGTGCTCGACCCGGCCTACGACTGCTACGAGCCGGCGATCGACCTGGCCGGCGCGCGCGCGGTGCACGTGCCGCTGGACCCGCAGACCTTCGCGGTGGACTGGGACCGGGTGCGCGCGGCGATCACGCCCAGGACCCGGCTGCTGATGGTCAACACCCCGCACAACCCGTCCGGCGCGATGCTGGACGAGGCCGACATGCGGGCGCTGGCCGACGTGCTGCGCGGCACCGGCATCTACCTGATCTCCGACGAGGTCTACGAGCACATCATCTACGACGGCCGCCGCCACGAATCGGCGCTGCGCTACCCGGAACTGCGCGAGCGCGCGTTCGTGATCTCCAGCTTCGGCAAGACCTACCACTGCACCGGCTGGAAGATCGGCTACGCGATCGCGCCGCCGGCGATGAGCGCCGAGTTCCGCAAGGTCCACCAGTACAACACCTTCACCAGCTTCGGCCCGGCGCAGTATGCGTTCGCGGCGATGATCCGCGACGAGCCGGAGCACCACGAGCAGTTGGGCGCGTTCTACCAGGCCAAGCGCGACCGCTTCCGCGAGCAGCTGCTGGCCACCCGCCTGAAGCCGCTGCCGGTGCCGGGCGGCTATTTCCAGCTGGTGGACTACTCGGCGATCAGCGACCTGCCCGACCACGAGTTCGTGAAGTGGCTGACGGTGGAGAAGGGCGTGGCGGCGATCCCGCTGTCGCCGTTCTACGAAACCGCGCCGGGCGGCCAGCGCCTGGTGCGGCTGTGCTTCGCCAAGAACGAGGCCACGCTGGACGCGGCGATCGAGCGGTTGAAGAATCTCTAGCGCCCAGATGCCCTTGTAGGAGCGACGTCAGTCGCGACGGGGCATTGCCGGGAAGTCCCCGTCGCGACTGACGTCGCTCCTACAACCGCGGGAAGACGTTGTAGGAGCGACGTCAGTCGCGACCCTCGCCAAAGGGGCGACGATCGATCCGGAAGGGCGCTTCCGCGGATGGGTGAAGCGCCTTCTGTCGCCACAAGTCCGGCTCAGCCGGCCCCGCCGCCCAGCGCCTTGACCAGGGTGACGTCGTTGCCCAGCTGGCTGCGCCGGGCCTGGGCCAGCGACAGCTCGGCGTTGCGCCGGGTCTGCTGCGCGTCCAGCCAGTTGCGCAGGTCGGTGGCGCCGGCGCGGTAGCGCACTTCGTACAGGCGCTCGATCTCCACCGCCTCGGCGTGCGAACGCTCGGCGGCCTCCACCTGTTCGGCCAGGCGCTGGCGCGCGGACAGCGCGTTGTCCACCTCGGCCAGCGCGGTGTAGAGCGTCTTGCGGAACTCGTTGGCGGCGATCTGGTAGGACAGGTCGGCCGAGTCGATGTTCAGCTGCATCTGCCGGAAGCGCAGGAACGGCAGGCTCAGGCCGGCGCCGAGGCTGGCCACCGGGTTGCGCAGCACGTCGCCCAGCGACGGACTGGAGCTGCCCACCGAACCGGTCAGGCTCAGGCTGGGGTAGTAGCTGGTGGCGGTGACCTTGATGTTGGCCAGCGACTGCCGCAGCCGCAGTTCGGCCGCGCGCAGGTCGGGGCGGCGCGCCAGCAGTTCGGCCGGCAGGCCCTCGCTCACCGCCGGATGCACGAAGCCGTCCAGCCCCTGCGGTTCCCCGTCGGCCGGCCAGGGCTGGCCATCGAGCAGCACGGTCAGGGCGTTGCGCGCTTCCACCCGCTGCTGTTCGAGCTGGGCCTGGGCGGCGCGCTGGCTTTCGATGTTCTGCTGCGCCTGGCGCACTTCCAGCCGCGACACCGCGCCGGCGTCGAACTGTGCCTGCACCAGCGTGGCGGTGCGCTGCAGGCGTTCGAGGTTGGCCTCGCCGGTGGCGATGGACAGGTTGAGGTAGCCCAGCTGCCAGTACAGCTCGCAGGCCTGGCCGATCAGCAGCAGCTGGGTGTTCTGCAGGTCCTGCGCGGTGGCATCGGCCTCCCAGCGGGCGATGTCGCGCTGGGTGCGCAGCTTGCCCCACAGGTCGATTTCCCAGCCCAGCGAGACGCTGGCGCTGTGGTTGCGCGACCAGTCGTCGCTGCTGTCGATGGCGCGGCTGCCGCTGGCGCCGACCGAGCCGGAGGCCTGCGGCCACAGTTCGGCCGAGGCCAGCCCGGCCTGCGCGCGGGCGCGCTGCAGGCGCAGGCCGGCGGCGGCCAGGTCAGTGTTGACCTCCAGCGTGCGCTCGACCAGCGCATCCAGGCGGGCGTCGCCGAAGCCGCGCCACCAGCTGTCGGCGAGCACGTCGCCGGCCGGGGCGGTGACTTCGGTGTCGATGCGTTCCACCGGGGCGTTGGCCACGGCGTCGCCGCGCCCGTACTGGGCCGGGACGCGCAGGTCGGCCACCGGCGAGGCGCCGGGGGTGGCGCAGCCGGCCACCACGGCGGCCAGCGCGCAGGACAGCAGCAGGGGACGCAAATTGCTCGGGATCTTCTTCATTCGCGCGCCAGCGCCTCCACGGGATCGAGTTGCGCGGCGTTGCGCGCCGGCAGGAAGCCGAACGCGACGCCGATCAGGGTTGAACAGGCAAATGCGGCCACGATGGACGCGGTGGAGAACAGCAGGGTGAAGCTGCCGCCGAAGGTCTTGAACGCCCAGCCCACGGCCAGCGCGAGCAGGATGCCGAGGATGCCGCCGAGCAGGCACACCAGCACCGCCTCGATCAGGAACTGCTGGCGGATGTCGCTCTGGCGCGCGCCCACGGCCATGCGCACGCCGATCTCGCGGGTACGCTCGGTCACCGACACCAGCATGATGTTCATCACCCCGATGCCGCCCACCACCAGCGCGATGGCGGCGATGGCGCCGATCAGCAGGGTCATGGTCTTGGTGGTCGACTCGATGGTCTCGCGGATCTCGGCGGTGTTGTTGAGGAAGAAGTCCTCGGTGCCGTGGCGCATCAGCAGCAGCCGGGTGATCGCCGACTGCGCCGCGGCCATCGGCGTGTCGTCCTTGACCCGCACGGTGATGCCGGAGATGTGGCTCTGCCCGAGCATGCGCGACATCACCGTGGTGTGCGGCGCCCACACGGTCAGGTTGGTGCTGCTGCCCATGCCCATGGTCTGGCGCTTGGCCACGCCGACCACGCGCACCGGCACGTTGCCCAGCAGCACCACCTGGCCCAGCGGGTCGTCGCGGCCGAACAGCTGGGTGCGGGTGTTCTCGTCGATCAGCGCCACCTGGGCCAGCGACTTGACCTCGTCGGCCTCGAAGAAGCGCCCGGACACCAGCGACACGCCCTTGACCCGGAAGTACTGCTCGCCGACGCCGCTGACCTGGGCGCTGGCGGCCTTGTTGCCGACCCGCGCGGTCACCGAGGTGGAGACGTTGGGGGTGGCGCTGTCGACGTAGCTCTGCTGCGCCAGCGCCTCGGCGTCGCTGGCCTTGAGCGTCTGCACCCGGCCCGAGCGCATGTCGCCGAAGCCGCGGCCGGGGTAGACGTCGATGGTGTTGGTGCCCAGCGCGCTGATGTTCTGCAGGATCTGCTGCTGCGAACCGTTGCCCATCGCCACCACCGACACCACCGAGGCGATGCCGATGATGATGCCGAGCATGGTCAGGAAGGTGCGCAGGCGGTGCGCGTTCATCGCCAGCAGGGCCATCCGGAACGATTCGAAGAAGCGGTCGCGCGCGGCCTGGAAGGCGTTGCCGCCGGGCTTGAGCGGCGCCGCCCGGCGTTCGCCGCGATGGCTGGGCGCGGCTTCGTTGCGGCGGTCGGCGATGATCTCGCCGTCGCGGATCTCGATGATGCGCTGGGCGTGCTCGGCCACCTGCATGTCGTGGGTGACGATGATGATGGTGTGGCCCTCGGCATGCAGCTCGCCGAGGATCTTCATCACTTCCTCGCCGGAGTGGGTGTCCAGCGCGCCGGTGGGCTCGTCGGCCAGGATCACCTCGCCGCCGTTCATCAGCGCGCGGGCGATGGACACGCGCTGCTGCTGGCCGCCGGACAGCTGCCCGGGCTTGTGGCCCATGCGGTCGGACAGTCCCAGCCGCTCGAGCAGGTGTTCGGCGCGGGCGTTGCGCTTGTCGCCGGGCACGCCGGCGTAGATCGCCGGCACCTCGACGTTGCCGCGCGCGTCCAGGTCGCCGAGCAGGTGGTAGCGCTGGAAGATGAAGCCGAAGTGCTCGCGCCGCAGCTCGGCCAGCTCGTCCGGTTCCATCTTCCCGGTCTCGCGGCCGGCCACCTGGTAGCTGCCGGTGGTGGGCCGGTCCAGGCAGCCGAGGATGTTCATCAGCGTCGACTTGCCCGAACCGGACTGGCCGACGATGGCGACCATCTCGCCGGCGGCGATGTCCAGGTTGATGTCCTTGAGCACGGCGATGGTCTCCTCGCCGGCGGGGAACTCGCGACGCAGGTCGCGTACCCGCAGCAGGGGGATGCTCATCGACGCGGCCCGCCCATCATCGGCGCCATCGGGCTGCGGTTGCCGCGCGCGGCCGCGGCGGCGCGCTCGGCGGCGGTCACCTCGCCGACCACGACCCGGTCGCTTTCGGCCAGGCCCTCGAGCACTTCGACGCTGCTGCCGTTGTTGAGGCCGGTCCGGATCCGGCGCGGTTCCGGCTGTCCGTCCTTGCCGACCACCCGCACCATGTACCAGTCGCCGCTTTCCTCGGCGGTGGCCGCAGCGGTGGAGGCGCCGTCGTCGCTGGCCGGGCGCGTGCGGGCCGGGCGGCTGCCGTCGCCGCCGGCCTGTCCGGCACCTGCGCCACGGCTCTGGCCGGCGGGGCGTTCGCCGCGGGCGGGGATCTTCGCACCCAGCGCCACGGCCGGGATCAGCAGCGCGTCCTTGGCCTGCGACAGCAGTACCGAGACCTGCGCGGTCATGTCGATGCGCAGGGTGCCGTCGGGATTCTCCACGTCGAACAGGGCGTTGTAGTAGACCGCGGTGCTGGAGCTGGACGAGGAAGTGCTGGTGGTGCTCTCGCTGGCGATGGAGGACGGCGCCGGGTTCACCGTGCGCAGGGTGGCGTGGTACTTGCGGTCGGGCTGGCCGAGGATGGTGAAGTACACCGGCATGCCGGGCTTGACCTTGACCACGTCGGCTTCGGAGATCTCGGCGTTGACGGTGACCAGGTCCAGCCGCGCCAGCTTGACGATGGTCGGCGCCGACTGGTTGGCGTTGACGGTGCGGCCTTCCTCGGCCACCACCGCGACCACGGTGCCGTCGATCGGCGCGGTGATGCGGGTGTAGCCCAGGTTGGCGCGGGCGGTGCCCAGCTCGGTCTCGCGCTGCTTGATCTGTGCGTCGAGCGCGCGCACCTGCGCCTGCGAGGTGGCCAGCTTGGCTTCGGCGCCCTCGTACTCCGCGCGCGAGGTGGCTTCTTCGGCCAGCATCTGCTTCTGCCGCTGGAACGCCAGCTCGGCCTCGCGCAGCGTGGCCTGCTGCACCGCGCGCTGGGCGCGGATGTTCTCCAGCGCCGCCTCTGCGTTCTGCAGGCTGTTCTGCTGGGTGGTGGAGTCGATCTCGGCGATCAGGTCGCCCTCCTTGACCACGTCGCCCAGTTGCACCCTCAACGACTTGATCTGGCCCGAGGCCTGCGCACCGACGCTGACCAGCTTGTAGGCATCGATCACGCCGGTGGCATCGACGGTCTGCTCCAGGTCGCCGCGCGTCACCGGCGAGGTCGCCAGGGGCGGAGCGGCGGGCTTGCGCAGCGTCCACGCCGCGATACCGGCGATCAGCAGCACGATGGCGGCGGCGAGGAGGATGCGGCCGCGCCGGGTCCTGGGCATTGGGAGCTTCACGTTGGGGTCGACTCATGGCTGGCCGCGACGGCGGCGATGCGTTCAGTGTGGGCAGTTGCCGCGCACGGCTCAATGCACGGCGTGTGTCGGCCTGTATCGGACGACTGGCCGATTGTGTCGCAATGTGTCGGTGGCGGTGGTCGATACCTTGCGACGCAGGAGGGGGCGCGCAGGGCGATCGGATACGATGGATCATTCAGCCATGACGGAAATCCAGACCATGCACCGCCTGTTGGTGGTCGACGACGACATCGACATCCGCACGCTGCTGGCCGAGCAGCTGGGGCGCGCCGGCTACCAGGTCAGCACCGCCGGCGACGGCAGCGAAATGCGCCGGGTGCTGGAGCGCGAGCACATCGACCTGATCGTGCTCGACCTCAACCTGCCGCGCGAGGACGGCCTGACCCTGTGCCGCGACCTGCGCGCGCGTTCGGCCACGCCGGTGATCATGCTCACCGCGCGCAGCGAACCGATCGACCGCGTGCTGGGGCTGGAGATGGGCGCCGACGACTACCTGGCCAAGCCGTTCGAGCCGCGCGAACTGCTGGCGCGCATCCGCAACGTGCTGCGCCGGACCGAGGCGCTGCCGGCCAACCTGGAGCCGCTGGCGATGCGCCGCGCGCGCTTCTCGGGCTGGACCTTCGACCTGGAGCACCGCCACCTGGTCGATCCGGACGGGCGCGTGGTGGTGTTGTCCGGGGCCGAGTTCCGGCTGCTGCGGGTATTCGCGGCGCATGCCAACAAGGTGCTCTCGCGCGAACAGCTGGTGTCGCTGAGCAGCGGCCGCAACTACGAGGCGCAGGACCGCGCGATCGACCTGCAGGTCAGCCGCCTGCGGCAGAAGCTGGGCGAGGCCGGCGGCCTGATCAAGACCGTGCGCAACGAAGGCTACGTGTTCGCCAGCGCGGTGGCGCTGGAATGACCCGGCTGCGGCTGTTCCTGGCGTCGATGGCCGGGCGCCTGTTCGTGATCCTGCTGCTGGGCATGAGCGTGGCCGCGGTGGGCGCGACGCTGGTGGCCAACGCCAAGCGCCAGCAGGAGTTCGAGCGGCAGAACCTGGTGCGCAGCGCCGACCGCCTGCAGGGCTACGTGAACCTGCTGGACGACAACCCCGAACTGCGCGAGCGGCTGTTGAGGGTCGGTGGCCCGAACGTGCGGCTGGCGCCGGCGCAGCCGCGGGTGGGCGAGGCCGATACCGCCCTGGCCGCATTGCTGGCGCAGCGCTCCGGACCGGTGGCCGGCGCGCAGGTGCATGCCACCAGCTACCGTTCGTGCCTGCCGAAGCTGCCGGATTTCGTGCCGCGGCCGAGTGGGACGGATGCGCGCCGCCGCGTCCACGAACACGACCGCTCCTTCATCCCGCCGCGCTGCCGGCTGGTCAGCCTGCAACTGAGCGACGGTACGCCGTTGCAGCTGGCGTTCGAGTCGCCGGCGGTGGCGCGCGACAGCGCGCAGGCGTTCGACCCGCTGTTCCTGTCGCTGCTGGCGCTGGCGATCGCGGTGCTGGCCTACGTGGTGGCGCGCATCGCCAGCGCGCCGCTGCAGCGGCTGGCCGCGGCCGCCGCCGAGCTGGGCCAGGACCTGCAGCGCGCACCGCTGCCGGTTACCGGCCCGCTGGAGGTGCGCCGTGCCGCCGAGGCCTTCAACGCGATGCAGAAGCGCCTGCAGCGGCACCTGGGCGAGCGCACGCAGATGCTGGCGGCGATCACCCACGACCTGCAGACGCCGGTGACGCGGCTGCGGCTGCGGCTGGAGAACGTGCCCGACGAGGCGCTGCGCGAGCGCCTGATCGGCGACCTGGCGGCGATGCAGGCGCTGATCCGCGAAGGCCTGGAGCTGGCGCGCAGCGCCGAAAGCGCCGAGCAGCGTGCGGCGCTGGACCTGGATTCGCTGCTGGAGAGCGTGGTCGAGGACGCGGTCGAGGCCGGCGCCGAGGCGCGCTTCGAGCAGGGCTGCGGCGCGGTGCTGATGCTGCGGCCGCTGGCGATGCACCGGCTGTTCTCCAACCTGGTGGACAACGCGCTCAAGTACGGCCACTCGGCGCGGGTGTCGGCCGAGGCGCAGGACGGCGGCGTGACGGTCAGGGTGCGCGACAGCGGCCCGGGGCTGGCCGAGGACGAACTGGAGGCGGTGTTCGACCCGTTCCTGCGGCTGGAGACCTCGCGCTCGCGCGAGACCGGCGGGGCCGGCTTGGGGCTGACCATCGCCCGCGCGCTGGCGGAAAAGGACGGCGCCAGCCTGAGCCTGCGCAACCATCCCGACGGCGGGCTGGAAGCGGTGGTGAGCTGGGAGCATCCGCAATGGGGCGGCGGCCAGCGCTGAGGGGCGATTGCGCCTTACCATTGCCGCATCCCGCCGATCCGCCGCCCATGACAACGGACCTGTTGCCCGCTTCCACCGACGGAGATCGCCTGCCGGGGCCGAAGTCGGCCTCCGCCTGCCGGAGGCCGCCGGTGGCCTGCCCGGATACGGCGCCGCGGCGCGGGCGTTCGATGCCGGTAACCGCGATGCTGGCCATGCGCCTGCTGCTGGCGTGGCTGTGCCTGTGGCCGCTGCAGGCGGCCGCGGAGGGCGCCCCGCCGCTGCGCGACTACGCCATCGACATGTGGACCTCGCGCAATGGCCTGCCGCACAACTCGCTGCGCGACATCGCGCAGACCCCGGAGGGCCACCTGTGGTTCGCCACCTGGGAAGGGCTGGTGCGCTACAACGGCCTGGACTTCACCGTGTACGACCGCAGTTCCCGGCCGGGCCTGCTCGACAACGGCATCGGCGCGCTGCATGTGGACCGCCAGGGCGCGCTGTGGATCAGCGACTCGCGCGGCAACGTGCTGCGGCGTTCGGCCGAGGGCGGGTGGCAGCAATGGCCGCGGCAGCCGCCGGCGCCGCAGGTGCTGGTCCAGGCCATGCAGATGGACAGCCACGGCCGGCTTTGGCTGCTGTTCGAAGGCAAGGGCCTGGGCAGCTTCACCCCGGAAGGCGGCTTCGAGTACACCCCGCCGCCGGCCGACGTGCCGATGGCGATGAGCTTCACGCAGATGGCGGTTGATGCCCAGGACCGGGTGTGGGTGGGCACCCTGGACGGGCTGGTGGTCCGCGATACCGACGGCGTGCTGCGGCGCGTGCCGGAAAGCTATGGCCTCCCGCGCGGGCTGGTGTGGCCGTACCGCGCCGCGGACGGGGTGCTGTGGATCGTGGCCGGCGAGAGCATCTACCGGATGCAGGACGACCGGCCGGTGCTCCGCCACCGGGTGCCGGGGCAGGTGCACCTGACCTCGATGCTGCAGGACCGCCACGGCGACCTGTGGCTGGGCACCGAGAACCAGGGGCTGCTGCGGATCGGCAGCCATGGCATCGAGCGCCTGCCCTCGGGCCTGTCGTTGCCGGGCGGGCGCATCGTCAGCCTGCACCAGGATGCCGAGGGCAGCATCTGGGTCGGCGCCAACGGCGGCCTGTACCGGCTGCGTGAGACCCTGTTCAGCAGCTACACCGTGCAGGACGGGCTGAGCGGCGACTACGTGCGCACGGTGCTGGAGGACCGCCGTGGCCGGCTGTGGGTGGGCAGTGCCAGCGGGCTGGACCGGATGGAGGCCGATGGCCGCATCGCACCGGTCGCGCTGCACAACCGGGTGGGCAAGTCGCCGTCGGTGCTCAGCCTGGCGCAGGACCGCGACGGCAACGTGTGGGCCGGTACCTTCGGCGACGGCGTGTTCAAGGTGGACGGCGCCGACCGCATCCGCCACTACGGCGAGGCCGACGGCCTGCCGGGCGGCAACGTACGGGCGATGGCCGCCGACGTCGCCGGCGACGGCATGTGGATCGGCACCCAGCGCGGCGTGGTGCGGGTAGGCGCCGACGGCGTGCGCACGCCGTCGGTGGAGGGCATGCCGTCGGGGCTGATCACCGCGCTGCACAGCGCCGAGGATGGCCTGTGGATCGGCACCATCGAAGGCGTACGGGTGCTGCGTGATGACCACGTGCAGCGGCTGGACCTGGATGGCCTGGGCGGCGGGCGCAGCGTCTTCGGTTTCCAGCAGGTCGGCGAGGCGATGTGGATCAGCAGCGACCGCGGCCTCTACCGCTACCGGGAGGGGCAGCTGGCGCGGGTGGGGCTGGAGCAGGGCATGCCGGTGGACACCGTGTTCCAGCTGGTGCCCGACCGGATCGGCAATGTCTGGATCAGCAGCAACCGCGGCGTGCTGCGCACCGAGATGGCCGCGCTCAACGAGGTGGCCGACGGCCGCAGCCCGCGGATTGCGGTCGAGCGCTACAACGAGATCGACGGGATGAACAATTCCCAGGCCAACGGCAGCACCGGGCCGTCGGCGATCCTGCGCCGCGACGGCAGCTTCTGGGTGGCGACCGCCGGCGGCCTGAGCATGGTCGATCCGCTGCGGCTGCAACGCTTCCGCGAGCGCCTGCCGCCGCCGGCGGTGATCGAGAACGTGCAGCTGGACGGCGCGCCGGTGCAGTGGCAGGCGAGCGGCCGCACCTCGCTGCCGGGCGGGCGCCGGCTGGCGGTCAGCTATGTCGGGCTGAGCTACCTGATGTCCGAACGGATCCGCTACCGCACCCGGCTGGAAGGGCTGGACAACGACTGGATCGAGCGCGGCCAGCAACGCAGCGTCGAGTTCATCGGCCTGCCGCCCGGGGACTACACCCTGCACGTGTCCGCCGCGCATCCGGGCGGGCGCTGGAGCGACAGCGAGGCGCGATGGCGCTTCACCGTCGAACCGCTGCCGTGGCAGCGGCGCAGCGTGCAGGCGGTGGCGGGCGTGTTGCTGCTGCTGGCGCTGGTGGCGCTGTACCGCTACCTGATCCACCGCTACAAGACCAGCAACATCCGTCTGGCGCAGCAGGTGGCCGAACGCACCGCCGACCTGCAACTGCAGGCCGAGCGATTGCTGGCTGCCAACCAGGAAAAGACCGAACTGGCCGAGCGCCTGCGCGAGCAGGCCGAGGCGTTCGAGCGGCAGGCGCACGAGGACCCGCTGACCGGGCTGCCGAACCGGCGCGCGTTCGACGAGGTGCTGGCGCGCGATTTCGCCCGTTCCCAGCGCAGCGGCCATCCGCTGTGCCTGGTGGTGCTGGACATCGACCACTTCAAGAACGTCAACGACAGCTGGTCGCACAGCATCGGCGATGTGGTGCTGTGCGAGGTGGCGCGGCTGCTGGCGGCCAGTTGCCGCGATTCGGACATGCCGGCGCGCCTGGGCGGCGAGGAGTTCGCGCTGCTGCTCAACGACACCCGGCTGGAGGAGGCGCAACAGGTGTGCGCGCGGATGCGCAGCCTGTTCCACGCGCAGCGCAACTGGGCCGGCATCGAGGGCCTGCGGGTGACGTTCAGCGCCGGACTGGTGCAGCTCGACGCCAGCGACCGCACGCCGCTGCTGCTGTGCCAGCGCGCCGACAGGGCGCTGTACCGGGCCAAGAGCGAAGGCCGCGACCAGACCTGCCTGGGCTAGGGAATCTTCGAATCGGGTGGGTGCGGTGTTGCTGCCGTCGCTCCTGCGGCTCCATGACAGCGAGAGGTGCGGGGCGCACGGCGACCTGCCTGGCGATTCAGCCGGAAGTCGCTGGACGGCGGTCGGGAATCGTCTGCGCGACTGGGCCAGCCGGCTCCGGGACGTATCCGCTGTCGCGACTGACGTCGCTCCTACAGTGGGGGAAGCATTGTAGGAGCGACGTCAGTCGCGAGCTTTCCGGGGCAGGCCCCGGAATGGTTCCCCCGCGGATGGATGAAGAACCGGGAATGTTCCCGGACGAGGGCCGGGCGGAGAGACGGCGCGGCACCGTCATCGGGTGCAGGAAATGCCGGCCGCGCGCTTCGCGACGGGGCCCCCTGCGGCGCTGGCACGGCCGCCGGTACGGCGTACCGGGTTATCGGGGGGCGGGGGCCGGCGCGTTGAAGTTCTCGACGCGCGGCCAGGCGTTGGCGATCTTGCAGAACAGGCGCGCGGTCTGCTCGGTGTCGTACACCGCGCTGTGCGCCTCCTCGGCGTCCCAGTCGAAGCCGGCGGCCTGCACCGCCCGCGCCAGCACCGTCTGGCCGTAGGCGATGCCGGCCAGGGTGACGGTGTCGAACACGCTGAAGGGGTGGAACGGATTGCGCTTGTGGCCGACGCGGGCGACGGTGGCGTTGAGGAAGTTCAGGTCGAAATGGGCGTTGTGGCCGACCAGGATCGCGCGCTGGCAGCCGTACTTCTTCGCCGCCGCGCGCACCGGCGCGAACACGTGGTCCAGCGCCTCGCGCTCGGGCTTGGCGAGCCGGAACGGGTGGTCGATGTCGATGCCGGTCACTTCCAGCGACTTGGGGTCGATCTCGGTGCCGGGCGCCGGGATGACGTGGGCGCTGCTGGTCTGGCCGGGGTAGAGCAGGCCGTTCTCGTCCATCTCGATCGGTACCGCCGCGATTTCCAGCAGGGCATGGCGGTTCCAGTCGAAACCGCCGGTTTCCACGTCCACCACGACCGGCAGGAAGCCACGGAAACGTCGCGACATCGGCACGATGGAACTGGAAGTTGTCTGGATTTCGCTGGTTTCGGGCATCGCGCTAGGGTAGCAGACGGCGCTTGCGCCCGACCGCGGGCCGAGGCGATGCCAGCGCTTCCGGATGCGCGCGCATTGCGGGACGCCTCCGTGGGGACTTGAAGGTGGTGCGTGCCGCCGGCGTGGGAAGGCGCCGGCATGGAGCCTTGCGAGCGCCGGGCCTGCGACGGTCGCGACGTCAGCGCGGGGACGGCCCCGGGGCGGTGGCGGCCACGCCGGGCGGACGGGTGCCCAGCAGCGTGCCTTCCTCGCGCATGCGCAGCAGCAGCGCGGTTCCCTGCGCGATGAAGCCGTCGTCGGCGGTGGTGCCGGATTCGGCCGCCAGGCCTTCCAGCCGCTGGCGGCCGCTGCGCGGGGCGGCATCGCCGAGCAGTTCCAGCAGGCGGTACACCAGCGGCGAGATTTCGGCGAAGCGCACCTCGCCCGCGGCGTCGCGCCGCGCCAGGATCAGGGTGGGGGCGGTGGGCGGCGCCTGCGGAGCGAACCCGGGGCCGATCCGGTGCACCGGCCAGCGGTAGGCCAGCGCCCGCGCGAACGGCGAGGGCAGCGGCACGCCGGCCAGCAGGTCGCCATGCGGGTCGTGCGCGGGGACCTCGTCGTCGGCCAGCTGCAGCGCCAGCTCGATCCATTCGTAGTGCGCCAGTTCCAGCAGCCAGGGCGGATCGTCGCTGCCCTGGTCGGCGCGGTTTTCCAGGAAGCGGATGAACTCGCGCCCGATCTCGGGGAACAGCGGCGTGCGGCTGCGGTGCCGCGCGTGGAAGTCGCGCACCAGCGTGCGCCACGCATCGTCGTCGAGCGTCCTGCGGATCACCGGGAAGTTGCCGGCCAGCAGGCTGTCGATGTTGTTGAGGAACAGCTCGCGGTAGATCCGCAGCCGGCGCTCCTCGATCCCGGGCGGCGGCGGGTATGCGTCCGGGTCGCGCAGGTGCCGGGCCAGGGCGAACTGCTGCCGGCGCAGGGTGTCAGCCATGCCGGGTGGCATCGTCGCGCGCGTCCGCGCTCGCTTCGTGCTGCGCCTCGCGGATGCGTTGCACCTCGGCCAGCAGGGTGTGCAGCGGCGGGAAGTTGAAGTCGCGCTCCAGCAGGGTGGGGCGCACGCCGTGCAGGCGGTAGGCCTCGGCCAGCAGCTCCCACACGGTCTCCTTCACCGGCGCGCCGTGGGTGTCCACCTTCAGGTCGTCGGCCTCGTCGTAGTGGCCGGCGATGTGGTACGAGGCGATGCGCCGGCCGGGCATCCGCGCCAGGAACGCGTGCGCGTCGTAGCCGTGGTTGATCGCGTTGACGTAGACGTTGTTGACGTCCAGCAGCAGGTCGCAGTCGGCTTCCTCCAGCACCGCGTTGACGAAGTCCACCTCGTCCATCGCCTGCCAGGGCGCGGCGTAGTAGGACACGTTCTCCACCGCGATGCGCCGCCCCAGCACGTCCTGCACGCGGGCGATGCGCGCGGCCACGTGCCGCACCGCCTCGCCGGTGAACGGGAGCGGCATCAGGTCGTACAGGTGGCCGTCGTCGGTGCAGTAGCTCAGGTGCTCGCTGTACAGCGCCACCTTGTGCCGGTCCAGGAAACGGCGGGTGCGGGCCAGGAAGGTGTCGTCCAGCGGTTCCACGCCGCCCAGCGACAGCGACAGGCCGTGGCAGGTGAGCGGATGGCGCGCGGACAGTTCGTCCAGCGCCTCGCCGAGCCTGCCGCCGACGCCGATCCAGTTGTCCGGCGCGCATTCCAGGAAATCGAAACCGCCGGGCGGCGCCGACCGCAACGCGCCCAGCAGGGCGCGCCGCAGGCCGAGTCCGGCGCTGGCGTCAGGCAGGTTCATCGCCGCTCATCGCACGGGGATGTCCCGTCGAATCCCGGCCGTGGCCCCCGCGCAGGCGATGCGCGGGGGGGCCGCGGCGGTTCGCGATCAGGCCATGCCGCCGCATTTGCCTTCGCCGCACTTGCCCTCGCCGGCCTTGTGTCCGGCGCCGGCCTTGTCCTTCGCCTTGTCGGCACGGTGGGCCTTGTGCTCCTCGGCGTCGATGTAGCCGTCCTTGTTGGTGTCGATCTGGGCGAACTTGCCGGCCTTGTCGGGATGGGCGGCGTCGAACTCGGCCTGCGAGATGCGGCCGTCCTTGTCGGTGTCGGCGTTCTGCATGCCGCACTTGCCTTCGCCGCATTTGCCCTCGTGCGCCTTGGCGGCGGTGGCCTGGGCATCCTGCGCCGACAGCATGTAGCCCTGGGCCAGCGGCTGCATGGCGAACGCGGACCCGGAAAGGGTCAGGCCGGCGAGGGCGGTGCCCAGGGCGATGGCGACGGGTTTCCTGCTGGACGGGTTCATGACGTGCTCCGTGACGATGCGGGCGGGCCCGCGGTGCCCGGATTCTAAGCCCAGGGCATGTTCGGAGGATGTCAGTGGCGATACCGCGCCTGTCCTGGGGCGTCTTGGGCGCGGCGCTCGACCGGCGCCCGCGCGTGTGGACGCCGTCGGCGGTCGCCCTGTCAGGTAACCCGCAATCGCTGCCCGGTACCGTCGAGTGCGGCACGACGGACAAGGGATGAATGCGCGCCGGCTATCCGATGCCGTGCCGCCGGCTATCCGATGCCGTGCCGCCGGCTATCCGATGCCGTGCCGCCGTCGTGCCGGGACGGGACGCCGTCGTGGATTCACCGTGCGCCTGCATCGGGGTTGCCGGGCGTGGGATACGGCAGGTGCGGCCCGCGCCCAGACGACGAATCCGCTGGAAACCGCCGCGGCAGGGGAAATCGTCGCCGCCGGGCGATGACCGCAGCCGGCGGGGAGCCATCATGTCCCGGGCGGCGTGCTCAGGGCGAGGTGGTGGTGCCGGTCTCGTCGCGCTTCTCGCGTGGCGGCAGCGGCTGCTCGCCGTGCACCAGGAACCACACGTTCTCGGCGATGTTGGTGGCGTGGTCGCCCACGCGCTCCAGGTTCTTGGCCATGAACAGCAGGTGCGTGCACGGGGTGATGTTGCGCGGGTCTTCCATCATGTAGGTCAGCAGCTCGCGGAACAGCGCGGTGTACTGCGCGTCCAGGCGGGCGTCGTCCGCGCGCAGGGCGAGGGCGGCGTCGGCGTCGCTGTCGCGGTAGGCGTCGATCGCGCGGCGGACCTGCTGCGCGGCCAGCCGGCCCAGCGCCTGCAGCCCCTGGATCTGCGGCAGCGGCGGCACCGCGGCCAGGGCGATGGAGCGCTTGGCGACGTTGGCGGCGTAGTCGCCGATGCGCTCGATGTCCGACGGGATGCGCAGCCCGGCGAGGATCTCGCGCAGGTCACGCGCCATCGGCCCGCGCAGCGCCAGCCGCATCACGTCGTGGCTGATCTGCTGTTCCAGCGCGTCGATGGCCTCGTCGTTGGCGATGATGCGGCGCGCCGCGTTCTCGTCGCGGCGCTCGATCACGTCCAGCGCCGCGTCCAGCTGGGCGACGGACATCTCGCCCATGCGCACGATCTCGGCCACCAGCCGCTGCTGTTCTTCGTCGTAGCTCTTGACGATGTGGTCGTTGGGGAGGTTCATGGTCTCGGATCCGTGATTCGTGATGGGTGATTCGTGATGGGGAGAAGCGTGGGGTGGCGCGCGATCCGGCGGTTGCTCCCGCAAGCCATCCGTCACGAATCACCAGGCACGGCGGTTCGGCCTCAGCCGAAGCGGCCCGTGATGTAGTCCTCGGTCTGCTGCTTGTTGGGCTGCGAGAAGATCACCTCGGTGCGGTCGTGCTCGATCAGGTCGCCCAGGTACATGAAGGCGGTGTAGTCGGACACGCGCGCGGCCTGCTGCATGTTGTGGGTGACGATGACGATGGTGTAGTCGTGCTTGAGCTCCTCGACCAGCTGCTCGATGCGGCTGGTGGAGATCGGGTCCAGCGCCGAGGTCGGCTCGTCCAGCAGCAGCACGTCGGGCTTGAGCGCCACCGCGCGGGCGATGCACAGGCGCTGCTGCTGGCCGCCGGACAGGCCCAGCGCGCTCTGGTTGAGCTTGTCCTTCACCTCGTCCCACAGCGCGCCCTGACGCAGCGCGTGCTCGACGCGGTCGTTCATCTCGCTCTTGGACAGCTTCTCGTGGTGGCGGATGCCGTAGGCCACGTTCTCGAAGATGGTCATCGGGAACGGTACCGGCTTCTGGAACACCATGCCGACCTTGCTGCGCAGCCGGTTCATCGGGTACTTGGGCGAGAGGATGTTCTCGCCGTCCAGCAGCACCTCGCCGCGCGCTTCCAGCTTGGGGTACAGCGCGTAGATGCGGTTGAAGATGCGCAGCAGGGTCGACTTGCCGCAGCCGGAGGGGCCGATCAGCGCGGTCACGCGCTTCTCGGGGATTTCGAGGTTGATGCCCTTCAGCGCAAGGAACTTGTCGTAGTAGAAGTCCAGCCCGCGCGCGGCGAGCTTGACCGGCGCCGGGGTCTGCAGGTTCTCGTGCGAGGCCGGCACCGCGATGCGCTGCATCGGCACGGCATTGGAAAGATCGTTCATGGCGATGTCCGCGGAAAGGTCAGTCATGGGAGATTCGGTTGCGCAGCAGCAGGCCGCGGGCGGCGAGGCTTACCAGCAGGACGAACACGGTCAGTACCAGGGCGCCGGCCCATGCCAGGACCTGCCAGGATTCGTAGGGGCTGCCGGCGAACTGGTTCATCACCACCGGCACGCTGGCCATCGGCTGGAAGATGTTGCTGTTCCAGTACTGGTTGCCGAAGGCGGTGAACAGCAGCGGCGCGGTCTCGCCGGAGATGCGCGCCAGCGCCAGCAGGATGCCGGTGACGATGCCGGCTGCCGCGCTGCGGTACAGCACCTGCACGATCACCTTCCACTGCGGGATGCCCAGCGACAGCGCCGCCTCGCGCATCTGCGAGGGCACCAGCCGCAGCATCTCGTCGGTGGTGCGCACCACCACCGGCAGCACGATGAAGGCCAGCGACAGCGCACCGGCGAACGCCGAGAACTGGCCGCCGGTCTGCATCACGTACAGGGTGTAGACGAACAGGCCGAGCACGATCGACGGCGCCGACAGCAGGATGTCGTTGACGAAGCGGACCACGGTGCCGGCCTTGCGGGCATTGCCGTATTCGGCCAGCCAGGTGCCGGCGGCCACGCCCAGCGGGGTGCCGATGGCGATGGCCAGCGCGCACATCACCGCGCTGCCGAAGAAGGCGTTGGCCAGGCCGCCTTGCTGCATCGGCGGCGGCGTCATCCGGGTGAACAGGTCCAGGTTGATGCCGGCCAGGCCCTTGGCCGCCAGCGTCCACAGGATCCAGCCCAGGAAGAACAGGCCGAACAGCGCGGTGGCGCAGGACAGCAGCAGGGCGACGACGTTGACGACACGGCGGCGCAGGTACAGCTTGTCGGAAATGGCGGCGGACATCAGTTGCCCTCCTTGCGGGACAGGCGCATCAGCATCAGGCGGGCGATGGCGAGCACCACGAAGGTGACGATGAACAGCACGAAGCCGAGCAGCAGCAGCGCCGAGCGGTAGGTCTCGGTGGCCTCGCCGAAGTCGTTGGCGATCAGCGCGGCGATGGTGGTGCCCGGTTCCAGCAGCGACGGCGACAGGCGCACGCTGTTGCCGATCACGAAGGCCACCGCCATGGTCTCGCCCAGGGCGCGGCCCAGGCCGAGGAAGATGCCGCCGATCACCGCCGAGCGGGTATAGGGCAGGACGATGTCCCAGCTCACCTCCCACTTGGTGGAACCGAGCGCGTAGGCCGATTCCTTCAGCCGCGTCGGCACGGTCAGGAACACCTCGCGCATCACCGAGGAGATGAACGGGATCACCATGATCGCCAGCACGAAGCCGGCGGTGAGCATGCCGATGCCCAGCGGCGGGCCCTGGAACAGCGCGCCGACCACCGGCAGCGTGCCCAGGTGGTCGTTGAGCCACGGGGTGACGTACTCGGTCATCACCGGCACCAGCACGAACAGGCCCCACATGCCGTAGATGATCGAGGGGATGCCGGCCAGCAGCTCGATGGCGGTGCCGACCGGCCCGCGCAACCAGCGCGGCGCCACCTCGGTCAGGAAGAAGGCGATGCCGAAGCTGACCGGCACCGCGATGACCATCGCGATCAGCGCGGTGACCAGGGTGCCGTAGATCGGCGCCAGCGCGCCGAACCTGTTCTCGACCGGATTCCAGTCGGACGAATAGAAAAAGCTCAGGCCCTGCTCCTGCAGGGCATGGCGGCCGCCCCACAGCATCGACAGGGCGGCGCAGGCCAGCGCGGTCAGCACCAGGACGACGGTGGCGACCAGGACCCAGCGGAACAGGCGGTCGTTGCGGGCATCGCGCGAGTCGCGCGTGCCGGGCAGTGCTGGGGACGATGCGATGGTATTCATGTCTGTGGCGTTGGCCGGGAAGAGAGACGGGGGAGTGCGTCGTTTCCGCGTGGGCGGGAGGTGCTTTTCAACGAGCCGATGTCAGGTCGTCGTTCCTGCTGGTTGGTGTTGCTTGTGGCTTCAATGGCAAGTGCAGGAGCAACCGCAAGAGCGATCCCCGCCTGCGCGGGGACGGCGCGATGACAAAGGCGGGTGCGCCTGTGGCGCACCCGCGTCATTGCGTCACTTGAACTCGGCGGCCCAGTAGCTCTCGATCTGCGCGACCAGCTCGGCCGGCAGCGGTACGTAGTGCAGTTCGTTGGCCTGGGCCTGGCCGTTCTCGAAGGCCCACTTGAAGAACGCCAGGGTGTCCTGGTTGCGCTTGGGGTCCTTGGGCTGCTTCTGCATCAGCATGAAGTTGGTGGCGGTGATCGGCCACGCCTGCGCGCCCGGGGCGTTGGTGATGACCAGGTCGAAATCCTGGGCGCTGGCCCAGTCGGCGCTGGCCGCGGCGGCGGCGAAGGTCTCGGCGTTGGGCTGCACCCAGTTGCCGGCCGCGTTCTGCATCGATGCGTACGGCATGTCGTTCTGCAGCGCGTAGGCCAGCTCGACGTAGCCGATGGCGCCCTTGATCTGCTTGACGTAGGAGGCCACGCCTTCGTTGCCCTTGCCGCCGACGCCGTCGGGCCACTGCACCGAGGTGCCTTCGCCGACCTTGCCCTTCCAGTCCGGGCTGACCTTGGACAGGTAGTTGGTGAAGTTGAAGGTGGTGCCCGAGCCGTCGGAACGGTGCACCAGGGTGATCTTGCCGTCGGGCAGGGACACGCCCGGGTTGGCGGCGACGATGGCCGGGTCGTTCCAGGTCTTGACCTTGCCCAGGAAGATGTCGGCCAGCAGCGCGCCGCTCAGCCGCAGCTTGCCGGTTTCCAGGCCGTCGATGTTGACCACCGGCACCACGCCGCCGATCGCCGAGGGGAACTGGCCCAGGCCGGCCTGCGTCAGCTCGTCGCTGGACAGCGGCTTGTCGGAGGAACCGAAGTCGACGGTGCCGGCCTTGATCTGGGCGATGCCGCCGCCCGAGCCGATCGACTGGTAGTTGATCTTGGCGCCGGTGGCGGCGTTGTAGTCGGCCGACCACTTGGACACCAGCGGGAAGATGAAGGATGCGCCGGCACCGGAGATCTCGGCGCTGATCCGGTCGCCGGCGGCAGCCGTCTCGCCGGTGGCGGATGCGGCCGTGCCGCTGCCGCCGTTGTTGCAGGCGGACAGGCCCAGGGTGATGGCCAGGGAAAGGGCGGCGATGCCGGCCGTATGCAGTTTCATGGTCACTCCGTTGCGGAACCGGGCTCGCCGGTGGATGCGGCTATGAAATGATGTTTTTGTTACAGCTTGATGACGCGGCCCGGTGATGACGGTTACGCGGGGCTGTTGCCGCGGGAAAAGAGGCTTTTCTTCTCTTCCCTCCGCGGGAGGCGCGCATTCCCGGGCTTTTCGCATGGCGGCGGCCTGGGACCGGGCGAAGAACCAAAAAGAAGGCGCGGACCGCATGGCCCGCGCCCGGAGTCGGCAGGGGGAGAGAGGACCTGCCGGCCCCCTTGCTCAGTACTTCAGGTTCTGCGACCAGTAGGCCTCGATCTGCTGGACCAGGCTGTCCGGCAGCGGCACGTAGTCCAGCTGCTTGGCCTGGGCGTCGCCGTTGGCGTAGACCCACTGGAAGAATTCGCGGGCATTGCGCGAGCCGGCGACGTTCTTCGGCTGCTTGCTCATCAGGATGAAGTTGGTGGCGGTGATCGGCCAGGATTCGGCGCCCGGGGCGTTGGTCATCACCAGGTAGAAATCCTTGCTGCTGCCCCAGTCGGCGCTGGCGGCGGCGGCGGCGAAGGAGGCATCCGACGGCTGCACGAACTGGCCGGCGGCATTCTTCAGCGAGGCGTACGACAGCTTGTTCTGCAGCGCGTAGGACAGTTCGACGTAGCCGATGCCGCCCTTGATCTGCTTGACGTAGGCGGCCACGCCTTCGTTGCCCTTGCCGCCGATGCCGACCGGCCACTGCAGCGCGGTGCCTTCGCCGACCTTGCTCTTCCAGTCCGGGCTGACCTTGGACAGGTAGTTGGCGAAGTTGAAGGTGGTGCCGGAGCCGTCGGAACGATGCACCACGGTGATCTTGGCGGACGGCAGCGACAGGCCCGGGTTGAGCGCGGCGATCGCCGGGTCGTTCCAGGTCTTGATCTTGCCCAGGAAGATGTCGGCCAGCACCGGGCCGTCCAGCTTCAGCGCGCCGGGCTGCAGGCCTTCCACGTTGGCGATCGGCACCACGCCGCCGATGACCGACGGGAACTGGGCCAGGTTGAACTTGGCCAGTTCTTCCGGCTTGAGCGGCGCGTCGGAAGAGCCGAAGTCGACGGTGCCGGCCTTGATCTGGGCGATGCCGCCGCCCGAGCCGATCGACTGGTAGTTGATCTGCTTGCTGGTGGCGCTGCGGTAATCCGCCGACCACTTGGTCATGACCGGGTAGACGAACGAAGCGCCGGCGCCGGTGACGTCGTTGGCATTGGCGGCGAACACGCAGGCCATGGCCACCAGGCCGAAGGCGATGCGGGACTTGAAGGATGAGGACATGCTGCTTGCTCCTGGGCGGATGAATGCGGCGGGTGGTTCCGCTGCCGCCCATTGCATAACCGTTGGGTGACACCCCGGTTGCGCCCTCATGACGGAATCGTGACGCCCGCTTTTCGGGCCTGGCGGCAGCCGGCGGACAGGCCCGCAGAGGGCGCGCGGCCGTCCGAGGCCGGATCGGGGCGATGGACGACCTCCGCCCGGTCGCTGCAAGCCGGCGACGAGCGCGGGTCGCTGCCGGGCGATCGCGCATGGGCATGGCCGGGCCGGGCAAGGGGACAGTCGCGTGCCGCGACAGCAATGAAGGCGTCGCGTCGAAGCATTGCATCGATGCGATGGAAGATCGGCAACCGGTCCGGTCCGCTGCGGAAGCGGCATCCCGTGATCGAGCCGGTCGCCGTGGCGCCGGCGCGACGCGACATGTCACGGATCATGCCGGGCAGCGTCCGGAAGATATCCGTCGTCGTGGCGTTCGCCCTGCCGTGGAGTCGCGGCGGATCGCCGGCGGAGAGGGGGCGTCCTCATCGGGCGACGACGGCTGGCATGGGTGCCGGGAACTCTTGATCCATGTCCTCGAACCGTCGTCCCCTGCGCAAGCGGAGGGCCAGGATGAAGCCGCGCGCCGGTCGCGCGTCCTGCAGCCGTCTTCCCCGCGCAGGCGTGATCCCAATGGTGAGGCCCGTGGTGGCTGCGTGCCCTGCAACCGTCGCCCCGCGCAGGCGGGGGGCAGTGCCTGTGCCTTCCACCGGATGGCAGCCGCCGGGGCGACCAGCGCTTTGCGCCGTTGAAAGGCCTTTCCGACCCGCACGGGGACGAGGGCCTTCATGCACCCGGAGCGCCCGCCGGGACATCGGGGTCCCACGGGACGGCGACGACCGATCTTGTCGGCGGCTCATCACCGTCATGTCATGGGTCGGCGGTAGGTTCCGTATTCCATCGATGCCGGGCCGCCGGTGCCGTATCCGCTGGGCAGGCCGAACGAAGGAGGAAGGGGTTCGCCGCCCGTCCCGATCGCCCCGCGACGGAGGGTGGGGTTCGTGGATGGCCCGCATGGAGTGCAGGGGAGGGGGCAGGACGCCCCCGGCACCCGGCGCGGGGCCGACCGCCGTCATGGTTGCCGCCTGTCGCAGCCCTTGTCATCGGGGCTCCGCCATGACCCATCGCTGCCTGCGGTTGCCGCGCAAGCAGGGCGATCGATCGGGGGTCCCGCTCCATGCAGTGCGCGGCGTCCGACACACAAGCGTCGGACGGGTGTCATGTGAGCGTCATAAAACGCACATGTGATTGTCAGATATGCCTCCCATCCTTTACGCAACTTTGACGAACGCCCGCCGCATTTCCCATGGGAGCCCCGTGGAATCACCCGTGCGGCAGGGCATCGCCGGAGTCCGAGTCATCGATGCCGTCACCACCCCATTGGAGAGTCCACCCATGCGTTATTCCCTACTGGCCGTCGCGCTTGCCGCCGCAACCGGCAGCGCCAGCTTCGCCGCCGACGCGGCCAACAGCGACGAGCTGGCGCAACTGAAGGAACAGCTGGCCGCTTTGCAGGCCAAGGTCGTCGAACTGGAGTCGCGTTCCGATGCGCAGTCGGACATCAACGTCGAAACCAAGGAGAACCTGGACCAGCTGGTGGCCAGCTCGCCCAAGGTCGAGACCAAGGGCGGCATCAAGGTGACCTCCGCCGACAAGAAGTTCGAGGCTTCGGTGGGCGGCCGCATCCATTTCGACGCCTATGCATTCGACCGCGACGCCGCCGACACCACCGGCACCACCGAGTTCCGCCGTGCGCGCCTGACCCTGCAGGGCAAGTTCTACGACTTCGGCTACAAGCTGGAGCAGGATTTCTCGGCCGGCAACACCACCGCCGGTTTCCGCGATGCCTACCTCAGCCGCAAGGGCCTGGGCGGCACCTTCTATGTCGGCCAGTTCAAGCCGTACCGCTCGATGGAGGAGCTGACCAGCTCCAACGAGATCACCATGATGGAGCGGCCGTTCGCCACCGCCACCGGCATCTACAGCGGCCGCCAGTTCCAGCAGGGTATCGGCTACCTGACCGCGGGCGACAACTACAGCTTCGGCCTGTCCGCGTTCAACCTGCGCGACGCCGCCGGTCCGCGCAACGAGGGTGCCGGCGCCTCCGCGCGCTTCACCTATGCGCCGATCAACGACGACGAGAACACCCTGCACCTGGGTATCTCGCTCAGCACCGAGAACGCCAACAAGGATTCGCCGAACCTGGCCGCGGTCGCCAACTACGCGGGTCGTCGTGGTCCGTCGCAGACCATCGCCACCACCACCGGCGCCAGCGGCGACTCGGTCGACACCGTTGGCCTGGAAGTGGCCGGCGCGTTCGGTCCGCTGTTCTTCCAGTCCGAGTACGCGCGCGCCAAGTTCGGCCAGCCGATCGGCGGCGACCAGGACGTGCAGACCTATTACGTGATGGGCAGCTGGATGCTGACCGGCGAGCACAAGGCCTACAAGGCCGGCAACGGCATCTTCGGCGCCCCCAAGGTCGGCACCGACGGCGCCTGGGAGCTGACCGCCCGCTACGACAACATCGAGAACAAGGACGTGGCCGACCTGAAGGCCAGCTCGGCCACGTTCGGCGTCAACTACTACTTCAACCCCAACGTCCGGGTGATGTTCAACTACACCCGCGGCGACAACGAGTTCACCGGCGACAAGACCAACCAGTACGCGGTCCGTACCCAGCTGAGCTTCTGACCGGCGGCGCCGGCACGCGGTACCGGAACGCCCCGGATCTTTCCGGGGCGTTTCTTTTTTTGTCTTGTCTTTCCGGGGTGCTTGCACGGCGGTGAGCGGCCCGCGCGCCGCACGGATGAAGGGCATGCTTCCCTCCGGGCGCCCCGTGGCAACGAGCTTCATCCAGGTCCCGGACGGCTTCGATCGCGACCGCCGTCCCCGCGGCAAGCAGGCTTTGCACCTGTAGGAGCGACCTCAGTCGCAAGCCTTCCCGCGATGAAAGGCGGGCGCCGCAGCGACGAGGCCGCGCCCGCGGCAGGCGATGCCGCCGCCTCAGGCGACGGTCTTGTCCTTGTAGCGGCACAGGTCGCGGATCACGCATTGCGGGCAGTCCGGCTTGCGCGCCGGCCCGCAGCAGTAGTCATGCGCCATGGCGACGAGGCCGCGCCTGCGGCAGGCGATGCCGCCGCCTCAGGCGACGGTCTTGTCCTTGTAGCGACACAGGTCGCGGATCACGCATTGCGGGCAGTCCGGCTTGCGCGCCTTGCACACATAACGGCCGTGCAGGATCAGCCAGTGATGCGCATCCTGCATGAACTCCGGTGGGATCACCTTCACCAACTTGTCCTCCACCTCGCGCACGTTCTTGCCCGGTGCCAGTCCGGTGCGGTTGGCGACACGGAAGATATGCGTGTCCACCGCCATCGTCGGCTCGCCGAAGGCGGTGTTGAGCACCACGTTGGCGGTCTTGCGGCCGACCCCGGGCAGCGACTCCAGCGCCTCGCGGCTGCGCGGCACCTCGCCGCCGTACCTGTCGATCAGGATCGCGCAGGTGGCGATGACGTTCTTCGCCTTGGCGTTGTACAGGCCGATGGTGGAGATGTAGCGCTTCAGCCCGTCCTCGCCCAGCGCCAGGATCGCCGCCGGCGTGTTGGCGACCGGGAACAGCCTGCGCGTGGCCTTGTTGACGCCGACGTCGGTGGCCTGCGCCGACAGCGTCACCGCCACCAGCAGTTCGAACGGTGTGTCGTATTCCAGTTCGGTGGTCGGATGCGGGTTGAGCTCGCGCAGGCGCGAGAACATCTCCTGGATCTCGGCGCGGGTCATGCTGCTGCCGCGGCGCGGCCTTGCCGGTGCGACGACGCTCATGGCTGGCCGTGCCCGGCGGCCCTGGCCTTGGCCCGGGCCAGGATTGCCGCCGCCGCGGGCGGCAGCGCCGGCTTGCGGTCGGGCGCCGGCGGCGGTGCCCGGCGCGCATCGCGTTCGGCCGCGCGCCGCGCCAGTCGCGCGGCCCGTGCCCGGTAGCGTTCGCGCGCTGCCCAGGCGCGCCGCAGCCGCTGCTGGGCCTGCAGCAGCACGGCGGGCAGGTCGGGGTGGGCCGGGTCCAGCGCCTCGTCGCCGGAGCGGGGGATGTAATCCATCAGCCCGCCATCGAGGGCGGCGTCGATGTCGTCGTCCAGCAGCCGTTGCAGCAACTCGAGGGGCGGGACGGCAGGGAGGATGTCGTGCGGGGATCGCATGGTGCCGGTGTCGCTCAGCAGTTGCGGAAAGCCGGCTTGCGGCGTTCGAGGAAGGCGCCGGTGCCCTCGCGCATGTCCTCGGTGGCGAACATCAGTCCGAACTGCGCGCTTTCGTATTCCAGGCCTTCGACGATGCCGCACTCGCCACCGACCTGGATCGCGTCGAGGATGCCGCGCAGCGCCAGCGGTGCGGCCTGTGCGAGCTGGGCGGCCAGCTTCAGCGTTTCCGCTTCCAGCTCGGCCGCCGGCACCACGCGGTTGACGATACCCAGTTGCTGCGCGCGGGCAGCGTCGATCGGCGCGCCCAGCAGGCACAGCTCCAGCGCCGCGGCGCGGCCGGCCAGGCGCAGCAGGCGCTGGGTGCCGCCGAAGCCGGGAATCAGCCCCAGGTTGATCTCCGGCTGCCCGATCTTGGCGCTGTCGGCGGCGATGCGCAGGTGGCAGGCCATCGCCAGTTCCAGGCCGCCGCCCAGGGCGAAACCGTTGACCATCGCGACGACCGGCTTGGGCATGCGTTCGATGCGGCGCATCAGCTGCTGGCCCAGCAGCGAGAAATCGCGGCCCTGCACCGGCGTGAGGGTGTTCATCTCGGCGATGTCGGCGCCGGCGACGAACGCCTTGCTGCCGGCGCCGGTCAGCACCACCACGCGCACCGAGGCATCGGCCGCGGCGTCGGCGAAGGCCGCGTCCAGCGCTTCCAGGGTGGCCCGGTTCAGTGCGTTCAGCTTGTCCGGGCGCTGCACGGTGAGGGTGCGGACGGCGTCCTGGGTGCTGATCGAGACCGGGGCGTCGGGCATGGGGAAGCTCCTGAAAAGGTTAAGAAAAAGTGAGTGCGGAACTCTCCGGCCCTTTGTGGGTCACAGCCCGGGTCGTTAGTGGCGGTCCGCCGTTGCGGCGGCTATCCTAACCCGTCGCCTCAGGCGGCATGTTCGCCTTGAGCCACCATCCCCTGGAGAATTGTTTGATGAAGTTGCGTTCTATCGCGGTCGCCGTCGCGGCCCTGGCCCTGACGGGCAATGCCTTCGCCCAGGACACCACGTCCGAGAAGGGCAAGCTGAGCTATTACTTCGGTTACGACTATGGCAACAACCTTGCCGAACTGACCGCGCGCGGTGAGCAGCTGGATATCAACTCGGTGGTCAAGGGCCTGCAGGATGCCTACGCCAAGAAGCAGCCGGCGATCACCGCCGAGCAGCTGAAGCCGGCGGTCGAGGCGTTCCAGCGCCGCGAGCAGGGCCGTGCCGAAGCCGCCAAGGCCGAGTACGACAAGGCCTCCGCCGAAAACAAGACCCGCAGCGACCAGTTCATTGCCGCCAACAAGGCCAAGCCCGGCGTGCAGACCCTGGCCAGCGGCGTGCAGTACCGCGTGATCGAGACCGGCAACGGCGCCAAGCCTACCCAGGCCAGCACCGTGGCACTGGAAGTGGCCGGTCCGTTCCCGTACGGCCAGCGCCCGCAGGAGGCCCGCCCGGCCCAGCAGATCCCGTCGATCAAGGTCAGCGAAGTCGAGATGCAGGCCATGCGCGATACCCTGCTGCAGATGCCGGCCGGCTCGAAGTGGGAAGTGACCCTGCCGCCGGACAAGGCCTATGGCGCCGATCCGCGCACGCCGTTCCCGCCGAACGTGGCGGTGCAGTTCGAGATCAAGCTGGTCAGCGTGAAGTAAGCCGTTCCGCACCGCTGTTCCACCCTGCGCCGGCGCGACAACGCCGGCGCAGTCTTTTGGGGCTTCGCATCGGGGGTGTCCGATGGCCCCGGTCGCGACCGATGGCCCGAGGCCACCCAGCGTCGCTCCCACGACTGCCCGGCTGTCGGTAGGAACGACGCCAGTCGCGGGCTTTCCGGGCGGCGACAAGGCGGCCCGGAAGCGCGCTTCTCCCCGCGAACGGGGAAGAACCCGGTTCGCGACGATGGACCGATGGGGAATGTCATCGAATCGCGCTACCCTTGCCGGGTGTCAGACCTGATGGATTTTCCCTCCCGTGCCGTTCTCAGCCCCTGCATCGGCGTCTGTTCGCTGGACAGCGACGGGCTGTGCGAGGGCTGCCTGCGCAGCGGCGACGAGATCGCAGGCTGGACGCGGATGAGCGACCGCCAGCGCCAGCACTTCATGGATCACGTGTTGCCGGAGCGCGAGCACGCGCGCGACTCGTTCGCCGCTGCGTTGCACGAGCGCGGGCGGCTGCTGCGCGCGCTGTATCCGCCGGCGCTGCCGCCGCAGGGGCCGGGCTGGAACCATGGCGAGCTGGCCGACCTGCTGCCGCCGTCGCCGCTGACCGAGGCGGCGGTGCTGGCCGGGCTGGTGCCGCGCGCCGGCGGTACCCAGGTGTTGCTGACCCGTCGCACCGAGACCCTGCGCCACCATGGTGGACAGGTGGGCTTCCCGGGCGGGCGGATCGAAACCGACGACCACGATCCGGTGGCCGCGGCGATCCGCGAGAGCGACGAGGAGATCGCGCTCAAGCGCGACCAGGTGCAGGTGCTCGGCTACCTGGATCCGTTCGTCACCATCACCGGCTTCCGGGTGATGCCGGTGGTGGCGGTGATCGATCCGGCATTCGTGCCGCGGCCGCAGCCCAGCGAGGTGGCCGAGGTGTTCGAGGTGCCGCTGGACTACCTGATGGCCCCGGGCAACCTGCGCAGCGTCGAGATCGAACATGCCGGGCGTATCCGCCACGTACTGGAATACGCCTGGCCGGGGCAGCGCATCTGGGGCGCCACCGCCGCCATCCTCTACAACCTGCGGCGCAGACTGGAGCAGGCACGATGAACGCATCGAATACATCGCCCGGCTGGGAACTGCTGGTGGACGTGCGGCAGCTGGCCGACGCGCTCGGCCGCGGCGACCTCGGCATCGTCGATGCGCGCGCGCAGCCGAGCGCGGGGCTGCGCATCGTCGATGCCCGGTTTTCGCTGGCCGACCCGCAATCGGGAGCGCTCGCCTACGCGCAGGGCCATCTCCCCGGCGCGGTCCATGCCGACCTCAATCGGGACCTGTCCGATCTGTCGCGTCCCGGGCTGGGGCGTCACCCGCTGCCGCACGACGAGGCGTTCGCGCAGCGGCTCGGGCAGTGGGGCATCGGCCCGCAGACCCAGGTGGTGGTCCATGACGCCGGCGACGGCAGCATGGCCGCCGCGCGCCTGTGGTGGCTGCTCAAGCTGCTGGGCCATGCGCGGGTGGCGGTGCTCGATGGCGGCCTGGCCGCCTGGCAGGCCGCGGGCCTGCCGCTGGTTGCGGAAGTGCCGGCGCCGGTGCCGTTGCCGCCATATCCGGCAAGCTTCGACCAGGATCGCATCGTGGCCGCCGGGGAGGTGCTGCAGCGCCTGTCGCAGCCGCCCGGCTGGCTGCTGGACGCACGCGCCGGGGAGCGTTTCCGCGGCGAGGTGGAACCGCTTGACCCGGTGGCCGGGCACGTCCCCGGGGCGGTCAATCGCCCGCTGGCGCTGAACCTGCGCGACGGCCGCTTCCGTCCGCCGGCCGAACTGCGCGCCGAGCTGGCGCCGCTGCTGGGGCCGCACGCGCCGTCGGAAGTGGTGGTGATGTGCGGGTCCGGCGTCACCGCCTGCCATCTGCTGCTGGCACTGGAACTGGCCGGACTGCCCGGGGCGCGGGTCTATGCCGGGTCGTGGAGCGGTTGGGTCGGCGATTCTTCGAGGCCGGTCGCAACCGGCTGACGTCTCCAGGCGGCATGATGGATACGGCAGGAACGAACCGGAACAACGGCAACGGCGGGGCGCGAAGCGCGGCCGGCGCCGCGAAGGCAGAGGTGAGCATGCGTGCAGTGGCAGCAATGGTATGTCTGGCGACCCTGGTGGCGACGGGATGCGAGCGGGTTCCCGCCGATGCGAGGACCGGCGCATACGGCTATGCGACGCCGGAACTGCATGCCTACCAGCGCGAACTGGGGCAGTGGCGTGCCCAGCGCCTGGCGAAGCTGCGCGCCGCCGACGGCTGGCTGAGCTATACCGGCTCGGGCCGGCTGCGGCCGGGCAGCTTCCGCATCGGCAGCGGCAAGGGCAACGAACTGGTGCTGCCGGCCGGCCCGGCGCAACTGGGAACGCTGACCCTGGACAAGGACGGCGGTGCGGTCCTCGAGGCCGTGCCCGGCAGCGGCGCCACCGTGGGCGGGGAGCCGTTGCGCCGGGTGGAACTGCAGGCCGGCATCGCCGGCGAGCGCGAGGCGACGCGGGTGCAATTGGGAGCGGCGGAGTTCTACCTGGTGCGCACCGGATCGGTACTGGGCTGGCGCTTCCGCGATCCGGCCGCCGCCCGGCTGCGCGAGTTCAAGGGCATCGACCATTTCCCGGTCGATCCCGCGTGGCGGGTGGTGGCGCGCTGGCAACCGTTCGCCGAGCCGCGGCAGGTCACGCTGCTGACGTCGATCGGTACGCCGCAGCCGGCGACGGTGCCGGGCGAGGCGGTATTCGAGGTGGAGGGGCGCAGCTACCGGCTGCAGCCGGTGCTGGAGAAGGGCAGCGACCAGTGGTTCTTCCTGTTCGTCGACCGCACCAGCGGCAAGGAAAGCTACGGCGGCGCGCGCTACCTGTTCACGCCGCCGGCGCGGGACGGCAAGGTGGTGCTGGATTTCAACCGTGCCGAGAACCCGCCCTGTGCGCTGACGCCGCACGTGGTCTGCCCGATCGCGCCGCCGGGCAACCGGCTGGACCTGGCGGTGACCGCGGGCGAGAAGAACTACTTCGCCGGCAACTGAGCGCTGCGCCGGGAATGCAGGCACGGGCGTGATGGAATCGCCGACAGGCACGGCGGGCGGGAAACCCGGCCTTGCGCGGCAGGTTCGCCTGCGGACGCGCCGGCCGTCGTCGTTATCGCCGCCTTGAGCATGAGACGGTCGATGCGCCCGGTGTGCCCGCGCATTCCTTCCCGTGCCGGCTGACGGGGGGCGGGGAACAGCTCCCGGATTTTTTCGCGTGGACACGGCGGGTCGCACGAGCAGGCCGGGCCAAAGGTAGTGCCTGCTCCGGGCATGTCGCCAGGCGTCCCGGTGCGCGCGATCCCGGCCCGCGGCGTCCTTCCTGGTTGCAGGATCCACGAATCCGCCCCGCGGGGCAGGAGGGCGGCGCCGGACGGCGGCGGTTACGCGATGCCGGCTGCGGGCGGATAATGGCCCGGCCATCTCCCCCGGATGTCCCGATTCGTGAATGTTTCCCCCACGCGGGAGGCCGCGCAGGCCTGTCCGCCGCCGGCCACCGCGCCCGCCGCATCACCACGCCTGCCGACCTCGTCGCGACGCCTGATCGTCGGTGGGCTGTTGCTGGCCGCGCTCGGCGCCGTCGCCGCCTCCGGCAAGGCGGTCATCGTCAAGCTGGCCTATCGCCATGGCGTCGATGCCACCACGTTGCTGGCGCTGCGGATGCTGGTGGCGTTTCCGTTCTTCGTGGCGATGGGGGCATGGGCGGCGCGGCGCGCGGCACCGCTGGCGCGACGCGATCTGTGGCATGTCGCGGTGCTGGGCTTCAGCGGCTACTACCTGTCCAGCTATCTGGATTTTCTTGGCCTGAAGTACATCACCGCGACCCTGGAGCGGCTGATCCTGTACCTCAGCCCGACCCTGGTGGTGCTGATCGCGTTGCTGGTGCTGAAGCAGCGGCCATCGCGCCGGCAGCTGGTCGCGCTGGTGGTGAGTTATCTCGGCGTGCTGCTGGCGTTCGGCCACGACATCCGGATCGACGGCCATCGCACCGCGATCGGCGCGTTGCTGGTGTTCGCCAGCGCGCTCAGCTACGCGATCTACCTGTTCGGCAGCGGCCAGGTGGTGGGGCGGATCGGGGCGGTGCGGCTGACCGCCTATGCCAGCGGCGTGGCCTGCGTGCTGTGCGTGGGCCAGTACCTGCTGCTGCAGCCGGTGGCGGCGCTGTGGGGCCATGCGCCGCCGGTGTACTGGCTGTCGCTGCTCAACGGCACCGTGTGCACCGTATTGCCGGTGCTGGCGATCATGGTCGGGGTCAAGCGGATCGGCTCGGCACTGGCCGCGCAGGTAAGTATGCTGGGACCGGTTTCGACGATCGTGCTGAGCGTATGGCTGCTGGACGAACCGATGGGCCCCTGGCAGGCCGCCGGCACGCTGCTGGTACTGGGCGGCGTGCTGGTGGTCGGCAGCGGGGCGGCGAAGAAGGCGTGAGCGCGGAGGGTGCCGCCGCGCAGGCGCGGACACGGATCCTGCGGGTGATCCGCGCGATCCCGCGCGGGCAGGTGCTGGGCTATGGCGAAGTGGCGGCGCGCGCCGGGCTGCCGGGGCGCGCGCGACTGGTGGCGCGCCTGCTCAGCGGCAACGAGGACCCGGACCTTCCCTGGCACCGCGTGCTGCGCTCGGACGGGCGCATCGGCATGCCGGAGGGCTCGGCCGGCTGGCGCGAGCAGAGCCAGCGGCTGCGGGCCGAGGGCGTGAAGGTGGAGCGCGGGCGGGTCAAGCGGCCGCCGCCCGCGCGCGACCTGGACGCGGCGATCTGGGGGCCTGGCTAGGCGCTGCGGCTATCATGGCGGCAGTTCCAACGGACCCTGCCATGTTTCCCAGACTGCCCACCGTCACCAAGGCGCTGCTGATCGCCAACATCGTGCTGTTCGTGCTGCAGCAACCGTTCCTGCTGGGCGATGCCACCCTGGCGCCGTTCATGCTGTGGCCGCTGAGCGAGCACGGCTTCGACCCGTTCTCGCCGGGGCAGAACTTCCAGCCGTGGCAGCTGCTGACCTACGGCTTCCTGCACGGCAGCTTCGGCCATCTGTTCTTCAACATGCTGGCGTTGTTCATGTTCGGCGCGCCGCTGGAGCAGACCTGGGGCGAGAAGCGGTTCCTCATCTACTACCTGGTCTGCGTGGCCGGTGCCGGCGTGTGCCAGCTGCTGATGGCGGCGATGGTCGGCGGCGGTGCGCCGGTGCTGGGCGCCTCCGGCGGCGTGTTCGGCCTGCTGCTGGCCTACGGCATGCTGTTCCCGAACCAGCGGGTGATGCTGCTGTTCCCGCCGATCCCGATGAAGGCGCGTACCTTCGTGATCGTGTTCGGCGCGATCGAGCTGCTGCTGGGCTTCACCGGCTGGCAGCCGGGCGTGGCGCACTTCGCGCACCTGGGTGGCATGCTGTTCGGCTGGCTGCTGATCCGCTACTGGCGCGGGCAACCGCCGTTCGGCGGGCGTCGTCCGCCGGGCGGGCCGCGCGCGAACCACCTGCGCCGGGTGAAGTGACCGGCGCGCCGTCGCATTCGCGCCGGCACCCCGGGATCGGCTGTGCAGGTCGTGGCTCCTGTTCCAACCCACAGCCGGCGTCTTCGGCGCTGGCCCAAGGGAGCCATGCCAGGCGCATTCCGGTAACGGCGAAGCCTTGCGGTGGATGAAGCAGGTGCCGGGGGAAAATCGCATCTGCACCAGCAGGAAAAGAAGAAGGCGCGGAATTTCCGCGCCTTCTTCGTGTTGTGACCTTCAAGCCGGCAGGTCGATCAACGCCAGATCTTGACCTGGTCGGCCTCCACGCGCTGCATCGGCTGGCCCGGCTTGCAGCTGAAGCTGGCGCCGAAGGCCGGCAGGTTGGATACCGTGCCGTTGGTGCGCCAGCGGCCCGGGGCGCGGATGTCCGAGGTCAGGCGCTGCACCGCCTCGTTCGGCGACAGCTGCTGCGGCCACAGTCCGGCCCAGGCCTTGAAGAACGCCTGATGGTCGGCCGGCTTGGCGTTGGCTTCCACCGCGGTGTAGGCCTCCCAGGCGATCTCCAGGCCGGCCAGGTCGGCCAGGTTCTCCTCGCGGGTCAGCTCGCCGTTGACCTTGGCGTCCTTCACCCCGGGGAAGCCGTAGGCGGCGTACTGCGCGGCCACGCGGTTGCCGAACAGCGTCCAGGCGGTCTTGTCGGCCGGTGTCCACCAGCTGCGCAGCTCGCCGCGGGCATCCACCAGCGCGCCCTTGGCGTCGATGGCGCGGGTGACTTCGTGCGCCACCAGCGAGCCGTAGGCGCCGAACTTCTCGGCGACGCTGCCGGAGGTGTTGAAGATCGGTCCCTGCAGCGCGGCGGCGGTGACGATCAGGCGGTTCTGCGCCAGGTCGTAGGCCAGCGCCGGCTGCTGCGGCAGCACGTCCCAGCGGCGGTCGGCATTGCCCTTGCCGATGCGCTTCATCTCTTCGCGATGGCGCCAGGTGGAGGCGATCAGCATGTTGCCGCCGAAGCTGCCGCGGCCCATCGGCTGCACCGAGTAGTCCAGGTCGCGCAGCGGCGCGCCGATCTCGATCTTCAGCGCCGCCAGCTTGGCCTGCGCCTCGGCCTTGGCCTCGTCGCTGAGCCAGGTGCTGCGCTTGATCGCATCGATCTGCACCTCGCGCACCTTGTCGATGATGAGCCCGGCCTGGCGGCGGTCGGACGGGGTGAGGTGGGCGGCGGTGTACTCGCGGCCCAGCATCGGGCCGGCGGCGACGTTGATCGCGTCGAGCACCTGTTCCCAGCGCGGCGGAGCGATGGTCTGGCCACGCAGCACGCGGCCGCGGAACTCGAACTCGGCATCGCGGTAGGCCTTGGACAGGTACGGCGCCATCGCATCGCCCACGCGCCAGCGCAGGTAGGCCTTCCACTGGTCGGGCTTGACGCTGGCGACCATGCCGTCGAGCTGCTGGAACAGCGCCGGATCGGACAGCGACACCAGGTCGTCGTCCACGCCCTGCGCCTTCAGGAACGCGCCCAGCTGCAGGTTCTTGTAGCGGGCGGTCAGCTCCTTGGTGGCGATCGGTGCGTAGTTGTTGAACGGATTGTTGATGCCGGCCAGCGACTGCGCCTGGCGGGCGAGCTGGGTTTCGAAGGCGATCACCGCCTCGGATTCGGCATCCAGCTTGCCGGCCTCGGTGCCGGTCAGGGCCAGGACCTGCTTGACGTAGTTGCGGTAGCGGCCCATCAGCGCGACGGTGTCGGTGTCGGTGCGGGTGTAGAAGGCCGGGTCCGGCAGGCCCATGCCGCCCTGCATGAAGTAGCCGATGTGGCGGTCCAGCGCCTTCAGGTCCACGTCCGGGGCGAAGTTGAAGGCCACCGGGATGCCGACCTGGTGCAGCGCGGCGATGGCCGCCGGCACGTCCTTGGCGCGCTTGATCGCGTTGATGCGGGTGAGCAGCGGCGCGATCGGGTTGGAGCCGTCGGCTTCCACCGCGGCCTCGTCCAGGCCGCTGGCCCAGAAATCGCCCAGCAGCTTCTGCACGTTGCCCTGCGGCGCATTCATCGCCGCATCCAGCAGTTCGCGCTGCTGCACGCGGGTGCGCTCGGCCAGCTGGCCCAGGGCGGTGACGGCGCCGGTCTGCGGGACCGGGTTGGCCTTGAGCCAGTCGGCGTTGGCGACGTCGTAGAAATCGGTGCAGGTGGGGCTGACCGCCGGGGCCTTGGCGGCCGGTTTGCGGGCGGCATCGGCGTGCGGCGAGGCAAGCACGGCCAGGCCGAAGCCCAGGGCGAGGGTAAGGGGGCGAAGATTGGGCATGTAAAGCGAATCCGCTGAGGATTGGAGTCGGCGGAGTTTATCAAGCCGCGGCAGCCGCGCGGCGGCGCCATGGCGGGAGGAAGGCGCCGCCGGTCACAGTGTCCGCAGTTGCCGGCGGCGTCTCCTGCCGGGCGCGGTCCCGGCGGGCAGCGCCGGAGCCGAAAAAGACGAGGCCCGGACATGCCGGGCCTCGCTGCGACTTGGCTATGCGGCCGTCGCGGTTACCAGATCACCACCTGCTGGTCGCCGGTGCGGACCATCGGCGCGCCGGGCTTGCACTCGAACGCGGCCGCGAAGGTCGGCAGGTTCGACGGCGCGCCGGTGGCCCGGAACTGGGCGGGGGCGTGCGGGTCGGTGGCCAGGCGGACCTTGGCGTTCTCCGGGGTGTACTTGGTGCGCCACACCGTGGCCCAGTTGGCGAAGAAGCGCTGGTCGCGGGTCAGCCCGTCCACCTTTGGATCTTCCTGCCCGGCGGTGGCCTTCTGCAGCGCGTCGTAGGCCGTGGCCAGGCCGCCGAGATCGGCGATGTTCTCGCCCAGGGTCAGCTCGCCGTTGACGTGCTGCTCGCCGACCTTGTACTGGTTGAACTGGTTGACCAGCTTGCCGGTCAGGCCCTTGAAGCCCTTGGCGTCGGCCGGGGTCCACCAGTCCTCGAAGTTGCCGGTGGGCCCGAAGCGCGCGCCCTGGTCGTCGTAGCCGTGGGTCATCTCGTGGCCGATCACCGCGCCGATGCCGCCATAGTTCAGCGCGTCGTCGGCGTTGGGGTCGAAGAACGGCGGCTGCAGGATCGCGGCCGGGAACACGATCTCGTTCTGCAGCGGGTTGTAATAGGCATTGACCGTCTGCGGGGTCATGCCCCATTCGCTCTTGTCCACCGGCTGGCCGATCTTGGACAGGTTCCACCTGTAGTTGAACTCGGTGGCCGCGCGCACGTTGGCCAGGTAGCTGTCGCGGCTGGTCTGCAGGCCGCTCCAGTCGCGCCACTTGTCCGGGTAGCCGATCTTCGGGGTGAAGGTCTCCCACTTGGCGATGGCCTTGGCCTTGGTCTCCTCGCTCATCCACGCCAGGTTCTCGATGCGGTCCTTCAGCGCGTCGCTGAGGTTCTGCACCAGCACTTCCATCTTGGCCTTGGCCTCGGGCGAGAAGGCGACCTTGACGTACATCTGGCCGAACGCCTCGCCGGCGTCGTCCTCGATGGTGGCCAGCACGCGCTTCCAGCGCGGCTTGATCTCCTTCTGGCCGTTGAGGGTCTTGCCGTAGAACGCGTAGTTCTCCTGGACGAAGGCGTCGCTCAGGTACGGCGAGGCGCTGTCGACGGCATGGAAGCGCAGGTAGGCGCGCCACACCGACGGGTCGGTGTCGCCCAGCGCCTTGTCCACTTCCTGGTGGAAGGCGGGAATGGCCAGCGAGAATTTCTCCGGCGCGGCCACGCCCTGCGACTCGAAGAACTTCGTCCAGCTGAAGTTCGGGGTCAGCTTGTCGGCCTCGGCCAGGGTGACCGGGTTGTAGTACAGCGAGACGTCGCGCGACATCTCCACGCTGGACTTGGATGCCTTGGCCAGGCGGGTCTCGAACTTCACCACCTCGGCGGCCTGCCTGGCCGCTTCCTCGGCGGCCACGCCGGACAGTTCCAGCACCTTGGCCACATGGGCCTGGTAGGCGGCAAGCTTGTCCTTCTTGTCGGCGTCGAAGTAGTAGGTCTTGTCCGGCAGGCCCAGGCCGCCCTGCATGGCATAGGCGATATTCATCGACGAGTTCTTGAAGTCGGCCTCGGCACCGAAGCCGAACAGGCCGTTCTCGCCCTTGGCGGCGGTGGCGCGCAGGTAGTCGGCGATGGCCTCGCGGTCCTGCAGGCCGTCGATGGCGGCCAGGTCGGCCTGCAGCGGCTCCAGCCCCTGGGCATTGATCCTGGCCTCGTCCATGCCGGTGGCCCAGAAGTCGCCGACGATCTTCTCCACGCCGGTGGCGTTCTCGATGGCCGCGGCCTGTTCGGCCAGCTGGTGCTGCACCGCCACCGAGCGCTCGTCGAGGATGGTGAAGGCGCCCCAGCTGGTGCGGTCGCCCGGGATCTCGTTGGCGGCCAGCCACTTGCCGTTGACGTAGGCGCCGAAGTCGGTACAGGCGTCCTGGCCGGTATCCAGGTCGGAAACGTGGAAGGCGTTGTAGGCCGGCAGCTTGCTTTCGTCCAGCGTCAGCGTGCTGGTGGCGGCCTGCGCGGAGGCGGCGCTGTCAGCGGCCGGGGTTTCGTCCTTCTTGCAGCCGACCAGCGCGGCGCCGATGGCCACGGTCAGCAGGAGAATCTGGGGTTTGCGGATGATCACGGGAATGGCCTCCTGGCCGATATCGATGCATGGGAAAGGTCCCGCGGACGGGGCCTGTGGGCAGACGATACGCCCTGTGCGGTAGCGGCAAGGGTGTCGAAGGTCATGCCGGTGGGCGCAGCGGGCGTCGTCGGGAAGGTGGTATACAACAGCGCATGACAGGCACGTCTTCACCTATCTGGGACGCGATCATCGTCGGTGGCGGCCACAATGGGCTGGTCTGCGCCGCCTACTTGGCGCGCGCCGGGCTCAAGGCGCTGGTGCTGGAACGCCGGCCGGTGGTGGGCGGGGCGGCGGTGACCGAGGAATTCCATCCCGGATTCCGCAATTCGGTGGCCTCGTACACCGTGTCGCTGCTGCAGCCGAAGGTGATCGCCGACCTGGACCTGTATGGCCACGGCCTGCGGATCGTGCCGCGCCGCATCAACAATTTCCTGCCGCTGGCCGATGGCGGCTACCTGCTCGCCGGCGCCGGCCGCACCCGCGAGCAGGTGGCGAAGTTCTCCGCCCGCGATGCCGAGCGCCTGCCGGCCTACGAACAGCGGCTGGAGCTGTTCGCCGATGTGCTGCGCGCGCTGGCGCTGCAGCCGCCGCCGAATGTCACCGACGGTGGCTGGTGGCAGGCGCTGCCGGAGTTGTGGCGGGCGGGCAAGCTGGGGCGGCAGCTGCACGCGCTGGCCCCGGAACTGCGGCAGGAACTGCTGGACCTGTTCACCCTGTCCGCGGCCGAATACCTGGACCGCTGGTTCGAGAGCGCGCCGATCAAGGCGTTGTTCGGTTTCGACGGCATCGTCGGCAACTACGCCAGCCCCTACGCACCGGGAACGGCGTACGTGCTGCTGCACCACGTGTTCGGCGAGAGCAACGGGGTGAAGGGCGCATGGGGCCATGCCATCGGCGGCATGGGCGCGATCACGCAGGCCATGGCCGGTTCCGCCGTTGCGGCCGGCGCCACGATCCGCACCGGCGCGGGCGTGCGCCGCGTGTTGGTCGAGAACGGCCGTGCGGTGGGCGTGGAGACGAGCACGGGCGAGACGATCCGGGCACGGGCAGTAGTGGCCAACGTCAACCCCAAACTGCTCTACGAGCGGTTGCTGGCGCCAGAGGAGGTGCCGGCGCCCACCCGCGAACGAATGGCGAACTGGCGTTGCGGCTCGGGCACGTTCCGCATGAACGTGGCGCTGTCGCGGTTGCCGGAGTTCAGCGCATTGCCGGGGCAGGGCGACCACCTCACCGCCGGCATCATCATCGCCCCCAGCCTGGACTACATGGACCGCGCCTGGCGCGATGCGCGCGAACATGGCTGGTCGCGCGAGCCGGTGGTGGAAATGCTGATCCCCAGCACCCTGGACGACTCGCTGGCGCCGCCGGGGCAGCACGTGGCCAGCCTGTTCTGCCAGCACGTCGCCCCGCAGTTGCCGGATGGCCGCAGCTGGGACGACCACCGCGACGAGGTGGCCGACCTGATGATCGCCACGGTGGAGCGCCACGCGCCGGGATTCGCCGCCTCGGTGCTGGGCCGGCAGATGCTGAGCCCGCTGGACCTGGAGCGCACCTTCGGGCTCATCGGCGGCGACATCTTCCATGGCGCGCTGAGCCTCAACCAGCTGTTCAGCGCCCGCCCGATGCTGGGACAGGCCGACTACCGCGGCGCGATTCCCGGCCTGTACCTGTGCGGTGCCGGCACCCACCCGGGCGGCGGGGTTACCGGGGCGCCGGGGCACAATGCGGCGAAGGTGATATGCCGAGCTATTTCATAAGTATCCAAGGTGGGAAAGGTATGCCATTCGATTGTGATGGCTAGAATGCCGCAATCCATCCGGCCGTTTGGACTGTTGGATGTAAACTGATTTCTGAAAAAGCAGGACCTCGTAGCTCATGAGTCATATCGCCTTTGCGCGTGCGGTGCAGAAAGGCCTCTCCCCCCACCCCCGCATCCGCAACGTGATCGCGGTGGCTTCCGGCAAGGGTGGGGTGGGCAAATCCACCACGGCGGTGAACCTGGCCGTTGCGCTGCAGCATGGCGGTGCGCGGGTCGGGGTGCTCGATGCCGACATCTACGGTCCCAGCGTGCCGGCGATGCTCGGCCTTGGCGGGCGTCCCGACAGCCCGGACAACAAGTCGATCGAGCCGTTGCGTGCGTTCGGGGTGGAGGCCATGTCGATCGGGTTCCTGATCGACCAGGACACGCCGATGATCTGGCGCGGGCCGATGGCCACCTCGGCGCTGACGCAGCTGTTCAACGACACCCTGTGGGGCGACCTGGACTACCTGCTGATCGACCTGCCGCCGGGTACCGGCGACATCCAGCTGACGCTGTCGCAGAAGATCCCGGTGGCCGGGGCGGTGATCGTCACCACGCCGCAGGACATCGCCACGCTGGATGCGAGGAAGGCGCTGAAGATGTTCGAGAAGGTCGAGGTGCCGGTGCTGGGCATCGTCGAGAACATGGCGGTGCACACCTGTTCCGGCTGCGGCAAGGTCGAGCACCTGTTCGGCGAGGGCGGGGGGCAGCGCATGGCCGAGCAGTACGGAGTGCCGCTGCTGGGGTCGCTGCCGCTGGAAATCGGCATCCGCGAGCAGGGGGATGCGGGCACGCCCATCGTCGCCGCAGCGCCGGAATCGGCCGCGGCCAAGGCCTATGTGGCGGCTGCGCAGCGGCTGGCCGAGGAGCTGGGAAAGCGGCCACGGGCAGCCATTCCGATCAGCACCACCCTGTTGTGAATCGCCGCCCTTTGACGGCCGTGGGCGGTTGAAGCCCGGCCCACGGCATGAGCCTGCAGCGCGCTCATGGGCCCCGGACGGGCCCGCGGGCCCATGCCTGCCGCCGTCCTTCACTGCCGGAACCCGGCGGGACGAAGCCTCCCGTGGCGCCGCGTCGGCTAGAATCGCCGCTTCGCGTGGCCGTGTCGCTTGCCAGCCCCGGTAGGACTTCCGCCGCTGCCCCCTCGTTTCCAGGACCCCCGAATGAGCATCAAGAGTGACCGCTGGATCCGCCGCATGTCCGAGCAGCAGGGCATGATCGAACCGTACGAAGCCGGGCAGGTGAAGCAGGTGGACGGCCAGCGGATCGTCAGCTACGGCACTTCCAGCTACGGCTACGACGTGCGCTGCTCGCGCGAGTTCAAGGTGTTCACCAACATCAACTCCACCATCGTCGACCCCAAGCACTTCGACCCGAAGAGCTTCGTCGACATCGTGGCCGACGAGTGCATCATCCCGCCGAACTCTTTCGCGCTGGCGCGCACCGTGGAGTATTTCCGCATCCCGCGCGACACCCTGGTGGTGTGCCTGGGCAAGAGCACCTATGCGCGCTGCGGGATCATCGTCAACGTCACCCCGCTGGAGCCGGAGTGGGAAGGGCACGTGACCCTGGAGTTCAGCAACACCACGCCGTTGCCGGCGCGCATCTACGCCAACGAGGGCGTGGCGCAGATGCTGTTCTTCCAGGCCGCGGCCGACGACGTCTGCGAGACGTCCTACAAGGACCGCGGCGGCAAGTACCAGGGCCAGACCGGGGTGACCCTGCCGCGGACCTGAGTGGAAGCGGGCGGGCCCGAACGAAAAAGGCGCGGGAACCCGCGCCTTTTTCGTTGCCGCGGTGGGCGGCTACTTGCCGCGGCCGAACAGCAGGCCGATGCCCACCGCCACGAGGATGGCCGGCCACCAGGTGGCCAGCATCGAGCCGATGTTGCCGTTGATCCAGCCCAGGTTCTTGGCCAGGAAGAACAGGCCCACGATGATGAGGATCAGGGCGGCGATCAGGTTGGAGCGCATCGGCTTGCGTTTCCCAGGTTGAGGTGGCGCCTATCGTAGCCGTTGCCGCCAGCGTTCGACACGCGTCTGCAGCTCTTCGGGGTCGAACCGCTGGGTCTGGCCGTTGCCCCACACCGGGCCGGGCCAGGCCGCATCGCCCTCGTGGCGGCCGACCAGGTGCACGTGCAGCTGCGCGACGATGTTGCCCAGGGCGCCGATGTTGAGCTTGGCCACCCCCGGCTCGTGCCTGAGCAGCTGCGAGACCTGGTTGATCTCGGCCAGCAACAGCCGCTGCTGACCGCCGTCCAGGTCGATCCACTCGCGGGCGCCGGCCACGCGCGGCACCAGCAGGATCCACGGGAAGCGGGCGTCGTCCATCAGCCGTATCTGCGACAGCGGGCCATCGGCGATCAGGGCGCTGTCGGCCGCCAGGCGGGGATCGGGTTCGAAATCGGTGGTCGTCGCAGCATCGGTCATCGCAGGTTCTCGCTGAAGAAGGCCAGGGTGCGTTCGCGTGCCAGCCGGGCACTGGCCTCATGGTAGTGGGGATCGCCGTCGCGGTTGAAGGCATGGCCGGCGGGATAGACGAAGACCGGCATCTGCGGCAGCCGCTCGCGGTGCTGCTGGATCGCCTCGCCCGGGATGCGGCCGTCCAGGCTGCCGAAGTGGAACATCACCGCCGCCTGCGGCTTTTCGTCCAGGTAGCGGAGGTTGCGCGCGCCGTAGTAGCTGACCGACGGCAGCCCCAGCCGCAACGCCGCCAGCAGCGCGATCGTGCCGCCCCAGCAATAGCCCACGGTGCCGACCTTGCCGGCCGGGGCCAGTGCCGCCGCGGCAGCGGCAACCACCTCCAGCGCCGCCTCCACGCCCAGCGCCTCCACCAGCGCCAGGCCCTTGTCGCGGCCGGCCGGGTCGTAATCCAGTTCGGCGTTCTTCTCCACCAGGTCGAAGAACGCCGGCGCCAGCACTTCGTAGCCGGCGGCGGCGAAGCCGTCGGCCACCGCGCGGACATGGGCGTTGGCGCCGAAGATCTCCTGGATTACCACCAGCCCGCCCAGTGGCCGGGAGGTCGGTGCGGCATGCCAGGCGGCCACCTGGCCGCGGGCGGTGTCGAGGGTGGTCCAATGGCCCATGGCGGCTCTCCTGAACAGGGGGAGGGCATTATGGTCCGCTCGCGTCGACGACGCGTGGGTACCGGCGGCGACGTCGCGCCCGCCCGGTATAATCGCCGCGCTTCCGGCCCCAGGTCATTCCGATCCCCGGCCCCCAGAACCGCAGACCCCATGTCCCAGCTGAACCCCAAAGTCGGCTTCGTCAGCCTTGGCTGCCCGAAGGCGCTCGTCGATTCCGAACGCATCCTCACCCAGCTGCGGGTCGAGGGCTACGACATCGTGCCGTCCTACGATGCCGCCGACGTGGTGGTGGTCAATACCTGCGGCTTCATCGATTCGGCGGTGGCCGAGTCGCTGGACGCCATCGGCGAGGCGATGAACGAGAACGGCAAGGTCATCGTCACCGGTTGCCTGGGCAAGAAGTCGGAGATGATCCGCGAGCAGTACCCGGACGTGCTGTCGGTGTCCGGTCCGCAGGACTACGCCACGGTGATGGAGGCGGTGCACACGGCGCTGCCGCCGAGGCACGACCCGTTCGTCGACCTGGTGCCGGACTACGGCATCAAGCTGACTCCGCGCCACTACGCCTACCTGAAGATTTCCGAGGGCTGCAACCACCGCTGCAGCTTCTGCATCATCCCGTCGATGCGCGGCGACCTGGTCTCGCGCCCGGTGGAAGAAGTGCTGCGCGAGGCCGAGCGGCTGGTGCGCGGCGGCGTGCGCGAACTGCTGGTGGTGTCGCAGGACACCTCGGCCTACGGCGTGGACCGCAGGTATGCGCCGGGCACCTGGCGCGGCAAGGAATACGCCACCCGCATGAAGGCGCTGTGCGAGGGGCTGTCCGAACTGGAGGCATGGACCCGCCTGCACTACGTCTATCCGTACCCGCACGTGGACGACGTGGTGCCGCTGATGGCCGAGGGAAAGATCCTTCCGTACCTGGACATCCCGTTCCAGCATGCCAGTCCGCGCATCCTCAAGCTGATGAAGCGCCCCGGCGCGGTGGACAAGACCCTGGAGCGGGTGCTGCGCTGGCGCGGGATCTGCCCGGACATCACCGTGCGCTCGACCTTCATCGTCGGCTTCCCCGGCGAGACCGATGCCGAATTCGAGGCGATGCTGGACTTCCTCGATGCCGCCCAGCTCGACCGCGTCGGCGCCTTCGCCTATTCGCCGGTGGAGGGCGCGGCGGCCAACGCGCTGCCCGACCCGGTGCCGGAAGAAGTGAAGCAGGAGCGGTTGGCGCGATTCATGGAAAAGCAGGCCGCCATCTCCGCCGCCAAGCTCGAGGCCAGGATCGGCAGCGTGCAGCAATGCCTGGTCGATGCCATCGAGGACGGCATCGCCGTGGCCCGCTCGAAGGCCGACGCGCCGGAGATCGATGGCCTGGTGCACATCCAGAACGCCGGCGAGGCCGGGCTGCGCGTGGGTGATTTCGTCGATGTGGAAATCACCGACAGCGACGAGCACGACCTGTTCGGCGATGCCATCGTCGAACGGGCCGGCAAGCCGCTCGACCTCAAGGTGCTGTGACCGACCCGGCATCCGCATCCGCGGAGAATGGGCGCCGGCGCCGCTTCGTCGCCCCGGCGCGCGGGGAGGTCGATCCGGCCTGCTTCTCACATCCGCTGTTCGCCGGCTTCGGCGATTTCCATGACGTGATGACGGGTGCCGGATGGCCCGGCGTCCCCTCGCTCAATGAGCGCCTGCCGCTGCCGGGCAAGCGCTTTGTCGTACAGGATGCGGCCCTGCTCGACGACGGGCTGCACTACGAAGTGCGCATCGGCGAACACGGGTGCATCGCCACCCGCGCGCAGAACTGGCACGACCTGTTCAATGCAATGGTCTGGGCGCGCCATCCGGCCATCAAGACCGCGCTCAATGCGCGGCAGTGCCTGCATGTCGCACGGATGGGGCCGCACCGACGCAACCGCGCCCAGCAGGCATTGACCCAGTTCGACGAGGCCGGCGCGATCGTGCGGGTGCGCGATGCCGCATTGCTGGACGCATGGGACCGGCACGATTGGACGACGCTGTTCCTGGGGCGCGCCGGATGGTGGCGGCATGGCGATATCGCGATCGCGGCGGTGCTCGGCCACGCCCTGATGGAGCAGGCGCTGCTGCCCGGGCGCCGGTCGGTGGGCAAGTGCCTGGTGGTGGTGGGCGAGGATGACGCGGCCTGCGCGGAACGCGTGGCCGGCGCGATCGACTCGGGCGAAATCCTCGAAGACCCGCTGGAACTGCGCCCATTGCCGCTGGCCGGCATTCCCGGCTGGCACCCGCGGCAGGATGCCGGCTTCTATGCACAGACGGACTATTTCCGCCCGCTGCGGGAGGGGCGGGCGTACCCGCGGCCGTTGACCTGATCAGGCGTCGTAGCTGACGTCGACCAGCACGAAACAGGTGGCGCCGCCGGGCAGCTGTACCTCGAATTCGTCGTCGATGCGTTTCTTCAGCAGGGCGCGCGCCAGCGGCGAGTCGATGCTGATCCAGCCGTTGCCGGCATCGGTTTCGTCCGGGCCGACGATGCGATAGCGGCTGCTCTCGCCGCTGTCGACGTTCTCCAGCTCCACCCAGGCGCCGAAGAACACCGCCCGCGGATCGGAGGGCCGGGTATCGACCACGCGCAGCGCTTCCAGGCGCTTGGTCAGGTAGCGCACGCGGCGGTCGATCTCGCCCAGCTGCTTCTTGCGGTAGGTGTACTCGGCGTTTTCCGAGCGGTCGCCTTCGGCCGCAGCCGCGGCCAGCGCCTTGACCACTTCCGGGCGCCTGTGGCGCCACAGCTCGTCCAGTTCGGCCTTCAGCCGGGCGTGGCCCTGCGCGGTGATCAGGGCAGTGCTTTTTTCGGCAGGAGGGCGCCAGCGGCTCATGGATGCGATGCGGGTCGGGGAAGACCGGGAATGGTAGCCGGCCGCTCTTGCGCAAGGCCATCCGATACCTGAAGCTGCGGCCTCTCCGACACGGATGTCCGCGCATGTTGATCCTGCCGTTGCACAAGCCGCTGACGCTGGCCAATTTCCCGCTGGCGACAATGCTGCTGGTGCTGGCCAACGTGCTGGTGTTCTTCGGCTGGCAGGCCGGCGACGAGGCGCGGCTGGACGCGGCGCAGCGCTACTACCTGCAATCGGGGCTGGGCGAGTACGAGGTGCCGGCCTATGCGCGGCACCTGCGGCATTCCGGCCAGGCCGACGCCGCGGCCGAGCTGGCGGAGCTGGCGCCGGCGCAGCAGGCCGCCTTCGTCGGCCAACGTACATTGACCGACGTCGGCTTCGTCGCCGCGCTCGCGGCCGGTGCGCTGTTCGAGACGCCGGAGCAGGCGCAGGCCTGGCAGCCGCTGCGGCGGCAGTACGACCGCCTGCTGGACGAGGTGTTCACCCTGCGCCACATCCTGCGCGGTTCCGAATGGTCGCCGGCGCGGATGCTGTCCTCGGCATTCCTGCACGCCGGGGCGATGCACCTGGTCGGCAACATGCTGTTCCTGATCGTGCTGGGGTTGCTGCTGGAGGGCGCGGTCGGGCCGCTGCGGTTGCTGGCGGTATATGTGCTGGGCGCGCTGGGAGCGAGCGCGGCCAGCCTGTTGTGGCGCTGGGGCGAAACCGGCGGCGGCCTGGGCGCGTCCGGGGCGGTGGCGGCGATGATGGGCGCGTTCTGCGTGGTCTGGGGGCGGCGACCGGTGCGCTTCTTCTACTGGTTCGGCGTGGTGTTCGACTACGTGCGCGCGCCGGCGATCTGGTTGCTGCCGCTGTGGCTGGGCTGGGAGGTCTACAACCTGCTGGCCAACGGCGACAAGGGCGTCGCATTCGAGGCGCATGCCGGCGGGTTGCTGTGCGGTGCGGCGATCGGCGCGGTGCTGGTACTGACCGGCCAGGTGCGCGCCGGCTACATGCGGGACGACGAGGAGACCGCCGCTGCGGACGACCGCTGGGAGCGGGCGCAACGGCACCTGGGGCGGATGGAGAACCGCGAGGCCGAGGAACTGCTGGCGGCGCTGGCGCAGGAGCAGCCACGCCGCGCCGATATCGCCATGGCGCGCTACCGCGCCGCCGCCAACGCCGGCCAGCGGCAGGCGGCGCGGCAGCGGGCGCTGGAACTGCTGCGGTTGCCGACCGACGACGCCGGAACCGCACGGTTGCAGGCCGAAGCCGCCGCTGCCCTGCAGGCGGCCGGCGCGCCGCTGAGCCCGGACGAAACCGGGTTGCTGCTGGAAACGTGGGTCGCGCTGGGGAAGCTGGACGAGGCCGAAACCCTGCTGCTCGGAAATGGTGCGGCACTCCCGCGCGATGTCCAGGCCGGGCACTGGTTCCGGCTGGCACTGCGCCACGGCGAACAGAGCGGCGTGGAGCGGCAGTACCGGCTGCTGCGGATGCTGATCGAGCGCTTCCCGGAGCTGCCGCAGGCCGACAAGGCCCGCTTCCTCCTCGAGAACGGCTGAACCGCGCCGCCGCTCAGGCCGGGGCCGTCGCCAGCGCCTTCAGCGCTGCCTGCAGCTTGGATTGCTGTTCTTCGTCCTCGCATTGTTGCAGCGCCTGCTCCAGCAGCTGGCGGGCGTCGGCGTCGCGGCCGAAGCGTTCGGCCAGCAGCAGCGCGGCCTGCAACGCCCACTGCGGCGCCTCGGCGGCGCGCGGCCAGGCGCGCAGCATCGCCAGCAGCGCGTCGGTGGCGAGCTGGAACTGCCCGGCCAGGCGCGCGCGTTCGGCCAGCAGCGCGGCGTGTTCCTGCTGCATCGGGGTGAAGTCCGGATCGCTGTCCAGCGCTTCGCGCAGCAGCGCCAGCGCCCGCCGTTCCTGCTTCTCCATCACCAGCCGGTTGATGTATTGCCGGGTGTGCTCGCGCAGTTGGTCGGGGCGGCCGGCGGAGCGCAGCAGGCGCTGGTACAGCTCGTGTACCGATACGCCGACCGCGCGCGAGCGGATCGCGCCGCGCAGGCTGTCCAGCGCGGCGTCGGCATGGCCGTCGCGCACGTACTGCCCGGCCTCGTCCAGCAGCGCCTGGTCCGGATCGTGCCGCGCCAGCGCCTCGGCCGCGCCTTCCGGCTCGAAGCCCAGCGCCTCGTGGTACTGGTAGACCAGGTAGCCCATCAGGTGGAAGGCGGCGAACAGGCCCCAGATGCTGAAGAAGGTCAGCGCGAGGTCGCCGACGATCGGCGGCAGCCAGGCGTGGACCCAGCGACCGGCGGTCAGCGCGCTGGCCTGGATCACGAACAGCAGGCCGAACGCGGCCAGGTACGGCCAGCCGATGCGGGTGGCCAGCGTCAGCGAGGTCGCCGGATTGGCCGCGGTGCGCAGGCTGCCGTCCAGCGCCAGCGAGATCACGCAGCCCGGTTGCAGGAACACCACCACCAGCAGCGCGAGCAGGGCCGCCACCGGACCGGCGAGCACCGCCACCACGACGATGAAGATGCCCAACAGCAGCATCAGCGCGATCAAGCGCAGCACGGTGCCGTCGCTGGAGCCCAGGGTGTGCTCGGGCGACTGCATGCGGCCGTGGGCGGTCTCGCGCAGGATCTCGAAGCTGTAGCGGTAGATCGCCAGCCAGGTGACGATCGCCAGGATCCAGCCGATGCCGGGCAGCATGCCCAGCAGCGTGCACAGGGTCAGCGCGACCATCGAGTACAGCGCCGGGCCGCGCAGCGGATACAGCGTGATCGCGCGCAGGCGCTGCCAGAACGGCTCGGGCGCGGTGGCGGTGCGATCGTGGCGGCGATGCCGGTCGTCCATGACTGTTCCCCTGTCGTCGATGCTGCGGATTGTGGCGGCAGCGGGCGCGCGCCGGCAATCGCCGCGCGTCGTGCGCCCGCCGAAGGCGTGGAGCCCCGTTCGTCGCCCCTGCGCAGGCGGGAGGGGCAGCGACATTCTTCCGGGAAGGGCGCAAGGCACCCGGCCCCCGCCTGCGCGGGGGCGACGACCTGGAAGAATCCGTGATCCGGTCCGGCAGTTTCCGCGGATGGCGGTACGCGGAGACGGGGCGGCGACTCTGCCGGGCGCTCCTACTTGCGGCCGCCGAACAGGCCGCCGAGGATGCCGCGCACGATCTGGTTGCCGAGCTTGGTGCCGACGGTGCGGGTGGTCTGCTTGGCCATGGTCTCGATCATGCCCTGGCGGCGCTTGGTGCCGAATACCGCATCCTTGATCGCCTGGCCGAAGCCGCCTTCCTGCGCCTCGTCCTGCTCGCGGGTGCGGGCCTTCGGCGCCTTGCTCTCCTCGGCCACCTTCTGCGCGCGGCTGGCCAGCAGCTCGGCGGCTGATTCGCGGTTGATCGCGGTGTCGTAGCGGGTGCCGACCGGACTGCCGGCGCGCACCTGGGCGCGTTCGGCGTCGGTGATCGCGCCCATGCGGCAGCGCGGCGGCGCGATCAGGGTCTCCTGTACCGGCGAGGGCACGCCCTTGTCCTGCAGGGTGGAGACCAGCGCCACGCCGGTGCCCATCTGCGACAGGGTGGCGGTCACGTCCAGCTTCGGGTTCGGCACGAAGGTCTGGGCGGCGGTGCGCACCGCCTTCTGGTCGCGCGGGGTGAAGGCGCGCAGCGCGTGCTGCACGCGGTTGCCGAGCTGGCCGAGGATGTTGGCCGGCACGTCGTCGGGGAACTGCGAGCAGAAGTACACGCCCACGCCCTTGGAGCGGATCAGCCGCACCACCTGTTCGATGCGCTGCACCAGCGCGGCCGGGGCGTCGTCGAACAGCAGGTGCGCCTCGTCGAAGATGAAGACCAGCTTGGGCTTCTCCAGGTCGCCGACTTCCGGCAGGGTCTCGAACAGCTCGGACAGCAGCCACAGCAGGAAGGTGGAGTACAGCCGCGGCTTGAGGATCAGCTGCGCGGCGGCGAGGATGCCGATCACGCCGCGGCCGTCGTGGTTGACGCGCATGATGTCGGCCAGCTCCAGCGCCGGCTCGCCGAAGAAGGCTTCGCCGCCGTCCTGCGACAGCCGCAGCAGCGCGCGCTGGATCGCCGCCACCGACTGCGCGCTGACCAGGCCGTACTCGGTGGAGATGTCCTTGCGTTCCTCGGCCACCAGGCCGAGCAGGGCGCGCAGGTCGTCCAGGTCGAGCAGCAGCAGGCCGCGGTCGTCGGCCAGCTTGAACACGATGTCCAGCACCCCGGACTGGGTGTCGTTGAGTTCCAGGATGCGCGCCAGCAGGGTCGGCCCCATCTCGCTGACGGTGGTGCGCACCGGATGGCCGAGCTGGCCGTACAGGTCCCAGAACACGGTGGGGCTGGCGCCGGGCGCGTAGTCGGCCACGCCGATCTCGGCGGCGCGCTGCAGCAGCTTGTCGTTGCCGTCGCCGGGCACCGCCAGCCCGGCCACGTCGCCCTTCACGTCGGCCAGGAACACCGGCACGCCGATCCGCGAGAAGCCTTCGGCCAGGGTCATCAGGGTCACCGTCTTGCCGGTGCCGGTGGCGCCAGCGACCAGTCCGTGGCGGTTGCCGAAGCGGGGAAGCAGGGTGACCGCGATGTCGTCGGTGATGCCTTTGCCGAGCAGGATGGGATCCATGGAGGGGCTCATGTTGGAGATGGGCGGATTCTAACGAGCGACTGTATCGCGGCCACGGCATCCTTGCCCCGGCAGGAGCGGGGCGGCTAACCTGCCGGCTCTTCCGCGCGCAGTGCCCCTGATGTCCGTTTCCTTCCTGATTGCCCGCAGCTGGCCGGTCCTGGTGGCCCTGTCGCTGTTGTCCGCCGCACCCGCCGCCCATGCCCAGCGGGTATCCGCCCGCGACCGGGAGAAGATCGACGCCCTGGAGCAGCGCATGGCCACGGCCGAGAAGCGTTACAACGACGCACTGGTGCTGGTGAACAATGCCGATCCCAAGGGCACCGCCGAAGGCGACGCGGCACTGGAGGACATGGAGGACGTGATCAGCGCCTGCGTGGCCCAGCGCGGCTGCCAGGTGGGCAACCTGCTGGTCACCTACAAGCGCCTGCTCAAGAGCAACAGCGACGACGTCCAGGCGCAGGCCGCCGACGAGGACGGCGGCCTGCTGGAAGCCGACCCGGACCACGTCGGCCCGCTGACCGCCGACGTGCCCGAGGCCGCGCGCGCCGCCGCGCTGCTCAACGACCACCGCCACGCCTTCGACCAGATGGTCGAGTACAACCCGGCGGTGCAGGCCGGCATCCGCCGCTGGCTGACCGACATGCGCCCGGCGCTGCTGACCAGCTACGAGAACTATATGAACCTGCGCGCGGTGATGTGGCCGGAGTGGGAGCGGCGCGACCTGCCCGAGGCGCTGCTGTTCGGCATCATGGCCAAGGAATCCAACGGCCGCGTGCACGCCACCTCGCGCGCCGGTGCCGCCGGGCTGATGCAGTTCATGCCGGCCACCGGCCGCCGTTTCGGCCTGGGGCCGGACGGCACCGGCTTCGACACCCGCTACGACGCGCGCAGCGCCGCCGAGGCCAGCGCTGCCTACATGAACGAGCGCATGGGCCAGCTCAACCGCAACATCGAGATGGCGCTGGCCGCCTACAACGGCGGCGAGGGCCGCGCCCAGCGCGTGTACAGCCAGAGCGGCGGGCAGAGCTTCTGGGTGGATTCGGTCTACAGCCAGTTCCCCGGCGAAACCAAGGACTACGTGCCGATGGTGATCGCCGCGGCCTGGATCTTCCTGCACCCGCAGCAGTACGGCGTCGAGTTCCCCAAGGTCAATGCGCAGCCGGCGACGATCCGGCTGGCCAAGTCCACCACCATCTACGAACTGACCATCTGCCTGGGCAGCACCGGCACCCGCGACGGCTACATGCGGGTGCTGCGCAACCTCAACCCGCGCTACGAGGCCGACGGCTGGATCCCGGCGGGTACCACGATCAATGCCACCACCCGCATCGCCGGGCTGTACAACCGCTATTGCGTCAGCGGTCCGCGCGCCGACCTGGCGCGCACCCTGATCACCGCCGACCTCAACGCCGCGATCGTGCGGCCGCAGGCGACGCAGTACACCGGCAGCGTGGCGGTGGGCAGCGCCGAACCCATGGCCGGGACGGGCGGAGTCACGCCCGCGGCGGCGGTGGCGCCGCGACCGGCGGCCAGGGCCGCGCGCAGCCACACCGTGGTCCGCGGCGACACCCTGAGCAGCATCTCCCGCCGTTACCAGTGCCAGGTTCCGCAGCTGGCGCGTGCCAACGGCCTGCGTGCCCCGGCCTATGCGATCAAGCCGGGACAGAAGCTCAAGCTGGAAGGCTGCAGCCGCTGACGGCGGCTCGCGTTCCCGTCGCGCCGCATGGCCGACCGGAGCGCAACGATGGCGTACCGCGGATGCGTGGCCGGGCCGCGCTCAGGAGGAGGGCGGCTCCGGGACGTCGGCGCCATCGTCGCGGCGCCAGCGCTGTGTGAACCGGTTCCACCAGCCCTGTGCATCGGTCGTGGTGGCGGCCGCCACCTCGCTCCAGCGCCGGCTCTCGGCAAAGCCGAGCAGGCGTTGCAGGCCGGGGCTGCCGTGTTCCCGGGCCGCCTGCCACAGCGCCTTGCCCAGCACCTTCGCCAGCAGCAGGCGCGAGTCCAGGTTCCCGGTCTCGGCCTCGATCCGCTCGATGATGCCCTGCAGTTCCTCGCGGATGACGGGCGGCACCGCGGGATTCTCGCTGACCCGCTTTAGCCGGCGCAGGCCGTCCAGGTAACGCTGCTGCTGCAGCTCCAGCCCGGCCTGGCCCAGTTCGCCCAGCCAAGGCGCCTGCAGCATCACGCCGAGCGCATCGATGTGGACCTGCGCCCGGTCCCAATGCTGGTCCATGACCGCGGCATAGCCCATCAACAGGTGCAGCGCGACGATCAGCGCACTGGCCCGGTCGGGGTCGGGCGCATCGCGCCAGGCCGCATTGCTTGCCTCCAGGGCCAGGCCCGGCCATTGCTTGCGATGGAACACCACCGAGCGCAGGGCGTTGGCGATCATCGCGCCCTCCCTGCCGCAGTCGCGCTCCAGCAGGTCCGCCTCCACGACCGCCGGCAGCAGCCGGTTGGCCGACAGCGCCGTGTAGGACAGCAGCGTGTGGACGGCGCAGAGATCGTCGGCGGTCAGTGGCGGCGGCGTCTCGCCGCTCATCTGCGCACCGCGCACGTAGCCCTCGTAGGCCAGCGGCACCCCGCGTTCGCTGAACTGGCGGTAGCTGCGATAGCCCACTCCTTCGCGCAGCGCGTCGAGTTGCTGCTGCTCGGTCTTCTCGGCGCAGCCGGCCAGCGTCGCCAGCAGTGCAGCCAGCAGCCATCGCCTTGCCGGCGTCCTGGCCATCCGTCGATGCCTTGCATGGGGATTCATTCCCGGAAACTCTCCTGTCGTGGCCTGGTCAGAGCACTTTCGGATCGGATGCGTACAGCGGCGTACGCATGCTTCTACTTTCTACTGTCGCCCCCATGCATTCCTGCCGTCGCTCCTCCATCGTCGCTCCCGCCTGCGCGGGAGCGACGATGGAAGGGGCATCCGAAGCGGAAGTGCCTTGGCGCCAGACTGCGTGTCCGCCATCGGCATCTCGATGGACGCCGGAGGAGACACGTCGCCATATACCCGGACCAGGGCCCCCGGGTGATTACTTCAACGTCGCCAGCCGTTGTCCCAGGCGCACCGGGCTTTCCGCGGCGAGCGCAGGCGCAAGCTCGGCCACCCCGGGGGGCAGCAGCACGATCACGGTCGAGCCGTAGTTGAACCTTGCCATTTCCGCGAACCGCTCCAGCACGATCCCCTTGCCGCGCCAGTCCTTGCGGGTGATGCGGTCGCCATAGGCGGGGATCTCCTCGCCGCTCCACACGGTTTCCACGCCCGATACCAGCAGCGCGCCGACCATCACCTGCGCCATCGGCCCGAAGTCGGTGTCGAAGTGGCACACCAGCCGCTCGTTGCGCGCGAACAGTCGCGGTACGTGCGCGACCGCGGCCGGGCCGACGCTGAACAGCCGCCCGGGCACGTGCACGGTCTCGCGCAGGGTGCCGGTCCAGGGCATGTGCACGCGGTGGTAGTCGCGCGGCGACAGGTACACGGTGGCGAACAGGCCGTCGTGGAACGGTTCGGCGGCGGCAGCGTCGCCGAGCAGTTCGGCGGCGGTGAACGACTGTCCCTTGGCCTGGAAGATGCGCCCGTCCTCGATGGGGCCGAGCTGGCTGACGCGGCCGTCGGCGGGCATCAGCAAGGCGCGCGGATCGGGATCGGCCACCCGTGCGCCAGGCTTGAGGGCGCGGGTGAAGAAGCGGTTGAAACTGGCATAGCTGCGCGGATCGGGGTTGCTGGCCTCGTCCAGGTCGACGCCGAACTTCGCGGTCACCGTGTCGATCAGCCAGCGCGACACGCGCGGGTTCTCCGAGTACGCCAGCCTGCGCGCCAGCGACGACAGCAGGCGGTGGGGCAGGGCGTAGGTCAGCGTGGTGGTCAGACTCATGGGGCGGTTTTCTCGGTCAGCAGTTGCAGGTCGGCGGCGATGGCCGACGGGTCGAAGGGTGGGCGGATCAGGCCGGCGAGTTTGCCATCGGGATCGAGCACGGCAATGCTGGCCGAGTGGTCCATGCTGTAGTCCTGCGGGTTCTCGTCGAAATGGCGGCCGGGAACCTTCTGGAACACGAAGCCCAGCGCGGTGGCGAACTTCTCCAGCGACGGTACGTCGGCGGTGGCGGCTAGGGTGTCCTTGTGGAAGGCGTGCGCGTATTCGCCCAGCCGCGCGGGGGTGTCGCGTTCCGGGTCCACCGACACCAGCACCAGCCGCGGGCGGATCGTGTCCGGCAGCGACTCCCACTGCTTCTGCGCCCGCGCCAGTTCGGCCAGGGTGGTGGGGCACACGTCCGGGCAGGTGGTGAAGCCGAGGAACACCAGCGTCCAGTGGCCCTTGAGTTCGCCGGGGATCAGGCGGGTGCCGTCGGACTGGCCGAGGCTGAAGTCGGGCAGCTCGCGCGGTTGCGGGTAGAAGGTGATGGAGCGCGTCGACGGGGCGTCGGCGGCGGGGCCGAAGACCTTCTGCGCCGTCACCAGCCCCAGGCCGGCGGCCAGGGCGATGATCAGGACGATGATCGTTGTGCGGTTGAACATGGGGCCTGGCATTCCATGGGTGGGGCGTGCGCCGCGGCGCTCGCCGGGCCGGCACGGGTGAAGGGCGGGGCGCGCATGCCGTCGCACGCCGGTTGGTTGGCGCCGTCGCAGGTCCCACGGGCCGGGGTCCGGGAGGTCCTGCGGCCGGCCACGCCGGCCTTCCGCAACTGCACGGATGCCGAAGTTTCCCTTGCAACGGACGCTCAATATACCGGGCGGCCCCCTATAATCGGGGGCCGATCTGCCCCATAGCCATTGTCATGACTGCCGAAGCGGCCGCCGAACTCCACACGATCATCGACCTGATCCGCTACGGCGCCAGCCGTTTCAACGAAGCCGGCCTCACCTTCGGCCACAGCTACGACAATGCGCTGGACGAGGCGACCCAGCTGGTATTGCACACCCTGCACCTGCCGCACGACCTGGGCCCGGCCTACGGCCAGGCGCGGCTGCTGAAGGGCGAGAAGGAAAAGGTGCTGGCGCTGTTCGAGCGCCGCGTGGTCGAGCGGGTGCCGGCCGCCTACCTGACCGGCGAGGCCTGGTTCGCCGGGCTGAGCTTCAAGAGCGACGCGCGCGCGCTGGTGCCGCGCTCGCCGATCGCCGAACTGATCGAATCCGGCTTCGAGCCGTGGCTGGGCGGGCGCGAGGTCAACCGCGCGCTGGACCTGTGCACCGGTTCGGGCTGCATCGCCATCGCCATGGGCCACTACTACCCGCACTGGCGGGTGGACGGGGTCGACATCAGCGACGACGCGCTGGCGCTGGCGGCCGAGAACAAGGCGCGGCTGGACGCGCACAACGTCACCCTGCTCAAGTCCGACCTGTTCTCCGGGCTGACCGGCCGCCACTACGACCTGATCGTCACCAACCCGCCCTATGTCACCAACGACGAGACCGACGCGCTGCCGCAGGAGTACTCGTACGAGCCGGAGCTGGGCCTGCGCGCCGGCGACGACGGCCTGGACCTGGTGCTGAAGATCCTGCGCGATGCGCCGATCCACCTGTCCGAGGACGGCCTGCTGATCTGCGAGGTGGGGGAGTCCGAGCGTCACCTGGTCGCATTGCTGCCGGAGGTGGACTTCGCCTGGATCGAGTTCAAGGTCGGGCAGATGGGCATCTTCGCGGTGGAATGCCGCGAACTGATCGCGCATAACGCGCATATCGCGGAGCTGGCCGCGCAGCGATGACGACGATGGCCGCCCCCGCCGTAGAGCCGAGCTTGCTCGGCTGCTTCCGGCTTCGGATGCCTGTGCAGCCGAGCAAGCTCGGCTCTACGGGCGAGCCTGTGCAGCCGAGCAAGCTCGGCTCTACGGGCGAGGGAAGGCCGTGAGCTCCAATTCCTTCGGCAAGCTGTTCACCGTCACCACCTTCGGCGAGTCGCACGGGCCGGCGATCGGCTGCGTGGTCGACGGTTGCCCGCCGGGGCTGGAGCTCGCGCCGGAGGCGTTCGCCCACGACCTGCAGCGGCGCGCCACCGGCAGGAGCCGGCATACCTCGGCGCGGCGCGAGGCCGACGAGGTCGAGATCCTGTCCGGGGTCTACGAGGGCCGCACCACCGGTACCCCGATCGCGCTGCTGATCCGCAACACCGACCAGCGCAGCAAGGACTACGGCAACATCGCCGCGCAGTTCCGCCCTGGCCACGCCGACTACAGCTACTGGCAGAAGTACGGCATCCGCGACCCGCGCGGCGGCGGCCGTTCCTCGGCGCGCGAGACCACCATGCGCGTGGCCGCCGGGGTGATCGCCAAGAAGTGGCTGCAGCAGCGTTACGGCGTGACCGTGCGCGGCTGGCTGTCGCAGCTGGGCGAGATCACGCCGGCCGCTTTCGACTGGAACGCGGTGGAGGACAACCCGTTCTTCTGGCCCGACGCCGGCCAGGTGCCGGCGCTGGAGGCCTACATGGACGCGTTGCGCAAGTCCGGCGATTCGGTCGGCGCGCGCGTCAACGTGGTCGCCGACGGCGTGCCGCCGGGCTGGGGCGAGCCGATCTACGGCAAGCTCGACGGCGAACTGGCCGCCGCGCTGATGAGCATCAACGCGGTCAAGGGCGTGGAGATCGGCGACGGCTTCGCCAGCGCCGCGCAGAAGGGCACCGCGCACCGCGACCTGATCGCACCGGAGGGCTTCGCCAGCAACCATGCCGGCGGCATCCTCGGCGGCATCTCCACCGGCCAGCAGGTGGTCGCCTCGATCGCGCTCAAGCCCACCTCCAGCCTGCGCCTGCCCGGCGCCAGCGTGGACGTGGACGGCAATCCGGTGGAGGTGGTCACCACCGGCCGCCACGACCCGTGCGTCGGCATCCGCGCCACCCCCATCGCCGAGGCGATGATGGCGCTGGTGCTGATGGACCAGGCGCTGCGCCACCGCGCGCAGTGCGGCGACGTCGGCGCGGTGGCGCCGCGCATTCCCGGTGGCGTCGATGGCTGAAGCGCGGCCCCGCGTCTGGGTATCGCAGCCGCTGTTCGACGACGTGGTCGAACGGCTGGCGGCGTATTTCGACGTGGCCGCGACCACGCAGGTGACCGCCTACGACAGCGCCGGCATCGCCGCGCAGCTGCGCGAGGCCGATGGCGCCCTGGTCACGCTCAACGAGCGCATCGGCGCGGCCGAGATCGCCGGCGCGCGGCGGCTGCGCGCCATCGCCAACGTCGGCGTCGGCTACAACAATCTGGACATCGACGCGCTCGGCGCGGCCGGCATCCTCGCCAGCAACACCCCCGACGTGCTGACCGAGACCACCGCCGACCTGGGTTTCGCGCTGCTGATGGCCGCCGCCCGCCGCATCACCGAATCCGAGCGCTGGCTGCGCGAGGGGCAGTGGGGGCCGTGGTCGTTCACGACCATGCTCGGCGCCGACATCCACGGCAGCACGCTCGGCATCCTCGGCATGGGCCGGATCGGCCAGGCCATCGCCCGCCGCGGCGCCCACGGCTTCGGCATGCGCGTGCTCTACCACAACCGCTCGCGGTTGCCGGAGGCGGTCGAGCGCGAGGTCGGCGCTCGCTACGCCGGCTTCGACGAACTGCTGGCGCAGGCCGACCACCTGGTGCTGGTGCTGCCGTACACCGCGCAGAGCCACCACGTCATCGATGCGGCCGCGCTGGCGAAGATGAAGCCGACCGCCACCCTGGTGAACATCGCCCGCGGCGGCATCGTCGACGAGCTGGCATTGGCCGAGGCGCTGGCCAACGGCCGCCTGGCCGCGGCCGGACTGGACGTCTACGAGGGCGAGCCGGTGGTGCGGCCGGAACTGCTGGCGCTGCGCAACGTGGTGCTGACCCCGCACATCGGCAGCGCAAGCCTGGCCACGCGCCGGGCGATGGTGTCGCTGGCGGTGGACAACCTGATCGCCGCGCTGGGGCAGGGGCCGCATGCCGGCAATCCGCCGAGCGCGCTCAACGCCGGTGCCGTGGCTGCCGCCAAAGCCGGCGGCGCCACCGTGGGTGGCGACAAAGCCGGCGACGTCAAACGATAGGGAGCCTCCGCCGCCGTTGCCGGAGGTTCCCCGAACCCAGCGTGCAGTGCGTCTTCCCCATTCGAACCCACGAGTAGAACCCCCATGAGCAATGCAAGCCGTTCCTTCCACGTCGCCATCGTCGGTGCTACCGGCGCCGTCGGCGAGACCATGCTGTCGATCCTGGCCGAACGCGATTTCCCGGTCGGCAAGCTGAGCCTGCTCGCCTCCGAGCGCTCGGCCGGCGGCGAGATCGACTATCGCGGCGACAAGATCGCGGTGCAGGACCTGGCCGGTTTCGACCCGGCGGGCGTGGACATCGCGCTGTTCTCGGCCGGCGGCGGCGTCTCCAAGGAGTACGCGCCGAAGTTCGCCGCGGCCGGCGCGGTGGTGATCGACAACTCCTCGGCGTTCCGCTACGACGACGACGTGCCGCTGGTGGTGTCCGAGGTCAACCCGCACGCGCTGAAGAACCGCCCGCGCGGCATCGTCGCCAATCCCAACTGCTCGACCATGCAGCTGATGCCGGTACTGGCGCCGATCCATCGCGAGTACGGCATCGAGCGCATCAACGTTGCCACCTACCAGTCGGTGTCCGGCGGCGGCCGTTCGGCGCTGGAGGAACTGGGCAAGCAGACCGCGCAGCTGCTGGCGTTCCAGGACATCGACCCGCAGCGCTTCCCGGTGCAGATCGCCTTCAACCTGATCCCGCACATCGACGACTTCCAGGACAACGGCTACACCAAGGAAGAGATGAAGCTGGTGTGGGAGACGCAGAAGATCCTGGAGGACAGCAGCATCCAGGTGAACCCCACCGCGGTGCGGGTGCCGGTGTTCTACGGCCATTCCGAGGCCGTCAACATCGAGACCAGGAAGAAGATCACCCCCGCGCAGGCGCGCGAGCTGCTGGCCGCGGCGCCGGGCGTGGAAGTGGTCGACCGCCACGAGGCCGGCGGCTATCCGACCCCGGTGACCCACGCCTCCGGCAACGACCCGGTGTACGTGGGCCGCATCCGCGAGGACTTCTCGCACCCGCGCGGGCTGAACCTGTGGGTGGTCGCCGACAACATCCGCAAGGGCGCCGCGCTCAATGCGGTGCAGCTGGCCGAGCTGGTTGCGCGCGAGGGCTGAACGTGGCAGCGATGCCGGTCCTGTGACCGGCATCGAGATCGCGGGCGGAGATCGCCGATGCGCGGTATTCGAAACCGGGGCGAGCCGTTATATTGGCCGCCATGAGAACTAGGGGCAGGGGCGCCGTGCGCCCGATACAAGGCGTGCTCGCACTCGTCCTGGCGCTGTGCAGCAGCGCCGCGATGGCCTTGGGGCTGGGCGACATCCGGGTACTTTCCAGGCCGGGCCAGCCGCTGCTGGCCGAGATTCCGGTCATTTCCAGCGATCCCGGCGAGCTGGAGAACGCGCGCGTGGCGCTGGCCTCGCCGGCCACCTTCGCCCGGGTCGGGCTGGAACGCCCGCACGGCCTGGTCAGCGAACTGCAGTTCCAGTTCGCGCAGAACGCGCAGGGCCGCGCGGTCATCCGCGTCACCAGCCAGACGCCGGTCGAGGTGCAGGCGCTGAGCTTCCTGATCGAGGTCGACTGGGGCCAGGGCCGGCTGGTGCGCGAGTACTCGGCGCTGATCGACGCACCGAATACCGCCGCGGCCATCGCCGAGCCGGCGATCGAGGCACCGGAAGCGGCGCTGTCCAACCTCATCGTCCGCGACCCGGAGCCGGCCCCGATCCCGCTGGCCGAGACTCCGCTGCCGGAACCCGAGCCGACCCCGGTCGCGCCGGTCACGCCGGCCGCCGCGCCGGCTGCGGCGGTGCGTCCGCCACCGGCCCCGGTCGCTCCGGTGGCGCCCGGTGCCGAACTGGCGCCGGTGCAGCGCGGGCAGACGCTGTCGCACATCGCCAGCGAACTGGCGCGCGGCAGCGGTTATTCGCTCAACCAGACCATGGTCGCGCTGATGCGCGCCAACCCGGAGGCGTTCATCCGCGGCAACGTCAACCTGCTCAAGCAGGGCGCGGTGCTGCGTACGCCCCGGCAGGACGAACTGGCGCAGATCGGTGCGGCGGAAGCCACCGCGATCGTGCGCGAGCAGGCCGCGCAATGGCGGCAGGCGCGCGCGCCGGTACCGCAGCCGGCCGAGGCGGGTACCGCGGCAGTGGCGCAGGCGCCGGCCGGCGCCGCCGCGCCGGCGACCAGCGACGCACGGCTGGAGATCGCGCCGGCGGTGGCCGATACCGGGCAGAACGCAGGAACGACGACCGGCCTCGGTGCCGGTGGCGAGGGTGACATGTTGGGGAACGAGCAGCTGCGGCAGGCAACGGAAGATCTGGCCACCCGCGATGCGGAGGTGCAGGAGCTGCGTGACCGCATCGCCGAGCTGGAGAAGCTGCAGCAACAGCAGCAGGCGCTGATCGAGATGAAGGACAGCGACCTGGCCGCGGCCCAGCAGCGCCTGGCGCAGGCACCGGCAGGCGGCGACGGCGGCCTGCCGGCATGGCTGTGGGCGGGCGTGGTGCTGCTGGTGCTGGGCGGGTTCGCCTGGGCGTTGTCGCGCCGGCGCAAGCCGTCGCCGCTGCCGCCGTTGTCGCGGCATGGTTTCGATACCGCGGCGCTGGCCTCGGCGATGCCGGAGGGCCGCACCGAGGCCGCGGAACTGCCCACGCTGCAGGAGCGCGACGAGGACCTGGTGATCGCCCAGTACGACGAGGAGGTCGCCGAGGCCCCGTTCGCGGTGCCGGCCGATGTCGCCGAGCCGGCGGAAACGCTGCAGCAGGACGCGGCGGAGGACGAGGCGCCCTGGCGCGGCGGCGACGGCGCCGACATCGCGCCGCTGAATCCGGCGCCGGCCGGGCGCGAGCGGCTGGAGCTGGCCATCGCCTACATGGACCTGGGCGATGCCGAGACCGCGCGCACGCTGCTGCGCGAGGTGGCCGTCGGCGGCGATGCGCAGGCGCGCGCCGAGGCGGTCGAACTGCTCGGGCGCCTCGGCTGAACGCCGAGGCTGCCGCCGCGATGAACCGCGAACGCCGGATCGACTACGTGGAGTTCGCCTCGCGCGATCCGGCGGCCAGCCGCGCCTTCTTCGAACAGGTCTTCGGCTGGCGCTTCCAGGACTACGGCCCGGACTACACCGCCTTCGACGACGGCCGCCTGCAGGGCGGCTTCTTCCGCGGCGAACCGGCCGCAGCCCGGGGCGCGCCGCTGCTGGTGCTGTACGCCGGGGAACTGGAGCCGGTGCAGCGCGCCGTCGCCGGCCATGGCGGGCAGGTGGTGAAGCCGGCCTTCTCCTTTCCCGGCGGCAGCCGGTTCCACTTCGCCGAACCCGGCGGCAACGAGCTCGCCGTCTGGTCCGAGCGCGACGCCGGGTGAGCGGCCGCGGCCGTCGGCGCCAACGATTCCGAGGTTGAAGCATGCGTTACGCGCTGGGCGTGGAATACGACGGCAGCGATTTCAAGGGCTGGCAGCAGCTGGGCGAAAGCGGTTGCCCCAGCGTGCAGGCAACGCTGCAGCAGGCGCTGTCGTCGGTGGCCGATGCGCCGGTGACGGTGGTCTGCGCCGGCCGCACCGATGCCGGCGTGCACGGCGAATGCCAGGTGGTGCATTTCGACAGCGACGTCGTGCGCGAGCCGCGCGGCTGGGTGCTGGGCACCACCACGCGGCTGCCGCCCTCGGTCTGCGTGCGCTGGTGCGTGCCGGTGGCCGACGATTTCCATGCCCGGTTCTCGGCGCGCGCGCGCCGCTACCGCTACCGGCTGCTCAACCGCCAGGTGCGGCCGGCGCTGTACCGGCAGACCCTGAGCTGGGAACGGCGCGCGCTGGACGCCGGGGCCATGCACGAGGCGGCGCAGGCGCTGCTCGGCGAGAACGACTTCAGCGCCTTCCGCAGCGTGCAGTGCCAGGCGCTGCACGCGCGCCGCGAACTGCAGTCGATCTCGGTGCGCCGCCACGGCGAGCTGGTCGAGATCGAGGTGCAGGCCAATGCATTCCTTCATCACATGGTCCGCAATATCGTGGGTTCGCTGATCCTGGTGGGGGCCGGCGAGCAGCCGGTCGCGTGGATCGGCGAACTGCTGGCCGCACGCGATCGCACCCTGGCCGGGCCGACCGCGCCGCCGCAAGGACTGGTGTTCGTCGGCCCGCTGTATCCGGACGACTGGCAGCTGCCTGACGAGGTCACGCTATGACTCGAACGCTGTACCGCACGCGCATCAAGTTCTGCGGCATGACCCGCGCCGGCGACATCCGCCTGGCCGGCGAACTGGGGGTGGATGCGGTGGGCTTCATCTTCGCCAAGGGCAGCCCGCGGCGGGTGGCGCCGGCCGAGGCGCGGGCGATGCGCCAGGCCACCGCGCCGATGGTCGACGTGGTGGCGCTGTTCCGCAACAACCCCAAGGAAGAGGTGCGCGAAGTGCTGCGCACGGTGCGGCCGACCCTGCTGCAGTTCCATGGCGAGGAGGACGAGGCGTTCTGCCGCAGCTTCAACCTGCCGTACCTGAAGGCGGTGGCGATGGGCGGCAGGGACGAGGTGAATGCGCGCGGGCTGCAGATGGCGTATCCCAACGCCGCCGGCTTCCTGTTCGACAGCCATGCCCCGGGCGGTGGCGGCGGCACCGGCGTGGCGTTCGACTGGTCGCAGCTGCCGACCGGCCTGCACCGTCCGTTCCTGCTGGCCGGCGGCATCAAGCCGGAGAACGTGTTCGACGCCATCACCGCCACCTTGCCGTGGGGGGTGGACGTGTCCAGCGGCATCGAGTCCGAGCCGGGCATCAAGGACGGCTACAGGATGCGCAAGTTCGTCGAGGAAGTGCGCCGCGCCGACTGCCACGAGCTTTCCTGAACGACGATCCGGCCGAAGCGGCGGGCGATCCCGGGAGTGCCCGCGCATGAAATGGTCATGGCGGTGTGTCGACCGGGTCACGGCCGGGCGCGAAAGGGTTGTCGGGCGGCGGGCCGATTCCCTTATGATGGGGCAGGATTTTCAGGCGGGATGCAGCGGATCCGGCGGCCGCGGGCGCCGCGCCGCTTCCGGGGGAACTGCGACGGGCCATGGCCGCGCACGATGCGCCGGCGACGATGGTCACAGGGAAGGAGTGGATGGCGGAATTTCTGAATGTCGTGCTGACCTGGCCCACGTTGCCGTACAGCATCGTGCTGGCCTTCTCCGCGATCTACTGGATGCTGGCGGCGACCGGCATCGTCGATGACGGCGGCCTGAGCGACGGCGGTCTCGGCGACGGCGGCGATTTCGCCAGCGGCGAGCATGGCATGCACGGCATTTCCGGCATGTTCTCGCGGCTGGGCCTGGGCGGCGCGCCGGTGATGCTGGTGGTGGTGCTGCTGGCGTTTTTCGGCTGGACGGCCACCTATTTCGTGCACCTGTTCGTGCTGCAGCACCTGGCCGCGCCGCTGCGCTGGGCCGTCGGCGCTGCGGTGGCGGTGCTGGCGCTGGTGCCGGCGGTGCCGCTGTCGGCGTGGATACTGCGGCCGATCCGGCGGCTGCTGCTCAGGCTGCGGCCGGTGGCGCAGGAGTCGCTGCTCGGCAAGGTGGGCGTGATCGCCTCGCCGGAAGCCAGCGAGCGCGCCGGCCATGCCAACGTCGACGATGGCGGCGCCGGCCTGGTGCTGCAGGTGCGCGCGCAACCCGGCATGCGCCATTTGCGCGGCGAGCGCGTGGTGCTGGTCGATTACCTCAAGGAACACAACCATTACCTGGTGATCCGCGAACAGGATTACCGGGGCCTGCCGTTTTCAACTTCCCTCGTAGCGGGAGACAAGGAGATGCACCGATGAGTTTTGCGACGATGGCCCCCTTCCTGATCGGTATCGGCATCCTGCTGGTATTGCTGCTGGGCGTGGCCGGCCTGTTCAAGGCGTTCTACCGCAAGGTGGACCAGGGCGTTGCGCTGATCGTCAACGACATGAGCTCCACGCCCAAGGTGCATTTCACCGGCGCGCTGATCATCCCGGTGCTGTACCGCGCCGAGCTGATGCGCATCAGCCTGATCACCCTGCAGATCGACCGCCGCGGCAAGGAGGGGCTGATCTGCCGCGACAACATGCGCGCCGACATCGCGGTGGCGTTCTACCTGCGGGTCAACGAGACCCAGGCCGACGTGCTGCGGGTGGCCAAGGCGATCGGCGCCGACCGTGCTTCGGACAAGCACGCGGTGGACGAGCTGTTCAACGCCAAGTTCTCCGAGGCGCTGAAGACGGTGGGCAAGAAGTTCGACTTCACCGAGCTGTTCGAGAAGCGCCAGGAGTTCCGCGACGAAATCATCGCGGTGATCGGCAACGACCTCAACGGCTACGTGCTCGAGGACGTGGCGATCGACTACCTGGAGCAGACCCCGAAGCTGCTGCTCGATCCGCACAACATCCTCGACGCCGAGGGCATCCGCAAGATCACCGAGCTGACCGCGACCCAGAACGTGGTGACCAACGAGCTGGAGCAGAACGAGAAGCTGGCGATCACCAAGAAAAATGTGGAAGCGCGCGAGGCGCTGCTGGCGCTCGAACGCCAGCAGGCCGAGGCCGAGGCGCGGCAGAAGCGCGAGGTGGAGACCATCCGCGCGCGCGAGGAAGCCGAGACCATGAAGGTGCAGGAGGAGCAGCGCCAGCTGGCCGAGAACGCCCGCATCGAGGCGCAGCAGCTGATCGACATCCGCGAGCAGAATCGCCTGCGCGAGGTGGAAGTGGCCGAGCAGAACCGCCAGCGCGCGGTGGCCATCGAGGCCGAGCGCGTGGAGCGCGCGCGCGCGCTGGAGCAGGTCACCACCGACCGCGAGGTGCAGCTGCAGGGCGTGGAGCGCGACAAGGTAGTCGAGCAGGGCAAGATGGACGTGGCCAACATCACCCGCGAGCGCATCTCCATCGACAAGACCGTGGCGCAGGAAGAGGAGCGCATCAAGGAAGTGCGCGAGGTGTCCGAGGCCGACCGCCAGAAGCAGGTCACCATCCTCGAGGCCGAGGCCAAGGCCCAGGAGGCGCTGGTGCGCGAGGTCAAGGAAGCGCAGGCGCGCGAGACCGCGGCCAAGCACCGCGCAGTGGAGATCACCACCCTGGCGCAGGCCGAGTTCGAGGCCTCGGGCAAGCAGGCCGAGGCCAAGAAGCTGCTGGCCGAAGGCGTGCGCGCCGAGCGCGCGGCGCCCGGACTGGCCGAGGCCCAGGTCAAGGAAGCTGGCGCGCTGGCGATCGAGAAGGTGGGCGTGGCCGAGGCGCGGGTGATCGAGGCCAAGGCCGATGCCAACCTCAAGCAGGGCTCGGCCGAGGCGCAGGTGCTGGCGCAGACCCTGGGAGCCAAGGCCCAGGGCGAGGAAGCGATGGGCAAGGCCAAGGCGACGGCGGCCGAATCGATCGGCCTGGCCGAGGCGACCGTGGTGGAGAAGCGCCTGTTCGCCGAGGCCGAGGGCCTGACCCGCAAGTTCCAGGCGATCGACGCGCTCAGCGACAGCGCCCGCGGCCACGAGGAGTTCCGGATGATGCTCGACACCAGCCTGAAGCAGGCGCTGGCGTCGATCGATGCCGGCAAGGAAGTGTCCAAGGAGAACGCCGAGATGCTGGCGGTGGCGCTGGAGAAGGCCGACATCGACCTGGTGGGTGGCGACGGCGGCATGTTCGAAAACCTGGTCAAGGCGGTTTCGCTGGGCCGCTCGATCGAGGGCCTGGCCGACAAGAGCCCGATCCTGCAGGACCTGATGCAGCGCTACCTCGGCGTCGTCCGCCAGCCGGACGCCCGCCGGATCGCCGGCGACGGCGCCGCAGCGGCGGCGGTGCAGGCCGACCCGAGCTGAATCCAGCCAGTCGCGTGGCGGCCCAGGTCGCCACGCGCCCCCGCGTGATGGCCCACGCTGGCGTGGGCCTGTCTGTCCGCCAGCCGGCAGGAGCCGCCGACGATGTCCGAATCCGTATCCACTCCCGACGCCAACCAGGACGGCGCGTCCCAGGCGCAGGTCGACCAGGCCGTCGCCCAGGGCGGCGCCTACGAGGTCCTGCGCCGGCGCCTGGGCGAACAGGGCCAGCGCCTGCGCCAGGTGGTGGAGGCGCTCAACGCGCAACGCCTGGCCGAGTTCGGCGACAGCAGGCTGGAGGTGGTCGGCCGCTTCCGCATCCGTACCGGGAACAACTGCGTCGGCCGCGACATCGTGCAGATCGGCGCCGACCAGCTGCTGTTCGGCTACAACGTGTTCATCGGCCTGAAGACGCAGACCCGGATCGAGGACGTGTTCGGCCTGTACCGGCTGGTCAAGGGCGAGGACGGCTACGACGTCGCACCGGTGGATTTCAAGGGCACGTTCCTGTCCCAGCCCGGCTTCGTCCACGATTTCGGCGAGCTGTACGCCTATTACAAGCATGCGCGGCTGCTGCAGCTGATCGTGGCCGGCGGCAAGCTGCTGGCCGCGTTCCAGATCGGCGAGCGCAGCAGCGACGTGCGCGTGTTCCGCTGGGCCATCGACGCCGCCGGCGAGCTGACCTACCTCGACGCCCGCGGCGAGCGCGACATCGCGCTGCCGCCGCCGTTCGATTTCGAATGGACCCGCGCCACCCGCGAGATGATGGTCAGCGGCCGCCATCCGCACCTGAACATCCTCGACACGCTGTTCGTCGAGACCACCGGCGGCGACCTCACCGTCAAGGTCGAGAACAACACCGAGACCGGCCAGGGGATCTACAGCGAGCCGGTCGAGGACACCACCCAGTCGCTGGACGACGCCCAGTTCGACTTCGCCCGGGTCGGTTCGCTGATCCTGCTCAAGGTGCTGCCGTACCGGGAAAGCCAGTGGCGCGGGCTGATCTACAACACCCTCACCGGCAAGATCCTGCGCAACGACGCCATCGTCCAGGCCTGCGTGCAGCTGCCCGAGGACCACGGCATCATCTTTCCCGGCGGCTACTACCTGCAGAGCGGCGAGCACAAGGCGTTCGAGGCCGGCATGGACGGCATGCAGTTCAAGCGTTCCATCCGCTCGCCCAACGGCGAGGACGTGCTGTACATCTTCTACGAGCGCGAAGGCGGCAAGTCGGCGCTGTTCGTCTACAACACCATCCAGCGGGCGCTGCAGAACCCGATCTTCGGCCACGGCTACGCGCGGCTGCAGGACGGGCGCATGGTGCTGTTCCATGCCGAGGGCAGCGAGCCCACCCGCATCCATCCGATGCAGGTGTGGCAGACCCCGTTCAGCAGCGACGAGTTCGCCGCCAGCCGACCGCCGGGCAACACCTTCATGGGCCGCATCGGCAATGCCGAGCTGGTGCGCGGCATCTCCAACCTGCTGGGCCTGAGCCGCGCCATCGAGGGCGAGGACGTGTCGGTGCAGCGCTACCAGCGGCTGGTCGACGATGCCCGGCGCCTGTTCGACGCCCACCATTGGCTGGACGACGAGCACTGCGACGGCGCGGTGACGCTGCTGCACGGCATCACCGCCACCGGCGAGGCGGTGCTGGACGAATACGAGAAGGTGCAGTCGATCCGCCAGCAGTCCGACCGCGCGATGCAGGAGGCCACGCGTGCGCACAAGGCGCTGCTGGCGCGCCTGCAGCCGCAGAACTGGGCGACGGTGCAGGCGTTCGTCGAGGCGCTGAACGAGATCGGCGCCCAGCGCGGACACCTGCTCACCATCCGCGACTACCGCTACATCGACACCGATGCCATCGATGCGATGGGCGCGGCGCTGCAGCAGGCGCACGAACGGGTCGGCGTGGCCACCGGCGAGTTCCTCGGCAGCGAGGGCGCGCTGGCGCCGTTCAATGAGCGCCTGCAGGAACTGGACGCGGCCGCGCAGGCCGCCGCCACCGCGCGCGAACTGGCCGAGCAGCTGCAGGCGATGCAGGCGATGTCGGCCGACCTGGACATGCTGTCCGAGCTGATGGCCGGGCTGAAGGTGGACGACGCCAGCGCCCGCACCCGGGTGGTGGAGGCGGTGTCGGAGGTCTATGCGCGGCTGAACCAGGCGCGCGCGCGTGCCGACCAGCGCCGCAGGACGCTGGGCTCGGCCGAGGCGGTGGCCCAGTTCGCCGCGCAGTTCGCGCTGTTCGGGCAGGCCATCACCAGCGCGCTGGCGCTGGCCACCGATCCCGAACGCGCCGACGAGCAGCTGTCGCGGCTGATGGTGCAGCTGGAGGAACTGGAGAGCCAGTTCGGCGAGCACGAGCAGTTCCTGGGCGACATCCTCGGCAAGCGCGAGGAACTGGTCGAGGCGTTCGAGACCCACAAGCAGGCGCTGCTCGACGAGCGCCAGCGCAAGGCGCGCTCGGTGCTGGACGCGGCCAACCGCATCCTCGACGGCCTCGGCCGCCGCACCGAGCGCTTCACCAGCGCCGACGAGCTCAACGCGTTCTTCGCCGGCGACCCGCTGATCCTCAAGCTGCGCGAACTGGCCGAGCGCCTGCGCGGTTACCGCGACAGCGTCAAGGCCGACGACGTCGAGGCCCGGCTCAAGGGCGTGCGCGACCAGGCGGTGCGCGCGCTGCGCGACCGCAGCGACCTGTTCGAGGCCGGCGGCAACGTGATCCGGCTCGGCCCGCGCCACCGTTTCAGCGTCAACACCCAGCCACTGGACTTGACCATCCTGCCGCGCGGCGACGAACTGGCGCTGCACCTGACCGGTACCGACTACCTGGAGCCGATCCACGACGACGAACTGGCCGCGCTGCAGCCGTACTGGCAGGTGTCGCTGGATTCGGAATCGCCGCAGCTTTATCGCGGCGAATATCTGGCCGGCAGCCTGCTGCTGGCGGCCGAGCAGGGGCGCGATGGCCTGTCGCTCGACGCACTGCGCCAGCAGCTGGCCGACCCCGAGGCGCTGGCGCGCAGCGTGCGTGAGTTCGCCGCCCCGCGCTACCGCGAGGGCTACGAGCGCGGCATCCACGACCACGATGCAACGCTGATCCTGCGCGCGCTGCTGCCGCTGCACCAGAACGCCGGCGCGCTGATCCACGCCCCGCGCGCGCGGGCATTGGCGCTGCTGTTCTGGGCCGCGCACCAGCGCCGCGAGGACGTGGCGCAGTGGACCGCGCGTCAGGCCGGCGCCGAGGCGATCTTCCGCCTGTTCGGCTCGCGCGACGGGCTGGAGGCGCTGCGCGCGGAGATGGCCGAGGCGCTGGCCGCGTTCGCCGACGCATCCGGGTTGCCGGCGTCGCTGGCGCCGGCCGCCGCGGCCTACCTGGCGGCGGAACTGGCGCAGGGCGAACCGGTGTTCGGCTTCAGCCGTTACGCCCGCGAACTGGCCGATGGCCTGCGCCAGCGGCTGGAAGCGGCCGGGTTGCGCGAGGACTTCGACAAGCAACTGGAACGCCAGCGCGGCAAGACCGCCGCCGGCTGGGTGCTGGCCACGCAATGGCTGGACGGCCTGTGCCGCGATCCGGCGTTCGCGCCGCTGTGCAACTACGTGCCGGAAGCGGCGGCGATGCTGCTGACCACCCGCGAGCTGCGCAGCCGCGTCCACGACCTGGCATTGATGGCGACAGTAGAAGGGCTGCTGGGCGAGCACCCGCGCATCGCCGAGGGGCGCATGACCTTCCCGGTGGACGATTTCCTGGCCCGGCTGCAGCACCACAACGAGGTGTTCGTCGCCGGCTTCCATCGTTATCAAGCGGTGCGCCAGCGCATCGCCGCGCGCGAGCGCGACGCATTGCGGCTGTCCGAGTTCAAGGCGCGGCCGCTGTCCTCTTTCGTGCGCAACAAGCTGATCAACGACGTTTATCTGGGCGTGATCGGCGACAATCTGGCCAAGCAGATGGGCGCGGTCGGCGAGAACAAGCGCAGCGACCTGATGGGCCTGCTGATGATGATCTCGCCGCCGGGCTACGGCAAAACCACGCTGATGGAGTACGTCGCCAATCGCCTCGGGCTGGTCTTCATGAAGATCAACGGCCCGGCGCTGGGCCACGAGGTGCGCTCGCTGGATCCGGCGCAGGCGCCGGACGCGACCTCGCGGCAGGAGCTGGAAAAGCTCAACCTGGCGCTGGAGATGGGCAACAACACCATGCTGTATGTCGACGACATCCAGCACACCCACCCCGAGTTCCTGCAGAAGTTCATCTCCCTGTGCGACGGCACCCGCCGCATCGAGGGCGTGTGGAAGGGCCGCACCCGCACCTACGACATGCGCGGCAAGAAATTCTGCGTGGTGATGGCCGGCAACCCGTACACCGAGTCCGGCGAGGTGTTCAAGATCCCGGACATGCTGGCCAACCGCGCCGACATCTATAACCTCGGCGACGTGCTCGGCGGCATGGAGGACGCCTTCACCCTGAGCTACATCGAGAACAGCCTGACCTCCAACCCGGTGCTGGCGCCGCTGGCCACCCGCGACCTGGCCGACCTGTACCTGCTGGTCGAGCGTGCGCAGGGCAAGGACGTCTCCACCAACGCGCTCAGCCACGCCTACAGCGGCGCGGAAGTCAACGAGATCGTCGCCACCCTGCAACGCATGCTGCGCGTGCGCGACGTGGTGTATCGCGTCAACCAGCAATACATCGCCAGCGCCGCGCAGGACGACCGCTACCGCACCGAGCCGCCGTTCAGGCTGCAGGGCAGCTACCGCAACATGAACAAGCTGGCCGAGAAGATCTCGCCGGTGATGAACGAGGCCGAGCTGCAGCAGCTGATCTCCGACCACTACCAGGGCGAGGCGCAGTTGCTGACCACCGGCGCCGAGGAGAACCTGCTCAAGCTGGCCGAGCTGCGCGGCGTGCTGTCGGACGAGGAGGCCGCGCGCTGGGCGCAGATCAAGCGCGACTTCCTGCGCAACAAGGCCATGGGTGCCGACGACGCCGATGTCGGCGGGCGGGTGGTGGCGCAGCTGGCCGACATCGCCAGCGGCCTGCAGGAGCTGCGCAGCGAGCCGGCCGCCGCGCCGGTCGAGCCGCAGGTGCCGTGGCAGCGGCTGTTGGAACTGCTGCAGGAGCTGGCGGCCCGGCGCGAACCGCAGGCGGCCGCGCCGGCCCATCCGCTGGAAGGATTGCCCGAGTCGTTGCAGACGGTCCTGGAGCCGGTGCTGCAGGCGGTGCGCGAGTCGCAGGGGCACCAGGCCAAGGTCGGCGACGCGCTGATGGCGTTGACCGAACTGCTGCGCACCCGCGCCGCCAGCGCCGGCGAGGCGCGGCCGGCTGCAAAGGCTCGCCGCGCCCGCACCGCGCAGGAGCGGGCGCTGGACGAGGCGCTGGTCCGGCATTTCTACGGCGATTCGAGCGTGCCGCCCAGCCCGCTGCCCTCGGGCGACGACAAGGTGTGAACGGCGGCCGGGCCGACATCGCCGGCTGGCCGCAGCCGCCGGTCCCGCCGGTGGACCTGGCCGATGCGCTGGCGGTGGCCGGCTACGGCACCCCGGTGCTGGCAGTGGCACTGGCGCCGGCCATGCCGGACGATGGCGACGAAGCCGCCGCGGCCGCGCTGGTGGCGGAAATGGACAACATCCGCCTGGCGTTGCAGTCGCGCGACCCGCGCGCACTGCGCCGGGCCAGCGGCCTGTTCGGGCGCCTGCTCGGGCGCGACGTGGAGGCGCAGGCGCAGGCCGAGACGCTGCGTGCGCAGCTGGGCGTGCTGCTGGTGCGCAGCGACCGCCATGCCGACGCGCTGGAAGCGGCGGTGATGCGGCGCGCGGACGCCGCCACGCACGCCGAAGCCGGCGCCGCGGCGATCGAACGCTGGGCCGATGCCGCGGTGTTGCTGCTGCAGGACCCGGTGGTGGACGGGGCAGGGGCCGCGGACGGCTGGGCCACCGACACGCCGCAGGCGCGGCTGCGCCGGCGGCTCGACCATCTGCGCGGCGTCGCCGCGACCCGGCGCATGGATGCGGCGCAACTGCGGCTGCTGCACGCCCAGGGACTGGAACTGCTGGAGCGCTACCGCCGCATCCGCGACGTGCTGCTGCCGGCCTGGGAGCAGAACGCGCTGGCCGAGCGCGCCGCCCGCGAGCCGGCGCGCCTGGCCGCCTCGGCGCGCAGCCACGACCAGATCGTGGCCGAGGTCGCCGCGATGCAGGCTAGACTGCGCTGAACCGGACTTCCCATCGCTCTTCGTGCGCCCGGGCGCGCACCGTTTTCAGGAGATTTCGCAGATGACGCAGGAAAACACCCTGGTACCGGTCGCCACCGCGCCGGGTCTGGACGAGGCCGGACTCAAGGCGCTGGGGCTGACCGATGCGGACCGGCCGCGGATCGAGGAGATCGCGCGCACGCTGGAGGACATCAGCCCCGGCAACCTGCACGTGTTCGGCCGCGAGGCCGCCGGCAAGAGCGCCGCGTTCTCCAGCCAGCTGCTCGACCAGGTGCGCAACCGCGACCTCGGCGATTCCGGCGAGAAGCTCGGCGAGGTGGTGCGGATCGCGCGCTCGCTCAAGCTCGACGGCCTCAACGAGCGCTCGAAGGTGCCGGTGATCGGCGCCCTGATCGACCGCCTGCGCGTCTCCAAGGGCGAGCTGGTGCAGAAGTTCAGCGACACCAATCGCCAGATCGAACAGCTGATGGGCGACGTCGCCGCGCAGCAGGCGACCATGGGCCAGCGCGTGGGCGAATTCGACCGCATGCACGGGATGGTGCGCGAGGAACGCCAGAGCCTGGGCCTGCACATCGCCGCCGGCAAGCTGCGGCTGGCCGAGCTGGTGCGCCAGCACCAGGCGCTGCTCGGCGCCGAGGACCCGGAGACGCGCATCCGCCGCGGCGAGATCGACAACGCCATCCGCCTGCTCGACAAGCGCATCGGCGACCTGGTGGTGATGCAGCACGCGGCCGACCAGTCGCTGCCGATGATCCGGCTGATCCAGGCCAACGCGATCCAGCTGATCGAAAAGTTCAACGCGGTGCGCGACATCACCATCCCGTCGTGGAAGCGCCAGTTCGCGATCCAGCTCTCGCTCAACGAGCAGAAGAACGCGGTGGAGCTGTCCAACGCCATCGACGACGCCACCAACGAGCTGATGCGCCGCAATGCCGAGCTGATGCGGCAGACCTCGGTGGACACGGCCAAGGCCAACCAGCGCGCGGTGATCGACGTGGCCACCCTGCGCCACGTGCACGAGCAGTTGATCGCCACCGTCGAGGAGGTGCGCAACATCCACCGCGAGGGCATGCAGCAGCGCCAGCAGGCGGAAACCGAACTGGCGCGCCTGCGCGAGGACGTGCAGCAGCGGCTGGCGGCGCCGACCCAGGGCTGAGGACCGGCAGGAACGACCCCGGGGGCCCTTGTAGGAGCGACGTCAGTCGCGAGCTTCCGGCTCTTCGGCTGGCGAACACCACGCGCTTCGCGACTGGCGTCGCTCCTGCAGTGCTGCAGATGGCGTCCGGTCAAGGCCGCGCCACGTGCACGGGCAATCGATCGCCATCGCCGATGGAATGCGCAGCATCCACCGCGAGCGGCTGCGGGAACCATCGTGCAGGAGCGACGTCAGTCGCGATGCTTCCGGTTTCCCGGCTGGCAAGCATTACGCGCTTCGCGACTCACGTCGCTCCTACTGTCGTTCCTGCAAGGCGCTGGACAACGTCCGCTTCAAGCCAGCTGCCGCCGCAGCCAGCCGGCCAGCTCCGGCACGCGCGGATCGTTGCGGTCGCTGGTGGAGCACAGCGCCCAGCAGCCCTCGGTGTCGACGAAGCCCCACGGGGCGATCAGGCGGCCACTGGCCAGGTCGTCGGCGACCAATGGCTCGGGGGCGATGGCCACGCCGAGGCCGGCCACCGCAGCTTCGAGCAGGTAATACAGGTGCTCGAAGCCGGTGCCGTAACGCAGCGCCGTCGGGTCGAGCCCGTGTGCCCGCGCCCAGGCCGGCCACGCCTGCGGTCGCGAGGCGGTGTGCAGCAGCGCTTGCCGCAGCAGCGCCTGCGCTCCGCTGCCGGGCGGGGCCAGGGTCGCGGCCAGGGCAGGGGACAGCACCGGGCCGATCCGCTCCGGCGCCAGTGCATGCACTTCCCAGTCGGCCGGCCAGGGCGCCTGGCCGATCAGCAGCGCCGCATCCAGTCCTTCCAGCGACGGGCCGAATTCGCCCTCGTGGGCGGACAGGTGCAGGGTCAGTCCGGGCAGGTCGCGCTGCAGTGCCTGCAGGCGCGGGATCATCCAGCGCGCCAGCACGCTGCCGGGGCAGCCGAGCACCAGCGCATTCGGCCGCACCGGCCGGCGCAGTTCCGCCACCGCATCGCGCAGCAGGGCGAAGGCGGCGCCGGCGGCCTCGCGCAGTTGCCGGCCGGCGGCGGTGGGGCGGATGCCGCGGCCGTCGCGCTCGAACAAGGGCACGCCCAGCTCCTCTTCCAGCAAGCGCAGTTGCCGGCTGACCGCGCCGTGGGTCACGTGCAGTTCCGCCGCCGCAGCGCTGACACTGCGCAGCCGGGCGGCGGCCTCGAAAGCGCGCAGGGCATTGAGCGAGGGCAGCGGGCGGGCAGTCGGCATGTGATTTTTTCTCACATCAAAGGTCAGACTTTATCCATTTTTAAAGGGTTGTGTGTGCGATAAAGTGTCTGCCTGATTTGCCCAGGCAGAACCGCCATGTCCGCCCCGATTCCCGATTTCCACGCCTACCCCGACGCCGACGGCCATTTCGGCCGCTATGGCGGCAGTTTCGTCGCCGAGACCCTGATCGGGCCGCTGCGCGAGCTGGCCGATGCCTACGACGCGGCGCGCCGCGATCCGGCCTTCATCGCCGCCTACGACAAGGACCTGGCCCACTACGTCGGCCGCCCCAGCCCGATCTACCAGGCCGAGCGGCTCAGCCGCGAAGTGGGCGGGGCGCAGATCCTGCTCAAGCGCGAGGACCTGAACCACACCGGCGCGCACAAGATCAACAACACCATCGGCCAGGCGCTGCTGGCCAGCCGCATGGGCAAGACCCGGATCATCGCCGAGACCGGCGCCGGCCAGCATGGCGTGGCCAGCGCCACCGTGGCCGCGCGGCTGGGCCTGGAGTGCGTGGTCTACATGGGCGCCACCGACATCGAGCGGCAGAAGATCAACGTCTACCGGATGAAGCTGCTGGGCGCCACGGTGGTGCCGGTGACTTCCGGCTCGGCCACGCTCAAGGACGCGCTCAACGAGGCGATGCGCGACTGGGTGACGAATGTCCAGGACACCTTCTACATCATCGGCACCGTCGCCGGCCCGGACCCGTACCCGCGCATGGTGCGCGACTTCAACGCCATCGTCGGCCGCGAGGCGCGGGCGCAGATGCTGGCCGACTACGGCCGCCTGCCGGACGCGATCACCGCCTGCGTCGGCGGCGGCAGCAACGCCATCGGCCTGTTCCACGCCTTCCTCAACGACCGCGACGTGGCGATCTACGGCGCCGAGGCCGCCGGCGACGGCATCGCCAGCGGCCGCCATGCCGCGTCGATCTCGGCCGGCCGCCCGGGCGTGCTGCACGGCAACCGCACCTACGTGATCTGCGACGACGACGGCCAGATCATCGAGACCCACTCGGTCTCCGCCGGCCTGGACTATCCGGGCGTCGGCCCCGAGCATGCGTTCCTGGCCGATGCCGGCCGCGCGACCTACCTGGGCATCACCGACGACGAGGCGCTGGCCGCGTTCCACCTGCTGGCGCATACCGAAGGCATCCTCGCCGCGCTGGAATCCAGCCACGCGGTGGCGCAGGCGATCAAGCTGGCGCGCGGCCTGGCGAAGGACAAGCTGGTGCTGTGCAACCTGTCCGGTCGCGGCGACAAGGACGTGCACACCATCGCCGCGCGCGAGGGGATCGTGCTGTGAGCCGGCAACCCGGACCGGCCGTCGCCGCCATGCTCGCGCTGTCGCTGGCCGCCTGCGCGCCGGCGGAGCAGGAGGTCGCGGCGGTGCCGGCCGCCACCACGCCCGCGCCGGTGGCCCCTGAAGCTGCAGCGGTCGACGTCGATGCCGCCGATGCACCGCCCCCGCCGGAAGCGGCGGATGCCGCGCCGCCGGCCGTCGCCGAGACCCGCCTGGACCACGCCGGTCCGGTACTGGTCGGGCAGCGCTATGCCGACCTTGCCGCGCAGGGGCAGTGGCAGGCGGCCGGCCTGCTGGAAATACTCGAAGGCGGCGGTTGCGAGTACTACTCCGGCGGGCTGCTGCCCGAAGGCGTGTCGATGATGGTGCAGGACGACGTGGTGGTGCGCTTCGACCTGGACGTGGCGACGGAGGAGGACGGCGCCATCCGGCAGCCGGTGGGGCCGTTCGGCCTGACGGCGGGCATCAGCCGCGAGCAGGCGCTGGAACGCCTGCCCGCCGGGGCGGTGTTCTCCCCGCATGCCTATGTGCCGGAAACCGGTCACTACCTGACCTGGCAGGACCCGGGCTCGGATCTGGCGATCCGCGTCGAACTCGATGACGGGGTGGTGACGTCCGTGTACTGGGGCGCCAGCGACTCCGTCGAACTCATAGAAGGATGTGCCTGATGCCCGTGTCCCGGATCGACGAACGCTTCGCCGCGCTGCGCGCCAGCGGCCGCAAGGCGTTGATTCCCTTCATCACCGCCGGCGATCCGTCGCTGGAGGCGACCGTCCCGGTGATGCATGCGCTGGTCGCCGCCGGCGCCGACGTCATCGAGCTGGGCGTGCCGTTCTCCGACCCGATGGCCGACGGCCCGACCATCCAGCGCAGCTCCGAGCGCGCGCTGGCCCGCGGCGCCGGCCTGCGCTACGTGCTGGAGACGGTCAACGCCTTCCGCCGCGACGACGCGGCGACCCCGGTGGTGCTGATGGGGTACCTGAACCCGGTCGAGATCCACGGCACCGCGCGCTTCGCCGAGGAGGCGGTGGCCGCCGGCGTGGACGGCGTGCTGCTGGTGGACCTGCCGCCGGAAGAAGCCGCCGAGACGCGGGAGATCTTCACCGCCGCCGGACTGGGCCTGATCCTGCTGGCCTCGCCGACGACGACCGATGCCCGCGTCGGCAAGCTGTGCGCGATGGCGCAGGGCTACCTGTATTACGTGAGCTTCGCCGGCGTCACCGGCGCCTCCGAGCGGTTGGACAGCCAGGCGGCGGGCGCCCGCCTGCGGGCCTTGCGGCAACAGGCGCAGGTGCCGGTGGTGGCGGGGTTCGGCATCAAGGATGCGGCCAGCGCCGCGGCCATGGCCGCCGATGCCGAGGGCGTGGTGGTGGGCAGCGCGCTGGTGGCGGCCATGGCCGATGCCGGCGACGTCGCCGCCGCGGCGCAACGTGCCGGGGCGTTCCTGCAGCCGCTGCGGCGGGCGCTGGACGCGGACTGAGCCGCCTTCAGCCGCGGTCGCGTCGCGCCCGTGGCCTTCGCCGGCCGCGGTGGACCGTCCCGGCAGCGCTGCCTCGCGCGGCGGCAGGCCGTCGGAAGTGCCGGGCCGGCAGCCGGTCGCGGAGCCGGTGGGGCGGCCGTCGGCGCCGGTCGCACGATGGCGGGGCGGGACGCTGGGCGACGGGTCGCGAACGTGGCATTGCCGGACTTGCCTGGTTGCCGCCGGCGCGGGGCGCCTCTGTACGCTACCGTCGGTTTGCCGCCGCGCGCTAGACTGTCGCCCCTGTCGCGGCCGTCCTGGCCGCCTTGAACGGAACCGTCATCCCGCATGAGTTGGCTCAGCAAATTGATGCCGTCGGGCATCCGTACCGACAACACCCCCAGCAAGAAGCGCAGCGTTCCCGAAGGCCTGTGGGAGAAGTGCAGCAGCTGCGGCGCGGCGCTGTACCGTCCCGAGCTGGCGGAGAACCTGGAGGTGTGTCCCAAGTGCGGCCACCACATGGCCATCCGCGCCCGTGCCCGGCTGGCCTCGCTGTTCGACGCCGACAGCACCACCGAGATCGCCCCCCGCCTGGGGCCGACCGACGTGCTGAAGTTCAAGGACCAGAAGAAGTACAGCGAACGCATCAAGGCCACCCAGAAGAACACCGGCGAATACGACGCGCTGGTCGCCATGCGCGGCCTGCTCAAGGGCCGGCCGCTGGTGGCGTCCTCGTTCGATTTCGCCTACATGGGGGGGTCGATGGGCTCGGTGGTCGGCGAGCGTTTCGCGCTGGCGGCCGAGACCGCGCTGGAACTGGGCTGCCCCTTCGTCAACTTCTCCGCCAGTGGCGGCGCGCGCATGCAGGAAGGCCTGTTCTCGCTGATGCAGATGGCCAAGACCTCCGCGGCGCTGGGCCGGCTGCGCGCGGCCGGGCTGCCGTACATCTCGGTGCTGACCCATCCGACCACCGGCGGCGTGTCGGCCTCGTTCGCGATGCTGGGCGACATCAACATCGCCGAGCCGCAGGCGCTGATCGGCTTCGCCGGCCCGCGCGTGATCGAGCAGACCGTGCGCGAGAAACTGCCGGAAGGCTTCCAGCGCTCGGAGTTCCTGCTCGAGCACGGCGCCATCGACCAGATCTGCGACCGCCGCCAGATGCGCGAGCGGCTGGCCGACCTGTTGGCGATGATGATGCGCCAGGAGCGGCCTGCGGCCGACCAGGCGGCCGCCTGATGGCGGCCCGCAGGTACTTCGGCACCGACGGCATCCGCGGTCGGGTCGGCCAGGGCGCGATCTCCGCCGACTTCGTGCTGCGCCTGGGCAACGCGCTGGGCCGGGTGCTGGTCGAGAACACCGGGCGCCGGCCGACGGTGGTGATCGGCAAGGACACCCGCATCTCCGGCTACATGTTCGAGGCCGCGCTGGAGGCCGGGCTGGTCGCCGCCGGCGCCGACGTGCAGTTGCTCGGACCGATGCCGACCCCGGCGGTGGCGTTCCTCGCCCATACCCTGGGCGCCGACGCCGGCATCGTCATCAGCGCCTCGCACAATCCGCACTACGACAACGGCATCAAGTTCTTCTCGGCCGAGGGCGAGAAGCTCGACGATGCCACCGAGCTGGCGCTGGAGGCCGCGCTCGACACGCCGTTCGCCACGGTGGACTCGCAGAAGCTGGGCAAGGCGATGCGCGCCCGCGACGCGGTCGGCCGCTACATCGAGTTCTGCAAGGCCAGCGTGCCGCGCGACTTCTACCTGCGCGGCATGAAGGTGGTGCTGGACTGCGCCCACGGCGCCACCTACCACATCGCACCGCTGCTGTTCCGCGAACTGGGCGCCGAGGTGGTGGCCATCGGCGCCGAGCCGAACGGGCTGAACATCAACGACGGCGTGGGCTCGATGCACATCGACAGCCTGGCCGCCAAGGTGCGCGAGACCGGCGCCGATCTCGGCATCGCCTTCGACGGCGACGGCGACCGCGTGCTGATGGCCGACGACCAGGGCAACCCGGTCGACGGCGATGGCCTGCTGTACGTGCTGGCCCGGGCCTGGCAGGCCAGGGGCCGGTTGCGCGGGCCGGTGGTCGGTACGCTGATGACCAACTACGGACTGGAGCAGGCGTTGGCGCAGCTGCAGATCCCGTTCGTGCGCAGCAAGGTCGGCGACCGCTACGTGCACCAGGCGCTGGTCGAAGGCGGCGGCGTGCTCGGCGGCGAGGCCTCCGGGCACCTGCTGTGCCTGGACCGCGCCACCACCGGCGACGCCATCGTCAGCGCGCTGCAGGTGCTGGAAGCGCTCAAGGCCACCGGCCAGTCGCTGCGCCAGGCCCTGGCGGGTTTGTCGCAGGTGCCGCAGAAGACGATCAACGTGCGTCTGGAACAGGGCGCGCGCGCCGCGGTGGAAAGCGCCGCCGTGCAGCAGGCACTGGCGCAGGCGCAGGCGGCGGTGGCCGGGCGTGGCCGGGCGTTCCTGCGGCCTTCCGGTACCGAACCGGTGGTGCGGGTCACGGTGGAAGCCGACGACGCCGCGCTGATGCAGGCGACCCTGGAGCGCCTTGCCGACGCGGTACGGGCCGCCGCCGCGTCGGTTTGAGCTGGATCATGGCTGTACCCGGGGCGGTGGGCTGCAATGGCGCCACCGTTCCCATTCCCCTGGAGCAATGAGATGACTTCCCGTATTCCCACCCTCGACATCACCCGCTTCGACAGCGACCGCGAGGCCTTCGTGGCCGAGCTGGGCGCCGCCTACCGCGAATGGGGATTTGCCGGCATCCGCAACCACGGCATCCCGCAGGCCGAGATCGACGCGGCCTACGATGCGTTCAAGGCGTTCTTCGCGCTGCCCGACGAGGTCAAGCGCAAGTACCACGTGCCCGGTGGCGGCGGCGCGCGCGGCTACACCCCGTTCGGCGTGGAGACGGCCAAGGGTTCCAGGCACTTCGACCTGAAGGAGTTCTGGCACATCGGCCGCGAGATCCCGGACGATTCCAAGTACCGCGAGGTGATGCCGCCGAACCTGTGGCCGGAGGAGGTGCCCGGATTCAAGGCGCGCGGCTATGGCCTGTACCAGGCGCTGGACAACCTGGGGTCGCGGGTGCTGTCGGCGCTGGCGCTGCACATCGGCCTGCCGGAGGACTACTTCGCCGACAAGACCGACAACGGCAACTCGATCCTGCGCCCGATCCACTACCCGCCGATCACCGCCGACGACATTCCCAACGTGCGCGCCGGCGCCCATGGCGACATCAACTTCATCACCCTGCTGGTCGGTGCCAGCGCCGCGGGCCTGGAGGTGCAGTCCAAGCAGGGCGAGTGGGTGCCGTTCACCTCCGACGAGGACACCATCGTGGTCAACATCGGCGACATGCTGCAGCGCCTGACCAACCACGTGTACCCCTCGACCATCCACCGCGTGGTCAACCCCCCGGGCGAGCAGGCGCGCCAGCCGCGTTACTCGGTGCCGTTCTTCCTGCACCCGAACCCGGATTTCCTGATCGACGTGCTGCCGTCCTGCGTGAGCGGGGACAACCCCAGCCGCTACCCGCAGGCGATCACCGCCCACGGTTTCCTGGAAGAGCGCCTGAAGGAAATCAAGCTCAAGTAAGGCGAGCTTGATTTCCAGCCCTTGTAGGAGCGACGTCAGTCGCGATGGGGCTTTACCGATAGCCTGTCGCGACTGGCGTCGCTCCTACAGGGGGAAAACGGTGCCATTCGCCGCGTAACCCCTTGTATACATTGGCCGGAGCATACTCCGGCCATGTCGCGGTATTGGTTGCCAGTGCTGCTGTGCGGGATGCTCCTGGCTGCGGCCGGCGCCCAGGAACGGGAGGCTGCGGCCCCGCACGTGGCGCTGATCGAGATCGATGGCGCGATCGGGCCGGCCACCGCCGGGTATTTCGAGAAGGCCAGCCGCCGGGCGGTGGCCAATGGCGCCAGTGCCATCGTGCTGCGCATCGACACGCCGGGTGGGCTGGATGGCGCCACCCGCGACATCGTCCGCACCATCCTCAATTCGCCGCTGCCGGTGATCGGCTACGTGGCGCCGGACGGCGCGCGCGCGGCCAGCGCCGGCACCTACATCCTTTATGCCTGCCACGTGGCGGCGATGGCCCCGGCCACGCACCTGGGCGCGGCCACGCCGGTACCGCTGGGCGGGCGGCCGTTCGGCGGCGACGACCAGGAGCCGCGCGACGCCGCCGGCGACTGGGACCGGCAGGACGACGGCGCTGCGCAGCCGTCGCGCGGGCGCGGCGATGCCATGCAGAACAAGCACCTGGGCGATGCGGTGGCCTATATCCGCGGCCTGGCCGAGCGCCGCGGGCGCAATGCCGACTGGGCCGAGCGCGCGGTGCGCGAAGGCATCGGCGCCTCCGCGCGCGAGGCGCTGGAACTGAACGTGGTGGACCTGCTCAGCCGCGATGGCGCCGACCTGCTGCGACAGGTCGACGGCCGCACGGTGCAACTGGCCGATGGCGAATCCACCCTGGCCACCACCGGCCTGCCGCTGCAGCCCTATGCCCCGGATTGGCGGATGCGTTTCCTGGCGGTGCTGACCAATCCCGGGGTGGCCTATTTCCTGCTGCTGGCCGGCATCTACGGACTGCTGCTGGAAGGCTACAACCCGGGCGCGGTGCTGCCGGGCGTGACCGGCGCGATCTGCCTGCTGCTGGGGCTGTTCGCGTTCCAGCTGCTGCCGATCAACTACGTCGGCGTGGCGCTGATCCTGCTGGGCATCGCACTGATCGTCGCCGAGTCGATGCTGCCCAGCTTCGGCGTGCTCGGCTTCGGCGGCATCACCGCCTTCATCATCGGCTCGATCCTGTTGCTGGACATCGACGTGCCCGGCTACCAGACCCATCGCGGCGTCGTCGCCGGCGTGGCCACCGCCGCGGTGCTGGGCATGTCGGCCACGGTCTGGCTGCTGATGCGTTCGCGGCGCAGCCGGGTGGTCACCGGCGAGGCGGCCTTGTTGCGCGCGCAGCTGGTGGTCAGCGAGTTCGCCGACGGCCAGGGCTGGGCGCGGCTGAAGGGCGAACACTGGCGCATCCGCGCCGAGCAGCCGCTGGTCCGGGGCGACACCGTGCGGGTGCTGGCCATGGAGGGGCTGACGCTGCGGGTGGAGAAGACCTGAGGCGCGTCGCCGGCGCCGACCACGGCAGGGACGCGACCACGGCGAGGGAACCGCCTCCATCCCGGTCGTGCCTGCCTGCGCGGCCCGCGCGAGCGCACGAAGGAGACAGTCATGTTCGGATTCACCGCAACCCTCGTCATCCTGCTGCTGGCCCTGCTGCTGATGACGATCAAGGTGCTGAAGGAATACCAGCGCGGGGTCATCCTCACCCTCGGCCGCTACACCGGCACCAAGGGGCCGGGGCTGATCGTCGTCATTCCCGGGGTGCAGAGCATGATCCGGGTGGACCTGCGCACGGTGGTGATGGACGTGCCGCCGCAGGACGTGATCTCGCGCGACAACGTCTCGGTCAAGGTCAACGCGGTGGTCTACTTCCGCGTGGTCGAGCCGGACAAGGCGGTGCTGCAGGTGGAGCACTACTACGAGGCGATCAGCCAGGTGGCGCAGACCACGCTGCGCTCGGTGCTGGGCCAGCACGAGCTGGACGAGATGCTGACCGAACGCGACAAGCTCAACCACGACATCCAGGCCATCCTCGACGAGCAGACCGACCCGTGGGGAGTGAAGGTCAGCAACGTCGAGATCAAGCACGTGGACCTGGACGAGAGCATGATCCGCGCCATCGCCCAGCAGGCCGAGGCCGAACGCTCGCGGCGGGCCAAGGTGATCCATGCGATGGGCGAGATGCAGGCCGCCGAGAAGCTGGGCGAGGCCGCGGCGATCCTGGCCCGGCAGCCGCAGGCGTTGCAGCTGCGCTACCTGCAGACCCTGATCGAGGTGGCCGGCGAGAACAACTCCACCATCGTGTTCCCGCTGCCGATGGACCTGATCGTGCCGCTGCTGAAGAAGCTGGACACGCCATGACGCCGCTCCCTCTTGCAGGAGCGACGCAGGTCGCGACCAGGCCGGACCGGGAACCCCGGCGCATCCGCACGCACGTCCCGGCGATCGCATGACCCGCATCGCCCGCGACGGGCGCGCTCAACCGGCCCGGCGGATCTTCCGCGAATTGCGCCCCATCAGGGCCAGCAGCAGGCGGCTGGGCAGCAGCCGCGCCGCCACGCACGCCAGCTTGTAGGCCAGTCCCGGCACCGCCAGCACCTGCCCGCGCTCGGCGGCATCGATCCCGGCGCGGGCCACCGCGTCGGCCCGCAGCCACAGCCACCCGGGCAGCTTCGACATCATCTGCCGGGTGCCGGTGACGTCGTGGAACTCGGACCAGGTGAAGCCGGGGCACAGCGCGGTCACGTGGACGCCCTGGCCGGCGTTCTCCAGCGCCAGCGATTCGCTGAACCGGACCATGTAGGCCTTGACCGGCGCGTACAGCGTCTGGCCGTCGGCGCCAGGGACCAGCCCGGCCACCGAGGACACGTTGAGGATGCGGCCGTCGCCGTGCCGGCGGATCGCCGGCAGGAAGCGCCAGGTCAGCTCGCTGACCGCACCGACCATCACCTGCAGGAAATCGGCATGGGTCTGCCAGTCGTTGGCCAGGTAGCGCCCGGGCACGCCGTAGCCGGCGTTGTTGACCAGGATGCGCACCGCCAGCCCGCGCCGCTGCACTTCCTCGTACAGCGCCAGCGGTGCGCCGGGATCGGCCAGGTCGGCCGCGACCACCTCCACCGGGACCAGCGGGCGCAGCTCGGCGGCCAGCTGCTCGAGCCGGTCCTCGCGGCGCGCGGTCAGGATCAGCGGCACGCCGCGGCGGGCGTACTGGCGGGCGATCTCGGCGCCGATGCCGCTGGAGGCGCCGGTGACCAGCGCATATCCCGGTCTCGGGGCGGGGGCAGGGCCGGGAACGGGTGTGGACATGCGCAGGACTCCTGTTCGATGGCGGATGGCGCGCGGGCGGCCATGGCCGCCGATTATGTCCGCCGGGGGAGAAGGGCGCAGGGCGGATCGGCTATCCTTGCGCGCCCGAACGGACAGGAATGGGTTCTATGCGCCGCAAGATCGTGGCCGGTAACTGGAAGCTGCACGGCAGCCGTCAATTCGCCACCGAACTGGTCGGGCAGGTCGCCGCCGGGCTGCCGCTGCCGGGCGTGGAAGTGGTGGTCCTGCCGCCGCTGCCGTACCTGGGCGATCTGGTCGAGGATTTCGAGGGCCAGGCGCTGGCTTTCGGCTCCCAGGACGTCAGCAGCAACGAGAAGGGCGCCTATACCGGCGAGGTCTCGGCGACGATGCTGGTCGACGTGGGCGCCGGCTATGGCCTGGTGGGGCATTCCGAGCGCCGCCAGTACCACCACGAGAGCAGCGAGCTGGTGGCGCGCAAGTTCGCCGCCGCGCTGCACGCCGGGCTGGTGCCGATCCTGTGCGTCGGCGAGACCCTGGAGCAGCGCGAGGCCGGCCAGACCGAGCAGGTGATCGCCGCGCAGCTGGCGCCGGTGCTGGACCTGGCCGGGGCCGAGGGCTTCGCCCGGGCGGTGGTGGCCTACGAGCCGGTCTGGGCGATCGGCACCGGCCGCACCGCCAGCCCGGCCCAGGCGCAGGCCGTGCACGCCTTCATTCGTGGCGAAGTGGCCGCACGCGATGCTAGAATCGCGGATTCGCTGCCGATCCTGTACGGCGGCAGCGTCAAGCCCGACAACGCCGCGGAACTGTTCTCGCAGCCGGATGTCGATGGAGGGCTGGTGGGCGGCGCCTCGCTGGTGGCCGCCGATTTCCTGGCCATCGCGCAGGCGGCGGCCGGTCGCTAACGAGAAGTATTGTCCGGGGACGGATTCGAAATGCTGATGTTGATCCTCAATGTGGTCTATGTGCTGGTGGCGGTCTCGATGATCGCCCTGATCCTGATGCAGCGCGGCGCCGGTGCGGCGGCGGGCTCCGGGTTTGGCGCTGGTGCCTCGGGCACGGTCTTCGGTTCGCGCGGGGCCTCCAACTTCCTGTCCAAGTCCACCAAGTGGCTGGCCGTGGTGTTCTTCGGCATCAGCCTGTTCATGGCCTGGTACGCCAGCCACGGCTCGCGCACGGCCGTCGAGCAGGGGCTGGGGCTGATGTCGCAGCCGGTGGAATCGGCCCCGGCCGTGCCGGCGGGCGAGCTGCAGGTGCCGCAGGCACCGGCCGCCGAGGCCGTGCCGCAGGCCGCTGTGCCGACTCCGGCGGAAACCGCCGCGGAGGGTGAAGAAAAGCCGGCGGAAGGCTCGCAGAAAGACTGAAGACGGTTACAATACGCAGCGCACTGGCACGCCGGTGCGCACGTAGGCCCAGGTGGCGGAATTGGTAGACGCACTACCTTGAGGTGGTAGCGACGAGAGTCGTAGGGGTTCGAGTCCCCTCTTGGGCACCATATGTTTGTTTGCGGGTTTCGTGGGGCGCACCAGCGCCGCGAGGTTGCACCCGTCAATCCCCCATGCCGAAATGCCAGCAGGCACGTAGGCAGAGGCAAGAGAGAATCGCTGTGCTGGCCGAATATTTGCCGTCTCTGCTGTTCCTGATCGTTGCCACCGGTATCGGCGTGGCGCTGATGCTGGTCGGCCGCTTCCTCGGCCCCCGTAGCCCCGATGCGCAGAAGCTCTCTCCGTACGAGTGCGGCTTCGAGGCCTTCGAGGACGCGCGCATGAAGTTCGACGTGCGCTATTACCTCATCGCCATCCAGTTCATCGTCTTCGACCTGGAAATCATCTTCATCGTGCCCTGGACCCAGGTGTTCATGGAAATCGGCGCCCGTTCGCTGGTCACCATGGGCCTGTTCGTGGGCATGCTGTTCCTCGGCTTTATCTACGTGTGGAAGAAGGGAGCGCTGGAATGGGAGTGATTCAGACTCTCGATGGGCTGATGAACAACCCCATCCCGGAAGGGCGGGTCGACGACATCCTGCGCCCGGAAGGCGACAACCCGCTGCTGGAGAAGGGCTACGTCACCACCAGCGTCGACGCGCTGCTGAACTGGGCCCGCACCGGCTCGATGTGGCCGATGACCTTCGGCCTGGCCTGCTGTGCGGTGGAGATGATGCACGCCGGCGCCTCGCGCCTGGACCTGGACCGCTACGGCGTGGTGTTCCGCCCGTCGCCGCGCCAGTCCGACGTGATGATCGTGGCCGGCACCCTGGTCAACAAGATGGCCCCGGCGCTGCGCAAGGTCTACGACCAGATGCCGGACCCGAAGTGGGTCATCTCGATGGGCAGCTGTGCCAATGGCGGCGGCTACTACCACTACTCGTACTCGGTGGTGCGCGGCTGCGACCGCGTGGTGCCGGTGGACGTGTACGTCCCGGGCTGCCCGCCGACCGCCGAGGCGCTGGTCTACGGCATCCTGCAGTTGCAGAAGAAGATCTGGCGCACCCAGACCATCGCGCGCTGATTCCCTTCCTTTCATAGAGCACGCCAAGCCCCCATGGCACAGCAAGCATCCTCCTTCATCGATCGACTCAACGCGCGTTTCGCCGGCGCGCAGGTCTTCGTGGTCGAACCGCGCGGCGAAGTGACGCTGGAAGTGCCTGCTGCCGATTGGCATGCCACCTGCCTGGCGCTGCGCGACGAGCTCGGCTTCGAACAGCTGGTCGACCTGTGCGGCCTGGACTACCTGGGCTACGGCAGCGACGAGTGGGACACCGACGATGCCTCGTCGCAGGGCTTCAGCCGCGGCGTCGAAGGCAAGGCGGTCGGCCGCTTCGCCTGGGGCGAGTTCCCCAGCCGCGAAACCCCCGAGGGAACCCAGCCGCAGCCGGTGCCGCAGCAGCGCTTCGCGGTGGTCGTGCAGCTGCGTTCCTACCAGCACAACCTGACGATGCGCGTGCGTTGCTACGCCCCGAGCGAGGAGCTGCCGGTGGTGGCCTCGCTGACCGACATCTGGCCGGGCGTGAACTGGTTCGAGCGCGAGGCGTTCGACCTGTTCGGCGTGATCTTCGAAGGCCATCCGGACCTGCGCCGGATCCTGACCGACTACGGTTTCGTCGGCCATCCGTTCCGCAAGGACTTCCCGCTGATCGGCAACGTCGAAGTGCGCTACGACGAGGAAAAGAAGCGCGTGATCTACGAGCCGGTGACCTCGGTCGAACCGCGAGTCGGCGTGCCGCGCGTCATCCGCGACGACGCCCGCTTCCAGACCGCGGCCGGCGAAAGCGCGCAGACGGAGGCAGTGAAGTGAGCGAGTTCCAGCCGGCCAGCCAGGCCTTTGCGAGCAATCCCGCCGAGAGCCGGCAGGAGATCCGCAACTACACGATGAACTTCGGCCCGCAGCATCCGGCCGCGCACGGCGTGCTGCGCCTGATCCTGGAAATGGACGGCGAGACCATCGTGCGTGCCGACCCGCACGTGGGCCTGCTGCACCGTGGCACCGAGAAGCTGGCCGAGTCCAAACCGTTCAACCAGTCGATCGGCTACATGGACCGGCTGGACTACGTGTCGATGATGTGCAACGAGCACGCCTACGTGCGCGCGATCGAGACCCTGATGGGGATCGAGGCGCCCGAGCGCGCGCAGTACGTGCGCACCATGTTCGACGAGATCACCCGCATCCTGAATCACCTGATGTGGCTGGGCTCCAATGCGCTCGACCTGGGCGCGATGGCGGTGATGCTGTACGCCTTCCGCGAGCGCGAGGAGCTGATGGACTGCTACGAGGCGGTCAGCGGCGCGCGCATGCATGCGGCCTACTACCGTCCGGGCGGCGTCTACCGCGACCTGCCCGACCACATGCCCAAGTACAAGGAATCGCGCTGGCACAAGGGCAAGGCGCTCAAGCGCCTGAACGCCGCCCGCGAAGGCTCGATGCTGGACTTCCTGGAGAACTTCACCAACGAGTTCCCGACCCGCGTCGACGAATACGAGACCCTGCTCACCGACAACCGCATCTGGAAGCAGCGCACCGTCGGCATCGGCGTGGTGTCGCCCGAGCATGCGCTGGCCTGGGGCATGACCGGCGCCATGCTGCGCGGTTCGGGCATCGAGTGGGACCTGCGCAAGAAGCAGCCGTACGCCAAGTACGACGCGGTCGATTTCGACATCCCGGTCGGCACCAACGGCGACTGCTACGACCGCTACCTGGTCCGCGTGGCCGAGATGCGCGAGTCCAACCGCATCATCAAGCAGTGCGTGCAGTGGCTCAAGGCCAACCCCGGCCCGGTCATGGTCAAGAACTTCAAGGTCGCTCCGCCGCGTCGCGAGGACATGAAGGACGACATGGAAGCGCTGATCCACCACTTCAAGCTGTTCAGCGAAGGCTACTGCGTCCCCGCCGGCGAAACCTACGCCGCGGTCGAGGCGCCGAAGGGCGAGTTCGGTTGCTACCTGATGTCCGACGGCGCCAACAAGCCGTTTCGGGTGCACCTGCGCGCGCCGGGCTTCGCCCATCTGTCTTCGATCGATTCGGTCGTGCGCGGGCACATGCTCGCCGACGTGGTGGCGATGATCGGCACCTACGACCTGGTGTTCGGCGAGGTCGACCGGTGAGCCCGGGCGACGGGAAGGCGCCTGCGACCCGGCACGCGATGCCGGCGGCGCGGGTACTGCTCAATCACGATTTGGTATTTGCTGAGGTCGGCCGATGAAGGCGACAGGTAATTTCGAGGCGGCGCGCGACGTCGACCCGATGGTGGTGCTGAGCGACAAGACCCGCGCGCACATCGATCACTGGCTGGCCAAGTTCCCGCCGGATCGCAAGCGCTCGGCGGTGCTGCAGGGCCTGCACGCCGCACAGGAACAGAACCAGGGCTGGCTGAGCGACGAGTTGATCGCCGCCGTCGCCCGGTACCTGGACCTGCCGCCGGTGTGGGCCTACGAGGTCGCCAGCTTCTACTCGATGTTCGAGACCGAGAAGGTCGGCCGCAACAACGTCGCCTTCTGCACCAACATCAGCTGTTGGCTGAACGGTGCCGAGGATCTGGTCGCGCACGCCGAGAAGAAGCTCGGCTGCAAGCTGGGCCAGTCCACCGCCGACGGCCGCGTCTACCTCAAGCGCGAGGAAGAGTGCCTGGCCGGTTGCGCCGGTGCGCCGATGATGGTCATCAACGGCCATTACCACGAGCGCCTGACCGTCGAGAAGGTCGACGAGCTGCTGGACGGGTTGGAGTAAGCCATGGCACATCATCACGCTCCCGCCGGTCCGGTCGGTCCCGCCCCGCTGCCGCACCAGGTGGTCTACACCACGCTGCACTACGACACCCCGTGGTCGTACGAGAGCTACCTCAAGACCGGTGGCTACGCCGCCCTGCGCAAGATCCTCGAAGAGAAGATCCCGCCGGAGCAGGTCATCGAGATGGTCAAGCAGTCGAACCTGCGCGGCCGTGGCGGCGCGGGCTTCCCGACCGGCCTGAAGTGGTCCTTCATGCCCAAGGGCGACATGCAGAAGTACATCCTGTGCAACTCGGACGAGTCCGAGCCGGGCACCTGCAAGGACCGCGACATCCTGCGCTACAACCCGCACTCGGTGGTGGAGGGCATGGCCATCGCCTGCTACGCCACCGGCTCGACCGTGGGCTACAACTACCTGCGCGGCGAGTTCCACCACGAGCCGTTCGAGCACTTCGAGCAGGCCCTGGCCGATGCCTACAAGCACGGCTGGCTGGGCAAGAACGTGCTGGGCAGCGGCGTGGACATCGACATCTACGGCGCGCTGGGCGCCGGCGCCTACATCTGCGGCGAAGAAACCGCGCTGATGGAATCGCTGGAAGGCAAGAAGGGCCAGCCGCGCTACAAGCCGCCGTTCCCGGCCAATTTCGGCCTGTACGGCAAGCCGAGCACGATCAACAACACCGAGACCTACGCCTCGGTGCCGGCGATCATCCGCAACGGCCCGGAATGGTTCCTGGGCCTGAGCCGGACCAAGAACGGCGGCCCGAAGATCTTCTCGGTCTCCGGCTGCGTGCAGAAGGGCGGCAACTTCGAGGTGCCGCTGGGCACCACCTTCGACGAGCTGCTGGAGATGGCCGGCGGCCTGCGTCCGGGCCGCACCCTCAAGGGCGCGATCCCGGGCGGCGTATCGATGCCGGTGCTGAAGGCCGAGGAACTCAAGGGCCTGCAGATGGACTACGACACCCTGCGCGCACTGGGCACCGGCCTGGGTTCGGGCGCGATCGTGGTGCTGGACGACAGCGTCTGCTGCGTCAAGTTCGCCTGCCGCATCTCGCAGTTCTTCCACAAGGAATCCTGCGGCCAGTGCACCCCGTGCCGCGAGGGCACCGGCTGGATGCACCGCGTGCTGGAACGCATCGTCGCCGGCAAGGCCACGATGGAAGACCTGCACCAGCTGCGCACCGTGGCCGGCCAGATCGAGGGCCACACCATCTGCGCCTTCGGCGAGGCGGCGGCATGGCCCATCCAGGGCTTCCTGCGCCAGTTCTGGGACGAGTTCGAGTACTACATCGTCAACGGTCATTCGATGGTTGACGGCAAGAAGGTGGAGGCTGCTGCCGCATGAGCGCGCAACCGGTAAATCCCAACGTGCCACCGGACCACGTGACCGTCGAGATCGACGGCCAGTCGCTGGTGGTGCCCAAGGGGTCGATGATCATCCAGGCCGCCGACAAGGCCGGCATCCCGATCCCGCGCTTCTGCTACCACGAGAAGCTGCCGATCGCGGCCAACTGCCGCATGTGCCTGGTCGACGTCGAGAAGTCGCCCAAGCCGGCGCCGGCCTGCGCCACTCCGGTGATGGACGGCATGAAGGTCGCCACCCGCAGCGAGAAGGCGCTGAAGTACCAGCGTTCGGTGATGGAGTTCCTGCTGATCAACCACCCGCTGGACTGCCCGATCTGCGACCAGGGCGGCGAGTGCGAGCTGCAGGACGTGTCGCTGGGCTACGGCCGCTCGGTCAGCCGCTTCAACGAGCGCAAGCGCGTGGTGCCGGACGAGGACATCGGTCCGCTGGTCGCCACCGAGATGACCCGCTGCATCCAGTGCACCCGCTGCGTCCGCTTCACCGCGGAAGTGGCCGGTACCTACGAGCTGGGCGGCATGTACCGCGGCGAGAACCTGCAGATCGGCACCTACGACGGCAAGCCGCTGACCACCGAGCTGTCCGGCAACGTCATCGACGTGTGCCCGGTCGGCGCGCTGACCAACAAGGTGTTCCAGTTCCGCGCCCGCCCGTGGGAACTGACCGCGCGCGAGTCGCTGGGCTACCACGATGCGATGGGTTCCAACCTGTTCGTGCACGTGCGCCGCGGCGAAGTGCTGCGCGCGGTGCCGCGCGACAACGAGGCGGTGAACGAATGCTGGCTGTCCGATCGCGACCGCTATTCGCACCAGGGCCTGTACAGCGAAGACCGTGCGGTCAAGCCGTTGAAGAAGGTCGACGGTGAATGGAAGGAAGTGAGCTGGGCCGAAGGCCTGGCCGTTGCCCGCGAGGTACTTGCCGGCAATCGCGGCGACGACCTCGGCGTGCTGGTGCATCCGGCCACCTCGAACGAGGAGGGCGCATTGCTGGCACGTCTGGCCGCCGGCCTGGGTTCGAGCAACATCGACCACCGCATCGACAACCGCGACTTCTCCGACGCCGCCGTGGCCGAGCCGTTCGCGATGCCGCTGGCGGAGATCGAGCGCGCCGACGCGATCGTCGTGCTCGGCAGCAACATCCGTCATGAGCTGCCGCTGCTGCACGCCCGCCTGCGCAAGGCGCAGACCAAGCACGGCGCCAAGATCCATGCGATCAACCCGGTCGATTTCGACTTCGCGTTCGCGCTGGCCGGCAAGCAGATCGTGGCGCCGTCGAAGTTCGTCGAGGCGCTGGGCAATGCCGAGCTGCGCGATGCGGTCAAGGCCGCGGGCGGCAATGCCGTGCTGCTGGTCGGCGCGGTCGCCGAGAACCATCCGCAGGCTGCCGCGATCCGCGCCGCCGCGCGCGAGTTCGCCACGGCCACCGGCGCCCGCCTGTGCCGCATCCCGCAGGGCGCCAATGCCGTGGGCCTGGCCCGTGCCGGCGTACTGCCGGCCGGCAAGGACGTCGCCGCGATGCTGGCCCAGCCGCGCAAGGCCTATGTCCTGTACGGCATCGAGCCGGGCCTGGATTTCGCCGACACCGCTGCCGCCCGCAAGGCGCTGGCCGGTGCCCAGGTGGTGGCGTTCAGCCAGTACGCCTGCGCTTCGACCCGCGACGTCGCCGACGTGATCCTGCCGATCGGCGCGCTGCCGGAAGTCGACGCCACCCTGACCAACCTCGACGGTCGCGAACAGCAGGCCCGCGCCGGCGGCAAGCTGCCGGGCGAGGCACGCGAAGGCTGGCGTGCGCTGCGTGCGCTCGGCGGCGAACTGCAGCTGTCTGGTTTCGAGTTCACCGACCTGGCCGGCCTGCGCGCCAGCCTGGCCCCGGTCAGCGTCGAGGTCGCCACCTCGGCGGCCACGCCGGTGGCGGGCGAGGGCCTGGAAGTGGCGGCCACGCCGGCGATCTACCGCACCGATGCAGTGGTCCGCCGCGCCGCCGCGCTGCAGGCGCACCCGCTCAACAACGCGCCGCGCATCGTGCTCAACAGCGATGACGCCGCCCGCCTGCAGCTGAGCGAAGGCCAGATGGCCAAGGTCGGCACCGAGGCCGGCAAGGCGACGCTGCCGGTGGTGGTGGACGCACGGGTCGCGGCAGGTTCGGTCTGGATCGAAACGGGCCACGGTGCGACCGCACCGCTGGGCGCCGGTCGGGTAACGGTGGTGGCTGCATGAACGAGATGCTGTTGAACGCGATCGACCCGCTGCACCAGTGGCTGCTGGGGCTGGGCGACATCGGCGCGGTACTGTGGATCGTGCTGAAGATCCTGACGATCGCCATGCCGGTGATCATCGCCGTGGCCTTCTACGTGGTCTGGGAGCGCAAGCTGATCGGCTGGATGCACGTGCGCCACGGGCCGATGTACGTCGGCATGGGCATCTTCCAGGCCTTCGCCGACGTCTTCAAGCTGCTGTTCAAGGAGATCATCCGTCCCAGCAGCGCGCACAAGTCGATGTACGTGCTGGCGCCGCTGATCGTGCTGGCGCCGGCGTTCGCCGCCTGGGCGGTGGTGCCGTTCGATGCCAAGTTGGTGCTGTCCAACGCCAACGCCGGCCTGCTGTACCTGCTGGCGATGACCTCGCTGGGCGTGTACGGCGTGATCCTGGCCGGCTGGGCCTCGAACTCGAAGTACGCCTTCCTCGGCGCGATGCGTTCGGCCGCGCAGGTGGTCAGCTACGAGATCGCGATGGGCTTCGCCCTGGTCGGCGTGATGATCGCCGCCGGCAGCCTCAACCTGAGCGAGATCGTGGCCGCGCAGGCCGGCAACTCCGGCTTCTTCGACTGGTTCCTGATCCCGCTGCTGCCGTTGTTCGTCGTGTACTGGGTGTCCGGCGTGGCCGAGACCAACCGCGCGCCGTTCGACGTGGTGGAGGGCGAGTCGGAAATCGTCGCCGGCCACATGGTCGAATACTCCGGCGGTGCGTTCGCGCTGTTCTTCCTGGCCGAATACGCCAACATGATCCTGATCAGCTTCCTGATCTCGATCTTCTTCCTCGGCGGCTGGCTGAGCCCGATCCAGGGCTGGGTCACGGCGGACATCTCGCCGTGGATCGACTGGATCTGGAACGGCGGCTGGCCGTGGCTGCTGCTGAAGGTGGTGTTCTTCGCCAGCGCGTACATCTGGTTCCGTGCCAGCTTCCCGCGCTTCCGTTACGACCAGATCATGCGCCTGGGCTGGAAGGTGTTCATCCCGCTCACCATCGTGTGGATCGCGGTAACGGCGTTGATGGTGTTTTTCGGTGTGATCCAAAAGGGCGTCTGAGTGATGAACAGGGTTATCCATTACTTCAAGAGCCTGCTGCTGCTCGAACTGCTCGGCGGCCTGTGGCTGACGCTGAAGTACGCCTTCAAGCCGAAGTACACCGTGCTGTACCCGATGGAGAAGTTCCCGCAGTCGCCGCGCTTCCGCGGCCTGCATGCGCTGCGCCGGTATCCCAACGGCGAGGAGCGCTGCATCGCCTGCAAGCTGTGCGAGGCGGTGTGCCCGGCGCTGGCGATCACCATCGACTCGACCAGGCGCGAGGACGGCACCCGCCGCACCACCCGTTACGACATCGACCTGTTCAAGTGCATCTACTGCGGCTTCTGCGAGGAAAGCTGCCCGGTGGACTCGATCGTCGAGACCCACATTCTCGAGTACCACTTCGAGAATCGTGGCGAGAACATCGTCACCAAGCCGCAGCTGCTGGCGATCGGAGACCGGCTGGAAGCCGAGATCGCCGAACGCCGCGCCGCCGACGCCGCTTTCCGCTGAGGTCGCGAGATGGATTGGGTAAATATCGCTTTCTGGTTCTTCTCGATCGTGGCCGGCGTTTCCGCCGCTGCGGTGATCAGCGTGCGCAACCCGGTGTACGCCGTGCTGTGCCTGATCCTGACCTTCTTCTCCGTGGCCTGCGTGTGGCTGCTGGTCGGCGCCGAGTTCCTGGCCGTGGCGCTGGTGCTGGTGTACGTCGGCGCGGTGATGGTGCTGTTCCTGTTCGTGGTGATGATGCTGGACATCGACCCGACCAACCTGCGCGAGGGCTGGGTGCGCTACCTGCCGATCGGGCTGGTGGTGGCGGTGGCCATGCTGGTGCAGATGCTGATCCTGATCGGGGTGAAGGGCAGGGCGGTCAACCCGTTCCCGGCCGACAACGCCGCCGCGCTGGCGGCCGACACCTCCAACACCACCTGGCTGGCGCGCAGCCTGTTCACCGAGTACCTGCTGCCGTTCGAGTTCGCCGCGGTGATCCTGACCGTGGCGGTGATCGCCGCGGTGATGCTGACCCTGCGCCGCCGTACCGGCCTGAAGACGCAGAACCCGTCCGAGCAGACCCGGGTCAAGGCGGGCAGCCGCCTGCGCATGGTCAAGATGGCGGCGGAAACGCCGGTGGTGCACAGCGCCTCGAAACCCACGCAATCGCAAGACGCGGAGGAGACCAAGCCATGATCACTCTGGGCCACATGCTGGCGCTGGGCGCGGTGCTGTTCTGCATCAGCGTCGCCGGCATCTTCCTCAACCGCAAGAACATCATCGTGCTGTTGATGTCGATCGAGCTGATGCTGCTGTCGGTGAACATCAACTTCATCGGCTTCTCGCGCGAGCTGGGCGACCCCGCCGGGCAGCTGTTCGTGTTCTTCATCATGACCGTGGCCGCGGCCGAGGCCGCGATCGGCCTGGCGATCCTGGTGACCCTGTTCCGTACCCGCCGCACCATCAATGTCGGCGAAGTCGATTCGCTGAAGGGCTGATCCGCAGATGGAAATCACTCTCTCCAAGAGTCTGTTGATCGCAGTGGTGCTGGCACCGCTGTTCGGCAGCATCATCGCCGGCCTGTTCGGTCGCCAGGTGGGGCGCAAGGGCGCCCAGGCCGTCACCATCCTGGGCGTGGCCATCAGCTGTGCGCTGTCGTGCTACGTGCTGTACCAGCTGGTCGGGCAGGGCGCCAGCCCGTTCAACCAGAACGTCTACACCTTCTTCGAGGTCGGCCAGTACTCGGCCCACGTCGGCTTCATGGTCGACAACCTGACCGCGATGATGATGGTGGTGGTGACCTTCGTGTCGCTGCTGGTGCACGTCTACACCATCGGCTACATGGCCGACGATCCGGGCTACCAGCGCTTCTTCAGCTACATCTCGCTGTTCACCTTCTCGATGCTCACCCTGGTGATGAGCAACAACTTCCTGCAGCTGTTCTTCGGCTGGGAAGCGGTGGGCCTGGTGTCGTACCTGCTGATCGGCTTCTGGTTCAAGCGCCCGACCGCGATCTTCGCCAACATGAAGGCGTTCCTGGTCAACCGCGTCGGCGACTTCGGCTTCCTGCTGGGCATCGCCGGCGTGCTGTGGGCGTTCGGCACCCTGGACTACGCCACGGTGTTCGCCAACGCCACCGCGATGCTGGGCAGCGACATCACCGGCCACGCCGTCGTGCAGCTGTTCGCCGGCCAGGAATGGAACGTGGCCACGCTGATCTGCATCTGCCTGTTCATCGGCGCGATGGGCAAGTCGGCGCAGGTGCCGCTGCACGTGTGGCTGCCGGACTCGATGGAAGGCCCGACCCCGATCTCGGCGCTGATCCACGCCGCGACCATGGTGACCGCCGGCATCTTCATGGTGGCGCGCATGTCGCCGCTGTTCGAGCTGTCGCAGACCGCGCTGGATTTCGTGCTGTTCATCGGCGCCACCACCGCGTTCTTCACCGGCCTGATCGGCATCGTGCAGAACGACATCAAGCGCGTGGTCGCCTATTCGACGCTGTCGCAGCTGGGCTACATGACCGTGGCGCTGGGCGTGTCGGCCTACTCGGCCGCGGTGTTCCACCTGATGACCCATGCCTTCTTCAAGGCGCTGCTGTTCCTGGGCGCCGGCTCGGTGATCATCGCCATGCACCACGAGCAGGACATGCGCAAGATGGGCGGCCTGCGCAAGTACATGCCGATCACCTTCGTCACCATGTGGATCGGTACGCTGGCGCTGGTCGGCACCCCGTTCTTCTCCGGCTTCTATTCCAAGGACACGATCATCGAGGCGGCCGCGCACCACGCGCACGAGTCGTCGAGCTGGATCGCGACCTACGGCTACTGGGCGGTGCTGGGCGGCGTGATCGTCACCAGCTTCTACAGCTTCCGCCTGCTGTTCATGACCTTCCACGGCAAGGAACGCTTCCGCGACGCGCACGACGACCATGGCCACGGCCATGACGGCCACCACGCCGCCGACGCGCACCACGACGACCACGGCCATGGCCATCACGGCGCCCACGAGCCGCACGAGACCCCGTGGGTGGTGACGCTGCCGCTGATCCTGCTGGCGATCCCGTCGATCGCGATCGGCTTCTTCACCATCGGTCCGATGCTGTTCGGCACCGGCTGGTCCGGCGCGCATGCCGCGGCCGCGATCCCGGGGCAGGCGAGCTCGTTCTTCACCGGCATCGTCGACTTCTACGACCCGGCGCGCGATACCGTGGCCGCGGTCGGCCAGGAGTTCTGGCATGGCCCGGTCAAGTACGCGCTGCACGGCATGATGATGCCGGCGTTCTGGCTGACCGTGGCCGGCCTGCTGCTGGCGCTGCTGTGCTACATCTGGAAGCCGGAGCTGGCCGGGCGTGCGCGCAAGGCACTGGCGCCGCTGGTGTCGGTGCTGGAGAACAAGTACGGCTTCGACAAGCTGTGGATCAACGGCTTCGCCGGCGGTTCGTTGCAGCTGGGCAAGGTGTCGCGCGCCATCGATACGCATGTGGTTGACGGCCTGGTGGTCAACGGTTCGGCCCGCGTGGTCGATCTGGCGGCCAGCCTGCTGCGCCGTACCCAATCCGGTTTCCTCTATCACTACGCCTTCGTGATGATCATCGGCCTGATCGCCCTGCTGGGCGTGCTGATGCATTTCTGGCGCTGACCTGTACGGAATAAGAAGACGTGTCGAACTGGCCCCTACTCAGTGTCCTCATCTGGCTGCCGATCATCGGCGGTGCCCTGATCCTTGCCGTGCGCGACGCACGGATCGCCCGCTGGGCGTCGCTGGGCGTGGCATTGCTGACGTTCCTGTTCAGCCTGTCGCTGCTCAGCGGCTACGACCCCGGCAACGACGCGCTGCAGTTCGTCGAGCAGCGGCCGTGGATCCCGGCGTTCGACATCGGCTACAACCTGGGCGTGGACGGCATCGCCATCGCGCTGGTGCTGCTGACCACGCTGGTCGGGGTGTTGGCGCTGATCGGCGCCTGGGGCGTGATCGACAAGCGCGTGAACCAGTACGTGGCCTCGTTCCTGATCCTGGAAGGCGTCACCGTCGGCATCTTCGCCGCCACCGACGCGATGCTGTTCTACGTGTTCTTCGAGGCCATGCTGATCCCGATGTTCCTGATCATCGGCGTCTGGGGCGGCCCGCGCCGCATCTACGCGGCCCTGAAGTTCTTCCTGTACACCTTCCTCGGCTCGGTGCTGATGCTGGTGGCGCTGATCTACCTGTACCTGAAGGGCGGCAGCTTCCAGCTGGCCGACCTGTACGCGCTGCAGCTCAGCGCCAAGGAACAGACCTGGATCTTCTTCGCCTTCCTGATCGCGTTCGCGGTCAAGGTGCCGATGTTCCCGGTCCACACCTGGCTGCCGGACGCGCACGTCGAGGCGCCGACCGCCGGTTCGGTGATCCTGGCGGCGATCGCGCTGAAGATCGGCGGCTATGGTTTCCTGCGCTTCAACCTGCCGATCGTCCCCGACGCCAGCCAGGAATGGGCGTGGCTGGTGATCGCGCTGTCGCTGGTGGCGGTGATCTACGTCGGCCTGGTGGCGCTGGTGCAGGACGACATGAAGAAGCTGATCGCCTATTCGTCGATCGCGCACATGGGCTTCGTCACCCTGGGCACCTTCATCGCGCTGTGGCTGGTGCGCGAGGCCGGCAATCCGGACGCCGCGCGCCTGGGCCTGCAGGGCGCCATGGTGCAGATGATCTCGCACGGCTTCGTCTCCGGCGCGATGTTCTCCTGCGTCGGCGTGCTGTACGACCGCGTGCACAGCCGGCGGATCTCCGACTACGGCGGCGTGGTCAACACGATGCCGTGGTTCGCCACCTTCGCCATGCTGTTCTTCATGGCCAACGCGGGCCTGCCGGGCACCAGCGGTTTCGTCGGCGAGTTCATGGTGGTGCTGGCCAGCTTCCAGTGGCACCCGCTGGTGGCCTTCGGCGCCGCGACCACGCTGATCATCGGCGCCGGCTATACGCTGTGGCTGTACAAGCGCGTGTTCTTCGGCGAGGTGGCCAATGCCCATGTCGCCGGGCTGAAGGACATCAACGGCCGCGAGTGGCTGGTGCTTGGCGTGTTCGCCGTGGGTGTATTGGCCGTGGGTCTGTACCCGAAGCCGTTGACCGACCTGATGGAGCCGTCGATCGCGAAGCTGGCGATGCAGATCGCATCCAGCAAGCTGCTGTAATCGGGCCGTCGAGAGTATTGATTCCAGGATTTGATGATGACCACGCCGACGCTTGTGCCGTTGACCGCCGCCGACCTCCCGCCGCTGCTGCCAGAACTGGTGCTGATCGGGAGCACCTTCGCGCTGCTGATCCTCGATCTGTTCATCAGCCAGCGCCACAAGGTCTGGACCCACATCCTGTCGGTCGCGATCCTGGCGGTCGTGTTCGCCATGCTGGTCGCCGGCGTCGGCGGGCAGGGCGAGGTGTTCCACGGCATGTTCGTGCGCGACAACGCCGCCGACGTGATGAAGACCGTGGTGGTGCTGGTCAGTGGCCTGACCCTGATCTACGGTTGGAACTACCTGCGCGAGCGCGACCTGTACCAGGGCGAGATCGCGGTGCTGCTGCTGTTCGCCACCGCCGGCATGATGATCCTGGTCTCGGCCGGCAGCCTGCTGATGGTCTACCTGGGCCTGGAACTGCTGGCGCTGTGCTCCTACGCGCTGGTGGCCAGCAACCGCGAGAACGGCCTGGCGACCGAAGCCGGCATGAAGTACATCGTGCTCGGTTCGCTGGCATCGGGCCTGCTGCTGTACGGCATGTCGCTGATCTACGGCGCCACCGGCACGCTCAGCCTGCCGGCGATCCACGAAGCGATCACCCATTCCGACGAGACCCTGCTGCTGTTGACCGGCGTGGTGTTCATGATCGCCGGCGTGGCCTTCAAGCTCGGTGCGGCGCCGTTCCACATGTGGCTGCCTGACGTGTACCAGGGCGCCCCGGCCCCGATCGCGCTGTTCATCAGCTCGGCGCCCAAGCTGGCCGCCTTCGGCATGGCCTACCGGCTGCTGGAAGTGGGCGTGGGCCCGCTGTCGGAGCAGTGGCAGGGCGTGATCGGCGGGCTGGCGGCGCTGTCGCTGGTGATCGGCAACCTGATGGCGATCGCGCAGAGCAACCTCAAGCGCATGCTGGCCTATTCGACGGTCTCGCACATCGGCTTCCTGCTGCTGGGCATCGCCGGTGGCGGCGAGCGCGGCTACACCGCGGCGCTGTTCTACGCGGTGTCGTACGCGATCATGTCCACCGCCGCGTTCGGCGCGATCATCGCGCTGTCGCGCCGCGGCTTCGAGGCCGAGAACATCGACGACTTCAAGGGCCTGAACGCGCGCAATCCGTGGATGGCCGGGCTGGTCCTGTGCATCATGGCGTCGCTGGCCGGCATCCCGCCGTTCCTCGGCTTCTGGACCAAGTTGATGGTGCTGGGCGCGGCGGTCGACGGCGGCCTGCTGTGGCTGGCGATCCTCGGCGTGATCTGCGCGGTGATCGGCTGCTTCTACTACCTGCGCGTGATCAAGGTGATGTACTTCGACGAGCCGGTGGGCGAGCCGATGCCGGTCGGCCGCGACCGCGTGCTGGGCATCGTGCTGGGCGTCAACGCGCTGGCATTGCTGGTGCTGCCGCTGGGCATGAACCCGATCCTGCAGTGGTGCAAGGACGCGTTCACGCATTTGTCCTGATTTTCGACACAAACCCGCGCGCATCGTGTAACATGCGCGCCCTGCATTACTGAATGCGGCGGTTTCCGAAAGGCGGCGCCGCATCGAACCCGGTCCCCAGGGCCGGTTCGGCAGGGAGGCGGCAACATCGCCTTCCTTTGTTTCCCGCCCCGGCGGGTCGCAAAAAAGAAGTTTCGAAGCTTGCAATATCCGCATCGAACCTTCATAATTCCGCTTCTGCTGCGGGGTGGAGCAGTCTGGCAGCTCGTCGGGCTCATAACCCGAAGGTCGCAGGTTCAAATCCTGCCCCCGCTACCAGCTTCGAGTCGCGCAGGACTTCCCCGGAAGTCCTGCGGAGATTCGGAAAGCTGGGCTCGCAAGAACGACATGTTCCCGTTCTTGCAACCGGAATCCAGTCACCGGATTCATACCGGACAAAGGGCCCAGCTGGGCCCTTTGCTGTTTCCGGAAGACGGAAAACCCGGCTGGGTAGTGCCAGTCCCCATTCATAGAACCAAGGCAGGCTGTGAGCGACAAGGCAACCGAAATCGCGAATCTGCTGGGCCCCACCGTGCAGGCGCTGGGGCTCGATCTGCTGGGTGCGGAGTACCTGCCGGCACCCGGTGGCGCGACCCTGCGCCTGTATATCGACGTGCCGCTGGCCGAGCAGCCCGAGCGCATCGTCAACATCGACGATTGCGAGCGCGTGAGCCGCGAGGTCTCCGCGCAGCTGGACGTCGAGGACCCGATCAGCGGCAATTACACCCTGGAGGTGTCCTCGCCCGGCGTCGATCGTCCGTTGTTCACGCTGGAGCAGTTCCAGCGCCATCTCGGCGAGTCGGCCAAGGTCGGCCTGAAGCTGCCGCAGGACGGCCGTCGCCGCCTGCAGGGCGAGATCGTCGCCGTCGACGAACAGCAGGGCACGGTGACGTTCGCCGTCGATGGCCGCCCGCTGGTCGCCGCGTTCGACAACATCGACAAGGCGCGCATCATTCCGGACTGGGCCGCCCTCGGCCTGGCGCCGACCAAACCCACTGGCCCGGCCCCCAAGCAGGGTGGCAAGGCGAAAAAGAAACCATCCAACGAGCCGGCGGCCGACAAGCCGCGCGCGGAGTGAGCCAATGAGCAAGGAACTTTTGCTGGTAGTGGATGCGGTCGCCAACGAAAAAGGCGTACCGCGGGAAGTGATCTTCGAGGCGATCGAGGCCGCGCTGGCCTCGGCGGCGAAGAAGCGCTATCCCGACCAGGACGTGCTGGCGCGCGTCGCCATCGACCACAAGGACGGCAGCTACGAAACCTTCCGTCGCTGGGAAGTCGTGGCCGACGACGTGGTGATGGAGTCGCCCGACCGCCAGATCCGCCTGATGGACGCCATCGACGAAGCCGACGGCGTGGAAGTGGGCGATTACATCGAAGAGCCGATCGAGAACCCGGACTTCGGCCGCATCGCCGCGCAGGCCGCCAAGCAGGTGATCGTGCAGCGCGTGCGCGAGGCCGAGCGCCAGCAGGTGGTCGATGCGTGGAAGGATCGCGTCGGCGAGCTGGTCACCGGCGTGGTCAAGCGCGCCGAGCGCGGCAACATCTACGTCGACCTGGGCGGCAACGCCGAAGCCTTCATCCCCAAGGACAAGGGCATTCCGCGCGACGTGCTGCGCACCGGCGACCGCGTGCGCGGCTACCTGGCCGAAGTGCGCTCGGAGCCGCGCGGCCCGCAGCTGTTCATCAGCCGCGCCGCACCGGAATTCATGATCGAGCTGTTCAAGCTGGAAGTGCCGGAAGTCGGCCAGGGCCTGGTCGAGATCAAGGCCTGCGCCCGCGACCCGGGCGACCGCGCCAAGATCGCGGTGCTGGCGCACGACGCCCGTACCGATCCCATCGGCGCCTGCATCGGCATGCGCGGTTCGCGCGTGCAGGCCGTGTCCAACGAGCTCAACGGCGAGCGCGTGGACATCGTGCTGTGGAACGAGAACCCGGCCAACTTCGTCATCAATGCGATGGCGCCGGCCGAAGTGCAGTCGATCATCGTCGACGAAGAGAAGCACTCGATGGACCTGGCCGTGGCCGAGGACCGCCTGGCCCAGGCGATCGGCAAGGGCGGCCAGAACGTGCGCCTGGCCAGCCGCCTGACCGGCTGGCAGCTCAACGTGATGACCCAGGACCAGGTCACCGCGAAGTCGGAGGCCGAGCAGGCCGTCGCCCGCCAGCTGTTCATGGACAAGCTGGAAGTGGACGAGGAAATCGCCGGCATCCTGGTGTCCGAGGGCTTCAACACCGTCGAGGAAGTGGCCTACGTGCCGGTCGGCGAACTGCTGGCGGTGGAGGGCTTCGACGAGGACATCGTCGAGGAACTGCGCGCCCGAGCCCGCGACGCGCTGCTCAACGAGGCGCTGGCGGAGGAGGAGGGCCTGGAGGAAGGCCAGCCGGCCGAGGACCTGCTTTCGCTGGAAGGCATGGACGACGCCACTGCTTACGCGCTGGCCGGCCATGGCGTGCGCACGAGCGAGGATCTTTCGGAGCTGGCGGCTGACGAGATCCTGGAATTCGGCATCGAGGACATGGACCTGGAACGCGCCGCGGCGCTGGTCCTGGCAGCCCGCGCCGAGGAGATCGCCCGCCTGGAGCGCGGCGAATGAGCCAGCGATGAACAGTGCCCTGACCCGTTCAGGGCTTAGAATCCGCGCAACCTTCGCAAGTGTCGAGGGGGCGCCAACCAGATCATAGGATCCGAATGTCGCAGGAAACCACCATCCGCAAGCTTGCCGCACTGGTCAACACGCCGGTCGAGAAACTGCTGGAACAGCTGGCCGAGGCCGGCATGAAGTTCAGCGGTCCCGACCAGGTCGTGACCAGTACCGAGAAGATGAAGCTGCTCGGCTTCCTTCGCCGCACCCATGGCAAGAGCGAGCAGGGTGCCGACGAGGGCGAGGCCGTGCCCAAGAAGATCACCCTGAACCGGCGCAAGCTGCAGGAAGTGACCGTCAGCGCCGGCCGCAGCAAGACCACCGTCAACGTCGAGGTGCGGCAGAAGCGCACCTACGTCAAGACGGCCGATACGGCGGAAGGGCGCGCATCGGGCCCGGTGGACGACGAGCGTGCGGAGATCCTGCGCAAGCTGGAGGAATCCAGGCAGCGCAATCTGGAAGAACAGCGCCGGCTGGCCGAGATCGATCGCCAGCGCGCCGAAGAGATCGAACGCAAGCGCAGGGAAGAAGAAGCCGAGCGCGAGCGCATCGAGGCCGAACGCAAGGCGGCCGAAGCGGCTGCCGTGGCCGCCACCGCCGTGGAAGAGCCGGCCAGGCCCGCGCGTCCGGCTGCGCCGGCGGCGGCCAAGCCGGCCGCGCCGCGCGCCGAGGAGCGGCCCGCCCATGCCAAGCCGGTCAAGCCGCGCGGTTCGCACGCCATGGCGTCCGACGACGACGGCGGCAACCGCTTCGCCGGCCAGTTGCACCTGTCCGCGGCCGACCGTGCGCGTCGCAGCAACACCGGTTCGCGCGGCCGTCCGTCGTCGCGTCCGGGCAACCGCCGCGGCAACGAACAGTCGCGCAGCGGCAGCGGCAGCCATGGTTTCGAGCGTCCGACCGCTCCGGTCGTGCGCGAGGTCGCCATCGGCGAGACCATCACCGTGGCCGACCTGGCGCAGAAGCTCGCGCTCAAGGGCGGCGACGTGGTCAAGGCGTTGTTCAAGATGGGCGTGATGGCCACCATCACCCAGACCATCGACCACGACACCGCGGCACTGGTGACCGAGGAACTCGGCCACAAGGTGACCCGCGCCGACAGCGACGACATCGAGGACGCGCTGCTGGCGTTGACCGAGGGCGACCAGGGCGAGGCCGTCGCGCGTCCGCCGGTGGTCACCATCATGGGCCACGTCGACCACGGCAAGACCTCGCTGCTGGACTACATCCGCCGCACCAAGGTCGCCACCGGCGAAGCCGGCGGCATCACTCAGCACATCGGCGCCTACCACGTGGAAACGCCCAAGGGCGTGATCAGCTTCCTGGATACCCCGGGCCACGCCGCGTTCACCTCGATGCGCGCCCGCGGCGCCAAGCTGACCGACATCGTGGTGCTGGTGGTGGCCGCCGACGACGGCGTCATGCCGCAGACCAAGGAAGCGATCCAGCACGCGCGTTCGGCGAACGTGCCGCTGATCGTGGCCATCAACAAGATCGACAAGTCCGACGCCGACCCGATGCGGGTCAAGAACGAACTGCTCGGCGAGCAGGTCGTGGCCGAGGACTTCGGCGGCGACATCCAGATGGTGGAGATCTCGGCCAAGACCGGCCTGGGCATCGACGACCTGCTGGACGCGATCACGATCCAGGCCGAAGTGCTGGAGCTGAAGGCGGTGGCCGAAGGCCGCGCCAGCGGCGTGGTCATCGAATCCTCGCTGGACAAGGGCCGCGGCCCGGTGGCCACGGTGCTGGTGCAGCAGGGCAGCCTGAAGAAGGGCGACTACCTGGTGTGCGGCATCCAGTACGGCCGCGTGCGCGCCCTGTTCGACGAAACCGGCAAGCAGCCCGACCACGCCGGCCCGTCGATCCCGGTGCAGGTGCTCGGCCTGTCCGGCGTGCCCGATGCCGGCGACGACTTCGTGGTGGTGGACGACGAGCGCCTGGCCAAGGAAGTGGCGCAGCAGCGCGAGACCAAGCGGCGCGAGTCGCGCCTGGTGCAGTCCGCGGGCAGCCGCATGGAAGACATCATGGCGCAGATGGGCAAGGGCGAAGGCCAGCAGGTGCTGAACCTGCTCGTCAAGGCCGACGTCCAGGGCTCGGTGCAGGCGCTGTGCCAGGCACTGGTGGCGCTGTCCAACGACGACATCCGCATCAACGTGATCCACTCCGGCGTGGGCGGCATCACCGAGTCGGACGCCAACTCGGCGGTCGCTTCCAAGGCCACCGTGATCGGCTTCAACGTGCGTGCCGATGCCTCCGCGCGCCGCATCATCGAATCCAACGGCGTCGACCTGCGCTACTTCTCGATCATCTACGACGTGATCGACCAGGTGAAGCAGGTGGCTTCGGGTCTGCTGGGCGTGGAGATCCGCGAGGAAATCATCGGCATCGCCGAGGTCCGCGACGTGTTCCGCAGCTCCAAGTTCGGCGCCGTCGCCGGCTGCATGGTGGTCGAGGGCGTGGTCAAGCGGAACAAGCCGATCCGCGTGCTGCGCGACAGCGTGGTGGTGTTCGAAGGCGAACTGGAATCGCTGCGCCGCTTCAAGGAGAACGTCGACGAGGTCCGCAACGGTACCGAGTGCGGTATCGGCGTGAAGGCCTACAACGACGTCAAGGCCGGCGACCAGATCGAGTGCTTCGAGCGCATCGAAGTCCAGCGCACGCTGTAACCGCAATACGGAGCCGGGGCGCCGCAGGGCGTCCCGGCCCCGGTTCCAGGCAGTACCGCTTCCCCCTACAGAAGAGTTCCCGACGTGCCCAAGACCTTCCACCGTACCGACCGCGTAGCCGCGCAGATCCGCCGCGATCTGGGCACGCTGGTGCACAGTGCCGTGCGCGAGCATGGGCTGCCCTCGGTCAGCGTGTCCGATGTCGAGGTCACCCGCGACATGGCCCATGCCAAGGTGTACGTCACCGCACTGATGCCCGAGCGTTCGGCCGAGGCGGTCAAGGGGCTGAAGGAGCTGTCGGGCGAGCTGCGCACCGCGCTGGCGCGGGCGATGAAGCTGCGGCACGTGCCGGAGCTGCATTTCCACTACGACGACTCGGTGGACCGCGGCGAACGCATCGACAACATCCTGCGCGACCTGCCCGATACGCTCGCGGCGCAGTCGAAGCCGGACGAGGAATAAGACCCCAGACAGCCCGCAAGGGCTGTTCTGGTATCGGCGGCCGGCCCTCGGTCGCCTGCCGCTCGAATCGCCCGCCGGCCCGTGGCCGGTTCCGCCGCATCGCCGGCGCCGCAACGTAGCTTCCATGTCCCAACGCATCGCATTCCGCCGCCTGGACGGCATCCTGCTGCTCGACAAGCCGACCGGCATCAGCTCCAACGCCGCCCTGCAGGTGGCGCGCCGGCTGTTCCGCGCGGAGAAGGGCGGCCATACCGGCAGCCTGGACCCGCTCGCCACCGGCATGCTGCCGCTGTGCTTCGGCGAGGCCACCAAGATCGCCGGCCTGCTGCTGGGCTCGGCCAAGGCCTACGACGCCGAGGTGGTGCTGGGCACCACCACCGATACCGACGACGCCGACGGCCAGCCGCTGCGCACCCGCCCGGTGCCGGCGATCGACGAGGCGATGCTGGAAACGGCGCTGGCGCCGCTGCGCGGCCGCATCCGCCAGCGCGCCCCGGTCTATTCGGCGCTCAAGCAGGGCGGCGAGCCGCTGTACGCGAAGGCGCGGCGCGGCGAAGCCATCGAGGCGCCCGAGCGCGAAGTCGAGGTGCACGCCATCGAGGTGCTGGACCGGCAGCCGACGCGGCTGTCGCTGCGGGTGACCTGCGGCTCCGGCACCTACATCCGCAGCCTGGCCCGCGACCTGGGCGAGGTCCTGGGGTGCGGGGCGCACATCGCCGGGCTGCGGCGGCTGTGGGTGGAGCCGTTCCGGCAGGCGCCGATGGTGACCCTGGACGCCCTGCGCGACCTGGCCGAGCGCGGCGACGAGGCGGCGATGCAGGCCTGGCTGCTGCCGTTGTCGGCCGGCCTGGCCGGCTTCCCGAGGGTGGAGCTGGATGCCGAGCAGGCCCGCCGCTTCCGCATGGGCCAGCGCCTGCGCGACCCGGCCTGGCCGGAAGGGGCGGTGGCGGTGTTCCAGGCCGACGGCCTCGAACTGGGCCTGGGGCAGGTGGACGCCACCGGCCTGCTGGCGCCGCAGCGCCTGTTCAACCTCTGATCCCGGGGCTGCCCGAGGGAACTGTAGGAGCGACGTCAGTCGCGACGGGGCCTTGCCGTGAAACCTGCCGGAGGGTTCTCGGCCCTGACCCTCGGTCGGGAAAGCCCGGTCGCGACTGACGTCGCTCCTACAGGGGGAATTCCTGGGGCCGGGGAAGGCCTGCGCCTTGTCCCGGCGGCCCCGCGCCGGTACAATATTGCGGCCTTTTCAGGCACGTCGCGCCTACGGCGCATCCATCGGTAATCGGCGAGCTGCGCGGTGCGTCATCGCACGTTCCTGCCGGCCACGCATCCAAGAGAAAACATCATGTCGATCGACACCCAGAAGGTCATTGAAGAAAACAAGCGCGGCGCTGCCGACACCGGTTCGCCGGAAGTCCAGGTCGCCCTGCTGACCGCCCGCATCGAACTGCTGACCGGCCACTTCAAGACCCACAAGAAGGACCACCACAGCCGCCGCGGCCTGCTGCAGATGGTCAACCGCCGTCGCAGCCTGCTCGACTACCTGAAGAAGAAGGACGTCGAGCGTTACAAGGCCCTGATCGAGAAGCTTGGCCTGCGTCGCTAAGCAACGAATCCCCCGCGGCGCAGCGATGCGCCGCGGTTTTGTTTTGGTACCCCGTAAAAAACCAGCGACCGGAACCGCCCGGTCACCCGTCGACGGCAAGGGCCGCCGCCGGTCCATCTGAAGAAAGCATCATCCAAGGAAACCCCCGTGGCAAAAATCACCAAAACCTTCCAGTACGGCAAACACACCGTCACGCTTGAGACCGGCGAAGTCGCCCGCCAGGCCAGCGGCGCCGTCATCGTCAAGATGGACGACACCGTACTGCTGGTCAGTGCCGTCGCTGCCAAGAGCGCGCGCGAAGGCCAGGACTTCTTCCCGCTGACCGTCGACTATCAGGAGAAGTTCTACGCCGGTGGCCGCATCCCGGGTGGTTTCTTCAAGCGCGAAGGCCGCGCGACCGAGAAGGAAACCCTGATCTCGCGCCTGATCGATCGCCCGATCCGCCCGCTGTTCCCCGAAGACTACAAGAACGAAGTGCAGATCATCGCCACGGTGATGTCGCTGAACCCGGAAGTGGACGGTGACATCCCGGCCCTGATCGGCGCCTCGGCGGCGCTGGCCCTGGCCGGCACCCCGTTCATGGGTCCGATCGGCGCCGCCAAGGTCGGTTACAAGGATGGCCAGTACATCCTCAACCCGACCGTCAGCGAGCTGAAGGAATCGCAGCTGGAGCTGGTGGTCGCCGGTACCGCCAACGCCGTGCTGATGGTCGAATCCGAAGCCGCGCTGCTGTCCGAGGAAGTGATGCTCGGCGCCGTGACCTTCGGCCACCGCGAGATGCAGAAGGTCATCAACGCGATCAACGAGCTGACCGTCGAAGCCGGCACCAAGCCGAGCGACTGGGTCGCCCCGGCCAAGAACGAGGCGCTGATCTCGGCGCTGAAGGAAGCGGTCGGCACCCAGCTGGCCGAGGCCTTCCAGGTGCGCGACAAGCTGCAGCGCCGCGACGCCATCGCCGCCATCAAGAAGGACGTGACCGAGCAGCTGGCCGGCCGCGTCGCCGCCGAGGGCTGGAACCCGGCCGAACTGGCCAAGGAATTCGGCGAGCTGGAATACCGCACCATGCGCGACTCGGTGCTGGACACCAAGGTCCGCATCGACGGCCGTGCGCTGGACACCGTGCGTCCGATCACCGTGAAGGCCGGCGTGCTGCCGCGCACCCACGGCTCGGCGCTGTTCACCCGCGGCGAGACCCAGGCCATCGTGGTCACCACGCTGGGCACCGCGCGCGACGGCCAGGTCATCGATGCCGTCTCGGGCGAGTACAAGGAAAACTTCCTGTTCCACTACAACTTCCCGCCCTACTCGGTGGGCGAGTGCGGCCGTTTCGGCGCGCCGAAGCGTCGCGAGATCGGCCACGGCCGCCTGGCCAAGCGCGGCGTGCTGGCGGTGATGCCGACCATCGAAGAGTTCCCGTACACCATCCGCGTGGTGTCGGAAATCACCGAATCCAACGGCTCTTCGTCGATGGCCTCGGTGTGCGGCTCCTCGCTGGCGCTGATGGACGCCGGCGTGCCGGTGAAGGCGCCGGTGGCGGGCATCGCCATGGGCCTGGTGAAGGAAGGCGACAACTTCGTGGTGCTGAGCGACATCCTGGGTGACGAAGACCACCTGGGCGACATGGACTTCAAGGTGGCCGGTACCGCCGAAGGCGTGTCCGCGCTGCAGATGGACATCAAGATCGAAGGCATCACCGAAGAGATCATGAAGAAGGCGCTGGAACAGGCCAAGGCCGGCCGCCTGCACATCCTGGGCGAGATGGCCAACGCGCTGACCACCCCGCGTTCGGAGCTGTCCGACTACGCGCCGCGCCTGCTGACCATCAAGATCCACCCGGACAAGATCCGCGAAGTGATCGGCAAGGGCGGCTCGACCATCCAGGCCATCACCAAGGAAACCGGCACCCAGATCGACATCCAGGACGACGGCACCATCGTCATCGCCTCGGTCAACGCGATCGCCGCGCAGGCCGCCAAGTCGCGCATCGAGCAGATCACCTCGGACGTCGAGCCGGGCCGCATCTACGAAGGCAAGGTCGCCAAGATCATGGACTTCGGCGCGTTCGTCACCATCCTGCCGGGCAAGGACGGCCTGGTGCACGTCTCGCAGATCTCCAGCGAGCGCGTGGAGAAGGTCAGCGACAAGCTGAAGGAAGGCGACGTGGTCAAGGTCAAGGTGCTGGAAGTCGACAAGCAGGGCCGCATCCGCCTGTCGATGAAGGCCGTGGAAGAAGGCGAGGGCGTGGTGGCCGAATAAGCCACGACGCTGTTGCAGACCAGGAAAAGCGGGCTTCGGCCCGCTTTTCTTTTGGGGCTTCGTCGGGCCACCAGTCGCGAACTTTCCCGACGGTAACAACTTGCCGGCATCGTCGCGCAGCACCGCCGCGTGCCTGGCGGGGGAAGATGCCCCGGCCCGGGGTGCTGGCCGCGACCTTCGCAGTCATGGCGCTGGCCATGAGTTTCAGCGCTCTTTCCCTGCACTCGCCCGTGATGGCGGCCACGCAGTCCCGCGGCGACCAGATCCGGTACTCGCGCATGTTGGTGTCCTGGGCGGTCGCCAGCACGCAGGAATCCGCCGCGATCCCGGTCAGCACCCGTCGCCGGATCCCCAGCCTGGCCAGCAGGATGGCCAGGGGCGTGGCAAGGAAGCCGGAGTGCTTGGGTTTCAGCACGTGGTAGTCGCGGGGGCGCGGGGCGAGGTGGCCGGCGATGGCGGCGGGATGGCCGCCGGCCTCCAGGCAGCGAGCGACCAGTTCGCGGAACTCTCCCTGCCAGTGCGAGAAGTTGTCGTTGAGATGGATGGTCGGTGCGCCCGCCAGGTCGAAGCGCTCGCGCAGGCGGGCGATCCGCGGCGCAATGGCGGCGGCTGCCTTCGCCAGGCGCGGCCCGTCCTCGAAGTCGAACCGGTTGAGCATGTCCGGGATCAGAAGCGCGGTATCTGCGCGCGGCTTCATGCGTTTCTCCATCGGCCGTCGCAACCTCTGCGGATCGGGGAATGTGGAGGTCGTCCTCGGGTCCCTGTCACGTGGTGTTTTTCCGCGAAGAGGGGCCTCATCCATCGATGTCCGGAGTGTTGGCCATGGCCCGTTCCAGCTAAGGTCAAGAACGATCAGGTCCACGAACTGCTTCTTCAGGCGCTCGAAACGGAGCGCGGCGGGATCCGGATCTACACCGCAGCCATCGCGGCGGCGGTCAACAAGGACCTGAAGCAGGAGTGGGGCGAGTATCTCGAGGAGACCAGGACCCACGAGCAGGTGCTGATGCGCGTTTTCGAGCAGCTCGGGATGGAGGCCGGGGAAGCCTCGCCGGGTCGCAAGGTGGTGGCGCACCTGGGCTCCTCGCTGGTCGAGGCGATCGAAATGGCGATCGCTTCCGGTCCGCCGGAAGCGGCCGAACGGGTGGCCGCCGAATGCGTCGTGCTGGCCGAGACCAAGGACCACCAGAACTGGGAGCTCATCGGCAAGGTCGTGGAGCAGGGCGGGCCGCTGGGCGAGGTGCTCGAGCCGGCCTACAGGGCGGTCGAGAGCGACGAGGACCACCACCTCTACCACACGATGGGATGGTGCCGGGAACTGTGGATCCAGTCGCTGGGCATGCCGGTGCTGCTGCCGCCGCCCGAGGAGGTCAGGAACGTGGAGACCGCGATCGGCGCGTCCAGGGCCGAACAGGGGCGCGACGAAATGCTGGGCGGCAGGAAGCACTGAGCCGCGCGGGGATTGCCGGCGCCAGCCGTTGCAGAAAAAAGCCCGCCGGATCGCGCCGGCGGGCTTGGGGTCGAGTCGACTGCGGGATCAGAACCGGTAGTTCAGGCCCAGCAGGTAGGTGCGGCCATACTCGTAGTACTGGCTCGGGCGGTCGTTCATGTTGTCGGACAGCGCCCGGAACGGCTCGTTCTCCAGGTTGTTCACCTGCAACAGGATCGACAGGTTCTCCAGCGGGCCGGTCTGGAAGGTGTAACCCAGCTGCAGGTCGGTGACGGTCTCGCCCTCGAAGTAGATCTTGGTGCGGTCGCCGCCGGCGCCCTGTACCTCGCCCAGGAACGCCGAGCGGTTGCGCTGGCTCACGCGGGCCGAGAAACCGTAACGCTCGTAGTAGGCGGTGATGTTGGACACGTACTTCGACAGGCCCGGCAGCGGCTCGGTGGTGCCCGGGCCATTGGGCTCGATCTTGCTGGTGGTGTCGGAGTAGTTGGCGGTGATGCCGAAGCCTTCCAGCGGCGCCCACAGCAGTTCCAGCGGTACCGACACGGCCAGTTCGTAGCCGTGGATCTTGCCGCCTTCGCCATTGGCCGGCTGGCTGAACTCGCCGACCAGGCCGCTCGGCAGGTCGCCCGGGTCCACGCCCGGGGGCAGCGGCAGCTGGCTGAAATCGAACTGGCGGGTCTGGTTGTAGATGTAGGTGTTCAGGTCCTTGTAGAAGTACGCCGCGCTGACGTAGCCCTTGCCGCCGAAGTACTTCTCCCAGGACAGGTCGTAGGCATCGGCCAGCCACGGCTTGAGCGTGGGGTTGCCGCCGTCGCCGGAGAGGATGCCGCGGGTCTGGTCGAAGTAGAAGTTGGCGTTGGCGCGCAGGTCGTCCATGCGCGGGCGCGCCATCTGCCGCGACGCGCCGACGCGCAGGTACTGTTCGGCCGGCAGCTGGAACGACAGGTTCAGGCTGGGCAGGTAGTGGGTGAAGCTGGCGCCGGCCTGGCTGGGATCGGACAGCGGCACGCCCTCGAAGCTGGCGATGCCGACGGAGTTCTGCTTCACGTGCACGGCCTGCACGCCGACGTTGCCGCGTACCGGCACCGGGCCGAGGTCGCCGTTGATGTTGACCTGGAAGTAGGCGGTGTTGCTTTCCTCCTCCATCTCCCAGTTCTTGTTGGCGATGTCCTGGTGGACCTTGGGCAGCAGGTGGAACACGCCGTCGTTGAGCATGGCCAGCGAGTTCAGGCGCAGGATCGACGGGATGCCGGCGAAGCCGAACGAGGAGTCGCCGATGTACTGCGCCGGGATGGCGCCGTACTCGTTGTCGACGCAGCCGGCGGTCACGCACAGGGTGTTCTCGAACGAGGCGCGGCTCTTGTCGCGCTCGCTGTGGTTCGCGCCGAAGGCGATGCTGCTGATGAAGCCGCCGTCGAAGACGCGTTCGACGTCGAAGCGGATCGACGACAGCGTGTCCTTGACGTCGAAGTCCTTCAGGTAGCCGGCCTGGGCGCGCTCGCCGCCCCAGCCGCCCGGGTCGGAGAAGCCGAGCAGGGCCGGATTGCCGTAGTCCTGGCCCAGGGTCACGTCGAACCAGCCGCGCGGATTGAGCACCGCGCGCACGCTGTCGGTGCCCTCGTCGAGCAGGTTGGCGTAGGTCTCCAGGATGCGCTCCTTGCGCTCGGCCCTGGAGTAGCTGACGTCGGTGGTCAGCTTCCAGTAGTCGGACAGCACCAGCTCGTTGCGCCAGCCCAGCGCGAACAGCTTGTCGTGCACGCCGTTGTAGTCGTTGCGCACCACGATCGGGCGCACGTTCTCCCACTGCATGTCCACCGCGGTGCCGTTGGCGCTGGTGGTGCTGTCCACCAGGGTGGAGCCGTTGCCCCACACCAAGCCCATCTCCAGGCCGCGCTTGTACTCCTCCTTGTCGAACTTGGAATAGAACAGGTCCAGGGTCGAGGAGAAGCTGTCGTTGGGCTTGAACTCCAGCACGCCCATCACGCCGTCGCGGACGTTGTCGGTGTCGTAGCTGAAGTACTTGGCGCCGCCGAGCACGCCGTTGTCGTCGCCGGTGAAGCCCCAGGCCTCGTACTGGCGGCCCTGGATCGGGTTGTCCATGCGCGCATAGCCGATCGCGATGCCCACGGTGTCGTCGGCGAACTGGTCGATGTAGGAAATCGAGTAGCGGCTGCCGTATTCCTTGCCGCTGTCCAGCTCGTTCATGTCGCCGCGCACGTTCACCGCCACGGTGCGCTCGCCGAAGGCCAGCGGGCGCACCGTCTTCAGGTTGACCGTGCCCGACAGGCCCTGGCCGACCATGTCGGCGCTGGTGGTCTTGTGCACCACCACCTGGCTCATCAGCTCGGACGGGTACTGGTCGAACTCCACGCCGCGGTTGTTGCCCAGGCTGACCTGTTCGCGGCCGTTGAGCAGGGCGGTGGAAAAGTCGCCGGCGAAGCCGCGGATATTGATTTCCTGCGGGCGGCCGCCGAAGCGCTGCGCGGTCAGGCCGGGCAGGCGGGCGAGCGAATCGGCGATGCTGGCATCGGGCAGCTTGCCGATGTCCTCGGCCGAGATCGCCTCGACCACGGTGTTCTCGGACTGCTTGGTGTCGATCGAGGCCTCGATCGCGCGGCGGATGCCGGTGACCTGGACGGTATCCAGGTTGATGGCCCTGGATGCCTCTGTTCCGGCATCGGCCTGGGCAGTCTGGGCGATGGCCCAGCCGGGCGCCACGATGGCAGCCAGCGCTACGCTCAACGCACTGCGTTTCAGGTTCAACATTTTCCCCTCCCAGGCAATGTTGGCAATTCGGATTTTTTTGTAGCCCCGCTGTTGCCGGGGCGTGCGCCGCGTCGGGTGAAAGCCCGCAGTCGGACGACGATTCATGTTAAGCGCGGGTTTGGTTTGCGGAACCCGGCTGCATACGTATTCAAGGCCGCCGGGGCTGCCGTAACCGCTTCCAGTGGCCACCATCGTCATGACGCGGCAAGCAACGCCGGCTACCGCAGCCGCCGGCGCATGGGCCGCAATTCATGGGAGAGGGGCAATGCGCAAGACAGCGTCGTATCTGGCGATGGCGGCATGCGGGTGGTTTTCCGCCGCCGTCCTGGCAGGGGAAGCGGAGGGGCCGCTGCACGTGTCCTCGCCGGACTGGCGCGACCAGGTGGTCTATTTCGCCATGATCGACCGCTTCGACGACGGCGACCCGGGCAACAACGACCAGGGGCAGGGCGAATACGACCCGGCCGACCCGTCGCGCTTCAGCGGCGGCGACCTGGCCGGGCTGGCGCGGCGGCTGGACTACATCCGCGGGCTGGGCGCCACCGCGCTGTGGATCACTCCGCCGGTGGCCAACCAGTGGTGGAATCCGCGCGCCAACTACGGCGGCTACCACGGCTACTGGGCCGAGGACTTCTCGCGGGTGGACGCGCATTTCGGCGATCTCGACGCCTACCGCGACCTGTCGCGGCGGCTGCACGCGGCCGGCATGTACCTGGTGCAGGACGTGGTGGTGAACCACACCGGCGACTACTTCTCCTGCTCGGCGGACACCGGCCGGCCGGCCCGCGACTGCCGCTGGCACCCCGGGCAGCGGCAGCCGGCCGCGCCGTTCGACCTGAACGACCCCGGCAACCCCGCCCACGTGCGGGCCGGCCTCTACCACTGGACCCCGGACATCACCGACTTCGCCCAGCGGCACCAGGAACTGGACTACCAGCTCGCCGGCCTGGACGACCTGAATACCGAGAACGCGCAGGTGCGGCGGGCACTGCGCAAGGCCTACGGCGACTGGATACGCGAGGCCGGGGTGGATGCGTTCCGCATCGATACCGCGTTCTACGTGCCGGAAGAATACTTCCGCGATTTCCTCCACAGCGACGACCCGCAGGCGCCGGGCATGCTGCAGGTGGCGCGCGATACCGGGCGCGGGGACTTCCTCGCCTTCGGCGAGGGCTTCGGCATCGACCGCCCGTTCGAGGACCGGCAGGCGCGGCGCATCGAGGGCTACGTGGCCGACGCGGAAGGGCCGCTGCTGCCGTCGATGATCAACTTCCCGCTCTACGGCACCTTGGGCGACGTGTTCGCCCGCGGCCACGCCAGCGCGGAACTGGCGTGGCGCATCGACAACATGATGCGGGTGCATGCACGGCCGCACCTGATGCCCACCTTCGTCGACAACCACGACGTGGACCGTTTCCTGGCCGGCGGCAGCGAGGCGGGGCTGAAGCAGGCGCTGCTGGCGATCATGACCCTGCCGGGAATTCCCACGATCTACTACGGCACCGAGCAGGGCTTCACCCGGCCGCGCACGGCGATGTTCGCGGCCGGCTACGACGCCGGCGGCCAGGACCGGTTCGATACGCAGGCGCCGCTGTACCGCTTCCTGCAGCAGGCCACGGCGCTGCGCCGCGAACATCGCCTGTTCTCGCGCGGCACGCCGGAGATCCTGCAGGCCAATGCGGCCGGCCCCGGCGCGATCGCCTGGCGGATGCGCCATGGCGAGGATTCCGCACTGGTGGCGTTCAACACCGCCGACCATCCGGTGCTGCTGGACAACCTGGAAACCGGCCTGCCCGCGGGTACCTCGTTGCAGGTGCTGTTCGACATCGATGGCGACACGGCCCCGGCGGTCGTCGGCGACGCCGGGCGGTTGAGCCTGCAGCTGCCGGCACGGGCGGGCAGGGTGTGGCGCGTCGCCGGCGATGTGCGGACCCGGCAGGCGCCGGGCACGCCACGCCCGGCCATCGACGGCCTGCCGCAGGCGCCGGTGGCGGACGATTTCGAGGTCGCCGGCAGCGCGCCGGGCGCGGCTGCGGTCCTGCTGGTGGTCGATGGCGACATCGGCGCCGCGCAACGCGTGCCGGTGGCCGCCGACGGACGCTGGCGGGCCACGGTCGATACCCAGGACATGATCGACGCGGCGCTGGAACACCGGATCGTGGCCTGGGACCCGGCAACGGAGACGGCATCGGCGCCGGCCCATTTCCGCGTCGAGCGGCAATGGCAGTTGCTGGCCGAGGTGGAGGACCCCGCCGGCGACGACCGCGGCCCGGACGGGAACTACCGTTATCCGCAGGACCCGGGCTGGGCGCAGCGCCCGGGCGACATCCATCGCCTGCGGGTGTACGGCGCCGGCGGCGCCCTGCGCCTGGAACTGCAGATGAGCGGGCTGGTGGCACTGTGGAACCCGCCCAACGGCTTCGACCATGTCGCCTTCACCGTTTTCCTGCAGCTTCCCGGACGCGAAGGCGGAAGTACGGTGATGCCCCTGCAGAACGCCGGCATGCCGGAGGGCATGCGCTGGCACTACCGTGCGCGCCTGCACGGCTGGTCCAACGCCCTGTTCGGCGCCGAAGGCGCGACCGCGACGGAAGAGGGAACCTCGGTCTCGCCGGCCGCATCGATCGCGGTGGACAAGGACAACCGGCGGGTCAGTCTCACGTTCCCGGCCGCCGCCCTCGGCAGGCCCGACACCCTGGCCGGAGCGAGAATCCTCGTCACCACCTGGGACTACGACAGCGGCTACCGCAAGCTCAGCGAGGAGGGCGGGGCGATGCAGTTCGGCGGCGGTGACGGCCGCATCGCACCGCTGGTGATGGATGCGGTGGAGGTGGCGATTCCGTTGCAGTGAGCGAGGGCGCCAGCGGCTCACCTCCATGGGAAGTGGAGCGTGAGCCGCGGCGCGAGGCGGCCATGGCCGGCCTGGAAGGCCGCCGCAGCCGGATGGCTGGTCAGGGGAAGAGCCTTTCAACGGCCCAGGTGTCGCACCTCGATTGACCGGCTTGAATGAATTGTTGGCCGCCGCAGATCGACAAGGTAAGTGCATCACCCACGCGCCCGGAGAGGGAAAGGTGGGCAGGCGGACTGGGAGGGGCCACGCCGCCGAGAGCGGATCCTGCATGTAAAGCCGGTTCGCCAAGCCGGAGCGATACATCCAGGGCGCGACGGATCGGGCAGGCCCCAGCACCTGTGGGACCGCACCCACCGGTTGCAGCGGCAAGGACGTGTGGGTTGACAGCCCCGGGCTTCGTTCCCATCGTTCGATGGCACGCGGGAATCGTCCTGCCCTGTCCGTACGGCCATGCCCAGACGATCGCTGGTCATCCTCGTCGCCTGTTCCATTGCAGCCGTTGCGATGCTGGTGCCGCTGCGTGGCCTGGCGAGCCAGCCGCCGCTGGTCGACGGCGACGACGCCCGCCGTTTCGTCGACGCATGGCAGGCCCGTGCCGGGCATCCCGATGCGGCGGCGTTGCGCCGCCACTATTTCGAACCGGGAAGCGAGGCATTGCACGATTTCGATGTCGCGGCCATTGGCGGCGTGGATGCGATGGCCGCGGCCATCGCGACGCGACGCGATGACTATCAGCGCGCGATCGAGCGGTGCCTGCCCGAGCAGGCGGCGATGGAAGCGATCGCCGGCGAGCTCGTCGATGATTACCGCCGGCTGGTACCCGATTTCCCGCGGCCGACGGTGTACCTGCTGTTCGGTGCCGGCAACTCGGCCGGCATGAAGCTGCCTGGCCACAACGTGGCGATGGCGCTGGAGCGGTTCTGCGGCGACGACTGGGAAATGCAGTTCCGCCAACTGCTCGCGCACGAACTGGCCCACACCGCGCAACCGGACCTGCCGGAGAACGATCCCGCCCGCCGCGACCTGCTCATGTGGGCCCTGCGCGAGGGAGCGGCCAACTATTTCGCCGCATTGGTGCTGGGGCAGGACCCGTCCGGCATCGACAACGCGTGGGCGATGGCCCGCGAACGGTCGCTGCTCGCCTCGTTCGTGGAAGATCGCGCCATCGTGAAGCGGCACTGGCAGGGACCCGAACCGGATCCCGAAGCGGTCGCGGCAGGGACCCGCTGGATGTGGAACGCTGGCACCGCGGAGCGCCCGGCCGACCTGGCGTACTGGATTGGACAACGCCTCTGGCACCATTGCCGCAGCCGTGCACGCGATCCATCCAGCGTACTTCACGACATGCTCGTTCTCGATGATCCGGAAGGCGCGCTGGCCTGCGCCGGCCCACCCACCCAAACCGGGGCAACACTGAAAGTCGAAGGTGGCGAAAATGTTGTCAGGGACAGTTCCGACGAATCAAATGGCCGCTGACCACTTGTTCCGCTTTGTGGAATGCTTCGGAAATGGTCCCTGGCAGCTCTTCTTCGTCCAGGCAACGGGCCCGGCTCCGCTTGCGATGGACCGTGTCTCTTTTCCCCAGGCGTGAAGGTCGACCAAAGCGTTGGCCAGAGCCGGGTTTGCCGGTGAACCGGCAAGAGAATCGATTCCGGCCTCAGTTTTGCCGGAAATCGAAAGCAAGAACCGGAGTGAAGTGGTGGGGCGTCCGTCTAGAATTTCCGCGGAGCAAGTCCGGATCGTACCTGCCATGCCCGACAATGGAGTTCCAGCCGAGCGGGATCCACGCTGGACAAGCGTGGTCAACCGGGATCCAGGCGCTGACGGATCCTTCGTATACGCGGTAAGGACAACGGGAGTTTATTGCCGTCCTTCATGTCCTTCCCGGGCAGCGAAACCTGCCAATGTCACCCTCTATGCCGCTCCCGCCGAGGCCGAAGCAGCCGGCTTCCGGGCGTGTCGCCGCTGCAACCCGGATGGCAGGTCGATCGCGGAGATCAATGCCGAGCTGATAGCGGCAGCTTGTCGCCTCATCGAGGCATCGGCGCAGATACCGAAACTGGAGGAACTGGCCGCACGGGTCGGAATGAGTCCCTATCATTTCCACCGCCAGTTCAAATCGATCACCGGGCTCACGCCACGGGCCTGGGGCGCCGCGCATCGCTCGCGCAGGCTTCGCAACGAGTTGTCGAACCGGGACCGCAGCGTGACCACCGCGATCCTGGGCGCCGGGTTCAATTCCAGCAGCCGGTTCTACGAGCGATCCAGCGAGGCGCTTGGAATGACGCCATCAGCCTTCAGGAATGGTGGAAAGAACACGGTCATCCGCTTCGCCGTGGGGCAGTGCTCGCTCGGCGCGATTCTCGTCGCGCAAAGCGACCAGGGAATCTGCGCAATCACCCTGGGCGACGATCCTGACCAGCTGGTCCGCGACCTGCAGGACCACTTCCCCAAGGCCGATTTTGTCGGCGGCGACGCCGAGTTCGAAAATCTGGTCGCGCGGGTCGTGGGCTTTGTCGAAGCGCCGCAGACCGGGCTCGACCTGCCGCTCGACATCCGCGGCACGGCGTTCCAGGAACGGGTCTGGCAGGCATTGAGGCAGGTGCCGGCCGGACAGACGGTCTCCTACGCCGAGGTTGCCCGGCGCATTGGCGATCCCGGATCGGCCCGCGCCGTGGCGCGGGCCTGTGCTGCCAACAGGATCGCAGTGGCGATTCCTTGCCACCGCGTCGTCAGAACCGATGGTGCGTTGTCCGGCTACCGCTGGGGCATCGAGCGCAAGCGTGCCCTCTTGGAAAAGGAGGCCCAGGCATGACGTCCATCGAGCCCGCGTCGATCCCCGGACATCCCGGTTCCGGGTTCGGCGCGGACGACTGCGATTACGGCGCAAGAACCGGATAGTCGGGCCACTCGCCCGTTCGTAGCATGGCCAACCCATTCAATCCGGATTGATGAACCATGGAACTGGAAGACAAGACGATCATCGTGACTGGAGCGAGCAGCGGAATCGGCGCCGCGGCAGCCTTGTTGTTTGCAGCCGAAGGAGCCAACGTGGTCTTGGGTGCACGGCGGGCAGACCACCTCGAAGCTGTCGCCGCCCGGATAAATCGCGGTGCCGGCAGGGCCGTATTCCGGGCCGGTGATGTGAAGGACGAAGGCTACGCGGAGTCCCTGGTCGACCTGGCGGTGAACGCGTTCGGCGGCTTGGACGGTGCATTCAACAATGTCGGGGCCGTCGGAGAGATGGTGTCGATTCCGGACATGGCGGTCGCCAATTGGGAGGACGTTATCCGGATCAATCTGACAAGCGCCTTCCTGGCGGCCAAGGCACAGATTCCAGCGCTTCGAAAGCAGGGAAGGGGGTCGGTCGTCTTTACTTCATCGTTCGTGGGCTTCAGCAATGGCGGAATGCCGGGAATGGGGGCGTATGCGGCGGCCAAGGCCGGCCTGCTCGGCCTGGTGCAGTCGCTGGCGTCGGAGCACGCGCCGGAGAACATCCGCTTCAACGCGCTGTTGCCCGGGGGAACGATCACGCCCGCCGGCGGAGAAGGAAATCCGGCCGACGTCCCCCCGGTTTTGAGTAGCGCGGCGATCTGGAGTCCAATTCCCCAGAGTAAGGAGATTGGACGTGAAGAAGCGCTTTTCCGAAGAGCAGATCATCGGCTTCCTGCGTGAGGC